>NZ_JALDST010000001.1:2827400-4241100 GCF_022747945.1 Micromonospora sp. R77
GGCTACCTCATGCAGCTTGCCGCCGATCGGCTCGGTGCGGCAGATCCGTATCGCGAATGGGACGAGCTGACCCAGGCGCAGATGCTCACAGAGGAGATCCTGCGGTTCGCCGCGCTGAACCCGGGCTCGCACCGGATCAGCCTAGAAAGCGCGCACCGCTTCGACGCCACGGCACATCTCCGCAGGATCTGGGGTGAGCGCTGCGAGATTGTGTTCCTCCGCCTCCCGGCCAGGCTTCGCGCGCAGCGCGCCACCGAGGCCATGCAGTCGCTCTCCGCCCGCGACGCGATCAAGCGAAGCCGGGGCGGAGACCGCATCGCGTCAATCGCCGACACGGTCATCGACAACGGCCACAGCCTCGCCGCGCTGAAGAGGGCGGTCACGGAAGTTGTTCACCCCAGGTCCGGGGCAAGGGTTCCACCGCACGCGGACACGGCCATCCCCGATGCCCTGCAACCGGTACTCGCCGACTGCGTCGCCAAACTGACCGATTCTGAGACTGCGCTCGTCGCCGCCACCGGGAGCCTCGCCCATCAGGGCTGGCAACCGGGATGGAGCGACATCGACCTCCTTGTCGTACGCGACACGCTGCCGCTGCACTGGCTCCGGAACAGGCGTGTACCCCGGAGCGGACCGGCGGGGGAGAAGATCGCACTGTCGTCGTTCACCACCCGGGAGATGCTCGCCGGGTTGGTCCCACCCCGGGTACTGCACGCGGTGCGGCAGATAGCCCGCGATGGCTGCGGCCTGCTCTACCGCCGAAGCGACCTCGTACTCAACGCCTTCGACGCACCAGCCGACGACCGCGCCTCACGCAGCGAGCTGCCGCTCGTGGCGATGGTGCTGCGGCGACTCGCCGCGAACCCCGAGCCTGATGTCCGCGCGGTCTACAAGCACGTCGTGCTGATCATGAAGATCATCCTGCGTGCCGACGGGGTGGACCTCGACGCTAGCGAGGAGGTCCGTCTCGCCTTCACCACCAGCCATCCGGACGCCGACATCGACCTCCCACCGGTCGCCGAGATCAGTGGCAACCGGTGGCGACAGGACGAAACCCTCTCCCATCGGGTCCGCGGAGCCGCCGCCAAAATCCTCGCCTACCACGACACGCTCGGCTGCTCGGCCGCATTCAAGACGTCCCAAATGGAAGGATCAGATCTTCAATGACCACAGCCTTTGACGAGGTCTTGCACGCCGATCGGGTGACCCGGCTCGGGGTGGGAGACACCGCTCGTCCGATCCGCGTCGTCCACGGCCTTGATGGCATCCGCACCGACGTGGCCGCGGAACAGGTCCTGGCGACGGGACGCAGCTTGTGGAAGCGATGGTGCGAGCACCCGGCGTATCGGCCGCACGATCTTCTCCTGGGCCTGGACGCCGGCGGCATCGTGCCGACAATCGCGGTGGCCTGGGCCAGTGGTAGCCAGTATCGGCTCGCCTGGAAGGTCAACCTCGACCTACCCGGGAAGCTCGTGTTCCACGAGCCGCATGCCCGGCGTCTTGAGGTCTTCGCCTACGGCGACTTCGAAGGACTGCGCGTCCTCATCGTGGACGACGAGATCACCACTGGACTCACTCTGGCCAATCTCGTCGAGGCGCTTCGCGCGGCCGGCGCCGACATCACCGGCGCGCTCTGCCTCGTCGAAGACACCGCTGGCGAGGGCCGACAGCTACTCGAACGCAATGGGGTCCCGCTGTGCGTACTGACAACGCTGTGACCCTCACCGAGGAACCGGTGTGCCACCGTGGCGGACGGTACGTCGTCCGACGTGAACAGGCGCCGCTCGGCCGGCTCCTGCCGTATCGCCGGGCCAACGGAGAAACCCCACCCCGGCGGGCACGCCTCGACGCGGTTCGGGAAATCGGGTGGCGCGTCGACTTCGGCTCTCGCGGACTCGGCGACCTGCTACTCGGCCTCGCCATGGCACAGGCGCTTCACGACGCCACACACGACCAATTCGGCGCCCTGGAGTACGTCGGCAGCCGGGCGGACCTGATCGCCCGGTGCACCCTTCCAGTCACGGTCACTGGCGGCGACGGGCACCAACTGGGCACGCTCGGCAGCGAAGACACCTTGCAGTTCAACGCGGTACCGGAATCGCCTCCAACACTGCTCGACCTCATCGACGCCGACATTGTCGAGGTCCATGCTGCGCTGCCGATGCGCTACTACCTCGACGTCGAGCAAGCCCTCGGAGTCAGGCTCCCCGCATCCGATGACCCGTCCCCCAGGTTCCGGTCGTCGGTCGCAGCGCCGAAGCCCCTCCACGTGATCTTCGTGGCCACGACGAGTCGCCCCGACCGCAAGGACTACGGCATCGACAAATTCGGCGCGCTCGCCGAACGCCTGTCGGCCCGCCACTCGGGCGCCTGGCGCTTCAGCCTGGTGACACCACCGGGCCACCAGCCACCGGCATCCGTCGGGCAGATCGAGGTACTTCACGGACCAACGGCGGTCGAGTGCATTGATCTGTTCGCCGCCGCCGAACTGGTCATCGGCAACGACACCGGCCTGACCCATCTCGCCGCGCTGACCATCCGAGGGGACGGCACCCAGCCGCAGGTGGTCGGCCTCTACGGACGGCACGGCTACGCCAAGTGGATCACCGGATCAGCAGGGCACCACGCGGTGGCCACCCCGTTCTCGCACCTGATGTCGGTCGCCGACGCGTGTCCCGTGCGGGACCGCTACGACGACACTCTCTGGTCCACCGCGAGCGACCTTCGCGCCATCCCCGCCAAGGTCATAGCCGACTTCGCGGGGCAGTGCGCGGGCTGGTGGACTCGATGATCCGCGTCGGCCGCTACCGCCGCTTCACCATGAACCGCACCTTCCACCTCGACATCGGCGCACACCGCCTCTTCGCCAAGCTGAACCCGAACCCCGTGGAGGCCGCGGCCGAAGTCGCCGGGTACCACCGGATCCGCAACCACTACCGGCTACCGAAGCTGCATTCCCAGCACCGCGTCGGGCACTGGACCCTCACCCTCTACGACCGCCACCGACCCGATCTTCCGGACACCGGCCTACTCCTCGACGCTCTCACGTCCACCGGCCCCGGCAGCGCGGCCAACCTCGACTGCGGGCTCGACGCAACCTTCCGGCACTACCGCCGAACCATCGACGCGACCATCTGCCGAGTCCCCGCCTCACGCACCAACAGCAAGCTCTACCGCGACCGGGCCCAGCCCGGCGGCAGGCTGGACCACTACTACCGCCACAACCCAATCGTGCTCAAACTTACCGACGCCGACGCCGACGCCGACGCCGACGCCGACGCCGACGGTCTCCGGCCCTCCGAGCTGCGGGAGACCACCCTCATGGTCAACGGACAACCCCGACGGCTCGACCTTCCTGCCCTCCTCGGGGAGCTACGCGACGCCTTCCACCCGAACGAGCAGGTCTGGGCCGCGATGACCCAGGGCGACCCCACCGACTTCAACATCGGCCTCGACACCGACAACCAGCCCGTCTGGTTCGACTACGACACCGCAGGCCTCAACGCCCTCCCCGGCGAGATCGCCTGCTTCCTCTGGTACCAGAGACTGCACGGCGCCTGGCTCGTCCCGCACTACAACACCGACGCCTACGCCGACCACAGGAAAGCACTCGCCGAAGCTGTCGAACCCACCGTACGGCTCAGAAGACTTTCCCACCGAGCCGTCGGCATCGACTACCAGCACCAACCATCGCCGGCCCGGCAGCAAGCCATCACCCGATACCTCACGACGCTCGCCCGGCCGCTCGCACTCTCCGCCGCCACGGATCTGCTCACCTGGATACGCCCGTACCTCGCCATGCGGATCCTCGCCGTCTACCCCCTACAGCTCCTGGAACCCCGCGACGCCGCTCTGTCGCTGGGCCTACTCGCCGACCTCTACGCACCCGACGCCGACCTGGAGCAGATCCTCGGACTCACCACTCATACGCCAGCGGAGCCGCCCTCATGAATCGCCCCATCGCGGTCATCACCGGAGCAGGCACCGGCATCGGAGCGGCCATCGCCGCCCGGCTGTCAGCCGCCTTCGACCTCGTCCTGACCCACCTGCACGACGACACCAACCTCGACGCGGTCGTCGAGGCCGCCCACCGCCACGGCGCACAGACCCACACCGTCACCGGCGACCTGACCGCCGCTGACACCCAGACCGCACTCCGTACCACCGTCGAGCAACACGCCACCCAACTCGCAGTCCTGATCAGCAACGCCGGCGCATACCCACGCATCCCGTGGAGCCGGACGGACCTCAACATCCTTCGCGACCAGCTCGAACTCAACCTCGTCACGCACGCCGCCGCGATCCGCGCCGCCACACCAGCCTTCGTCGCCAACGACTACGGCCGAGTCATCGTCGTCTCCTCAGTCATGACCCAGCTCGGACGCGTGGACCTCGCCGGCTACATCGCCGCGAAAAGCGGCCTGGAAGGACTCGTCCGCGCGCTCGCCCGCGAACTCGGCCCCCACAACATCACCGTCAACACCGTGCGGCCCGGCTCGATCGAGGTCCCTGCAGAGCACAGCGTCGTACCCGATCACGAGGCCATGGTCCGACGCCAGCTCGACCGACAGTGCATCAAGCGACGGGGTCAACCCTCGGACGTCGCCGCCGCCATCGCCTTCCTGGCCACCCCAGAAGCGGGATTTATCACCGGCCAAGCGATCAACGTTGACGGCGGTTGGCACCTGTCATGACGACCCTCTGGATCCGCCACGGAACCAGCCTCGACGGAATCACCATCCCCCACGCCCATGCCCGACCCGACACGCCCCTCACCGCGCGCGGCGCGGCACAGATCGCCGCCACCGCCCACGTACTTCGTGACCGCGGTGTCCGGCCCGCAATCGTGTTGACCAGCCCGCATCCGCGCGCCGCCACAAGCGCGGAGATCCTGGCTGCGCTGCTCGGCGTGCCGCTCGCCGCCCCCAACCCGCTATACGCCGAGTGGCGCGCCCCCGACTGCGTCCTCGGCAAAGGACCTGACGAGTACCCATCTGAGTACCAGACCTGGCGCACCCACCGGCTCCGCGACCCGGACTCAACCCTGGCCGGCGGCGAAAGCCTTACTGCGTTTTACGAACGGGCGATGGCCGCCGCGACGGTCCTCGGACACCCGGTCGAAGGAAACATCGCCCTGATTGTCTCGCACCGAGTGCTCATCGGCGCCGTCGCGGCGATCACCGCCGGAGCGAGCCGTCCCCAGGACGTGTTCCAAGCCGCGCGCCGATTCATGCTCGAACCCGCAGGGATCTGGCCTGCCTTAGCTGAACTCCGATAGCAACGCGTCAGTGTTCGCGAGGATGAAATCCTTCAGGGCCTCAGGCTTCAGATCGACCTCGGGAAGGCGGTCGACAGCCACCCGGTCCAGGGCATAGCCACCACGGCCCGGATCAGTGAACTCCGCGCCCGTGCGGGCGCTCTCGTCTACCCGGGTGAGCCGGCAGGATACGAAGTACTGTACGGACACTCCCTCGCCCGACAGCGAGCTGAACAAGAACACCTGGCTGAGCCGTTCTGCCTCTGCGCCCAACTCCTCCCGCAGCTCACGGCGCAGGGCCGCATCGAGCGATGCGTCCGTCGGCTCAAGGCCGCCACCGGGCGCAGTCCAGTAAGGGGCTTGGCCAGGCTTCGTCCTCTTGATCAACACGAGCTGATCGCGTTCATCCCACAGGATCGCCCGTACTGACCGACGCACGACTTCGCGCATGTAGACCCCATCACATTTAGACGACCCTGCCGAACCAAAGTTACCGCGAGACGTACGGCGGACGTCACCGTCCGGGCCATGCCGAGGACCGTCCGACAACCATCGATGGTTACCCACCGGGCCGCACCCGGACCTACCGGCACACGAACGGCTCCCGGCTGGCTCTTGGCACAAAGCACCTCGACCACGACAGCGACTGCACTGTCGTACGGGCGTCCTAGCGTGGCACGCATGCGTAGGTCGATGGGAAGTCCGACTGGCCGTTACCAGGCAGCCTGCGGTGATGGGCACTGCGCGTTGCAGGGCGGCGCGGGCCGCTCCAAGTTGCAGGGGCAGATCTTCACGCTCCTAGACCTGGCCCTCGGGCCGGGCATCAGCGACGCGCCGGTCGCTACGGCGGTCGGCCGTGTCAACGTCGACATGCTCTTCCGCCTCGGCGCGGGCAACATCGTCGTGGAGTACGACGGCGCCTACTTTCACCAGCACCGAGCGCGCACAGACAGGATCAAAGCGGACGCGTTGCGAAGACGTTCGGAGCTGCTGCCGGCACACGTGCTGCGCATCCGGGAGCAGCCGCTGCCGCGCCTACATCATCACAATGTGCTTGCACCGCCGCGGCCGACGCCGCAGCAGTGCGCACAGCTTGCGCTGTTACACATGCTGCACACTCTGTCTCGAAGCCTTCCCGGGGACGTGTTGGCCGAGCTCGAACCTCGCATCCAGGCTTTCCTGCAGGCCGGAAAGCAGCTCGCGCCCGATGTGATCGCGTGCGTGATGTGTCGGCATCTCCAGCCGGCCCTGCATAGCGACTTTCGTGACCGATGGTGCTGCGGCGGCCCGACGGAATTCCGGTACCGCGAGGTGCTGCGGCGGGCGAGGCGAGACTTGCTCGTCGCCAGTGACCCCGATTGATCCGTGGCCGAGGGCCACAGGCCGACCGCCTAGTTGGCGCGTAGCCAAAATACGTCACCTGGCGGCAAGTGAAGCAGCGAGCGGAGGCAGTATGGGTGTTCCTCGTAATCCGTTGCGCTTGCCCGACGGCCGCGTGGTATATGGCCGGTGGCCGCAGGGGATGCCCGCGACAGGTGAGGGTCCCTACATCGCTGCCTTGGCTCGCCAGGCCGGCGGCGTCTGCGAGGTGGTTCTACCGGTGGGCCGGGCTGACGTGGCCAACCCCACGACCGTCTTCGAGGTCGAGCCTGCCAGCCAGTGGCGGACTGCCATCCGCCAGGTCCTCGGCTACGCGGGGCAGACCGGCCTGGTTCCGGCCATCGCGCTTTTCGGCCCGGAGGATTACCTGCGCATCTATCTGTTCGTGCGGGATCGCCTGCCGGGTCTAGAGCTCTGGGTCTACCGGCATCGGTGGGAACATGTCCAGAGCAGGAAGGCCGCCGCTTTGAAGTACCAGTCGTCCTACACAATCCGCACCTGACCCCAGGACACCCCGACAGGTCGTGTCCGTGTTTGGCAGCGGGTGGCTGCAGAGCTGTCTGGTCTAGCCATCTCTGCCTGCCCTGCTCGTCCGAAGCCGGCGGCGAAGCGGCGTCAAGCGGGGAGGCTCGGCAACCCGGCTGAATTTGTGGGCCCTGGCGCGGTCGCTATCGAATCGGTTCCAGGTGACGGCGCTTCAGCAGGTGGCAAGCGGACAGGAGCAGGAAGTACGTTGACTTGGCCGCGAGCAGGAAGGCTTCGTCGTCGATGACAAGCTCCACGGTGAAGCCACCGGGAACCTCGGCCTCGACTTTCCGGTGGGTTCCGTTCAGCAGCGCCCAGCCGAGGCCATGTTCGAAGCCGGAGAGTAGACGCCAGGTTGCTACCAGAAACGGAGCGAACTCGCGCTGCTGCTTGACGAAGCTCAGCTTGGGCAACTCATCCGCGACGTTGACTTTCTGGTGCACCTTGTCCCACGGGCGCCCAAGTTTGGCCGCCTCTTCGCGATATGTCTTCAGTGAGCCTCGGTCAAGATCCTTCTCGGCCTTCTCGATGAGGTGGCGAACCTCGGGGAGGACCTTGAAGGCCGCGCGTTGGCTGCGCTGCTGGTAGCAGTCGTTGACTTCGCATCGAAGCCCCCGGGTTCGGCGTTCACGGCCGTCGTCCGGGTCAAGCAGCCATGCGGCGTAGAAGGATGTCTCGAAGGTGGGCCGCAGCAGACTCCACGGCGCCCACAGCGTGGCGCCGTGATGCTTCAGCAACGCGAGCAGCGCGAGGTGGTTATCTCTGGCGACGCCGAGGTACCTGATCACCTCCATGTAGGTGCGAGGACCGGCTACCTGCGCCTGGTCGAATGCCCGCGCGGACAGCAGGCGGTGCCCCTCCAGGGAAGGCAAGGCGTCAAGCGCCTTGAACTCCTGGTCGATCGCCTGCCAGTAGATCTGAAGGTTGCCGAGACCCATCGACTCGCCGGTCAGAAAAGGTTCCCGCACGTCGCACAGGGTAGGCGTGACTGGCCGATCCGCCTATTGGTTATGCGCCCGCCGCGCTGCCCGGTCCCATCGACGGTTCTTTGTCTGGTTCCGCAGGCAGCGAGCTGACCACGGGCGACGAGCCGTCGGAGGACCTGAATTGTGCGACAACGTCGGTTCCGGCCCGGGCGGCGGCCTCGACTTCAGCGCGATTCTTAACGACGACGCGGGGGAAGCGGATCTCCACAGGACCGAGTTCTAGCTGCATGCCGGCGGGGCTGACAGCAAGGTTAGGGTGTCTGAGCACGAGCTCGCCGGGCTCGCTGGACCAGAGCGGGTGTTCCATGAAGGCGCTGACACCGTCGGCGGCCACAGGGTGGTTAAGGACGGCATTCGGCCAGCTACCGTGACCGGTCGACAGAACCGACCAGGCCATCGCGAGCGTCTGAACGTCCGGCTCGGTCAGATCATCCGGTACCGGCTCTGACAGCCCAAGGTGCTCCTGCAGATCGTCGAGGAGCAGGACGAGGTCGGCGACATCGGCCAAGTCGGCCATGATCGGAGCAGGCAGGCTGGCCAGCCGCTGCCTGCCGAGGCAGACATGCAGCGACGCGCCGCCACCGACGCATGCCTTGACCAGCTCGGCCATCGGGCGCAGCGTCGACGGCAAGTGTCCGGCCGGACTCGCCCAGCCGAGCTTCAACTGCCCCACCAGGGCCTGCCAGCCGTCTTCCACCTTCTCGCCCGGCGGCATCGTGTAGCTCAGCTGCAGATTAGCTGTCACCGTACCCGACACGTCGGCGCCGACAGTCGTCGCGCCCGTGGAGCCGGCGAGGCGAGTGGTGAAGCTGATCGGAAGGCTGCACACCTGTCTGCCGCCGCTGTCCTCGGCAACGAGGTGAAGCAGCACTGGGGTCGCCAACTCGGCCTGCGGGGAGCTGAACTGAACCGTCCCGGGCCCAAAGCTGGGAGGAAATAGGTCCTGCAGGTCCTCCGGTAGCACCATCGTCACGTCTTCGACGAAGCGCTCCTCGACGGTCACCGAGCCTCCGAAGGCGAGGGCGTCCAGCCAACTTTGCTGAACAGCGGCGGCTGCGGCGTCGTCGGCTGGAAACGCGAACTTGCCGCGCACGGTGAAGGTTGCGTCGTTGCCGGGACGAGGCCTGATCTCGACCTGCTGGTAGTTCTCATCAGTCGAGATCGTCCAATCCCATCGCCGAGGCGCCATCTCTGCGGCCCGGGTGTGAAGTGTTCGCTGCCGGCGGAACAAGTCAGGTACGCCGTTGACCATCCCCGCCTGCTCCATGTTGAGCTCGGCGAGACGTTGGCTGACTTGGTACTCGTCGCCTTCGAGGAAACGGCGCAGGCCCTCGTCTTGGTTGAAGTGACCGTCGAGCCAGTCGATGCACCACCGGTCCAGCCTGACGTCCGGGTACTGCGCTTCCAGCCTTTCCCACCAGACGATTTCCGCTGGCGAGAACTCAAGTGGGACGATCAGGACCCACTCCGACGGCGAGTGCTCCTTGACGGCCTTTGCCAGCGACTTCTTGGTCTGCGACCGCCGCGATCCGGTCATCCGGCCTGTGAAGGACTTCACCTCGTAGACTCGCACGCCATCCCCGGAGACGTAGCGGCTGGGGATGTAGCTGTCGCGGCCACCGTCGCCCCCGGCGCCGTCGACGCCTTGCGCGTGCGGATCGATCTTCTTGATGAGAATCTTCACCGCGCGCTCAAACCGCGCCGGGTCCCGAGCAGCAGACGGCCAATGGATCATGACAGCCCCTCACACTTCAGTCGGCCACTCACCGTAGCCCGGCGCGCACGCGGACCCGCAACGACACTCGCGCCTCGATGTACGCCAGCCAAGCGAGCGCGGACGGCATCGGAGCGCGCGGATCAGATCGCCCGCAGCGTCTCGGAGAGTCCTGTTCGGCTGGTCCGCCCAGTTGCCCGGTATCGCCGCGACCAGGGACCTGCCCGCCCCGCGAAGCGGTGGCCGGCAGTCCATGCGGCCAGCAAGGGCTGCGCCGGCGGTGAGTTGGCGACGGGCGACGGCTGACCGCTGCTCGAGACGGCGGTGGAAGGGATATCCAATATCTGGCTTCTATGAACGCTTGACTACGGTGAAGGTGCACCATTCAAATAGGTTGACTCCTACCCAATCTAGGCAATGGTGTTGATACCGCCCTGACCTAGTCGAGCAGCCCGCGTATGGCGCTCGCGAGGTTGGCAAGCCTTTCGTCTGCGCGGTCGCGTCGGTGTTTGACCCATTCCTTGCCTTCGGCGGCGACGCCTTCGAGGACGTGCAGGGTGTGACTGAGCCCGGCAGCGTCTAGTGCCTCGTCACGCGGCCTTGAAGGGGTAATCTGGGTGGCGGATCTTGGACTTGGTCGCGTATCCCGTTTTCGGACGGGCGCGCTGGTTGTGCCAGCGGATGTAGTCGCCGATGACGGTGTCCTGCTCGGCGTGGGTGCGGTGGTCGGTGCCGTTGAGGGCGAAGTAGCGCAAAGCGGCGAACTCGGCTTCGATCCAGTTCAGCCAGGAGCTGTAGGTCGGCAGGAAGACCAGCTCAACGTCGTTGGCCTGGCACCAGGCCCGGACGGTGGGGTGCTTGTGCGGGGAGAAGTTGTCCAGGATCAGATGCAGCGTCTGTCCTGGCCAGCGGCGCCGCAGGGTCTTGAGGAAGTCGAGGAACTCGCTCGATCGTTTCCGGTCCCGGATCCGGTAGTGGATTCGTCCGGTGGCCAGGTCGAGGCTGGCGATCATGTGCCGGACACCGTGGTCACGGTGGTAAGTCGCCCGGAGTCGGACCGGGTTGCCCTGCGGTTTCCAGGCTTTGCCCGGCCGGGGCTGCAGGTTCAGCGGCCCGAACTCGTCGACGCAGATGACCCGGCCGCCGGCCGGTGGATGGTCGTAGAGGTCGAGGACCCGACGCATCTTGGCGGTGAAGTCCGGGTCGTTGCTGGCTTTCCACGTCTTCGACGTCTGCCAGGTGACGCCGCGTTCGTGCAGGATCCGCCGGACGGTCTCGATGCTGATCGTGTCCACCTGGCCAGTGGCGATCAGGTAGTCACGCAGCTTGGACAGCGACCAGGTCGAGAACGGCTGGCCGAGGAAGCGGGGGTCACACCGGGCGATCACACAGATCCAGTCGCGGGTCTGCTCATTGATCTTGTTCGGTGTGCCCCCTCTCCATTTTGGGTCCAGCGCGTCGAACCCCCGCTCGTTGAACGCGTGGATCACGTCGCGGACGTAGTCCTCGGTGGCCTTGAGCAGGTACGCGATGTCGGGCGCCGGCTGGCCCTGGCCAGACATCAGAACCACGATCGCCCGGCGCAGCTTGACCGGGTTCTTCGCGGTCCGCGTGATCTTCTGCAGCCGCTGGCCCTCGGCCATCGACAGCGCCCGCACGAACACCTCCGGGCGTCGTCCCACCCGGCATCACCTCCCACACAACAGCGAGAGGGACAGCCTGCCCGAGACGGCCTCCGAACCGACGGATTACACGGCCAACGTCCAAAGACGAGGCACTAGCGACAGTTCAGCGATCTTGGTTGGGTTCTCGTCGTGCTGGAGCGTCCCGTTGTCAGGATCGCTCACTCGGATTGAGATGGGTTCTCCGTTGAACAGAGTCAGCTCGAAGGTCTGCTGTCGGGTGGCGATGCCGTCGATCCGTACGGCGGCGACGGCGTCGAAACGGTAGTTGAGCCGTTGGGTGGTGCGGCTTGCGGAGGTTTCGAAGTCGAGATCGATGTTGACCTGCCGGACGCCGTCGTCGGTGAGGAGAAACAGCAGCAGGCGATACCGGGAGTACCGCCATGGTCCTTGCGGGTAGCGAGCCTTTTTGCATGAGGGTGCCGGCGCCTCGATGAAGGCGTGTGCGATTACCTGGCTGGGGCGGAGTCGGTATTGCTGCATGGCTTGGTCGACCAGGACTTTGCGGTCGCTTTCCAACCAGGTGGCCATCTCGGTGTCCGCCGGCTTGTCGGACAGCTTGTGGCACCACCGGTGGTATGCCGCCCAGCGGGCCGTGTCCTTGTCGTTGCGTTCCGCTTGGTCGTCGGCGACCCTGCGTCGCTCGGCGACGATCCGAAACGACGAGCGCACCGCCGGCACCGCGGACGCCATCGCGAGCACGAACCAACCTGTGCCGGACAAGGGGGCGCTGGTCACGACGGCAGGAACGGCCCAGAGGCTCCCCGTGGCAAGGAGGGCCAGTCCCCCGACGTGGAGGGCCTTGGTCCTGGCAGGGTTACGCAGCTGCTGGCGGTACGCCGTCAGCGTGTCTCGTTCCCATTGCCCTCGGACATCTCCCACCAGGTGTCGGACGAGCCAGGCGACCCGTTCGGCCTCGATGCGCTGTTCCCGGTAGAGCTCGACCACCTCGTCGCGGAGGTGCCGCCGGATCCCCGCCGTCTGGTCGAGCCAGTAGGCTCGGTCGGTTCCTTCGGGCACGTACCGGCGGAAGTAGCGGTCGAAGAGCCGGTCCACCTTGCGGGCGAAGCCTCCCGGTGGCGCCTCTCTTCGCCGCTGCTGGGGTGGACGGATCTGTGCTTCCTTCGCGCGCAGCCGTGTTCCGCGGTAGTACCGGTCCGCCCCACCAACGCAAAACGCGGCCAGTCCGACCAGGGCGGCGAATAGACCGAGGAACGGGTCGAGCGTGCCGCGGTCCGTCGCCAGCACGATCATCTGCACCACGGCGAGAGTGAACACGGCCGCGCCGGCGCCGGCGCGTAGCCAGTCGCGCAGCGCAACAGCAGCGGGTTGCACCGGAAGGGTCCGAGGCTGCGCGGGTGTGGGATGAAAGAACTTCCAGACGCGGTTGAATCGGTCCGCCGCTGTGCGCTGCGAGTCCGCCAGGGCGACGGACTTCCGCCACATCTCTTCTTGCATCGCGCCTTCGAGTAGCGCTTCGAGGTGGCCGTAGATCCCGTCGCGTTGACGCCGGTTTAGCGCGTCGATCTCTTTGACCACGAGATCCGTCTCGGCGGCGCCGACGGGGGTCAGGAGGCGGGTGATTACCTTCAACCCCGCAGTCCACTCGTCATTGTCGTCGAGATGGGGCAGTCTGGCGCAGATGGCGGTGAGGCGATCCAGCTCCTCGGGGGCGAGTTGGCGCAGGGTACGTCCGCTTAACAGGGCGATCAGCCGGTAGAACTGGACCTCCGTGGTCGCATACCCACCGGCGACGGCCTTTTCGATGAGCTCGCGCGCCTGATCACGAACTCGCGCGTCGAGATACTTCAGCGCGAAGGCGAACTGCTCCTCCGGACTCGGGTTTGGCGGCAGCCGGTAGAAGTTGACGTCACCGTGGACTACGCCTGCCTGTACGTCGACGTGCGCATCTCCTTGGGCGACGTTGGTCGTGGTCGTGGTCGTCATCACATGCCCCGCACCACGGCGATGATCGCCGCAAGCCGCGCCGCCAGCTCAGACACGTCGGCTACCAGGCCCCGCAACCGCTTGAGCGCGACCATCAGGCCACTCTTCTTCTCGGCTGTGCCCGCCGAGACGCATGCCGTCGCCGTCTCCAGTTCCGACTCGGCCGCGGCGTAGGTTTCTTCGTCCACCTGTCCGTCGAGGTGGGCCTGCTTGAGGTGCGTTCGCAGGTCTGCGATGCTCGCTGCCAGATCGATCGGCTGATCGGCGCCAGCGCCGACGGTGACGTTGCCGTAGATCTGTCCAGCTTGCACTCCGACGTGGGCGTTCCCGGTGGCGATGTTGCGGTTGGTCGTCGGCATCGTGGGGCTCCCGTCCCGGTTCGCGCCGCCTCGGCTGGCCGGCCCGTCGATGATGAGTTCTCGCGCCAGTGCGGTGGCGAAGGCGGCGGCGTGGCGTGCGGCCTTCGGTTGCCAGTCCTGTCCGTCCGTGGCTGCCTTGCTGCCGTCGGCATGGTCGCTGATGCCGCGCACGACAACCACGGGCAGGGCACGGTTGAGATGGCCCGCCTGGGCCACACCGGCCGCTTCCATCTCGATCGCTACGGCGTCGTTGTAGTGCTGGCGGATCCAGCGGGCCTGTTCCGAGATTCCCGAGTCCTGCACCACTTCCCCTGCCGCAATCGGCCCGAAGTGGACTTTGGGCGCTGCGCCTACGGGAAGACCCCGGCGCCACGCGGCGGACCTGTCGACGTGGTGGGCGATCTGGTCGGCCTCGTGGGGGATCTCCCACGCCTTCGGTCGGGCCTTCAGACCGTCGTCCTCGCTGGTGCCGCCGTGGTAGGCGTAGATTTTGCTGGCGACGACGACATCACCGAGTCGGATGTTGGGCCAAAGGCCACCGGCGACTCCCACGAACAGCACAGCGGCCGGGGAGAACTCGGCCATCGCCCGCTCGGCGAGCACCGCGGCCGGATGATTGCCCTTACCGACCAGCCCCAAGGCGACCCGGCAGTCGCTTTGACTGATCCGGCCGACCTCGAAGCGGGTGCCGGCGGGGTGCCGCCGTACACGTAGGTCGGTCAGTTGGTCGCGGACCGCTGCGTATTCGAGGTCCAGCGCCGTGAGGATCACGACGAGACCGCTGTTCGTGCTCACGCTGTCTCCCTGTCTGCCTGGCTGAGGGGGCGGATCATCGGAGGGTGCAGAGTCGTGCGGGGCCCGGGACGGAATAGCCGAGCGGGACGCCCACCATCGGTCTTGCGACTCGGCCCGGCGGGGACGATGAAGCCGTCCACGCTCTGCACTTTCCGGTAGAAGTTCCGCGCATCGAGCGGCACGCCCCACACCGCCTCGTAGACGTCCTGAAGCTCGGAGATCGTGAAGGTTGGACCACAAAAGGCGGTGGCGAGCGCCGAGCGCTCCAACTTCTCCCGCGCCCGGTCGATCCCGTCGGTCAGGATCTGCTCATGATCGAAGGCGAGTTGCGCGTCACCGGACAACGCCTGCTCCACCGGGGTCCACCACGCCCGGGATGCGTCGGTGCCGGCGACCGGCTGAGGTAGCCGAGGGGCGATGGCCAGGTAAGCCGCGGAGACCACCCGCCCTCGGGGGTCACGATCCGGCGCACCGTAGACGCCAAGTTGTTCGAGGTGCAACTGATCCGGCCCCAAGCCCGCCTCCTCGGCAAGCTCTCGATGGGCAGCCGCCACGAGGTCTTCCTTCTCGTGGCCGAGGAAACCGCCCGGCAGGGCCAAGGCGCCCTGGTAGGGCTCAACCCCGCGCTCGATCAACAACACATGAAGGCAGGACTCCCGCAAGGTGAGGATGACGAGGTCAACCGCAAGAAAAACGGTCGGCGGAACCCAACGATCGTCAGACATGAATCAACCATAGGCTTATTGTCGCTCTGACAGGAAGGCTGCCGAGTGTCGGATTTCAGCGCCCGCGCACACAATCTGGCTTCTATCAACGCTTGACTACCGTCAAGAGCCAGACCTCGAAGGCCCTGGCCAGGCTGCGCACCGTCGCCCCGGAACTCGCCGAGCTGTACGTCCTGGAAGGAAGCGCCCGATGAACCACGACCGCCTCCGGTCCGACCTGGCCGGGCTCGCCGACGAGGTCACCCCGGTCGACCTGCGGGACCGGGCGCTGCGTACGTCCCGGCGGCTCGGCATCCAGCGCACGGTCGCCACCACGGCGGCGGCCCTGGTGCTGCTCGCCGCCGCCACCGGCACCGCCCTCGCGGTACGCCCGAACGGCTCACCGCCCCCGGCCCCGGCCGGCCCCAGCATCACCGGCACCACGCCCGGGCCCGACTCCACCCCGACCCGCGCACCGAGCACCGAGCCGAGCGCCGGACCGAGCAGCCCTGCCCCGGATGCCGGGGAGTCCGGGCCGGCCGCCCGGATCGGCCGGGTCTTCTACGGGGCGGCGCCCGGCACCCAGGATGTCGGCGACACCCGGCTGCGTTCCTGGACGCCGGGCGGCGCGCCGGTGTCCCTGCTCAGCATGCCGACCAGTTCGGCCTGGGCGAACGCGGCCGTGTCGCCGGACGGCGAGCGGGTGGCCTGGGTCGACCGGGACGCCACGCTCTGGGTGGCGGACGTCGACGGGTCGAACCGGCGCAAGCTGCACAGCGACGTGGACGGCCTCTGCTGGGGGCCGACCTGGCACCCGGACGGGAAGACACTGAGCGTCGCACTCAACGACATGACCGGGCGGGGCGACATCACGCGCGGCAACCTCGACGTCCGCACCGGCAACTTCACGAAGCTGAGCTGGAAGCAGGAGGGCTGCCACCCGCTCGCGTCGGCAGACGGTCATTACCTGGCATACCCGGACGGATCCACCGGCCGGGTGTTCGTCACCACCGCCGGGGGAAAGGTGGTCCGGACCGTCCCCGGGCTGGGCGGCAGTTCGAAGTACGACTGTTTCGACGTGGCGAGCCTCTCCCCGGACGGATCCCGGATCGCGTTGTTCCGCCGGGGTCCCGGCGACGACGCGGGTGACGTGGCGCGCGAGTTGACCGCCGACGCGGTGCTCGACACCCGCACGGGTGCGGAGCTCGACCTCCCCCTCGGCCCCCGCACCTTGGATCAGGCCTTCTTCCAGTCCGACGGGACGATCGTGGCCCGGGCCCTCTCGTTGACCGGGAACGTCCTGGTGCTGATCGGTGCGAACGGTCGGAAGATCAGCGAGGAGCCCGAACCGTCCGCGTTCAGCGACATGCAGATCATCGCCGTCGCTGGTTGACGCTCTGCGGGGGCGGGCCAGTGCGGCCCGCCCCCGCATCGATCGGGATGACCTCCGCCACCTCCGACGGCGGGTGCGGGTAGCCCCTGCCGGTGGCGGTGACAAACTGGCTGACGCAGTTCTGCCGGGACGTCACAGGGGAGGCTCACGTGCGCTGGCGCAGTTACGTGGCGGTGGGGGACAGCTTCACCGAGGGCATGGACGACGCGTACCCGGACGGCAGCTACCGGGGCTGGGCCGACCTGGTCGCCACCCGGCTCGCCGCCGAGGCCGGCCCCGATTTCGGGTACGCGAACCTGGCGATCCGCGGTCGCCTCTTCCCCGGCGTGGTGGCCGAACAGGTGCCGGCCGCCCTGGCCATGAAGCCCGACCTGATCAGCTTCGCCGCCGGCGGCAACGACGTGCTGCGCCGTACCTTCGACCCGGACGCCCTGGTCACCCGCTTCGACGACGTGGTCGCCCGGCTGCGTTCCGGCGGGGCCGACGTGATCCTCTTCCGGTTCGCCGACGTGATGGCCCGGCTGCCCGGGCAGCGCCTGGTGGCTCCCCGGATCGCCCTGCTGAACAAGGCGGTCGGTGAGACCGCCGAGCGGCACGGCGCGATCCTGGTCGACCTCTTCGCCGACGACACCTTCCTCAACCCGATGCTCTGGAGCACCGACCGCCTGCACCTGTCGGCGGCCGGGCACCGCCGGGTCGCCGGGCAGGTGCTGAACGCGCTCGGTGTCGGCTGCGACGAGGACTGGCTGATGGTGCCGCCGCACCCGGCGCCCAGCCCCTGGCTGGCGGCCCGCGCCGCCGACCTGCGCTGGGCGGGCCGGCACCTGGCCCCCTGGATCAAGCGGCGGCTCACCGGCCGTTCCTCCGGCGACACGGTCACCGCGAAGCGCCCGGTGCTCGGCCCGCTGGTCGACTGACCGTGCGGACCCTGCACGCCGCCCCGCTGCTGCGGCACACCCTCGACGCGCCACCCGTCGCCGACCACGCCGTGCTGGTGACCGGTGCCCGGATCGAGGCGGTCGCGCCGGCGGCCGAGCTGACGGCGGCGTACCCCGAGGTGCGGGTGCGGCGGTGGGCCGGCACCCTCGGGCCGGCGCTGGTGCACGACGGGCCGTTGCCGCCGGCCCCGACCGCACGCGAGCGGGTGCACGCCCTGTTCCGGCTCGGCGCGACCGCCGTGCTCGCCGCCCACGTCACCGACCCGGAACTGCGGGCCGCCGCCGGTCGCAACGACGTCGCGGTGCTGGACCGGGTCCGACCGCCCGCGCTGCGCGCCGGCGACCGGGCCGACCTGGCGGTCTTCGCCGGCGACGGGAGCTGCCTGGCCACCGTGGTAGCCGGCCGGCTGGTCCACCGCCGCGCCTGAGGCACCGGACGCCCGCTGTGCCGGTCGCCACATCCGTGGCACCCGATTTCCGGTGCCCGACCGTCGGCCCGGCCGGCGGGCGTACCTTGGGGATCATGCCTGTGCCGAGCGATCCGAATCCCCGCCTCCAGTCGTACGCCGACCCGCAGCGGCTGGTCACCACCGAGTGGCTGGCCGAGCACCTGGGCGACGAGGGCCTCGTCGTGGTGGAGTCCGACGAGGACGTGCTGCTCTATGACACCGGGCACATCCCAGGTGCCGTCAAGGTGGACTGGCACACCGAGCTGAACGACCAGGTCACCCGCGACTACCTGGACGCGAAGAGCTTCGCCGAGCTGTGCGCCGCGAAGGGCATCGGCCGGAACGACACCGTCGTCTTCTACGGCGACAACTTCAACTGGTGGGCCGCGTACGCCCTCTGGGTCTTCTCCCTCTTCGGCCACGCCGACGTGCGGCTGCTCGATGGCGGCCGGCAGAAGTGGATCGCCGAGGGGCGGGAGCTGACCCGGGAGAAGGCGACCCGGCCCCGCGCCGACTACCCGGTGCCGCAGCGGAACGACGCGCCGATCCGGGCGTACCGGGAGCAGGTCATGGCGCACGTCGCCGCCGGTCGTCCGCTGGTCGACGTCCGTTCGCCGGGTGAGTACACCGGCGAGATGCTGCACATGCCGGACTACCCGCAGGAGGGCGCGCTGCGCGGCGGGCACATCCCGGGCGCGGTGAGCAAGCCGTGGAAGTCCGCCGCGAACGACGACGGCACCTTCAAGTCGGCCGAGGAGCTGCGCGCCATCTACGCCGACCAGCTCGGGCTGAGCCCGTCGGACGACGTGGTGGCGTACTGCCGGATCGGGGAGCGGTCCAGCCACACCTGGTTCGTGCTGCACCACCTGCTGGGCTACCCGCAGGTGCGCAACTACGACGGCTCGTGGACCGAGTGGGGCAACCTGGTCCGGGCCCCCGTCGTGAAGGGCGACCAGCCGGGCGGCCTCGCCCGCTGACGCCTTCCCACGCCTCCGACGGCCGTGGTCACCTCCGGGTGCCCACGGCCGTCGCCGTTCCGACCGTGGGGGCGGGGGCGGTGAGGTAGCGCTGGACGGTGGGGGCGACCCAGGCGACCAGCTCGGCGGCGGGTGCCTCGGCCAGCGGGGGCAGGGCGACGATCCACCGGGTGAGGGCCAGCCCCAGGATCTGGCTGGCCACCAGGCCGGCCCGTCGGGCGGCGGTCACCGGGTCGGGGTCGAGCCGGGCCACGGCCGTACCGAGCTGACCGGCGAAGATGTCGCGCATCCGCTGGGCGGCGACCGGGTTGGTGCTGGCCGTACGGAGCAGTGCGGCGAGGGTCTCGTCTCCCTCCCAGCGGTCCAGGAAGTGCCGGACCAGCACCTCGCCGAGCCGGTCGGTGGGCACCTCGGCCAGCGCGGGTAGCCGCAGGTCGAACTCGGCGGCGGCGGCGAAGAGCCCCTCCTTGCTGCCGTAGTAGCGCATCACCATCGACGGGTCGATCCGGGCGTCGGCGGCGATGGCGCGGATGGTGGCCCGCTCGTACCCGTCGGCGGCGAACCGCTCGCGGGCGGCCCGCAGGATCTCGGCCCGGGTGGCGTCGGAGCGGCGGACGCGGGGTGCGGCATCGGTCATGTCCACGACTGTAGGCCAACAAGCGTTGACATTGACGGCGGGACGCGCCTAACGTTGCCAACAAGTGTTGGCAAACAATTGTTGACCTGTGGAGGTGGGCCATGCTGCCCGAACGCACCGACGTCCTCGTGGTGGGAGCCGGCCCGACCGGCCTGGCCGTCGCCGTGACCCTGGCCCGGCGCGGCGTCGAGGTGACCGTCGTCGACCGGCGGGACCGACCGGCGGAGACCTCCCGCGCCGCCGTCGTGCACGCGTACACCCTGGAGGTGCTGGACCGGATCGGGGCCGCCGCGCCGCTGGTGGCCCGGGGACTGCCCGCGCCGGGGTTCACCGTCCGCGACCGGGACCGGACGCTGCTCAGCGTCCCCTTCACCGCGCTGCCCTCCCGCCACCCGTACGCACTGCTGGTCTCCCAGGCGGAGACCGAGGCGGTGCTCACCGCGCGGCTGACGACGCTCGGCGGCCGGGTGCTGCGGCCGTACGAGATGACCGGCCTGACGCGCGACGAGGCCGGCGCCACGGCCCGCTTCGCCGGCGGGGAGACGGTCCGGGCCCGCTGGGTGGTCGGCGCGGACGGCATGCACAGCACCGTCCGTGAGCTGGCCGGCATCCCGTTCGGCGGGCCGGCCGACCGGGGCGAGTCGTTCCTGCTCGCCGACGTCCGGGTGGACAGCGCGCTCCCCCGCGACCAGGTCTCCCTCTTCATGGCCCGGCAGGGACCGCTGGTCTGGGCGCCCCTGCCGGACGGCCTGGTCCGCCTCGTCGCCACGGTGGCCGACGCGCCCGCCGAACCGGACCTCGCCACGTTCCAGGCCCTGCTCGACGAGCGCGGCCCGGCCCGCCGGCCGGACCGACTGACCGAACTGCTCTGGGCCTCCCGGTTCCGCATTCACCACCGGGTCGCCGGGACGTTCCGGTCCGGTCCGGTGCTGCTGGCCGGCGACGCCGCGCACGTGCACAGTCCCGCCGGCGGGCAGGGGATGAACCTGGGCATCTGCGACGCGGTCACCCTCGGCGACACCCTGGCCGACGTACGCGACGGCGGTCCGGAGCAGCTGCTCGACGACTGGGCCGCCGCGCGCCGGCCCCGCGCCGAGGAGGTCGCCGGCTTCGCCGACCGGCTGACCCGGCTCGCCACCCTGCCGCCGGCCGCCCGACCCGTGCGCGACCTGCTGCTGCGTACCGTCTCGGCGGTGCCGCCGGCCCGGCGGCGGCTCGCCCTGCGGCTCTCCGGCCTGAGCCAGCGGGCCGGCTGACCCGCGCGGACCGACCGGGGACGGCGGCGTGCGGAGGCGACCGGCGGGTAACCGAGGCTCCAACTGGGCGGGCGCGAGGTCTAGGCTTGCCGGCGTGGCGGTGGAACAGCAGGCGCGGGGCGGAGCGAACGCAGTGACGGGTGCGGGTCGACGGCGCTCCCGGCGGGACGAGATCCTGGAGATCGCGGTCGGCCTCTTCGCCGCCCGTGGCTACCACGGCGTGTCGATGGACGACATCGGGGCGGCTGCCGGCGTCACCGGTCCGGCGCTCTACCACCACTTCGCCGGCAAGGAGGCGATGCTGGCCGCCGCGCTGATCCCGGTCAGTGAGGGGCTGCTCGCCGGTGGCGGTGAGCGCGCCGGCGACCATCCGGGCGACCCGCGCGCCGCGCTGGAGTCGCTGATCGACTTCCACGTCGACTTCTCGCTGGCCAACCCGGCGGTGATCGCCCTGCACCTGCACGAGCTGGACCGCCTCCCCGACGAGCCGCGCCGCCGGATCCGCAAGCTCCAGCGGCTCTACGTCGAGGAGTGGGTCACCGTGCTGACCGCGCTGCACCCGGGGCTGCCGGACGGCGAGGCGCGGGTGCTCGCCCACGCCGCGTTCGGTCTGATGAACTCCACCCCGTTCCTCGGCGGCGAGGTGGACCGCCGTCGGCGGGCCGAGCTGCTGCGGGCGGCCACCCTCGCCGCCCTGCTGGCCCCCACCGACCCCACCTGACACGCCGCCCGCGCCTTAACGCATGTTAAGAAGGGACCCCGGGTGTGCACGAGGCGTGGAGAAGGGGCCCTTCCTTGCAGAACATGATTGAGTCGGTGCTGGTCGCCAATCGGGGCGAGATCGCCCGCCGGATCATCCGGACCGCGAAACGGCTCGGCATCCGGGCGATCGCGGTGCACTCGGAGGCCGACGCGGGGCTGCCGTTCGTCACCGAGGCCGACGAGGCGGTCTGCGTCGGACCGGCCAACCCCGCGTCGAGCTACCGGAACGTCGAGGCGATCATCGCCGCCGCGAAGCAGACCGGCGCGCAGGCGATCCACCCCGGCTACGGCTTCCTGTCGGAGAACGCGGAGTTCGCGCGTACCGTCGAGGCGAGTGGCCTGATCTGGGTGGGGCCCGGCGCGGACGCGATCACCGCGATGGGCGACAAGATCAACGCGCGGAACCTGATGGCGGCGGCCGGGGTGCCCGTCGCGCCGGGCACCACGGACCCGGCGGCCGACGTGGCCGCGGCGGTCGCCGCCGCGGCCGGGATCGGCTACCCGGTGATGGTTAAGGCCGCGGCCGGTGGCGGCGGCATGGGCATGGGCGTGGCCACCGACGAGGCCGCGCTGCGCACCGAGTACGACAAGGTCCGCGCGTTCGCCGAGCGGATGTTCGGTGACGGCTCGGTGCTGATCGAGCGCTACTTCCCCCGGGTACGCCACGTCGAGGTGCAGATCCTCGGCCTGGCCGACGGCCGGGTGGTGGCGCTGGGCGAACGCGAGTGCTCGGTGCAGCGCCGCAACCAGAAGCTGGTGGAGGAGTCGCCCTCCCCGGCGGTCTCCCCGGAGCTGCGGTCGCGCTTCCTGGCCGCCGCCGTGCGCGCCGGTGAGGCGGTGGGTTACCGCAACGCCGGCACCGTGGAGTGCCTCCTCGATCCCGAAACCGGCGAGTTCTTCTTCCTGGAGATGAACACCCGGCTCCAGGTCGAGCACCCGGTCACCGAGTACGTCTACGGCGTCGACCTGGTCGAGGAGCAGTTGCGGGTGGCGGCGGGCCTGGCCCCGACCTTCGACCCGGACGCGCTCACCCCGCGCGGCCACGCCATCGAGCTGCGGATCAACGCCGAGGACCCGAAGCGCTTCCTCCCCGGCCCGGGTGTGATCGCCACCTGGAACGAGCCCACGGGCGAGGGCGTACGGGTCGACTCCGGCTATGTCGCCGGCAACACGGTCACCCCGTTCTACGACAGCCTGATGGCCAAGCTGATCGTCAGCGGGGCGACCCGCGCGGAGGCGCTGGACCGCGCCCGGGCGGCGGTCGCCGGGTTCGAGATCGCCGGCCCGAAGTGCAACCTGCCGTTCTTCGCCGAGCTGCTGGAGAACGACGAGTTCCTCTCCGGCGACTACGACACCGGCATCGTGGGCCGGATGCGCTGATCACCGGCCGGCCCGGGCCGGGTGGGATGCTGGGAAAACCCAATCACGTACCACCGTCACAGTGAGGTGACCCCTTATGGCGGACATGCCAGGTTCGGTGTCGATCCGGGAGGTCGGGCCGCGGGACGGACTCCAGAACGAGGAGCCCATCCCCACCGACGCCAAGGTGCGGCTGCTCGACGCGCTGTCGCGTACCGGCGTGCGGCGGATCGAGGCGGTGTCGTTCGTGCACCCGAAGGCGATCCCGCAGATGGCGGACGCGGACGAGGTGTGGCAGCGGGCCACGAAGGTCGACGGCGTGCGCTATTCGGCGCTGGTGCCGAACACCCGGGGCGCGCAGCGGGCCCTGACCGCCGGGTTCACCGAGATCGAGGTGGTGGTCTCGGCCAGCGACACGCACAACCGGCGCAACGTGAACCGCTCCACCGACGAGTCGCTCGACGACATCGCCGAGCTGATCGACCTGCTGCACGGCGCGGGCGCCCGGGCCGAGGTGATCGTGGCGACCAGCTTCGGCTGCCCGTACGAGGGGGACGTGGACCCGCAGCGGGTCGCCGGGATCGTCGACCGCGTGGTCCGCGACGGCGCGGACCGGGTCGCGTTCGGCGACACCACCGGCATGGGTACGCCCCGGCGGGTCCGGGAACTCGTCACCGCGGTCCGTGACCGCAACGCCCAGGTCCCGGTGCTGCTGCACTTCCACAACACCCGGGGCACCGCCCTGGCCAACATGCTGACCGCGATGGAGCTGGGGATCACCGAGTTCGACGCCAGCGTCGGCGGTCTCGGCGGCTGCCCCTACGCCCCCGGGGCGAGCGGCAACCTGGCCACCGAGGAGGCGGTGCACATGCTGCACGACATGGGCATCGACACCGGCATCGACCTGAACGCCCTGATCGAGGCGGCCGAGCTGGCCGAGGAGCTGGTCGGCAAGAAGCTGCCCTCCGGTGTGCTGCGGGCCGGCCCCCGCACCCGGCTCACCCCGCTGCCCGCCTGACCCTGGCGGGAGCGCCGACGACGGTACGACAGTCATGACCGCCGTACCGTCGTCGGCGACCCGTCAGCGGGTGGGGCGTTCGGTGGTGCTGTCCACCACGCTCGTCGTGCGGACCACGGAGAGGGCGCCGGCAGTGCCGAGGAGTTGCCCGCTGCGTGGGTCCAGGATCAGCCGGTAGTCGCCGCTCAGTGGACCACCGATGGCGATCCCCCGGCGACCCAACGCGTCGGTCTCGGACCCGTGCTTCTGGATCCCGGGAACCCGGGACAGCGCCCGCATGACGGTCGCCCTCAGCTGCGGCGTGAGGTAGGGGGAACCACTCCAGAGCAGGGCCGCCAGGTATTCGAAGGTCCGCTGGTCCTTCTCCTCGGAGCCGGCGGCGGTCGCGTCACGGAGCGCCCGCTCGTACAGCGCCCCGGGGCCGGTGGGTAGTTCGGCGACGAACGCCGCGGTCGGGGTGTCCCAGTCGCCCCTGCTCGCCGCGTTGACCGGTTCGTCGAGGGCCATCTTCCGGCAGCCCTTCTGCGCGGGCAGGACGGCCGGATCGCCGTGCCAGTCGGGACCGGGTACCTTGACCCCGTCCGCTCGCACCACCCGGCCCGCCCGCTTGCCGTCGGCGGCCTGCCACAGTTCGTAGCTCAGTCCGCAGCCGCGCTGCGCGCCGATCTCCCGGTAGTAGACGAACTGGTCGGGTCCTGGCACCGGCGGGGCCGGCGCCCGTTCGGCAGCCGCCGCCGTGCTGTTCAGCACGGCGGCCGCAGCCGAACTGCTCGGCCCGTCACCCCCGAGCGGGAGAACGGACGGAGCCACCACGACGCCCGCGACCACCGCGGTGGCCACCGCGAAGCCGGCCAGCAGCCGACGTCCGGCCAGCCCGCGCCGGCCGGGTGCCGGGTTGCCTGCCAACAGCTTCACGGCACCGACGGGAGGTGCCTCGGTGGGCAGGTCGGCCAGCGCGTGGCTGAACTCGTCGCTCAGCTTCCGGTCGAGATCACGCATTGTGGTTCAGCCTTTCGCGCAGTCGTGCCAGGGCACGGTTGATCAGCGACTTGACGGTGCCCGGCCGGCAGCCGAGCACGGTGGCGATCTCCTGCTCGGAGAGATCCTCGTGGTAGCGGAGGAACAGAGCCGCGCGTTGACGCGGGGACAGGGGGGCCAGCATCGCGACGAATTCCAGCGTCACCGCGGGCACGTGGGTCGCTGCCCCGAGCTGTTGCCGGTGACGGCGTTCCACCTGGCGCCGCCGTACCCAGGAGGTCACCCGGTTCGCCACCGCGTGGCGTAACCACGCCTCGGGACGCTCCACGGTGTCCCGGTGCCGGTAGAGCTGCACGAAGACGTCCTGTACGACCTCCTCAGCGTGAGCCAGCGATTCCGTGGTCACGTAGGCGAAGCGGACCAGCGGACCCCACTGCCGGCGGTAGACGACGTCGAAGTCCCACTGCTCGCCTGATGTTCGCCACACATCGGTCCTACTCTCAGCAAGTGTCACGTCGGAAGGGCGCACAGCAGCGGCCGCAGGTTCCGTGGTTCTCGGGGGGAAGGTCCGACCCTGCCCGCAGCCGGGGGGTCGCCGGACCATCGTGCGATACGTTAACCTAACGATCGTTCAGGTCAGTTGGTCCGCTCACGAGGCGGTCCATGGCGAGGGAGTCGGCGTGACGCTCGACGGTGAGGCACTGGAGCAGCTGCGTAAGCGGGCCCGGGCCGGTGGTGCGGACAAGTACCACGCGGCGAACGCCGCCAAGGGCAAGCTCTTCGCCCGCGAGCGGGTCTCGCTCCTGGTCGACGAGGGCTCCTTCGTCGAGGACGGCCTCTATGCCAACGCGATGGCCGAGGGCCTCCCCGCCGACGGCGTGGTCACCGGCACCGCCACCATCGACGGCCGGCCGGTCTGCCTGATGGCGAACGACTCCACGGTCAAGGCCGGCAGTTGGGGCGCGCGTACCGTCGAGAAGATCATCCGGATCATCGAGCGGGCCTACTCGACCGGCGTGCCGATGGTCTACCTGGTCGACTCGGCCGGTGCCCGGATCACCGACCAGGTCGACCTCTTCCCCGGTCGGCGCGGCGCCGGCAAGATCTTCTGGAACCAGGTCCGCGCCTCCGGCTCGATCCCGCAGGTCTGCGCGCTGTTCGGGCCGAGCGCCGCGGGCGGGGCGTACATCCCGGCGTTCTGCGACGTGGTGGCCATGGTGGACGGCAACGCCAGCATGTATCTCGGCTCCGACCGGATGGTCGAGATGGTCACCGGGGAGAAGACCACCCTGGAGGCGATGGGCGGGGCCAAGGTGCACTGCGCCGAGTCCGGCGTCGGGCACTTCCTCTGCAAGACCGAGGCCGACGCGCTCGACGTGGTGAAGACCTACCTGTCGTACCTGCCGGGCAACTGGCAGCAGCAGCCGCCGGCCGTCGCGCCGGTGCCGGCGTCCGAGAAGGTCGACCTGGCCGCGCTGGTCCCGGCCAGCGAGCGGCAGGCGTTCGACATGCGCCGGTACGTCAAGGGCCTGCTCGACGAGGGCTCCTTCTTCGAGATCCAGGCGCTCTGGGCCAAGGAGCTGACCATCGGCTTCGGCCGGCTGAACGGCGAGGTCGTCGGCGTGGTCGGCAACAACTCGATGTTCAAGGGCGGCGTGCTCTTCGTCGACTCGGCCGACAAGGCGACCCGGTTCGTGCAGCTCTGCGACGCGTTCAACGTGCCGCTGCTCTTCCTGAGCGACGTGCCCGGGTTCATGGTCGGTAGCGCGGTGGAGAAGCAGGGCATCATCCGGCACGGCGCCAAGATGATCACCGCGATCTCCGAGGCGACCGTACCCAAGATCTGCGTGGTGGTCCGCAAGGCGTACGGTGCCGGCCTCTATGCGATGGCCGGGCCCGGCTTCGAGCCGGACGCGACGATCGCGCTGCCCACCGCGAAGATCGCGGTGATGGGCGCGGAGGCCGCGGTCAACGCCGTCTACGCCAACAAGATCGCCGCGATCGAGGACGAGGCCGAGCGGGCCGCCTTCGTCGCCGCGAAGCGCGAGGAGTACGAGCGGGACATCGACGTCGTCCGGCTCGCCAGCGAGCTGGTGATCGACGCGATCGTCGAGCCGCACGAGCTGCGCGCCGAACTGGTCCGCCGGTTCACCGCCGCCCGCACCAAGGACCGGCACTTCTCCCGGCGCCGGCACGGCGTCACCCCGGTCTGACCGGACCGCGATCCCGCGGGACCGCCACCGCTCGGCACCGCGAACAGACCCAGCGATCCTCCGGCGTCACGAGCGACCGGCGGAGCCGTCCTTGACAGGAGGAACCGATGGACTTCCGGCTCAGCGAGGAACAAGAGGCGCTGCGGGAGAGCGTGCGGGAATTCGCCCGCGAGGTGGTCGCCCCGACCATCGCCGAGCACTACGAGAAGCACACCTTCCCGTACGAGATGGTCCGGCAGATGGGCAAGATGGGGCTGTTCGGCCTGCCCTTCCCGGAGGAGCACGGCGGCATGGGCGGCGACTACTTCGCGCTCTGCCTGGCCCTGGAGGAGTTGGCCCGGGTCGACTCCAGCATCGCGATCACGCTGGAGGCGGCGGTCTCCCTCGGCGCGATGCCGATCTACCGGTTCGGCACTCCGGAGCAGCAGGCGCAGTGGCTGCCCAAGCTGCTCAGCGGTGAGGCGCTCGCCGGCTTCGGGCTGACCGAGCCGGGCACCGGGTCGGACGCCGGTGGCACCCAGACCCGTGCCGTGCTGGACGAGACGACCGGCGAGTGGGTGATCAACGGGTCGAAGGCGTTCATCACCAACTCCGGCACCGACATCACCGCCCTGGTCACCGTCACCGCGGTCACCGGCACCCGGCCGGACGGCTCGAAGGAGCTCTCCACCATCATCGTGCCGTCGGGGACGCCCGGCTTCACGGTCGCGCCGGCGTACTCGAAGGTCGGCTGGAACGCCTCGGACACCCACGAGCTGACCTTCGACGACTGCCGGGTCCCGGCGGCGAACCTGCTCGGCGAGCGCGGCCGGGGCTTCGCCCAGTTCCTGCGCATCCTCGACGAGGGGCGGATCGCCATCGCCGCCCTGGCCGTGGGCCTCGCCCAGGGCTGCGTCGACGAGTCGATCAAGTACGCCAAGGAGCGGCACGCCTTCGGCCAGCCGATCGGCAACTACCAGGCGATCCAGTTCAAGATCGCCGACATGGAGCTGAAGGCGCACACCGCGCGGCTGGCCTACTACGACGCGGCGGCCCGGATGCTCGCCGGTGAGCCGTTCAAGCGGCAGGCCGCCATCGCCAAGCTGCACGCCAGCACCATCGCCGTGGACAACGCCCGCGAGGCCACCCAGATCCACGGCGGCTACGGCTTCATGAACGAGTACCCGGTGGCCCGCTTCTGGCGGGACTCCAAGATCCTGGAGATCGGCGAGGGCACCAGCGAGGTGCAGCGCATGATCATCGCCCGCGACCTCGGGGTCTGAGTAAGGAGGGGCCCCCTGTTAACGCCTCCGGTAGAGCAGGGGGCCCTGCTTAACACCCGCGTCGCGGCAGCCGCTGTCGGATATCCGCAGCCGGCCGTCGGTTGGCCGACGCTGTGCTGCCGATCGTCGGACCCGATCCGTACTCTTCGGGCCCATGACTCCGGATCATGATCGTTCGCGGAGCCCGATCGGCCGTACCGGACTGGCCGATCTGCTGCGGGGGCACCGGCGTACGGCCGGTCTGACCCAGGCCGAGCTGGCCTCCCGGGCGGGCGTCGGCGTGCGGACCGTCCGTGATCTGGAGCGGGGTCGTGCCGCGCGACCCCAGCGCACCACCGTCGAGCTGCTCGCCGACGCCCTGGCGCTGACCGGCGGGGCCCGCGCCGCCTTCCGCGCCGCGGCCCGGCCGGCCGCCACCGCGCCGCCCCACGAGGCCGCCGGGCAGCCCCGGCCACCGCCCCGGAGGCGCCGCACCACGAGGCCGCCCGGCAGCTCCCGGTCACCGGCCCCGCCGGCACCCCCACCGGTACGCCGATCGCGCTCCCGCCGCCGGTCCCGCTGGTCGGCCGGGACCGGGACGTCGCCGAACTCGCCGGGCTGCTCACCGCCGACCCGCCCGTGGTGAGCCTGGTCGGGCTGGCCGGGGTCGGCAAGACCGCGCTGGCCCTGGCGGTGGCGCACACCGTCGCCGCCGGCCATCCCGCCGGTGTCGCCGGGGTGCTGGTGGGGGAGGAATCCGACCCGGCGGACGTGCTCGCCACCTGTGCCGCGGTGTTCGGGGTGACCCGTCCGCACGAGCTGCCCGGCCGGTTCGCCGGACGGCCGGCGCTGCTGGTGGTGGACGCCGTCGAACGTGCCCCCGGGCCGGTGGCCGAGGCGCTGCACCGGTTGGTGGCGGCGGCCCCCACGCTGCGGGTGCTGGTCACCGGTCGGCATCCGGTGGGCGTGCCCGGCGAGCGGGTCTGGCCGGTCGCGCCGCTCGACGTGCCGCCGGCCGGGACCGAGCTGTCCGACCCGGCGGCTTTGGCGCGCTGGCCCGCGGCCATGCTCTTCACCGTCCGGCTCGCCCAGGCCCGCCGCGACCCGCCGACCCCCGCCGAGCTGCCCGCCCTGGTGGCGCTGGTGCGCCGGCTCGGTGGGCTGCCGCTGGCGATCGAGCTGATGGCCGCGCGCGGCCGGATCCTCGACGTCACCGAACTCCTCGACCGGTACGGCGACCGGGTGCTCGACCTCGCCACCGCCCCCGGCGGCCAGCCGACCTGGGACGCGTCCGACCGGGCGGCGGGCGCGGTGACCCTGCGGGAGGCGGTCGCGGCCAGTTACCGGCTGCTCGCGCCGGACGAGCGGGCGGCGCTGCGCCGGCTCTCCGCCTTCCGCAACCGCTGGTCGGTGGAGCTGGCCGAGGACCTGCTCGCCGAGGGCGTCGACGGGCAGGAAGCCGTCGACCCGGTGCCGGTGCTCGACCGGCTGCGCGAGCTCGGCCTGCTCAGCGTCCGGGGCACCGGCCCGTTGCGGTTCCGGCTGCTCGACGCGGTCCGCGACTTCGCCACCGAGCAGGCGGCCGGCGAGGGGGAGCTGACCGGCGTACGACGCCGGCACGCCCGGGTCGTCGCCGCCCTGGTGACCCGGACCGCGCCGGACCTGCTCGGGGTGGACCTGCCCGGGGCGGCGCACCTGCTGGACGAGTCGACCGGCGACATCATCGCCGCCCTGACCCACGCCGCCGTCGACGAGCCGGTCACCGCGCTGAGGCTGGCGGCGGCGCTGCCCCGCTGGTGGCGGCTGCGTGGTCGGGACGTGTCGGGGCGGCAGTGGCTGCGCCGGCTGCTGGCGGATCCGCGTACCGCCGCCGCGGATCCGGTGCTGCGGGCGTGGGCGTTGCTGGGGGTGGCCCGGCTGGCCGCCGAGCACGGGGCGGGTGCCGAGGAGTTGCCGGCGGCGCGCACGGCGTTGGCCGTGTTCCGGGACGCGGGTGAGGTGACCGGGGAGGTGTCGGCGCGGACGGTGCTCTGCGCACTGTTGCAGGCGACCGGCGGGCACGAGGAAGCCCGCGAGCAGGCGGAGGCGGTCCTGGAGCTGGCGACCCGGCACGGTCGTACCCGGGACGTCGCGGTGGCCCAGAACAACCTGGCCTGGCACGACGTCCGGGTGGGTGACCTGGCGGGTGCCCGGCGACGGCTGGCCAGGGTCGACCGGCTGGCCGCGCAGTCCGGGCAGCAGCGCCTGCGGTTGCTCGCCCGGGCGAACCTGGCGGAGGTGACCCGCCTGGAGGGCCGGTACGCGGACGCGGCGGAGCAGGGTCGCCGGGTGGCGACGGCGCTGGCCGGACTGGGCGACCCGGGGCATCGGCGCCGGGTGCTCGGCACGGTGGGACTGGCGTTGGCGCAGGCCGGCCGTTCCGCCGAGGCGATGGAGGTGGTGGCCGAGCTACGGGCCGGCGGGGCGCGCGGGCCGGGTGGCGACGGCGACCGGCCGGAGGTGACGGTCTGCGCGCTGATCGAGGGTCAGCTCGCGTTGCACCAGGGGGACCGGGAGTTGGCGGCCGAGTGGTTCGCGGCGGCGGCCGAGGCGGGGGTCGACGGCCAGGACCGGCGGGACGTCGTCGAGGCGCTGGTGGGTCTGGCCGCGAGCACCGCCGACGTGACGGTGCTGGACCGGCTGGACCGGGTCCGGCGGACGGGTGGGATCACCCTGCTGCCGCACGAGGAGGGGTTGCTCTACGCCCTGATGGCGCGGCGGGCCGGCGGGCCCGGTGGAGGCGTCGCCCGGAAGTGAGAGCGGGGGGTGGCGCGAGCGAAGAAGCCCCCTGGTGTTGCCCCTCGCTCATCGCTCGCGCCGGCACCCCCCGGTGCTCCCCCGCTGCTCGGTAGCCTATCCGCCCCCGCTGGGCTGATTTGTCGGTTTCGGGACGCTATTCGCCGCCGGCCGGTGAGTTCTGCCGGTCCTTCTGCCGGTTCCCGGTCCGCCGCTTCACCGCGCCGCCCGTTGGCGGTCCGTCGGTCGACGTGGGGTGCCGCGGGGCCGGGGTTCAGGGCTTCGGGCAGGTGGACTCGTCGGTCGGGGCGGGATCGGTGCTGCCGGCGGTCGCGCCCGGGTGGACCGCGTCCCGGACCCGGCGGAGGCCGTCGAGCAGGGCGTCGAGCGCGGCCGGCGCCAACTGGCCGGTGAACCACTGCTCGATGATCTGCAGGTGCCCGGGCAGGGTCTCCTCGAGTCGTTCCATGCCGGCCCGGGTGACCACCGCGTACGAGCTGCGGCGGTCGGAGGGGCAGGCCCGGCGGCGGAGCAGTCCGTCACGTTCCATCCGGTCCACCACCCGGGTGACACCGCTGGTGGAGAGCGAGGTCTGGGCCGCGAGGTCGGTCATCCGCAGCTGGTTCCCGGGCGAACGGACGAGCCGGGTCAGCACCTCGAACTCCACCGGGGAGAGGCCGTGTTCCTCGTACTGGGCGGCGAACCGGGCGAACAGGCCGGCGTGTGCCTCCACGAGGAGGCCGACGGCGGTGATCCGGGGGTCGTCGAACGCGTTCTGGTCCACGAAGCCATCCTAGCAGTACTTGACAGGGGGAATATTGCTGTGGCTATAGTTGCTACGTCAGCCGTTGGGCTACTAAACAAACTTCCCTGGAGGACAGCACCATGACCAGCAGCACCGGATCGGTTACCCGCGAGTGGGGCGGCCTCACCATCCCGGCGGCCGGCACCTACCTGCTGGACGCCGCGCACAAGCGGGTCGGCTTCGTCGCCCGGCACATGATGGTCAGCAAGGTCCGCGGCGAGTTCGCCGACGCGACCGCCACCGTCACCGTCGCCGAGGACCCCATGCAGTCCTCGGTGACCGCCACCATCCAGGCGGCCAGCATCGACACCAAGCAGGCCGACCGGGACGCGCACCTGCGCAGCCCCGAGTTCCTGGACGCCGAGGCGTTCCCGACCCTGGAGTACCGCAGCACCGGGGTGAAGTCCCGCGACGGCAACGAGTTCGTCCTCTCCGGCGAACTGACCATCAAGGGCGTCACCCGGCCGGTCGACCTGGAGGTCGAGTTCGAGGGCGTGGGCCGCACCCCGTTCGGCACCGACGTCTTCGGCTTCACCGCCAGCACCGAGATCGACCGTGAGGACTTCGGTCTGACCTGGAACGTCGCCCTGGAGACCGGTGGCGTCCTGGTCGGCAAGAAGATCAAGATCGAGATCGAGGGCGAGGCCGTCCGCCAGGGCTGACCTCCCGCACCACGAACCACGAACCACGGGCCCGCGCCGTCGCACCACGGCGCGGGCCCGTTCGCGTACGACCGGCCGGGGTGCGAATTGTCACCCGATGTTCGGCGCCGGGACCCGGTGACCGTCGCCCCACCTGGGTAGAGATCGGCCGGGAGCGCACCTCGTCGCCGTACCGCCCGTGATCCGGTGGATCCGACCTCTGGCCCCGACGACGTGGGCGCTCCTAACGTAAAGGGTTCACAATGCGTTCCGGAGCGGTACGGTTCCGTTGCGCCGCGCGCCGGGAGGACACATGGGCAGGGACGTCGAGCAGGGCGCCTTCTCCCGGGAGGACCGGGTCCGCTACCGGCAGAAGGTCCGGCGGTGCCTGGACGTCTTCGCGCTGATGCTGGACGACTTCGGCTTCGACGCGGACCGCCCGATGACCGGGCTGGAGATCGAGCTCAACCTCGTGGACCCGGCCGCCGAGCCGGCCATGCGCAACGACCAGATCCTCGCCGACATCGCCGACCCGCTGTTCCAGACCGAGCTGGCCCAGTTCAACCTCGAACTGAACGCGTCGCCCCGCCTGATCGAGGGCACCGGCTTCGCCGACTACGAGCAGGACCTGCGGGGCAGCCTGAGCCGCGCCGAGGAACGGGCCGCCGGGTCCGACGCCCGGATCGTCATGGTCGGCATCCTGCCCACCCTCACCGAGGACCACCTGGTGGCGGAGAACCTCTCCACCGACGAGCGCTACCGGGTGCTCAACGACCAGATCGTCGGGGCCCGGGGCGAGGACATCGAGCTGGACATCCGCGGCGTCGAGCGGTTGCAGACGCACACCGACTCGATCGCGCCCGAGGCCGCCTGCACCAGCCTCCAGTTCCACCTCCAGGTCGCGCCGGACAGCTTCGCCGACTACTGGAACGCCTCCCAGGCGATCGCCGGTGTGCAGGTGGCGATCGGCGCCAACTCACCGTTCCTCTATGGCCGGCAGCTCTGGGCGGAGACCCGGATCGCCCTCTTCGAGCAGGCCACCGACACCCGGCCGGACGAGCTCAAGGCCCAGGGGGTACGCCCCCGGGTGTGGTTCGGGGAACGCTGGATCACCTCGATCTTCGACCTCTTCGAGGAGAACGTCCGCTATTTCCCGCCGCTGCTCCCGATCTGCGAGGACGAGGACCCGGTCGAGGTGCTGCACGCCGGCGGGGTGCCCGAGCTGGGCGAGCTGCGGCTGCACAACGGCACCGTCTACCGGTGGAACCGGCCGGTCTACGACATCATGAACGGCCGCCCGCACCTGCGGGTGGAGAACCGGGTGCTGCCGGCCGGCCCGACCGTGGTGGACATGCTCGCCAACGCCGCCTTCTACTTCGGGCTGGCCCGGGGGCTGGCCGAGTCGGACCGGCCGATCTGGAGCCAGCTCACCTTCAGCTCGGCCGAGGAGAACTTCCACGCCGCCGCCCGACGGGGCATGGACGCCGTGCTGCACTGGCCCCGGCTGGGCGAGGTCCCGGTCACCAAGCTGGTCCTCGACGTCCTGCTGCCGAAGGCCGAGCAGGGGCTGGACCGGTTCGGCGTCGCGCCGGCCGAACGGGACCGGCTGCTCGGCATCATCGAGCAGCGCTGCCGTACCGGCCGCAACGGCGCGGTGTGGCAGACCGAGACGGTCTGGGCGGCCGAGCGGCACCGGGGGATGGACCGGAGCGCCGCGCTGCACCACATGCTGCAGTGCTACGCCGATCTCCAGCGCGGCAACGAGCCCGTGCACACCTGGCCGGTCGGCTGACCCGCCGGGCCCGCACCACGCCGGCCCGTCCAGGGGTACGACGGTCCTCACCCGGGGCCGCGCCACCGGGCCTCGCCCGCGCTGGAGAGGAACAGCCCGGTCCCGCCGGCAGGTCGGCTCAGCGGCTGCGCCGCCCGGGCCGGCTCCTCGCCCCGCCGGCCGGTACGTCCGCCCCACCGTCCACCGACCCGGTCGACTCCGTCGTGCCACCCATGTCGCCTGTCGGTTCCGCCCCGCCGTCCACCGGTCCGCCGGTCTGCGCCCTGCCACCCACCGGCCCGATCGGGTCGGTGGTGCCGCCCCGCCGTCCGGTCCTCCCGATCGCGGCTTCCGATGCTGGAGTCGGCTCCGCCGTGCCCTCGCTCCGGGTGACGGCGCCCGGGGTCGGACCTACCGGATCGGCGGCAGGTGCGGTCGTGGAGGTGGTCGCTTTCGGCGGGACAGCGGTGGACCGGGCCCGGGAGGACGCTGCGCGGGTGGCGGCCGGCCGGGTCCGGGTGCCGGCGCGCGGGGCGGGCGAGCTGTTGTCGACCGTGGGCGCGACCAGGGTCGGGGTCGACCCGTCCGGCGTCCGGTGGGACGTACCCGGCTCGGAAAGGTCTCCGCCCGCGGCGTCCGGTGGATCGACCGCGAGCGCGTCGTCGGACCCGCCGGTCCGCTGCCGCGGCACGGTGACCCCGGCGTGCGCGGCGGCCCGCCGGTCGCGGCGCTGCGCCAGCGCCGTCACCAGCACCGAGCCACCCACCCCGGCGATCACCGCGTACGGGGCGATCAGGTGGGCCGACAACTGCTCCGGGGCGATCCCGGCGAGCCTCGGCACCGCCAGCAGGTACGCCACCGCCACCAGCAGCGGCCCGGCCGCCCCGGACGCCGCCGCCCCCACCCGCCGGTGGGCCGACCGGGCGGCACCCCGGGCGGCGAGCGCGCCGATCACCAGCGCCGAGCCGGTGGCCAGGACCGCGCCGGGCCAGTAGAAGTAGTCCCGGATCCAGAACGAGCCGCGGTCCGCGCTGATCTGCCAGATGCCGAGTTGGGCGCTGGTCAGTCCCCGTCCGGAGAGCACGCCGTCGACCACCGCGACGACGGCGAGCAGCCAGAGCCAGCCGACCGTGGCGATGACGTTGCCGGCGGCGGCCCGCGAGTGCAGCGCCCAGAGCGCCACCAGCGCCCCGGTCAGGAGCCCGGCCGCCGCGTAGCCGGCCGCGACCGCCTGGGGCGAGCCGACCTGCGGCACCACCGCCGCCCGGGCGGGCACCGCGACCAGCAGCACGGTGACCAGCGCGCCGACCGCTGCGGCGAGGGTCAGGGCCAGCTTCGACCCCGAACCGCCCGGCGACTCCTCGTCGGCGCCGCGGTCGCGTAGCCGCTGGGCGCAGATCGCTCCCGCGATCACGGAGGTCGCGGCGACCCAGGTGGCCCAGGCGAGGCTCGCGACCCAGGCGGCCTCGGCCCGGTCGCCCCCGGCCGTCGTCCAATTGATGATCCCCAGGCCGTAACCGAAGCCCAGTTGCGCCGCACCCGCACCGGCAGCGACACCGATCGCGGTGGCGATCGATCCTCCCCAGCCTCGTCTGGCCATGCGGGGGAGCGTAACGTCCCGTGGTCGGCGGGGCGAGTCGTGCGCAGCAGCCGTCACGCGCCGTGACAGCGGGCTTGGCGCAACCGGATACGGTCGCCGGTGAAGAGGCGGTGGGCGTGATGACGGACGGATATCCGGAACGGGCGGGCGGGTCGGACGGGCCGGACCGGACCCGGCTGCTGCTCGGCGGCGCGGTGGCGACCGTGCTGCTGGTGGTGATCGGCGCGAGCGGCGGCTGGGTGCTGGCCGGCAGCGACGACGGCGCCCCGCCCGACCGGCCGGTCGCCGCCGCGACCACCGACGCGGCGACCCCGCCCACGGACGAGCCGACCAGTTCGTCGCCCCGTACCAGCGGTCCGGCGCCCCGCACGACGGCGCCCTCCTCGGCCGGGCTGACCGTACCGGAGGTCGTCGGTACGGACTTCGAGTCGGCGCGGGAGCGGCTGCGCGAGCACAAGCTCGGCTGGCGGCTCGTCTTCGGCACCGGCACCGGACAGGACGTCACCCGCAGTTCCCCGGCACCCGGCACGCCGGTCCGCAAGGGGGTCACCGTCACCCTCTGGGTGGCCGGCCCGGCGCCCGCCGTCGACGTACCGGAGCTGACCGGGGACGACTGCGGCGACGCGGCCGACGACCTGGTCGAGGCCGGCCTCTATCCCCGGTACGCCACCGGTCGGTCCGGGAAGGTGAGCGCCCAGGAACCGGCGGCGGGTACGGCGGCCCGGTGGAACGACCCGGTGAGCATCTCCTGCGGCACCGGGCCGTCCGCGTCGCCGACGCCGTCCGCGACACCCTGACCCGGCACGCCGCACGGGTCCCGCCGACGGGTCACCCGCCGCGCGACCGGTGACGCGGCGCGCGCCGATCCCGCCCGTCCCTTGCCCCGCGGGCTAGCGTGAAGGCGGGGGCCGTCACGCCGCCCGGTGGCGAGAGGACGTGCCATGAGCAACGACCGTCAGGAACCATCCGCCGGGGAGAACGTCGACGCCACCCGCCCGCTGCCCCGGGCGGACCGGAGCGGTCCACCGGACGCGGACGCCACCCGGCCGATCCCCGGCGACGCGGAGCGCCCGGCGCCGGCGAACCCCACGGCACCTCTGCCGCCCACCCCGCCCGCGTGGTCCGGCCGGGCCGGGGTCCCGCCGCCGCGACCGCCCGACCAGTCCACCGACTGGTACACCGAGGAACAGGCCGACCGGCGTTGGTGGATGCCGATCCTGCTGGGCATCCTGGCCCTGGCGTTGCTCGCCCTGATCGGGCTCGGTGTGTGGCTGGTGCTCCGGGCGGCGGACGAGGGTCCGGCACCGTCCCCCACGCCGTCGCCCCGACCGACCACCGCCCCGGCGACCAGTGCCGCACCGACCTCGGCGGCGCCGAGCACCGCACCGCCGACGACCCCGCCCGCCACCACCGCTGCCGCCGAGGTGCCGATGCCGCCGCTGGTGGGACTGCCGGAAGCGGCCGCCCGGCAGATCCTGGACCGGCTGGATGTCGACTACCGGGTGCGGACCCGGACGTCGGAACAGCCGGCCGGCACGGTGCTGGAGACGGACCCCGGGGCGGGTGAGCCGATCCGCGAGGGCGACCGGGTCACCGTCGTGGTCGCCGGGGCCGCGGCCCCGACGAGCAGCGCCGGCACGCCCACGCCCGGCCCGTCGGCCACCTCGACCCCCTGACCCTCACCACTGCCGCCGTCTCGTGCCGACCAGGCCGAGACCGGCGAGCGAGATGGTGAGCCCGAGCAGCCCGGAGTAGAACAGCGACCGGCTGACGTCGCCGGCGGTGGTGCCGCCGCCCCCGACGCCGGTCAGGGCCTCGGCACCGCCGCCGGCCCCGGCCGTGTCCGGGGTGGGCGCGGGATCGAGGGGCTCGTCCACCGGCCAGCCCGGTTCGGTGGGATCCGTCGGGGGGCGGTCGCCCGCGCCGGCCACCGTGATCTCGGGAGCCGGCACCGGTTCGCGCAGTTCCTGCGCCTCGGAGACCGCCGGGTAGCGGGCCACGACCAGGAGGGCGGTCGTGGCACCGAGCAGTGCCAGCAGCCCGAGGGCGTAGCCGATGCGGGACCTGTGGTGCCGCCGCGCGGCGGGCAGATTGACCATGGCCATCCCAGGTTCAGGGTCCGGGACGCGCGGGGTGGAGACTTCGCCGGGGTGGGCGTACCGATTCTATGGCGGCGGCACGCCCCCCGACCTGGTAATCGTGGGTCAGCCCACTCGGACCGGGGTCCGGGTGACCGGCCGTCGGGCGCCGCCGCGCACGTTGTACGGGCGGGTGGCGGTGTGCGGACGGGGCGCGGGCGCGGCCTGGAGCTGCTCGAGCCCGGCCGACTGTACGAAGATCGACCGCCGGTTGACCGCGTCCCCCGCCGCGTTCAACTCGTAGCCGTCGAGCCACAGCCAACCGTCGTAGGTGGGCCAGTCGAGCACCCGGATCACCCGGAACGTGATGGGTCTGAGGAACTGGACACTCGCCGCGCGAGTCACGCTCAGTACGTCACCGGAGCGGGGAAGCACATGGGCTCCTGGGGAGGATCGGCCGGCAGCGGGCCGGCGGGGGCTGATCGGGGGGACAGGTCGGCCCGCTTCGCGGGATCGTGCCTGGTGGGCCGGCTTGCTCAGGTCTCCGGTGGTGGTCGGGCCGTACCCGCTGGTGGCGTGCCGCCACCCGACCATCACCCGGCTGCTCCGGTTACCGCTCCCGCCGCCACAGCCAACTGGCGTGCAGCGGCGAGGTCATCACCCCGGGGCAGGTCTTCGTAACGCGGCGCGGGAGGGCTCCCCGCCCGCTGCCCCACGGTCGGTGGGATGACCACTCCGAGGGATCATGCGAGGACGGTGAGTAACCCGTGCCATACGGACAGACTGCATCAGCGGCGTGCGACATGCAAGTTGCACGTCGCCTTTTGCTCATACGTGAGCAGGACACGTGAACGGCATGCTTGAACACGTGTACACCGGGGCGGCACACTGGACGCCGGTTTCGCCCGTCGCGGCCGGTCGACGACCGGCACCACCCCATGCCGCGAACGATCGCCCGCCGTCGACGGTCGCGCCCCCGGCGGGTGTGGATCCGGGCGCGATCGACCGGAGGTAGCCGGGTGAACGCGAAAGGCAGACGTTCCCGTCCGACGACCACCGGAGCCGCGTCGTGAGTGAGCGGCGCAGTCCCACGATCCGGCGTCGCCGGCTGGGTGCGGAACTCCGGCGCCAGCGGGAGACCGCCGGCATCACCATCGAGGCGGTCGCCGAGCAGCTGGAGTGCTCGGCCTCCAAGGTCTCGCGGATCGAGACCGGCCACACCACCGCCACCCCACGCGACGTGCGGGACATGCTCCGGATCTACGGGGTCGTCGGCGCCGAGAGCGACGAGCTGGTGCAGATCGCCCGGGAGGCCCGGCAGAAGGGCTGGTGGCATCCGTACAGCACGGTGCTGGTCGGGGCGTACGTGGGGCTGGAGGCGGCGGCCGGTTCCATCCGGGCGTACGAGCAGCAGGTCGTGCCGGGACTGCTGGAGACCGAGGAGTACGCGGGCGCGATGATCCGGGCCGCCCGGCCCGACTTCACCGCCGACCAGGTACATCAACGGGTGCGTGTCCGGTTGGGCCGTCAGTCGTTGTTGACCCAGGACGATCCGGTCGATCTGTGGGTGGTGCTCGATGAGGCGGTGCTGAGCCGGCCGGTGGGCGGCGACGCGGTGATGCGTGGCCAGCTCCAGCGGCTGGTGGAGGTGGCCCAGTTGCCGAACGTGACGTTGCAGGTCCTGCCCTTCGACGTGGGAGCGCACGCCGGCATGGACGGCACCTTCACCATCCTCAGCTTCCCCGAAGCGAGTGATCCCGATGTCGTGTACGCGGAGAACGCCACGGGTGGGCTCTTCCTGGAGAAGAGCGACGAACTGCAGAAGTACAGCTTCATCTTCGATCACATTCGAGCAGCGGCCATACGACCGGAGGAATCCATCGCACACATCGCAAAACTGGCAGAGGAGCCACTGTGGAAATCGCGACCAAGGAGTTCCCCGCGGACCTGACGCAGGCGACCTGGTTCAAGAGCTCGAAGAGCGGGCCGAACTGTGACAACTGCGTGGAGGTCGCGTACGTGACCGGGGCGGTCGGGGTCCGGGACTCGAAGGACAAGCGGGGTCCCGCTCTGGTCTTCGCCCCGGGTGACTGGCACGCCTTCGTCGCCGGCGCCAGAGACGGTGTGTTCGCCGGGGCCTGACCCGGCGATTCCGGACCCGGCGTGGTCCCGACCGGCAGCGTCGCCGGGCGGGCCACGCCCTGGGTCCGGGTGGAGAGTGGACGGTGGATCGGCCGGGATCCACCGTCCGCCCGTCGCCACTTCCGTCCCGCCTCGTTGTACCCCTCGGTACGGCGCGGGTCGACGACCCGCCGCCCCCGGGATCGGCAACCGAGCGAGGCAGGCGAGACGGATGACGACGATCGGCTCAGAGAACCTCACGAACGGCCCGGGCAAGCCCGAGCGGTTCGGCGGGAAGTACCGCGGGGCACGCCGGGACACGGTCCTCACCGAGGTGGTCTCCAGCGACACCGAGTTGGACGGCCGGGACGGCGGCCCGTCCGCACCGGAGCAGGCCGCGCCGCCGCTGTCGCTGCCGTCGCTGGACCCCAACCCGCTGACCGAGCCGTCCTTCCCGCCGGCCGGCTGGCCGCCGGAGCCCACCGAGTCCCTGGTGGACCACCCACTGCTGCGGGGCCTGCTGCTGGAGCTGCCCCCCAGGGGGAGCGTCCCGCCGCCCGGCTGGCTGGACCGCTGGTTCGAGGCGACCCGGGCGATCCTGGAGCTGCTATACGTGCAGGGCGCCGGCCGTTCGCGGTGAGCTGACCGCCGCCGGCATCGCCCGCTCGGCGAGCCGGTTGTGCCGCAGCGCGTGGCGTACCCCGATCGCGGCCACCGCCAGGACGCCGACGGTGACCGCGGCCCCCGTGACGCCGGGGTCGGCGAAAAGGTCCCCGGCCGCGGCCGGGACCAGCGCCGCGACGGTCGCCAGCGCGGTGACCTGGAGGGGCAGGCCGACCAACGGGTGCGCCGCGGCGGCCCGCAGGCCGTGCGCGCCGGGGTCTCCGGTGCCCGGGCGAAAGCGCCCGCGCCGGTCCGCAGCCGCCGCACCCGGCGGACGGTGCAGACCGCCACCACCAGCGCCGGGGTCGCAGCGAGGCCCAGACCGGCGGCGGCCCGGTCCAGCACGGTGGTGGTGCCGGCGCTCTGCAGGCCGCCGAAGAGCACCGCCGCCGTCAGCCCCAGGCCGGTCAGGGTCAGGGCGGACAACCATCCGGTACGCCGGCGCAGCGCTCGGGCGCGGTCCAGCCGGGGCAGTCCGTCCGCGACGATCCCGGCGGCCGTCCAGACGGCCGCGATCGGGAGCAGTACGGCGAGATGGTCATCCATGCCGCCAGCCTTGCCCACTTCGACGTCGGCCGAATCCGGGCCGACCCCCGGTTCACCCCGGACAGCCGACCCGTAGGGGCGGTCCGGGGGCGTCCTCGCCGGACGGACCGGGTCAGACGGCGAAGGTGGCGGGACGTTCCGTGGCCGGGGGCGGTGGAGTGGCCTTCCACAGGCCGGTCTTCTGCGCCGCCAGCCGGGCCAGGTAGGCCGGGTTGAGGATCACGTACCGGCGCCAGAGTCGCTTCGGTTCCAGGCCGAGCCGCCAGAACCACTCCAGGCCGGCGCGCTGCATCCACGGCGGCGGGTTGCGCAGCAGGCCCGCGTGGTAGTCGAAGGCCGCCCCGACCGCCATCATCGGCATGTCCAGCAGCGGTCGCATCGCGTACGCGAAGACCTCCTGGCGGGGGCAGCCGAGCCCGACCAGGACGAGCCGGGCCCCGCTGGCCTTGATCCGGTCGGCGATCTCGACGTCCTCGCCGGGCTGCACCTGCCGGAACTTCGACGGTTCCACCCCGGCGATCTTCAGGGCCGGGAACTTCGCCTCCAGCGCCGGGATCAGCCGGGCCAGGGTCTCCTCGGTCGAGCCGTACAGGTAGACCGGCAGGCCCTCGTCGGCGAAGCGGCACAGCACCCGCAGGGTGAGCTCCGGGCCGTAGACCCGGTCGGTGAGGCCGGCGCCGTGCAGCAGGTTGAGCGCCCAGCGGACCGGCTGGCCGTCCGGGGTGACCACGTCGAACGAGTTCAGCCGGGCGTTGTGCGGCGGGTCGAGCACGCCGGTCATCACGCCGTGCACGGCCAGCGCGGTGAGCGCCATCGGCCGGCGGTCCCGCGCCGCCGCCAGCACCGCCTCCGTGGCCCGGGTGTAGTCGGTCGCGTCGACCAGCACGCCGAGGACGTTCCGCTTGGTGCCGGTGGTCATGCCTGCGGCACCCACTTGTCCACGTTGGCCTCGTAGATCTCGCGCGCGATCATCGGCACGTCGTAGACCTGCTTCCAGTCTGGGTAGTCGGCCTGGAACGCCTCGTTCGAGCCGATCCACCACTTGTGGTCGCCGATCCGGTTCGCCTCGACGTACTCGCTGATCATCTCGTGGCCGGTGATCTCCTGGGCCAGCGCGAAGACCTCGCGCATCGAGATGTTGGAGTGCCGGCCGCCGCCCAGGTTGTAGACCGCCGCCGAGCGCGGGTTGCGGAAGAACGCCTCGAACGCCGACACCACGTCCGAGCTGTGGATCGCGTCCCGGACCTGCTTGCCCTGGTAGCCGAAGATCTTGTACGTCCGGCGCTCCATGTTGGCCCGCATCACGTAGCCGAGGAAGCCGTGCAGCTCGGTGGCCGAGTGGGCCGGGCCGGTCAGCGTGCCGCCCCGGAAGCAGGCGGTTCGCATGCCGAAGTAGCGGCCGTACTCCTGGACCATCACGTCGGCGGCGACCTTGGAGGCGCCGAAGACCGAGTGCAGGCAGGCGTCGATCGACATGTCCTCGCGGATGCCCTGGAAGTAGGGGTGGTCCTCGGGCAGCTCGTAGCGGGTCTCCAGCTCCACCAGGGGCAGGCTGTTCGGCCGGTCGCCGTAGACCTTGTTGGTCGAGCAGTGGATCACCGGCGCCTCGATGCAGTGCTCGCGGACGTTCTGCAGCACGTTGAGGGTGCCGCCGGCGTTGACGTCGAAGTCGGTGAACGGGTCGCGCACGGCCCAGTCGTGCGACGGCTGGGCAGCGGTGTGGATCACCACGGCGATGTCGTGGCCGTACCGGGCGAAGAGCTTGCCCAGCGCGGCCCGGTCCCGGATGTCGATGCTGTGGTGCGAGTACGCCGACCCCAGCTCGTCGGTCAGCCGCCGCACGTTCCACGCGGTCGACGCCTCGGCGCCGAAGAACTCCTGCCGCATGTCGTTGTCGATGCCGACCACGTCGAGACCGAGGCCGGCGAAGTGCCGGACCGCCTCGGAGCCGATGAGACCGCCCGAGCCGGTCACCAACGCGACACTCACACGACACTCCTGGTCAATGGGAGGCAGGAAACCATCGGAGCATAGCGCGGCGCTCGATTCGCCCCGATACGACGCGAGGGCCCCGCAAGTTGCGGGGCCCTCGTCGATCTGGTGGGGATGGGGGGAGTTGAACCCCCACGTCCTTTCGGACACACGGACCTGAACCGTGCGCGTCTGCCATTCCGCCACATCCCCGTGGCCTGACTCGGGTCAACGTAGCTGATCCGGCTCCCGCTCCGTGCGGCGGGTTGCCCGGACATATTACGCTGGTCCCGGTCGTCGCCACGAGCGATAACCGTTCGTGGCGGACGAAACTGTAGCACGGTCGCAGGGGTCTCCTCGAACGGGCCGCCGGCAGCTGGCCGAGCGGCATGTGAGCTGCGGAGGCGGTGTCCGGATACCATCATGTCCTCGGGACCCGAGGAGGAGCCGGTGAGCGTGCTGCAACGCTTCGAGAAGCGTCTGGAAGGCCTGGTAGAGGGGGCCTTCGCCAAGGTCTTCAAAGGGGTGGTCCACCCCGTGGAGATCCTCAACGCCATGCAGCGGGAGGCCGAGGCGCACAAGGCGATCCTGGCCGGTGGGCGCACGTTGGTGCCCAACCGCTACGTGATCGATCTCTCGCCGTACGACCACAGTCGGCTGGCGCCGTACGCCGCCGCGCTGGCCCAGGAACTGGCCCAGTCGCAGGCGGAGTTCATCGGCGAGCAGGCCTGGACGGTCTACGGCGACGTGATCGTGGAGATTGAGCGCGGCGAGGGGCTGGACACCGGGATGTTCCGGGTCACCGCCGAGGTCTACACCGGTGGCGACGTCGCCCCGGTCTCCGCGCCCGGCGGTTACGACGCCGGCCCGCCGGCCTACCCGGCGTACGACCAGGGCGGCGGCTACGGTCCCCCGCCCGGCCACGGTGGCGGTCGCAACGTGCGGCTGGTCTCCGGCGACGGGCGTACCTATCCGCTCCAGATGGGGTCGACGGTGATCGGCCGCGGTGACCAGGCCAACCTGCGCCTGCCCGACGTCGGGATCTCCCGGCGACACGCCCGGCTGGACTTCGACGGTGGGCAGGTCGTGCTGACCGACCTCGGCTCCACGAACGGGACGATGGTCAACGGCCAGCGTGTCTCGGCGGTCGCCCTCAACCCCGGCGACATGATCCAGCTCGGCACGACCACCCTGACCTTCCGCGTGGACGGCTGACCCGCCTTGCCGGAACTGGTCATCACCGTCGCCCGGTTCGGATTCCTGATCCTGCTGTGGATCTTCGTGTTCACGGTGGTCGGCGTCATCCGCCGGGACCTGTTCGCGGGGGCCCGGTCGGGTCGGCTGGTGGCCGCGCCACGCGCGGTCGGGGCGTCGACGGGACAGGCGGCGGCGAAGCCGGCGAAGGTGAAGCGGGGCAGGGCCGCCCACCAGCTGGTGGTGACCGCCGGCCAGTTGGCCGGCACCCGGATCACTCTGGGTGAGGCGCAGATCACCATCGGTCGGGCCGAGGACTCCACGCTGGTGATCACCGACGACTACGCCTCGGCGCGGCACGCCCGGCTGGTGCCCCGCGAAGGACAGTGGTTCGTCGAGGATCTCGGCTCGACTAACGGCACATACCTGGATCGCGCTAAGGTCACCGGACCAACCCCCGTCCCCCTCGGCGTGCCGATCCGGATCGGCCGCACTTCTCTCGAATTACGGCCATGACTCTGACCCTGCGCTATGCGGCCCACAGCGACCGCGGTCTGATCCGAGACGGTAATCAGGATTCCGTCTACGCCGGACCGCGGCTCCTCGCCGTCGCCGACGGCATGGGCGGCATGGCCGCCGGTGACGTCGCCAGCAACATCGTCATCGGTGCCATGGCGCCGCTCGACGAGGACGTCCCGGGGGACGCCCTCGTCGATGCGTTGCGTTCGGCCGTCGGCACCGCCAACCAGCAGCTCCGTGACACCGTGGACGCCAACCCGCAGCTGGAGGGGATGGGCACCACGCTCACCGCCACCCTCTTCTCGGGCAGCAAGCTCGGCATGGTCCACATCGGTGACTCGCGGGCCTATCTCCTGCGCAACGGTGAGTTCGCGCAGATCACCAAGGACGACACGTACGTCCAGATGCTCGTCGACGAGGGCCGGATCAGCGCGGAGGAGGCGAGCAGCCACCCCCAGCGCTCGCTGCTCACCCGCGCCCTGGACGGCCGCGACATCGACCCGGAATACAGCGTCCGCCAGGTGCTGCCCGGTGACCGTTACCTGATCTGCAGCGACGGGCTCTCCGGCGTGGTCAGCGCGGACACCATCGGCGACACGCTGCGCGAATACCCGGATCCGCAGCAGTGCGTCGAGCGCCTGGTGCAGCTCGCGCTGCGCGGCGGCGGCCCGGACAACATCACCGTGATCATCGCGGACGCCACCGACCAGGACATCGTCGAGGCGTCCCCGATCGTCGGCGGCGCCGCCGCCCGGGACCGCGGCATGGCCACCTCGGCCGACGTCTCCACCCCGGCGGCCCGGGCCTCCGCGCTCAACGCGCCCCGGCCGCCCGCGCCGGAGGAACCGGCGGACAACCGGGACGACGAGCCGGAACGGCGCCGCCGCCCGCTGCGCACCGTGGCGATGGCGCTGGCGCTACTGGTCATCCTCGGCGGCGGCCTCTTCGCCGGGTGGAGCTACACCCAGCGGCAGTACTACGTCGGGGCGACCGACGAGGGCCGGCTCGCGGTCTTCCGGGGCGTACCCGGACAGGTCGCCGGGCTCGACCTGTCCAGCGTGCACTCGACCAGCGACGCCAAGCTGGACGACCTCACCCTGGCCGCCCAGGAGCAGGTGAAGCAGGGCATCCAGGCCCGCAACGAGCCGGACGCCCAGCGCCGGCTCGCCGAGCTGACCAGCGACGACCCGGCGAACCCGAACCTCAAGCCGATCTGCCCGCCGAGCCCGACGGCCACCCCGCCGGCAGCCACCCCGCCCGCGCCCACCGGCACCCCGGTGGCGCCGGCGGCCAGCGGGAGCGCCGGGCCGGTCGGCAGCGTCCCGGCCGCGCCCACCACCACGCCCGACGCCGTTCCCTCCGACACGGTTCCGCCGGTCGACCCGGCGGGCTGCCGGTCGCCCGAGTGAACGTCGGCTCGACACCGAGGACCTCTTCGTGACCGCAGCGGCCGTACCCGCAGCCTCGCCCGCCTCGACGGGCGAGCAGCCCGGCGTACGCCTGGCCCGGTCCCGGCGCAACGCCGAGCTGTCGCTGCTGCTGCTGGCCATGGTGCTGGTCGCGGCGTACGCGGCGACCGTCGAGGCGAACGTGCTGGACACGGTCACCCCGGACTTCTGGATGCCGGCCGCCGCGCTGGGACTGGTCTTCCTCGGCCTGCACCTGGTGATCCGCTGGCTGGCGCCGTTCGCCGATCCGGCGCTGCTGCCGGCGGTGGCCCTGCTCAACGGCATCGGGGTGGGCTTCCTGCGCCGGTACGACCTGGCCAAGGCGGCCCCGGCCGACCGCGAGACGCTGGCGATCTTCGCCGGTACGGGTGGCCGTCAGCTCGCCTGGACCCTCGGCGCGGTGATCCTCGCCGCCGGCCTGCTCGCCCTGATGCGCGACCACCGGTCACTCTCCCGGTACGCGTACACCCTGGGGTTGGCCGGCATCGTGCTGGTGATGATCCCGGCGGTGCTGCCGGCCCGCTTCTCCGAGATCAACAACGCCAAGCTGTGGATCCGGATCGGCGGCTTCTCGATCCAGCCGGGTGAGTTCGCCAAGCTCGCCCTGCTGGCGTTCTTCGCGTACTACCTGGTCCGCAAGCGTGAGGTGCTCTCGCTGGCGAGCCGGCGGGTGCTCGGCATCGACTTCCCGCGCGGGCGGGACCTCGGCCCGGTCCTGGTGGTCTGGATGATCAGCCTCCTGGTGCTGGTCTTCGAGAAGGACCTGGGCACCTCGCTGCTCTACTTCGGCATGTTCGTGGTGACCCTCTACATCGCCACCGAACGGGTCAGTTGGCTGCTCATCGGCCTGACCCTCTTCTTCGGCGGCGCCTACCTGGCCTACTTCCTCGGCAGCACGGTCGGCGGTCCGTTCCTCAACTTCTACGACCGTGCGCAGATCTGGCTGGACCCGTTCGCCGAGCCGTACGACCGCGGCTACCAGCTGGTCCAGGGTCTGCTCACGCTCGGCACCGGCGGTCTTTTCGGGGCCGGCCCGGGTGGCGGCCAGCCGACCCTGCTGCCGGAGGTGCAGACCGACTTCATCTTCGCCGGCATCGGTGAGGAGATCGGTCTCTTCGGGCTCTCCGCGCTGCTCGTGGTGTATCTGTTGATCGTCGAGCGGGGCCTGCGGGCGGCGCTGGCGGTGCGGGACTCGTTCGGCAAGCTGCTCGCCGGTGGCCTGGCCTTCACCCTGGCGCTGCAGGTCTTCGTGATCGTCGGCGGGATCAGCAAGCTCATCCCGCTGACCGGCCAGACCACCCCGTTCCTCTCCGCCGGCGGTTCGTCGCTGATGGCGAACTGGCTGCTCATCGCGATCCTGCTGCGGGTCTCCGACGGGGCCCGGCGGCCGGTGACCGGCGGCGGTCCGGCCGCCCGTCCGGCCGGTGCCCCGCCCGAGCAGCTGCACGGTGCCCCCACGGAGGTGATCCGGCCGTGAACGCACCCCTGCGCCGCGTCGGCGTCGTTGTCATGATCCTGTTCGGTCTGCTCTTCGCGAACCTGAACTGGATCCAGGCCTACAAGGCCGACGAATACCGCAACAGCGACTACAACGGCCGGGTCCAGGTGGCCGAGTACGAGCGCAAGCGCGGCAACATCGAGGCCGGCGGCACCGCCCTGGCCACCAGCAAGGAGACCGGCGGCAAGCTGCGGTTCCAGCGGACCTACCCGGGCGGCGAGAAGTACGCCCACGTGCTGGGCTACAAGCCGGTCAACCTCGCCGACACCGGCATCGAGAAGATCGAGAACGACTTCCTCGCCGGCACCAGCGACCAGCTGATCGCCAACCGGGTGAAGGACATGTTCACCGGCGACGAGACCGGCGGCGGCAACGTGCTGCTCACCCTCTCGAAGCGGGCCCAGGAGACGGCGTACAAGCAGCTCACCGACAACCAGGTGGGGGCGACCAAGGGCGCGGCGATCGCGATCGACCCGCGTACCGGGGCGGTGCAGGCGCTGGTCTCGATGCCGAGCTTCGACCCGAACCCGCTGGCCAGCCACGACACCACGGTGGCCGAGACGGCGTACAACAAGCTCGACAGCGACCCGGCCGGGCCGTTGAAGAACCGGGCGCTGTCGGAGACGCTGCCGCCCGGTTCGACCTTCAAGATCGTGGTGGCCGCCGCCGCCCTGGAGAACGGGGTCGGTAAGACCACCCAGATCCCGGCGGGACCCAGCTACACCCCGCCGACCTCGGGCCAGCCGATCCGCAACGCCGCCCCCTCCATCTGCCCGGAGGCACAGGTCAGCCTGATCGAGGCGGTCACCGAGTCCTGCAACACCGGCTTCGCCCAGCTCGGCGTGCGGCTGGGTGCCGACAAGATCAAGGAGAAGGCCCGCCAGTTCGGCTTCGAGCAGGAGGACCTCACGGTCGGGCAGCTCGGCGAGGGCGGCCTGGGCGTGGCGGCCAGCCGGACCGGTGACATGGAGGCCCCGGGCGGCGCCACCGACCCGGCCGCCCTGGCCCAGTCCTCGATCGGCCAGCGAGACGTCCGGATGACCCCGCTGCAGGGCGCACTGATCGCCGGGTCGGTCGCCAACGGCGGGAAGCAGATGCGGCCCTACCTGGTCAAGCAGCTCCTCGCCCCGGACCGCACCACCAGCTACTACACCGCCAAGAATCCCCGCGAGCTCCGCCAGCCGGTGAGTGGCCAGGTCGCCGCCGACCTGCGGGACATGATGGTCAGCGTGGTCGAGAACGGCACCGGGCGGAAGGCGGCGATCGACGGGTACACCGTCGGCGGCAAGACCGGCACCGCCCAGTCCGGCCCGGACACGCCCGACCACGGCTGGTTCATCGGCTTCGCCATCAACAAGAACGGCGAGGCGGTCTCGGCGGTCTGCGTGGAGCTGGAGCAGGCCGGCAGCGGCGGCAGCTCCGAGGCGGCCCGGATCGCCGGGAAGATCATGCAGGCGGCCATCGCCGACTCCGGAGGCCGCTGACATGCTCAGCCCGGGGGTGCAGCTCGGCAACCGCTACCGCCTCGACGAGCGGATCGCCAGCGGTGGCATGGGCGACGTCTGGCGCGGCACCGACCAGGTGCTCGGCCGTACGGTCGCGGTGAAGAGCCTGCTCCCGGCGCTGCTCGACGAGCCGGGCTTCGCCGAGCGGTTCCGCGGCGAGGCGCGGACCATGGCCACCATCAACCACCCCGGCGTGGTCGACGTCTACGACTTCGGCAGCGACCAGCACATCGCCTTCCTGGTCATGGAGTACGTCGAGGGCGACGCTCTGTCGTCGACGCTGAGCCGGGTCGGCCGGCTCACCCCGGCCCGCACGATGGCCCTGCTCGCGCAGGCCGCCGACGCGCTGCACGCCGCCCACGAAAAGGGCATCGTGCACCGGGACGTGAAGCCGGGCAACCTGCTGGTCCGCCCGAACGGCACGCTGGTGCTCACCGACTTCGGCATCGCCCGCTCGGAACTGGTCGGCCAGCTCACCGCCGCCGGCTCGGTGCTGGGTACCGCGTCGTACATCTCGCCCGAGCAGGCCACCGGCGCGGTGGCGACGCCCGCCTCGGACGTCTACGCGCTCGGCGTGGTCGCCTACCAGTGCCTGGCCGGCCGCCGCCCGTTCGAGGGCGACAACCCGCTCGAAATCGCCATGAAGCACGTCCGGGACACCCCCCGGCCGCTCCCCGGTGACATCCCGCCGCAGGTCAAGGCCATCGTCGAGCGGGCCCTGGCGAAGGATCCGGCAGCCCGCTGGCCGAGCGCAGCCGCGCTGGCCGGCGTCGCCCGGCAGGCCAAGGCCGCCCTCTCCCAGCAGGCACGCGCCGGCCACTCCGGCCCGATCTCCGGCGTACCCGCGTCGCCGGCCGCGCCGTCGGCCCGGGCCCAGGTCCCGACGTCCGCCCGGCCGCCCGTCGCGCAGCCGCAGCCCCGGCCGCCGGTGGCGCACCAACAGCCCCGACCGCCGGTGGCACAGCCGCAGGCCCGGCCGCCGGTGGCGCCGCAGCGCCCGCCGGCCATGGCTCCCCGGCCGACCGCGGTGGCGCCGGTCGCGCCGCAGCACCGGCCGCCGATGGCGCAGCCGGTCCCGCCGCGCGGTGCGGCGGTCGTGCCGCCCCGCCAGCACCACCCCCTCGGGTACGCCCGGCCGCCGGCCGCTCCGCCGCCGGCCCCCCGCCGGTCCAGGTCGGGACTGTGGCTGGTCGCCGTCCTGCTCGGCGTGCTGGTCGTGCTCTGCTCCGGCGTGATTTCCTACAGCCTGAAGAAGGGCAACGCGTCCGGTGACCCCGGCGTGTCGGCCCCGGTGAGTGTCGACTCCGGCGCGCTGCGGGGCCACGGACGCGACGATCTGGCCCGGGCGTCGTACCGTCGGATGGTATGGCTCCAGCCGGGTGGCGCCGGGACGACGACGAGCGAAGGACGAGAGACGCGATGACAGCGCAGGCCCGCCTGCTCGGTGGCAGGTATCAGGTCGGCGAGCTGCTCGGCTACGGCGGCATGGCAGAGGTGCACCGCGGTCGCGATCTCCGGCTCGGTCGGGACGTGGCGATCAAGATGCTCCGGGCCGACCTGGCGCGGGACGCCACCTTCCAGATGCGGTTCCGCCGGGAGGCGCAGAACGCCGCCTCGCTCAACCACCCGGCCATCGTCGCCGTGTACGACACCGGCGAGGAGACCGGGCCGACCGGCGAGACGCTGCCGTTCATCGTGATGGAGTTCGTCAACGGGCGGACCCTCAAGGAGGTGCTGGGCGCCGAGGGGCGGCTCCAGCCCCGTCGGGCGCTGGAGATCTGCGCCGACATGTGCGCGGCGCTGGAGTTCAGCCACCGGCACGGCATCATCCACCGGGACATCAAGCCCGGCAACGTGATGCTCACCCAGACCGGCCAGGTCAAGGTGATGGACTTCGGCATCGCCCGGGCCCTGGCCAGCGGCGCCACCACGATGACCCAGACCAGCGCCGTGATCGGCACCGCGCAATATCTTTCCCCCGAGCAGGCGCGGGGCGAGGCCGTCGACGCCCGCTCCGACGTGTACGCGGGCGGCTGCGTGCTGTTCGAGCTGCTCTGCGGGCACCCGCCGTTCGTCGGGGACAGCCCGGTCAGCGTCGCGTACCAGCACGTGCGGGAGGCGCCGCCCACGCCGAGCGACATCAACCCGGACGTGAACCCGGCGGTCGACGCGATCGTGCTGAAGGCGCTGTCGAAGAACCCGCTCAACCGCTACCAGAGCGCCGGCGAGATGCGGGCGGACCTGCTCCGCGCCGCCGCCGGCCGGCCCGTGCTGGCCACCCCGGTCATGCCGGCCGAGGAGACCGCGCCGATGGCTCCGGCCGCCGCCGGCTACCAGCAGACCCAGGTGATGGGTCCGCAGACGCGGCAGCAGATGCCGGCCCGGGTCGGCGACCCGCGCAAGCGGAAGAGCTCCTCCTGGGTGATCGCCACGTTCGCCGCGCTGGGTGTGCTGGCGGTGATCGCCCTGGTCGCCGCCCTGATGCTCAACAAGAGCGGCAGCGGGAAGGTCCAGGTGCCGTCGGTCAAGGGGTTGTCCCAGGCCGCGGCGGAGGCCGAGGTCCGCAAGGCCGGCCTGATCCCGGTGGCCGGCGACCCGGTGCAGAACACCACCTGCCAGAAGGGCAGCGTGGTCGACCAGGAGCCGCCGGCGAACTCGGAGCTGGAGAAGAACCGCAACGTCACCCTCTCCGTCTGCACCGGCCCGGGGAAGGTCACCATCCCGCAGGGGCTGGTCAAGTCGCAGTTCACGAACGTCAAGCAGCAGCTCGAGGCCCTGGGACTGAAGGTCGACGACACGCTGGTCAACGACAGTGCGCAGGAGGGCACGGTCGTCGACATCAGCCCCAACGAAGGGACCGACGTGCCTCCGAACAGCACCGTCAAGGTGCAGGTCTCGCGGGGCAACGTCACCGAGGTCCCGGACGTGCGGGGCTACACCAAGGAGCAGGCGACCAAGCGGCTGGAGGACGCCGGCTACAAGGTCCGGACCCGCGACGGCGACGAGGTGCCGGCGGCCGAGGCAGGCAAGGTGACCGATCAGTCGCCGAAGGCGGGGACGAAGCTGGCCAGGGGTGAGCGGGTGACCATCGAGGTGAGCGTGCCGCTGCCCGAGCCGTCCGACTCGCCGAGCGCCACGCCGACCAGCCCGGCTCCCTCCGGATCGCCGACCACCCCCGGGGGTACGGGTGGCGGCGGCCTGCCGTTCCCGACCACCCCGCCCGGCCGGCTCCCGGTCGACTGACCCCGGCGCCGGTCCGCTCGACGCCGCCGTCGACCAGGGCGGCCGGCTGCTCGATGGCGGTCAGGTGGTGGCGAAGGCGGCGCGGCGACGGGCGTCCACCTCGGCGGCCAGCTCCGGGGCGCGCTCCAGCGCCTCGGTGAAGCCGCACACCGCCAGCCAGTTCGCCAGCATCAGGTGACCGCCCTCGGTCAGCACGGACTCCGGGTGGAACTGGACGCCCTCGATGGGCAGCGTCCGGTGCCGCATCGCCATCACCACCCCCGATTCGGTCCAGCCGGTCACCTCCAGCTCCGCCGGCAGCGTCTCGGGCAGCACGGCGAGCGAGTGGTAGCGGGTGGCGGTGAACGGGTCCGGCAGGCCGGCGAGCACGCCGACGCCGTGGTGGCGTACCTCGGAGGTCTTGCCGTGCAGCAGTTCCGGCGCCCGGGTGACGGTGCCGCCGAACGCCTCGCCGATGGCCTGGTGGCCGAGGCAGACGCCGAAGAGCGGGAGCTTCCCGGCGTACTCCCGGATGACGTCCAGGCAGATGCCGGCGCGGTCCGGGCTGCCCGGTCCGGGCGAGAGCAGGACGCCGTCCGCGCCGACCCGGCCGACCTCGGCCACGTCGATCTCGTCGTTGCGGCGGACCTCGCAGTCCACGCCGAGCTGGCCCAGGTATTGCACCAGGTTGAAGACGAACGAGTCGTAGTTGTCGATCACCAGGACGCGCATCGGTTCACCTGTTCGGGGTGGAGGGCGGGGCGTTGTTCGAGTGGGTGCTGTACGGCAGTTCCTCGTCGGTGGGGGCGTTGCTGGGCACCGTGAGGCCGCCGTCGCCGCTGTCACCGGGCACCCCGGAGTCCTGGGTGACCTGGACGTCGTCGAAGGGGAGCAGCGGCTCGGCCCAGGGGAAGACGACGAACCAGAGCAGCGCCACCGTCGCGGCGGTGATCAGCACCGAGCCGACCAGCTTGCCGGGCAGCCCGAACGGGAGCTTGCGCCAGATCCACGCGTACATGTCAGCCTCCCAGCTCCGCCGGACGGCCGGCCGACTTGGCCTGCACGTGGTCCAGCCGGGCATGGATGATCAGGCGCTGGTAGTTGTCGAACTTCGGGTTGCAGGTGGTCAGGGTGAGCAGCTTCTCGGTCGGCTTCGCGCCGGGCTTCATCGGCACCGGTGCCACCGCCTCGACCTGGCGCGGCGTGACGATGTGGCTCTGGTAGACCTTGTAGACGTACCACTCGGTCTGGCCCTCGACGACGATGTCGTCGCCGCTGTTCAGCTCGTCCAGCCGCCAGAAGGTGGCCCGGATGCGGTGCCCCGCGACGGCGAAGTTGCCCACCTCGCCGGGGAGCGCGCTCTTCGGGTAGTGGCCCGGGGCGTACCGGATGTCCTCGGGGGTGACTCCCTCGACGACGATCCAGTGCTTGTCGAACTTGGGGATGTAGAGCCCGGCGATGGGCTTGCCCTCCACCGGGGGCCCGGGCTTCTTGGTCGGTCCCGGCGTCGGCCCGACCGTGGGATCGGGCGCCCAGGCCTGGGCGAGTTGGCTGTTCAGGTCGTTCTGACGGGCGTCGACGATGATCGACTTGCCCCAGATCTCATAGCCGGCGAAGAGCAGTACGACCAGGCCGAAGGTGATCAGCAGCTCACCGGTGACGCGGACGCCGGTCCGCAGCCGGGAGGTCAGTGAGGGCCGGGTCAGCTCCGAGTAGACGCTCTTGTAGCCCTCGCCGGTCTGCTCGGGCCGCAGCTGTACGACCCGTTCGCCCCGGCGGGGGCGCGGCGGTTCGGCCGGGGTGTCGCCCTCCCCGTCGGCCGGTTCGCCGGTGTCCCGCACCGGTGGTACGGCACCCATCAGGGCCGTCGAGTCCACTGGCGGGGTGGGTCGTCGACCGGTGACCGGCGGGATCACGGCGGTGGCCCCCGGATCCACGGGCCCGCCCGGTTCGCCGTGGGGTGGCTGCCGGCGGCCCGCACCGGGCGAGTCGGGCCGAGCGGGGTCGTTCCTGCGGGTGGGCCCGGGACGGTCACCCACCTTGGGGATGATCGCCGTCGGCGCCTCGCCCATGGCCGCCGGCCGTACCGTCGGCGGGCCGGGCCGATCGCCACTCGCCCGGCCGTCGAGCGGCCCGGCTGCAGGATCGTGGGGTCCGTCGAGCGGGCCGCCGGTGGCCGGCGGCCGCGGTCCCGGGCGTTCGTCCCGGTCGCCGGTCGGCCGTCCCACCGCAGGCCCGGGGCCGCCGGGCCGCCGTTCGGCCGGTGGCGTCGCGGAGCTGCGCGGTCCGACCGGCGGAACCACCTCGGTGGGCCCGTCGACCGGACCGGCCGCAGGGGTACGTCGCTCGCCGGGGGAGCGGTGAAGGCAGGAGACCCACCGGCCGGGCCACGCCGGCCGGCCGGCGTGGCAGCGGGACCCCGTCCACCGGTACGCGGAGCATCGGTGGGTGGGGCGGTGGCGCGCCCGCCGAACGGGTCGCCCGGCGGGGCGCCGGTCGGACGTCGGACAGGCTCGTCGGCGGCACCCGGCCGGCCGGCGGGCTGGCGCTGACCGGTCCGGCGGCGGCCGGACGCTGCGCGGGGCCGGGAGCCGGGTGCTGGGGGGTGGCGGCGGTCGAGCGCTGCGGGGCGGGCTGGCGGGTGCCCGGGTCGGCGGCGGCCGGACGTTGGGGGGCACCGGGAGCCGACGGTCCGGTCGGGGCGTTGCCGGGCCAGGCGGGCGGCGGGGCGCGGAACCGGTCGCCGCCGCCCCCGGGGGCACGGGCACCGGTGACGGGTCGGGCGGTACCGGCGGCGGGCCGGGCCGGGCGACGGGCCGGTTCGGCCCGCCGGTCGTCGTCCGGCCAGGGCAGGTCGAGCGGCGGCCGGGGCGGGCCCGGCCGGTCGACCTTGCGGAGGAACGCGGTGGGGTCCTCGCCCTGATCGCGGTGACGCCCGTCGCGGTCGTCCTCGGTCACCGGGGGACCTTCGCCGAGCGCAGGGTGGTCGAGTCCTCGAACGCCGGGACGGTGACCGGGGAGACCGTCTGGCGGTAGCCGAGCTGGTAGTGGTCGACCGCTTCCTTGAACAACCGGACTCCCTCAGACGCGGCGAGGGCCTGCTCGAGGGCAGCGGGATCGCCAATCGCTACGATCTTGAACGGAGGGGAGTACACCCGGCCGTGCAGCAGCAGGGTGTTACCGACGCAGCGTACCGCGCTGGTGCTGAGCACGCGGACGTTCATGATTGACATGGCTTCGGCCCCGCCGGCCCAGAGCGCGTTCACGACCGCCTGGACGTCGCCCTGGTGGACGACCAGGTCGTCGTTGCTGGCCCCCTTGGGCAGTGGCTGGTCGTTGCGTCGGGGCGGCGCGTCGTTCAGTTCGATCGTGATGCCGGTCCCGGTGAGCGCGGTCAAGCCGGCGGCCTGCCGGCTGGCGGCGGCCCGGTCCTGTTGCAGTTTGATCGGCCTGTCGGTGTTGGCCAGGGCGGCCGTCTCGCTCTCGACCTCGGCGCGCAGCCGGGCGGCCCGCAGTTCGCTGGCGGCCACCTGCTCCCGCCGGTCCTCGATCAACTGGGTGAGCTGGGGACGCCGGTCCTCGCGCAGGGCGGTGCCGCCGGCCGTGGTGGCGGTGGTGGTGAAGAGCAGCCCGGCGGCGGCGGCGATCAGCGGCACCCCGACCGACCAGCCCGGCCGTCGCTGCCGGGGCCGCCGTGGCAGCAGGCCGGCGACCGCCCGCCGGAGCACCTTCTGCCAGGAGGCCGCGCCGGATGTGTACTCCACCGAGCGTTCCTTCCCCGTCGTCTCGTGCCGGGCCGCGGGCTGCGGACCGGGTGCCCGACCCGAAAAAGTCGGTCACTCCGCGCACCGGCCTGACCCCATTCGTGGCCTGGACGGTCCGTCGGGACTACGCTAGCTGTCGAACATTATTGGCCATGGACCGTCGCCCCCGCGCCCGGTTGTCAGGCCGGACGAGGTCGTCACCCCCTCTGGAGAGCGTCGTGCCCAAGTCTCAGGTCCGCAAGAAGAAGGTGTACACCCCACCGACGGACGTACGTCCGACGGCGACGGCGGCGACGCGCAAGCCTAGCCCGGTCTGGCTGCCGATCACCGCTGTCGCGCTGATCGTGGGTGGCATCGGCTGGCTGGTCGTCTACTACCTCTCCGAGCAGGCCTACCCGGTCGCCACGTGGGGGTACTGGAACCTCGCGGTGGGCTTCGGCGCGATGGTCGCCTCGCTGGTCCTGCTCTCCCGCTGGCGCTGACCCGGTCGAGGTCCGGCCCGGTTCCCGACGGCTCCGGCCCGGCGCGTCCCGCGCCGCGCCGCGACCGTCCGGGATCCGGGCCGTCGTCGTGTGCCGGGCCGTCCGGTCCATCCGGCCGGGGGCCGTCCCGGCGGGCGGACGTACGTCACGCCACGACGCCCCTGACCGGCGCGCTGCGCCGGGTCCACCTAAGGTGTGCGCAGGGCGGCGTGGCCGGATGCGAGATGACTCACGTTACTGCTGGGTAACCTTGCGCGTAGGCTGCACTGCATGACCGAGCGGAGCGAGGTCATCGACCGGTCGGGTCGGGGAAGCGGGTCGGGCACCACGCCATCCGCTCCTTGAGCCGACCCCGGTCGCCGAGCCGCTCGACCAGGCAGCAGACCGGGAGGCCAACTCGATGGGCAGCGTCCAGATCGTCACCACGATCCTCGCGGCCGCCATCACCGCGGTGGCGGTGTGGCTTGCGGTGCGCGCGGTCATGAAGATGACGGCGGTGATCCGGCTGGGGCAACCGGCGCCGGAGCGCTTCACCGACAAGGGCACCCGTACGAAGACCATGCTGACGGAGACCGTCGGCCACACCCGCATGCTCAAGTGGAGCGTGGTGGGCGCGGCGCACTGGACCGTGATGGTCGGCTTCGTCGTGCTGTCGCTGCTGGTGCTCGAGGCGTACTTCGAGGTCGTCACCCCGACCGGCGGGCTGCCGATCATCGGGGGCTGGACGGTCTTCGGCCTGGTCACCGAGTGGATCGGCATCCTCGGCCTGATCGGCATCGTGGTGCTGATGGCGATCCGGCTGCGCAACCGGCCGACCCGGCCGGGCGGGCGGTCCCGGTTCACCGGCTCCACGATGTGGCAGGGCTACTTCGTCGAGTGGATCGTGCTGCTGGTCCTGATCTTCGGCTTCGTGATCCGGGGCTTCAAGGTCGCCACCGACCACTTCGAGTACCCGGTCTGGGCCACCCCGCTCAGCCACGCCGTCGGCGCGGTGCTCCCCGCCTGGCAGAGCGGTGCCAGCGTCGCCGCGCTCATCAAGATCATCATTTCGATGACCTGGCTCATCGTCATCTCGCTGAACGTCACCATGGGTGTCGCCTGGCACCGCTTCCTGGCCTTCCCGAACATCTTCTTCAAGCGCGACCCGGCGAAGCCGGCCGGTTCCGGCCTGGGCCCGCTCCGCCCGATGATGAGCGAGGGCAAGCCGCTCGACTTCGAGGAGGCCGACCCGGAGAAGGACCAGTTCGGCGTCGCCCAGGTCGAGCAGTTCAGCTGGAAGGGCCTGCTGGACTTCAGCACCTGCACCGAGTGCGGCCGCTGCCAGTCGCAGTGCCCGGCCTGGAACACCGGCAAGCCGCTGTCGCCGAAGCTGCTGGTGCTGAGCCTGCGCGACCACGCGTACGCCAAGGCGCCGTACCTGCTGGCCGGCGGCGGCAAGGACCTGACCGGTGAGGAGAAGGCCACCGAGGCGCAGCTCGCCCACCTGGACGTGCTGACCCTGGCCGAGTCGAACAAGCCGCTGATCGGCACCGCCGACGAGGGCGGGATCATCGACCCGGACGTGCTGTGGTCCTGCACCACCTGCGGCGCCTGCGTCGAGCAGTGCCCGGTCGACATCGAGCACGTCGACCACATCGTCGACATGCGCCGCTACCAGGTGCTGATCGAGTCGAGCTTCCCGTCCGAGGCCGGCGTCATGCTCCGCAACCTGGAGAACAAGGGCAACCCGTGGGGCGCCCCGCAGAACACCCGTGAGGACTGGACCAAGGGGCTGGACTTCGAAGTGCCCCGGGTCGGCGAGGTCGAGGACTTCGAATACCTGTTCTGGGTCGGCTGCGCCGGGGCGTTCGAGGACCGGGCCAAGAAGACCACCCGGGCGGTCGCCACGCTGCTCAACGAGGCGGGCGTGAAGTTCGCCATCCTCGGCGAGGGCGAGACCTGCACCGGTGACCCGGCCCGCCGGATCGGCAACGAGTTCGTCTTCCAGATGCTGGCCCAGCAGAACGTCGAGACGCTGAACGAGGCGTTCGAGGGCCGGGAGAAGACCAAGCGCAAGATCGTCGCCACCTGCCCGCACTGCTTCAACACCCTCGGCAACGAGTACGGCCAGCTCGGCGGCGAGTTCGAGGTGGTCCACCACACCCAGCTCCTGGCCCACCTGGTCAGCACGGGCAAGCTCACCCCGGTGCAGCCGGTCGACGGCGGTGTGACCTACCACGACCCCTGCTACCTGGGCCGGCACAACCGGGTGTTCGCGGCTCCGCGCGAGGTGCTCGGCGACTCCATCCAGGGTGAGCTCACCGAGATGCCGCGCAACAGCGAGCGCTCCTTCTGCTGCGGCGCCGGTGGTGCCCGGATGTGGATGGAGGAGAAGATCGGCAAGCGGATCAACGTGGACCGGGTCGAGGAGGCCATGTCCACCGGGGCGAAGACCATCGCGGTCGGCTGCCCGTTCTGCTCGACGATGCTCAACGACGGGGTCAACGGCAAGGGCGCCGGCGAGGACGTCGAGGTCGTCGACGTCGCCAGCGTGCTGCTCCGCTCCCTCAAGCCCGAGGACGCCGCCGGCGCGCCGGAGACCGCCCCCACCGCCGGCTGACCTTCACCCACGCCCGACCAGCGGCGCCACCCGTACCCCGGGTGGCGCCGCTGTCGTCGGCCGAGGGCCGGGCACGCGCCGCACGGGTGGACGGGTGGGGACCAGGTGCGCGGCTCGTCCGGTCGGCGGGCTCGTGGGAGAATCGCGGCGAGGTGAGGCGATCATCGACGGGCTCCTGGTCACCACGCTGTTGCCCCTGGTCGGTTTCGTCCTGCTGACCGCCGGCAACGCGTTCTTCGTCGTGGCCGAGTTCGCCCTCGTCACGGTGGACCGCGCGGAGATCGAGCGGCGGGCCGGCGAGGGTGACAACCGGGCCGCCACCGTACGGCGGGCGCTGCGCGAGCTCTCCTTCCAGCTCTCCGGGGCGCAGCTCGGCATCACCATCACCGCCCTGCTCACCGGCTATCTGGCCGAGCCGGCCCTGGCCCGACTCTTCGCGCCGCTGCTGCGGCCGGTGGGCGGGGCCGAACGGTTCAGTCCGCTGCTCGCCCTCGCCCTGGCCACGCTGCTGTCGATGCTCTTCGGCGAGCTGGTGCCCAAGAACCTCGCGCTGGCCCGGCCGATGCCGGCCGCGCTCGCCACCGCCGCCCCGATGCGGAGCTTCTCCCGGGCGTTCGGCTGGCTGATCCGGGGGCTGAACGACTCGGCGAACCGGCTGGTCCGGCAGCTCGGCGTGGAGCCGCAGGAGGAGCTGGCCAGCGCCCGGTCGCCGGAGGAACTGGGGCTGCTCGCGGCGATCTCCGCCCGGGCCGGCGCGCTCCCGCCGGACACCGCGATGCTGCTGCGCCGCACCATCCGGTTCGGCGACAAGCGGGCCGCCGAGGCGATGACCCCGCGGGTGGACGTGGTCGCCCTGCGGGCCACCGCGACCGTCGCCGAGCTGCTGGAGCAGTCCCGGCAGACCGGCCGGACCCGCTTCCCCGTCTTCGAGGAGACCCTGGACCTGGTCACCGGCGTGGTGGGGGTGCCGGACGCGCTCGGCGTACCGCTGGACCGCCGGGCCTCGACGACCGTCGCGGCGGTCGCCCGGGAGCCGGTGTACGTGCCGGAGAGCCTGGACCTCGACGGGGTCCTCGCCGCGTTGAAGGCGGCCGGGGCCGACCTGGCCATCGTGGTCGACGAGTACGGCGGCACGGACGGCGTGGTGACCGTGGAGGACCTGGTCGAGGAACTGGTCGGGGAGATCGCCGACGAGTTCGACCCGGACGCGGTCGACGACCTCGGCCCGGTCGAGCTGACCGTGCCGGGCGGTGAGCGGACCGTCCTGGTCGACGGCGTGCTGCGCGAGGACGAGCTGGCCGAGCAGACCGGCTTCCGGCTGCCCGAGGGCCCGTACGAGACGCTGGCCGGCTTTCTGATGGCCCGGCTCGGGCACATCCCGGTGCCCGGCGAGACCGTCGACGAGGCCGGTTACGAGTTCACCGTGGTCGAGGTGGACCGGCACCGGATCGAGCAGGTCCGGGTGCTGCGGCCGGAGGAGCCCGACGACGGTGAGTGAACTGCTGGTGGCCGCGCTGCTGCTGTTCGGCAACGCGTTCTTCGTGGGCGGCGAGTTCGCCCTGATCGCCTCCCGCCGTACGGTGATCGAACCGCTCGCGGCGGCCTCGAAGCGGGCCCGGTGGGCGCTGTCGGCGATGAACCAGATCCCGCTGATGATCGCCGGGGCGCAGCTCGGCATCACGGTCTGCTCGCTGGGGTTGGGCGCGATCGCCGAGCCGGCCCTGGCGCACCTGCTGGAGGCGCCGTTCGAGGCGGTCGGGCTGCCGACGGGGGCCGTGCATCCGGTGGCCTTCGTCATCGCCCTGGGCGTGGTGGTCTTCCTGCACACCGTGGTCGGCGAGATGGTCCCGAAGAACATCACCCTGGCCGGACCGGAGCCGTCGGCGCTCTGGCTGGGGCCGGCCATGCTGGCCTTCTGCGTGGCCACCAAGCCGCTGCTGCTGGCCATGAAGTGGGCTGCCCGGCAGGTGCTGGGGCTGTGGGGGATCGAGGCGACCGACGCGGTGAAGACGGTGTTCACCGCCGAGGAGATGGCCGGCCTGGTCTCCCAGGCACGGACGGAGGGGCTGCTCGACGCGGAGGAGCACGCCCGGATCACCGGTGCGCTCGCGCTGCACAGCCGGACGGCGGGGGACGCGCTGCAACCATGGTCGACGGTGACCACCGTCGCCGAGGACGTGTCGCCCGCGTCGTTGGAGGTGCTGGCGACCCGGACGGGCCGGTCCCGTTTCCCGGTGGTGCAGCGGTCGACCCGTCGGGTGCTCGGATTCGTGCACGTGAAGGACGTTCTCGGCTACTCCGGCGCGGGCCGCCGGGCCCCGGTGCCGGCGGAGGTCTACCGTCCGCTGGCGGTGGTGCCGCCGGACCGTACGCTGGCCGACCTGCTGCTGTCGATGCGGCGCGAGCGGCGGCACATGGTGCTGGTGAGTGACGGTCGCCGTCCCCTGGGTGTGGTGACGCTCGATGACGTATTGACAGCTATCGTTGGGACCTGACAAATACCCTTTGTGTGCAAGCGGTTGCACAGACGTGACTGAACAAAAGGTCACCTTGATTCCGCTCCCGGCCTTCCCTAATGTGGGGCACCGGTCGCTGTGGCTCGTCAGTCTCGCCCTTCCCCCTTCGCGAGGCGCCCGGCGGCCGGTCGCAAAAGGAGTCGGTGCCGGTGGCAACCATGCCCCCTCATCGTCACGTCCCGATCCCGCCGCTCACCCGGCCGGTCGGCGTGCGCCGGGTCGTACACCGTCTGCTCACCCTGGTCGCGGCCGTCGCGGTCGGTGCCGGGGTGGCCGTCGCGCCCGCGCACGCGGCGCCGCCCTCGGTGGATGAGATCGAGGCGCAGATCGACAAGCAGTGGGAACAGCTCGAGCCCACGATCGAGAGCTACAACAAGGTTCGTGCCGAGCTGAAGGTCAACCTCAAGAAGTCGGCCGAACTCGAGAAGAAGATGGCTCCGCTGGAGCTGGAGTCGACGCTCGCCATGAACCGGGTGGGCGACCTGGCCTCCCACTACTACATGCAGGGTCCGTCCCAGGACCTGGGCGCGCTGCTGGTCGACGCCAAGCCCGGCGCGCTCGCCGAGCAGCTGACCATGCTCGACCGGCTGGCCGCGCAGGAACGCAAGCAGGTCGCCGGCGTACTCGCCATCCGGGACAAGTACAACAAGCAGAAGCAGAAGCTCGACGCACTGATCGCCACCCAGGTGAAGCAGCAGAACGACCTGGCGGCGAAGAAGAAGCACATCGACTCCGAGATCAAGCGGCTGACCGCCTCGCTGCCGAAGACCACGGTGAAGGTCACCGGCTGCCCGACCATCAACGGTGTGGTGAGCAGCGCCGCGCAGACCGCGATCCGCGTGGCGTGCCAGCAGGTCGGTGACCCGTACGTCTGGGGTGCCGTCGGCCCGAACTCGTTCGACTGCTCCGGTCTCACCCAGTACGCCTACAAGGCGGCCGGTATCTATCTGACCCACTTCACCGGTGCCCAGTGGAACGAGGGCAAGGCCGTCTCCCGCGACGACGCCCGCCCCGGCGATCTGGTCTTCTTCTTCAGCGACCTGCACCACGTCGGCCTCTACCTCGGCGACGGCATGATGATCCACGCACCCCGGACCGGCAAGCCGGTCCAGGTCACGAAGATCGCCTACATGCCGGTCGCCGGCTTCCGTCGGGTCACCTGATCCCCTGCCGCGCACGAAGGCCCCCGCTCGATGCGAGCGGGGGCCTTCGTCGTCGGCGGGCGAACTACTGCGGTGCGCCGACCGCGGCCGGCAGGATCTGCACGTCGTCCAGGTTGGCGAACATCACCCGGTGGCCGAACTGGATCTGCACGTACCGGTTCGTGCCGCGGACCACCGTGCGGTCACCGGGGGCGGAGCCGTCGAAGGAGACCGCCCGGTAGTACTCGCCCGGCACGATCCCGCCGAGCGCGTACCGCTGCCCGGCCGCGAAGGTGTACTGCAGCGGTGAGATCGACTGGTACGGGATGGTGTCCGGGTACGCCTCCCGTTCCGGATAGGCCCGCCCGTACACCGGGATGCTGGCGCGGCCGGGCTTCGGGGTGACCACGAAGCCCTGGGCCCAGGTCGCCGTCGGCGCGGCGGCCGGGTTGAGGAACCAGGCCCGCTGGCCGAGGTACCAGATCGCCGTCCAGTCGCCCTGCACGCCGGCGAGGGCGTACGTCTGGCCGGCGGAGGCGCGGGCGCCGTGGTCGGAGATGTACATGGTGTCCGGCGTGCCGTTGGGCCGCAGGCCGCGGTCGTTGACCAGCGGCGCGTCCGGGCTCGGCGCGGTACGCAGGATGACCGACGAGGAGCCGCGCAGCGGGCACGGGGCGGCCGGCGGGGTGGGCTTCGGCACGCCGGGCGGCTGCTGGTTGCAGCCGGTGAAGGCGGGCTGGTTGGTGGCGTAGTCGGGGTCGATGGTGACCAGGCCGGTGTGGCTGGTGCCGGTACCCCGGAACGGCGCCTTCATCAGGTCGAAGTAGTGCGACCAGTCCCAGTAGGGCCCCGGGTCCCAGTGCATGCCGGCCACCGTCCCGGCGGTGGTGCCGGGGACGTTGTCGTGGCCGAGGATGTGCTGCCGGTCCAGCGGGATCTGGAACCGCAGCGCCAGGTGCCGGACCAGCTTCGCCGAGGCCCGGTACATCGCCTCGGTGTACCAGGTGCCGTGGCCGGCGAAGCCCTCGTGCTCGATGCCGATCGACTTGGCGTTGACGTACCAGTTGCCGGCGTGCCAGCCGACGTCCTTGGCCTTGATGTGCTGGGCGACGTAGCCGTCCACCGAGCGCAGCGTGTAGTGCCAGCCCAGGTAGGTCTTGGTCTGCACCAGCTTCACGCTCGGGCCGAAGTAGCCCTCGGTGTCGTGGATGACGATGTACTCGATCTTCTGCTGCGCCGGCCGCTCACCGAGGTCGTGGTTGCCGTAGTCGCCCGGGTTCGGGCCGTACTTCTCGTAGGGCGCGGGGATCCACTCGCAGGCGAGCCGCACCGGGCACTCCAGGCCGTCCGGCCGCTCGGCCCGGCGCAGCCCCAGCTTGTGCAGGCCGGACTCGTCGGGCGTCACCGACCGGGCGGCGAGGGTCACCCGCTGCCCGTCGTCGGTGGTCCGGCTGGCGCCGAGGCCGATCTGGTCGTACACCTCGTCGGCGAAGGCCGCCGCGGCGTCCTCGGTGTCCGCGCCGGAGTAGCGGGCCACCGCGCCGTACCAGGCCGCCGGGTCGCTGCCGGCGCCGACGGGCGCGGCCAGCTCCTTCTGGTACGACGCCAGCAGCGCCGCGCCGCCCCGGATGTTGGCGGCGGCGTCGTCCCGCAGCGTCTCCTCGGCCACCCCGGTGAGCGCGGCGGCGGTGTCGAGGGTCTGCAGGGACGCCGACGGCAGCAGGTCGCCGGTCGGCTCGGCCGCGGCGGCGGTGTCCACGGTCAGCGGCCGGGAGTCGTCGCCCCGGGGGTCCTCGTTCTCGTCGACGTGCGCGCCGGACGGGGTGGCGGCGACCTGCACGGCGTCGGTCAGGTGCATGGGCCCGTAGCCGCCGCTGGTGCTCGGCTGGCCGGGATGGGTGTCCCAGCGGGACTCGAGGTAGGAGACGCCGAGCAGGACGCTCTCCGGTACGCCGTACTCGGCGGCGGCGGTCGCGTACTGCTGCTGGCGGTCGGTGGGTTGGTCGGTCCCGGTGGTGGCCGGGTCGGCGGTGACCGGGCCGGCGGTGAGCAGGACGGTGGCCGCCGCCACGGCGCCGGCGAGCAGGATCCGTCGGCGTGGCGGGACGGGGGTGAGGTGCATGGAACCTCCAGGTTCGATGGGGGTCACTGCGTGCCCACCCTCGCCCCCGGTACCGCTTCAGGTCAATACCTTCCGGTTAAATGATGTTGCCTGAAAGATTTCTTCACGAACCGCGATCCGGCGCCCTCAACAGGTACGGAGTGTCACGGCGTCGCGGGTTGCGGATCGATAACGGCCATCTCTACTCTGGTCAATCGTCGACCGGAAACTGGACCGTCCATCCCGGGCGGTCACGGTCGGACACCGCCGAGTCGCCTCCGGGCGAGCCGGGGACCCAGGTAACCGGGGTGAATCCGCAGCACTGCGGTAGGGCGGCTCCCTTCCCGCCCGAACCCGTCAGCTAACCCGGTAGGCGGTCACGCAGAAGGAGTACGGAAGCCCGGTGGCACACCATGCCCCGCGGCGACCGTCGGTCCGGTCGGTCGACCGGATGACGGCTGCGCCGCGCCCACGCTGGTCCCGCTTCACCACCCTCCTCGCCGCCCTGGCCGGCACCGCCGTCATCCTGACCGGCGGCGCCACGGCGGCCCACGCCGAACCCTCGGTCACCGAGATCGAACGCCAGATCGACCAGGACTGGGAGAAGCTCGAACCGATCATCGAGCAGTACAACGCCACCAGTCAGGACCTCGCGGTCAAGAGCCGGCAGGCCGACGCCCTCGCCAAGCAGATCGCCCCGCTCCAGCTCCAGGTCGACCTCGCCATGGGGCAGGTCAGCGGGCTGGCCGCCGAGGCGTACAAGGGGCAGAACGTCTCCACGGTGAACGCGCTGCTGGGCAGCCGCTCGCCGGGCGACGTGCTGGCCGGCCTCGAACTGCTCGACCGCTTCGCACACCGCCAGCAGCAGGAGGTGCGGTCGGTCGTCGACCTGCGCGACCAGCTAACCGCGAAGAAGAAGCCGCTGGACGAGATGGTGACCCAGCTGACCCGGACCAAGGCCCAGCTGGCGGCGAAGAAGCAGCAGATCAACGCCGAGATCGCCCGCCTCGGCAAGCTCCGGCTCAAGGTGTACGGCAGCGGCGGCGGCGGTCCGCTGCGGCCCGCGCCGTGCCCGTCCGGCTACCCGGGTGGCCCCGCCGGGGTCGCCGTCAAGTTCGCCTGCGCCCAGATCGGCAAGATCTATGTCTGGGGCGCCGCCGGCCCGGACCACTTCGACTGCTCCGGTCTGACCATGGCCGCCTGGGACAAGGCGGGTGTCTCGCTGCCGCACAACGCCCGGCAGCAGCACGACGTCACCCGACGGGTCAGCCGCAGCGAGCTGCGCCCCGGTGACCTGGTCTTCTACTACAGCGACCTGCACCACGTCGGCATGTACGTCGGCGACGGCTGGGTGGTCCACGCCTCCCAGTCCGGCAAGCCCATCACCATGAAGCGCGTCGACGACGGCCAGATCAACAGCTACGGCCGTCCCGGCTGACGGTGAAAGGAGGGGCCCCTTCTTAACGCCTCAGGTAGAGGAAGGGGCCCCTGTTAACACTCGGCTGGCCGGTCAGCGGGTCGGCCAGGTGCGCCAGTTCTGCCAGGCGCGGCTCGGGGTGGGGCCGCGCTGCCCCTGGTAGCGCGAGCCGTAGACGACCGAGCCGTACGGGTGCTCGGCCGGCGAGGAGAGCCGGAAGATGCAGAGCTGGCCGATCTTCATGCCCGGCCAGAGCGTGATCGGCAGGTTCGCCACGTTGGACAGCTCCAGCGTGACGTGCCCGGAGAAGCCCGGGTCGATGAAGCCGGCGGTGGAGTGGGTGAGCAGCCCGAGCCGGCCCAGGCTGGACTTGCCCTCCAGGCGGCCGGCGAGCTGGTCGCCCAGCGAGATCACCTCGAGCGTGGAGGCGAGCACGAACTCGCCCGGGTGCAGCACGAACGGCTCGCCGTCGGGCACCTCGACCATCGAGGTCAGGTCGTCCTGCTGCATGGCCGGATCGATGTGGGTGTAGAGGTGGTTGTTGAACACCCGGAAGAGCTTGTCCAGGCGTACGTCGATGCTGGACGGCTGCACCAGCGTGGGCTCGAAGGGCTCCAGCGCGAGGGTGCCCGCCTTGATCTCGGAGACCAGGTCACGGTCGGAGAGCAGCATCGGAACACCATAGCGACCGATACGGGCGAGCTGCGTGTCGGACTGCGCGTTAGTACGTGTGTTCGATAGAATGTCGGCATGGCTTCCTGGTCCGAATTCGCCGCCGACGAGCCCCGCCTCGCCGACGAGATCCGCCTCCTCATGCAGCAGTACGGGCCGGGTTTCGGCTATCTCGCCACGGTCCGCGCCGACGGTGGGCCCCGGGTCCACCCGGTTTCCCCGGTCATCACCGACGACGGGCTCTACTGCTTCGTCGTCGACTCGCCCAAACGCCGCGACCTGGAGCGCGACGGCCGCTACGCGCTGCACTCCTTCCCGCCGGAGGAGAGCGACGACGAGGCCTACGTGGCGGGACGCGCGCGCCCGGTGACTGACCCGGCGCGGGTGGCACGGCTGGCCGAGCTCGGTCGGGCCGCACCCCAGGTCGACTGGCGGCTGTTCGAGTTCACCGTCGACGTGGCGATGCTGACCCGCCGCGACCAGGGCGGATTCCGTCCGGCCGAGGCGCGACCGGCGGTGCAGGTCTGGCTCGACCCCCGGGGCACTGCGACGGCGTCCCCGATCACCGCCGCCGGTGAGAGCCTGCGCGGCCGGCACGGCTTCGACACCCGCCGCACGGCCGCCTGAGCCCGGGCAGCCCCTAGCCCCGCAGACACGCCGGTGCCGGCCCCGTTCGAGGGGGCCGGCACCGTTGTCGTGCTGGTGGTTACGCCGCGCGGTAGGCGTTCCACGCGGTCAGCATCCGGCTCGCCTGACCAGGGGTGAACTGGTACATGCACGAGTCGTAGGTGTAGTCCATGAAGTTGGTGATCGGGTCCAGGCCGGTCGCCGAGCAGGTGTCCCGCCCGGTCGGGCACTGGTACGCCGGCGAGGACTCGGCCGGGGTGTCACCGACGCTGTCGCCCGAGCCGGAGCAACCACCCTGGAAGGTGTGGTAGAGGTTCAGCCAGTGGCCGATCTCGTGGGTGCCGGTGTCGCCCTGGTTGTAGTTGGTGGCGGTGCCGCCCGGCAGCGACTCGTTCAGCGCGACCACGCCGTCCATGCTGTCCAGCTTGCGCTTCGGGAAGGTCGCCCAGCCGAGCAGGCTGTCGCTCAGCTCGCCGAGGTAGATGTTCAGGGTGTTCTTGCCGCCCTCGCGGAGCGAGGTCTTCATGTTCCGCTCGGCGGTCGAGCCCTGCACGATCGGGTACCACGCGGCGTTGGTGACGTGGTGGACCTTCGACAGCTGGAAGCTGAACGCGGTCGCCGCGCCGCCGGTGGCCCCGCTGTACGCCTTGTTCAGCACGTCGATCTGCGCGGTGACCAGCGAGTCCGGGATGTTACCGCCGGCCCGCGTGGTGTCCCGCTGGATGACGTGCACGACGACGGGGATGGTGACCGTGGCGAGCGGGGTGGCCCCGGCGCCGGCACGGAAGTTGGCCCGCTCGCGCAGTGCGGCGGCGAGGTCGGCCTCACGGTCGCGGACCTGCTTGGCGGTCAGCTCGTTCGGGTCCAGCTTGGCCGTGCCGCCCTTCTTCACCCGGGCGTTCGAGTGCGCGTCCGTCGGCTCGGCGCAGGACGCACCGGGCGCCGCGGAGAAGGCGGATGCAGCGGGAACGACGCCCACCGCAGCGGTGCTGAGCAGCAGCGCGAGGGTCGTCGACGCGACGCCGGCAGCACGCCGGGTCAGCAGGTTGGGACGGAGTCCCATGGGCCCACCTCTTTCTGGCGGCGCGACAGGGGGTATGTCACGCCGTGGCTGAGAACGTGTGGGAGACGTTACATCGCATCGACAGATTTGAGAACGGGCATATATTGCCGCAGGGAAACTTTCTGGTGCATCGGCTCATGCCGGTGATTTCACGATCGTGTCGGGCAGGTTTCGCTGCTCCGGACAGGTGCGCGCGGAGTGCGGACGCGCCCGGGGTACCTGGGTGCACGGGGGTGGTGACCTCAGGTACAGTGGTCCCGCCTGCGGGTGTAGTTCAATGGCAGAACATCAGCTTCCCAAGCTGACAGTGCGGGTTCGATTCCCGTCACCCGCTCCAGCGCGAGGCCCCAGCCCAGGACAGGTTTCCTGGCTGGGGCCTCGGTCGTTGCCCTGCTTGCCGCGCCGGCCGTCCCACGTCCGGAACGGGTCCGGCTACGCCGGGACCTCGGCGAAGAACTCGCGCAGGGTGTCCGCGACCAGGGCGGGTGCCGTCATGGTCACGAAGTGGGACTGCCCCGGCCAGCTGACCTGCCGCGCGCCGGGCACCGCATTCGCGAGGGCGTCCATCGTGCTGGGCATCGGTTCCCAGGTGTCGGCACCCCCCATCAGCAGGGTCGGCACCGCGATCGAGGACCAGCGACCGATGTCCGTGTCGTCCTGGGCGAGCGCTTCGAGGTCGTGCAGCCAGCCGATCGCCGAGCGTCGGGCCTCCACCGGGTCGGGCGTCCGGTCGCCCGCGGCGGCGGCGAACGCGGCGACGATCTCCGCCGGAACCCGGGTGACCTCGTTCAGTACCGCAGCCATCGCCGCGGCGTCGTCCCGCTCGAAGGCGGCACGGTACCGATCGAGGAGTGGCGCGATCCGCGCCCCGGCCGCGAAGAGCGGGGGTTCGAAGACGGCGAGCGACCGAAGGTCGCCCGGGGCCGCCGACGCGGTGTGCAACGCCAGCGTCGCCCCGTAGGAGGCTCCGACCAGGTGTACGGGCTTCCCGGCCGACTCGTACGCCGCCCCGACGACAGCGGTCAGGTCGGACGTCTCGTCCTGGAAGGAGTTGGGTCCGGGCGGGACGTCACTGGGGCCGTATCCGCGTCTCGCCGGCATCCAGAGCTCGTAGTGGGCGGCGAGCCGGTCGGCGACCGTGGCCCAGGAGTGCAACCCACCGCCCGACCCGTGCACCAGGACGACAGGGTCACCGCTGCCCACCCGCCGGACCACCAGGCGGGTGCCGTCGGCGGACCTGACGTCCTGATCGCGGTACTCGTGGTCGTTCACTGCTGATCCCTCTTCCGTCCGGTCGACTGCTCACCGTCGACTGTGGTTCGTACCGGTGGAGGGCGCCACAGATTTAGGGAACTCGTGACCCTCGGCGCCGGCCAGGCGGTTCGCGCATCCGCCCGCCGCTGTTGCGCCCGGCCTGCGGTCGCGGTCGCCACGATGCAGACTGGCCTGCGGAGGTGACGAAGGTGACCGAGCGGGAAAGCGTGCCCAAGCTGTGTCAGGTGGTGCTCGACTGCACCGACGCCCGGGCGCTGGCGGAGTTCTACCGGTCCCTGCTCGGCCTGGTCTACCGGCCCGGTGACGAGCCGCCGGAAGCGGGGCGGCCGGACGAGCGCGGCCGGGACTGGCTGGTGCTCCGGACGCCGGACGGCACCCCGCAGATCGCCTTCCAGCAGGTCGACCAGCTGCCGGCGGCGAGCTGGCCGGAGGGTCCGGTGCCGCAGCAGCTGCACCTGGACCTGACCGTCGCCTCGGTGGAGGAGTTGCGGGTGCAGCACGACCGCGTCCTGCGCCTCGGCGGCCAGCTGCTGCGCGACCGCATCGACGACCCCGAGGAACCCCTCCGGGTGTACGCCGACCCGGCCGGCCACCCGTTCTGCGTCTTCGTCGGGTAACCCCTCGGCGCGGATGCCGGCGAGGCGCTCGGTGGCGCGTACCTGAGAGCCTATGGACGTGGAGAGGCCGTGGCGCACGACCCGTACCCGGGAACCGGACGAGGCGACGGCCGTCCCTGGCTCACTGCCGTGGCAGGTCGTCGGGGCACTCCTGGCAGCCGTCCTCCTGGCGATCGGCAGCTCAGTCTCGCTGTGGCTGCTGCTCGGTCGGCCGGGCCTCGGCCCTGCGCGTACGACGCTCGACCCGAAGGACCTGTACGACGGGCTCCGTATCTCACTGGCCGTCGTCGCCGGGCTCGGCGGTGTGATCGCACTGGTGGTGGCCTATCAGCGCCAGCGGGTCACCGAGGCGCAGCATGCGCTCGCCCGGAGCGCGGACCGGCGCGAGGCCACCAAGCTGTTCGGGGAGCGGTTCCGGTCCGCGTCGGAGCAGCTCGGCTCGACCGAGGCCGCAGTGCGGCTCGCCGGCGTCTACGCGATGTTGAACCTCGCGAACGACTGGCCGTCGGGTCGACAGATGTGTGTCGACGTCCTCTGCGGCTATCTGCGGATGCCGTTCGACCTCGCGGCGACGGATCCGGAGATCGCCTACTCACGGCTCTATCCGAAGCGGGAGGCCCCGCAGCCGGCGGGTGGCCCGGGTGGCGGGCCGCCGGCAGCGGCGGGCCGGAAGAAGAGGCAGGAGTTGCAGGTCCGGCTGGCGATCCAGCGAGGTCTCGCGGCTCACCTTCGTGACCCGTCGGACGACCATGACCACGACGAGGAGATCCTCGACTTCTGGCCGGAGATCCGGCTCGACTTCTATGGTGCGACGCTGTGCAACGCCGACTTCGAGGGTTGCGACGTGGCCCTGCTGGATCTCCGCAGGGCGACGCTGCTGGGGGACGCGCAGTTCTGGCAACTCCGGGTACGGCGGAAGGCCGACTTCACCGGGGCGACCTTCACGGGCGGGGCGCTGTTCAGTGGAGCGGCGTTCGACGGCCACGCGAGCTTCGTCGAGGTTCGCTTCGAACGCAAGGCGGCCTTCAACACGGTCCGGTTCGGGAACGACGGCGAGTTCCACCGGGCGGTCTTCGGCGGTGATGCGAGCTTCACGAGGGCCACGTTCGGCGGCGGCGCCTACTTTCCCGAGGTGCGCTTCGCGGGAACGGTGTCGTTCCGGCGGAGCAGGGCGGAAACCGGCCACCGGCTGGACGGCGCGGAGGTCGGGAGCGTGAAGCGGCGCCACGTGTGGCCGGCGGGCGTCGAGGTGGTCGGCGGACGTCTCCGGCGTACGGCATAGGCAGGCCGTGACTTCCCTCCGTGCCGCGGTCGGCCCGTGGGCTGATGGGTGTCGTACCCGGCTGGCAGCCTTTGCGACATGCGCGTGCAGATGGAGATCCGGGCGCTGGTCGAGTCGATGACGCCCCTGGACGAGCTGGAGGTGCGGCACCGGGCGGAGTGCCTGACCTGGCTGGCCACGACCGACGACATCTTCCGGCGGGAGAAGCCGCGCACCCCCTCACCGCACCTGGTGGCCTATTTCCTGCTGCGCGACGCGGCGGACGGCAGCGTGCTGCTGGTGGACCATCGCCTGGCCGGGATGTGGCTGCCGAGCGGCGGTCACGTCGAGCCGGGCGAGCACCCGGCCGACACCGTACGCCGGGAGATGGTGGAGGAACTGGGCGTGCCGGCCGTCTTCGCGCCGGAGTCCGGCGAGCGTCCGGTCTTCCTCACGGTGACCGAGACGGTCGGGCGGCCGGAGGAGCGGCACACCGACGTGAGTCTCTGGTTCGTGCTCAGCGGCAGCCGCGACCAGAAGCTGGTCCCGGACCTCGACGAGTTCCGTGGGGTCCGGTGGTGGACACCGCAGGAGGTCGCCGCCGCCGGTCCGGGGACGTGCGAACCGCATCTGGGCCGGATGTTGGCCAAGCTGTCCATCTGACCCGAGGGCTCGCGGCGTTCAGCCGGCGGCGGCGACCGCCACCCCGAGCAGGGCGGTGACCGAGCCGAGCAGGAGGAAGGGCCCGCCGGCCGGTTGGCCGAGCCATTCCCACAGCGGCGGCCACTGCGGGTGCGGCTCCCGCACCAACTGCCGGACGGTGAGGGTGCCGAAGAGCGCGACCGGGATCCACCAGAGCAGCATGGTGGCCCCGAAGAGCTGGTTGGCCAGCGCCCGGGCCGAGCGGGAGCGGTCGGTGCGCCGGCTCGCCCAGCCGAACACCAGCCAGCCGGTCACGGCACCGAGCAGCCCCGCCGAGGCGGCGGCCGGGTACGCGACGGTCGGGGTCCGGCGCTGCAAATCCACGAAGAGGTATCCCGGGTCCGGTCCCGGACGTCCGGACTGGACGATCAGGTGCAGGACGGTGTCCCCACGGCCGGCGATCAGGATGCTCTCGGTGAATGCCGGCCCGGAGCCGGTCCTGACCTTGTCGACCTGCCGGTCGACGTGCCAGCCGGCGGCGTGCAGGTGTCGTCGGGCCAGGCCGAGCACCTGCTCGGCGGGGACCGGCGGGGTGCCCTCGGCCGAGGCGGTGACGGTGCCCTCCCGGTATTCCCCACCGTCGCCGAGCAGCAGGTCGACCAGACCGTGCCGGCGCAGCGGCTCGTCGTACATGACGAAGAGCGACGGTGGGACGGAGATCTCGCCGAGGTGGTGTTCGGGCAGGGCGGTGCCGAGGACCGCGCCGGCCTCGGCGCGGTCCAGCTGCGGACGGGAGGTCTCCCAGGCCAGCCGGGTGGCCACCGCCGCGGAGAAGAGGCCGCAGATCAGCGCGGCGAGCGCGGCCCACCCCACGACGGTACGGCTGGCCGGCCGGCCGAGGCGGCAGCGGAGCCCGCTGCGGACCAGGTCGACGGCCACCCGGACGGCCGGACGGGTCCGCCCGGCGGGGGTGGTGTCCAGCAGCAGGTCGAGCAGTTCCGCGCCGCGTTCCCGGCGGTAGGCGCGGGGATAGCAGCGCAGCAGCCGCTGGTAGCGGCGGACGAGCGGGTCGCCGGTCGACGACATGATCTCCCCCTCCTCGGGTCCGGGCGGATCAGGCGGTACGGGGGCGTAGGGCGCGCAGCCGGGCCTCGGCGGCGGTGGCGAGCTGCCGCAGCCGGGCGGTCTCCGCGTCCAGCGCGTCGATGCCGGCCGGGGTCAGCCGGTAGTAGCGGCGCAGCCGGCCGTCGACCACCTCCTCCCGGTCACGGCACACCAGCTCCTGTCCGGTCAGCCGGTCGAGCGCGGTGTAGAGGGTGCCCGGCAGCAGGGTGACGCGCTGCGCGGACAGGGCGGCCACCTCCTGGATGATCCCGTAGCCGTGCCGGGGGCCGCCGGCCAGCGCGGTGAGGATGAGGAACGTCGGCTCGCGCATCGGGGTCATGTAGGCAACATATATAGATGATCGATGCATGGTCAAGCCGTCGCCGGACCGGATCCGCCGCCGGTCCGCGTACCCTGGCGATCATGCGGATTGGCATCGTGATCCTTCCCGACCAGCGCTGGTCGGACGCGCAGCGCCGCTGGCGGCAGGCCGACGAGTGGGGCTTCGACCACGCCTGGACGTACGACCACCTGGGCTGGCGGGACCTGGTCGACGGGCCGTGGTTCGACTCGGTGACGACGCTGACCGCCGCCGCGACGGTGACCTCCCGGATCCGGCTGGGCACCCTGGTCGCCTCGCCCAACTTCCGGCACCCGGCCACCTTCGCCCGGCAGGTCACCGCGCTGGACGACGTCTCCGGCGGCCGGCTGCTGCTGGGCCTCGGGGCCGGCGGCATCGGCTTCGACGCGACCGTGCTGGGCGGGGAGACCCTGCCGCCCCGGCAGCGGGTGGACCGGTTCGCGGAGTTCACCGAGCTGCTCGACGCGATCCTGCGCGGGGACGGGACGACCTGGCGCGGTGACTGGTTCGCGGCGGTGGACGCCCGCAGCAACCCCGGCTGCCTCCAGCAGCCCCGGGTGCCCTTCGTGCTGGCCGCCAACGGCCCGCGCTCGATGGGGCTGGCGGCACGGTTCGGCCAGGGGTGGGTGACCATCGGCACCGACACCGAGGACCTGGCGGCCTGGTGGTCGTCGGTGGCGGAGCTCTCCGCGCGGATGGACGCGACGCTCGACCGGGTGGGCCGCGACCCGGCCACCCTCGACCGCTACCTGTCCCTCGACTCGGCCCCCGTCTTCTCGCTGAGCAGCGCGGACTTCTTCGCCGAGCAGGTCGACCGGGCCGCCCGGCTCGGCTTCACCGACGTGGTCACCCACTGGCCCCGGGCCAGCAGCTGGTACGCCGGCGACGAGGCCGTCCTGGTCGACGTCGCCACCCGCCTCCTGCCCGACCTGCGCCGCGTCTGACCGGCGGCGGGGTCGACCCGGGGCCGCTGTTCGCCACTCAGGTGCTGAGGTCGCCGGTGGTGACGGCGTCGCCGGTGGAGACCAGCCGGAACCGGATGCAGACGATCTCGCTGTCGTCGGTGACCGGGGTGCCCTGCCGGGCCCAGTAGGCGGAGTGACCCTCCCGCCACTCCTCGATCGACCGGTCACCCTCGCCCTCCGAGCGGGCGAAGTCCCACGGGACGTCGGCGAGGCGGACCACCTCGACCCCGGTCACCTCGACCACGCCGACCAGCGCGTCGTGATCGTCGACCAGGGCGAGCCGTTCGCCGACGTGCTCCAGTTCCTCGTTCTCCTCGGCGTACTCGGTGCTCAGGCCGGCGGTCGCGGTCTTCACGCCGGCCAGCACCAGGGTGTTGAGGGTGGCGCGCAGCTCGCCGGGCGTGCCGAGGGCGAGCGTGCGGAGTCCACCGATCCGGGGCCACATCCTGCCGAGGCTAGCCGGGCCTCCGGTGGCACGTCGCGGCATTTCGCGTGCCGACCACTCGCTGCTGGTCCCCGGCCCGCTGGCCCGCTCCGCCGAGGTGCTGGGCCGTGTCTGCACGGCCGTGGAGGAGTTCGTCGGCTGAGCCTCCGAACCGGTCGACCCGGGCGGGCGCCGTCGGGCCGGGTCGCGGTGGTGGGCGGTGCGCGTCAGGCCAGCAGGCGCTCGGCGTCGACCAGGGCGTGCACCCCCAGCTCGGTGGCGACCTGGGGTGGGCAGTCGGCGACCACGGCGGCGGTGCCGACGACCTCGGCGCCGCGCCGCGCGCAGATGTCGTGCAGCGCGCGCAGTTGGGCGCCGGTGGCCACCCAGTCGTCGACGAGCAGCACCCGGTCGCCGGGTCCGAGGTGCCGGTCCCGTACGCCGAGGGTGACCTGCCGACCACGGAAGTCGGGCGGGCTCTGCGCCCAGCTCACCGCCCCGGCCGGCAGTCGCCCGTCGCCGGCCTTGTACGCCGGCACGAAACCCACCCCCAGGGCGGTCGCGGCGAGCGGACCGAGCAGCACGCCGGTGACCGCCGGGGCGAGCACCACCGTCGGGCGGGCCGGCCGGAAGGGCGCCACCAGGGCGGGACCGAGCGCGGCCAGCACCCCCGGGTCGCGCCACCAGCCGGAGACGTCGCTGACCAGATGATCGCTGCCCGGGCCGGGGTCGACCCAGCGGAACAGCTCGACCAGACGATCGTTCAGCACCATCCCATCCTGAGGCACCGACGTCGGGCGATGACGCACCGGCTCCGGCCAGCGATCATTCCCCCGATCGGGCCAGTCGACCTCGGCCGATCGGCTACACGTACCAGGGTAAACACGGGCATACCACCATGATCACGTTGACTTCGGAAGTGCTTCTCTCGCTACGGTCCGACCCGTTCGTTCCGCTGACGAAAGGATCCGGCCGGTGGCTGGTAGGCACTTCCGCAACCGCAAGTTCTCCTCGCCGGCCGGCATCGCGGCCACCGCCGCGGTCGGGGTGGCACTCGCCGTCGGCGGCACCGTCGGTGCGGTCCAGCTCACCTCCGGTCCGGCCACGCCCGAACCGGCCGTGGCGGAGGCGCTGCCCAGCACCCTCGCCCCCAGTTCCGCGTCCCCCTCGCCCAGCGAGTCGGTCGCGCCGAGCCTCAGCCCGTCGCCGACGGCCACCTCGCCGAGCCCGAAGGCCACCCGGACCCAGGCGGCGTCCCGCAGCAAGGTGCGGACCGCCATCCCCCGGCCGACCGCCACGGCGACGAAGAAGAAGGCCGCCCCGGCCGTCAAGGTCCTCGAGAGCGGCTCCTGCGGCGCCTCCTTCTATGACGAGGGGCAGATGACCGCCAACGGGGAGACCTTCAACCCGGACGCGCTCACCGCCGCGCACAAGACGCTGCCCTTCAACACCAGGGTGCGGGTGACCAACCCGGCAAACGGCAAATCCGTCGTCGTCCGGATCAACGACCGCGGGCCGTACGTCGACGGTCGCTGCATCGACCTCTCCCGGGCCGCCTTCGCGGCCATCGCCTCGGTCGACCTCGGCGCGGTCGACGTCAAGTACGAGGTGCTCGGCTGATCGGGTGACCGGCGGCGATCGGGTCGGTGGCGGCATCCGGCCGGGCAGAACGTCCTCGGACGACGGGCCAGGTTCATTCACCTGTTCACGTCGATCAGGCATGCTGTCCGATGTACGCACGCAACCCTTCCAGTCGGGCCGAGGCCCACTGAGTCCCGGATCCCGCGCCGGCCTCGGCGCGGCCCTCGCGGTGCTCGCACTCGTCTCGGCGGTGGAACTCGCCGACGGCCGGCCCGCCCACTATGTGGCGTTGATGGTGGCGGCACCCTTCCTCGCCGCCGCGCTGGCGTCCTGGCGGGTGGTGCTCGGGGTGGGCGCGCTGGCCACCCTGATCGGGGCGGGGTTCGCCCTCGCCGAGCGGACCATGTCGCTGGTCACCGCGGTCAACGTCGCCGGTATCGCCCTGGCCACCGGGATCGCCGCGGCGGTCGCCTCGGTCCGGCAGGGGCAGGCGGAGCGGATCGCCGAGTTGTCCAAGCTGGCGGCGGTGGCCCAGCAGGCGGTGCTCCGGCCGCTCGGTCCGCAGGTGGGCACCCTCTCGGTGGCCGGTCGTTACATCTCGTCGACGGCGACCGCCGAGATCGGCGGCGACCTGTACGAGGCGATGGACACCCCGTACGGCGTCCGCATGATCATCGGTGACGTCCGGGGCAAGGGGCTGGACGCGGTCCGGCTGGCCAGCATCGTGCTCGGCTCCTACCGGCACGTCGCGTACGAGCGGGCGGACCTGCGTGCCGTGGTGACCGACCTGGACCGAGCGGTGGCCCGCAACGTGGGCGACGAGGACTTCGTCACGGCCGCGCTGGTCGAGGAGCGCGGCGGCACCCTCACCATCGTCAACTGCGGTCATCCCGCGCCGCTGCTGCTGCGCCGGGGCCAGGTGATCCCGCTCGAACCACCCGCGCCCGCGCCGCCGCTGGGCTTCATGCCGGTGGTCCGTCCCCGGGTCGAGCGGCTCGAACCGGGCGACCGCCTGCTGCTCTTCACCGACGGGCTGGGTGAGGCCCGCCGGGACGGCGAGTTCTTCCCGACGGCCGACCGGGCCTGGCGGCTGCTCGGCCACGGCACGGTCGGCGACGGGCTGGCGTCGCTGGAGACCGCGCTGGTCGAGTGGGTGCACGGCCGGCTCGACGACGACATCGCCCTGGTGCTCATGGAGTACACCGGCTCACGCCGTGCCCCGAGTGCTGCCGTGCCGAGCTGGGAGGTCGGCGCGGCGGAGAGCTGAGCGCCCTCCGGTGAACCGCAGGTGTGTAATCGCTGTCACTTCCTCGATCGGCTTGTCGTTGCCTACCCGCGAGTAATACAGTCGGGGTTACTGATCGGTAACACCTGTCCGGAAGCGGGGCCAGCGAGCATGACCCACTACAAGAGCAACCTTCGGGACCTCGAGTTCAACCTGTTCGAGGTCTTCGGGGCGGACCGGACGTTCGGCCAGGAGCCGTACACGGACCTGGACGTCGACACCGCCCGTAGCTTCCTCTCCGAGGTCGACCGCCTGGCCCGCGAGGACCTGGCCGCCAGCTACACGGACAGCGACCGCAACCCGCCGGTCTTCGACCCGGCCACGCACACCGCGCCGCTGCCCGAGTCGTTCAAGAAGTCGTTCCAGGCGTTCATGGACTCCGAGTTCTGGCGGCTGGACCTCCCCGAGGCCCTGGGCGGCACCAACGCGCCGCGCGCCCTCTGGTGGTCGCTCGCCGAGATGGTCCTCGGCGCCAACGCCCCCGTCTGGATGTACGCCTCCGGCCCGTCCTTCGCGCACGTGCTGCACGTCGAGGGCACCGAGGAGCAGAAGAAGTGGGCCCGGCTCTTCATCGAGAAGCAGTGGGGCTCGACCATGGTGCTCACCGAGCCGGACGCCGGCTCGGACGTGGGCGCCGGTCGCACCCGGGCCATCCCGCAGCCGGACGGCACCTGGCACATCGAGGGCGTCAAGCGCTTCATCACCTCGGGTGAGCACGACCTGAGCGACAACATCGTCCACTACGTGCTGGCCCGTCCGGTCGGCGTCGAGGGCGTCGGTGGCCCGGGCACCAAGGGCCTCTCCCTCTTCGTCGTGCCGAAGTACCACTTCGACGCCGAGACCGGCGAGCTGGGCGAGCGCAACGGTGTCTACGCCACCAACGTCGAGCACAAGATGGGCCTGAAGGTCTCCAACACCTGCGAGGTGACCTTCGGCGAGCACGGCGTACCGGCCAAGGGCTGGCTGCTGGGCGAGAAGCACGACGGCATCCGGCAGATGTTCATGATCATCGAGTACGCCCGGATGATGGTCGGCACCAAGGCGATCGCCACCCTCTCCACCGGCTACCTGAACGCCCTGGAGTACGCCAAGAACCGGGTGCAGGGCGCCGACCTGATCCAGCAGGCCGACAAGACCGCCCCCCGGGTGACCATCACCCACCACCCGGACGTGCGCCGCTCCCTGCTGCTGCAGAAGTCTTACGCCGAGGGCCTGCGCGCCCTGGTCTGCTACACCGCCTCCTGGCAGGACAAGGTCGCCATCGCCGAGGCGGCCGGCGACGAGAAGGCCACCAAGCTGGCCAAGCGGGTCAACGACCTGCTCCTCCCGCTGGTCAAGGGTGTCGGCTCGGAGCGGGCGTACGAGCTGCTCGGGCACGAGTCGCTGCAGACCTTCGGCGGCTCCGGCTTCCTCCAGGACTACCCCCTGGAGCAGTACGTCCGGGACGCCAAGATCGACACCCTGTACGAGGGCACCACCGCGATCCAGAGCCTCGACCTGATCTTCCGGAAGATCGTCCGGGACAACGGCAAGGCCCTGATGGCGGTCGCCGGCGAGATCCAGGAGTTCATCGCCACCGAGGGCGGCAACGGCCAGCTCAAGGAGGAGCGGCAGGCGCTCGGCAAGGCGCTCGCCGAGATCCAGAACATCCTCGGCGTGATGACCGGCTGGATGGGCGAGGCCCAGGCGGGCGACGCCCGGGCCCTCTACAAGGTCGGCCTGAGCAGCCGCCGGTTCCTGCTGGCCATCGGCGACCTGGTGGTCGGCTGGCTGCTCCAGAAGCAGGCCGACGTGGCGCTGAAGGCGCTGGCCGGTGAGGTCTCCGCCACCGACAAGGCGTTCTACACCGGCAAGGTGGCCGCCGCCCGGTTCTTCGCCCGCGAGGTGCTGCCCCGCATCGGCGCCGACCGGCGGATCATCGAGGGCGCCGACCTGGAGATCATGGACCTCCCGGAGGAGGCGTTCTGATCCCCTCGGGGATCCGGCACTGACCCGGCGGCCGGCGAGCGACAGCTCGCCGGCCGCCGTCGTGCTTCCCGTATCGAGGAGGCCGGGTCGGAAATGCGGGTCGGGGCCGGTAGGCCGGCCGCCTGGCGGGTAACCGTCGCGGACCACGTCAGGAGCACGCCCAAGGGCCATCGCACAGGGGAGTGCAGCGCACATGGGCATTGGTAGCGGCATCTTTCTCATCGCGCTCGGCGCGATCATGACCTTCGCCATCCGGGCCAACGTCTGGTGGATCGACCTGCGCGCGGTCGGCTGGGTGTTCATCCTGGCCGGGCTGGCCGTGCTGCTGACCACGCTCTGGTTCTGGCAGGACCGGCGCAAGCGGGCGCGCACGCTGATCGTGGAGGAGAACCGGCTCTCCCACCCGACCGCGATGATGCCCCCGCCGCCCGACCCGCCGCCGCCCACCGCCCCGCCGTCCTGACCCGTACGGCCGGGCAGAGTGTTAACAGGGGGCCCCGGTACAACCGAATGCGTTAACGGGGGGCCCCTCCTTGCACCTCAGCCGCGTGCGGTGTGGCGGGTGGTGATGGGGGCGTGGGTGAGTTCGGACCAGGGGTTGGTCGGGCGGTGCACCACCAGGTCGGTGGTGCGCAGGCCGTCCTGGTCGGCCCGGTCCGGGTCCAACAGCGCGGAGAGCAGCGAGATGCCCGGGTTGTGGGCCACCAGCAGCACCGTCCCGACCGTCGGCGACACCGACCGGACCAGCTCCAGCAGCTGTTCCGGGCTCGCCTCGTACGCGGCCGGCTCGTAGCGCACCAGCGGTGACGACCCCGCCGGCCCTCCTTCCGGCGGGGATCCCGTCATGCCCAGCGCCACCCCGTGCCAGGTCTGCCGGGTGCGCCGCGCGGCGGAGCAGAGCACCACGTCGGGCAGGAGTGCGTGCCGGGCGAGCCACGCGCCGGCCGCGGCGGCGTCGGCGTGCCCCCGGGCGGTCAACCGGCGTTCCGCGTCCGGGGTGCCCGGGGACTGTTCGGCCTTGGCGTGCCGGAGCAGCACCAGTGTCCGCTCCTGGGTCCTGCCGTCCGTCATCTGCACAGCTTGCCTGATTGGCGATGGAAGTGCCTGGGTAAGTCGATGGATGCCGCTACCTCATCCGTGGCCGCGGCGGGTAGCAAACGCCAGCGCAACGCCAAGGAGGCGACGTCATGGGCATCGGTGCCAGCATCTTTATGATCGCACTGGGTGCGATCTTCGCGTTCGCCGTCAACGCCAACCTGGGGTGGCTCGACCTGCACGTCGTCGGCTGGGTGCTGATGCTGGTCGGCCTCGTCGGTCTGGCCCTGACCCTCTACTTCTGGAACACCCGTCGCCGCGTGGTGGCCGCGCCGGTGCGGCAGCGCGTCGTCGCCGACCCGACCGTGCCGGTGCAGGACGGCCGGGTCGTGCGCGAGGAGTACCGCGAGGTGCGCCGCCCGGGTTACCCGGCCTGATCGACCCGAGACCTCGGGGGCCCCGCAACGGCGCGGGGCCCCCGATTTCTGTGCCCAGGTCAGGCGAAGAGCGCGAAGTAGATGGCGACGTGGTGGCAGATCGCGGCCAGCAGGGTGCAGGCGTGGAAGAACTCGTGGTGCCCGAAGACGGTGGGCCACGGGTTGGGCCGGCGCAGTGCGTAGAAGACCGCGCCCACGCTGTAGATCACGCCGCCGACGCTCAGCAGCACCAGCGCGGTGACCCCGCCGGAGTGCAGGATCTCGGGCAGCATCGTCACGGCGACCCAGCCGAGGGCCAGGTAGAGCGGCGCGGAGACCCAGCGCGGCGCGTGCGGCCAGATCAGCTTGACCGCCACGCCGGCCAGCGCCCCGCCCCAGACCAGGCTGAGCATGACGGTGGCGTGCCGGGTGTCCAGCAGCAGGGCGCAGAACGGCGTGTACGTGCCGGCGATGAACACGAAGATCATCGAGTGGTCCATCCGGCGCATGATCTGGTAGCCGCGCTCGGACCAGACCCGCCGGTGGTAGAGGGCGCTGGTGCCGAAGAGCCCGCACACGGTCAGGCTGTAGACGAGGCAGCTGACCAGGGGCGCCCAGCCGGGCCGGCTGGCCGCGATCGAGCAGAGGACGATGCCGCAGACGACCGCGACGAAGAACGCGTACGTGTGCAGCCAGCCGCGCATCCGGGGTTTACCGATGTCGACCGGCTTGAGCCGAAGCGGTGCGGAGGTAGTCACGCCCATCAGGCTACGGCACCGTAGGTTACTTTCAAGTAGTGTGTGAGGCTTCCCGAGAATGGTTTGGTGCTTCACCCGACCGGCCCCACCCGGGGAACCCGGCCGCCCACCGCGTCCGCGAGTATGGCGGGATGCGGATCCGACCCGTCGGCGCACACGCCCTGCTGCTCGACTGCGAAGACCCCGACCAGGTGCAGGCGTGGCGGGCCGAGCTGTGGCACCGCCGCGACGCGGGCGAGCTGACCGCCGTCGAGATCGTCCCGGCCGCCGCCACCGTCCTGCTCGACGGCGTACCCGACCCGGCGGCGACCGCCGCGCTCATCGCCGGTTGGACGCCACGCCCGACGACCACCACGGCCGCCACCGACCAGGTCGAGGTCCCCACGGTGTACGACGGGGAGGACCTGCCCGTCGTCGCCCGCCACTGGGGCGTCGACGTGACCGAGGTGGTGCGGCGGCTGCGACGGACCGAGTTCCGGGTGGCGTTCTGCGGGTTCGCGCCCGGCTTTGCGTACCTGACCGGGCTGCCGGCCGGGCTGGCCGTGCCCCGGCTGGCCACCCCCCGCCCCCGGGTGCCGGCCGGGTCGGTGGCGCTCGCCGGCCCGTACGCCGGGATCTATCCCAGCGCGTCCCCCGGCGGCTGGCTGCTGGTCGGCCGGACCGACCTGGTCCTGTTCGACGTGCACGCGGACCCGCCGGCCCGGCTCACCCCCGGCACCCGGGTCCGCCTGGTCGCCCGCTCATGATCGAAGTGCTCCGGGCCGGTGCGCTCACCACCGTGCAGGACCAGGGCCGACCCGGGTACGCCCACCTCGGCGTGCCCCGCTCCGGCGCGCTCGACCCGGCGGCACTGCGGCTGGCCAACCGGCTCGTCGGCAACCCGGAGAACGCCGCCGGCCTGGAGATCACCCTCACCGGCTGCGAGCTGCGGTTCACCCGGGCCACCACCGTCGCCCTCACCGGCGCGCCCGCCGACCTCCGGATCCGGTACGCACCGACCGGCGGAACCCGCGACGGGCGGCCCGGTGCCGGGGCGGAGCGCGCGGCGGACGTGGGACGGGTCCTCGCGCTCCCCGCCGGGGCGGTGCTGCGGGTCGGGCCGGCCCGCGCCGGGGTGCGTACCTGGCTGGCGGTCTCCGGCGGGATCGCCGTACCGCCGGTGCTGGGCAGCAGGTCCACCGACACCCTCGCCGGCCTCGGGCCGGCCCGGCTGCGCGACGGCGACCGGCTGCCGCTCGGCCCGGCCCTCGGGCCACCCGCGCCCGTCGACGAGGTGGTGCTGCCGGCCGTCCCCGCCGAGCTGCGGCTCACCCTCCGCCCCGGCCCCCGCCACGACTGGTTCGCCCCGGCCGCGCTGGAGTTGCTGTGCGGCACCGCGTACACGGTCAGTCCGGTGAGCAACCGGGTCGGCGCGCGACTGACCGGCGCGGCCCTGCCCCGCGCGGTCGCCGGGGAACTGCCCAGCGAGGGACTGGTGCTCGGTGCGGTGCAGGTGCCGGCCGACGGGCAGCCGCTGGTCTTCCTCGCCGACCACCCCACCACCGGCGGCTACCCCGTCATCGGGGTGGTGGCCGACGTGACCGGGCTCGCGCAGGCCCGCCCAGGGACTACGGTGAGGTTCCATGGACCTCAACGCTGACCTCGGCGAGGGATTCGGCATCTGGCGGCTCGGCGACGACGAGGCGCTGCTGGACCTCATCACGTCGGCCAACGTGGCGTGCGGCTTCCACGGCGGCGACCCGGCCACCATGCACCGGGTCTGCGAGGGCGCCGCGCGCCGCGGCGTCGCCGTCGGCGCCCAGGTCGGCTACCGGGACCTCGCCGGCTTCGGCCGCCGGGCCATCGCGTACGACTTCGCTGAGCTGCGCGACGAGACGATCTACCAGCTCGGCGCGCTCGACGCGTTCTGCCGGCTCTACCGCACCCGGGTGCGCTACCTCAAGCCGCACGGGGCGCTCTACCACGCGGTGGCCTGCGACGAGGCCCAGGCCGCCGCGCTGGTCGCCGCCGTCAGCGGATACGACTACGAGCTGCCGCTGCTCTGCCCGCCCGGCTCGGTGCTGGCCCAACTCGCCGTCGGCGCCGGACTCCGCGTGATCGCCGAGGGCTTCGCCGACCGCAACTACCGGCCCAACGGCTCGCTGGTGCCCCGAAGTGCGGCGAACGCCCTGGTCACCGACCCCGACCAGATCGCCGAACGGGCCGTCCGGATGGCCACCGAGGGCACCGTCGTCGCGGTCGACGGGACCGTCGTCCCCTGCCCGGTCGAGTCGATCTGCCTGCACGGCGACACCCCCGGCGCCGTACGCTCCGCCGAACTCGTCCGCGCCGCCCTCCTCAACGCCGGCACCACCCTCACCCCCTTCGCCTGACCCGCCCCGCCCCTCCCCTCCCGCCCCCGCCCGCCCAAGCTCGGCGCCAAATTCACGGAATCAGGGGCCATTCTCCGTTCGGAAGGCACTGATTCCGTGAAACTGCGGGAAGCCTCGGGCGGGGGCGGGGGGGCGGGGCGGGGGGTGGGGGTCAGGTGTCTAGGCCGCGGAGGATGAGGGGGAGGCGGGTGGTGCCGCCGTCGACCACGCGGACGGGGACGCCCCAGTCCTGCCGGGTGAGGTGGCAGGCGGCGTGTTCGACGTCCGCGTCGCAGGTGGCGGCTTGGGCGGTCACCTGCAGCACGCCGCCGTCCACCGTGCCGTCGACCACCAGCCGACGGGACAGGTCGGTGGTGGTGCCCGCCCCCTCCAGCAGCAGCTCCGGCGGGGACGCCGAGACCACCAGCCGGGTCGACGGGCCGTACGTGTCGTCCAGCTTCTGACCCGGCGCCGGGGTGAAGATCACGTCCAGGGTCAGCTCACCCGGCGCCACGTCGGTCGGCTTGCGTTCCAGCCGGTGCCGGGGGCCGTCGACCGTGTTCGCCCCGGCGGCGGTCAGCGCGCCCGGGGCGAGCCGGGTCAGCCGGTGCGCGGCCGACTCGACCACCAGCACCTCGCCGTCGGCGGTCAGCACCAGGTCGCTCGGCTCGGCCAGGCCGTCCGCCACCGTGCCGACCTGGCCGGTCGCCGGGTCGAAGCGGCGCACCGCCCCGTTGTACGTGTCGGCGACCAGCACCGAGCCGTCGGGCAGCGCGCACACCCCCAGCGGGTGCTGGAGCAGTGCCCGGTCGGCCGGCCCGTCCACGTGCCCGAAGTCGAAGAGGCCCTGCCCGACCGAGGTGTGCAGCACCCCGTCCTCGACGTACCGGACGGCGCTGGTCTCGCTGTCGGCGATCCAGAGCCGCGTGCCGTCGGCGGAGACGGAGAGGCCGGACGGCTGCGCCATCCAGACGTCCGGCAGGGGGCCGTCGCGCAGCGCCTCGACGGTGGTGCCCGCGTACATGCCGGCGGTCCGCCTGATCGGGTCGAACCACCAGAGCTGGTGGATGCCGGCCATCGCGATGACGATCCGGTCGTCGTACCAGGCGACGTCCCAGGGGGAGGAGAGGTCGACGACCCGGGCGTCGTGGGCGTGGTCGTCGACCGTGGAGCGCCACTGCCGGCCGGTGCCGGCGACGGTGACCACCTCACCGGTGGCCAGCTTCACCCCGCGCAGCAGGTGGTTGACGGTGTCCGCGACGACCAGGTCGTACCCGGCCACCTCGGCGGCGTGCGCGGGGAGCAGGCAGAGCCCCTGCGGCTCGGAGAAGGTCGCGGTCTCCGCCGGACCGTCGGCGTGGCCCCGGGCACCGGAGCCGATCCGGCGGAGCAGCTTCTCGCCGTCCGGGGCCAGCTCCACCAGGGAGTGCCGGGCCGAGTCGGAGACCAGCAGGTTGCCGCCGTCGAGCACCACCGCCTTGCCGGGGAAGCGCAGGGTGGTCTCGGGCTCGGCCGGCGGGACGTACGGGCCGTCGCCGCGGTGCAGGGTGCCCTTCGCCTCGTGGGTGGCGATCAGGTCGTCGATCAGCCGGGACAGCCCTTCGGCGTGCCCCTCGCCGGCCATGGTGGCGACCACGTAACCCTCGGGGTCGACCACGGACAGGGTCGGCCAGGCCTTCGCCGCGTACTGCTGCCACATGTCCAGCTCGGGGTCGTCGAGCACCGGGTGGTGCACGCCGTACCGCTCGACGGCCGCGGCGAGCGCGTCCGGGTCCTTCTCGTGCTCGAACTTGGGCGAGTGCACGCCGATCACGACCAGCACGTCGCCGTACTTCTCCTCCAGCGGGCGGAGCTCGTCGAGCACGTGCAGGCAGTTGATGCAGCAGAAGGTCCAGAAATCCAGCAGGACGATCCGACCCCGCAGGTCGGCCAGCCGCAGGTCCTTGCCGCCGGTGTTCAGCCAGCCCCGGCCGCGCAGCTCGGGGGCGCGTACTCGTGCACTCATGCCGACAAGCCTGCCATGTCCGACGGCGGCCGACCCGGGGCCGTGGCCGACCCGACAGCGCGCCCGACCCGCCCACGACAACCGAAAGCGCCCGTCCCAGGTCGGGACGGGCGCTTTCGGTACGGCGGGACCGGGCGGAGCTGTTACTTGCCGGCGGCCGGCTTCAGGCAGAGCACCTTGTTCGGTACGTCACCCTGCAGCATCACCTGCGGCTGCGCCGGGTCGGGGCACTTCTCCTTGGCGTCCACCTTCGACACGACGGTGAAGGCGTCCGGCTGACCGCACTCGACGGCGACCGCGCTCTGGCCGGACTGCTTGACGCAGGAGCCCACCGCCGGGTCGAACGCGGCCGGCTTGTCGTCGCCGCCGATCTTGCCGAGCAGGGTGAGCAGGCCCAGCGGGACGGCCAGGATGAGCACCGCCGCGATCAGCACCAGGGCCAGCACCTTGCCGTTGCGTACCTTCGGCGCGGGTGCCTCGGTCTTCGGCTCGGCCTCGGGCTTGAAGGCGTCGAAGCGGCCCTGGTCGGATTCTCCGCTGCCAGGGCTCTGCTGCTGCTGCCAGGCCGGCGGGGCGGTCTGGGACGGCGGCGGGAAGCCACCCGGACCGTTCACCGAGGCGCGACCGGCGCCCGGACCCGCGAACGCGTCCCCGGGCCCGCCGAACGGGTCGCCCGGATTCCCGGGCCCGCCGAACGGGTCGCCGGGACCACCGGGGCCGCCGAACGGGTCACGCGGACCGTTCTGGCCCACGAAGGAGTCACGCTGACCGCCTGGACCGGCGAAGGGGTCGCCGGGACCGCCGGGACCACCGAAGGGGTCGCCGAACTGGTCCGCGGGACGGTCGTCGTTGTGCGGATGCACCCCGTTGACCGGGCGGTTGTTGGCGGGCTGGTCCACGAACGACGGCACGCCGGGCGGGAAGGGCGGCGGACCGGCGGGCGAGGACGGCGGCGCGGAGGGCACCGGTGGCGCGTCGGTGAAGGCGTTCCGGTGCGGCTCGGGCTCGTCGAAGTGGGGCTGCCCGCCCTGCTCGGGGTGACCGTCCGGGCCGTCCTGCCCGGGGCCCTCCTCGGGCTCGGGACGGGCCGGTCGGCCGTACACCCGGGGCTGCGGGGCCGCGGTGCCGCCGGGCAGCTGGACCTGGTCGGTGGGGGGCGTCACCCGGCTGGCCAGCGGCACGGACGCGCTCGCCGAGACGCTGCCCGCTCCGCCGGGCTCCGCCGGGGGTACGGACGCCCGCCCACCGGCTCCCGACTCGGGGGGTACGCGGGGCCGGCACCACCGGTCCGGCCGGCGACTGCGGCTCCTCGTGTGCCGGCTCGCCACCGCCCCAACCGCCCGCCCGCTGCGGCTCGTACGCCTGCGGCGCGCCACCGTGCTCCGGCGGGCCGAACTGGCCGGCGGCGCGTAGTCGGCCGGGGGTGCGGCGGCCAGGCTGGCCCCGGGCACCCGCTGCTCCTGTCGGGGCAGCGGCACCGCGTTCTCCGGCGAGATGCCCGGGCCGAGGCTCGGCTGGTAGGCCGGCGGTTCCTCGGCGCGGCCCTGGTCCCAGCCGGTGGACTGCGCCGCAGCGGGCTCGGCCTCGGCGGCCCGGCCCCACACCTCGTCCGGCGACCACGGTTCGCCCTCGGGGACGACCGGCCGCTCGGGGCGGTTCCACTGCGGCGCCTCGGCGTCCGGGGCGGTGCCCCAGGCGGGCGGCCGTCGCCGGCCGGCACGGAGGCGCTGGCCCGGGCGTTGCCCGGCGGGGTCCACTCCGGCGCGTCCGATCGCTCGTCCCGCGCCGGTACGGACGCGGCCGCCCAGCCGCCGGACTGCGCCGGCTCGTCGGGCCCGCCCCAGTCCGGGGTGGGGCGTCCTGCTGCTGCGGTGCGTCGCTCCAGCCCTGGGCCGGCGAGTTCTCCGGGGCACCCCAGGACGGCTGCTGCTCCACCCGGGCGGCGGCCCGGCCGGCGGCCCACCCGCCGGAGCGGTCGGGGTCGTCGTCGCGCGCGTGCGCGGTGCCGGCCTCCCAGCCGCCGGAGCGGACCGATTCGTCATGTTCCTGGCCGGTGCCCGGGTTCCAGGAGCCCTGCTCACCGTCGTCCTGCCGGGCCGGGGTGGGCCAGCCGCCGGAGCGGGCCGGGTCCTCCTGCTGCGGGGCGGGCGTCGCCCCCCACGCCTCGCGCGGCTGCGCCGCCGGGGCCGACACCTGCGCGGCACCGCGCCGCGGGCTCGCTTGCCGTCGCCCAGCCGACCGGTCCGCCCGGCTGTGCCCAGGCGGGCTGGTCGCTGCCCGGTCCACTCTGCTGTGCCCAGGCGGGTTGATCGCCGCCCGGTCCACTCTGCTGTGCCCAGGCGGGCTGCTCGCCGTCGACGGGCCAGGCGGCCGGGCGGGCGGGGCCGTCCTGCGGCTGGGCGGCGGCACCCACGGGCCAGCCGCCGGAGCGGTCGTCCTGGGCCTCGGGGGCGGGCTGCCAGCCGCCGGAGCGGGACGGCTCGTCCTGCTGCGGTGCGCCGGCCCAGTCGCGGGCGGGGGCGTCCTGCTGCTGCGGGGCCGGGACGGGCACCTGCGCGGCACCCCGGGCGGCGGGCTCACCGGCCTGCGCCCAGCCGGGCTGGGGCTGCTCGCCGGCGCCACCGGCCGGGCCGGCCCAGCCGGGGCGGGACTGCTCGCCGGCGTTCCCGGCCCACGCGGGCCGGACTCCTCGGGTGGGTTCACCCAGGCCGGCGTGGGCAGCTCCTGCGGGGCGGCGGCGGCCCGGGCGGGACCACCCTGCTCCTGCGGGGGAGTCCAGGCGGGCTGGGGCGGGTTCCAGCCGGCGGGCTCACCCCGCGCCGGCACCTGCGCGGCTCCCCAGGCGGCGGTCGCCGGCTGGTCACCCTGCTGTCCCCAGGCGGGGGCGGGCGGGTTCGGCCGGCCAGCCGGCGGGGGCGGGGCCCAGCCGAGGTCGGGGGAGCCGGGATACCCGTTGTCCTGGTGCGCCGTGCGGTCGCCGTACGGCGCCGGTCCGCCGGCGCCCGACGACACCTCGCCCGGCTCCTGGCCAGGGCGGTGCGGGGCCTCGGACGTCATGGGTGCGCCTCCTCCATCACATGTCGGCCGCCGATGCCGGTCGGGGACCGTCGGCATGGTTGCCGGCGTCGCCGGCGGGTACCGGCCGTGCGGGCTCCCCGCACCGTATCCGGTGGCCGCCCGGAGGCGTCCGGGGAGCACCGGCCGTCACTCACCGTCCTCGACCGGTGTCGATCGGTTTCTCTCGGCTCGCGGTGCGCGCCGGACCGGTGGGTGGCGACCGAGCCCCACCGTACCGGGCGGTGCGGCGAGGTGGAATCCCGGTGTCAATCGCACCCGAAACGCCGAGGACCCGCCCGGTGCGACCGGGCGGGTCCTCGAACTGGAGGAGGTGAGGAAAGTTTTCGGGGCGTCAGCTCATGTGACGCTGGGCGATGGCGAGAAGCTCATCGCGGACCGCGGGCGAGTTGGCGGAACGCAGCGCGTGCTCGATGGCGCGGGCACGGCGGTTGGCGTCGCGGCGGGTGCGGATTCGCTCGATCATGCTCATCTCGGGTCTCTCCTCCTGGCTATTCGGTTGTTGGCCCCTTGATGTCTCTATTGAAGCGCAGAACGCCGCCAAATTCCATCGATTCTTAGGTGAGCTGAACCACGCACCTTTGGATCGTAGGTCAAGAGCCGGTCCGGGCCGACGATTCTTCCCGCAACGGCAACGGCCGGTGTGCCGGGCGTTCACCCGTGGCACACCGGCCGTTGCCTGGTGCGTGGAACCGTCAGGTCCAGGCGAGCAGCGCCGCCTCCGGATCGGCCAGGAAGTCCCCGATGTCGCGCAGGAACTTCGAGCCCAGCTCCCCGTCGATGATGCGGTGGTCGAAGGAGAGGCCGAGCGTGGTGACCAGCCGCGGCTTGACCTTGCCCTTGTGCACCCACGGCATCTCGCGTACGGCGCCGAAGGCCAGGATGGCCGACTCGCCGGGGGGCAGGATCGGCGTACCGGTGTCGACGCCGAAGACGCCGACGTTGGTGATGGTCAGCGTGCCGCCGGACATGTCGGCCGGGGAGGTCTTCCCGGTCTTCGCCGTCTGCACCAGCGCGGTCATCGCGTCCGCCAGTTCGCGCAGCGAGAGCCGCCCGGCGTCCTTGATGTTCGGCACGATCAGGCCGCGCTCGGTGGCCGCCGCGATCCCGAGGTTGACGTAGTCCTTGACCACGATCTCGTCGCCGGCCCAGGTCGAGTTGACCATCGGGTACCGCTTGACCGCCAGCAGCACCGCCTTCGCCACCAGCAGCAGCGGCGAGACCCGGACGTCCCGCCACTCCCGCCGCTCGCGCAGCCGGTCCAGGGCCTTCATCGCCCGGGTCACGTCGACGGTCAGGAACTCCGTCACGTGCGGGGCGGTGAACGCCGAACGGGACATGTTCTCGGCGGTGAGCTTGCGTACCCCCTTGACCGGGATGCGCTGCTCGCGGTCCGCGCCGAAGCTCGCGGCGGCCGTGGCCGGCGCCGCGACCGTCAGCGGCTCGGCCGCCGCCGGGGTCCCGCTCGCCGCCCGCTGTACGTCCTCCCGCGTGATCGACCCCAGCGGCCCCGACCCGGTCAGCGTGGCCAGGTCGACGCCGAGGTCCTTGGCGAGCTTGCGCACCGGCGGCTTCGCCAGCACCAGCCCACCGGCCCGCCCGCCACCACCGTTGCGTCGATCATGGAGCTGTGGTGCCGCATTTGTGGCGATCGGGGTGGCCTTGTTCCCCGCCACAACTCCATGATCGACGGAGGTGGGGGTGGGGGTGGGTTGGGCCGGCACGCCACCCTTGCGCGGGCGGCGCTTGGCCGGGGCGTTGCGGGGGCCGTAGCCGACCAGGACGGCGGTACGGCCGCCCGGGGCCACGCCACCGATCAGGCCCGGCTCGACCATGCCCTCCTCGGGGGCGATCTCCACCGCCGCCAGCGAGGCCGCCGACGGGGTGGGCAGCGCCGACGACGGGGCGGCCGTGGTCGACTCCTCGATCGGGCCGGCGCCCGGGTCGGTGTCGATCGAGATGATCGGCGTGCCGACCTCGACCGTGGTGCCCTCCGGCTGGAAGATCGCCCGCACCTGGCCGGCCCACTTCGCCGGGATCTCGACGGCCGCCTTCGCCGTCTCCACCTCGACGATCGGCTGGTTCAGCTCGATGACGTCGCCCACCTTGACCAGCCAGGCGAGGATCTCGCCCTCGGTCAGGCCCTCACCGAGGTCGGGGAGGTTGAACTCCTTGATCCGGGACATGCCGCTCACCAGCCGAAGGTGCGGTCGACGGCGTCGAGCACCCGGTCGAGGTCGGGCAGGTACTCCTCCTCCACCCGGCTGGCCGGGTAGGGGGTGTCGAAGCCGGTGACGCGCAGCACCGGGGACTCCAGGGAGTAGAAGCACTCCTCGGTGATCCGGGCCGCGATCTCCGAGCCCAGGCCCAGGTTGCCCGGGGCCTCGTGCACGACCACGCACCGGCCGGTGCGCTTCACCGACTCGTACGCGGCGGTCAGGTCCAGCGGGGAGAGCGTGCGCAGGTCGATGACCTCCAGCTCCCGGCCGTCCTCGGCGGCGGCGGTCGCCGCGTCCAGGGCGGTCCGCACCATCGGCCCGTACGCCAGCACCGTGGCGTCGGTGCCGGCCCGGGCCACCCGGGCCGAGTGCAGCGGGTACGCCGCGTCCAGCGGGGCGTCCAGCTCGACCGGCCCCTTCTCCCAGTAGCGCCGCTTCGGCTCCAGGAAGACGATCGGGTCGTCCGACGCGATCGCCTGCTGGATCATCGAGTACGCGTCCTGCGGGTTCGCGCAGGTCACCACCTTCAGGCCGGCGGTGTGCGCGAAGTACGCCTCGGGCGACTCGGAGTGGTGCTCGACCGCGCCGATGCCACCGCCGTAGGGGATCCGGATCACCATCGGGATGGTGACCTTGCCCTGCGAGCGGTAGTGCATCTTCGCCACCTGCGACACGATCTGGTCGTACGCGGGGTAGACGAAGCCGTCGAACTGGATCTCGCAGACCGGGCGGAAGCCCCGGATGGCGAGGCCGACGGCGGTGCCGATGATGCCGGACTCGGCCAGCGGGGTGTCGATCACCCGTTGGTCGCCGAAGTCCTTCTGGAGCCCGTCGGTGATCCGGAAGACGCCGCCGAGCTTGCCGACGTCCTCGCCCATGATGACGACCTTCGGGTCGTTCTCCAGGGCCCGACGCAGACCGGTGTTGAGGGCCTTGCCGAGGGTGAGCGTCTCCGTGGCCATCAGTGCGCGCTCCCCTCGAACGACTCCATGTACTTGCTGAACCGGGCCCGCTGCTCGTCGAGCTCGGGCGACCCGTGCGGATAGACGTGGTCGAACATCGTCACCGGTTCCGGGTTGGGCATGTTCAGCACCCGCTCGCGCAGGTGCACCGACTCGGTACGGGCCTGCTCGTCCACGGACGCGAAGAACGACTCGTCGGCGATCTGCTGCTTGGTCAGGAACGCCTTCATCCGGGCGATCGGGTCCTTGGCCTGCCAGGCCTCGACCTCGCTGGCGATCCGGTAGCGGGTCGGGTCGTCGGAGGTGGTGTGCGCCCCCATCCGATAGGTGTACGCCTCGATCAGGCTGGGGCCCTGGCCGAGCCGGGCGTTGTCCAGCGCGTGCCGGGTCACCGCGTACGACGCGAGCACGTCGTTGCCGTCCACCCGGACACCGGGGAAGCCGAAGCCGCCGGCCCGCTGGTAGAGCGGGACGCGGGTCTGCCGCTCCAGCGGCTCGGAGATGGCGTACTGGTTGTTCTGGCAGAAGAACACCAGCGGGGCGTTGAAGACGCTGGCCCAGACGAACGCCTCGTTGACGTCGCCCTGGCTGGTGGCGCCGTCGCCGAAGTAGGCGATCACCGCCTCGCCGTCCTCGGTGCCGGTCTTGCCGTCCATGTGGACGCCCATGGCGTACCCGGTCGCGTGCAGGGTCTGTGCCCCGATCACGATCGTGTACATGTTGAACTTGAACTCGTTCGGGTCCCAGCCGCCCTGGTCGACGCCGCGGAACAGGCCGAGCGGCATGATCGGGTCGATGCCCCGGCAGTAGAGGACGCCGTGCTCCCGGTAGGTCGGGAAGGCCATGTCCTGGGTGCGCAGCGCGCGGCCGGAGCCGACCTGGGCCGCCTCCTGGCCGAGCAGGCTGGCCCAGAGGCCCAGCTCGCCCTGCCGCTGCAGCGCGGTGGCCTCGGCGTCGAGCTTGCGGACCAGCACGAGGTCGCGGTAGAGCCCGCGGTACTCCTCGTCGGTGAAGTCGACGCGGTACTCGGTCCCGTCCGGGCCGATCGCGCTCTCGATCCGCTCGCCCTCGGGCGTCAGCAGCTGTACGAGGTCCGGCTCGCCGGTGGCCGCCGAGGCGGCTCGCTTGGAACGGGGTGCGGCCCGCCGGCCGCGGGTGGTGACCCCGGGGTCGCCCTTTGCCATCCGTCTCTCCCTGTCGTGTCTGCGCCGGCGCGGGGGGTGACCCGGTCCGCGCAAATCCTGCGCCGGCCCGGCAGGTGCCGGGCTGGTTCCTGGCGGCCGCGCCTAGCCCCGGTGAGGGTTGCCGCGCGGCGTGAGCCGGATTCTGGGACGAACCCGGTTCGGGAGCGCCGGCGCCGTACCGCGCCTGCCGCGTGGGTGCGCGGAGGTCGCGGCTGCGTTGCCGTCGTGCCTGAATGATTGCAGAGGAGGTGAGCGGGCCCACAGTACGGCCTCCCCGTCGGTCGACGTTTGTCTGCTTCACGACGCATCGAGGTATTTGTCGTCGTGGCGCTCGGTCCGGGTCGACGACCCGACGGACAATTTGTGTGTCGACACGCTGTGGCGCCTGGTGAACTGACGGTCACTGGTCCAAGCTGACTGGTGCCGGGAAGTTCCTTTTGTCCGTTTAAGACAGGCTTCCGGTCCGGCACGTGTCCGTGGTCGACGACGAGGAGAGTCGGTGCCCGAGCCAGCAGAAGGTCCCGCGTTCCTCGGCCGCCACCGGGCCGCGCCCGGCGGCTACCGCCGGGTCGTCGGCGCACACCGCGCGGCCGGTCTCGGCGGTCCCAGCCGCGGCTACCTCTTCACGGTCGCCCTCCTGGCCGGGACCGCCTCGATGCCGATCCTCGCCGCGCTCAGCGCCGGGTCGGCCACCGTCGGGAGCACCGCGCTGCCCAACAGCAGCACCCCGTTCCTCCCCACCCCGTCGATCGGCCCGGTGGTGGTGCCGGTGCCGGTCACCGAGCAGCCCGCGCTCCCCTCGCCCGGCGTGCCGGCCGCGGTGACGCCCCGGCCGGCCGCACCCGGAACGACGGCCGCCGGTGCGCCCGCCGCCCCGTCCGGCCCGCCACCGAGGACTCGGCGTCGGCGCGGCGGCCCCGGCCGATCCCGACCTCGCCGGCCGTGCCCAGCCGGTCGGCCGCTCCCACGCCGTCCCGCAGCACCTCGCCGAGCCCGTCCCCGAGCGGCTCGGCGAGCCCACCCCCGAGCGCGCCGCCGAGGCCGGATCCGTGGCCGCTGCCCCTCCCGCTGCCACTGCCGTTGCCCACGGTCACCCTCTCCCTGCCGGCTCCCGATCCGACGCCCAGCGCGACGCCGGGCGACCAGGTCCCCGCGCCGGTCCCGTCGGCGAGTTCTCCGGCACCGTGCGATCCGCCGTCGAGCACCCCCACCGTCGAGGCCCGCGCCGGTCGCGCCCCGGCTGCCGGCCCGGCCCGGTCCCGGGCCGCGCGACCGTTCCGTCCGCCGGTCCGGCCGGCGCCGCCCGCCCGCGCAGGGCGAGGCCGGCAGCGAAGGTCGCGGCACCGGCACCGGCACCGGCACCGGCACCGGCACCACAGCCACCGCCTGCGCCGCAGAGCCACGGCGTTCCGCTTCCCGTCGTCCCGGCCTGGCCGCCGGTGGAGCTGTTCCTCCTGCTGCGGGTCGGGTAGGCCGGCTCTCCCGCAGCTCGATCCTCCTGACCGGGCCTGGTCGGGCAGGCCGTCCCCGATGGACGTCCGTCGGTCAGCGGTCCGGGCGGAGCATCGGCGGGTGCAGCCGGCTGGCGGGGCCACGGCGGAAGAGCTGGGCCGGCCGGCCCCGGTCCCCCTCGGTGGACCGGCCGACCGGCTCGACGAAGCCGGGCGTGCCGGTGACCTTGCGGTGGAAGTTGCGGGGGTCCAGGCGGGTGTCCCAGACCGTCTCGTAGACGGCCCGCAGTTGCGCCACGGTGAACTCGGCCGGGCAGAAGGCGCTGGCCAGGGGCGTGTACTCCAGTTTGGCGCGGGCCCGTTCCAGCCCGTCGGCCAGGATCCGGTCGTGGTCGAAGGCGAGCTGACCGGGGGTGAGCCGGGAGACCGGCAGCCACTCGGCCGAGGCCGCGTCGCTGCCGGCGACCGGGCTCGGCAGGTCGGGCAGCAGGGCCAGCCAGGCCACCGTCACCACCCGGCCGCGCGGGTCCCGGTCCGGCCGACCGTACGTGCCGAGTTGTTCGAGGTGGCCGGCGGGCTCGGGTAGCCCGGTCTCCTCGGTCAACTCGCGGGCCGCCGCGTCGGGCAGGTCCTCGTCGATGCCGACGAAGCCGCCGGGCAGCGCCCAGCACCCCTCGTACGGCGGGATGCCGCGCCGGACCAGCAGGACGTTCAGCTCGTCCGCGCGGACGGTGAGCACGACCAGGTCGGCCGTCACCGCGAAGGGCGGGTACTCGGGCATCTCTTTATCACCACCTTGACGATAACTTAGCAGAACAGTTATCGTCGGCTGGACGAAAAAGGGGAGGGAACCGATCATGGCTGATGTGACGAGGCGCCTGTTCCTGCGCCACCTGCGCGGCACGCCGACCAGCTGGGTCCGGCTGCACGTCGGCGGCAAGGTCCGCCGCGAGGGCATCGGACAGTCCTTCTGGTACCGGCCGCTCAACGCGGTGCTCAGCGAGGTGCCGGTGGACGACCGCGAGCTGCCGCTGCTCTTCCACGCCCGCACCGGCGACTTCGCCGACATCACCGTCCAGGCCACCGTGACCTACCGGGTCGCCGATCCGGCCCGCGCCGCCGGCCGCCTCGACTTCTCCGTCGACCCACGTACCGGTACGCCCCGCTCGCGCCCCCTCGACCAGGTCGCCACCCTGCTGGCCGAACTGGCCCAGCAGCCCGCCCTCGACCTGCTCGCCCGGGTGCCGCTGGCAGAGGCGCTGACCACCGTCGCGCCCGTCCGCGAGGCGGTCTCCGGCGCGCTCGGCGACGACCCCCGCCTCACCGACCTCGGTGTCGCCGTGGTCAGCGCCCGGGTGGTGGCGATCCGTCCCGAACCCGAGCTGGAACGGGCCCTGCAGACCCCGACCCGGGAGGCCGTCCAGGTCCAGGCCGACCGGGCCACCTACGCCCGGCGCGCCCAGGCCGTCGAGCAGGAACGCTCCATCGCCGAGAACGAGCTCCAGAACAAGATCGAGCTGGCCCGCCGGGAGCAGCAGCTCGTCGAGCAGCACGGCGCGAACACCCGCCGCCGGGCCGAGTTGGACGCCGACGCCGAACTGGCCGGCGCGCAGGGCAAGGCGGAACGGGAGAAGGTCGCCAACGCGGCCGCCGCCGAACGGGCCCGGGTGCTGGCCGCCGCCGAGGCGGAGAAGGAGCGCGTCCTGGCCGGGGGCGCCGCCGAGAAGGAACGGCTGCTCGCGGCGGCCCGCGCCGACGGCGTACGCGCGGTCGGCCACGCCGAGGCGGAGGCGGAGGCGGCGAAGCTGGCCGCGTACGCCGAACTGCCGCCGGAGGTGCTGCGGGCCCTGACGGTCCGCGAGATCGCCGGGCAGCTGCCGCAGATCGGCCAGCTCACCGTCACCCCCGACGTGGTGACCGACCTGCTGGCGCGGCTCGCGCCGGGCCGGTGAGCGCGACCCTGGCCCCCCGGGTGGTCGTGGTGAGCCGCCGCAGCGAGCTGGACGAGCTGCTGGCCCGGCACGGCACCCGCGCGGCGGCGGCCTGGTACCTGCGGGAGCGGGGCCGGGACCTGGCCGAGGTCGTCGACCGGCACGAGGCCCTCCAGGCGGCGCTGACCACGGTCGGCGCCGCCGTGCCGGCCGACTGGCGGCGCGGCGCGGTGGACCGCGACGACCTGCCCCGGTTCCTGTTCGGGCCGGAGGACGTGGTGGTCGCGGTCGGGCCGGACGGCCTGGTCGCCAACGTCGCGAAGTACCTCGACCGGCAGCCGGTGATCGGCGTCGACCCGGAACCCGGGCGCAACGCCGGCGTCCTGGTGCGGTTCACCGCAGGGCAGCTCGCCGCCCTGCTGCCGGCGGTCGCCGCCGGGGCCGCGCCCGTCCGGGGCCGTGCCATGGTCCGGGCCGCGCTCGACGACGGGCAGGAGCTGGTCGGCCTCAACGAGGTGTACGTCGGCCACGCCTCCCACCAGTCCGCCCGCTACCTGCTCACCGTCGCCGACGGCGGGCCGGCCCGGCGGGAACGGCACTCCTCCTCCGGGGTGGTGATCGGCAGCGGTACGGGGGCGACCGGCTGGTGCGCGTCCATCGCGCGCGACCGTCCGGGTGCGCCGCAGCCGCCCGCCCCGGAGGAGCCGGCGCTGTGCTGGTACGTCCGCGAGGCGTGGCCCTCCCCGGTCACCGGGGTCGGCCTCACCGCCGGCCGGATCACCGGCGCCGAACGGCTGGAACTGGTCGCCGAGTCCGACGGGCTGGTCGCCTTCGCCGACGGCCTGGAAGGCGACCGGCTGGCCCTGAGCTGGGGCCAGCGCCTCACCGTCGACGTGGCGCCCCGCCGGCTCACCCTCGTCGAACCGTGACCCGCACGCCGGCCTCGCGCCGGCGTGCGGGCAACGCTCCACTCAGGCGGTGTCGTCGGTGAGGCGGTGGCGGTTGGCCTCGATCCAGGCGTCGAGGGCGGCCGGGTCGTCGGGGTCGACACCGTCGGCCATCAGCTGGGCCACCGCGGCCGTCGCCGGGCTGCGCCGCTCGCCGGTGCTGTAGAGGCGGGCGAACTCCGGGATCATCTCCTCGATCGCCTCGTCGGTCCGGCGGGCCGCCGCCTCCGGCAGCCCCTTCCAGCGGGCCGCGTACGCCGCCCAGGCGCGGAGCACCCGGGGCAGCATGGCGGCGTCGTCCATGTCCAGCACGGCGCGTCGGTGCACCCAGTCCAGCAGGAACAACTCGGCCACCGTCGGGCTCCACCGCATCGGGTCCGCGTCGGTGAAGCTGTCCGCGTGGTCGAGCAGCAGGCCCAGGCAGAAGTGCAGGGAGGGCAGCTCCGGGCCGTCCACCGCGTCCAGCCCGAACCGGGCGGCCTCCGGAGAGTCGAGGAAGCCCCGCAGCAGGGTCGTCCGCCGCTCGTCGGTCAGCGGCTCGGTCGCCCCGGCACCGGTCCGGACGGCCGGGGCGGGCAGCGCCGCCAGCCGGGCACCGACCAGCGCCCGGTCGGTGGCGAGCGACCCCTGCGCCGGCAGTTCGGACAGGTCGTCGGTGACCGCCAGGTGGCGGGCCACCTCGGCGTGCATCCGGCCCCCGTCCTCGGGACGGAACCAGGTCAGCTCGTCCTCGGTGCACATCTCGCGGACCTGGCCGAGGATCCGTTCGGCCGGCCCGCCGACGTAGACGTCCTTGATGATGCCGATGTTGTGGTCCACCAGCGCCACCATGGCGTGCTCCGGGCCGCCGTCGGCCTCGTCGTACGCGAAGGTGGCCAGGTAGGAGGTCTGGTCGCCGTACACGTCGCCGTAGGCCCAGACGCCGGTGAGGTGGACCCGGCCGAGCTGGCCGGTCCAGGCGGGGGTGAGCGCGCCGGGCCGGACCTTGCCCGCCCCCTCGGCGTCGGGGACCAGCGCGGCGAAGACGGCGCGGATGGTGGTGGCGGCGGCGCTGCGCCGCCGGGAGGTGGTGGCGAGGAAGCCGCCCACGAACTCGCGGACGGCGTTGTCCCGGTCGGTTTCCGCGACGGAGTAGACGCTGCCCAGCAGCGCGGCGCCGAGCATCTCCGCGTCGAGGGCGCTGTCGAGCCTCGTCACGTCGCGAGCGGCGTGCAGTACCGCCTCGTAGGGGGTCTGTGGCGTGGCCATGCACCGACCCTACGCCGCCGCCGGGACACCGACGGGACGAGCGGATCAGCGGGTCGCGTCGCGCAGCGCGTCGCGCGCCTGCCCGTAGCGGGTCAGCACGGCCCGCACCGGCACCAGGACGTACTCGTCGCCGACGTTCCCCACCGCGATGGTGAGCCGCTTCTCCGCCCGGCGTCGGGCCCGCCGGGCCGCCCACCGGACCACCGGCCGGGTGAGCGCCGCCACCAGCAGGCCGGCGAGCAGCCCGCCGAGCAGCAGCACCGTCGGCCAGGGCACCTCGCCGAGCCTCGGGTAGTCCGGCGCGGGCAGGCCGAGCGCGCGCAGTCCGTAGCCGAGGGCCAACCAGCCCAGGCCCGCGACGGCGGCGAGGGTGACCAGCCACTGGAGGACGCCGATCAGCCGCCACCAGGCGGGCCGCCGGTCCATCCCCAGGTCGGTGCCGGCCACCGCGCGGTCCAGCGCGTCGGGCAGGTCGCCGAGGCGGGACCGGGCCGCGGCGGTCACCGCGGTCGGCCACGGCGCCGGCAGGCCCGCGCCGGAGCGGTCGCCCACCGCGCGGATCGCCAGCCCGAGCGCCGAGCGCTGGGCGGCGGTCGGATCGGGTACGGAGGTGGCCGCGACCAGGCTCTCCGCCGGCTCGTCGGCGCCTGCGGCCGGTCCGGGCAGGTGCAGCCGACGCAGCGGATCGGGGCGCAGCTTCCGCCAGCCCTTGACCAGCGGCCAGCCCGTGGTCCCGCCCGCCCGGTGCCGGTACGCGCCCTCGACCGCGTCGGCCACCGACGGCACCCCGGCCGCCCCGGCCAGTGCCCGGGTCAGCTCCCGCGTCGACCCGTCGTCCGGCCCGGTACGCGGTGGCTCGGCGGCGACCAGCGGCTCCAGCCCGGCCACCACGGTGTCGACGTCGCCGGCGAGCCGACGCAGGGCCGCCTGCCGTTCGGCGACCGTATGCTCCAGCGCGGCCCGCAGCCCGTCCAGCCCGGCCGGGTCGACGGCGACGGTGGGCAGCAGCGGCACCCCGGTCAGCCCGTCGGCGTCGAGCAGTCGGCGCAGGTCGTCGAGGACCCGGGGCAGTTCGGCCGGGGCCAGCCGGTCGGCCTGGTTGAGCACGACCACCGTCACGTCCCGGTGCCGGTGGAACTCGCGCAGGTAGCCGGTGTGGATCACCCGGTCGGCGTACTTCTGCGGGTCGACCACCCAGACCACCAGGTCGACCAGGCCGAGCAGCCGGTCCACCTCCAGCCGGTGGGCCCGCTGCACCGAGTCGAAGTCGGGCAGGTCGAGCAGGACCAGCCCGTGCAGGTCGGACTCGTCGTCGCCGTCCAGCGCGCTCTCCCGGACGAACCGGTGCCGGGGCAGTACACCGATCCAGTCGAGCAGCCGGGAGGCGCCGTCCAGGTCCCCCCAGACGCAGGCGTGCGCCACGCCGGTGGTCGGCCGGCGGACGCCGACCGGGGAGAGTTCCAGTCGGGCGAGCGCGTTGAACAGGCTGGACTTGCCGCTGCCGGTGGCCCCGGCGAGGGCGACCACGGTGTGGTCCCCGGAGAGTGCCAGCCGGGTGCCGGCCCGTTCCACCACGGTGTGCGCGGGCACCAGCTGCGTGTCGGGCACCTGGCCGTCCACCGCGCCGAGGAACCGCTGCACGGCCGCCAGGCGGCCGACCAGCTCGTCGGGGTCGACCCGCTGGTCGCCCCGGAACGCCTCGCGCATCCGTCCGACGATGTTGCTCACGGGCCGTCCGTCCCGGCCGGCGGCAGCGCCGGCCCGTCGTTGCGGGACAGGCCGCTGCGGTGTCGGGCGACCTCCACCTGGTCGGCGGCCCCGCGCAGTTCGGCTGCGGTGTCGCCGGAGGGCCGGGCCTCCGCCGTCCGGGTGAGGTAGCGGGCCGCCTCCTCGTCGAGCAGCGCCCGGACCCGGTCGAGCAGGTCCACCCGCGCCTTGGCGGCCAGGTCGCGGACCGCCTGGTCGCCGAAGATCGCCTGGAGCACGGCCTGCGCGGCGACGGTGGTGCCGGCGCCGGTGGCGACCTCCAGGCCGGTGGGGATGAAGGCGGTGGAGGCGAAGACCGCGATCATGACGGCGAGGCCGGTGGCGTTCACCGCGTACGCCGCGGTGCGGGCCACGAAGCGCCGGTCGCCGCCCTCGGCCCGGACCAGTTCGAGCACCTCGCGCTGCCAGTCGCGGACCAGCCGCTCGGCGCGCTCGGCGAGGTCGTCGGCGGGGTGGGCCAGCGCCGGGTCGAGCAGCGCCGCGCCGGCCGGGTGCGCCTTCCACCCGGTGTACGCGTTCTCCGCCGCCTCGGAGGCGACCCCGCGCAGCAGCGTCACCAGTTGCGACTCGATGGCGGTACGCAGCTCGGCGGCGGGCGCGGGCCGTCCGGTCACGGCGGCGACCACCCGGTCCCGCAGCCGGCCGATCCGTGCCTCCAGGGTGCGGAAGAACTCGCCGGTGCCGACGAACTCCTGCCACCGGGCCAGCACCTCGCCGCGGAGCAGCCGGCCGTCCTTCAACCCCTGCTCGACGGTCCGTTCCGCCCCCCGGTACGCCGCCCGGACCCGCTCGTCGAGCGCGTCGGCGGCGGCCACCTGCTCGTCGGCGGCGTCGGCGAGTGCCGCCACGGCGGGGCGCAGCGCGGCGAGCGCGCCGTCCAGGGTCTGCCGGACCACGGCGGCCCGGGCGTCGGCGTCCGCGGCGAGCCGGGAGAACCAGTCGCTGAGCGGGGCGGTGACCCGGCCGGGCAGCAGGCCCTGCCCGTCCACCCAGGTCTCCGGGAGCACGAAGAGCGGTGCCGCCTCGAGGCCCTGGGCGGCCAGCATCTCGGACAGGTGGGCGGCGATCTCGTCGGCGGCCTCCGGCGGCACCCGGTCGAGCACCATGGCGATCACCGCGCCCCGGGCCCGCGCGCTGCGCAGCAGCTCCCAGGGGACGGCGTCGGCGTACCGGGCGGCGGTGGTCACGAAGAGCCAGAGGTCGGCGGCGGCCAGCAGCTGCCCGGCGAGGGCGCGGTTGGCGTCGACCACCGAGTCGATGTCGGGCGCGTCGAGGAAGGCCAGCCCGGCGGGCAGGTGCGGCGCGGTGACCAGGTGCAGGGTGCCCGGGTTCTCGCTCGGCTCGTTGGTCCGGGTGAGGCCGGGCAGCAGTTCGCCCTGGCGGAACCACGCCGAGTCGGCCGGGTTGCAGACCAGCACCGGCGAGCGCGTGGTCGGCCGGAGCACGCCGGCGGCGCTGACCCGCGCCTGCACCAGGCTGTTGACCAGGGTGGACTTGCCGGCCCCGGTGGAGCCGCCGACCACCACCAGCAGCGGCGCGTCGAGCCGGGCCAGCCGGGGCAGCAGATAGTCGTCGAGCTGGTCGACGAGGGTGGCGGCGGAGCGGCGGGCCGGCTCGGCCGAGGGCAGGGCGAGCGGGAAACGGGCCGCCCCGGTCGCGGCCCGCAGACCGGCGAGGGCGGCGGGCAGACCCGTCGCGCCGGTGGCGGGCAGGTCGTCCCCGGCGTCCGACGATCCGGTACGGGCGGCGACGGCGGGCGTGCCGGCATGGGTGGCGGGATCGCCGTGCGTCGTCACCGCTAAAGCGTGCCCGACCGATGCAAGGGAAGACAACCGGACGGTAATAACGCCTCGGGTTGCGTCGGGTCGACTCAACCTCGACTTGCGGTTTGCCGCAGGCGTGGCACTATTGAGTCAAGTTCACTCAACTTGTGGTGCGGTCGCTGCGGGCGGCCCGCCGGGCAGTTCGGGGGAAACCCCCTCCGACCTGCTCACCGTTACGAAGCGAGGAAGCGAACATGGCACGTGCGGTCGGCATCGACCTCGGCACGACGAACTCCTGCGTCAGCGTTCTCGAGGGCGGTGAGCCCACCGTCATCGCCAACGCCGAGGGCTCGCGGACGACTCCTTCGATCGTCGCGTTCGCCCGCAACGGCGAGGTGCTCGTCGGTGAGGTCGCCAAGCGCCAGGCGGTCACCAACCCCGACCGGACCATCCGGTCCGTCAAGCGGGAGATCGGCACCAACTGGACCGTCGACATCGACGGCAAGAAGTACACCCCGCAGGAGATCTCGGCCCGCACGCTGATGAAGCTGAAGCGGGACGCCGAGGCGTACCTGGGCGAGCAGATCACCGACGCGGTGATCACCGTCCCGGCCTACTTCAACGACGGCCAGCGCCAGGCCACCAAGGAGGCCGGTGAGATCGCCGGCTTCAACGTGCTGCGGATCGTCAACGAGCCGACCGCGGCCGCCCTGGCGTACGGGCTGGACAAGGGCTCCAAGGAGCAGACCGTCCTGGTCTTCGACCTGGGTGGCGGCACCTTCGACGTCTCCCTGCTGGAGCTCGCCGAGGGCGTCGTCGAGGTCAAGTCGACCAGCGGTGACAACCAGCTCGGCGGCGACGACTGGGACCAGCGGATCATCGACCACCTGGTGAAGACCTTCCGGGGCGAGCACGGCATCGACCTGGCCCAGGACAAGATGGCGCTGCAGCGGCTCCGCGAGGCGGCCGAGAAGGCCAAGATCGAGCTGTCGGCGGCCACCACCACCAACATCAACCTGCCGTACATCACCGCCGGCTCGGCCGGCCCGCTGCACCTCGACGTGACGCTGAGCCGCGCCGAGTTCCAGCGGATGACGCAGGACCTGCTGGACCGCTGCAAGGGCCCGTTCGAGCAGGCCGTGAAGGACGCCGGGATCAAGGTCTCCGACGTCGACCACGTCATCCTGGTCGGCGGCTCGACCCGGATGCCTGCCGTCACCGACCTGGTCAAGCAGCTCACCGGTCGCGACCCGAACAAGGGCGTCAACCCGGACGAGGTCGTCGCCGTCGGCGCCGCCCTCCAGGCCGGCGTGCTCAAGGGCGAGGTCAAGGACGTCCTGCTGCTCGACGTGACCCCGCTGAGCCTGGGCATCGAGACCAAGGGCGGCATCTTCACCAAGCTCATCGAGCGCAACACCACCATCCCGACCAAGCGCTCCGAGGTCTTCACCACGGCCGACGACAACCAGCCGTCGGTGCTGATCCAGGTGTTCCAGGGCGAGCGGGAGATCGCGGCCTACAACAAGAAGCTCGGCACCTTCGAGCTGACCGGCCTCCCGCCGGCGCCGCGCGGCGTGCCGCAGATCGAGGTCACCTTCGACATCGACGCCAACGGCATCGTCAACGTGCACGCCAAGGACCTGGGCACCGGCAAGGAACAGAAGATGACGATCACCGGCGGCTCCTCGCTGCCGAAGGACGACATCGAGCGGATGCGCCGGGACGCCGAGGAGCACGCCGACGAGGACAAGCGTCGCCGCGAGGAGGCGGAGACCCGCAACGTCGCCGAGGCCCTCCAGTGGCAGACCGAGAAGTTCCTCGCCGAGAGCGGCGACAAGCTGCCCGCCGAGAACCGGGAGCAGCTCAACGAGGCCCTCGGTGAGCTGCGCGGCGCGCTCGGCGGCCAGGACATCGAGAAGATCAAGGCGGCCCACGAGCGGCTGGCCCAGGTCTCCCAGCAGGCCGGTTCGCTGCTCTACTCCCAGCAGGCCGAGCAGGGCGGCGAGCAGCCGGGTGCGGCCGGGCCGGGCGCGGGTGCGACCGGTGGCCCGCAGGCCGGCGGCCCGGACGACGTGGTCGACGCGGAGATCGTGGACGAGGACGGCAAGAAGTGACCTGCCGCCGTCGGACGCGCACCCACGCAACAGGGATGAGGTAACCGCATGACGGAGAAGCCACGAGCCGCCGACCCGGGCTCCGGGTCGACGCCGGGTGGCTCCGCGGGCGCCGGGCAGGCCGCCGGCGAGGAACCGCGGGTCGTCATCCGTGACAAGCGCAAGGTCGGCCGGCCGACCGGGGAGCCGTCGGCCGCCGCGGACGCCGCCGCCGACGCGCCGGCCGAAGGGCTCGTCGAGGACGCCGAGGTCGTCGTCGACGAGATCGAGGTCGAGGCGGACGCGGTCGACGGCCCGTCCCCGGCCGGCCCGCCGGTGGTGGACGCCCCGGCCCAGCCGGTGGAGCCCGGCGGTTCGCCGCTCGGCGCCGAGCTGGAGTCCCTGCGCGGCGAGCTCGACGAGCGGACCCGGGACCTCCAGCGGGTGTCGGCGGAGTACGCCAACTACCGCAAGCGGGTCGACCGGGACCGCAGCCTGGTCCAGGAGCAGGCGACCGGCTCGGTGCTGGCCGCGCTGCTGCCGATCCTCGACGACCTGGACCGGGCCCGTGAGCACGGCGACCTGGTGGGCCCGTTCGGCACCGTGGCCGAGCAGCTCACCAGCGCGCTCGGCAAGTTCGGCCTGACCGCCTTCGGCGAGCAGGGCGACCCGTTCGATCCGACCCGGCACGAGGCGGTGGCCCACCAGACCTCCGCCGACGTGACCGAACCGACCTGCGTGCAGGTCATGCGCCGGGGCTACCAGCTCGGCGAACGGTTGCTGCGACCGGCCCTGGTCGCGGTGGCCGACCCGGAGTAGTGCCGACCCGTGTCGTCCCGCCCGCCCACCGAGGGCGGGCGGGACGTCCGGGGTACGTCCCGTGGAAGGGGGTGGACCGGTGAGTTCCAAGGACTGGATCGAGAAGGACTACTACGCCGCGCTCGGCGTGGAGAAGTCCGCCTCCTCGGACGAGATCAAGAAGTCGTACCGGAAGCTGGCCCGGGAGTCGCACCCGGACCACAACCCGGGTGATCCCAAGGCCGAGGAGCGGTTCAAGACCGTCTCCGAGGCGTACGCCGTGCTCGGCGACGAGGCCAAGCGCCGCGAGTACGACGAGATGCGGTCCCTCTTCGGCTCCGGCGCGTTCCGCCGCAACGCCCGCGGTGCGGGCCAGCCGGGCGGGATGCCGTTCGACGTCTCCGACCTGTTCGGTGGCGCGACCGGGGGTGCGGGCGCCGACAACCGGTTCGGCGGTGGCGGCTTCACCGACCTGTTCAGCACGATCTTCTCCGGCGGTGGCGCCGGTGGTCCGGCCCGGGCCCGTGGCCCGGCCCGTGGCCGGGACATCGAGACCGAGGTGGCGCTCGACTTCCCCGACGCCGTACGCGGGGTGACCCTGCCGTTGTCGCTGCGCGCGCCCGGTGTCTGCGACACCTGCCACGGCAACGGGGCGAAGCCCGGCACCCAGCCGGTGACCTGCCAGGTCTGCCACGGCGCCGGGGTGACCACCCGTAACCAGGGGTCGTTCAGCTTCTCCGAGCCGTGCCGCAACTGTCAGGGCGTGGGCACGGTCGTGGAGGAGAAGTGCCCGGAGTGCCACGGCACCGGCGCGGTCACCAGGACCCGCACGCTGAACGTCCGGTTCCCCGCCGGGGTCGCCGACGGCCAGCGGATCCGGCTGGCCGGGCGGGGCGAGCCCGGTGAGCGGGGTGGCCCGGCGGGCGACCTGTTCGTCCAGGTGAAGGTCCGCCCGGACGAGCTGTTCGGGCGTACCGGGGACGACCTGACCCTGACCGTGCCGGTCACCTTCGCCGAGGCCGTGCTCGGCACGGACCTGCGGGTGCCCACGCTCGACGGCACGGTGACCCTGCGGGTGCCACCGGGTACGCCGAGCGGTCGGGTGCTGCGGGCCCGGGGCAAGGGCGTGGTGCGCAAGGACGGTCGGGCCGGTGACCTGCTGGTCACCCTCGACGTGGTGGTGCCGGCGACGGTGTCGGACGAGGCGCGGGCGGCGCTGGAGGCGTTCGCGGAGCAGACCCCGCCGGCCGCGCGGGAACATCTCGACGCGCGGGTGCGTCGGTTCAGTTGACCCGGTGTGAGGCAGCGGAGGTGAGCGGGGATGTCGCAGGAGTTCGTCGGCACGGGTGACCCTGCCTACGAGGCCAAGGTGCTGATGATCTCGGTCGCGGCGCGGATGGCGGGCATGCACCCGCAGACCCTGCGCCAGTACGACCGGCTGGGGCTGGTGCAGGCCGGCCGGGCGGCCGGCGGCGGTCGCCGTTACAGCGTCCGGGACGTGGTGCTGCTCCGTGAGGTGCAGCGGCTCAGCCAGGACGACGGGATCAACCTGGCCGGGGTGAAGCGGATCATCGGCCTGGAGCAGTTGCTGGAACAGGCACAGCAGCGGGTGGCCCGGCTGGAGGCGGAGCTGGACGCCGCGTACCGGCGGATCGCCGAGCTGGAGTCGCTGGGCGGCTTCGCCCGTGGTGACCTGGTCCCCACCAACCGCACCTCGACCGCCCTGGTCGTCTGGCGTCCCCGCCGCACCGACCGCTGACCCCGCCCACCACCGAGCCGCTCCGGCCCGGTCCGCGCTACCGGTGAATCCCGGCGCGGACCGGGCCGGTTCCGTTAACCTGAAACCGGCCGCACCAGCTCAAACCGGATGTTCCGGATCGACGAGGGGGAGAGATGGCGGAGTCGGCGAAGAAGGTGGCGGAACAGGCGGAGGACCGGCTGGAGAAGGTGGCCGAGAGCGTCCGCGAGAAGTTCGAGGGCATCACCGGGGGCAGGTTCTCGGACCAGGTCAAGGACGGCCGCTTCGCCGACCAGGTCGACCACGGCGTCGATCGGGGCCGTGCCGACGTACAACGCCGCGAGCAGGGCGGATCGCCCGACTGACGATCCGCCGACGTGCGGGCCGGGACCCACGGGGGGTCCCGGCCCGTTCGCGTCGGTGGTGCGGGCCGGGACGCGGTGATGCCCGTGCAGGGGGTCCCGGCCCGTTCGCGTACCCGGTCCGTTCGCGTACCCGGCTAGTCGACTCTGGTCAGGACCACGTTCATGGACGGCGCGTACGTCTGCCCGTCGTCGGTGCGCTCGTGCCGGACCGTCTGGACCCGTCCGCCGTCGCTGAAGGTGACCGAGGCGCGGGTGGTCTCGCCCTGGTATGTCCAGGTGTCCCCGGCCACGGTGAGGGTGTGGATGCTGGCATTGCCCTGGCTGTCGAAGAAGTGTGACCGGTAGCAACCCGCTGCCCGGTCGTACCCGATGATCTCCGCACCGCCGCCCACGCCGGAGTCGCCGATCTTCCCGTACGCGGTGTGCAGGAGGAAGAACCGGCCCGGCAGCCACTCGTACACGTCGCTGGTGATGATCCGTACGGCCGGGGTGTCGCTGTCACCGACCGTGCTGCCCTCGTTGATCCATCTGCCCACCCACACCTCGAGCCGGTCGTGCTCGGGGCCGCGAACGGGCTCCGGCAGGTCGGTCTGCTCGACGCCGCGGTTGACGGCGACCACCCGGACGGTCGGCTGAGCGTTCATGACGTCTCCCTGATCCTGGGCGCCCGACGGGCGACCTCACCGTTGGATCGGAGCGGGGGCCACCCGTCCCTACACTCGCGGAACGATCTCTTTCGAGGCCCGGTGACGGCTGTCCGGCGTCGGCGCGGCGCCGCTGGCCCGGTAGGCGGGGTGAGGCCGCTGACCGGCCGCGGTCTGGACTCCGCCTCGGTTCGACCGCGGACTCCGTCCCAGGCGCTAGAGGCGGCGGTTCTCGCGGACCAGGCCGCCCTCGCACCAGTCCCGGTAGACGAACAGGTTCGGCCGGGCCAGCAGCACCCGGCTGTTGTGCGCCCAGTTGCCCATCAGTTCGTCGCCGGTCCGTTCGGCCTGCTCGACGAGCTTGCGGAAGCGGCGCTTGGGGTGGGCCCGGAAGTTCGTCCGGATGCCGTCGGCGGCATAGATGTAGAGGCAGTGCAGGGCGAACCGGCGGGCCGGGCAGGCCGGGTCCATGGCCAGTTCGAAGAGGGTCTGCACCAGGTGGTCACCGGCGACCAGCAGGTCCCAGTCCGGCGGCATGGAGGCCAGCGGCACCGAGTCCGGCTGATAGGCCCAGGCCCGCAGCTCCGCCGGCGACGGGTCGACGGGGTTGGCAAAGCCGTGGAACGTCGACTCCTGCACGCTCACCGGCCAACCCTTCGCTTCCGCCGGGCGGGGGCACCGGCCACCCGCGGACCTTGGCTGCTGGGGCGACACGGTAACGCGGTTTCGCTGATCAGCGGAAGGGCTGTCCGACACCAATTCGGCAACCGTTGGCCGGGCCGGGTCCACCGTACGGTCGACCCGGCCCGGACGCAGTGACTCCGCGTCAGTCCCGGGCGGGCACCGGCACCGGCTCCGGCCGGCGGATCGCCGCCCGGCGGCGCAGCCACCGCTTGAACCACGGGAAGTCCGGCAGCCGGGCCAGCATCGGCCCGGTCACCACGGTGATCAGCACGTACGCCGTGGCGAGCGCGGCGAGCTTCGGTTCGACCGGGTACGCGGCGGCGACGGCGAGCCCCGCGATGACGATCGAGAACTCACCACGCGGGGTGAGCGCGAACCCGGCCCGCCAGCGACCCGGCTCGGCGATCCCGGCGCGTCGGGCCGCCAGGTAGCCGGTGAGCAGCTTGGTGCCCATGGTGACCACGGCCAGCGCGAACGCGGGCAGCAGCACCGGCGGCATGTCCAGCGGGTCGGTGACCAGCCCGAAGAACACGAAGAACACCGCGGCGAAGAGGTCCCGCAGCGGCGAGAGCAGCTCCGTCGCGTGGTGCGCCACCGGCCCGGAGAGCGCGATGCCGACCAGGAACGCGCCGACCGCTGCGGAGACCTGGAGCTTGGCCGCGATCCCGGCGACCAGCAGGGTCAGGCCCAGCACGCCGAGCAGCAGCGCCTCCGGGTCCTTGGCGGAGAGCGCGGCGGAGATGAGGTGGCCGTACCGGATCGCGACCGCCAGCACGGCGACCACGGTGAGCACCGCGACGGCCAGCGCGATGCCGCCCTTGACCAGGCCGACCCCGGCGAGCAGCGCGGTGACCAGCGGCAGGTAGAGGGCCATCGCCAGGTCCTCGATCACCAGCACGGAGAGGATCACCGGGGTCTCCCGGTTACCGACCCGACCCAGGTCGCCGAGGACCTTGGCGATCACGCCCGACGAGGACACCCAGGTGACCCCGGCGAGCACCACCGCAGCCACCCAGCCCCAGCCGAGCAGCAGCGCGAACGCGAAGCCCGGCACGGCGTTGAGCACCGCGTCGATCAGTCCGGCCGGCGCGGCCGAGCGGAGGTTGCCGACCAGTTCGTTGGCGCTGTATTCCAGGCCGAGCATGACCAGCAGCAGGATGACGCCGATCTCCGCGCCGACGGCGAAGAACTCCTCGCTGGCGTTGAGCGGCAGCAGGCCGCCGTGGCCGAAGGCGAGCCCGGCGAGCAGATACAGCGGGATGGGGGAGACGCCGACCCGACGGCTGAGCCGGCCGAGGAGACCGAGCAGGAGCAGCAGCGCGCCGACCTCGACGAGCAGGGTTGTGGTTTCGTGCATCCGCCTCAGCCGTCCGGGTCACTGTCGGCGAGGATGGCGGTCACCCCGTCGAGACCCTGGCGGGTACCGACCACGACCACCACGTCACCGGCCGCGAAGCGGAAGGTGGGGTCCGGCGAGACGATGACGTCCCCCTGCCGCAGCACCGCCACGATGGAAGCGCTGGTCCGGGTACGCGCCCTGGTGTCGCCGAGCCGCTTGTTGACGTACTTCGAGCCGGCCGGGATGGCGATCTGCTCGGTGAGCAGGCCGGCGGCCTGCTCCCGCAGCCCGGCGAGCTGACCCAGCATCAGCGACGCGCCGAGGATGTCGGCCAGCGCCTCCGCCTCGTCGTCGGTCAGCGGGATGTCGGCCTGGCAGGAGTCGGGATCGTCGGGGTCGTAGAGGACGAGGTCCCGGCGGCCGTTGCGGTGGGAGACGACTCCCAGCCGACGGCCCGATTCGGTCACCAGGTCATGACGTACGCCGATTCCCGGTAGGGCAGTCTGTTCGACACGTACTCGCACCGGGGCAAGGCTACCGGGGCCCGCTACTTCCGCTCGGCAACGAAGACGCCCACCCCTTCGAGGGTCTCGGTGAGGCCGGTCGCCCGCAGGATCATCATGGCCTTGCCGACCACCGTGTCCGACACGCCGTACTCCTTGCACAGCTGAGAGCGGCTGGGCAGCTTTGTGCCCGGGGCCCACTCCCCTGAGTCAATCTTGCTTTTCAGCTCGTCTGCGAGCACCTGGTACTGCTGCTTGGGCATACACACTCCCCGGATGGCATGCCCATTCGATCACGCAGCAACCTCCAACCTCAAGCAATTGGAGGTTGGTCGTTGACCTACAACCGCTACCGATTGTAGGTTCCTCGTGAACGCCTCCGGATGGCACTTGGGGCGCTCACCTGGTCGGGGCGGGCACCCCCGTGGCCCGTCCCGACCGCTGACAGCCCTGGTGTCGTACTGCCGATCTGGGCTGCGGCGGCAGGGCGGGGCGGCTCGGCCGGTCAACGGCGCTCGGGCGGGCCGCTCCTTCCAGCTCCCGCACATCCCGTCGAGGAAGGGACCGAACATCGTGCGTAATCCCCTACGGCCACTGCTCAGGCGACGCAACGCCGGCCCGCCGACCAGGTCCGGTCCACCGAACCGGTCGCCGGCCGGGGCCTACCGCTCCACGTCGTACCTCCCGTTGCGGCCCTGGCAGGTGCGGAGCCGCACCTTTGCCACCTGCCGTCGCGGCCTCGACCCGGTCGAGGTGGCCGCGTTCCTCGACCGGGTGGCCGCCGACCTCGCCGCCGCGTACGCCGAAGTGGCGCGGAGCCGGACGGAGACGGCCCGGATCAAGGACGCGCTCCGCGAGTGGCAGTCCCGCCAGGCCCCCACGATGCGTGACCTGGCCCGGCGCCGGTGACCGGCCGGTACGTCATCCACCTGCCGGTCGTCGCGGCAGACCTCGTCCGGGCCAGGATCCTGGCCCGGACCGCCGCCCGCTCGCTGGCCTTCCTCACCCACGTGGATGCCGGCGAGACCACCGTCTCCACCGAGGACAACCAGGGGGTACGCCACCGTGTCTTCTGCGACCGGCGTCTCGACAACGGTCGCCGCTGCGTCCTGCGCGCCGACCACGAGACCCCCTGCACCGCCCGCCTGCCGCGCTGACTCATCCGGCCGCAGATCTTGGTGCGAAACGGCCCCTGGAGGGGCTGAAATCCTGCAAGATCTCCACCAGCACCCCAGGGGAGTGACTCAGGTCACAAGGCTAAAGTTGAGCGGAATAGACTCAACTCTGGTTGTGTCCTTCCTAGTGGACACGCCGATCCAGGGGAGCCCATGAACACGGAACGTCTCACCACCAAGAGCCGCGAAACCATCACCGGTGCCGTCGCGCTGGCCAACCAGCGCGGGCACGCCACCGTCGAGCCCTGGCACCTGCTGCTGGCGCTGCTGGACACCGAGGGTTCCACCGCCGCCGGCCTGCTGCGCGCCGTCGGGGCCGACCCCGCCGAGCTGCGCCGGGTCGCCCAGCGCTCGGTCGACGCGTTGCCCGCCGCGCGCGGCTCCAGCATCGCCGAGCCCACCCTGGCCCGCGAGTTCGTCAACGCCATCGGCGCCGCCGAGCAGATCGCCCGGCCGCTCGGCGACGAGTACACCTCCACCGAGCACCTGCTCGCCGGCCTGGCCCGGGTCGGCGGCGCGGTCTCCGTCGCGCTGAAGAACTCCGGCGCCACCGAGGAGAACCTGGTCGCCGCCTTCCCGACCGTGCGCGGCGGGGACCGGCGGGTCACCACCGCCGACCCGGAGCAGACCTACCAGGCCCTGGCCAAGTACGGCGTCGACCTGACCGCCAGCGCCCGGGACGGCAAGATCGACCCGGTGATCGGCCGGGACTCCGAGATCCGCCGGGTGATCCAGGTGCTCTCCCGGCGTACCAAGAACAACCCGGTGCTGATCGGTGAGCCGGGCGTCGGCAAGACCGCCATCGTCGAGGGCCTGGCCCAGCGGATCGTGGCCGGCGACGTGCCCGAGTCGCTGCGGGACAAGAAGCTCGTCTCGCTCGACCTCGGCGCGATGGTGGCCGGCGCGCAGTACCGCGGCCAGTTCGAGGAGCGGCTGAAGTCCGTCCTGGAGGAGATCAAGAACTCCAACGGCCAGGTCATCACCTTCCTCGACGAGCTGCACACCGTCGTCGGCGCCGGCAAGGGCGAGGGCTCGATGGACGCCGGCAACATGCTCAAGCCGATGCTGGCCCGCGGCGAGCTGCGGATGGTCGGCGCGACCACCCTCGACGAGTACCGCGAGCACATCGAGAAGGACCCGGCGCTGGAGCGCCGCTTCCAGCCGGTGCTGGTCGGCGAACCGACCATCGAGGACACCATCGGCATCCTGCGCGGGCTCAAGGAGCGCTACGAGGTGCACCACGGCGTACGCATCACCGACGCCGCGCTGGTCGCCGCCGCCGCCCTCTCCGACCGCTACATCACCGACCGGTTCCTGCCCGACAAGGCGATCGACCTGGTCGACGAGTCCGCGTCCCGGCTCCGGATGGAGATCGACTCCCGGCCGGTCGAGGTGGACGAGATCGAGCGGGCGGTCCGCCGCCTGGAGATCGAGGAGATGGCGCTGGCCAAGGAGCCGGACGCCGCCTCCGCCGAGCGCCTCGAACGGCTCCGCAAGGAGCTGGCCGACAAGCGCGAGCAGCTCACCGCCCTGTCCGAGCGCTGGCAGCTGGAGAAGAGCCACATCACCAAGCTCTCCACCGCCAAGGAGGAGCTGGAGAAGCTAAGCGGCGAGGCCGAGCGGGCCGAGCGCGACGGCGAGCTGGAACGCGCCGCCGAGCTGCGGTACGGCCGGATCCCCGCCCTCAAGGCCGACCTGGCCAAGGCCGAGGAGGAACTGGCCCGGCTCCAGGCCGACGGCGCGATGCTCAAGGAGGAGGTCGGCGCCGACGACATCGCCGCCGTGGTCGCCTCCTGGACCGGCATCCCCGCCGGCCGGCTGCTGGAGGGCGAGACCGCCAAGCTGCTGCGGATGGAGGAGTCGCTGCGCGACCGGGTGGTCGGCCAGACCGAGGCGGTCGCCGCGGTCTCCGACGCGGTCCGTCGCGCCCGGGCCGGCGTCGCCGACCCGGACCGCCCGACCGGCAGCTTCCTCTTCCTCGGCCCGACCGGCGTCGGCAAGACCGAGCTGGCCAAGGCGCTCGCCGAGTTCCTCTTCGATGACGAGCGGGCCATGGTCCGCATCGACATGAGCGAGTACGGCGAGAAGCACTCCGTGGCCCGCCTGGTCGGTGCCCCGCCCGGCTACGTCGGCTACGAGGAGGGCGGCCAGCTCACCGAGGCGGTGCGCCGCCGGCCGTACTCGGTGATCCTGCTGGACGAGGTGGAGAAGGCCCACCCGGACGTCTTCGACGTGCTGCTCCAGGTGCTCGACGACGGCCGGCTCACCGACGGTCAGGGTCGTACGGTGGACTTCCGCAACGCGATCCTGATCCTCACCTCCAACCTCGGGTCGTCGGTGATCAGCGACCTGACGCTGGCCGAGGAGCAGCGCCGGGAGGGTGTCCTCGCGATGGTCCGGTCGCACTTCAAGCCGGAGTTCCTCAACCGCCTCGACGACATCGTGGTCTTCGCCGCCCTCCAGGGCGGGGATCTGCGGGCCATCGTCGACATCCAGCTCGACCGGCTGCGCAAGCGGCTCGCCGACCGCCGGCTCACCCTGGACGTCACCGAGCCCGCCCGGACCTGGCTCGCCGAGCACGGCTACGACCCGATCTACGGTGCCCGCCCGCTGCGCCGCCTGGTCCAGTCCGCCATCGGCGACCAGCTCGCCAAGGCCCTGCTGGCCGGCCAGATCCGCGACGGCGACACCGTCCACGTCGACCTCGCCGACACCAAGGACTCCCTCTCGGTGACCGCCTGACCCACCCCCCTCGGCCGGCCCCTCCCGGGACCGGCCGAGGGACGCGTTGATCATGGAGTTGGCGGCTCGAATGAGCCCTTCGACCGCCGCCAACTCCATGATCAACCTGAGTGCCGGGGGGTGGGGGGTGGTGGGGTGGGGCAATAGGGAGGGCATGTTGGGGATGGGGAAGAAGGACCGCGAGTTGGATGCGGCCGTGAAGGAGCTCGCGAAGGCGGACACGGTGGCCTTCGGTGGGGTGGGGATCGCGGGCACGCTGCTGCCGGCGACCGAGGCGTACCGGCACGTGGAGCGGGCCCTCGACGAGCATCCGGCCGAGGCGCGCAAGAAGGTGGACTGGCTGCTGAAGCACGGCTCGCCGGCCGGGAAGGCGTACGCCGCCTCGCTGCTGGACCGGGTCGACGCCGAGGCGGGCCGGGCGGCCTGGTCCCGCCTGCGCGACCACGACGACGAGTTCACCACCTTCAGCGGCTGCGTCATGGGCCGCGCCACCCTCGGCGAGTACGCCGCCGAACGCCTCGCCGGCCACTGACCCGGCCACTGACCGTCCGTCGCGGCGATCACTCTATGTAGTTGAGCAGTGGCTCAGTCGACAACCTTTCCCAGTGGGTGCGTGGGGTTGTTACCGTCTGCGCCGACGCACGTGGGGAGGCGGTCGGCGTGAACGGTTCAGTGGCGTACCTGGTGACGACGCTGGGGTGTCTGATCGGGGTGGCCGGAGTGGTGATCGCGGTGGTGGCGCTGCGCCGCGCCCGGGCCGGATCACGGCCGGTCACACCCGGTGACCCCTTCCGCGACGCCGACGCCGACGCGCTGCGCGGCGACCCTCGACGGCTCAAGCCCGGTGACATCGTCGAGATCCGCCAGGTGCCCTACACCGTGCGCGGCTCCGTGCACCTGGTCGAGGGCGGCTGGAGCTGGGCCGAGCACCTGCTCGACGACGCCGGCGGGGTGAAGCGCTGGCTCTCCGTCGAGGCCGAGCCGGACCTGGAGCTGGTGCTCTGGACGGCCGAGCCGTCCGCCACGGTCACCCCGGGCGCCCCGACCCTGGAGATCGCCGGCCGCAGCTACAACTGGGACGAGTCCGGCCAGGCCCGCTACACCGCCACCGAGGGCACCGGCCTCGATCCGAACGGCACCATGCGCTACTACGACTACCAGGCACCCGGCGGTGCGCGGCTCTCCTTCGAGGCGTACGGGGAGGCCGGCTGGGAGGTGGCGCTCGGCGAGCAGCTGCACCGGTCCGAGGTGATGATCTACCCGCAGGGTGATGGCCCGGAGAAGGCGGCCTGAGCGTGCTCGTCACTCTCCACACCCCGTACGTCGACACCAGCGCCGCCGATCTGAGCCTGGCCCTCGGTGGCCCGGAGCGGCCCGCGCTGCACGTCCGGGAGCTGACCCTGCCCGGCGGGCCGACCCTGCGGCTGCGCCTGCTCGGCGCCTCCCACCAGGTCGTCTGCGGTCCGCTGACGGAGACCGTCGCCTGCCTGCCCGGCACCCCGCCGCACCTCCCCGGTGACCTGCACGACGACGACGCCGGCTACCGGTTCACCGCCACGGTGCTCCGGCCCGAGGGCGACGGGCTGCGGGCCCGGGTCGCCGCACTCCGCGCCGACCTGGCCGACGACCCGTACGCGCTGGTCGGGGTCTTCCCCGGCGACGTGGACGCGGTCACCGCGCTGTCGGTGCGCCCCGACCCGCCCGACGGCACGGTCGCCTGGCGCACCTGGCACGCGTACCCCCAGACCAACGAGCTGGTCCTGACCGAGACGGTGGTGAACCTGTGAGCACGGCGTACCGGCGGTGGATCGTGGTGGGGGTGGCGGTCGCGGTGGTCGGCGCGCTGATCGCCGCCTTCGCGATCTTCTACGGCAACTTCTCCCCGCGCGGCTACGTCCAGGACCACTACCGCCGCGCGTCGAGCCGGGACATCGGCCGGGACGCGATGGCGTACACGTCGACGCGGACCCCGAGCCAGGTCTCCAAGGACATCACCGGCGCCTGGAAGCCCGCCGACCAGTACGTCGACAGCAGCGGGGTCTACCTGCGCTACGACGACGACTCGGTGGTGATCCTGCCGATCGCCGCCGGCTCGGTGATCCTGCTGGAGCGGATGACCACCGCCTACCCCCGTTACCACTCCCACGTGGGCAGCTACTGGGGCTGGGGCCGTGGCAGCACCGTCCGGGGCGGTGGCCCCGGCGCCGGCAAGTAGCCCCCCTCGACCCCCTCACCCTGGAGCCTTCACGTGCAGCACCTCGCCACTGATCTGCTGGTCACCCTCGCGTACGGCGTGGTCGGCGTCGTCCTGATGGGCATCGGTTACGCGCTGGTCGACCTGGCCACCCCGGGCCGGCTGAACCACCTCATCTGGCACGAGCGCAACCGCAACGCCGCTCTGCTGCTCGCCTCGAACCTGGCCGGCGTGGGCATCATCGTGGTGGCCGCGATCGCCGCCAGTGAGGACGACTTCGTGCTCGGCCTGGCCGGCTCGGCCGCGTACGGGATCCTCGGGCTGGTGATCATGGCGGCGGCCTTCGTGCTGCTCGACGTGGCCACCCCCGGCAAGCTCGGTGAGCTGCTGGTCGACCCCGAGCCGCACCCGGCGGTCTGGGTCTCCGCGGTCGTGCACCTCGCCACCGGCGCGATCATCGCCGCCGCCATCAGCTGATGACCACCTCCGCGACGCCCCCGGGGAAGACCCCCTCGAAGAAGGCCACCTGGCAGACCTGGCTGGTGATCGCGGTGCTGGTCGCGCCCTGCGTGGTGATCGGCATCGTCAACGGCTCCGAGAGCACCGACGTGCCCGCACCGGCCGCCGACGAGCGGGCCGACACCGTGCCGCTGCTCCAGACCGCCGCCGACAGCCAGGGCATCTGCTACGGCTGGCGGCTGTACGACAACAGCACCCAGATCGACGTCGGGTCCAACCTGGGCGACCAGGTGGCGGTCAAGGACGATCCCCGCTGCCCGCGCTGGCTCGAGGTCTCCGCCGTCGTCCGCTACACCTCGTCGAGCAGCGAGTCGTCGGACTCCGCCAACATCAGCGTCGCCGGCTCCGCCGACATCGATCCGGCCGACCTGTGGACCGTCGCCGAAGGTCTGGACCGGTTCGAGCTGGACCCCGAGGCGTTCGTCGACGACCCGGGCTGGGCGATCACCCGGGCCGCGACGGTGCTGCCGCTGCTCGCCACCGAGGCCGGGCTGGCCGAACCCGCCGCCGCCCCCACCGCCACCCCGGCCACCCCGGCCGCCGCGCCGAGCCCGCTGCCGGCCGCCGGCAACGACCTGTGGCGGGCCCGGGGGCGGTGGCTGCTCGCCGCGGTCGGACTGGTCCTGCTGGCCGCGCTCTTCGTCACCGTGGGCGTGGTGCAGCGCCGCCGGACGACTGCTCCGGGTCGCGGCGCGGCGTCAGACGCGCCGAGCCGGAGTGGTCGCAAGCGACGGGCGCCGGGCCCGCGCAGCGCGCCGGGGCGGAAGCCGCCGGGCGTACCCGGGAGACGGCGTGACCACCGACGCGCCGGCGCGACCGACGTGGCGGCCGGCCCGCGCGGCGGTCCTGCTCGCGGTCTTCGTCTGCGCGGCCTGCGGCCTGGTGTACGAGTTGGCGCTGGTCGCGCTCGGCAGCTATCTGATCGGGGACGCGGTCGGCCAGGCGTCGATCGTGCTCGGCGTGATGGTCTTCGCGATGGGCGTCGGCGCGCTGGTGGCGAAGCCGTTGCAGTCCCGGGCCGCCGCCGCGTTCGCCGCGATCGAGCTGCTCCTCGCGCTGCTCGGCGGCCTCTCCGTGCTCGGTCTCTATGCCGCGTTCGCCTGGCTCGACCTGTACGCCCCGGCCCTGGTCGGCACCGCCTTCGTGCTCGGCCTGCTGATCGGCGCGGAGATCCCGCTGCTGATGGTGATGCTGCAACGCATCCGTGAGCAGTCCGCCGGCAGCGCGGTGGCCGACCTGTTCGCCGCCGACTACGTCGGCGCGCTGCTCGGCGGCCTGGCCTTCCCGTTCCTGCTGATGCCGGTCTTCGGGCAGCTCAAGGGCGCCCTGGTCGTCGGCGCGGTGAACGCGGTGGCCGGCGTCGCCCTGGTCTGCACGGTCTTCCGGCGGGAGCTGAGCCGCCGCGCGCGGGTCGCGCTCGCCGCCGGCTCCGTCGTGGTCGCCCTCTGCCTGGGGTACGCCTGGATCACCGCCGCCGACTTCGAGGTGACCGCCCGGCAGCAGCTCTACCGGGACCCGGTGGTGCACGCCGAACGCAGCCGCTACCAGGAGATCGTGCTCACCCGGTCGGTGCGGGAGGTCGGCCACGCCGACACCGACCTGCGGCTCTTCCTCAACGGTGACCTCCAGTTCAGCTCGATCGACGAATACCGCTACCACGAGTCGCTGGTGCACCCGGCGATGGCCGGGCCGCGCGGCGAGGTGCTGGTGCTCGGCGCGGGCGACGGGCTGGCGCTGCGGGAGATCCTGAAGTATCCGGACGTGCGCCGGGTGACCCTGGTCGACCTCGACCCGGCCGTGGTCCGGCTGGGGCGTACCGAGCCGCAGCTGCGCGAACTGAACCACCACTCGTTCGCCGACCCCCGGGTCCGGGTGCTCAACGTCGACGCGTTCGGCTGGCTGCGTACCGCCACCGAACGCTTCGACGTGGTGGTGGCCGACCTGCCCGACCCGGACGAGACGGCCACCGCCAAGCTCTACACCGTCGAGTTCTACGCGCTGATCCGGTCGGTGCTCGCCGAGCGGGGGCGGCTGGTGGTGCAGTCCGGCTCGCCGTACTTCGCGCCCCGGTCGTACTGGTCGATCGAGCGGTCGGTCCGGGAGGCCGGCTTCGCCACCGTGCCGTACCACGTGGACGTGCCGAGCTTCGGCGACTGGGGCTTCGTGCTGGCCGCGCCGGGCGGCAGCCCGCCGGCGCTGACCCTGCCCGCCGACGCGCCACCGCTGCGCTTCCTCACCCCGTCGGTGCTCGCCGCGGCGGCGACCTTCCCCGCCGACCGGGGTCGGCTCGACGTGCCCGCCTCCACGTTGTTGCAGCCCAGGGTGCTGGAGTACGCCCGCACGGAGTGGCGCGGCTACTAACGTCCGGAGCATGTCGCCGCCGCCTCGCCGCCCCGCCCGGCCGGGCCTCGGCTGGCTGCGGCGGCGGGTGCCGACCCGGGCGCTGGACGCCGCCGCGTACCTCCAGGCGTTCGTGCTCTCCGGGGTGGTCACCGTGCTCGCCACCCGCGCCTACCTCCAGGCCACCGGATATCCGCAGCTCGGTGGCGGTGGCCTGCACATCGCGCACGTGCTCTGGGGCGGGCTGCTGATGGCGGTCGGCCTCGGCGTCGCGTTCGTCTTCCTCGGCGGTGGGCCCCGGACCGCCGGGGCGATCGTCGGCGGGGTCGGGTTCGGGCTCTTCATCGACGAGGTGGGGAAGTTCGTCACCACCCGGACCGACTACTTCTACGCCCCCGCCGCCGGCATCATCTACGGCGTCTTCGCCCTGCTGGTCATCCTCACCCAGGCGGTACGCGGCCGGACCCGGCTGACCACCGCCGAACGGACCGCCAACGCGCTCGACCTGGTGCTCAGCGGGCTGCCCGGCGGGCTCACCGACCGGCGCCGGGTGGCGGTGCTGCGGCTGGTCCAGGGCACCGGCCCGACCACCGAGGGCGCGATCGTCCGGCTGCTCGACGCGGTGCCCCGCCGCGAGCCGCCACCGGTCCGGTTCTGGCAGCGCTGGGCCGCCCTCGGCCGGCGGACAGCCGCCTGGCTGGTCGCCCGCCGCTGGCTGGTCTGGCCGGTGGTGGTCTATCTGGTGGTCGAACCGGTGGTCACCGTGGCCGCCGTGGTGGTCGACGGGGTGACCGGCCGCCTGGACCAGCAGCGGGAGTGGGGCGCGGTGCTCGGCACCTCGATCGCCGCGCTGGTCACCGCCGTGCTGAGCATCCGGGCGGCAATACGGCTGCGCGGGGACCGGACCGGGGCGTTCCGGCTGTTCAAGCTCGCCCTCCTGGTCGACCTGCTGTTCGGGCAGCTGTTCAACTTCACCGTCAACCAGTTCGGCGCCGTCTCCGCCCTCGTCGTCGACCTGCTCCTGCTCGGCGTGGTCACCGCCGAACACCGCCGGCTGTGCCGGCAGGAGGCCCGGTCCGCGCCCTGGACACCGCCGGACTCGACGGCCGATAAGGGCGACGCCGACGGTCCCGCCGAGTAGGTTGCAAGCCGACGCCTACCGGAGGGAGCTGTCGTGTCGTACCCGGATCGGGCGCCGGCCCGCCGTCCCGCCGCGGTCGTCGCGGCGGCCGCGCTGCTGGTGCTCATGGCGCTCGGCGCGGTGGCGTACGCGGTCATCGGCCTGGCCGCCCTCGACGGCACCGTGGACCGCTTCCGGGCCGCGGCGAACGGCACCGGGGCCACCGGCGGCGAGGTCGACGGCGTGGTGTCGCTGCTGCGCGTCTCCGGCATCCTCGCCGCGGTGGTCACCGTGCTGGTCGGTCTGGTCCTCGTCGGGCTCGCCCTCGGCCTGCTCGCCGGCCGCCCCGGCGCCCGGGTGACCACCTGGGTGGTCTGCGGGCTGGGGCTGCTCTGCGGCTGCGGCGCGCTGGGAGTGCTGGTCGTCGAGCGCACCGCACCGCTGCGGCTCGGCACCGACCAGCGGGTCACCGCCGACCTGCTCGCCCGGGCCGGGGACGCCTATCCGTCCTGGTGGATCCCGCTGAACGCCGCCGCGTCGGTGGGGCAGCTCCTCGGTTACCTGGTGGTCGCCGCGCTGCTCACCCTGCCGGCGGCGCGCGCCTGGTTCCGGCGGGGTGCCGCGCCGGCCGGTCCGGTGCCGACCCACGGCCCCGGGTCGACGCCGCCGGGTCCGTGGCCCGGGTCCGCCCCAGCGGGCCACCCGCCACCCACCTCCTCGCCGTACGCGCCGCCGGCCTCCGCTGTGCCACCGGCTTCCGGGCCGGCCGGACCGCCCGGACCCCGCGAGGAGTCCGGGCCGGCCGGACCCCCCGAGGAGCGTGTGTGACGAGCCGGCCGGTGGCTGCTCCCCGACGGGCGCTGATCACCGGGGCCACTGCGGGCATCGGGGCGGCCTTCGCCGACCGGCTGGCCGCCGAGGGCTGGGACCTCGTCCTGGTGGCCCGGGACGCCGCCCGACTCGACGCGTCGGCCGCCGAGCTGACCGGACGGCACGGTCGGGAGGTCGAGATCCTGCCCGCCGATCTGTCCACGGACGACGGCTGTGCGCTCGTGGAGCGACGACTCGTCGCGGGCCCACCGGTGGAGCTGCTGGTGAACAACGCCGGGATCAGCCTGAACACCCCGTTCCTGCGGTCCGCCGTCGCGGACGAGGCCCGCCTGCTGCGGCTCAACGTGCTGGCGGTGCTGCGGCTGACCCACGCCGCCCTCGGACCGATGGTGGAGCGCGGCAAAGGGACAGTGATAAATGTCTCTTCGGTTGCGGGTTTCGGCGCGGTGATGCCTGGCTCCACCTATTCGGCCAGCAAGGCATGGGTGACGAATTTCAGTGAGTCGATCGCTGCTTCGGTGGCACCACGCGGGGTGCGGGTGATGGCCCTCTGCCCGGGCTACACCAGGACCGGCTACCACGAACGCGCCGGTATCGACATGTCGCGGACCCCGCCCTGGATGTGGCTCAAGGCCGACGAAGTGGTCGATGAAGCACTGCGTGACCTGCGGAAAGGCAAGGTCGTCAGCGTGCCGACCTGGAAATACAAGCTGGCCGTGGCCGGTCTGCGGCACGCGCCCCGCCGCCTGCTGCGGGGTGCGTTCCGGGACACCCGGGGTCGGACGAGCCGCGACGACGGCTGACCCGGGTCGGACCCGGCCGGCGGTCCCGGCTGCGGGACGACACCGTACCGACCCGGGTGGACGGTCGCGCAGGGTAGTCGAACATCGCCAACCATCGGTCGCCCGCAGGGCTGACCCGAGCGGACCCGAGGCACGCCTCCCAGACTTGCGCAGTACCCTCTATCGACATGGGGGACCGCGACGACCTGCGTAAATTCATCACCGATCTGGCTGTGGTCCACGGGCGGGTAGTGCTCTCGTCGGGCCGCGAGGCGGACTGGTACGTCGATCTGCGTCGGGTCACGCTCCATCACCAGGCGGCACCATTGGTCGGTCGAGTGCTGCTCGACCTGACCGCCGACTGGGAGTACGACGCGGTCGGTGGCCTGACCCTGGGTGCCGACCCGGTGGCCGTCTCGATGCTGCACGCGGCGGCCGCGACCGACCGGTCAGTGGACGCGTTCGTGGTCCGTAAGGCCGGCAAGGCACACGGTCTGCAGCGGCGGATCGAGGGACCGGAGGTGGCCGGCCGTCGGGTGCTGGCGGTGGAGGACACCTCCACCACGGGTGGCAGCGTGCTCACCGCCGTCGAGGCGTTGCGCGAGGCCGGGGCCGAGGTGGTGGGTGTGGCGGTTATTGTTGATCGAGGCGCCGGCGACGCGGTGCGAGCCGCCGGACTGCCGTATCGGGCGGCCTATACGTTGGCTGACCTCGGCCTTGTGGCGTAAAAGTTTGCCGATTCGGATCTGCTGATATGCAGGCGGATCGATGCTGCTGGTGGAAGGATGGAATACGTGGGAACTGCGTTGGCTGAAATGACCATGCCTCAGATCTCGCCGCTTGCCGGCGAGCCGATCGAACGTGCCGATGCCGAGCGTCTCGCGGGGGTCCTCAAGGCCCTCGCGGATCCCGCTCGGCTGCGGCTGCTCAGCCTGATCCAGTCGGCCCCCGAAGGCGAGGCGTGCGTCTGTGACCTGACCGCGCCGCTCGGCCTTTCACAGCCGACGGTCAGTCACCACCTGCGTATCCTCACCGAGGCCGGCTTGCTGGAGCGGGAGAAGCGCGGTGTCTGGGCGTACTACCGGCTGGTGCCGACCGCGATCGCCACGATCGCGGATCTGCTGACCCCGCCGCGCAAGCGGGCCACCAAGAAGGCCCGCTGAAACTGGACGTCTCCGACCTCCGGGTGGGCTCTCCCGGGTCGTGGCGTGGCGTCAGCCGCGTCGGGTCCGGATGGCCAGGGACCGTCCCGAACAGGGACGGCGTCGGGTGGCGTGCCAGGGGTGGCGCCACCACCGCACGATGACGGCTGTCCGTCACCGGTTCCATCCGCAGGTCGACAGGCCGAACACGACGACGGCCGGCCCCGCCCGGGGCCGGCCGTCGTCGTCGTAGCCGGGGTCAGCGCTCGTGCCGGCCGCGCGGGTGGCCGTCGTCCTCGATGGCGTCCCGCACCGCCTCGACCGCGCCCGCCGCACTGGCCGCCGCGATCACCGCGACCGCCTCGCCGCGCTTGCGGGCCCGCCGGTCGCGGAGGAACTCGAAGAAGATCGGCAGCACCGAGATCAGGATGATCACGGCCACCACCGGGAGGATGTACCGGTCGATCTTGTCGCCGATCGTCTGGTAGATCCGGTCGGCGAGCAGGTAGCCGATCAGCAGGATGCCGTCCACCCAGAGGATCGCGCCGACGACGTTCCAGATGAAGAACTGCCGGGCGGGCATGCCCAGCACCCCGGCCACCGGGTTGAGGAACGTGCGCACGATCGGGATGAACCGGGCCAGCACCACGGCCTTCGCCGGGCCGAACTTCCGGAAGTAGTACTCGGCCTTCTCCACGTACTCCCGCTTGAACAGGCGGGAGTTGGGGCGCTCGAACATCCGCCGGCCGTACCGGTGGCCGAGCCAGTGCCCGAGCTGCGCCCCGGCGATCGCGCAGGCCGGCCCGCCGATCAGCAGTGCGACCAGGTGCAGCCGGGTGCCGCTGCCGAAGATCGCGTCCGCCACCGGCGACGCGGCCACCCCGGCCAGGAAGAGCAGCGAGTCACCCGGGAAGAAGAACCCGACCAGCAGGCCGGTCTCGGCGAAGAGGATCGCCCACACGCCGATCAACCCGAAGGTGTGGATCAGTTCCTTCGGGTCGAGCGGGTTCAGGGCGAGGTTCTCGGAGAGCACCCGGGTCTTCTCTGCTGTGTCCACGGCCACACAGGCTACCGAACCCAGGTCGGATGCCGTGCCGCACCGTCCCGCCTGCGGCGTTCCGTCCCGGCGCGGGCCGCGCTCCGGGCCCGGACACGACGGTGCCCCGTCGACCGCGAGGGTCGACGGGGCACCGGTGTGCGGGTGGATCAGGCCACGAAGCGGGTACGCCGACGGCGGGCCACCACGTAGCCGCCGAAACCGGCCGCCAGCAGCAGGACGCCGATGCCGGCGATCAGGCCGGTGGAGCTGCCGGTGATCGGCAGGGTGCCGCCGTCACCGCCGCCCTCTCCGCCGTTGCCCCCACCGTTGCCGGCGGCGGCGTTGACCAGGACCTTGGCGGTGTCGTTCGCCGGCTTCAGGTCACGGGTGAAGCCGCCGTCGCACTGGCACGTGACGTTGATCTTCACCAGCCCGGTCGCGTTGGCGACAACCTTGTCGATCCGGAGCGAGATGTCCACCATGTCGGACTCGCCGGCCTTCAGCAGGCTGCCGAAGTAGCAGAAGTAGTTGCGGTGGCCCGGCTCACCCGGCTCGCCCCAGTTGTCGCCGTTCCTGGTGAGGCAGTTCTCCGGGACCGCGACCGCCGTGGTGCCCTGCGGCACGTCGAAGCTCAGGTAGGTGATCGAGCTGCCGGCCCGGCTGTAGTCGAGGGTCGCCGGACCGTTGTTGCGCAGCCCCACGGTCGCCTTCACCGTGGTGCCGGCCTTGCCGGTCAGCGAGGTGCCGAGCGCCTCCAGGTCGGTGCCGTTCTTGCCGGTGACCGTCACCATGATGTTCGTGCCGTTGTTCTCCGGCCGCGGGTCGGCCTGGAACCCCTGAGCGGTCGCCTTGTTCGGGACCGCGGTGAGAGCCAACGTGCCGTCGGTGCCCGGCTTGCCGATGGTCACGTCGTGGTGGCCCAGGTAGCTCTGGAAGTCCTCGAACTCGGACCCGGTCATCCAGACGATCTCGCCGTACTTGGCGCCGGGGGCGTAGCTGTCCGCGCCGAGGACGTACGGCAACGACGCGCTGAAGGTGCTGCCCACGGGCAGTTCCTCGTCGAACCGGCAGGTGCGCAGCTCGTCGCCCACGTAGGTGCAGTTGCTGTAGTGCTTGGCGGCGTTCATGCCGTAGTCGTTGTAGAAGATGACGACAGGACCCTTCGCGGTGGCCCCACCCACGTTGCTGACCGTCACCGGCGAGGTGAAGGTCTTGCCGGGCGCGGCCGACGCCTTGACCTCCGGCCCGGCCGCCAGGTCGACGCTCTCACCGACCCGGACCTTCGCGTCGTGCGAGACCGGATCGTGGCCGGCCGCGGTCATGGTCACCTTCAGCGTGCCGGCGTCGCCGTCCTGCGCCTTCGCGGTGGCCTTGAGCTGCACCTCGAAGATCGCGCTCGAGCCCCACACGTCGACGTCGACGTCGAACGGGTCGGTGCAGAGCAGGACGTAGGCAGACGGCGTGGTGCAGGTGTTGCCCTCCTCCGGCTCACTGACGGTCACCTTGCCGGCGAGGTCGGAGAAGTCGTAGCGAACGCTGACGTCGTGCAGCACAGTCGGCGCCGAGCTGGAGATCGTGCTTCTCTCGATCTTGCCGTCGGAGTTCGTCGCGATCGTGGTGTCGCCGAAGTAGAGCCCGAGCTCGATCTGGGATCCGGCCGCCGCGGCGGGGGTGGCGGAGGCGGCGACGAACGCGCCTGCGACGCCCAGCCCGGCGAGCCAACGCCGGGTGGAGTGGGAAAACATGCTGGGGGTTCCTCCCGTTAATGATCAGGTGGAGCCCGTGGAGCTTAAAGAACCCTTAAGCGGCCCCGCTGTCCCAAGGCGCCTTCACCCGCAGATATTGACCGAACGGCTGATCAGACTCGGTGCAATGTTCCGCCGGCCCGAGCCCGTCAACAGGGCGGGACACCGGGAGGTGGAGTGACGTACGAGGAGTTCGCCGACTCGCGGCTGAGCGCCCTGCTGCGGTACGCGGTCATGCTGACCGGCGATCCGCACCAGGCGCAGGACCTGGTCCAGGAGACCATGGTGCGGGTCCAGCTCAACTGGCGGCGGGTGGCCCGGACCGACTCCCCGGAGCGGTACGTCCGCCGGATGCTCACCAACCAGTACGTCGACTGGCGTCGCGGTTCGTGGGCGCGTCGGGTGCTGCTGCGCGGGGAGCCGGACGAGGCGGTGCCGGCGCCCGTCGATCACGCCCAGTCGGCGGTGGACCGGGACCAGGTGTGGTCCTGGCTGTCCCGGCTGCCCCGCCGGCAGCGGGCCACCCTGGTGCTGCGCTACTACGAGGACCTGCCGGACGCGGAGATCGCCGAGATCCTCGGCTGTGCGGTCGGCACCGTCCGCTCCTGCATCTCCCGCGCCCTGGCCACCCTGCGCGCCGAGTACGTGGAGGTCTGCTCATGATCGAGGACGAGCTGCGGGCCGCGTTCGCCCGCCACGAGACCCTGGCTCCCGAGGCCGCACCGGTCCGCGTCGCGATCGACCGGACCGCGCTCCGCAGACGTCGCCGCCGGTTCCGACTCCGGCTCGGGGGTACGGCGTTGGCGCTGATCGTGGCCGCCCTGGTCGGGGTGCCGGCGTTCACCCCGGACCGGCCGCCCACCGTGCCGCTGCTGAGCGAGTCCGTCCCGCCGGAGCCCACCGGCGCGCTGAACGTGCTGCTGCTCGGCCTGGACGCGGCCCGCCCGGCGGACGCCAGGCGGGCCGACTCCATCCTGCTGCTGCACGTCCCCGCCGACCGGAGCCGGCCCTACCTCGTCTCGCTCCCGCGCGACCTGGTGACGTCCATCCCCGGACACGGGAAGGACAAGCTCAACATGTCCTTCTTCTACGGCCTCGGCACCGGCAGGGCCGACCTGACCAGTGGCTACGACCTGACCCGGCGGGTGGTCAGCGAACTCACCGGCGTACGGATCGACGCCGGGGCCGTGCTGACGTACCGGGCCGTGCGGGAACTCACCGATGCCGTCGGTGGCGTGCCGGTCTGCCTGCCGTCCAGGGTCCAGTCCCACCACACCCGGCGGGTCTATCCGGCCGGCTGTCAGCAGCTCGACGGCGTCGCCGCAGCGGACCTGCTCCGCCAGCGTTACGGACTGCCCGAGGGTGGCCTGGACCGGGACCGCAATGCGCAGCGGTACGCGGCCGGGTTGCTGCGCCGCGTCGGCGAGCGGGGAATGCTGACGAACCCGGCGCTGCTCTCCCAGTTGCTCGCCCGGCTGGGCCCGGACATGGTGGCCGACACCGGCGGCACGTCCCTGCTGGCGTTGCTCTCGGCCGCTGCTCAGGGAGTCGGCCGAGCGCCGGTTGCGCTCGAACTCCCCGTCCGGTACATCGACAAGGCCCCGTACCTCGAACTTGATCCCCGGCTGGCCCCTGGCTTCCTGACCGCGCTGCGCGACGACCGGCTGCGAGCGTGGACGGCGGCCCACCCGGATCGGCTGACCAAGCTGGGGTGACCGTCAGCGGTAGTCGTCCTCGTCGGCGGTGACCACGCGGGCCTGCTCCATCGCGTCCCAGTCGTCGACCTCCAGGCCGCGGTGCGGCTCGGTGTCGCCGTCGGGGGCCACCACCGCCGCCTGCTCGACGGCGTCGGCCGGTTCCGCCTCCGGGTCCCGCTCCTCCGGAGCGAGGTGGTCGCTCGGGGTGAAGTCCTCGTCGGGCTGACCCATCGTCCCTCCCTGGATCCCGGTGCCGGCAGCTACCCAACCCACCGTACGGGCTCCGGGTGCGGCCTGCCCGGAGCCGGGCGGAACCGGAGTCGGCCGATTGAACCTCCGCGGGGCGTACCCGGTGCCAGGATGGTGCCGTGGGCTTCCTGATCCGACTGGTGATCACCGCGATCGCGCTGTGGGTCACCACGCTGATCGTGCCCGGGGTCCACGTGACCGGCCGGAACGGCGCGAACACGACGCTGACCCTGCTCGCGGTGGCGCTCATCTTCGGCGTGGTCAACGCGGTCCTCAAGCCGGTCATCAAGGTGTTCGGCTGCGTGTTCTACCTGCTCACGCTGGGTCTGTTCGCGCTGGTCGTGAACGCGTTGCTGTTCCTGCTCACCGACTGGATCGCCCGCGGGCTGCACCTGCCGTTCCGGGTGGACGGCTTCTGGGCCGCCTTCTGGGGGGCCATCGTGATGGCGGTGGTGAGCTGGTTGATCAGCGTCGTGGTGCCCGACCGGTCGGCGGAACGGTGATCCGGGTGGGTGGGCAGGTCCCGGGTCGGTTGTGCCCGCCGCCACCTTCTACGGGATACTGCCCGCGGTGGACAGCGCGGTCCGGCGCAGCCAAGGAAGACAACGGCCAGCACGGCCGAGAGCGGTAAGTAAGGAGCGCATCACATGCCCATCGCTTCCCCCGAGGCCTACGCGGAGATGCTGGACCGGGCCAAGGCCGGCCGGTACGCGTACCCCGCGATCAACGTGACCTCCTCGCAGACGCTGAACGCGGCGCTCAAGGGCTTCGCCGACGCGGAGAGCGACGGCATCATCCAGGTCTCCACCGGTGGTGCCGAATACCTCTCCGGTCCGTCCGTGAAGGACATGGTGACCGGTGCCGTGGCGTTCGCCGCGTACGCGCACGAGGTCGCCAAGAAGTACCCGGTGAACATCGCCCTGCACACCGACCACTGCCCGAAGGACAAGCTGGACAAGTTCGTCCGGCCGCTGCTGGCCATCTCGCAGGAGCGGGTGAAGGGCGGCCAGGAGCCGCTGTTCCAGTCGCACATGTGGGACGGCTCCGCGGTGCCGGTGGCGGAGAACCTGGAGATCGCCGCCCAGCTCCTCGATGAGGCCGCCAAGGGCAAGATCGTCCTCGAGATCGAGGTCGGCGTGGTCGGTGGCGAGGAGGACGGCGTCGAGAACGCCATCAACGACAAGCTCTACACCACCGTCGAGGACGGCCTGGCCATGGTCGAGGCGCTGGGCCTGGGCGAGAAGGGCCGCTACATGGCGGCGCTGACCTTCGGCAACGTGCACGGCGTCTACAAGCCGGGCAACGTGAAGCTCCGCCCCGAGGTGCTGAACCAGATCCAGGAGGCGGTCGGCGCCAAGTACGGCAAGGACAAGCCGCTCAGCCTGGTCTTCCACGGTGGTTCCGGCTCGCTGCTGTCGGAGATCCGGGAGGCGCTCGACTACGGCGTGGTGAAGATGAACATCGACACCGACACCCAGTACGCCTTCACCCGCCCGGTCGCGGACCACATGTTCCGCAACTACGACGGCGTGCTGAAGGTCGACGGCGAGGTCGGCAACAAGAAGATGTACGACCCGCGGGTCTGGGGCAAGGCGGCCGAGGCCGGCCTCGCCGCCCGCGTCGTCGAGGCCTGCGAGCACCTCCGCTCGACCGGCACGACCATGAAGTAATCGGCACCGCCGGTTAGGAGGGGCCCCTTGTTAACACACGTGTGTTAACAAGGGGCCCCTCCTTTCATGCGGTCAGCACCCGGACCGCCTCCTGCACGTCGTCGGTGAGGTGGACGGTGGCCGACAGGTCACCGAACGGGGAGGCGGCGAAGAGTGGCCGCAGCAGCGACTCGATCGGCAGCTCGTCCGTCCAGTAGGAGCGGTCCAGGAAGACGTACGCCCCGCTCGCCCCGTCGGTGCCGTAGTAGGTCTTGGTGGCCGCCTGGAACACCTCCTGCACCGTCCCGGCCCGGCCGGGCGCGAAGACGATCCCGCCCCGGGCCAGCCGCAGGATGGTGTCCTCCCGGATCGCGTTGGAGAAGTACTTGGCGATCCGCCCGGCGAAGAGGTTCGCCGGCTCGTGCCCGTACAGCCAGGTGGGGATGGCGAGGCCGCCGGAGCGGGCCCAGGCGGTGTCGACGGGGGCGGGGCGTTGCGCGGGCAGCGTCGGCCCGGCCGCGTACCGGGCCCGAACCCGGAGGGCGACCTCGGTGTAGCGGTCGTGGTCGGTGAAGTCGGGTGCGGTGGCGAGCAGGTCGATCGCCGCCGTCAGCTCGTCGGCCGGCCACGCGGAGAGGAACGCGCCCAGGTTGGCCGCCTCCATCACGCCGGGACCGCCGCCGGTCACCACCAGCCGGTCGGCCCGGGCCAGCTCCCGGCCCAGCACGGCCGCCATCCGGTACGCGGCGCTGCCGCGCGGCACCGCGTGCCCACCCATCACGCCGACCACGGACTGTGGCCCGTGCGCGTCGAGCCAGGCCCGGGTCGCGTCCACCAGGGCGTTGTCGACGCCGTGGTCGTGCAGCCGCTGGCCCAGCGCCTCCCGTACGTCGGGCAGCGCGCCGCCGTGCGCCCGGAAGTGCTCGTAGACCCGGGTGTCGTACATCCCGGCGAAGCCGCCCTCGGCGAACCCGGCGGCCAGGTCGTCGGCGGTGTAGAGGTGGGACGGCTGGGTCGGGTAGGGCAGGCCGGAGAAGGGCGGCACCACGTTCGCGCCACGTCGGACCAGGTCGGCGCCGACCTCGCGGCCGGCGAACCGGCAGCCCACGAAGAGGGTGCCGGTGACCTCGACGGCGGTCAGGTCGGGGACGGGGTCGAGATCCAGGCGCAGGCCCTGCACGGTCACCCCGGCGAGGCTGCCGGTGGCCAGCCGCCGGTCGAACGCGGCGCGGGTCTCGATCTCTTCGACGGTGCGGTGGTGCGGCGCGATGACGTCCGCGGGAGGTGGGGTCGGCACCCGCTCATCCTGCCCGGGGCGGGCAACCCGGCAAACCTGGGCGACGGTCGGCCCCCGGACCGACAGGAGCCCGACGGCCAGGCCGCCGGGCTCCTGCGTAACCGGGTCCTGGGGAGGCTCCGGACCATTAGTTGTAGTGGAAAACATCCCGCCGTGGCATGGGCCGCAGGTATCTGCATGGGGGCCACGGGCGTGACCAACACCTCAGCCGTTCAGTCAGCCGGCTCGCCCGACCCCCTCGCGCGCCCCGGGGCGAAGCGGGTTGAATGGGGCGATGCAGAACCTGTTGCCTGAGCCACCGGCCACCCTCCTGCCCGCGCACGAGGAGGCCGACGCCGCCCTGGCCGCCGCCGCCGAACAGGACACCGACGAGGCGTTCGCCGAGGTGGCCGCCCGTTTCCCGACCCACAGCGCGGCGTGGGCGGCGCTCGCCACCCGGGCCTTCACCGCGGGCCAGGTCATCCCCGCGTACGCCTTCGCCCGGACCGGTTACCACCGTGGCCTGGACCAGCTGCGCCGCAGCGGCTGGAAGGGGCACGGCCCGGTGCCGTGGTCGCACCGGCCGAACCGGGGCTTCCTGCGCTGCCTCTACGTGCTCTCCCGGGCCGCCGGCGAGATCGGTGAGGCGGACGAGGCGGCCCGCTGCGCCCAGTTCCTCCGCGACTGCGACCCGGCCGCCGGGGACGCCCTCGCCGGCAACTGACCGTCGGCGACCGACCGTCCGCGACGGCCGGTCCGACCAGTCGGTCGGGTCGGCCGTCGCGCCGCGTTCAGAGCCCTTCGGCCACCGAGGCGGCGATCTTGAGCCAGGCGTCCCGGGTGGCCGAGGAGAGCTGTCCGTACCGGATCGGCTCACCGGTGTCGATCAGCCGCTCGTAGGGCGCGAGCAGCACCGCCCGGGTCCGGGCCGCGAAGTGCTCCTGGATCGCCGGCAGGTCGATCTCCTTGCGGGACGGCGGCATCGACACCACCGTCACCGCCTGCCGGACCAGCCGCTGCCGTCCGCTCTGCTCCAGGTGGTCGAGCATCCGGGCGGCGGTCTCCGCCGAGTCGTTCCGGGCCGACATGGTGACCACCAGCTGGTCGGTGGCGTCCATCGCGGCCTGCCAGTTCTGCGCCCGGACGTTGTTCCCGGTGTCCACGAAGATCAGCTTGTAGAAGCGGCTGACCACCTCGCGGATCTCCGCGAACGCGGCGGCGGTGAGCATCTCCCCGCCGGTCGCCGACTCGTCCGAGGCGAGCACGTCGAACATCCCCTCGCCCTGCGAGCGGACGTACTGGGACAGGTCGCCGACCCGGCCGTGCGCGCCCTGGAACTGCCCCAGGTCACGCAGCATGTCCCGGACCGTACGGGAGTGGAAGTCCTGCTGGGCCCGCATCCCCAAGGTGCCCTGGGTCTCGTTGTTGTCCCAGGCCAGCACATAGCCGCCGCGCTTCTGACCGAAGGTCATGGCGAGCAGCAGGATCGCCACCGTCTTACCGGCGCCGCCCTTCGGGTTCACCACCGTCACCTGACGCAGCCCGCCGAAGTTGCGCCGGACCATCTCGATGTCCCGCTTGAGTTCCTGCTCGTGCCGGCCCGGCGGCAACCGGACCAGGCCGATCCGGTTGACCACCGCCCGTACCCCCATGGTGGCGACCGGGTCGGCGGGCCGGACCTGGCGGCGCCGGGAGAAGTCCTCAGCGGTCGGGGTGACACCGTTCTCCGACAACCAGGAGGGGTCCGGATAGGCCGGCAGGCCGGCCCCCGGCGGGTAGGGCCCGGGCGGCTGCGGTGCCGGCCCGCCCTGCGCCGGCCAGGCCGTCGGCTGCCAGCCGGGCAGTCGGGGTACGCCGGGGGCGCGGCCGGCCCGGGTGCCGGCGGCGTCGGCCCGGCCGGTGGCCCGGCGTACGGCGGCACCGGTTCCGGCGGACGGTCGGTGGCGCCGCCGGGGGTGGAAGCGAGGCAGCCGGGCCGGGGTGCTGCGCCGGCCCGGTCCCGGCGGGAACGGTCCGAGCGGCGGCGGCGCAGGTAGCGCGCCGAGGGCCGACGGACCCGGCTCGGCGGCGGGACCGGCCGGCCCGAGGGCCGGGGTCCGGCGGGCGGCGGACCGGCGTCCGGAGTGCCGGCGGTCGGCGCTGCGGCGATCGGCGACGGGGGAGCGCCCGGCCCGGGGCGGGGCGGGGCGGTGCCGGTCGCCGGGGGCGCCGTCGGGTCGGTCGTCGTGGTCAGGCGCTGCGGCGGTTGGGCCCAGGGGGACTCGCCCGCGCTCCGCGCCGTGGCCGGCTGCGCTCCGTCCGCACCCGGGCGCTCGTCCCCCGGCCCGGCGGTCGGTGCGCCGGCGGAGGCGGCCGCGGCGGGACCGGCGAACCCTGCGGCGGCGTCGTCCCTGGTGGGCCCGGCGAGCGCGGCGGCCACGGAGTCGGCCGGGGTCGGACCGGCGGCAGGGTCGCTCGGAGTGGGTACGGCAGTCGGGCGGGCCGGGGTAGGACCGGCTGCGGCGACCGGAGCGGGAGGCGTCGGGGCCGGGACGGCGGCGACCGGGGTGGGTACGACCGGAGTCGGGGGCGCCGGCCGGTACGCCCGGCTGGGTCGGGACCGCCCAGCCCGAGGCGAGCGGAGCCGGGGTGGCCTCCTCCGGCCAGAGCGGTTCGATGTCCCGCTCGGGCACCGGATGTTGGCCCGGCACGTGAGCCCGGTCGACGTTCTCGTGCATCACGATTCCCCCATTCCTCCCGCCGAGGATAGGCCGTCCGGTTCAACCCGCGACCGGCCCGGGGATCGACGGAGGTCAGCCCGCCCAGACCGCCCAGGCGCCCGCCTCGGTCCACCAGGAGCGCTTCCGGCTCAGCTCTCCCTCGACGCCGTCGTCGAGGAAGGGCACCTTGCCGTCGCGCGGGACGACCGCCACCGCGCGACCGCGGGCCCGCCGGATCTCCAGTCGTACCCGCTTCCTGCCCAACGCCGACCGGGTGACCACGGGAACGGCCACCGCCACCTCGACCCGTCCGTCGGTCGGGTCCGGGTCGGCCAGCAGGGTGACGTCGTCGAGCCGCGCGTACCCACCGGCGTTGCCGACCGCGCAGGCCATCAGCGGGTCCTCGCCGTCGGAGAGCACCAGGTCGTCCACCTCGACCCGGGCCCGCCAGTGCAGCGGCCGGCCGTCGTCGTCGGCCGCGCCGAGCAGCGCGCCGTCCAGCGTCACCGAGCCGCCGTCGTTGCGCAGCAGGTCCAGCCGGCGGGGGTGCCGTCCAGCACCGCGGCGGCCACCCCGGCCGGGTCGCGGGGCAGGCCGAGCTGCGCAGCCAGGTCCCGGTGGGTGCCGCTGCGGGCGGATCGAGCGGGAGTACGCCGATCGTCGGCAGGTCCGGCACGGTGCGGTCGGCGGCCAGGTCGGCCGGACGGCGGCTCGGCGGTGGGGCGTACCGCCGGACCAGCCGGCGCACCACGGCGCGCAACTGTCCGTCACTGGCCGTGGCGATCACCAGCCGGGTCTTGCTGTCCGGGTCCGGCCAGGCGAGGCCGTCGGGGCGGGGCGGGCCGTCCAGCCGGGCCAGCACCTCGTCGATCTCCGCGTCGGAGCGGGCGGTGACCGTCTCCACCCGGGCGCCCCGGGCGGTCAGCGCGTCCGCGCAGGCCAGCACCGGTACGCGCGGCGTCTCGCAGCGCTCCTCCGGCTTCTCCGTGGCACCCGACCTGTCGGCGGCGGCCCCGTCGGCGCCGCCGCAGCAGGCTCCACCGCTGCCGCAGCCCCCACCGGGAGCGTCCCGCTCCGAGCCGAGGGTGAGCAGCACCACGTCGTACACGAAGGAGCCTCCTACTTCTCGCGCGACCCCTGCCGGTCCCGCCGTCACTACTTGTTAGCCTGACACCCCGGGCTCGCCGACCGGTCGCCACCTGGCACCCGAGCCTTCTGGAGGCGGACAAGATGCCAGCGATCGTGCTGCTCGGTGCCCAGTGGGGCGACGAGGGCAAGGGCAAGGTTACCGACCTGCTGGGTGAGCGGGTCGACTACGTCGTGCGCTACTCCGGCGGCAACAACGCCGGGCACACCGTGATCACCCCGGACGGGCAGAAGTACGCGCTGCACCTGATGCCGTCGGGGGCGCTCTCGCCGAGCGCGATGATCGTCATCGGCAACGGCGTGGTGGTCGACCCGAAGGTGCTGCTGGAGGAGATCGACGGCCTCGCCGAGCGCGGCGTGGACGTCTCCCGGCTGCGCATCTCCGGCGACGCGCACCTGATCATGCCGCACCACCGGGCGCTGGATCGGGTGGTCGAGCGCTACCTGGGCACCCGGCGGATCGGCACCACCGGCCGGGGCATCGGCCCCGCGTACGGCGACAAGGTCGCCCGGATGGGCATCCGGCTGCAGGACCTGCTGGACCCGGGCATCCTGCGCAAGAAGCTGGAACTCGCGCTGCGCGAGAAGAACCAGCTCCTGTTCAAGATCTACAACCGCAAGGCGATCGACGTCGACGAGACGGTCGAGGAGTACCTGCGGTATGCGGAGCGCCTCAAGCCGTACATCGCGGAGACCCGGGTGATGCTCTGGGACGCGCTGGACCGCGGCGAGACGGTCCTGCTGGAGGGTGCCCAGGCCACCATGCTCGACATGGACCACGGCACCTACCCCTTCGTCACCTCGTCGAACCCGACGGCCGGTGGGGCGTGCGTGGGTGCCGGCATCCCGCCGACCGCCATCACCAAGGTCATCGCGGTGAGCAAGGCGTACACCACCCGGGTCGGTGCCGGTCCGTTCCCGACCGAGCTCTTCGACGACAACGGCCAGCACCTGCGCAAGGTCGGCCACGAGTACGGCACCACGACCGGCCGGGAGCGCCGCTGCGGCTGGTTCGACGCCGTCGTCGCCCGGTACGCCTGCCGCCTCAACGGCGTCACCGACCTGGTGATCACCAAGCTCGACGTGCTCACCGGCATGCCGAAGGTGCCGATCTGCGTCGGGTACGACATCAACGGCGAGCGCTTCGACGACATGCCGATGACGCAGACCGACTTCCACCACGCCACCCCGATCTACGAAGAGCTCGACGGCTGGTGGGAAGACATCACCAAGGCGCGTACCGAGGACGAACTCCCCGAGAACGCCCGCCGCTACATCGCCCGGATCGAAGAACTCTGCAACACCCGCGTCAGCGTGGTGGGCGTAGGCCCCGGCCGCGAGGAAAACGTCCTCCGCCACCCCCTCCTCCCCTAACCCCACCCCACCCCACCCCACCCCGCCCCGCCTTGGTGATCATGGAGTTGGCGGCACTGATGGCGATCAAATTCGCCGCTAATCCCATGATCAACGAGGCGGGGCGGAGAGTTGTCCACAGGGTGGAGTGGGTTTTTCCACAGGGGTCGAGGGGTGGTGGTCGGGTGGTGGAGCGTGGTCGGGTGTGGACCGCGGAGATGTTCTCAGGGCGATAGCGGCCGGCCAGGGCGGGGTGGTCACCCGGGCGCAGGCCATTGGGGCCGGGTTCAGTCGACATGAGGTCGACAACTTCATCGCCTTCGGGCGATGGCGGCGGTTGGCCCGTGCCGTCTACCTGGTCGAAGCCAGGAGCTTGACACTGTCGGAGCGCCGTGGCCGGATCCGCGCGGCAGTGCTGTCGTGCGGTGGACTGGCGCACGCCGTCCTCGGGACGGCCGCGGAGCTTCACGGCATTGCGGGCCTACGCGAAACGGCGAAGATCCACGTTGCCGTTCCGGGGCGAGCGGCCAGGGCGGCCCGGGTAGGTGATCCCGCCGTTGTGGTGCACCAACTCGAACACGATCTTGGTGACCTCACGACGGTCGAGGGCATCCCCACCACCGCACCGCTGCGGACCGTCGTCGAACTGATTCTCCGAGAGTCCCGGTATCCGGCTGTTTCGTTGCTCGATTCGGCGCTGAACCGTGGTCTCGTCAGCGACGCCGATCTGCTCAAGGTTCCCCCGCTGATTCGAGGACGCCGAGGCGCTGTCACTGCCCGTGGCTGTTTGGCCGAGACGAACGGCTTGGCGCAGTCCCCGCTGGAGACGCGGGCCCGGCTCCGGTGCGTTGACGGTCGGGTGCCACCGGACGTCCTGCAACTGGAGGTGCGCGATGACGACGGCTACCTGCTCGGGGTCGGCGACATGGCGTGGCGGGCCGCCCGCGTCATCGCCGAGGCCGACGGCAGGCACGCTCACGACTCGCCGAGTGCCCTCTTCAACGACCGCCGCCGCCAGAACCGGCTCGCCAACGCCGGCTGGACCGTCCTCCGCTTCACCTGGCCCGACACCTTCAGCCCCGACTACATCCCCTGGGTGGTCCGCCAAGCCATCGCTGCCTCGGCCAGAGCCCGGCGATCATGAGGTTGGCGGCGATGAAAGAGATCGACTTCGCCGCCAACCTCATGATCAACGGAGGGTGGGGGGAGGGGTCGGTAGGATCCCGGATCGTGCGCGTACTTCTTGTGGGAGGTGGCGGGCGCGAGCATGCACTCGCCCTGGGCCTCGCCGGTGACCCGTCCGTCGAAGCACTGATCGCGGCACCGGGCAACCCCGGCGTCGCCGCCGTCGCTGGGCTGCGCGAGGTGAGCCCGAGCGACCCGGCGGCGGTCGCCGCGTTGGCCGTGGAGGTCGGGGCTGACCTGGTGGTGATCGGGCCGGAGGCGCCGCTGGTCGCGGGGGTCGCCGACGCGGTGCGCGCCAAGGGCATTCCCGCGTTCGGGCCGTCCGCCGAGGCGGCGCGGCTGGAGGGGTCGAAGACGTTCGCCAAGGACGTGATGACAGCTGCCGGGGTGCCCACCGCCCGCGCCTTCACCTGCACCGACGACGAGAGTGTCGGCCGGGCGCTGGACGAGTTCGGTGCGCCGTACGTGGTGAAGAACGACGGGCTGGCCGCCGGCAAGGGCGTCGTGGTCACCGACGACCGCAGGATCGCCGAGGAGCACGCGCGGGAGTGCGGCCGGGTGGTGATCGAGGAGTACCTCTCCGGTCCCGAGGTCTCCCTCTTCGTGGTCACCGACGGGGAGGCCGCCCTGCCGCTGCTGCCCGCGCAGGACTTCAAGCGGGTCGGCGACGGCGACACCGGCCCGAACACCGGCGGCATGGGGGCGTACGCGCCGCTGCCGTGGGCGCCCGCCGGTCTCGTGGACGAGGTCATGCGGGACGTCGTCCACCCGACCCTGGCCGAGATGCGCCGCCGGGGCACCCCGTTCGCCGGCCTGCTCTACGTCGGGCTGGCGATCACGCCCGCCGGCCCCCGGGTGATCGAGTTCAACGCCCGCTTCGGCGACCCGGAGACCCAGGTGGTGCTGGCCCTGCTGGAGACACCGCTGGCCGGGCTGCTGCACGCCGCCGCCACCGGCACGCTGGCCGGGCACCCGCCGCTGCGCTGGCGGGACGGCGCCGCGGTCACCGTGGTGGTCGCCGCCGAGGGCTATCCGGCCGCGCCGCGTACCGGCGACGTGATCACCGGCGCGGACCGGCCGGGCGTCATCCACGCCGGCACCGCCCGCCGGGCGTCCGACGGCGCGCTCGTCTCCGCCGGGGGCCGGGTCCTCTGCGGTACGGCCACCGGCCCGGACCTGGCCGCCGCGCGGGACGCCGCCTACGCCCTGGTACGCGGCATCGACCTGGCCGGCTCGCACCACCGCACCGACATCGCCGCCGCCGCGATCGACGGCACCGTCACCATCCCCGACTGACCGGGCGACCGCGACGTCCACGGCCGGCCGGCGCACCCGCACCGCACCGGCCGGTCCGTCGGGCCGGGATGCCGCCGGTCTGGTCGAGAGCCACGGCCGCCGGGCGGGCCGGGGCCGGCGTGCCAGCCGGGCGGGGCGGCTATCCCCGGGCCGGGGTGTCGGCCACCGGGCGGGTGCGGCCGGTGATCCGGTCGAGCAGGTTGGCGGTGGCCCGTTCGATCCGCTCGTCCCGGTAGCCGGGCTGGTTCAGTGCCGCCGTCCAGCACAGCGTGCCGGAGGCGAAGACGAGCCCGCCCTCCGGCGTGCCGTACAGGTGGGTGTTCTGCACCTGGCGCCGGCCGTACCGGGTGCGGTACGGCGAGGCGCTGAGCACGGTGGCGGTGCTGGCGGCGGGCCGGGGGGCGGTCGGGTCGAGACCGTCGGCCTCGCCGCAGACCACGCCCGGGATCCGGTCGCCGTCGGCGACTCCGGTGCCGGCCCAGAACCAGTGTTCCGCCGACCGGACCACCAGCGGCTGGCGGCCGTCCACGATGCCGTTGTACTGCACGCCGATCATCGCCTGTTCGGGGCGGCCGATCTCGCGCCACCGGATCGTCGGCCCGTCGGCGTCCAGGCCCGGGTCGTCGGCGCTCTTCGCGCAGGCCACCACGCGTTCCGGGCGGCCGTCGGCGGCGGACCTGACCCGGATGTGCCAGTAGCTGCTGTTGGCGCCGAAGAAGGCGAGGCTGCCGCTGGCGGCCACCGCGCGTTCCGCGGCCCGGCGCATCTGGACCGACCAGTACTCGTCGTGCCCGGCGAAGACGATCCCGGCGTGCCGGGTCGGGTCGAGGCGCCCGGAGTGCAGGTCGAGGCTGGTCGCGTAGCTGACGTCGTAGTGGTTGCGTTCCAACCACTGGATGGCGTCGTGGTCCCGGGCGAGGTGCGTCGGGATGCCGTCACCGGCGTACGGCCGGTCGTAGGAGACCTCCATCGCCCGCGTGTCCGGGGTCTGGCGGCCGGTCTCGCTGTAGCCGTTGTAGAGGCTCCGGCCGTGCTGCCGGTCCATCGGCCACTGGTTGTACGCCTGCCAGGTGGTGACCGGCAGGACCACGGCGATCGCGGCGGCTCGGCGGTCGTCGCGGACCACGAAGGGCGTGCAGGCGCGCCACCCGTCGGCGGAGGTGAAGACCGCCTGGTAGAGGCCGGACGTCCAGTCGTCCGGGATCCGGACCGTCCAGGAGACCGGCCAGCGGCAGGCGATGGTGCCGGTCGTCGGGTCGGCGGGCGGCACCGGCTGCGGCGCCCCGTCGAACTCGGGGCTGGTCAGCACGGTGCGGGCACCGGCGCCGCCGTACCAGCCGAGGCGGTGCAGCGAGATCCGGTACCGGCCGACGGGGTCGACCGCGACGTGGAAGTCGATGGACTCGCCGGGGGCGACGCTGGTCGCCGAGGCGTACCCCTGGATCTGCCGGCGGTGGTCGTCGGAGTCCCGGCCGGGGTCCTGCGTCGGCCACCACGGCTCGCCGGCGGCCCGGTTCTCCCGCTCCACGGGGGACGGGAGCCGGCGGACGAGGGTGCCGCTGTCGGGGATGCCGTCGGGCAGTTCCGCGCCGAGCGCGGCGGCGGAGACGCCGCCGGCGAGCAGACCGAGGGCGGTGCGCCGCCGGATTCGGAACATGGAACAGCTCCTGAAAGGAAGACAGAACTGCCGGAACCGGCGCGATGGAAACCTATCACCGTGCGTAGGAGCCGTCTGTCCCCTGTGGGCTCAGCCGATCAGCCGTAGTAGCGACGCAGTTCCCGGCCGAGCACCTTGCCGGTGGCGTTGCGCGGCAGGTACTTCACGAAGATCACGTCGCGCGGCACGGAGAAGCGGGCCAGGTAGTGCCGGACGTACTCGCGGACCGCCTCCGGGTCGAGCGTCTCGCCGGGGTGCAGGCCGAGGAACGCGGCGAGGCGCTGGCCGTACTCGGGGTCGGGGACCCCGATGACCGCGGCCTCCCGGACCTGCGGCAGGCGGGTGAGCAGGTCCTCCACCTCGGAGGGGAAGACGTTCTCGCCACCGGAGACGATCATGTCGTCGGCCCGGCCGTCGACGAAGAGCAGACCGTCGGCGTTGACCCGGCCGAGGTCGCCGGTGTCGAGCAGGCCGTCGTGGGTCTCCCGCCGCGCCCCCGAGGTGTACCCCTCGAAGAGCATCTCGTTGCCCACGAAGATCCGCCCGACCCGGCCCTGCGGGACCGGGCGATCGGCGTCGTCCAGGATCTCCAGCCGGGTGCCGTGCGGTGGCCGGCCGGCCGTGGTGGGCGCCGCCCGCAGGTCCGCCGGGCCGGCGATGGAGGCCCAGGAGACCTCGGTCGAGCCGTACAGGTTGTAGAGGACGTCGCCGTAGCCGTCCATGAACCGGGTGGCCAGCCCGCCGGGCAGCGCGGAGCCGCTGACCGCGACCACCTTCAGCGGTGGCCGGGGAGTGGGCGGCGGCACCTCCAGCAGCCGTTGCAGCATCACCGGTACGGCGAAGAGCGCGTCGCACGGCTGGGCGGCCAGTGCGGCCAGCGTGGCGGCCGGGTCGAAGCGGCGGTGCAGCACGATGGTGGCGCGCAGCGCGAAGGCCACCTGCAGGGCCGCGTACCCCCAGGTGTGGAAGAGCGGGGCGGCGATCATCACGACGTCCCGGGCGTGCAGCGGGATCCGGTCGATGATCGAGACCAGCGGGCCGAAGCCGTGCGGGGTGGGGCGGCGGGCGCCCTTCGGTGCGCCGGTGGTGCCGGAGGTGAGCACGATGGTCCGGCCGTCCCGCTCCGGCGGCGTGAGCTGGTCACCGGGGAGCGCCCCGGCGATCAGCTCCTCGTGGGCCCGCTCGTCGACCCGAGACACGTCGGCGGGGAGACCGAGCACCCGTTCGGCGAACTCGGTGTCGTGCACCAGCACCCGCAGCGACTGTTCCTCCGCGACGGTGGCGAGCTGCGCGGCGGAGAGCCCGGTGTTCACCAGGACGGCGTCCGCGCCGAGCAGCATCGCCGCCACGATTGCCTCGATCAGGCCGTGGTGGTTGCGGCAGAGCACCCCGATCCGGTCCCCGGTCCGGACGCCGAGCCCGGCGCGCATGGACCGGGCCAGCCGTTCGGCCCGGTCCAGCAGCTCCTGGTACGTCAGCTCGACGCCCTGCTCGTCGACGACCGCGACCCGGCCCGGGTCCCGCGCGGCGGCCTGCCGCAGCTCACCGGCGAGACTCCAGCCCCACTTGCGCAGCGCGCCGAGCTGGGAGGCGACCCGGATCGGCCGGCCCGGGGTGAGCAGGCCGCGACGGGTCAGCGTGGTGACGATGAACGGCAGGTCCACGTCGCAGCCCTCCTTCTCCGAGCCCGGTCACCACGGGTCGCGGTCAGCGGATGTGCATTCCGGAGATGGCGCGGGAGATGACCAGTCGCTGGATCTCGGAGGTGCCCTCGAAGATGGTGTAGATCTTCGCGTCGCGGTACCAGCGTTCGACCGGGTGGTCGCGGAGGAAGCCCGCCCCGCCGAGCAGCTGCACCGCCCGGTCGGTGACCGACACCGCCACCTCGCCGGCTTTGAGCTTGGACATCGAGCCCTCGCCGGCGGTGAACGGGCGGTTGTTGCGCCCCATCCAGGAGGCCCGCCAGACCAGCAGCCGGGCCGCGTCGATCTCCATCTTCATGTCGGCGAGGGCGAATGCGACGGCCTGGTTGGAGATGATCGGGCGACCGAACTGGACCCGCTCCTTCGCGTAGTCCAGGGCGTACTCGTAGGCGGCCCGGGCCACGCCGAGCGCCTGCGCGCCGACCGTCGGCCGGGACAGCTCGAACGTCCGCATCGCCGCCTGGCCGGAGGCCCGCTGTCCGGAGCGGGCCCGGGCCAACCGCTCGTCCAGGGCCTCCTTGCCGCCGAGCAGGCAGCTCCCCGGCACCCGTACGTCGTCGAGGAAGACGTCGGCGGTGTGTGACGCGCGCAGCCCGAGCTTGCGCAGCTTGCGGGTCGCGTCGAGTCCCGGCGTCCCCGGCGGTACGACGAACGCCGCCTGTCCGCGCGAGCCGAGTTCGGGTTCGACGGAGGCGGTGACCACGTGCACCCCGGCGATCCCGCCGTTGGTGGCGTACGCCTTCTGCCCGCGCAGCACCCACTCGTCGGTGGCCTCGTGGTAGACGGCGCGGGTCCGCATGGCCCCGACGTCGGAGCCGGCCTCCGGCTCGGTGGTGCAGAACGCGGCGACGGCCGGCCGGTCGACGTCGCCGAAGCACTGCGGCACCCATTCGACCAGCTGGTCGGGGGTGCCGGCGCCGTAGATGGCGGCGACCGCGAGGGAGGTGCCGAAGATGCCCAGGCCGATGCCGGCGTCGCCCCAGAAGAGCTCCTCGCTGGCGATGGGCAGGGAGAGGCCGGTGGGGTCGGCCCAGCAGGTGGCGAGGAACTCGAAGCCGTAGAGGCCGACCTTCGCCGCCTCGGAGATGATCGGCCAGGGAGTCTCCTCCCGGGCGTCCCACTCGGCCGCGGCCGGGCGCACGACCTCGGCGGCGAAGCCGTGCACCCAGTCGCGCAGATCCCGCTGTTCCTCGTTCAGGTCGAGCGAGAACTCGGCCATGGTCAGGCCTTGGGGATGTCGAACAGGTTGGCGATGTTGGCGGCCAGGCCCAGGTCGCCCTTGGCCTTCAGCTTGCCGGTCATGAACATCATCACCGGGTTGGCGCCACCGGAAACGATCTTCAGGAACTCCACCGGGCCCATGGTGAGGCTCAGCTTCGGGTCGCGCTGCGCGCCCTCGTTGACCGTGCAGGTGCCGTTCTCGACGACCACCTCGTAGGTGTCGGTGCCACCGTCGGGGCGACCGGTGATGTTCCAGTGGATGACCGCGTTGGTGCTGCCGGCCCGGTCGGCGCGGAACAGCGACGGCATCCGGCCGAAGACCTCGCTGAGGACCTTGCCGCGCAGGTCGCCGGACATCACCTCGGCGATCTTGTCGTCGGGGGTGGACTTGACCAGCTGCGCGAACTCCTTGGGGCCGACGTTGGCGAAGTTGGCGGGGTCGAAGTCAGTCATGGGGGATGCACCTCTCGGGCGGTCCGACTTTGGCTACTCTGGCGTAACCCTACGCACGAGTAGGTATGCTCGCAAGGGTGTCCACCGCCCCGACGTTCAAGCGCCTGCCCCGGGCCGTACGCGAGCAGCAGATGCTCGACGCGGCCGTCAAAGTGTTCTCACGCAGGGGTTTCCATGCTGCCAGCATGGACGAGATCGCCGAAGACGCCGGCATCTCCAAACCCATGGTCTACGCGTACCTCGGCACGAAGGAAGAACTCTTCGTCGCCTGCCTGCACCGGGAGGGCACCCGGATGATGGAGGCGATCGCCGGCGCGGCCGTCCCCGACCTTCCCGCCGACGTCCGGCTCTGGCGCGGACTGCGCGCCTTCTTCGGGTTCGTCGGCGCGCACCGGGACGGCTGGGCGGTGCTCTACCGGCAGGCCCGCGGCGAGCAGCCCTTCGCCGGGGAACTGGCCACCATGCGTGGCCGGCTGGTCGAGGTGGTCGCCGGGATGCTCGACCACGCGCTGCGCGCCGAGGGGCGCGAGGCGAGCGCCACCGACCTGGAAGTGGTCGCGTACGCCCTGGTCGGGGCGACCGAGTCGCTGGCCGACTGGCTCGCCGACCACCCCGACGCCGACCCGGAGAAGACCGCCACCCGGATGATGAACGTCGCCTGGCTCGGCGCCGGCCAGCTCCTGCACGGCGTCACCTGGCGACCGGAGCAGTAGGACGGATCACCCCCGCAGGGTGCCGGTGAGGTGGGGGCGCCCGGTGCGCGCGTCGTGCAGGGCGAAGTCCCAGGCGGGGCCGGCACTGAAGGCGACCGTCGAGGGCAGCGGCACGGGCAGCTTGAACGCCACGTCGACCGTCCAGGCGTCCGGCAGCCGGTTCTCCAGCGCCGCCAGGCAGCGGGCCTTGCTCCACATCCCGTGCGCGATCGGCCGGGGGAAGCCGAACAGCCGCGCCCCCAGCTTCGAGGTGTGGATCGGGTTGTGGTCGCCGGAGACCCGGGCGTAGTCCGTACCGATCCGGGGGGTGAGCCGCCACTGCGCGGCGGCGGCCGGCGGGGTCGGCCGGTCACCCCGGTCGCGCCGGGCACCGCCGCCGGGCGTGCGCTCCTTCCCGAGGTACGTCGAGACGCCGCGCCACACCTCCTCCCCGTCGACCGACCCGACGAGCACCACGTCGAGCTGCCGCCCCCGGTCGTGCGGGCGCAGGTTCTCCGCGTACGTCCGGAAGGCCAGCGTCTCGCCGGCGTCGACCGGCCGGTGCACGGTGATCCGGTTGGCCACGTGCACCACCCCGGTCAGTGGGATCGGGAAGCCCGGCGCGGTCATCAGCCGCAGCGCCAGCGGAAACCCCAGCACGTGCGGGTACGTCCCCGGCAGCCGGTCGGTCAGCCGGAACCCGCAGACCCGGTCGTAGTCGGCCAGGTGGGCCCGGTCGACGGTGACACCGCCGACGGCGAGTTCCAGCGCGGGGACGCTGTCGCCGCGCCGGCCGCCGACACCGGGCAGCGCGCCGAGCAGGGCCCGGCGGTAGAGCGCGCCGGCCGCCGGCATCCGGGGCAGCTCCTCCACGGTCCGGCCGGCCGGCGTGGGCGTCGCGGTCCCGCTCCCGCTCCCGGTCTCGCTCACGTCGAGCGCGGAGAGGTCCCGGGTGGCCTCGCCGTCCGTCGACAGCTCCCCGGTGGCGTACCGGCTGAGGTCGTGGGTGGCCAGTTCCCCGACCGCGTCGGGGGTGACCACGAGGCCCGAGAGGTCGCGGGTCGGGCCGTCGATCAGTTCGTGCACCGACAGTTCCTCGTCCGGCGTGCGCCGGTCCTTCCGCTTCGCCATCACGCCCCCAACAGGCTCTGGCCGCAGACCCGGACCACGTTGCCGCTGACCGCGCCGCTGGCCGGCCAGGCCAGCCAGCCGATCGTCTCGGCCACGTCCACCGGCAGCCCGCCCTGGGCGAGGCTGTTCATCCGGCGGCCCGCCTCGCGCAGCATCAGCGGGATCCGCGCGGTCAGCCGGGTCTCGATGAAGCCGGGCGCGACCGCGTTGACGCTGATGCCGCGTTCGCGCAGCACCGGGGCGAGCGAGTCGACCAGCCCGATCACGCCGGCCTTGCTGGTGGCGTAGTTGGTCTGGCCCCGGTTGCCGGCAATACCGGCGATCGAGGAGACCGCGACGATCCGGCCGCCGGCCGGGATCAGGTCCCGCGCCAGCAGCACGTCGTTGATCCGTTCCTGGCTGGAGAGGTTGACGTCGATGACGGAGTCCCACCGGTCGGCGTCCATCCGGCCGAGGGTCTTGTCCCGGGTGATGCCGGCGTTGTGCACCACCGCGTCGACCCGGCCGTGCCGGTCGGCGAGGTGCTTCGCGAGCCGGTCGGGGGCGTCCGGGGCGGTCAGGTCGAGCTGCACGGCGCTGCCGCCGATCTCGTTCGCCACCGCGGCCAGCTCGTCACCGGCGGCGGGGACGTCCAGGGCGACGACCTGGGCGCCGTCCCGGGCGAGCACCCGCGCGAGGGCCGCGCCGATGCCGCGCGCCGCGCCGGTGACCAGCACGACCTGGCCGTCCAGCGGCCGGTCCCAGTCGGCCGGGGGCCGGGCGGTGCCGGCACCGACCGGGACGACCTGCCCCGAGACGTACGCGGAGCGCCCGGACAACAGGAAGCGCAGGGTCGACTCCAGGCTGGTGAGGGTGCCGGCGTCGGCGTCCTTCGTCACGTACACGAGTTGGGCGGTGACGCCCCGGCCGAACTCCTTGCCGATGCTGCGGGTGAGCCCTTCCAGGGCGCGCTGGGCGGTCGCCTCGCGGGGCGTGCCGCACTCGGCGGGCGGGGTGCCCAGCACGATCACCCGGCCGCTGGGCAGCACCGACCGGGCCTGCGGGTGGAAGAAGTCGTAGAGCTGCCGCAGCTCGGTGGAGTCGGTGATGCCGGTGGCGTCGTACACCAGGGCGGCGTAGCGTGCCGTGGCGTCGGTGGCCGCGACCGGATCGCGCAGCTCGACCCCGGCGAAGGTCAGCAGCTTGGTGACCTGCTCGGTGAGCCGGCTGCCGTCGGCGGCACCGAGCAGGACCGGCCCGGGGACGAGCGGGTCGCCCGGCGTGTGCCGGCGCAGTCGAGGCGGGTCGGGCAGCCCGAGGCGCTTGACCAGCGCGCGACCGGCCCCCGATTGGACGAAGCTCGCGTACCTGTCCGTCATGGGCGTAGCCTACTGGCCAGTAGGTTCGGACAAAAGCGTGGAGGAGGCCGATCGTGCAGAGTGTCCGGCGGGTGGCGGTCATCGGGGGCAACCGCATCCCCTTCGCCCGGTCCAACTCCCGCTATGCCAGCGCGTCCAACGCGGACCTGCTCGGCGCGGCCCTGGACGGGCTGGTGGCCCGCTTCGGGCTGGCCGGCCAGCGGGTCGGCGAGGTGGTCGCGGGCGCGGTGCTCAAGCACTCCCGGGACTTCAACCTCGCCCGCGAGGTGGTGCTCGGCTCCAGGCTGGACCCGCACACCCCCGCGTACGACATCCAGCAGGCCTGCGGCACCGGCCTGGAGGCGGCGATCCTGGTCGCCAACAAGATCGCCCTCGGGCAGCTCGAGGTCGGCATCGCCGGTGGCGTGGACACCACCTCCGACGCGCCGCTGGCGATCAACGAGGACCTGCGCCGTACGCTGCTGCGGCTCAACTCCGCCCGGACCCTCGGCGAGCGGCTGAAGGTCGCCGCGAAGCTCCGCCCGCACCAGCCGTTCCGGCCGGAGATCCCGCGCAACGCGGAACCGCGTACCGGGCTGTCGATGGGGGAGCACGCGGCCCGGACGGCGCTGCGCTGGGACGTCGACCGGCAGGCCCAGGACGAGCTGGCGCTCCGCTCGCACCAGCGCCTCGCGGCCGCGTACGACCGGGGTTTCTTCGACGACCTGCTGACCCCCTACCTGGGGCTGACCCGCGACCAGAACCTCCGCCCGGACACCACCCTGGAGAAGCTCGGCTCGCTCAAGCCGGTCTTCGGCACCCGTGGCCCGGACGCCGAGCGGGCCACCATGACCGCCGGCAACTCCTCGCCGCTCACCGACGGCGCCTCGACGGTGCTGCTGGCCTCCGAGGAGTGGGCGCGCGCGCACAGCTTGCCGGTGCTGGCCTGGTTCAGCTGGTCGGAGACCGCCGCCGTCGACTTCGTGCACGGCGACGAGGGCCTGCTGATGGCCCCCGCGTACGCCGTGCCCCGGCTGCTGCACCGGGCCGGGCTGACCCTGCAGGACTTCGACTTCTACGAGATCCACGAGGCGTTCGCCGCGCAGGTGCTGGCCACCCTGGCGGCGTGGGAGTCGGCGGAGTTCTGCTCCGACCGGCTCGGGTTGGACGCGCCGCTCGGGTCGATCGACCGGGACCGGCTCAACGTCACCGGCTCCTCGCTGGCCGCTGGGCACCCGTTCGCGGCCACCGGCGGGCGGATCGTCGCCACCCTGGCCAAGCTCCTCGCCGAGAAGGGGAGCGGGCGGGGCCTGATCTCCATCTGCGCGGCCGGCGGCCAGGGCGTCACGGCGATCCTGGAACGGTGAGACACACCGACGCCCGCCCCGAGGAGATCCGGGGCGGGCGTCGGACGTGCCGGTGCGGCTCAGCCGAGGGTGAACTTCTCCCACGCGCCGATGGTGGTGCGGTTGGCGATCAGCGGCTTCGCGCCGGCGCTCTCCGCGGTGACGTAGCGCCCGTTCACGGCGGCCTTCAGGGACACCGTGCCGCCACTGTTGCGGACCAGGGTGAACCGCTCCCAGGCGCCGACCGACGTCCGGTTGGCGATCAGCGGCAGGGTGCCACTGCTGTCGGCGCTCACGAAGCGGTTGTCCGCCCGGGCGAAGATGCCGATCTGGCCGTTGCCGAGGTCGACCAGGTCGAACCGCTCCCACGGGCCGACACTGGTCCGGCTCGCGATCAGGGGCTTCGCGCCGGCACTGTCGGCGGTGACGTACCGGCTGTTGGCGCCGGCCTTCAGCGACCGGTCCGTGTCCGTGACGGTGACCCGGTAGAACTTCTGGTCGGTGCCGACCGTGGTGGCGTTGGCGATCAGTGCCGTGGTGGCGTTCGCCGGCGCGGTCACGTACCGGCCGCTGGCGATGGCCCTGAGACTGATCGTGCCGTCGGTGTTGCGGACCTGGGTGAACCGTTGATTGGTGGTCACCAGCGTGCCGCCGGCGGTGACCGCCTGGACACCCGCGAAGTCGGCGGCGAGATACTGCCCTTTCGCGCGCCAGAAGAGCGCGATCTGCCCGCTGCCGGCGTCCACCACGTCGAACTGGCCCGTCGCGTCCAGGGCCGGGCGGTCACCGCTCAACCCCGGCCAGGGGGCCGCCAGCGAACCGACGTACCGCAGACCGGAGAGGGTGAGCAGGCCCACGGTCCCGGTACGCGGCAGCACGCTCGCCTGCTGCGAGGCGGCGTCGTGCCGACCGTCGGTCCCGGTCACGACCAGGTAGACGTTGAAGGTGCCGCGGGTGGCGTACCGGTGGGTGGCGATCGGGGTTGCCTGGGTCGTGCTGGTGCCGTCGCCCCAGTCGAACTGGTAGGAGGCGATCGGCGCGACACCCGACCCGGAGGAGGAGGCGTCGGCCGTCACCGCGCCCGCACCGAGGTCCAGCGCCAGGCTGATCCGGGCCTGCGGTCCGCGAATGGTCTCCAGGGCACCCCGGTCGGCGTACGTCACCGGTCCGGCGCCGGTGTCCGCCACCGCCGGATCGTCGACGCGTGCCCTACCCACCCGGTCGGTGGTCGGGTAACCGGGGGCGGCCGAGTTCGCCGAGTCGTAGTTGGCCCTCGGGTCCCCGGTCTCCAGGTCGTGGGCGGCCTGACCGGATGCGGCTTGGAAATCCGCCAGGCTCAGTTGGGCGCCGTTCCAGGCATAGAGCGTGGGATAGCCCGAGCGGTAGTGGTCGAGGGTGTTGTAGTCGACCACGGTGTCCCGGACGGCCTCGTCATGGACTCCCAGCAGGACCCCGTGCCGCACCGTGTCGGTGCAGTATTCGGTGCCGAGCGGACTGCCGTAGGTGACGAGGTTGTTCTGCACCGAGACCCCGGTGGAGGCCCCGTCGACCCGGATGCTGTCTAGGCAGCGATCCTCCACCGTGTTGTTGGTGATCGCTGTGCCGGTGGCGCCGTGGTTGTGGATGCCGTAGCCCCGCCCGCCGGCGATCTGGTTGTTGGCCACCACGGTGCCGTCCGCGCCGGCCTCGACCGTGATGGCCGCGCCGGTGAAGTGGTCGATGTCGTTCCCGACGATCGTGTTGTCGTCGCCCTCGACGCGGATGCCGACGCCGTGGTCGGCGTCGTCCGGCAGGCTCGCCGTCACCGTCATCGCGCTGATCTTCACGCCGGTGGTGGCGGCGTCCAGGGTCACTCCGGCCAGGAGTGGCCGCCCGCTGACGTTGCCGCGGGTCAGGGACGACCGGTTGACGCCGACGAGCCGCACGGCGGGTACGGACGCTCCGTCGGCGACCCCGAAGCCGCCGCCCTCGACGGTGATGCCCGATGCGTCGCGGAGGTCGAGAGCGGGTGCCTCCATCGCCCCGACGACCTGGAACCGCTGGATCGTGACGTCGTGCTCGCCGGCGACTGTGATCCCGGCCGTCGGTCCGGCCAGGACTGCTGTCATGGTCGATGAGGAGCTGCGGAAGACGATCGGCTCATCCGGGGTGCCGGAACTGGCGATGGTCACCCGTTCCCGGTAGGTGCCGGATCCGACGTCGACCGTCTGGCCGGCGGTGACCGCGGCGGCGGCCGGCTTGATCGTGCAGAACGGCTGTGCCAGGGTGCCCGGCCCGGTGTCGGAGCAGGCGGTGGAGAGCTGGCGGACGTAGAAGACCGTCGGGTCGGCGGCCTGGGCCGGTGCGGCGGAGAGCAGGGTGCCGCCGGTGAGCGCGACGGCCGCGAGGCCGGCGAGCAGGGGTTTGCGCATGTGTGTCCTCGGAGGGAGGAAGAAGGATTCGGCTCGGCCGAAGTCAGATCGGGCGATGATCTCGTGATCGCGGGGCGCCCGCCGTCCCGGGCGACATAAGCGACACGTGGCTACCAGGTGACGGATTCCCTATCAGGTAGTGAAAGGTACATAAGCTCACATTCATGTTGAGAACCACCCACGATGGAGGCACCGATTGTCCTCAACTGGGAGGTTCTGAGTGAAAACGCGACGTTGGTTGCTGGCCGTCGTCTCCGGTGCGGCCCTGATCCTGGTGCCCGGCGCCGCCCAGTCGGCGGCCCCGAGCGCGGCCGTCCGGGCCGCCACCCTCGCCGGCGCCGGCTCCGGCGACCTGGACCCCGACCGGCAGGGTGCCCCGCAGAGCCGGCCGCCGCAGCCTCCGCCCGGCGGCAGCCTCTGCGTCCCCGGCACCCCGCCGAACGCCCCGCAGACCACCGTCTTCTACGGCGGCGACCCGCTATTCGGGCCGGCGCAGTTGCCCACCGCCTCCCCGGTCGGCCCGCTGCTCGCCGGATACGAACGGTTCGGCGCGCAGAGCCAGGTCGAGTGGGTGCAGAACTACACCACCCAGACCACGCCCAACAAGCTGATCTTCCCGCCCGGGAACGGTTTCGTGCTCGGCCCGCACGGCGAGCAGGTGAAGACCCGGCAGAGCATGCTCCCCGGCTACCGCCTCGACCGCTTCGGTTTCCCCGGCGGGTCCTTCCTGGCCCCGCTCGGCACCCCGTTCAGCGCCCGCTCGCTGGCCCCGCAGAGCCTGAACACGCCGGCCAACGCGCCGCTGGCGAACTACCACACCTACTGCGTGCTGAAGACGTTCGACGTGGACTCCGGCCCGATCGCGCCGTGGTTCGCCCAGACCGGCCTGGGTACGCAGTTCCAGTTGAACGCGGCGTACCTGCCGCAGGCGGGCGGCTCGGTCAGCGTCCAGTGGCTGCTCGACCACCAGTTCATCGTCGAGGAATACCTGGACGGCGTCTGCACCACCACCAGCGTGCCCCGGCAGTCCAGCACACCGGTCCCCGGGTACGTCTGCTGACCGTGGCACCGACAGGAGGTCGAGGATGGACCGGCACCAGGTCCGGGCGGCCCTGCTGGCGACGGGACTCTCGCCGGACGCCTTCGAGTTGGAGGACGTGCACGAGCACGTACCGGTCCCGCCCGACTTCTGGTTCCTCCGCCGCGCGCCCGCCGGTGGATGGGAGATCGGCGCCTACGAGCGCGGCGTGTACGACGTCCGGGGCACCTTCGACACCGAGGAGGCCGCCTGCGCGGCCCTCTGGACCGCCCTGACCGGCCGGCCCGCACCGACCTGAGCGACCGACGACAGACAGCTCCTGGCAGTCCCCGCACGGGGGGCTGCCAGGAGCTGTGTCGGCCGGATGCACCTGCCCACTGCGCGCCGATCCGGTCACCGGGTGCGCGCTCCGGAGCGGTGTTGCCGGCCGTCCCTACGCTGACCCCGACCGCTCGGATCTCGGCGTGGGCGGCATACCCGAGGGGACCCCTGATGTCCGGTCGAGCCCTGCCCCGTACCCCTGTCCTCGCCCTGGTCGCCGTGCTGGCGGTCGCCGGCTGCGGAGCCACCGGCAAGAGCGCCACGGAGTCCACCGCCAGCACGTCGGTCACCGGGGCCCCGGACGACGCGTCGGCCGGATCCGGCACCCTCACCATCGACGGGTCGACGCCGGCCGGCACGCCCACCACCAGCGGCGGCGGCTCGACCGGCGGCGGCACGACGGGCGGTGGCACGACCGGCGGCGGTTCGACGGGCGGTGGCTCGACCGGCGGGGGCACCGGGAGCAGTGGCGGGAAGTCCGGGTCGACCACGAGCAGCGGTCCTGCCATCACCTACTTCCGGGTCGCCAGGCAGCCGTCCTGCCCGGCCGGCACCAGCGCCAACCCGATCGCCGGCACGCCGGTCGTGGTCGAGTGGAAGACCGGCAACGTCGACTCCGTCGCCCTCTCCGTCGACGGCCCCGGCGTGTACGCCGACAACTACCCGCCCAGCGGCAGCGAGACGCTGAACTTCCCCTGCTCCGGGGCCGACGGCAGCACCCAGCGGCACACCTACCTGCTGACCGTCCGCAACGCGCACGGCAAGGCGACGAAGACCCTGGTGGTGAGCGCGACCGTGCACGACGTGCCCACGGTGTGACGGGTCCCGGGCTGGGCGGCGACCCGCCCCGGCGGTGCGAAAGAATGCGGTACGTGACGACGATCCCGAACGTGCTCGCCAACCGGTACGCCTCACCCGAACTGGTCGCCCTCTGGTCGCCGGAGGAAAAGGTACGCATGGAACGGCGGCTCTGGCTCGCCGTGTTGAAGGCCCAGCGGGACCTCGGGGTGAGCGTGCCGGACGGGGTGGTCGAGGCGTACGAGCGGGTCGTCGACGACGTCGACCTGGCCTCCATCGCGGCGCGGGAGCGGGTCACCCGGCACGACGTGAAGGCCCGGATCGAGGAGTTCAGCGCGCTCGCCGGGCACGAGCACGTGCACAAGGGGATGACCTCCCGCGACCTCACCGAGAACGTCGAGCAGCTCCAGGTGCGCGCCTCGCTGGAGCTGATCCGGGACCGGCTGGTCGCCGCGCTGGTCCGGCTGGCCTGGCACGCCAACGAGTACTCCGGCGTGGTGATGACCGGACGGTCGCACAACGTGGCCGCGCAGGCCACCACGCTGGGTAAGCGGTTCGCCTCGGCCGCCGAGGAACTGCTGATCGCGTACGAGCGGCTGACGGACCTGATCGACCGGTATCCCCTGCGCGGCATCAAGGGGCCGGTGGGCACCGCCGCCGACCAGCTCGACCTCTTCGACTCCGACGCCGGGAAGGTGGCCGAGCTGGAGCGCCGGGTCGCCGGGCACCTGGGCTTCGCGCGGGTGCTGGACAGCGTCGGCCAGGTCTATCCGCGGTCGCTGGACTTCGACGTGCTCGCCGCGCTGGTCCAGGTGGCCGCCGCGCCGTCGTCGCTGGCCACCACGATCCGCCTGATGGTCGGCCAGGAGCTGGTCACCGAGGGTTTCAAGCCCGGCCAGGTGGGCTCCAGCGCGATGCCGCACAAGATGAACACCCGCTCGTCGGAGCGGATCAACGGCTTCGCGGTGATCCTCCGGGGCTATCTGTCCATGGTCGGCGAGTTGGCCGGTGACCAGTGGAACGAGGGGGACGTCTCCTGCTCGGTGGTCCGTCGGGTCGCCCTGCCGGACGCGTTCTTCGCCGCCGACGGGCTGTTCCAGACCTTCCTCACCGTGCTGGACGAGTTCGGCCCTTACCCGGCGGTCATCAACCGGGAGCTGGAGCGCTTCCTGCCGTTCCTGGCGACCACGAAGATCCTGGTCGCAGCGGTGCGGCGGGGCGTCGGCCGGGAGGTCGCGCACGAGGTGATCAAGGAGCACGCGGTCGCCGTCGCGCTCGCCATGCGGGAACAGGGCGCCGGAGAGAACGACCTCTTCGACCGCCTGGCGGCGGACGGCCGCCTCGGCCTCTCCCGCCCCGAGATCGACGCCCTCGTCGCCGACCGCAACGCCTTCGTGGGTGCCGCAGCCACCCAGATCGACCACGTCACCGCCCGCATCACCAAGATCGCCGAAACCCACCCCCAGGCCGCCGCCTACACCCCACCCCCCATCCTCTGACCCCACCCCGCCTCCAAGGCGTTGATCATGAGGTTGGCGGCGGGATTGATCTCCATTGCTGCCGCTAACCTCATGATCAACACGGCGGGGCTCGAGATGGGTGGGTCAGTCGCGGGTGGGGGTTTCGGCGGCGGAGGAGAGGTTGGGGGCGCTGGCGGGTTCGGCGATACCGCCGGGTGCCCCCGTGATCTCCGGCTCGTGGGCCGTCTCGGCGGCGACCATGGGCTGGTCCGCGGGCATGACGTCCGGCATCTTGGGTACGACGATCACCGCTGTCCCGTACGCGCAGATCTCCATCCACATCTCGCCGCAGTCCCGGCTGTCGAAGCGCATCCCGATCACGGCGTTGGCGCCGAGTCGCTGCGCCTCCTCGCCGAGCCGGGCCACCGAGTCGGTACGCCAGCGGGTGAGGTTGTCCGGCGCCATCGGGTCGTACGCGCCGCCGCGCAGGTTCTTCACGCCCTCGCGGTAGGGGTTCCGGGTCCTGGCCATCGAGGACACCACTTCGCCGAGGATCTGGCGGATCTCGTAGCCGGGCAGTTGATCCGTCGTCACGACCAGCACGGTTCCGATGCTGTCATCCGGCGGGCGACACGTTCGTGAGGCTTGTTCACCTGATCGGATGCTGCAAAACGACGCGCCGAGGTCGGACCGGCCCTGCCGGGTCGGACCAGTGGCACGAGGGCCGGACGGGTGGCACGAGGGTCGGACCGGTCGCAGCAGGGCCGGACAGGTCGCACGAGGGTCGGACCAGTCGCAGCAGGGCCGGACCGGCCGTGCTGGGGTCGGATCGGTCATGCAGAGCCGGACCGGCCCTATCCGCGGCCGGACCGGCCCGGTGGGGCGGGAAGTGTCGGAGATCGGCCACTCCACCCGGCCGCCCCCGACCGCGTCCGGATCCAGCCGGATGCCCCGGAAGGCCCCATCGGTCCGGAAGGTGAGTCCGGCTCGACCCGATCGGCCCGGCGGCCCGGCGCGGGCCCCGTCCGGCCGCCCCGCGCGACCGTCCGGCATGGAGCGCCGCCGATGCCGCCGGACCGCCGAACGGCCCCCGACATGCGATAGCGCGACGACCGCCGATGTAACGATTCGGCCTCCGTGGCAGCCCTGTACTGCCTGGTAACGGCACGTTCCGCGCACGCGGGGACACCGCTCGCAGCGACCCCCGACCGGTTACGTCGATCACTGTCCGAACCGCGCCCGGCCGGTGCGTCCAGGGCGGTATCTGCCAGGTAGGCTGGCTGCGCTCGCCCGTTGTGGGTCGGCACCCAACTGCGTACACAGTCAGGAGTGCCCAGTGCCTCGCGTCGTCGTCGACGTCATGCTCAAGCCCGAGATCCTCGATCCTCAGGGCCAGGCCGTCGCAAACGCGCTGCCCCGGCTCGGCGTCAGCGACGTCGCCTCTGTCCGGATCGGCAGGCGGATCGAGATCGATTTCACCGGTGAACCGGACCTGGACCGCGCCCGGGAGATCGCCGACAAGCTGCTCGCCAACCCGGTCATCGAGGACTTCACCGTCCGCCTGGTCGAGGCCGACGAGACCGTGGACGCGCACCCGTGACCGCCCGGGTCGGTGTGGTGACCTTCCCCGGCTCGCTCGACGACGGCGACGCGGCCCGGGCCGTCCGGATCGCGGGCGCCGAGCCGGTCCGGCTCTGGCACGGCGACCCGGAGCTGCACGGGGTGGACGCCGTCGTCCTCCCGGGTGGCTTCTCCTACGGTGACTACCTGCGCTGCGGCGCCATCGCCCGGTTCGCCCCGGTGATGGGGACGATCGTGGACGCGGCCCGGGGCGGCCTGCCGGTCCTCGGCATCTGCAACGGCTTCCAGATCCTCTGCGAGGCCCACCTGCTGCCCGGTGCGCTCACCCGCAACCAGCACCTGCACTTCCGCAACCGGGACCAGGTGCTGCGCATCGAGTCCGCCGGCACCGCCTGGACCAACGCGTTCCAGCCGGGCCAGGAGGTGCTCGTCCCGGTCAAGAACGGCGAGGGCTGCTATGTCGCCGACGCCGCGACGCTGGACCAGCTCGAGGCCGAGGGCCGCGTCGTCGCCCGCTACCTGGGCGGCAACCCCAACGGTTCGCAGCGCGACATCGCCGCGATCACCAACCAGGCCGGCAACGTGGTCGGCATCATGCCGCATCCCGAGCACGCGGTGGAGGCCCTCACCGGTCCCTCCCTCGACGGTCTCGGCTTCTTCACCTCGGTGTTGAAGCACCTGGTGGGGGCGCCGGCGTGAGCACGGTTCGGCGCAACCGCCCGCAGGGCGGCGAGCGCAGCGAGGAGACTTCATGACCACCCATCCGGACCCGGCCGTACGGGAGACACCGGGCGCCTTCCCGGCCGCCCCGGCGGATCCGCGTGCGGCCTCCGTGGTGCCGCAGGCCGGCCCGGCCGACGACTGGACGCTCGGTGTGGACACCGTGCCGCAGGCGGCCGGCACGCCGGAGGAGCTCCAGCCGTACGCCGAGCTGGGCCTGCGCGACGACGAGTACGAGCGCATCCGGCACATCCTGGGTCGTCGTCCCACCCAGGCCGAGCTGGCCATGTACTCGATCATGTGGAGCGAGCACTGCTCCTACAAGTCCAGCAAGGTGCACCTGCGCCAGTTCGGTGAGAAGGCCCCGCCGAGCGACCGGATGCTCGCCGGCATCGGCGAGAACGCCGGTGTGGTGCAGATCTCCGACGAGCTGGCGGTGACCTTCAAGGTCGAGTCGCACAACCACCCGAGCTTCGTCGAGCCGTACCAGGGTGCGGCGACCGGCGTGGGCGGCATCGTCCGCGACATCCTCGCCATGGGCGCCCGCCCGGTCGCGGTGATGGACCCGCTGCGGTTCGGCGCGGCCGACCACCCGGACACCGCCCGGGTGCTGCCCGGCGTGGTCGCCGGCGTCGGCGGCTACGGCAACTGCCTGGGTCTGCCCAACATCGGCGGTGAGGTCGTCTTCGACCCCTGCTACCAGGGCAACCCGCTGGTCAACGCGCTCTGCCTCGGCGTGCTGCCGGTCAACCGGCTGCAGCGCAAGGAGGCCGCCGGCCCCGGCAACGTGGTCGTGCTGATGGGTGCCCGGACCGGCCGCGACGGCATCGGCGGCGTGTCGGTGCTGGCCAGCGCCACCTTCGACGAGGGCAGCGAGCAGCGCCGCCCGTCGGTGCAGGTCGGCGACCCGTTCATGGAGAAGCTCCTCATCGAGGCATGCTTGGAGCTGTACGATGCCGAGCTGGTCGTCGGCATCCAGGACCTCGGCGGCGCGGGTCTGACCTGCGCGCTCACCGAGACCGCCGCCTCCGCCGGCACCGGCATGCGGGTCTGGCTGGAGCGGGTCCCGCTGCGCGAGGCGTCGATGACGCCGCACGAGATCCTGGCCAGCGAGTCCCAGGAGCGGATGCTGCTGGTGGTCGCCCCGGACAAGCTGGAGGCGGTGCTCAAGACCGCCGAGAAGTGGGGCGTCTGGGCCACCGCCATCGGCGAGGTCACCGCACCGTCCCCGGACGGCCAGCCCGGCCGCCTGGTGATCACCTGGCGCGACCAGCTGGTGGTGGACGTGCCGCCGGGTTCGCTGGTGGACGACGGTCCGGTCTACGCCCGCCCGATGCGGGAGCCGGCCGACCTGATCCTGCTCCAGGCCGACCGGGCGGAGACCCTGCCCCGGCCGAGCGACCCGGACGCGCTCCGGGAGACCGTGCTGCGGATGATCGCGTCGCCGAACCTGGCCGACAAGACCTGGGTCACCGAGCAGTACGACCGCTACGTCCTGGGCAACACCGTGCTGGCCCAGCCGGAGGACTCCGGGGTGATCCGGATCGACGAGCGGACCGGTCTCGGCGTCGCCCTGTCGCTCGACGGCAACGGCCGGTACGCCCGCCTCGACCCGTACCACGGGACGAAGCTCGCGCTGGCCGAGGCGTACCGGAACGTGGCGGTGACCGGCGCGAAGCCGATCGCCGTGACCAACTGCCTCAACTTCGGCTCGCCGGAGGACCCGGGCGTGATGTGGCAGTTCGCCGAGGCCGTGCGCGGCCTGGCGGACGGCTGCCTGGAGCTGGGCATCCCGGTGACCGGCGGCAACGTCAGCTTCTACAACCAGACCGGGGCCGCGGCGATCCACCCGACCCCGGTGGTCGGTGTCCTCGGCGTGCTGGACAACGTCGCCGACCGGGTGCCGATGGGCTTCGTGCCGCGGCCCGGCGGCGACCACGACCAGCTCTTCCTGCTCGGTGAGACGCACGTGGAGCTCTCCGGCTCGGAGTGGGCCTGGGTCACCCACGAGCACCTGGGTGGCATCCCGCCGCAGGTCGACCTGGCCCGTGAGCGGCAGCTCGGCGAGCTGCTGGCCGAGGCGGCCCGGGTCGGGCACGTCAGCTCGGCGCACGACCTCTCCGACGGTGGTCTCGCGCAGAGCCTGGTCGAGTCCTGCCTGCGGCGCGGGGTCGGCGCCCGGATCGCGCTGCCGGAGCACTTCACCGGCGGGTCGATGCCGTTCGTCTACCTGTTCAGCGAGTCCGCGGGACGGGTCCTGGTGTCGGTGCCGCGCGGGCACGAGAAGGCGTTCACCGCGCTCTGCGGCGAGCGCGGGGTGCCGTGGGAGTTCATCGGGGTCACCGACCCGGCCGGTGGTGCCCTGGAGGTGCACGGCCAGTTCCGGATCGGCCTGGACGAGCTGCGCGCCGCGCACACCGCGACGCTGCCGCGCCTGTTCGGCACCGAGGCACCGGCCCAGGTGGCGGTGGAGGCGACCCGGACCGGGACGACCACCGTCCTCCCGGCCACCGCCGAGCAGCCGGTGGACGTACCGGTGGCCCGGCCCACCACGGAGTCCCGGTCCGCCGAGGCGACCGTCCCAGCGACCGGGGAGACCAAGCCGGCTGACGCCGGCACCGTCTCGGACGAGCCGCGGGACGGGCGCGAGGCCGGCGAACCGCGCGCAACCACCGACGTCCGCGATGCGGCGGACGCCGGTGAGGGCGCGGGCACCCGTGACGCCACGGACACCGACGACGCCACGGGTCCGCGTGCCGCCACGGACAGCCGGGAGGCCACGGAACCGCGCGCGGCCACGGATGCCCGTGATGCGGCGGGCGCCGGTGACGGCTCGGTCTCCCCGGCCGGGGAGACCGGCGACAGCACGGCGGGCTCCGCGACGGATTCCGGTGACCCGGACCAGCACTCGACCGATCAGCGCTGAGGCGTTGGCCGCGGCCGTACACGCCCAGCCCGGATCCGGGGCCCGGTTCGACTGGGGCCTGACCGGGGCGGCCGAACTCGGCCGGGTGTGTGCGGCCCTGGTGGTGGTGGACGTCCTCTCGTTCACCACCGCCGTCGAGGTGGCGGTCGGCCGCGGCATGCGGGTGCACCCGTTCCCGTGGGGCGAGCAGGCGGCCGACTACGCCCGCCGGGTCGGGGCGGTCGCCGCCGTCGGCCGCCGGCGGACCACCCCGGAGCATCCGTGGTCGCTCTCCCCGGCGGCGCTGCGGGCCGCGCCGGTCGTACCGGACCTGGTCCTGCCGTCACCGAACGGCTCGGCGATCAGCGCCGCCGCCAGCGCCACCGGCCTGCCGGTGATCGCGGCGTGCCTGCGCAACGCCCGCGCCGTCGGGCGTTGGCTCCAGGCCGAGGGGTACGGCTCGATCGACGCCCCGGTCGGCGTGGTCGCCGCGGGTGAGCGCTGGCCGGACGGCTCGCTGCGTCCCTCGGTGGAGGATCAACTCGGGGCGGCCAGCGTGCTCGACGCCCTCTCCGACGTGTCGGGTGGGTTGTCGGTGGAGGCGGCGATGGCGTTGGCCGCGCTGGCCAGTACCCCGGACGTGGCGGCGGCGGTCCGTGGCTGCGTCTCCGGACGGGAGTTGATCGAGGGCGGCTTCGCGGCCGACGTGGCGGTCGCCGTCCAGCTCGACGTCTCCGACGTGGTACCGGTGCTCCGCCAGGGCGTCTTCACCGCCTGACCCGGGCCCGCCCCGTCGAGTCCGCCATGTCGCCGGCTGGTAGATCCCCGGCCTGTTCGAGCCGACAGGTCGGCGGCACGGTGTGCCTCTTGCCGTCGGCGTGACGGGGAGAAGGGGAAGCGGGCAGCCCGGGATGAGACACGGCAGTGGCCGCCCGGGAAACCCGGGCGGCCACGTGTCGGTTCGTCGGTGGGTCAGTCGTCCAGCCAGTCCAGCCTGCGGCCGCCCCGGTCCTGCGGCGGCGGCCCGTCCGGGCGGGCCCGCCCGGCCTGGGCCGGGTCACCGTAGTAGCCGCCCTGCTCCTGGCCCTGGTTGTCGTAGCCGGGGCTGCGCTGCTGCGGCGGCTCCTGGCCGTAGCCACCCTGCTGGCCGTAGCCGCCCTGCGGTGCCTGACCGTAGCCGTCGCCCTGCTGCGGCTGGCCGTAACCGCCGCGCTGGTCGTAGCCGTCGTAGCCCTGCTGCTGACCACCGTCGTAGCCGCCGCCGGCAGGCGCGTTGTCGTAGCCGCGGCCGGTCGGCGCGTTGTCGTAGCCGCGACCCGCCGGGGCGTTGTCGTAACCGCCGCCCGCCGGGGCGTTGTCGTAGCCGCCGCCGGGCGCGGTGCCGTAGCCACCACCCGAGGCGCCGTAGCCGCCGTCCTGGCCGTAGCCGGTGCCCGGCTCCGGCGCGCGGCCGTACGGGCCCGGCTCGGGTTGGCCGTAGCCCCGGCCCTGGTCCGCCTGCGGCTGGTAGGTGCTGGTCGGATACGGGTCGGCCGCCGGGGCGTAGGACGTGCTGTCACCGGTGTAGCGGCCGGTGGGCTCGTCGTACCGCTCGCCGCCGTAGCCGCCGCCCTGGGCCGGCGGGTAGCCCGCCGCCCCGGCAGCGCCGGCCGCACCGGCACCGTAGTCCCGGCCGCCGTAGCCACCGCCGGACGCGGGTGCGTCGCCGTAGCCGCCACCCGAGGCCGGCGCGTTGCCGTAACCGCCGCCCGAGGCGGGCGCGTTGCCGTAGCCGTTGCCGGCGCCGTAGCCGCCCTGAGCGGGGGCCTCGTCGCCGTAGCCGCTGCCGGCCCAGCCCGGCTGCCCGCCCGATCCGTACGCGGGCGGTGGGGCACCGTACGGGTCCGGCGGGACGTCGTCGACCACCGGGCGGTGCATCATCGTCGGGGCGTCGCTGAGCGAGGTGCCACCGACCATGGTGGGAGCCGGGCCGAGACCCATCCCGCCGTTGACCACCCGGGTCTGGTCGTCCGTACCCCGGTAGGCGCCCCGGGCGTTCGGGACCGGGCTCGCGGCGGCGGCCGGGACGGCCTCGTCGTCGGGGTCGTCGCCCTCGTTCTTGCGGCGCATGTAGAGCAGCACGATGGTGCCGACGCCGACGGCCACGAAGAGGCCGCCGAGCAGGATCAGCAGCCACGAGCCGAAGCCGCCCGAGTCCTCGTTGGCGGCGGCGGCCACCTGGCCGGGGCTCGTCTCGGGGGCGCTCTCCTCGGGGGAGGCGTCGTCGCTCGCCTCATCCGACGGGGTGGCCTCGGCGCTCGCCGACGGGCTGGCGCTCGGGGTGGCCTCGGTCTTGATCGGCAGGCTGAGCCGCTGGCCGGTCACGCTCTGGCCGGCGTTCGCGGTGAAATTCTTGTAGACCTTGACGTCGTTCAGGACGGCACCGAGGTCGATCCGGCCCGGCGCGATCGGCGCCGACTCGGAGCCGTTGAACCGGTAGTTGCCCTTGTCGTCGCTGATCGTGGTGTACCGGTGCTGCTGCGAGTCGAGCAGCATCACGGTGGCGTTCGGCACCGCGTCGCCGGTGGACGAGTTGGTGACCTTGCCGGAGACCAGCTTGACCGTCTGCACCTGCTGCTGGGTCGGGCTGGGCGCGGCCTTCGCCTTCACCGTCAGCGAGAAGGTCGGCGTGGCCGGGTTGGACTTGTCCGGCTTGACCTGCACCGTCACGTTCGTGTTGGCGTCCGACACGTTGTCGTTGGCCCGGATGGTCAGCACCTGCGTCTTCGGCGAACCGGGCGGGCCGTTGAACTGGAAGTTGCCGCAACCGCTGCTGCAGCTGACGCCGGACGGGAGGCCGGTGAGGTTGAGGTCACCGCTCTTGTCCTCGGTACCCGGCGTGATGACCACGGTGACCGTGGCGTCGCTACCGGCGTTCAGGGTGACCGACTGTGGCTGCACGACGGCCTCGGCCGCGAGGGCCGGTGTGGCGGGGACGGTGAGCAGGGCGCCGGCAACCAGCGCTACGACCACACCGGCCCGCTGCTTCCAGGCACGTCGGTGTGTTGACACGTCCACCGCCTTCCGGTCTGACCTCCCTGGCCGGCGGATGCCGGGCCCGGGATCATCACGGTACGAATACGCCGTCGGCAACTATGCCTTGTCTGACCGGATCGGCGCGACCCAGGGCCAGCGTCGGAAGCGCTGCACTCGGGTCGTATCGTCCCGTCGTGTCCTCTCCGCACTCTAAGTCCGCCGCGGTCGCGGCAGCGTTGTCGGCGCTGGACGAGGGGCGTACGCCCGAACGGCCGGTGTTCCGGGAGGCGGTCCGTACCCTCTTGGCCGTCCTCGTGGAGCGCGCCCCCGGCCGTTCGGTGGAGGTGCGGGTTCCACCTTACGGTGCCGTGCAGTGCGTAGCCGGTCCGCGACACACCCGTGGCACCCCGCCGAACGTGGTCGAGATGGATCCGGGCACCTGGCTGGCACTCGCCACCGGCCGCCTCGAGTGGGCGGCGGCGGTCACCGAGGGTCGCGTACGGGTGAGCGGGGTCCGGGCCGACCTCTCCGCGTACCTGCCGCTCTAGCTGCGTCGACGCCGCACCTACCATCACTGGGCGGAGCCCGGTCGTGACTATGTGTATTGACTTCGATTCGCGTACACTGACAGGCGACGACGGTCCCGGCCGACCGCGCGGAGCTCTCCCCCGACTCCGCCCAGGCCAGTCCAGACCAGCATGAGGGAGCGGCAGGTGCCCCGAGGCGATGGCCGGCTGAGCCACGACCTTGACCCCCAACGACCCGGCCCCCAGGACGCGTGCGGCGTCTTCGGTGTCTGGGCGCCGGGGGAAGAGGTCGCCAACCTCACCTATTTCGGGCTCTACGCCCTCCAGCACCGTGGCCAGGAGGCCGCCGGCATCGCGGTCAGCGACGGCTCCGGCGTGGTGGTCTACAAGGATCTCGGCCTGGTCGCCCAGGTCTTCGACGAGCCGACCCTGGCCAGCCTGCGCGGGCACCTCGCCATCGGGCACGCCCGCTACTCCACCACCGGCGGGTCGACCTGGGAGAACGCCCAGCCCACCATCCGGTCCACCACCTCCGGCACGACCATCGCGCTGGCCCACAACGGCAACCTGGTCAACACCGCCGAGCTCCAGCGGGAGGTGGCCGAGCGGGGTCTCGACTCCGACGGCTCGACCAACGACACCTCGCTGGTCACGATGCTGCTGGCCGGCCGGCCGGATCTCTCCGTCGAGGCGGCCGCGCTGGAGGTGCTGCCGCAGCTGCGCGGCGCGTTCAGCTTCGTCTTCATGGACGAGTCGACGCTCTACGCCGCCCGTGACCCGCACGGCGTGCGCCCGCTGGTGCTGGGCCGGCTGGAGTGCGGCTGGGTGGTGGCCAGCGAGACCGCCGCGCTGGACATCGTCGGCGCCAGCGTGGTGCGCGAGGTCGAGCCGGGCGAGTTGATCGCCATCGACGAGGACGGGCTGCGCTCCACCCGGTTCGCCGCGCCGGAGCCGAAGGGCTGCCTCTTCGAGTACGTCTACATCGCCCGCCCGGACGCCACCATCGCCGGCCGGAACGTGCACGCCGCGCGGGTGCAGATCGGCCGCCAGCTCGCCAAGGAGCACCCGGTCGAGGCGGATCTGGTGATCCCGGTGCCGGAGTCCGGCACCCCGGCGGCGATCGGCTACGCCGAGGAGTCCGGCATCACCTACGGCGCGGGCCTGATGAAGAACCCGTACGTGGGGCGCACCTTCATCCAGCCGTCGCAGACGCTGCGCCAGCTCGGCATCCGGCTGAAGCTCAACCCGCTGCGGCAGAACGTGCGCGGCAAGCGGCTGGTCGTGGTGGACGACTCGATCGTGCGCGGCAACACCCAGCGCGCCATCGTGCGGATGCTGCGCGAGGCCGGGGCGCTGGAGGTGCACGTCCGGATCTCCTCGCCGCCGGTCAGCTGGCCGTGCTTCTACGGCATCGACTTCGCCACCCGGGCCGAGCTGCTGGCCAACGGGCTGGACAACGACGGCATCCGGCGCTCCATCGGTGCCGACACGCTGGGCTACGTATCGCTCCCCGGTCTCATCGCGGCGACCGAGCAGCCGAAGACCCGGCTGTGCCGGGCGTGTTTCGATGGGGAATACCCGATCGAGCTCCCGGCCGGGAACCTGATCGGCAAGCACGTCCTCGAAGGAGTGGGACGTCGGGTCGCCACGGAGGCGGCCGACCCCACGGGGCACACCGCCCCTCCGCTCGTCGCCACTCCGGGCGGCGCGACCAACCGCCCGTAGCACCACCCGACGCGGGTCCACACCGTGGTGCGGCTCCGCGAGAACCACAAAGGGGAGAACCGTGACGCACGTGTCCGAGCGCAGCGGCGCAGGAAGCAGCCCGACGGGCGCCGGCGGCGACCGCCAGCCCTGGACGGCCGGCACCGGCCGCACGACGCGCAAACGCTCGGTCTCGTACGCGGACGCCGGAGTGTCGATCGAGGCGGGCGACCGCGCGGTCGAGCTGCTGAAGTCCAAGGTCAAGTCCACCCGGCGCCCGGAGGTCATGGGTGACCTGGGCGGTTTCGCCGGCCTGTTCCGGCTGGACACGAAGAAATACAAGAACCCGATCCTGGCGTCGTCCACCGACGGTGTCGGCACCAAGCTGGTCATCGCCCAGCAGCTCGACATCCACGACACCATCGGCATCGACCTGGTCGCCATGGTCGTCGACGACCTGGTCGCCTGTGGTGCCGAGCCGCTCTTCCTGCTCGACTACATCGCCACCGGCGAGGTCGTGCCGGACAAGGTCGCCGAGATCGGCGCCGGCATCGCCGACGGCTGCCGGTACGCGGGCTGCGCCCTGCTCGGCGGAGAGACCGCCGAGCACCCGGGTGTGCTGCGCCCCGACGAGTACGACGTCTCCGCCACCGGTGTGGGTGTGGTGGAGGAGAGCGAGATCCTCAGCCCGGAGCGGGTCGAGGTCGGCGACGTGGTCATCGCGATGCGCTCCTCGGGCCTGCACTCCAACGGCTACTCGCTGGTGCGGCACGTGCTGCTCGGCGCGGGCCGGATGCGGCTGGACGTGGTGATCGAGGACTTCGGTCGGCAGCGCACCCTCGGTGAGGAGCTGCTCACCCCCACCAAGATCTATGCGCAGGACTGCCTCAAGCTGATCGCCGAGGCCGAGGTCCGCTCGATCGCCCACGTCACCGGCGGCGGCATCCCGGGCAACCTGGTCCGGATCCTGCCGGAGCACGTCGACGCGGTGGTCAACCGCTCCACCTGGAAGCCGCAGCCGATCTTCGACCTGATCCAGTCCAAGGGACGGATCGAGGACCCGGAGATGGAGCAGACGTTCAACATGGGTGTCGGCATGTTCGCGATCGTCTCCCCCGAGGACGCCGACCGGGCGCTGGCCACCCTCACCGGGCGGGGCGTGGAGGCCTGGCAGGCCGGCGAGATCATCGAGGGTTCGGGCAACGTGCAGATGATCGGCCAGCACACCCGGGGCTGATCACGCTGGGCTGATCATCCGGGCACCTGATCGGGGGTTCACCCGAGTGGCCACCGACGCCTAGCCTGAAGGTCACTTCAGGCTGGGCGGAGGAGAGTGGATGGCTGCTCGTACGCACCCCGGTATGCGCGGCGTCGCCGCTGTGCCGTCGTACGTGGTGATGCAGCCGACGACCCTCTGCAATCTGGACTGTGCCTACTGTTACCTGCCGCTGCGGGCGGCCGACCGGCGGATGCCCGTGTCGGTCGCCGAGGCGGTGGCGGCCTCGGTCAACCCGTGGGCGGCAACGGGCCGCTTCTCCGTCGTCTGGCACGGCGGGGAGCCGCTCGCGGCCGGCCGGGAGCACCTGGCCGCGCTGATCGCCCCGTTCGGGCCGGCGGTGGAGCACCACGTCCAGACCAACGCCACGCTGATCGACGACGCGTGGTGCGCGTTCTTCGTCGAGCACGGCATCCGGGTGAGCGTCAGCGTGGACGGGCCGCGTGAGCGCAACGGCGAGCGGGTCACCCGGGGTGGGCGTCTGGCGTACGACCGGATCGTGGCCGGGGTGGCGGCGCTGCGCCGGCACGGGCTGCCCTTCTCGGCCCTCGCGGTGGTCTCCCGGCCCGGCCCGGGGTTGGCCGCCGAGCTGTACGACTATTTCCTCGACCTCGGTTGTGACGTGCTGGGGGTCAACATCGAGGAGACCGAGGGCGTCAACCTGCGGGGCAATGCCCACGAGGCGGGCGCGGTGACGGCGTTCTGGGCCGAGCTGGTGGCCGCCTGGCGGCGGGAGCCGCGGATCCATCTGCGCGAGGTGGAGTGGTCGCTGCGCTACACGGCTGCGGTCCTGGCCGGCGGTGCGGACGACCTGCTGCCCCGGCAGCTCGACCCGATCCCGACGATCGGCCACGACGGCTCGGTGGTGGTGCTCTCACCGGAGCTGGCCGGCTTCACCGACCCCCGGTACGGCGACTTCACCAGCGGCAACGTGCTGGCCACCCCGTTGGCGGAGATCCTGGCCGGCGCGGGGCGGACGGGCTGGGTGGGGGAGTTCCTCACCGGGGTGGAGGCGTGCCGGTCGTCCTGTCCCTATTTCGGCTTCTGCGGTGGTGGTCACGCCGCCAACCGCTACTTCGAGCAGGGGCGTTTCGACGGTACGGAGACCGAACACTGCCGCAACAGCAAGATCCGCCTACTGGAGGGAGTGTTGGAGCATGCCCGAGACCACGAGTCACCGGCAGCCTGAGCGCGTCGGGGAAGCCGTCGGAGATCCGGTGACCGACCGGGTACGCGAAGCCGCGGCGGGATTGACCGCGCTGCTCCACGAGGCCGAGGCCGCACGCGTGCGGCGGTCGGAGGTGTCGGGCGGCGACGGTGCCAGCGCGGTCTGCGCCTGGAACCACTTCGAGAACATCCCGACGTTCTACAACTGGAACAACCGGCCCCGCTGAGGTAGGCGTCCGGGATCAGGGACCCGCCGGACGGCCGGAGCGTGCTCCGGGGCGGCGGGGTCCCTGATCGTCGGCGTGGTGCCGCTTCAGGCGGGCACATGCGTGAGCACGCGGGGAGTCACCGCGTGCTCAGCTGTGTCCGGAGGTCAGCGGGTCGGACGGACCCAGGTGTCCGGGTCCTCGTCCGCGTGATCCTCATCATCGTCGTCGACATACTCTTTGTAGTCGTCGTCGAAGTGCTGTTCAGACTTCCCACCAGCACCCGCCAGTTCGCGCTGCAAGGCGGTGAGGTCGGTGTTCGGGGAGTGGTACTTCAACTCCCGGGCCACCTTCGTCTGCTTGGCCTTAGCACGGCCGCGCCCCATGGCTCGACCCCCTCGCACAGAATGCGGGGCAGCCCGAAGGCGGGCCCCGATGACGTCAGGCATCTCTCGTGGCTCTTACGGTACATGGGGATGCCACCGTTCGGCACCTCGGGTTACCGTCAGCCGGGGCTGCGCGTCGCAGTCATCCGGCCGTCACAAATTGTACCCGGTAAGGAGTGGGTGCCGGGACCGGCCGTGACAGCGGGCAAACGGTACGAAGTTTCCCAAAATCAGCTTAGCGCCGGCCGGCCCCGAACGGTGCTCCGGGGACGGAGCCGGAGCCCCGCCCCCGGAGGGAAATTCTCAGCGCAGGTGGATCGTCCGGAGCCGGCCGACCTCGGCCATCCGCCGCTCGGCGAGCCGGTCCGCGGCCACCGCCGGCGGCACACCCTCGGCGTCCGCGAGCCGGAGGATCTCCCGGGTGGTGTCGTAGATCCGGGTGGCCCGCAGCTTGGCGCGGTCGAAGTTGAAGCCCTCGATCTCGTCGGCCACCTGGATCACACCGCCGGCGTTCACCACGTAGTCCGGGGCGTACAGGATGCCCCGGTCGGCGAGGATCTTCTCGATCCCGGCATGGGCGAGCTGGTTGTTCGCCGCTCCGGCGACCACCTTGGCGCGCAGCACCGGCACCGTGTCGTCGTTCAGGGCGCCGCCGAGCGCGCAGGGGGCGTACACGTCGATGTCGGACGCGACCAGCGCGGCGGCGTCGTCGACCAGCTCGACCTGCGGGTGGGTGGTGCGGACCCACTCCAGCGCCTTCGGGTTGACGTCGGTCGCCACCACCTCGGCGCCGTCGGACAGCAGGTGGCCGGTGAGGTACTTGCCGACCTTGCCCAGGCCGGCCACGCCGACCCGGCGGCCGGCCAGCGACGGGGTGCCCCAGACGTGCTCGGCGGCGGCCCGCATGCCCTGGAAGACGCCCCAGGCGGTCAGGATCGACGAGTCGCCGGCGCCGCCGTGCTCCACGCTGCGACCGGTGACGTAGCTGGTCTCCCGGGCGATCACATCCATGTCGGCGACGTAGGTGCCGACGTCGCACGCGGTGTAGTAGCGGCCGTTCAGCGACTCCACGAAGCGGCCGTAGGCGCGCAGCAGCGCCTCGCTCTTGGTCTGCTCCGGGTCGCCCCAGATGACGGCCTTGCCGCCGCCGAGGTCCAGGCCGGCGAGCGCGTTCTTGTACGCCATGCCACGGGACAGGTCGAGCACGTCGGCGAGGGCGTCGGCCTCGCTCGCGTACGGGTAGAACCGGGTTCCGCCGAGCGCGGGGCCCAGCGCGGTGGAGTAGATCCCGATGATCGCCTTGAGGCCGGACTGCTTGTCCTGGCAGAACACGACCTGTTCGTGACCGGTCGATCCCGGGTCTTCGGTGCTGGCGAATACGCCCATGGCTGACTCCTGTGACGGTGTGCGCCCTTGTGGGGCGCGGACCTGGTGGCACGCCGGCGGGATGCTGCCGGTGCTGCTGAGCCTAATATCGGCCGTGGCCGTACTGTCGCCGACGTCACGCCCGCCGTCGACGTCGAGGGGGTGCGGAGTCCGTCTCGTGGGAGGATCGCGCCGTGCCCTCGCTCTTCGCTTCGTACCTGCGCGTGTACGAGCCGCTGACCGCCTTCGACCGGGACCGGCAGTCGTACTGGCGCCGGTACGTCAACGAGGGTCGGGCCGTGGCGCCCCTGGAGGGGCCGGTCCGGCAACGGACGTCGGTGATCGAGGCGCTCGGCGCGGGCTGGACCCGACTGCCCGACCTGCCGGACGAGGCGTACGTCCTGGAGACCGACGACGCGCTGCTGGTCTGCCCGTGGAACCTGCGGATCCGGGTGGCCGAGGCGGCGTTGAGCGCCCGGGACGGGGTGCCGTCGGTGCTGGCCGACGCGTTCGTGCCGCCGATCCTGGCCGGTCAGGCCAAGGCGGTGGTGGAGGACTGGCGCAGCGGGGCCCGGGTGCTGGAGCACGGGGTGCCCCGGGTGCACGAGCAGGTCGCCACCTGGGGTGTGCCGCTGAGGTGGTTCGTGCTCTTCGATGCCGACGAGCGGCACCTGGTGACCGACCCGGGCCGGCGGGCGATGCGCTACCGCACCGAGATCTCCAAGGCCCGCCGCCGGTCGTCCCGGGCGCTGTCGGTGCTGCGCAAGTCGGTCGGCGAGGCACCGATCACCGAGGCGGTCGAGGAGGCCGCCCGGTGGCTGGAGGAGTTCCACCCGCGTTCGGTGGTCGAGCTGGACTACGGCGGCCTGGTGCAGCTGCTCCCGGACGACACCCTGACGGCCGACGACTCGACGGAGCTGGTGGCGAACGGCCTGGCCGCGCTCTCCCGGGGCGAGGCGGACGAGGCCTCCGCCGCCTACGACAAGCTGGTCGCCCGCTGGCGGGCGGTGCAGCTGCTGGAACGGTGCAACTAGCGCGAAACTTCGCGGGGAGCGCTCCCAATTTGAGAATGCCTCGTAGTTTACGCATCACCATCCGTGATCATGAGTCCGAATAAGGTACTTTCTGACGTGTAAAAGTCGTAAAAATCGGGCATGGTTCATCCGTCCGTCTAGGGACCTTCAGCCGTTCGGCCCATGTCGGACATCGGGGACTAGCCGGACCATGGGAGACGCGTCGGCCGGCGGGACCCCGGCCGATGTCTATACATGTGGAGGAGTGACCCGATGGCATCGCGAACGCACGAACCAGAGCCGCTACTCACGCCGGCCGAGGTGGCGTCGATGTTCCGTGTCGACCCGAAGACGGTGACCCGGTGGGCCAAGGCTGGCAAGCTCAGCGCCATCCGGACCCTCGGCGGCCACCGCCGCTACCGCGAGTCGGAGGTCAGGGCCCTGCTGCAGGGTCAGATCCCGCAGCAGCGCCAGGGGGACTGACCCCGCCGACAGCACACGCTCTCCGATCAGGGGCGGCCGGACGTACGCGACAGCGACGATCCGCCGCCCCTGACTCGTGTCCCGGGTCGCATCGTCCCGTGCCCGCTCAGGCGTCCAGCACGATGCGCAGCCCCACCGTCCCGCTCTCGCCCCGGCGCAGTCGGCTGCCGAGCAGGCTGAGCCGGCCGATCAGCCGGTACTTCTGCTTCAACAGGTCGCGTACCCGACGGGTGTCGGCGGGGTCGCAGATCGTCGCGTGACCCGGCACCGCCGCACCGCGCGGATTCCCCCGGACGTCGCAGGGCGCCACCGTCACCCGGCCGTCCCGCCGGATCCGCTTCACCTTGCCGGCGTCCGACACGGTCCACACCGCGAGGGCGTCACCGTCGCGTACCGCCCACACCGGGGTGGGCACCGCCCGGCCGTCCTTCCGGAAGGTGGTCAGCAGGACGTACTTCTCCGCCGCCAGGCGGTCCAGGTCGGTCACGTCGCCCAGGATACGGCCGCGACAACCGGACCAGGCCCGGATAGCGTGATCACCATGGTGGGGGAACCGGTGATCGGCGACGTCTTCGGCGAGCTGATCCGCGACGCGTACGCGGTGGCCACCGGCATCGGCCCCCGGCCCCTGGTCGGTGGGCGGCTGCCCCGGCCGGTCATCGAGATCATCGAGCGGGACGACGGACTGGTCAACGGCGCACCCGCCGCGCACTACCTGGACCCGCCGCAGGCGTGGCAGCCGTACGACCACCGGGCGGTGGACCGGGTCCGCGGCCGGACGCTCGACATCGGGGTGGGTGGCGGCCGGATCGCCCTGCACCTGCAGGAGCGCGGGGTGCCGGTCACCGGCCTGGACACGTCCCTCGGCGCGCTGCGGGTCAGCCGGCACCGGGGCGTCCGCGAGCTCGTGCACGGCACGATCGACGAGCACGTCGCCGACGGCCGGCGCTACGACACCTTCCTGCTGCTCGGCAACAACCTCGGGCTGATCGAGGGGCGGGACCGGGCGCCGGGCTTCCTCGCCGCACTCGCCGCGCTGGCCCGTCCCGGTGCGCAGGTCATCGCGCACGGCACCGACCCGTACGGGACCACCGACCCGCTGCACACCGGCTACCACGAGCTCAACCGGCGGCGCGGCCGGCTCGGCGGCCAGCTGCGGTTGCGGCTGCGCTACCGGCAGCTCGGCACCGAGTGGTTCGACTATCTGGTCTGCTCCGTCGACGAGCTCACCGAGCTGCTGCACGGCTCCCCGTGGCGGCTGACCGACGTGGACACCCTGGACGCCCCCTACTACCTCGCCACGCTCACCCTCGCCGGCTGAGCGCGGGCGGGCGCGGGTTAACAGGGGCCCCCTGCTATATCGAATGCGTTAACAAGGGGCCCCTGCTTTCAGACCTGGATGGTGGGGGTGTGCTGCTCCGGGGGGAGGCCGCCGTCGCCGTCGACCACCTCGTCGGGCGTACCGTCCTCGTCGATGTCCACCATGGTGATGTCGACCTTGCCGTCACCGTCGGTGTCGAACTGGAACAGGTCCGCCTTGCCGTCGCCGTCGGTGTCGACCACCCACACGTCGGTCTTGCCGTCGTTGTTGGTGTCGGCGCGCAGCAGGTCCACCCGCTCGTCCCCGCGGGTCTCCACGGTCTCCGTGCTCTCGGCGCTCTCCGGTGCCTGGCTCATGTCGGTCCTTCCCTTGACGTTGACGGCCGTCTGTACCCGATCCGGTCGGCCCCCACGCATGCCGGGCCGACCGCTGCCGCCTAGGGTCGCACCCAGGAACGAGCGGAGCGTACGGCCGGGCGTGGCGGAGACCCCGCGCGTCGCCGCACGCGGCGAGGGGACGACATGAGTGGTCGATTCGTGGTCGTCGGGGCCGGCACCATGGGCCTCGGCATCGCCTATGTGGCAGCCGGCGCGGACTATGCGGTCGAACTGGTCGAGGTGGACCCGGCGCGCGGTGCCGCCGCGCTGACCCGCCTGGACGAGCTGTGGGCACGGGGCGTGCAGCGGGGCAAGCTGACCGCCGACCGGGCGGCGGCGAACCGGCAGCGGGTCACCCTGCGGGCCGGCCTGGCCGAGGTGGCCGAGGGACCGGACGTGATCGTGGAGGCGGTGCCGGAGCGGCTGGACCTCAAACGGGCGGTGCTGCGGGAGGCGGCCGACCGGCGGCCCGCCCTGCTCGGCAGCAACACCTCCAGCATCCCGATCGCCGACCTCGCCGCCGGACTGGACCGGCCCGCCGACTTCCTCGGACTGCACTTCTTCAACCCGGTCTGGGCGATGGCCCTGCTGGAGATCGTGGTCGGCCCGGCCACCGCGGCGGAGACCACCGACGCGGCCGTCGCGCTCGCCGGCCGGCTCGGCAAGGACCCCGTCGTCGTACGCGACATGCCGGGCTTCGCCACCTCCCGGCTCGGCGTCACCCTCGGGCTGGAGGCGATCCGGATGGTCGCCGACGGGGTGGCCAGCCCCGGTGACATCGACAAGGCGATGGTGCTCGGCTACCGGCACCCGGTCGGCCCGCTGGAGCTGACCGACCTGGTCGGGTTGGACGTCCGCCTCGACATCGCGCGCACCCTCCAGGCCGCGTACGGGGACCGCTTCGCAGCCCCGCCGCTGCTGGTCGAGATGGTGGCGGCCGGGAAGCTCGGCAAGAAGTCCGGCCAGGGCTTCTACACCTGGAAGGACGGGCAGAAGCGGTGAGCGCGAGGAGTGAGCTTGCGAGCCCCGCAGTCGCGAACGGAAGGTGGGCACGGTGAGTGGACTGAAGGTCGAGGAGCGGACCGACCGGCTGGTGGTGACGCTGGACCGGCCGGAGAAGCGCAACGCCATCGACGCCGACCTGATCGCCGAGCTGCACGCGGTCTGCGCCGAACTGGAGGCGCGGCCCCGGCTGCTGCTGCTCACCGGCGGCACCGAGGGGATCTTCGCCGGCGGCGCCGACATCGCCCAGCTCCGCGAGCGCGGTCGGCTGGACGCCCTGGCCGCGATCAACCAGGCCGCCTTCGCCCGGATCCGGGCGCTGCCCATGCCGACCGTCGCGGCCGTGGACGGCCCGGCGCTGGGCGGCGGCGCCGAGCTGGCGTACGCCTGCGACCTGCGGGTGTGCACGGCCCGCGCGGTCTTCGGCCAGCCCGAGGTGCGGTTGGGCATCCTGGCCGGCGCGGGTGCGACCCACCGGCTGCCGGCGCTGATCGGCGAGGCCCGGGCCAAGGAACTGCTCTTCACCGGCCGCCGGGTGGACGCCGACGAGGCGCTGCGGATCGGCCTGGTGAACCGGGTCGTGGCGGAGCCGGCGGAGCTGCTGGCATGCGCGCACGGCCTGCTCGACGAGATGGCGAAGGGTTCCGCCCTGGCGCTGCGGCTCACCAAGCTGGCCGTGGACGCGCCACCCACCGCCCATCCGCACCTCGACCTGCTCAGCCAGGCGGTGCTCTTCGAGGACGACGAGAAGCACCGCCGAATGACCGACTTCCTGGAGCGCCGCCGCGCCCGGTGAACCCCGGACAGCACGAAGGCCGCACCGGTGCCCGGTGCGGCCTTCGTCGTCGTTCAGTGCCGGATCTGCACCCCGGCGTCGGCCAGCGCGGTCACCACGTGCGCCGACTCACCGAAGCCGATGATCAGGACGGCGTCCGCGCCGTAGTCCTTGATCTCCCTGGCCCCCGCGCTGAAGTCCACCGGGGGTGCCTTCGCGTCGGCCGGCGGCTCGTAGGTCAGCAGCTTGACCTTGTCGGCGCCCATGCCGGCCCGCTCCAGCTCCGCCCGGACGTTCTCCTGGAGGCCCTCGCCGTAGGAGTCCTTACGGGCCACGATGGCGATCTTGTGCGGGCCGTCGCGCAGGATCACGTCCGCCAGGGCCCGGCCCTGGAGACTGTCCGGCGGGGCGGTACGGAAGTAGAGACCCTTGTCGTCGACGGTGGTCAGCCCCGCGTCGGTGTTCGACGGGGAGAAGAGCACCCGACCGGCGGCGACCACGTCCGGCAGCACCGCCCGGGAGATGCCCGAGGCACCCGCACCGATGATGACCGGCACGCCCCGGGCGATGTGCGAGGCGACGGTGGCCTTCGCGACGGCCGGGTTGGTGCCGTCGTCGCCGTCGATCCAGACCACCGGCTCGCCGAGCACCCCGCCGGCCGCGTTGATCTCGCGGATGGCCAGCGCGGCACCGGCTTCCAGCGCCGGGTTGGCGATCGCCAGGTCACCGGTCTTGGGCAGCAGGCCGCCGAGGACCAGCGGCGAGCCGTCGCTCTTGTCCGCCTTGCCGCCACGCTGCTTCTTCGGCCGTGGCGGCGCCTTGGTGCTCGCCGCCGAGTCGTCGCCGGCCCCGACGAACTCGGTCTTCCCGTCGTCGATCACCTTGTCGTCGAAGTGCAGGGTGGCGTAGCTGGCGGTGGCCGGCTCACCGGCGTCGGTGAACCCGGCCCGGGTCAGCGACACCCCCCGGTACTCGATGTCCTGGCCGGCGCGGGCGAGTTCCAGGCAGCTGGCGACCTGGTCGCAGCGGTGTCCGCCGGTGGTCACCCCGACGATCTGCTTGGCGATCGCCGCCGGGTCGGTGCTGCCGGCGAGCTGGGCGGCCAGCGCGCTGATCGCCACCGCGTCGTAGGACTCGGCGGAGTAGAGGAAGTCACCCAGCTTCGGGTCTACGGTGCGTAGCCGTTCCTTGAAGTTCTCCGGCAGCCGGGTCAGCGGGGTGGTGCCCTTCATGCCGTTGACGAGGTCGGCCCGGTCCTTCAGCTCGGCGGCGAAGGAGTTCAGCATGTTGCCGTCCGTGCCGTAGAGGCGCGTCTGCGAGGTGGTGGGTGCCTCCTCGGGCTTGTCGTTCCCGCATGCGCTGGTGGCGAGCAGGAGCGCCGCGCAGGCCGTCGAGATGGCTGCGCGCGAACCGCGTGATACGAGCATGGTCGGCCTTTCTCCGGCGAAGGTCCGCTGCGCACATTAGCGTGCCCGGCCGGATGACGGGACCGTGGATGCAGGTCCGTCGGCAGGTCGACAGGCTGTCGTACGGAGAGTGACGGCGAGGCTGTGCGCGGTCACCGCTTGACCGTCCGTCCTACCGTTTCCCAGGTGACCGACGTAGCACAGCAGACGCTGGACGACGCGACCGCCGTGCTCCGCTCGGCGCTGGCCGGGGACGGTGACGGGGTGGTGGGCACCTTCGACGCCGTGGTCGACCGCTCCGGGTTGGCCGGGGCGTACGGGGTGGCCTGGTGCCTGGCCGCGACGATGCTCGGCGACGACGCACCGGCGGGGAGCTGCGCACTGGACTTCCCCGGCATCGACCAGGCCGGCTACGACACCCGCTGGGTGGCCCGTTTCGTCAGCGCGTACGCCAATGACGACCTGGACACCGGCGAGGCGCTGTTCGGGGCGGCGGTGGCCGACGGGCTGCTGCCGGACTGCCTGCTCACCCTCGCCGGGTCGACGGTGGCGACGCTGCGCAGCCGGACCGACTGAACGGCGCGGCGCCCGACCGCGAGGGCCGGACGCCGCACCCGGCCGGGTCAGAAGGCGTGGTACGCGATCAGCGGCTCGTACTCGTACCGCAGGTTCTCGAAGCGGATCCGGAAGTTCGCCCCGTCCCGGACGTTGGTCGCCACGGTGATGTAGCCCGAGTTCGCCGGCAGGTAGGTCAGGTAGTTGCAGGCGTTCGTCTTGTCGACGAAGACCACGCAGGCCTGGGTGCCGAACGCGCTGGCGTTGCGCACGTTGATGTCCCGGCAGCGGGTGGTGGTGCGGTAGGTGCCCGCCTCACCGCCCCACGCACCGGTGGTGAAGTAGGACCGCGTCGCGCCGCCGTAGCAGGTGGTGGCGCTGGCGAAGAGGTTGGCGCCGGGGGCGGCCTGGGCGGGGGAACCGAGGGCGAGCAGCGGCAGCGCCGCCGTCGTGGCGAGCAGACGGACGACCGGGGATGCCATGGAGCCTCCAGGGGTGGGTGAACCCTGAGTTGCGGTCAGGGTGCCGAGCGTGAAGATGGTATCCGTCGATCTCCGGCCCGGCCATCCCGCCCGCGTCGCAGGGCTGTGATAGCTGTGGTGCATGTCCGAGGCGATGCTCAGCAAGGTGCGCAAGCTGCTGGCCCAGGCGGAGGACCCGGCCTGCACGCCCGCCGAGTCGGCGGCCTTCACCGCCAAGGCGACCGAGCTGATCGCCCGCTACGGGGTGGACCGGGCGCTGCTGGCCGCCCGCGACCCCGGCACCGACCCGGTCGGTGACCGGGTGGTCGACGTGGTCGCCCCGTACGCCCGGGACAAGGCGGGGCTGCTCGCCGCCGTGGCGGACCCGCTGCGGTGCCGCTGCGTACGCCGCCGGCACGGGGACGGCTTCGCCATGCACCTCTTCGGCTTCGCCAGCGACCTGGAACGGGTCGACCTGCTCTTCACCTCGCTGCTGGTCCAGGCCGCGCACGGGCTGGCCGGTGCGGCCGTGCCGGCCGGCGAACAACCGGCCGCGTACCGTCGCTCCTGGCTGGCCGGTTTCGCCCAGGTCATCGGCGGCCGGCTGCGGGTGGCCGAGGCGGGCGCCGCGGCCGAGGCGGGCGCGCCCTCGATGGCGCTGGTGCTGGCCGACCGCTCCGACCGGGTGCAGCGCCGGCTGGCCGAGGTCTATCCGCAACTGCGTACGGCGGCACCGCGCCGGCTCGCCGGCACCGGCTTCGGTTCGGGGGCGGCGGCGGGCCATCGGGCCGACCTGGGTGGCAGCGCCGTCGACACCGCAGCCGCCAGGGGCATCGGATGGTGACCGTCGCGCACGTCCGCGGGATCGCCCGCGCCCTGCCCCGCACCGAGGAGGCACTGGTCCGGGACCGGATCAAGTTCCGGGTCGGCCGGATCGTCTACCTGGCTCTCTCCCGCGACGAGACGGTGCTCGGCTTCGCCTTCCCCAAGGCGGAACGGGACGCTCTGGTCGCCGCCGAGCCGGCGAAGTTCCTCCCGCCCGACCGGGTCGACGAGCGCTACCACTGGGTGCAGGTCCGGCTGGCCGCGATCGACGAGGCGGAGCTGCGGGAGATCGTCGTGGAGGCGTGGCGGATGGTGGTGCCGAAGCGGGTGGCGGCGGCCCACCTCGGGTGAGCCGGTGGCTCAGTCGGCCGCGCGCGCCACCGTGGCCAGATAGCGGCAGAGCAGTTCCTGCCAGCCGGCCGTGAGGGCCTCCCGGTAGCCCTCGGCGGCCTCGCCGTGCCGGTCGAAGTGCCGGTGCTCGACCTCCACCCGGGTGCTGTCCGGTCCCTCCGGGTGGAAGAGCACCTCCACCTCACTGGCCCGCGCCGGGTCCGGCACCGGCACCCGGTCCGGGCCGATCTGCCAGGTGAACACCAACCGGCGGGGCGGATCCCAGGTCAGCACCCGGCCCCAGTCGCTCCGGAAGCCGTACGGCCCGATCTCGTGGAGCATGCCACCGGCGTGCGGCTCGATCCCCAGCTCGGCCAGCGCGTCCGGCCCGGACCAGGTGTATTCGCGTACCCACCAGTCGGTGAGGCGGCCGGTGAAGACCGCGAAGGCGCGCTCCGCGGCGGCTGGGGCGAGGAGACTGCTGCGGAGGGAGAACCGGTCGACGTCCTGACGGACCTCATCCGGGTCGGCCATCTCCTGTCCCATAGGTCCGGACCATACCGGCTGATGCCCGGCTGTGCAGCTTCCCTGGTGGCGGCATCCGGACACCCGGGCACTCCTGTCCGGCGCGGGCTCCGCCGGGCCGAGCCGGGACGGATGCCGGTGGGGAAACCGGGTAACCGCGGCTGATCCGGCCCGGCGACCCGGGCCAGCTTGGAGTGGGGAGCATGAGCGAGAGCGGAGCGACCGAACGGGAGCCGGACCCGACCAGCGAGCGGCTCGCCCAGCGGGGTGGAGCGACCGAGCCGGACGTGCTGCTCGACATCCCGGAGCTGACGGTCGACCAGCTCCGGCTGGCGGTCGACGGCCTCGACGCGGACCTGTCGCTGCGCGCCCGGCTGGCCAACCTGGTCCAGATCGACGCCGGCGTCCGGGTGCACCTGGAGGGTGTGGAGCTGGACGTCAGCGGCGTCAGCGCCGAGGCACTGCTGAAGGTACGCCTGGAGAAGCTGGTCCAGATCCTGGACCGGGCGCTGACCACCATCGACCGGAATCCGCACGTCATCGACGCCCTGGCCCGGACGGCCGCGGTGAGCATCGACGACGTCGACCGGGTCGCCCCGACGCTGGGCGGCGAAGCTGTGCCGGTGGGGGACCGGATCGGTCAGCAGGTGGGGACGGTCGGCGCGGTCGCGGACCAGACCCTGCGGGAGCGGATCGCGGAGCCGTCGCCACCGGCTCCCACGCCGCCCGTCGGGGCGCGGCCACCGGAGCCGCCGACCGGGCCGGGTCCGACCGGCCTCGTCCCTGCCGAGACGGGTGCCGCCGGTGGTGAGCGGCCGGGTTCGGGTGGTGGCGCCGCCGAGGAGCCCGATACCGGCCGAACCGATGGCCCGGAGGTTGACGCGGTGCCGGCCGGGGCGGAGCAGTCGGCGACCGGTCCGGAGGCAGGGAAGGCGGCCGGCGGGCGGGGTGCCGGCCGGCCGGGAGCATCCGGGGCGGCCCAGATGGCGGGCCAAGCCGGTGAGACGCTGCGCCAGGCCGGCCGGAGCGTCTGGGAGGCGATCCAGGGCGGCATGGGCCAACACCGCCCGAAGCGGTGACCGCCGGGACCTGGCGGCGGCGTCGGGTCGGGCCCGGAGGATCCACCCGGCCCGACCCGGCGTACGACCACTCCGGCTGCACGGCTATGAGGTGAGTCACACCCGAACTGCCGCCGGGCCGAGGTGGAGGACCCCGGCACAGCGAAAGCCCCTCACCGCGTTGCCGCAGATGAGGGGCTTCCTGTAGCCCGGCGAAAGGCTATGTGGCCAGGGGCGGGGTCGAACCGCCGACCTTCCGATTTTCAGTCGGACGCTCGTACCAACTGAGCTACCTGGCCGTGCTGCTCGGCTCATGCTACCCAACGGACGGGATCACCGCCGGAAGGCTCATGCTCCGATACGCAGAACGCCGCGCATGATTCGCGCGGCGCCAGCGCTTGCGGTCCTGACGGGACTTGAACCCGCGACCTCCGCCTTGACAGGGCGGCGAGCACTCCAACTGCTCCACAGGACCTTGCTCTGTTGCACCCGACCGAGGTCGGACCGTGCCCCCAACGGGATTCGAACCCGTGCTACCGCCTTGAAAGGGCGGCGTCCTGGGCCGCTAGACGATGAGGGCGGCCCCGCCATCATTGCACACTCGCAACTTCAAGCGGACTTGCTCCCATCCGGCCCCGCCGGAGGCTTGGAAAGCATACGTGATGGCCGGCCTGCCGACCAAACCGGTATGGCGCGGGGCACATCGGGGAGCAAAACAGCAGGTCAGAGCGGGTGTCAGTGGAGTCGGGCGATCCCGTAGCGGCGCTTCAGGTCAGGGATCAGCTGCCGGCAGGCGGCCAACGTGGCCCGCCGATCGCCGCCCCCGTCGTGCATCAGCACCACGGCACCGGGCTTCACGGCGTGCTCCACCCGCGCGGTGATCGTCCGGCTGGTGGGCTTGTCCCAGTCCTGCGGGTCGACACTCCAGTGCAGCGAGTGCATGCCGAGCTGGCGGGCCACCGCCACCACCTCGGGCGTCCACCGGCCGCCCGGCTGCCGGTACCAGGAGACCTTCGCGTTCGGCACCGCCGCGTGGATCGCCCGGTCGGTGCGGAGCAGGTCGGCCCGGATGTCGGCGACCGGTCGCCGACCCAGGTCCAGGTCGTGCCGCCAGCTGTGGTTGCAGAGCTGGTGGCCCTCCCGGACGATCCGGACGACCAGCTCCGGATGGCGCTGGACCTGCCGGCCGACCAGGCAGAACGTCGCGGTGACGTGGGCCGCCCGGAGCTGGTCGAGCAGTCGGGGCGTCCACCGTGGGTCCGGCCCGTCGTCGAAGGTGAGCGCCACCGCCCGGTCACCGGAGCCCCGGCGCAGGCCCGCCGGCAGGGTGCTGGGCACCGGCCGAAGGTGCGGCTTCGGCTTGGTGGTGCGGGAAGGCCGCGGCGAGGGCGTCGGCTTCGGCGCCGGTGGAGCCGCGACCGCCGGTGACGGGCCGCCGGCCTGGCCCGGGTTGCGGCCGGGATCGCCGCATCCGGTGAGGATCAGCACCAGGCCGAGGGCGAACGCCAGTACGGCGCGTGAACGCATCGTCGCTCCCGGAGGGGTCGGGGAAAGCGGATACTCCGACGCTAGTTCACGCCGTCGCGCACCGGGAGAGGCGGTCAGTCCGTTGTCGACTGATCCAGCGAGTCGCGTACGGCCACCGCCAGCGACACCGCCTCGCCCAGGCCGACCGGGCGCACCACCCCGGCGGGCAGCGTGTCGGCCCGCCACCCGGGGCCGGCGGCGAGCACCAGCAGCGGTCGGCGCGGCACGGCGAGCAGGGCGGAGAGTTGCCCCGGGTCGGCGGTGGCCCGGGTTTGCGACCAGACCACCACGGCGGCCGGGCCGGTCCGGGTGACCGCCTCGACGAGGGCCGCCACCGGCACCCGGGAACCGAGCATCCGGTAGGCCACCCCGGCCTCGGCCAGCGCGGCGGCCAGCGCCTCCAGCGGCAGGCTGTGCTGTTCCTCGTCGGCGCAGGAGAGCAGGATCCGGGGCGGTCCGGCGGGGGCGTGGGCGCGGGCGACCGCGGCGAACGCCTCCGACACGCACCGGGACACCAGGTGCTCCACCTCGATCAGGCCGCCGGTGGTGACGTGCCGCTCACCGATCCCGGTGAGCACCGGGCGGAGGAGCCCGTCCCAGGTCGCGACCACTCCGTCGGTGGCCAGGGCATGGGCGATGGTCTCCCCGATCGCCACCGAGTCCAGCCGCATCGCGGCCCGGGCCAACCCGCGGGCGACCGGGCCGGCCCGGCCCACCGGGATGGTCAGCCCGCCACCGTCCCGGGTCAGCCCCGGACGGGTGGTCATCGCGGCCAGGTCCCCGGTGCTGCCCGCCGGGGCCTGCCGGGCCCAGCGGGCCGCCTCGGCCGGGGTGACGCCCTCCGCGGTGAGTCGCCGCATGATCTCCAGGCGCGCGAGATCGGCCGGCGTGTACCGCCGGTGGTGTCCCGGTACGTGCTCGCTGGGGCCGAGCCCGTAGCGCTGGTGCCAGGTGCGCAGCGTGGTGACCGCGACGCCGAGTCGGCGTGCCACGGCCCCCGCGCTCAGCGCCTCATCGGCCACCCGACCGCTCCGACGCCTCGTCGGCCGGTGCCCCGGACGGGATCGCGGCCGGGCCGGGGGCGCCGGCCACGGGACGGAGCAGCCGGTTCACCACCCCACCCAGCCAGGGGGCGTACGCGCGGGGATCGACGTCGAGGTCGGCCTCCAACTCCACCGGATCGACCCAGCGCAGCTCGGCGACCTCGTCGGGATCGGGCAGCACCCGCAGGTCGGCGGGGACGTCGGCGCGCAGCACGTGGTCGTACTCGAACTCGACCCGGCCGGTGGCCGGGTCCTCGGCGTAGTAGACGTACACCCCGACCTCGGTCAGGGTGACCGGGGCGGCGCCGAGCTCCTCGCCGAGCCGGCGGTTGGCGGCCTCGACCAGCGACTCGCCCGGGGTGGGGTGGCCGCAGCAGGCGTTCGCCCAGCGCAGCGGGAAACGGGTCTTGGTCGCGGCCCGGCGCTGGAGCAGCACCCGACCGTCCGGGTCGACCAGCAGCACCGAGAAGGCCCGGTGCAGCTGGCCCGGCGGCTGGTGGGCGGCGGCCACGGTGGTCTCGCCGAGCGGGTGCCCACCGTCGTCGACCAACTCCACCAGGTGCTCTTCGCGGGAGGGGACGGTCACCGTGCCGGTCCTTCGTTCGCGACTACGGGGCTCCGCTGCGCTGCACTCCTCGCGCTCACCGGCCGGCCCCGGTGATCCGGTTGGCGGCCAGCTTGCCGGAGATGAGCACCATCGGCACGCCCACCCCGGGCTGGGTGCCGGAGCCGACGAAGACCACGTTGGACAGGGTGCGGTGCAGGTTCGACGGGCGGAACGGCCCGGTCTGGAAGAGGCTGTGCGCGGACGCGAACGGGGTGCCGGCCGCCATGCCCTGCTCCTCCCACTCGGCCGGGGTGACCGTGCGGAGCACCTCGACGCCGTCGCCGAAGCCGACGTACCCCCGCTCCTCGAGGGTGTCGACGAGCTGGTCGGCGTAGCGGCGGCTCAGGTCGCCGCGCCAGTCGAACGGCGCCCGGTGCAGGTTGGGCACCGGGGCCAGCACGTAGTAGGTGTGCCGGCCGGCCGGGGCGACCGACGGGTCGGTCCGGCTCGGGTTGGTGACCAGCAGGGACGGATCGGTCATCAGCTCCCCCCGCCGGATCACCTCGTCGAACGTGCCCTTCCAGGACCGTCCGAAGTGGATGTTGTGGTGGGCGATCTTCTCATAGCCCTGCTTCGAGCCGACGTGCAGCACCACGCAGGACGGCGAGTAGGTGAGCTTGCGGGCGCGGGCCGGGGGGAGCAGGTCGCGGTAGGCGACCGGCAGGTCCGGGTTGAGCACCACCACGTCGGCCGGGACGAACTCGCCGTCCGAGGTGACCACGCCGGTCGCCCGGCCGTGGGCGGTCTCCACCCGGGTCACGGTGGTGCCGTAGCGGATCTGCACGCCGTGCTTCTCCGCCGCGCCGGCCATCCCCCGGGAGACCGCGTGGATACCGCCGCGCGGGAAGGACACCCCGGCCACCGAGTCGAGGTACGCGATGACCGCGTAGATGGCCAGCGCGTCGTGCGGCGAGAGGCCGGCGTACATCGCCTGGAAGGAGAAGATCCGCTGGGTACGCGGGTCGGAGAAGAACTGGTTGATCTTCGTCTGGAGCCGGCGGAACGCCCCGCTCGCCATCAGCTGCACCAGGTTCCCGGTGAGCAGGTCGGTCGGGGCGTCCAGGTTGCGCTCGATGAAGTCGGCCCGCTCCAGCTCCCACAGCTTCCGGGCGTAGTCGACGAAGCGCAGGTAGCCGTCGGCCTCACGCGGGCCGCAGACCCGGGAGATCTCGGCCGCCATCCGGGTGGTGTCGGTGATGACGTCCAGCGTCGAGCCGTCCGGGTAGTAGGCCCGGTAGGCGGGGTCGAGCGGGGTGAGGTCGAGCCAGTCGTGCAGCTCCTCGCCGACCGCGCCCAGCGCCTCGGCGATCAGGTCCGGCATGGTCAGCACGGTCGGCCCGGTGTCGAACTCGTAGCCGTCCACGCTGAGCCGGCCGGCCCGCCCACCGGGCACCGCCTCGCGTTCCAGCACGGTCACCTGCCGACCACTGCCGGCCAGGTGCAGCGCACAGGCCAACCCGCCCAGGCCGGCACCGACGACCACCACCCGGTCGGTACGTCCGTTCACGGTCCGCACTCCGACCACCTCCCTCACAAAGTTGCCCATCATGCCCGCCGCGCGGTGGCGGCGGTGGCGAGGCCCGTCAGCGCGGTGCGCGCGGTCTCGTCGATCGAGGCGGTGTCGAGCGCGGTCAGCGCCTCGGCCACCCGCTCGGAGATCATCTGTTCGACCCGGGCGACCGCCCCGGTGTCGGCGACCACGTCGGCCAGCCGGGCCACCTCGCGGGCCCCGGTGACCGCACCGGCCCGGTCCAGCACCCGGCGCTGGGTCGGGGTGGCGAGCTGGCGGGCCAGCATCAGCAGCGCGGTCGGCTTGCCGGTACGCAGGTCGTCGCCGGCCGGCTTGCCGGTGGTGGCGGGGTCGCCGTAGACGCCGAGCAGGTCGTCGCAGAGCTGGAACGCCTCGCCCACGGCCAGGCCGTAGCGGGTGTACGCGGCGGTCAGCGGCGCGTCCGCGTCGGCGCCGGCGAGACAGGCACCGAAGAGCAGCGGTCGCTGGACGGTGTAGCTGGCGGTCTTGTAGCGGGCCACCCGCAGCGCCCGGTCCACCGACCAGCCGGCCGCGTCGTTCTCGCCGAGGATGTCGAGGTACTGGCCGGCGACCGTCTCGACGCGCATCTGGTCATAGCAGCGCCGCACGTCGAACAGCCGGGACGGGGGCACCGTGGCGTGGCTGAGCAGCCGGTCGGCCCAGACCATGCAGAGGTCGCCGATCAGCACGGCGACCGCCTCGCCGAACCGGTCCGGGTCGCCGACGTGGCCGGCGGCGACGTGCCGGGCGGCGGCGGCCCGGTGCGCGGTCGGCCGGCCGCGTCGGGTGTCCGAGGCGTCCATGACGTCGTCGTGGACCAGCGCGAAGGTGTGCAGCAGCTCCAGCGCGGCGAGCGCGGGCAGCACCGATCCGAGCGGCTCGTCGCCGCCGACGACCCCGCGCCAGCCCCAGTACGCGAAGGTGGGGCGGACCCGCTTGCCGCCGGCCAGCACGCAGTCGCGCGCCGTGGCGGCGAAGCCACCCATCGCTGCGTCGATCTCGGTGAGCGAGTCGATCTCCGCGGCGAGGAACCCCGCGAGCGTCTCGTCGACCCCCTCGACGAGGTCCCTGGTGAACGCGGCCAGGACGCCGCGGACCGGATCGTCCGTCGCTACCGGCTGTGCCGGCGCGACGCGGAGCGTATTACCCGCAACTGCGTCGTTGGCCATGTCGGCGAGCGTACCCTAGGGTTACGAGTTGCGTCGATTGCTGCGTCGAATCCCCGAGGAGGGCCGGTGGACACGGATCTCACCGCTGCCTATGCCCGCTGCCAGGAGCTGCATAAACGGCACGGACGTACCTACTATCTCGCCACTCGGCTGCTGCCCGCGTGGAAACGGCGGCATGTGCACGCCTTGTACGGCTTCACCCGGTACGCCGACGAGATCGTGGACCGCACCGAGGACCTGCCACCGGCCGAGCGCGCGGCGCGGCTCGAGGAGTGGTCGGCCCGCTTCGTCGCCGGCCTGCACGGCGAACCCGTCGACGACCCGCTGCTGCCCGCCGTGCTGCACACCATCGCCGTCTTCGACCTGGACCGGGGCGACTTCGCGTCGTTCCTGCGCAGCATGGCGATGGACCTGACGGTCATGGCGTACCCGACCTACGACGACCTGCTCGACTACATGGAGGGCTCGGCCGCCGTCATCGGCACCATGATGCTGCCGATCCTGGGCAGCTCCGACCCGGCCGCCGCCCGGGAGCCGGCCCGGCAGCTCGGCTTCGCCTTCCAGCTCACCAACTTCATCCGGGACGTCGCCGAGGACCTGGACCGGGGCCGCACCTACCTGCCCGACGAGGACCTCGCCAAGTTCGACGTGACCCGCGAGGACCTGCTGGCGGCGAAGGCCGCCGGCCGGACCACGCCCCGGATCCGGGAGCTGATCGAGTACGAGGTGACCCGCGCCCAGGCCCACTACGCCGCCGCCGCGCCGGGCATCCCTCTGCTCTCGCCCGCCTCGCAGGCCTGCATGCGGACCGCGTACGCGCTCTACGGCGGGATCCTCGACGAGGTGGCCGCCCAGGACTACGACGTGTTCGTGCGGCGTGCCCTCGTACCCCAGCGGCGGCGGATGGCGGTGGCCGCGCGGGCGTTGCTCACCCCGACCGGCACGCCGGTGGTGGTCCCCGGCCCGGCGCTCACCCCGGTCCCCGTACCGTGACCGACCGCACCGCGGTCGTGCTCCTCACCCGCGACCTGCGGGTGCACGACCACCCGGCGCTCGCCACCGCCTGCGCGGCGTTCGACCGGGTGGTCCCGCTGTACGTCCTCGACCCGGCGCTGGCCGGGCTGTCCCCGAACCGGACCCGGTTCCTGCACCAGAGCCTCGCGGACCTGCGGGACGCGCTCCGCGAGCGCGGCGGGGACCTGGTGATCCGCCGCGGCGACCCGGTGGCCGAGACGATCAAGCTGGCCCGGGAGGTGAACGCCGAGGGCGTCGGCCTCTCCGCCGACGTCAGCCGCTACGCCCGGCGCCGGGAGGAACGACTGCGCGCGGAGTGCGAGCGGCACCGGCTCTTCCTGCGGCTCTTCCCCGGCCTCACCATCGTCGACCCGGGGGCGCTGCGTCCGGCCGGTGGGGACCACTACCGGGTGTTCAGCCCGTACTTCCGCAGCTGGCAGGGGGCGGCCTGGCGGGAGGAACTGGCCGCGCCGAAGCGGGTCGCGCTGCCCGACGGCCTCGACCCCGGCCCGCTGCCCGCGCCACCGGACGGCGCCTCCCCGGACGCGGCGCCCGGCGGCGAGAGCCACGCCCGACGCCGGCTCACCCGGTGGCTGCCCACGCTCGACCGCTACGACGACATCCACGACGACATGGCCGGCGACGAGACCTCCCGACTCAGCCCCTACCTGCGGTTCGGCTGCGTGTCGCCGCTGGCCGTGGCGAACCGGGCCGGCAGCCGGGAGGGGCCCTTCGTCCGGCAGCTCTGCTGGCGGGACTTCTACTACCAGGTGACCGCCGGTTTCCCGGACATCTCGACCGTCGCCTACCGGCGGGGTGCCACGGAACAGTGGCGGGACGACCCCGAGGCGCTGGCGGCCTGGGCCGAGGGGCGTACCGGGATGCCGATCGTGGACGCCGGGATGCGGCAGCTGCGCGCCGAGGGGTGGATGCACAACCGGGCCCGGTTGATCACCGCCGGCCACCTGACCAAGACGCTCCGCCTGGACTGGCGGCCCGGGGTGAAGGTCTTCTCCCGGTGGCTGCTCGACGGGGACGTGGCGAACAACTCCGGCAACTGGCAGTGGGTGGCCGGCACCGGCAACGACAGCCGGCCGTACCGCGGCTTCAACCCGGTCCGCCAGGCCGAACGCTACGACCCCGTCGGCGCGTACGTGCGGCGGTGGGTGCCCGAGCTGGCGTCGGTGCAGGGCAAGGCGGTCCACCAGCCGTGGCGGCTGCCGCCCGAGGTGCGCCGCACCCTGGACTATCCGGCGCCGCTGGAGGTCCCCGGCGCGGACCCGGTCTGGCTGCGCTGACCCAGGCGGCCGGCGATCGGGTCGGCGGTCGCAATCATTACCGGCGGGGAAATTCCTGGCCGGTACGGTGGCCCGCCGCCGGACGGTGCGGAATGCTGGCGGGGTGGCAGATCCGGAACTGGTGGACGTGGTCGTCGTCGGGCTCGGCGTGGGCGGCGAGGAGGTGGCCGGGCGGCTCGCCGAGGCCGGCCTGACCGTCGTCGGCATCGAGCGGGACCTGACCGGCGGGGAGTGCCCCTACTGGGGCTGCATCCCGAGCAAGATGATGATCCGGGCGGCGAACGCCCTCGCCGAGGCCCGCCGGGTCAACGAGCTGGCCGGGGCGGCGCAGGTCCAGCCCGACTGGGCGCCGGTGGCGAAGCGCATCCGCGAGGAGGCCACCGACACCTGGGACGACAAGGTGGCGGTCGACCGGTTCGTCGGCAAGGGCGGCCGGTTCGTGCGGGGCAGCGGCCGGCTCGACGGCCCCGGCCGGGTACGCGTCGGCGACCAGGTCTTCCAGGCCCGGTACGGCATCGTGCTGGGCACCGGCACCCGGCCGTCGATCCCGCCGATCGACGGCCTCGCCGACACCCCGTACTGGACCAACCACCAGGCGATCGAGGTCGAGGAGCTGCCCGGGTCGCTGCTGGTGCTCGGCGGCGGGGCGATCGGGCTGGAGCTGGCGCAGGTCTTCGCCCGGTTCGGCGTACGGGTCACCGTGGTCGAGGCCGCCGACCGGGTGCTCGCGATCGAGGAACCCGAGTCGTCCGAGCTGGCCGCCGCCGCGCTGCGCGCCGACGGGGTGACCATCTCCACCGGGGTGAAGGCCGAGCGGGTCAGCCACGACGGCAGCCGGTTCACCGTGCACGCCACCGGTGCCGAGTTCACCGGCGACCGGCTGCTGGTGGTGACCGGGCGGAAGGCGCACCTGGACGAACTCGGCCTGGAGACGGTGCACGTCGACGCCGCACAGCGCTACCTGCCGGTCGACGAGCGGATGCACGTCACCGACGGGATCTGGGCGGTCGGCGACCTCACCGGCGAGGGCGCGTTCACCCACATCGCCATGTACCAGGCGGCCATCGTCGTCGCCGACGTACTCGACCACACCCGCCGCGCCCGGGGCGGCCCGGACGCCAGCGGCACCGCCAGTGCCGTCGGCGGTGCGGCCGGCCCGGCCGGCGCGGTCGGCGAGGCGGCGGGCGGGTCCACCGCCGCGCCGGGCAGCGTTCCGGTCGCCGACTACCGGGCGCTGCCCCGGGTCACCTTCACCGACCCCGAGATCGGCGCGGTCGGTCTCACCGAGCAGCAGGCCCGGGACCGCGGCGTCAACGTCCAGGTCGGTTACACCGACCTCACCTCGTCCTCGCGCGGCTGGATCCACAAGGCGGGCAACGCCGGCTTCATCAAGCTGGTCGCCGACGCCGACCGGGGCGTGCTGATCGGTGCCACGTCGGCGGGTCCGGCCGGCGGCGAGGTGCTGTCGGGTCTGGCGGTGGCGGTGCACGCCGCCGTGCCGATCAGCCAGCTCCGGCACATGATCTACGCCTATCCGACCTTCCACCGGGCCGTCGAGGACGCGCTGCGCAACCTGAGGTAGCTAGGCCGGGGTGCCGTGGCGGCCGGCGCCCGCCGTGAAGCGGGCGGCGCCGGCCGCCGCGTCCGTGGCCAGCGACTCCACGCCGTAGGCCAGCTCGGTGGCGAGCGCCTCCGGCTCGGGCCGGCCGGCGCCCGCCAGCAGCGCGGCGCGGTCGTTGCGCAGGCAGGTCTGCGGATGCCGGGCGATCCCGGCGGCCAGTTCCTCGGCCGCCGACCGGGCCTCACCCGGCGCGACCAGCCGGTTCACCAGACCCATCGCGTACGCCTCGGCGGCGGGCACCGGACGGCCGGTGAGGATCAGGTCCATCGCCCGGCTCTCCCCGATCAGCCGGGGCAGCCGCACGGTGCCGCCGTCGATCAGCGGTACGCCCCACCGCCGGCAGAACACCCCGAGCGTCGCGTCGGACTCGGCGACCCGCAGGTCGCACCAGAGCGCCAGCTCCAGGCCGCCGGCCACCGCGTACCCGGAGATCGCGGCGATCACCGGCTTGGACAGCCGCATCCGGGTCGGCCCCATCGGGCCGTCGCCCTCCGGCTCGACCCGGTTGCCACGCGGCGTACCGATGGCCTTCAGGTCGGCGCCCGCGCAGAACGTGCCGCCGGCACCCCAGAGCACCGCGACCGCCGCGTCCGGGTCGGCCTCGAAGGCGCGGAACGCGTCCGCGAGGGCCCGCGCGGTCGGGCCGTCGACGGCGTTCCGGGCCGCCGGCCGGTCCAGGATCACCGTGGTCACCGGCCCGTCGTGCGCCACGCGTACGCCCATGAGGGCCAGCATGCCCGTCGACCGCGCCGGCACGCCAGACCGGGTGACGGTCAGGTGCGACGGACCAGGGTGGCACCGAGCGCCGCGCCCACCACGCAGGCGACGCCGAGCAGCTGCGCCCAGGCCAGCAGCTCGTCGAGGAGCAGCGCGCCGACCAGCGCGGCCACGGCCGGCTCCAGGCTGAGCAGCACCGCGAAGACCCGCGCCGGCATCCGGCGCAGCGCGGCCAGCTCCGCCGAGTACGGCAGCACCGACGACAGCAGCGCCACCCCGAGCCCGAGCGCCAACATCCGTGGATCGAGCAGCTCGGCCCCGCCGGACGCCACCCCGAACGGGAGCACGCAGACCGCGCCGGCCGCCATACCCAGCGCCAGCCCTCGACTGCCCGGGACCCGCCCGCTCATCGCCTTGCCCAGCAGCACGTACCCGGCCCAGCCGGCCGCGACCAGCGCGCAGAGCAGCAGGCCGAGCGCGTCGAGCCCGGCCCCGCCGAGCCCCGCCAGCAGCAGGACCCCGGTGCCGGCCAGCAGCGCCCACAGCACGTCGACCACCCGCCGGCTGCCCAGCAACGAGACCAGCAGCGGGCCGGCGAAACCGACGGTGACCGCCACCCCGAGCGGCACCCGCTGGAGCGCGGCGTAGAAGACGAGGTTCATCGTCGCCATGGCCAGCCCGAACGCCCCGATCAGGCCGGCCGCCCGCCAACCGGGCCAGCGCGTCGGGCGGCCGACGGCCAGCAGGACCAGCGCGCCGAGGCCGAGCCGCAGGGTGGTCGTACCCCCGGCGCTGGTAGCGGTGAAGAGCTGCTTGGCGACCGCGGCGCCGACCTGGGTGGAGACCATGCCGAGCAGCATGAGCAGCGGCGGCGGCACGGCCTCCGGGCGACCCAGCGCGGCGACGAACCGGACCGCCGGGGCGGCGGACGGGGTACGAGAGGCATGCGCGTACACCCGACCACGATCGCGGGCGCCCGGCGCCCTCCGCCATCGATTTCCCGGCCGCGGCGGCTAGCATCGGCGGCGGCACGATCATGCGAGGTGCCCCGCGCGAGCGGGGAGAATCGGGAAGCCGGTGGAAATCCGGCACGGGCCCGCCGCGGTGACCGGGGAGCCACCGTCCACGCGCGACACGCGCAGCCACTGGCCGTACGGCCGGGAAGGCGGACGGCCAGGCGTCGATCCGGGAGTCCGAAGACCGGCCTCGCGTCAGTCGCCCACCCCCCCCCGGGGGCCGGGCCGAGCGCAGCGGGAGCCTGCCTTGGATCTGTACGACGTCATCCACCGCCGTCGGGACGTGCGCGCCGAGTTCACCGGAGCACCGGTGCCGGACGACGCCCTCGACCGGGTCCTGCGCGCCGCGCACGCCGCACCGAGCGTCGGCAACACCCAGCCGTGGGACTTCGTCCTGGTCCGCGACCCGGACACCCGGCACCGCTTCCACCAGCACGTCCAGACCGAGCGGGACACCTTCGCCGCCACCCTGGACGACGCGGCGGCGGCCCGGTTCGCCCAGATCAAGATCGACGGGGTGCTGGAGTCGACGCTGTCGGTCGTCGTCACGTACGACGCCGCGCGGGGCGGGCCGGCGGTGCTGGGCCGGCACGCCATCGCCGACGCCGGGCTTTACTCGGTCTGCCTCGCCATCCAGAACCTCTGGCTGGCGGCGACCGCGGAAGGGCTCGGCGTCGGCTGGGTCTCGTTCTACCGGGAGCCGTTCCTGGCCGATCTGCTCGACATTCCCGCCGGCATCCGGCCCGTCGCCTGGCTCTGCCTCGGCCCGGTCACCCACCTGGAGGCCGTACCCGACCTGGTCCGCCACGGCTGGCGTACCGGCCGCCCCCTCGCTGCCGCCGTCCACACCGACCACTGGCCCACCTGACCACACCCGTCTTTTGCGTCCCGGCCCCGTCCGTCCGGGGCCGGTCCCGCCGGCGTTCGGTGGCGGGCGGGTCGGGTACCGGACGGGTGATTCGGGGTTGCCGCCCGGTTTGCGACCGCCCGGGTCGGGAAGTCTGAACCGGTGCGAGAACTCCTGACGAAACTCGAACAGGCATCGGCGCTGGACCGGGTCGGTGACCGGTTGCAGCGCGCCGTCCAGGCCACGCTCCGCCCGCAGCGGGTACGCGACGCGCTGCACGGCGTCTGGCTGGGGCACCCGCTGCACCCGGCGATGGTGCAGGTGCCGGTCGGCGCCTGGATCTCCGCCGCTGTCGTCGACCTGCTGCCGGGCCAGCGGCGGGCCGCCACCGTCCTGGTCGGGCTCGGCACGGTCAGCGCCGTACCGGCCGCCGTGGCCGGGCTCAACGACTGGGCGGCCCTCTCGCGCGACCAGCGTCGGATCGGCCTGGTGCACGCCGCCGCGAACAGCGTCGGGTTGGCGCTCTACGCCGGCTCGCTGGCCGCCCGGTTGAACGGCCGGCACGGGCTGGGGCGCACGCTGGCCTACCTGGGCCTCTCGGCGGCGAGCGCCGGGGCGTACCTGGGTGGGCACCTGGCGTACAAGCAGGGTGCGCAGGTCAATCAGAGCGTCTCCGAGCTGCACCGGATGAGCGACGGCTGGCACTCGTTGGCCGACCTGGCCAACCTGCCGCAACGGCAGCTCGTCACCCGCGAGGTGGACGACGTGTCGGTGATCCTCTACCGGCACGGCGACGACGTCACCGTGATGCTGGAGCGCTGCCCGCACCAGAGCGGCCCGCTCGGCGAGGGCGAGGTGCAGGAGATCGACGGTCACGCCTGCGTGGTCTGCCCGTGGCACGGCAGCGCGTTCCGGCTCAACGGCGGCGAGGTGGTGCACGGGCCGTCCGCGAACGACCAGCAGATCCTGCCGACCCGCGTGGTCGACGGCGTCCTGCAGACCCGCCTGCCCTGACCCCCGCCCGACCCCGCCCGACTCCGCTCGGCCCCGACCTGGCCTTGACCGGCCCGGCCCGGCTTGCCCCGGCCCGGCTCGTGGTCCGGCCTCGTCCCGGGTGGTGGCCCTGCCCGGGACGAGGCCGGCCGGGTCAGTCCTTGCGGTGCCGGCCGATGGCCAGCGCCCGCCCGGCGGCCCGCACCACCGGTCGGCGGCGCAGGCCGAGCACGGCACCGATCTGGGCGCCGACCATGCTCGCCACCGCCAGCACCGCGGAGATCGCCAGCGGCCGGTTGATCCCGTCGTCCACGGTGGCCCGGGACGCGCCGGCCGCCATCGACGGCGCCCGGCCCGCCGGCTCGTCGGCCGGCGGCGCGACGGTACGGGTCACCCCGGTCCCGGCGACGGCTTGCCCTTCGGTGCCTGACCGGTGGCCCCCGCCCCGCCGGCGTCACCCGGCTGGGCGCCCGGACCGTGCGGCGCCGCCCCGGACCATTGGGCACCGCGCTCGGCCCGGCCTGGCTGGGCGTACGCGGTGCGGGGCCGGCCGCGACGGCCGCACCACCAGCCGGCCGGCGGCGTGCGCGCGGGCCCCGCGTCGGACGCGCTCTCCGGCAGTTTCAGCAACTGACCGGGGCGGATCCGGTTCGGGTCGGCGAGCCGGTTGAGCCGGGCCACCTCGCCGTACCGGTCGAAGTCGTCCAGGTACCGTTCGGCCACCTCGCCCAGGTAGTCGCCCTTCGCCACCCGGTAGAGCGGCGGCGCGGCCTCCGGGGTGGCGACCGGGGCGGACCGTACCGACGCGCCGACGCCGGACCCGGCCACCGGGTTCGAGACGGCCAGCGTGACGGCCGACGTCGAGGGGTTCAGCGTGCCGGCCGACGTCGGCGCGGCCATGGCGACGGCGGGCGTGGGGGCGGCCAGCGTGGCGGCGCTCGCGGCGGCCGGGCTGGCCGCCAGGATCAGGGCGACCGAGCCGACCAGTGCCGCCGCAGCCCGCTGCTGCCGGCCCATCCCGGGCAGCTTCGGCGCGGGCCGGCGCAGCACCTGCGCCACCAGCTCCACCACCACGGAGAAGGCGAACGTCGCCCAGCCGAACCAGCCGACCACGGCCAGCGCCCGCAGGAAGAGCTGCCCGTCGTCGCGGCTGGTCAGGGCGGTGCCGACCTCGGCGAGCGTGGGCAGGTGGTCGGGGAGCGGGTTGCCGGCGAAGGCGAGGAGCGCGATCGGTGCGCCGGCCAGCACCCCGCAGAGCACGACGAGAGCGCCGAGCCCGGTGAGGACCTGGCCGGTCCGCCGTACGGCGGAACGCTGCGGTGCGGCCATGGCTGCCTTCCCTTCCTACGGTGCCCCGGTGAGTGCGCGGGCGGTGGCCTCACCGGTGACGGTGACGGTGTTGTCGAAGCCGAAGAGGCCGAGCAGGTCCCGGCGGTAGGTGATGCGGACGCGTACCCGGATCTGTTTCTCCCCGTCGACCACCGGGAAGCTGACGTCGTGGCCGCCGACGTCGCCCGCGGCGGTCAGGTAGTCGGCGACGGCGGTGCGGGCGCTCGGTTCGTCGATCTCCTTGGGCCCGCCCTCGATGGCCCGGGCCCGGTCGATCATCTGGCCGCCGCTGCGGGCCGCCTCGGCGGCCAGGTCGTCCGCGCGCTGCAACGAGCGCAGCTGCCCGGCGCCGTCATAGGCCAGCCCGACGATCGCGAGTACGCCGATCATCGCCACGGCGAGGAAGAGGCTGACCCGGCCGCTCTCCCGGCCCGCCCGCCCGCTCACCGCCGGCTCCGGTACGTGTCGAGCGGCGAGGTGAAGGTGGCGGAGACGCCCTTCCCGCCGGGTACCCCGGGCAGCCCGGGGGCGCGCAGGTCCGCGAAGGAGACGGTGCAGCTCACCGACACGGTCACGGTGGCCGGCACCCCCGCCGCAGTCCGGTAGGCCCTCTCGAAGGTGGTCTTCTTCGTCCCGACGGAGCCACTGAACGTCAGCCGCGGCGTGCCGACGCAGTTCAGCCCTCGCCAGTCGAGCTGCCGTTGAGCGGCCTCGACGGCGGCGTCCCGGCCGTGGCGGGCGTCCCGGGCGATCGAGGCGGCGCGGGCGGCGTCGTGTGCGGCGGACTCCACCGCCTCGTCGGCGACCGCGGTCCGCCCCGCCACGCCGGCCAGCACCATCAGCGCGATGAAGGCCGGGGCGAGCACCGCCACCTCGATCGAGACGGAACCCCGGTCGCGCCGGTCGACCATGCGGCTCACCCCGTCGTCCAGCGTTCGGCGGTGCCGTGCGCGGTCTGTCGCACCGGGAAGCTCACGCCCGGGATGACCGACAGGGAACGCCCGCTCACCGTGCAGCTGACCTCGGTGGGCTCGGGGGCGTCGGTGGTGCAGGTCGACTCCCAGCCGACCAGCCAGTCCCCGGCGGTACGCAGGAAACGGGTGGCCCGCGCCTCGCCGGCGCCGGGCGGCGCCTGGAGCAGCCGCTGCGCGTTGACGCCGCTCTGCGCCGCGTTCAGCGCGGTGGAGCGCGCGACGAACCAGACGGCCACCTGGATGGAGGCGAAGAGCAGCACCAGGATCAGCGGCATCACCACCGCCAGCTCCACCGGGTTGGCGCCCCGCTCCGTACCGCCCGCGGTGAGCCGCCGCCGGACGACCTCGACGATCCGTCCCGCCCCGCGCAGGCCGGTGAGCCGGTCGGCGGCTGCCGACCGGCTCCGGTCCGTGCGCGCGGGACACACCGTCACGGGGCCTTCGGTGCCGTGTTGTCCGGGATGGCGTTCATCCAGTTGTTCGCCTTGGCCAGGGCGAAGCCGGTGACCGCCATGGCCACCGCGACCAGCCCGAAGATGATCACGGCGGTCGGCACCGGGCTGTCGCCCCGCTCGCTCTCCCGGCGCAACTCGGCCAGGCGCGTGCTCACCGCGGCGTGCAGATAGGTGTAGAGGAACATGGCTTCTCCTTCTGATGGACGGGTTCACAGGCGGGCGAGGAACGGATAGATGGCGAAGCCGAGCAGGACGAAGACCAGCAGCGAGCCGGGGATGTCCAACTTGCTGGTCACCCCCTCGGCGCGGGTCAGGTTGTCGGTGCGGATCTGGTCGCGCAGCGAGTCGGCCCGGCTGCGCAGCGTCTCGTGCACCTGCGCCCCCTCGCTGCCGGAGGAGCGCATGATCGCGCCCACGTCGCCGAGCTCCGCGATGCCGATCCGGTCGGCCAGTTCCTGGAGCTCGTCCCAGGGGGAGTGCATCTGCAACTGGGCGATCCGCAGCGACTCGCGGATCCGGTCGAAGACCCAGCCGTCGCAGACCGCCGCCGCCCGCTCCAGCGACTGCACCGGGCCATGCGCGGCGGAGAGCTGCAACGCCACCAGGTCCAGGTAGGTGCAGACCGCCTGCCGGAACTCGTCCCGCGCCGCGTCCGCCTTGGCCAGCACCGTGCGGTGCGCGAGCAGGCCGGCGACCAGCGCCATCCCCAGGCTCCCCAGCACGGGTACGACCACCGGCAGCGACACCCCGCCGAGGAAGAGCACGGCCGACAGCACGGTCGGCAGGGCCAGCCCGACCAGCGCGGAGAGCAGCACCGACAGGGCGTACTGCTCGGGGGTCTGGTCGATCAGGGCGAGCTGCCGGTGCGGCGGGCGCAGCCAGCGGGAGAACCCGCCCAGCCAGTCCGGCCCGGCACCGGCCACCGGGGCCTGACCGGGTGGCTGGTGCAGCCGGCGCAGCGCCGGGCCGAGCGCCGGGGTGGCCGGCAGCGCCTCCCGGACCACCAGGAAGAGCCCGAGCCCGACGATCCCGCCACCCACCACGGCGATGGCCAGCTGCCAGTTCAGAATCACGCGATCGCCTCCTCCGGGTCGGGGGCGGGCAGGAAGCGGGCCGGCCGGGGCGGCTGGCTCATCGACCGCACCCAGACCAGCAGCCCGATGAACGCCGCCCCGAGGATCGCCATCACCAACTGCCCGAACGCGGTCCCGTACGGCTGCACGTACTCGCGGTTGACCAGCCCGTACGCCAGGGTGGCCAGGGTCATCCCGGTGAGGAAGCGGACCGCGAACCGGGGCTGGGTGCGCTTCGCCTCGATCTCCCGCCGGGTGGCCACCTCGGCGGACGCGGCGGAGGCGATCGAGCCGAGCACGTCACCGAGGCGCTCACCCCGGTCGGTCAGGTGCAGGATCAGCGCCGCCACCACCTGGTCGCAGACCGGGTCGCCGATCTCGTCGGCGAAGGCGAGCAGGGCGGCGCGGGCCAGCCAGCCGGCCTGGAGGCGGGCGGCCAGGGTGCGTACCTCCTCCTGGATCTCCTCCGGCGCGGTGGCGATGGTGCCGATGATGGCCTGCTGGAGGCCCTGGCCGGTGTTGGAGATGTCCTTGAGCCGGCGGGTCCACTCGCCGACCGCCTCGATCCGGGCGATGGCCCGCTGCTCGGCCCGGCCCACCGCGAACAGCCACGGCACGCCGGGGACCGCCAGGGCCACCAGCAGCCCCACCACCGGCAGCCCGGTCAGCAGGAAGGCCAGCGCGCCGGCCACCACCGCGCCGCCGAGCAGCACCTGGTGGTTGCGCTGCTCCCGGCGGCTCGCCCCGGAACCGGTCCACAACCGGCGTACGCCACCCGAGCCGGCGCCCGGGGTCGGGCCCGGCGGCCGGCGGGTGCCGACCAGCGCGACCACGGCCAGCACCAGCCCGGCCACGCACGCCGCCCCCGACACCAGCGCGATCAGTTCGAGCGTCGTCATGTCAGCGCCTCGCCAGGCGGGTGTGGCGCGGGCGGCGCCAGGCGCCGGTGCCGGCCTCGATGAAGCGGGTCAGCAGCCGGGCGTCGTAGCCGACCCGGAGCAGTTGCTCGCGGATCCGCTCCGGCAGGTGCCGGGGCACCGCCCGGCCGTCCGGGCCCGGCCCGAAGACGGTGGTGGTGGTGATCCGGTTGCCGTCACCGACCCCGATCACCTCCTCCACATGGGAGACGAACCGGTGCTTGCGACCCCCGATCGCGGTCTCGTCCTCGACGGTGACGTAGACGATCAGGTCCAGCGCGTTGCCGGCCATCCGGCGGGCCTGCTCGACGGTCATCTCCCGGCCGTGGGCCAGCGCCAGCTCGATGATCCGCTCACCCACCCCGCTCGGGGTACGCGCGTGGATGGTGCACATCGACCCGCGGCTGGTGGTCATCGCCTGGAGCATCGGCACGATCTCCCGGGACCGCACCTCGCCGACGATGATCCGCAGGACGCCCATCCGCAGCGAGACCGGGATCAGGTCGGCGATGCTCACCTCACCGGCCGGTCGCCCGTCCATGCCGCGTTCGCCGTGCCCCTCCCGGGACTCGAAGCTCATCACCGCCCGGTGCTTCTGCCCGCGCCGCGCCGGCAGCAGTTCCCGGCTCTCCTCCAGCAGCACGTACGGCTCGTCGGCCGGGATCTCGTTCATCAGCGCCCGGATGACCGTGGTCTTCCCGGCGCCGGCCAGCCCGGCGACCATGATGTTCAGCCCGGCCCGCATGGACGCGCGGAGGAAGTCGCGCAGCAGCGGGTCGATCATCTCGTCCAGGTCGGCCCGGGTGCCGGCGATGTCCTCCAGGCTCACGTCGAGCGTGTTGTGCTTGCGGATCACCGCGTACGGGCGGTGGCTGACCAGGAAGACCGCGGCGAGCCGGCTGCCGTCGGGCAGTTGCAGGTCCAGTGTCGGCTTGGAGGTCGAGAGGGACCGCTCGGTCGCCCCGGCCCGACGGGCCGCCGCCTGGAGGATCTCCACCAGTTCGTCGTCGCTGTCGGCGATCGGTTCGACCCAGTCGACGCCGCCGCCGTGCCGGGTGATGCGTACCTGGTCGCAGCCGAGGATGTGCACCTCCTCGATGGTGTCGTCGACCAGCAGCGTCTGGAGTCGACCGAGACCGACCAGTTCGGCGGTGACCTGGTCGAGCAGGATCCGCTCGGCGTCGGCGGGCATCGGCGTGCCGGCCCGGCGCACCGAGTCCGCGTACGCGGACACCACCGCGACCGCGAGCCGGGCCCGCTCCACCTCCTCGGCGTCCGCGTCGAACTCCCGGCCGCGCTGCCAGAGGGTGAGCCGTTCGCTCAGTTCCCGGCGCAGTTCCCGGACCACCGCGAAGTCCACCCGGGGGCGCGGCGGGGCGAGGGGCGGCGGCGGGGGGAGGGCGGCCGGGGGCGCGGCGTGGTGGTGGCGACCGTTCGGCGGTGCCGCGAGGATCGGCGGCACCGTGGAGGTGGCTCCCGGCTGCTGGCCGCGCGGGTCGTGGGAGACCGGTTCAAACCGCACCGGACACCCCCGGCGTGCTGCCGGCCCGCAGCTGCGGCGTGCTCTGCGGGACCGGCCAGGCCAGCCGGGCCAGCCGCCGCTCCAGCAGCGCCCGGACCGGCACCTCCAGGGCACCGGCCGCGCGCATCAGCGGCCGTCCGGCCCGCACCGTGCCGCCCAGGCTGAGCACCTCGGCGGTACGCGGGTCCTCCGGCAGCCGGGCGATCACCGGGAGCCGCAGCGCCTTGCTGATCTCAGCGTTGCCATGGCCGTCCCCGACCACCAGCAGCCGCAGCGTGCCCGGCGGCACCCGGTGCTCGGTGAAGTCCCGTTCGATGGCCCGGATCGTCGCCCGGGTGGCCGACAGGTCGGGCAGTTTCGCCCGGGTGACCAGCAGTACCACGGCGGCGGCCCGGAGCACCGGCCACGGTGGACCGGCCACCTGGAGCCGCCCGCAGTCGACCAGCACGTCGTACGGGGGGACGCCCTTCTCCAGCCCGGTGAAGAAGTCGGCGAAGCGCTGCCAGAGCGGGGTGACGCTGCCGGCCTGGGCGGGGTCCACCACGCCGGGCAGCAGCAGCCGTTCCCGTTTCGGCGCGTCCAGGTCGACCAGCTGCGACCAGAAGGCACTCTCCAGGTTGCCGTCGCGCAGTTCGCCGACGGCGAGTTCACCGATGCCGCGCGGACCGTCCAGCGCCCCGCCCAGATAGCCGGCGAGGACGGACCCGCCGGCCGGGTCGCACTCGGCCAGCACCAGCCGCCGGTGCCAGCTCAGCGCGGCGGCCAGCGCGGACGTGGTGACGCCCGGTGAGCCCTTCGCCGAGACCAGCGCGATGATCGCCATCAGGCCGCCCGGGTGAGCACGACCGCGATCCGGTCGTCGGCGGCCAGCACCACGACCGCCGGTACGTCCCGGACGGCCAGCGCCAGGTAGACCACCACGTCGTCGTTCTGCGGGGTGGCGGTGTCGATCACGGTCGCCTCGAACCGGGTGCCACCGGCGCGCGCGGAACCCTGCGCGTTGTCATCGGGGGTGCTGACCAGCAGGAGCTTGTCGCCGGGGTGCAACCGACGGGCGGGCACCTTGCTGGTGTCCAGGCCGAGGGCGATCTGCTGCTGGCCGGGGCCGAGCAGCGGGGCGTCGGTGAGCTGTCCGGCGGTGAGCAGCGTGCCGGGGGTCAGCGACACGGCGGCGCGCAGTCCGACCACCTCCTTGATCCGGGCGGCCGGCACGGGGGCCAGCCCCTGACCGCCGGAGACCTGCACGGCGACCAGGTCGTCGGCGCTGAGCTGGCTGCCGACCTCGACCGGGCGGGCCACCGCGAGATAGCTGCCGGTGGCCCGGACGGAGGTGACCGCGAACGCCGCACCCAGCCCACCGAGGGCGATCAGCAGCACGGCCAGGCCGAGCAGACCGGGGCGTACCCGCCGCTGCCGGACCACCTTGGGCGGCGCGACCGGCGCGTCGACCGGGGTGCCGTTCCGGGTTGCGATGCTCATCGGGCGACCACCTGGAGTTCCTGGATCTGGATGGGGATGGTGTTGCTGGTCCGGATCTGGGGGAGTTCACCGCTGGGCGAGCCGTCGCCGGTCTCCCAGTGCACCGACCAGTGCGTGGTGGCCCGGACCCGGTACGTGTCGGCCCGCTGGTAGCCGCCGTCGTAGCCGCAGTCGGGCGAGGGCCGGCCGGCCAGGCCGCCCTTCGCGTCGTACGGGGTGCCGGGGCCGTGGCAGGTGACCTCTTGGCCGTCGCCCATGTCCCAGACGATCGAGTCGACCTTCGCGGTGATGGTGACCGTGAGCCCCCGGTCGGAGGCCGACTTGGTCAGCGGCCCGAAGTAGTTGGGGCCCTTGCTGGCCCACATCCAGACCGGCAGGCCGACCAGACCCGGCCCCTTGCTCCGCCGGGGCGCGACCGCGATCCGGGGCGGCAGCAGGCTGATCGAGGCGAGCGCCCGACGGGCCAGCTCTTCCGGGTCGGGCGGGGCGCCGTAGCCGGGCGGCGGGCCGTCCCGCAGCACCACGGTCTGCGCGCCGAGGTCGCCGCCGTTGCAGGTCTGCAGGTACCACTGCTTGCCCTCGGGGGCGGTCGGCTGCGGTTCGGCGAGCTTGTAGTAGCAGCCGTCGCCGGTGTTGAACCAGCCCAGGACGTCGTCGTAGCAGGGGATGACCCGGCCGTTCCACTGGCACTTGGCGGCCCCGCCACCACCGCCGGTGTTGCCTCCGCCGCCGGTGTTCCCGCCGCCCCCGCCCGGGTCGCCCGGCACGCCCGGGTCGTCGTCCCAGACCGAGCAGTCGTTCTGGCCGGGCGGGCACTCCGCTCCCGGGTCACCGGGGCGGGCCGCCGAGGCGGGGACGCCGGAGAGGGCCACCAGCAGGGCGAGGCCGGCCGCCACGAGGAGCCGGCGCGGCGTCCCGGCGCGGCCCGGGGTCAGCACGGCTGGTCCTCGTGCGCGGCGCCGGTGCTGATCAGCCACCGGCCGTCGGGGTACCGGGTGGCGGTCGCCGTCGCCAGATAGCGACCGCCACCCGTCCCCGGGACCACCCGATGGTCCCGGGCGTACACCAGCCGGTAGCCGGTCGCGTCGAGGCAGTCCTGGATCTCCACGGTGGGCGGGTCGGCGGCCAGGTCGACCGAGGTCACGGTGGGATCCGAGACGAGCTTTCCGGTACGCATCGCGCCGTGCTCCTTCGCGTCACGAATTGCCAGCCGCACCCGGGTCAGCAGCGGATCGGCGAGGAACCTGGCCAGCGCGGGGTGCCGTGGATCGCTGCGCGCGCTCGCCTCCCGGGACGCGTCCAGATAGCCGGAATAGGCGGTGAGGGCGGCTTTTCCGGCGGCTTGCTGGTCGGCGTCCGAATGGGCGGAAGGGCTGGTGTGGTGGCGGGGCAGCGGCGTCACCGCCGTGTCCCGCTGGGTGCCGCAGCCACTGGTGCCGCCCAGCATCGCCAGGCTGAGCAGGCAGATCGTCCATCGGCGGGAATGCCGTGTGCGCAACGCCTCGCCCTCCTCGGTGGCGACCCGGAGCCGCCGGAACCGCGCTGCTCCGGGCAGGCGGAAGTGCGCCCGGATGTGCGCCACCGGGCTCGTCTCACTGCCGCTGCATTTACCTGTACGGATCTTTTACGAATCCGGAACCTGTTGTCTCCGTCGGCCTCCGACGCCTATTGATCGGGGGTTGCGTCGTACCCAAGGGGCGAGCATAGGCTGACGTCCGCCGATGCAACAGAGGCAATTCGTGTGAACACGCTCAGTGATGACGGGTGGTGGTGACGGGTGGGTGTCCGGAGGATGACGCCGGAGCGCCGGCCGGTGATTGCCACCGGTCGGCGGGGTGCGGCCGGTGGGCCGGGGCGCTCCGGGGAGAGGGCGGTGTCCCGCCGGTGGATTGGGCGGCAAAGTGGGCTCTGGTCCGATCCGTCCCGCCCCGATCCTGCCCTGCCGGGCCGTCGAGGTGCCGGCCCGGCGATGATCCCATCCGGTCCCGGCCGGACCGGCGATCCCGCCGGCTCCCACGTCCCGGACCGGACCTCGGCGGGCCGAAAACTACGCTGCGTGCTCCATGCTGGAACGCATCGCGACGACCCGGCGGACTCGGCATGACCGGTCCCCGTCCTCCTGCCACCCCCGCACCGCCGCCCGCCTCGCCGCCGGTCGCTCCCGGCCCGCCGCCGGCCGCCGCTCCCGCCGCACCGGCGCCAGCCGCTGACAGCTCGTCCCGCGGTGCGCCCGCCGGGCGCCCGCCGCCCGTCGGGGCGTACAGCTGCTGGCCGCCCTGGCGGTCGGGCCGCTGGTGCGGCTGGCGGTGGCCCGGTACGCCGTACCCCCGGGGTGTGTCGACCGGGCGGGGTGCGCCGGCTGCGGCGCGCCGCTCGGGCTGGACCGGCCGCTGCCGGCGCTCGGGCCGGCGGCCCGCTGCCCCGACTGCCGGCGACGGATCGGCGCGCCGCCCGGTGTGGTGGAAGCGGCGCTGCTGACGGCGCTGGTGGTGGTCGCGCTGGTCGACGGGTCCGTCGGCGAGCGGGCGGCGCTGGCCTGGTGGCTGGTGTGGGCGGTGCCGCTGGCCCTGGTCGACGCGGCCGTGCACCGGCTCCCGGACCGGCTGAGCTATCCGGCCGCTGCGGGCACCTGGGTGCTGCTCGGGCTGACCGCGCTGGCCGGGGCGGGGCCGACGCCCTGGTTGCGGGCCACGGAGGCGGGCGTGGGGTTGGCGCTGGGGTTCGCGGCGACCACGCTGCTGCTGGGGCGACGCGGCTTCGGGCTCGGCGACGCCAAGCTGGCGCTGAGCGTCGGCACGCTGCTCGGCTGGTACGGCTGGCCGGTCCTGCTGGCCGGCCTGGTGCTGACCTTCGCCCTCTCCGCCCTGGTCGCCCTGCTCCTACTGGCGGCCCGCCGGGCCCGCTGGTCCAGCCACCTCCCCTTCGGCCCCTTCCTCATCACCGCCACCACCCTCACCCTCACCCTCCTCACCCACACCTGACCCCCGCCCCTCCTCTCACCGCCCCCACCCCGCCCACCCCACCCGCCCCGCCCCGCCCGCCCACGTGCCGTCACTTTCACGGAAAGAGGGGTCATTGCGCGTGAAATGGCCACTCTTTCCGTGAAACTGCGGCGCGCGGAAGCGCGCGGCGCGGCGCGGCGGAAGGGGCGTGGGTCAGGGGCGGGGGGTGGGGTGGGTGAGGGGGTGGGGGGTGCGGGTTGTCCGTCGGCGGAGGGCGTCGGCGAGGGGGCGGGCGACCAGGGGGGTGAGGGCGGCGGTGACCAGGGCGCCGAGGAGGAGGCCGGCGGCCACGTCGTGCGGGTAGTGCACCCCGACGAAGGTGCGGGAGATCGCGGCGAGGAGCGCCAGCGGGGCGGCCACCAGCAGCCCGAGCCGGCGGTGCAGCAGCAGGGTCGCGGCGGCCAGCGCGCCCGCGATCGTGGCGTGGTTGCTGGGGAAGGACCAGTCGCCCACCGGTGGACAGTGCCCGGCGACGATCACCAGGTCGGCCGGGGTACGGCAGGGCCGGTCCTCGGCCACCAGCGACTTGATCCCCTCGCTGGCGGCGTACGCCACCAGGACCGTCAGCGGGGCGGCCAGGGCGAGCGCCCGTCCCCGCGCGTCGGGGCGGAACAGTTTCGGCGCGGCGACCACCACCAGCAGCAGACCGAGCAGCAGGAGCGCGCCCTCGGTGAAGTGCGTGGCGAACCAGTGCACCGGCTGCGGGGTGGCGTCGGCGAAGTCCACGACATCGCGGTACCACTCGACGCTGATGTCCGGAACATCCGTCATGCCCATGCAGAAAGCTTAGAAGAGGGTCCGCCCTCAATCGGCGGACGCGCCGGACATCCGCTCGATCACCGCCTCCAGCGCCTCGAAGGCGTACGCCCAGTTGTGGCACTTGAAGCTGCGCAGGCCGTCGATCGGGGTACGGCAGTCGGCGCAGTACACGCCCGGGACGGCGGCCGGGACCTCGGTGTTGACGTACTTGCGGTCACCGAGGATCACCCGGGCGATCATCGCCCGGTCGTGCACGCCGTGCAGCGCCGAGGCGACGATGTCGTACCAGTTGACCCGGCGACCGCACTTCGGGCAGTCCGGCTGGTCGCCGCTGACCCAGAGCGGCGCGCCGATGCTCCGTGCCGGCATGCCGAGCAGCTTCTCCAGCCGGCGTACGTCGGCCTCCGGGGTGGTCCAGGTGTGCCGTCCGGGCAGCGACGCGGGTGAGTCGTAGACGGCGCGGAACAGGACCGGGTCGACCTCGACGGTCTCTCGCTGACTGGTCATCGCCATCTCCTCCTCGACGATCGGTGCTCCCACCGTCGTACCAGGTCAGGGGCGGGCGCAGCCGGATCACGGACACGACGGGTCAGCGGTGTGTCGCGCAGGGTGCTAGACATCAGGACGCGAGGACGTCCGTCGAGGGAGGAACCCTGTCGTGACCGGTGAGCCGCCGACCACCCCGACCGAGGCCGAGGCCCGCCCGAACGTGGCCCGGATGTACGACTACTACCTGGGCGGCTGCCACAACTTCGCCGCCGACCGGGCCGCCGCCCAGCGGGTGCTGGAGATCTTCCCGGACACCGGTGTCGCCGCGCAGACCAACCGGGCGTTCCTGCGCCGGGCCGTCCGCTTCGCGGCCGAGCGGGGCATCCGGCAGTTCCTCGACATCGGCGCGGGGCTGCCCACCCAGGGCAACGTGCACGAGATCGTCCGGCCGCTCGCCCCCGACGCCCGGGTGGTCTACGTCGACAACGACGAGGTCGCCGTCGCGTACGCCCGGCGGTTGCTGCCGTCCGACGGCCGTACCGTGGTGGTCCAGGGCGACCTGCGGCGGCCCGGCCGCCTGCTGGCCGACCCGGACGTCCGCCGCCTGATCGACTTCGACCGGCCGGTGGCCGTGCTGCTCGCCGCGGTGCTGCACTTCGTGGTCGACGCCGACAACCCGTGGGCCGCGGTCGGCCTGCTGCGCCACGCCACCGCGCCGGGCAGCCTGCTCGCGGTCTCCCACCTGACCCTGGACGGCGCGCCGCCGGTCGGCGCCGCCCAGGGCCAGGCGGTCTACCGGCAGAGCAGCGCGCCGCTCGTTCCGCGCCCGCACGCCGAGGTCGCGCGCTTCTTCGAGGGGTACGACCTGGTCGAGCCGGGCCTCGTCCGGTTGGCCGAGTGGCGGCCCGACGGCGAGCCGCGCGCCGGCGTGTCGCACGGCTACGGGGGCGTCGGCGTCCGCCGCTGACCCGCCTCAGTCCAGGCAGAACTCGTTGCCCTCGGGGTCGGTCAGCACGAGGTGACCGGCGCTCATCGGTGGCGCCGGCTCCTCGCGGCGTACCCGCGTCGCCCCCAGCGCGACGAGCCGGTCGCACTCGGCCTCCAGCGCCGCCATCCGCTCCGCACCCCGCAGCCCGGGGGCCGCCCGGACGTCGAGGTGCACCCGGTTCTTGGCGACCTTGCCCTCCGGCACCCGCTGGAAGAACAGCCGTGGTCCCGGTCCGTCCGGATCCTCGATGGCCGACCGCGAGTTGCGCTCCTGCTCCGGTACGCCCGTCCGGGCGAGGAAGTCGTCCCACGCGGCCAGCGGGTCGGCACCCGCCGGCAGTTCGACGCCGGGCGGCCCCGGATGTACGTAGCCCAGCACGTCGCGCCAGAAGCACGACAGCGCCCGCGGGTCGTGTGCGTCGAAGGTGACCTGGATGTGCCGGCTCACTGTGCCTGCTCCGTTCGTCGTGGTGTCCGTCCCGCTCACCCTGACATGCCTGGCGGACAGGATCGGTCCGCTATTGCTGCCTAGGCTGAGCGACATGGGCAGGGCAGGCGGTGCCGAGCGCGGTACGACGGAGCGGGTGCTCACCCTGCTCGGGCTGCTGCAGCAACACCCGGTCCGGACCGGCCCCGAACTCGCCGAGCGGCTCGGCGTCACGCCGCGCACCATCCGGCGGGACGTCGAACGGCTGCGGGCGCTCGGCTATCCGGTGCACGCCGACCAGGGCGTCGGCGGCGGCTACCGGCTCGGTCCGGGGCGGAACCTGCCGCCGCTGCTCCTCGACGACTCCGAGGCGATCGCCACTGCGGTCGCCCTGCTGGCCGGTGCGGTCGACGACACCGGTGACGCCGCGCTGCGGGCGCTGACCAAGCTGGACCGGGTCCTCCCCGCCCGGCTGCGGCACGACGTACGCGCGCTCTCCGGCGCGGTGGAGTCCTTCGGCGGCGGACGCGCACCCGTCGACCCCGAGGTGCTGATGACCCTGGCCCGGGCCTGCCGCGACGAGGTCGAGGCCGGCTTCGACTACCCGTCCGGTGACGAGCTGCGCCGGCGGCGGGTCGAGCCGTACCGCCTGGTCGCCGCCGACCGGCGCTGGTACCTCCTCGGCTACGACCTCGACCGCGCCGACTGGCGCAGCTTCCGGGTCGACCGGATGCGGGGGGTGGCCGCCCGGACCTGGCGGTTCCGCCCGCGCGCGGCACCCGACGCGGCCACGTACGTGCAGGAGGCGGTGGCCAGCCGGGCCTACCGGCACCGCGCCCGCTTCCTGGTGCACGCGCCCGCCGACACGGTACGCGCGCAGGTCCCGGCCTCGGCGGCCGTCGTACGGTCGGCGGGGAGCGGGCGCTGCGAGGTGGTCAGCGGCGCGGACAGCCTCGACTTCGTCCTCATGCACGTGGTGCTGCTCGGGCACGACTTCGAGGTGGTCGAGCCGCCGGAGCTCGGGGAGCGGTGCCGGGTGCTGGCGGAGCGGCTGCGCTCGGCCGGGACGCGCCAGTGATCCGGCCAGTCGGGCGGCTCCAGGTGGACGCCGTAGCCGTCCACAGCGGTCTCCGGTCTGACCACTGTCGCGCTGTCGGGGTCACCCGTCACGGCTTTCCATGGCACTGTCGGGACCAGACGTGCGGATCCACTGTCCAGGGAGGCGGCGACATGTCCAACGCTCAGTTGTACGACACCATCGGGGCCACGTACACGGTGACCCGGCGGACCGAGCCGCGGATCGCCGCGCAGGTCTGGGCCGCGCTCGGCGACGCGCGGACGGTGCTGAACGTCGGGGCCGGCACCGGCTCCTACGAGCCCACCGACCGGGACGTCCTCGCGGTGGAACCGTCGGCGCTGATGCGCGCGCAGCGCCCCGCCGGCGCGGCACCGTGCGTGGCCGCCGCCGCGGAGAACCTCCCGTTCGAGGACGGCTCCTTCGACGCGGCGCTGGCCTTCGCCACCATCCACCACTGGCAGGACCCGATCGCCGGCCTGCGGGAACTGCGGCGGGTCGCCCGGCGGGTGGTGGTGTTCACGGCCGACACCGGCGAAGCCGCCTGGCTGCACCGGTTCTGGCTCACCCGCGACTATCTTCCCGAGGTCGCCGACATGCTGGTCGGCAAGCCTTCGCTGACCGAGCTGGCCGACGCGATCGGAGCCCGCGCCGAGCCGGTGCCCATCCCGTGGGACTGCGTCGACGGCTTCTTCGAGGCCTACTGGCGCCGCCCCGAGGCATACCTGGACGAGAACGTCCGTCGCGGCATCTCGGTCTGGACCACGGTCGGGCCGGACGCCGAGCAGCGGGCCGTGCAGCGCCTCCGCGCCGACCTCGCCTCCGGTCGGTGGGCCGAACGCAACCGCGACCTCCTCGACCTCGACGCGGCGGAACTCGGCCTCCGCCTGCTCATCGCCTGAACCAGCCACCTCCTGCGGTCACTGTCTCCTGCCTGATGGTCCGCGGCTCCTCGCCGTGGCGAAACTGACACCCGTCCACGGCATGATCCTTCGCGTGACGGACTACACCGAACTCCTGGCTCGCATCGCCGCACGGGCTCGCGACGACGAGCCGGACATGCCGCCTGCCGCCCCGCTCACCCAGGACGGGATCGATGATGCCGAGGCGCGCCTCGGATTCCACCTGCACCCCTTGCTGGCAGCGATCTATCGGGACTTCGCGAACGGTGGCTTCGGTCCCGACTACCAACTACTGAGCCTCACGGGCGGACCGACATCCGAACAGGCCGTCGAGCGCTACCTCGAAGCCCGGGCCGACCACGCCGGTACCGATTGGGCCTGGCCGGAGGGCGTCCTGCCGATCCTGGACTGGGGTTGTGGCATGTATGCCTGCGTCGACTGCCGAAGTGAGGAAGGGACCGTCCTGCTCTTCGAACCCAATCCCGGGGATCCCGATGCCGCCTGGTGGGTCGATTCCCCCAGCCTGGCGGCATGGTTCGAGCACTACGTCGACGACACCGGGTGGTGGGTCAGGGCCGAGGAAGGCGAAGACCTCGACGACATGCCACCCTGGCCGGATGCCAAGGAGCGCGCGGCCAGGTGACCGACCGCCCGCGGTGTGCCTCGGTTCCCGGGCCGAGTGCCCGCTCTCGTGCCGTGGCCCGGGAGGGAACTGGCGGGTTCGGAAGGAAAATGCGAGCGCGGCGTTGATCTTCACCGGCCATACTGGTGCCCATGAAGCTCGCTGAGGCCCTGGCGCTGCGCGCGGACGCGGCGCGCCGCGCCGAACAACTCCGTGCCCGCATCACGGCCAGCGCCCGCTACCAGGAGGGCGAGGCACCCGCCGAGGACGCCTCGGCTCTCCTCACGGAGGCCGGTGAGGCGCTCGGTGAGCTGGAGTCGCTGATCCGGCGGATCAACCGCACCAACGCCGCCACTCTCGTGGAGGGTGCGGGCACGCTCACCGACGCGCTCGCCCGTCGGGACGTACTCCGGCTGCGGCACCGCGTGGTCACCGTCGCTGCGGACGCCGCCGGCGGTGAAGGCCAGCGCGGCTACCGGCAGCTACGGTCGGAGCTGAAGATGATCCCGGCGCTGCCGGTGGCCGAACTGCGCAGGCAGGCGGACGACCTGGCCCGGCAGATCCGGGAGGTCGACACGCTGATCCAGCGGACGAACTGGGAGGTCGAGCTGCTGGACTGAGGGGTTGCGGAGCAGGTAGCCGACGTGGAGGCGTGCACGACCAGAGGGCCGGCTGTAATCCGGCTCACCTCCTGGCGCGCCGAGGGCAGGCGCAGGGGTTCGACTCCCCGGCAGACACCGCATGCTCAGCACAGCACACAGGTGACGGCGCACAGGGCACGGCACACCACCGGGTGCAGATCCACGACGGCGAGGGCGGGACAGGGGACCTCTGCAAACCTCGTACGACAGGGCTCGGCCGCGCGACCACACCGGCGTGGATGCCACGCCGCCCGCGGTGGCTCTCTGATCCCTGCAGCCGAGGTGGGGGATGAGGCCGCTGCCGGTGCCGGTTCGGTCCGCTATCGGTCGCCGTAGTGGTACCGGCAGGCGATGATCTCGACGTCGTCCTTGGTGATCCGATACACCAGGCGGTGTTCGCGATCGATCCGGCGGGACCAGAAGCCGGACAGCTCTCCCCGCAGGGGCTCCGGTTTGCCGATGCCCTCGTATCCGTTGCGCATCACGTCCGCGATGAGATCGTTGATGCGCTTGACCAGCTTTCGGTCCGTGTGGCTGAGGTACTGGCTCCACGCCGTCGCGGTGAAGACCAACCTCACGCGATGTCCCGCACGGTCGCCGGGTCAACCAGCTCCCGCTCGGCCGCATCACCCTTCTCCAGCTCCGCCATCGATCGGCGCAGTGCGGCGGCGTTGCTCGGGTTGCGCAGGAGGTACTCGGTCTCCTTCATCGACTCGTACTCCGCAAGCGGCACGATCACCACGGGCTCGTGGCCGGATCGGGTCACCACCACTTCCTCCGCGTCGTTGATGACGCTGTCGAGTTCTGCGGCCAGGTTCTGGCGTAGCTGGGTGAAATTCACGGTCCGCATGACCACCTCCATGAGAAGTACAGAAAACTGTACCTCAGATGGGTCGATGGTGACATGCATCTGCGTGACCGGCTCGCCGCTGTACGGGGCCACGCGCACCAAAGCGAAAGACCGGTGGATGGGTGGCCGGCCTGCGGAAGGAGTGGGCCGCCAGGGACTCGAACCCTGAACCTATGGATTGCCGGCGGCCTGGTCGTCTGCGGTGTGGTCCGAGGTCATCGGGCTTGTCTTCGTCGTTGCCGGCCTGATGCGGCTGGCACGGTTGCTGTACTTCGCTGCTGTACTGCTGGCATCAGACGAGGCGTTGGATGCGGACCTTGGGGCGCTCGTTCCTGAGGTGGCCGTGCTTGTGCTGGCGGACCTGCTCGTTCCAGACGTCCTGGTCGTAGTCGGGGTCCGGCGGGATCCATTTGTGGGAGCCGTCGCTGTAGTGGTACTTCTCGTCGCCGGGTCGAAGGATGCTCATCGGGTCCAGCCGAGGAACCGTTGGTGCAGGTGGCCGGCGGGGACGTGGGCCAGGTCCTGGGCGGCGTCGACGAGTTGGGTGGCCAGGTAGAGGGCCAGCGAGACCGGGGCGCGGTCGTACTCGGCTCGCAGTTCCCGCCGCCGGGTCAGGCACGGCCAGTCAGCACCGCAGCCGCCGCACGTCCAGGTAGGGGTGACCGGAAGGTGGGTCGTCATCGCGGCGCAGCCTGGCTCGGCCAGTGGCCGCGGTTGATCGGGATGGGATGACGGTTTCGGCAGGGTAGGCCGCTTCCGCAGCGGCAGATGCGGCGCCAGTGCTGCCATGACCAGACGGGTCGGTGCCGGCGGGCGAGGGTGAGCGCCACCGCCAGGACGTACTCGTCGTAGGAGACGCGCCGCCGGCTGTTGTCCTGCCTCTGGTGGTACCCGGTATCCGGCACGGCACCTGCGGTCGGATCAGTTGCATCGTTCGGTCTGGTCATCACGCCTCCGGCCGACGCCTGGGGTCCCGTGGGCACCCGGTCAGCCGTGTCCGGAGACAGGGCACCCACGGCAGGACGACCCGGCCGCCAAGCTGGGTAGCCCCACGAGCAACTTAGGACGCAATGTGCGCAGGGTCAACAGCTGTGACACATAGCGTTGTAAGTCGAGCGTGTGGTGTGGTCTGCTTGCACCAGCCGCCAAGCTGGGAGCACCACCTATGTCTGAAGCTGCCTACCTACAGGTCGCCCGGGATATCCGAGAGCATGTCAGCTCCGGCCAGTTGAAGCCGGGCGACAAGCTGCCGTCGTTCGCCGCCCTCTGCGAGCACTACAAGGTCAGCAACACCGTCATCCGGGCCGCGATGCTCTTGCTCAAGGCCGAAGGGCTGATCGACGGCCGGCAGGGCAAGGGCGTCTACGTCGCCAACCCGCTGCCCCGATAAGCCCGCTCGCCAGCCCAGGCGCGACATCTCGCTTACAAGTTCTGGGCGCTTCGTCCGGCGAGGTCCGCCCGTGTCCGCGACCTCGGGCGACTGTCGGCGATCGGCGGCCGGCGGCGTCCCCGTACCTACCCGTTGCTGTCGCCGTTGCTGTCGACGGTCGCTATGCCTCGGACTCAGGAGTCGTGGTGCCGAAGCCTGCTTGCTCGGTGTGGAGGATGGCGGCCCACCGCTCGCAGGTCAGCCTGTGAATGCTTCGGACGATCATCCAGTCAAGCAGGTAGCCAGATGTAGTGACCTCCGCGAGCGTGTCACAGAGGGTTAAGTCGGCGGGACCGCCTTGATCGAGTCCGTTGCTGACGGCGTTGTTGACGGCATCGGGTCGGGTAACCACCCGCAGAGCAACAGGAGTCGTGCGCTCGCTGGCGGCCACGACCGTCGCATATCGAACGCGGGCTTCCCCTGCAACGTCGCGGTCGCTGGACAACTCGCACGAGGCCCACCCGACACCATCACCAGCCGGCGTAGCAGCCACAACCGGATACCGTGTCCGCAGCTCCGCGACCAGCTCGTCGAGGAGGCGCTGTGCCACCGGCTCGCCGGACCGCATGAATAAGGTCATCACTTCCGCCACGGCCGCATCCTTGCTGGCCCTCGATGCGCCCGGCTAGCCGGGCGTCCATAGCTCGGGGAGTTGAAGCGGAACTAAGAGCCGCAAGCTCGCAACCAGCGGGATCAGCCCTGCACGCCTGCTCATGCGGCGTCTCGGGCTCCCATGGTTCGGCACTGGTTGACGACGTTTCACGATGTCTTGTGCCCCACCTGTGCCCCAGACCCTTCGACGAGGGCTGCCCTCTCTTGCCCGCGTCCCCAAGCATGCTCTCGATTGTCGACGCCTTGGCCGGCAACCCGCGCACCGCCTAGCCTCTGCGGCATGGAGCAGCTGCGCGACCTTGCCATTCGGCTAGCGATGGACGAGCCGGTCGGAGATGACCTGCCGATGACGGCTGCTCACGCTCTGACCCGAGGCGTCGACTCTCCAAGCTTGCGTGAACTGGCTGGCCTTTCCAAGGGCCAGTCACGGGAGGCCGTCGACCTGTTCCGGCAGGCGATGGACGAGCTCGGCTGCCCGGTCCCGGACAAGAATGGCGCCCGGCTACACCTCATGCGTCAGGCAGCGGCGAACATCGTTGCTGGCAAGGGTGATCCCGAGGACCTGGCCCACGAGATCTACTGGCAGGCCTGCTACTCCGGAATGCCGGAACTGCGAGCGGTGGGCGATCGCTTCTTAGAGCTGTATGCCGGATGGGGCGCAACGTATGACCAGGCAGACGAAGCGGTAGCGGCCCTGAAGGCAGCGGCGCAGTCGTTCCTTCGCACCTATCCAGCCTGAGCGGTCATCGCTACGACGAGGCGCTTGGATGACCCCGACTCCTTGACCCCCAGGCAACCAACATGGCTCGCTGACCTGTGCTGTCGTGGTCATGCACCTGCGGCAACTGTCCACGCTCGTCCGTCCACGTCCGCCACCACTCGTGCCTGTCGTCACCCAGATAGTCACTCAGCCGTTGCTCGGACTGGATATCCCACGTTTCGCGAACGACGCCGCGACCTCATCGAAGACGCCAGCAGCAAGCTCTGCCTGCGCGACGGCATCCGACAACGACAACTCCAACTGGGGGTCGTACCCGGGTAGGCCCGTGACCGCCTGGACGGCATCGCCGAGTTGATACATCGCCGTGACGACCGCCCGCGCACCTTCGCCTCGGTACCAGTAGGGAACCGTGACCGCTGCTTCTTCTGGGTAGTAGCTGATCTGGATGCCAGTCGGCTCGTGGGTCAACTCGTAGTTGTGGGCCCCCTCGAAGACGGAAACCTCACCCAGAACCTGTCGCGCCGCCGCCACCAGTCGGGCCCAAGCCTCGCCGCTTGGCCGCTCGTCGCTGTCGGCCTCCTCCGCCGCCTCCAACGCGTCATCCCAGGACTGGTCGTCCCTTCTGGGTACAAAGATCAGGTCATAGCTCATGGCGATGGACCGTACATCCATCCGGTCTTGCCGGTCGGGGAGGTCTCCCAGACCTGCGTCAGCTTGGAAGGTGCCGACTGTCAGCTTGGGAATCGGGTTGGGTCACGGCCTCCCGGCTTGGTGCTGGCTGGTCATCGAAGCACGGGCAATACGGCCAAGCTCTGCAATGGGCCTCCGCTGGCCGGTATCGACCTTTGTATCGGGCACGGATCGGGCACGGGCCCAGGTGGGGCTGAGGCTCGAACCCCTGCCTTGCAGAGACGGCTTGGTACAACGCCCTCGAGTCAACCAGGGCAAATGAGTGGCTTTCGTGTCTGGCAACGTGGTGTCCAGTGACAGCCCCGCGCTCCTGCGAAAGCCCTTGGGTTGCGCAGCTCCGCTAGGCTGCCGAAGTGGGCCTGCTGACATCGCTCCTCCCTGGGCTGCGGGATCTTCGCGCGCCACTCGCTAGCGGGTTGCTTTGGCTCGGCGTCCTCGTGGCAATCTTCGCTCCTCACAGCGACCGAATCTTGCGTGACACGCCTGAGGGTGCTGCCATTAAAGAACTGCTTGCTAGCGGCTCGGGGACCGCAACGGTGCCGCTTCTAGTCTCCGTCGCCTTCTTGATTGGATCCGCCGCCAACACTCTTTCTCAGTTAACCGCCAGACTGATCGGATCGGTCGGGCTTGATTTGCTCGCCAAGCTAGAGAAGCTGTCGCTGAGTCGATTTAGGTTTAAGAAGGGGGCCGCATGGCTACCCATTCGACTATTCGCGAATTTGGTAACCGCGAGAAAATCGCTGCAACCCATTAGCCTCACCGCCCGTCAGCTAATCGTCGACGCCGTCCAAAATATATTCGGCAGATCCAAGGCGCCTGGGTCCGTCAGTCTGATCTATCCGATAGACTCCGTGCTCGATTCTTTAAGCTACAGCGCGGCACACCTAGCTGTTGCCGCACCAACCCTGTATCAAGAGTATGACCGCCTTCGCTCAGAATCCGAATTCCGGGTAGCTGTTGTACCGCCGATGCTTACTCTGGCGATCTTGCTACCGCTAGAGCACTCGCCCTACATCATCCTATTTACAGCGGTCGGGTGCTGCGTCTTACTGGCGCAAGCAGTGCAACAAGTGCGTGCCGCAAACAACATTCTCGCCAATGCCGTATACCTAGACCATGCAACACTGCCAAACATTCAATCCGTGGCGGACGCGTTCAAGGACCTTGTGCCGCAGCCTGAGACCGACGGGCAATGGATCGGAGCATTGATCGCAATCCTCGACCACAAGGGGCTGTTCGACGAAGCTAATGCCGCAACCGGAGAGCTCGCCGATCATAGCGAGCGGATACTAGAGGACGCCGCATGGTACTTGCGGGAGCACGATCGCCCACAGTTCAGGTACCTTTTCACTCTATTGAAGGAGAAGGATGACCCCCATCAGGCGGAATTGGTCGCACGACTGCTTGATGCGGAACGGTTCAGCGACCTAGTGGCGGAGGACCGTGAATAGGTGCCTCCCAGATCACTCTGCGGTCATCCTTCCGAGCATCGTCATCGCCATCCCTTCTGCCGTCGATCCGCCCTTCTGGGAGCGGGCTGCCGCCCGTCCCGCCACGTCAAGGCGGCCTTGACGCACGGATGGCCCCTGAGAAGAGACCGAGTCGGCTTTCGTGTCACGGACCGCGCCCCCGGCGGACACCGCCACAGCGGCGCAGTTGACCTGGCCTCGCCCGGTACGGAGCCGGCTCCCGGGGTCGGATCTGGCCACCGGCGGGCACCCCTCCCCCTCCCAGGTGAGCAGTTGCCCTAACCGTGAGCGACTGCGGAGCCGGCTCCTGGACGACCGGCATGCCCTCGACGGACACCGCCCCCATGCTCGGGGCTTGCCGCGCGGACCCGGTAGCGCGTTTCCTGCGCCGCGCTGCTCAAGCGCGGCGCGGCCGGCCGCCGGCGACGGACCTCACCGCTTTCCTCGCTATCCCGTCTGCGGCGGCCCCCGGGCTTCCCGCTCTCCGCGCCAGCCGCCGGGCGTGTTGCGTGGCCGGAGTCGGAGCGCCAGCGGAGCGACGGACACGCGCCCAGGCGGCGGCGCGTGCGGCCCGTTCAGGGCCGCCTTGATAGACGTACAGAAAGTTCTCCCGCTCGGCCGCCGGCAGCCGGCTGTCACACCCAGCCGATGCGGGCAACGCGTGCGCCGCAGCGTGAAGTGAGTCGGTGGTTCGGCTTTGGGTGATCGGGCTACGGTTCGCGGATGAGCATCCTGCCCGGTGCCACGAGGCAGTCGTTTGTTGGCCGCGATCTTCGGCATCGCACCCTGGATGGGCACTACTTCAAGTTCTGTGATTTTCGTGGTGCCGACCTCCGGGGCGCCTCTCTTCGGGGTGCCCGATTTGCTGGCTGCGATCTGCGGGACGCCGACCTCCGCGACGCAGATCTGTCCTATGCGCAGTTCAGCTACGTCTCGACTCATGACCCGGAATACGGGCGCACGGACGTTACCGGGGTCCGGTGGGATGGAGCCATCCTTCGAGACGTCACCGCCAAACGCGTCATCGGATGGCCGGATGACCTCTCCGCGCCTGGAGTTACCACTAGTTGACGTGTAGGCACGCGGTGCTACTCTGGCGCTCGTCGAGCACGCTAGCGCGGCCTTCCTGCCGGATCGCTGGTCTCGACATCGGAGGTGCCGAGCGGCCTTCCTGCCGCTGATGCGGGCCATGTCCCGCCGGCTCTCGATCGCACCGGCCCCGTGCCGGTTCCCCGAATCCGCTGAGCGGCCCAGCACGGTCTCCCCTGCCGTCCTCGATGGCCCGGATTCGTATCTCCACGGGTGGGGGCAGCCTGCGGCAATCCGCCGGATGCCGGTATCCCAGGCTCCCCACCCGTGCCGGTCCAAGGCTTAGTCAGCGCGAAAGGACACGACTCATCGGCGGGAAGTGGCACGACCACGATTCCGCCCTCCGGCGTCAGCCGCCCTCTCGGCGGTGCCAGGAGACACGACGAACACCACCAGCGGACCCACGTCCACGGCTGGTGGTGCTTCGTCTCCCGTCCCTGCCACCCCCTGATGAGGAGACAGTCATGTCCAGCCCGCTCACCATCTACCGGCCCGGTCTCGCCGTTGGCCGTGACGCCCAGGTCCTGCACCGCGCTGCCTCGCCGGAGTTCTCCGGCTGGCTGGAGCACACCCGCCCCGCCGGCGGCTGTAGCCGTCCGATCCGCCTCACCGGCACCATCGCCGCCGTCGAGCGAGATACCGGCCGCCTTACCGGCCAGCTGCACACCGACGAGCTGCCCGACCGGACGCTCTACAAGGCGTGCGGCAACCGCCGCGAATCGCAGTGCCCCGACTGCGCCTGGGTCTACCAAGGCGACGCCTACCAAGTCGTCTGTCGCGGCCTGACCGGCGGCAAGGGCGTCCCCACCTCGGTCGGCCGACACCCGGTCGTCTTCGCGACCTTCACCGCACCGTCCTTCGGCCCGGTCCACCACCGCCACGTCCCCCGCCACACCTGCCGCAACCGGCAGCGCTGCGGCTGCCGACCCGCCCCCTGCCACGCCCGCAGCACCGTCGGCACCTGCCCGCACGGGCAGCCCGCAGCGTGCTTCGCCCGTCACGAGGCCGACGATCCGCGGCTCGGCCAGCCGTTGTGCCTCGACTGCTATGACCACGCCCACCAGGTCGTCTGGAACTACTTCTCCGGGGAGCTGTGGCGGCGCACCAAGCAGGCCATCGAACGCCAACTCGCGGTCCTCTGCCGCAAGCGCGGCATCCCCTTCGTGCGAGTCGTCACGGCCTCCGGCAAGGTCCGCTGGGTGCCGCCCGTGCGGGTGTCCCACGGCAAGGTCGCCGAGATGCAGCGCCGGGCAGCCGTGCACTTCCACGTCCTGCTGCGCCTCGACGGCGTTGATTCCGACGACCTGGACGCGCTCGTCCCGCCACCGGCCGGCATCACCGTTGACGACCTGGAGGAGGCGGTCCACACCGCCGCTTCGCGGATCACGGTCACTACGCCAGCGCACCCCGACCGGCCGCAGGGCTGGTTGGTCGCCTGGGGTGAGCAGGTCGACGTTCGGCGGATCAACACCGCTGGCGACGAGTTGACCGACGGCAAGGTGGCCGCTTACCTGGCGAAGTACGCCACCAAGGCCACGGAAGCCACCGGGCACTCGTTGACCCGGCTCACCCCGGCCACGATCGACGACTATGCCGACCCGGAAGGCGACCACGTCGCCCGCCTCATCGATGCCTGCTGGCACCTCGGCCGCCCCACCCAGACCGACGGGAGCGGTGGCGCCGCAACGGCCGGCGACCGTCAAGGCGGCCTTGACGCCCATCCGAACGTCTACGGCGGGCTGCGCCGCTGGGCGCACATGCTCGGCTTCGGCGGTCACTTCCTCACCAAGGCCCGCCGCTACTCCGTCACCTTCGGTCTGCTCCGCGACTCCCGCGCCACCTACCGCCGCACCGAAGACGACGGACCCACCGAAACGATCACCGTCGGCACTCTCACCTACATCGGGTCCGGCTGGCTCTCCGACGGGGACGCCCTGCTCGCCAACACCGCCGCGAGGCAGCGACGGGAGAGCAGCCGCATAGGCCGGGAAGAACTTGCCCACGAAGCCTGGCTCATCGGAGCCGCCGCATGAACCAGGACCTCCGCCCTCGCTGGTACTCGCCCGCCGAGGTCGCCGTGCTGCTCGGCTTCGGCATCTCCAAGGTCAAGATGAAGATCGCCACCGGCGAGCTGCGCTCCATCAAGGACGGCAAGTACCGCCGCATCCTCCCCGAATGGGTCGACGACTACATCCGCGAGCAGGTCGAACGTCAGGAGGCGGCCTGATGCCCGGACGTGCACGCGCCAACGGCGAAGGCTCGATCTTCCCCTACCGGAACGGCTTCGCCGCGTACGTCTGGGTCGAGAAGCCCGACGGCAAGCGGGGCCGGAAGTGGGTTTACGGCAAGACTCGCGAGGAGGTCCACGACAAGTGGATCAAGTTGCACGGGCAGGCCAAGGCCGGCCCGGTGGCGACCCGCTCCCCGACCCTGGGGGAGTACGCCGCCTACTGGCTTCGCGAGATCGTCAAGCCGAACCTCGCCCCGGGCAGCTACGTCACCTACGAGGTGGTGGTCCGGCTCTACCTCGCGCCCGGGCTGGGTCGGAAGCGACTCGACAAGCTCCGGGTCAGCGACGTCCAGACCTGGATCAACGAGGTGGGCCGGACCTGCCAGTGCTGCGCCCAGGGCAAGGACGAGCGGCGCAAGCCCGCCCAGCGTCGCTGCTGTGCCCTCGGCCGCTGCTGCCGCGATCTGCCGTCGGCAACCAGCGTCACCCACCTGCGGACCGTGCTCCGAACGCTGCTCTCCCAGGCGATCACCGAAGGGCTGATCTCCCGCAACGTCGCGTCCCTGGTGAAGCTGCCCCCGGTACGGAAGCGCAAGCGGAAGGCGTGGACGAGCGACGAGGCGCGGCGCTTCCTGGAGTCGGCCCGCGCCGACGACGACCCGCTCTACGCCGCGTACGTCCTGGTCCTGGTGCTCGGTCTGCGCAAAGGCGAGATGTTGGGGCTCACCTGGCCTGACGTCGACCTCGACGCGGGGGAGTTGACCATCGATCGGCAGCTCCAGCGGGTCGGTGCCGAACTGCTGCACCGGGAGACGAAGACGGCCGCCTCGGACGCCACCCTGCCGCTGCCGGATATCTGCACCGTTGCCCTCGGCCGTCGCCGTGCCGCGCAGACCGCCGCCCGGGACGCCGCCGGCCCAGCCTGGCAGCCGTCGGACCTGATCTTCACCACCCGCTACGGCCGGCCGGTCGAGCCAAGGAACTTCAACCGCTTCTGGGACCGGCGCTGCGACGCGGCCGGAGTCAGGCGGATCACCGTCAGGGATGCCCGGCGGACCTGTGCCTCGCTCCTGGCGGACCTGGACGTGCACCCCCGGGTGGCGATGCAGATCCTCCGGCACGCGCAGTTCGCCATCACGATGGAGGTCTACACGGTGGTCTCCTCGGCAGCCACCCGCGACGCCCTCAAGCGGCTCGGCAAGGCACTCGACCGGTGAGTGGTGATTCGTTTACGTCATCAAGTCTGTAGGCGGCTACTGCTGTACTTCGCTGCTGTACGAGCCGTGCTGACGAAAACAGCGGCCCCGGAAAGGGCCGCTGAGCTGGAGCAGAGTGGGCCGCCAGGGACTCGAACCCTGAACCTATGGATTAAAAGTCCACAGCTCTGCCATTGAGCTAGCGGCCCGCCCGCTCAGGTTACCGGAACCCGCCGGATCGGGGCTTCCCGCCGCCGTCGATGCGCTGCCCACGCTGCCGCCGGTTCGGCCCGGGCCACCGCAGCCGACCCGTACAGATCCAGGAAGCCGGGTATGGCTGGCCCTACCAGATGACTCGATCCAGTGTCCTGGTTCGTGCCGGCCGCCCTTGGCAAGCTTGAGCCCATGACGTCGGCAACCACGCTGCTCGGGGCGGTGATGCGGCCTCGGTTCCTCCTGTCGGTGTGGCCGTGGCGTGGGGTCGCCTACTCCGCGACGACGGCGGTGGTGGCGGGTCTGCTCTGGCTGGTGCTCTCCTGCCTGCTGGCTCCGCTGGCCCTGGCCGTCGGGGTGCTGCGGGCGGAAGGGGCACGGTTGGGCGAGGCGGCGCCCTTGCACTGGGCCGGCACCTACGTGCTGGTCGCCGCAGTGCTCGGTCTGCTCGGTGTGGGCCTGCTCGCGCTGGCGGGGCCGAGGCTGGCGCTCGCCGTGGCCGGCGTGGAGCGGTGGCGGCTGCGGTTGGCGGACGACGCTCCGAAGCCGTCGCGGCGCAGGGGCAGCCTCTACACCGATCCGGCGACCTGGCGTGCGGTGGCGTACATGCTGCTTCTCGCGGCTGTCGCGCCGGTGTGGCTCGGCGTGCTGGGCCTCGCCGGTCTGCTCGTCGTCTCCACCCCGTTCGCGGTGCACTACCGCGTGGTGATCATGGAACCGACGGGCAGCGTGGTCGGGCGTGCCGCGCTGGGGCTGGTGTTGATCCCCGTCCTGCTCTATCTGAGTTCGGCGTTCGGTGGCGCGCACGGCGCGCTCGCCCGGTTGCTGCTGTGCAGCGAACCGGACCCGGCCGAGGCCGAACTGGTCGAGGTGACCCGGTCCCGGGCGCGGCTGGCCGACGCGTTCGACGCCGAGCGGCACCGTATCGAGCGGGACCTGCACGACGTCGCGCAGCAACGGTTGGTCAGCCTGACCATGCAGCTCGGCCTGGCCAAGCTCGACCTGCCGGGTGACTCGCCGGCAGCGGTCGCGGTGGCCTCGGCGCACGAGCACGCCAAGGCGTTGATGGTGGAGTTGCGCGACCTGATCCGGGGCATCAGCCCGCGTACGTTGCGGGAGCTGGGGCTGCGGGCCGCGGTCGAGGAACTGGCCGCCGGCAACCCGCTCCGGGTGCGTGTCGACGCCGACCCGGGCCGGTGCACGATCGTGGTGGAGACGGTGGCCTTCGCCGCGGTGTCGGAGGCGCTCGCCAACGCGGTGAAGCACGCCGCTGCCACCGAGGTCGAAGTCACCGCCCGACGCTCCGGGGACACTCTGACGGTCCAGGTGCGCGACAACGGGAGCGGGGGTGCGGACCCGTCGCGTGGCTCCGGCATCACGGGGCTGGCGGACCGGGCGGCGGCGGCCGGCGGCCGGCTTCTCATCTCCAGTCCGCCCGGTGGGCCGACGATCCTGCGAGTGGAGTTGCCGTGCGCGTCGTGATCGCGGAGGACTCGGTGCTGCTCCGCGAGGGGCTGGTCGGGCTGCTGTCCCGGTTCGGCTTCGACGTCGTCGCCGCCGTCGGTGACGCCGACGCGCTGATCGCGGCCGTGGCGGAGACGAGCCCCGAGCTCGTCGTCACCGATGTGCGTATGCCGCCGGACTTCACCGACGAGGGGTTACGGGCGGCGGTGGCGCTGCGGGCGGCCCGACCCGGACTCGCCGTGGTGGCGCTGAGCCAGTACGTGCAGCACAGCTATGCCGGCGAGCTGCTCGCTTCGGGTCAGGGCCGGGCCATCGGTTACCTGCTCAAGGACCGCATCGCCGACGTCGCGGAGTTCGCCGAGATGCTGCGGCGGGTGGCCGGGGGCGGCACGGTGGTCGATCCCGAGGTGGTACGCCAGCTGATGCTGCGCGGCCGGGACCCGCTCGACCACCTGTCGCCCCGGGAACGCGAGGTGCTGGCGTTGGTCGCCGAGGGCCACTCGAACGCGGCGATCGCCCGCACGCTCGTCCTGACCGAAGCGGGTGTGGGCAAGCACATCGGCAGCGTCCTGGCCAAGTTGCACCTCCCGGTCAGCGACGACACGAACCGCCGGGTCCTCGCCGTCCTCGCATACCTGCGGGGACAGCAGTGAGGCGGCCGGAGGTGACCGCGCGGCCTGATGCGGCAGCGGCACCGGGCATTCACTCGATCGACTCGGAGGAGTCCTGTTGAACCGTTCCACAGCCCCGCCGCGGCCGGCTGGTGTCTCCGGTGGTGCCATCGCCACGCTGGGTGCCCTCGCCGCTGCCCTGGGCGCCGCCTTCGTGCTGGCCCCGCCCGCCCTGGCGGCGGACGCGACGAGCGGTGACCTCGCCGACCAGCGCCGGCTCACCGACGCCCTGCGTGCGGCGTTCGTCGACTACTGGCGTTCCGGCGACCGGGAGTTCTCGCCGGCATTGGAGCGGGTGGTCGACTACTGGTTCCGTTTCCACCTCGTCAAGGCGGCGATCGCCGCGGTCCTGCTGATCGTGCTCATCGCCGCTGGCGTTCGCCTCTGGACGGCGTTCGTCCGGGCCGGTGGTCTCGGTGCAGCCAGGAGAGCCACCCTCGCCTCGGCCGGTGTCGTCGTCGCGCTGCTCGTGCCGTTCTCGCTGGCGATGGTGATGGCCAACATCCAGGGGGCGGTGGCGCCCTACGCCTCGCTGTTGCCCATGCTGACGGACGGAGCGACGGAGAGCGCGACCGTCGAGGCGCTGACGCAGATCAGGCAGCAGTTGGCCGACTCGGGGCGCAACGGTGGCCGGACCGGTGCCGCCGTGGAGGTGATGATCAGTGACTTCGCCCGGTACCACGCCGTGATGGCCGTCATCGCCGCTGTCGTGGCGGTCGCCCTCGTCGTCCTGGCCGTGGGGTTGTGGAAGCGAGCGGGGAGAACGGACTCGTCCGACCGGCGGGCGAGGCGTGTGCTGCGGTCGTTCGGTGTTCTGGCGGCCTTGTCGTCGCTGCCGGTGATCCTGGTCCTGGTGGCGAACACGCTCACCGCTGAGGACCCGGCCCCGGCCCTGCTGGCCTTCTTCGAGGGCGGATGGTGACAGCCCGCCGGATGATCACGCTCCCCGCCCGTGACCGGTAGCGCGATTGGAGTCCGGTTCAGCGGGTACGGCAGCCGGTATGCGGATCGTGATCGTCGGGGCCAGCGGCAACGTGGGGACGGCGCTGCTGCGCCGGCTGCGCCAGGAGAGCGGTGCGGAGCTGGTCGGCGTGGCCCGCCGGCTGCCCGGCCCCGACGCCGGCTCGCCGTACGACGGGGTGGAGTGGCACTCCTGCGACATCGGGGCGCCGGGCGCGGCGGAGAAGCTGTCCGCGATCTTCGCGGGGGCGCGGGCGGTCGTGCACCTGGCCTGGCAGATCCAGCCCAGCCACGAGCAGCGCACACTGCACCGGACCAACGTCGGGGGCAGCCGCGCGGTGACCGAGGCGGTCGTCCGCGCCAAGGTCCCGGCCCTGGTGTACGCCTCGTCGGTCGGCACGTACGCGCCCGGCCCGAAGGACCACCCGGTCAGCGAGCAGTGGCCGGCGACCGGGGTGCCCGGATCGTCGTACAGCCGGGACAAGGCCGAGGTGGAGGCACTGCTCGACACCGTCGAACGGGAGCACCCGGAGCTGCGGGTGGTCCGGCTGCGCCCCGGTCTGATCTTCCAGCGGGACGCCGGCACCGAGATCACCCGCTACTTCCTCGGGCCACTCGCCCCGGTGCGGCTGCTGCGTTACGGGCGGATCCCGCTCGTACCCGCGAACCGTCGGCTGCGGATGCAGGCCGTGCACGCCGACGACGTCGCCGACGCGTACGCGAAAGCGGTCCTGGGTGAGGCGCGCGGGGCCTTCAACGTCGCCGCGGACCCGGTGCTGACTCCGGAGCTGGTGGCCCGGCACTTCCACGGCTGGACCGTGCCGGTGGCCGCCCCGGTGCTGCGGGTCGCGGCGGCGCTGACCTGGCGGGCGCGGCTACAACCGGTCGACGCCGGCTGGGTGGAGCTGGGCCTGAACGCGCCGCTGATGTCCAGCGCACGGGCCGAGACGGAGCTGGGTTGGACGCCGAGGATCGATGCGCTCACCGCGCTGAAGGAGCTCTTCGCCGGCATGGCGCACGGCGAGGGCACCGACGGCCCGCCGATGTCCACCGACGACGACCTGCCCGGCCGTCCCGGCGGCCTCCTCAAGGCCCGCACCCCCGGCGACGGCAACCCCTACTGAGGTACGCCCCCCGTCAGCTCAGGCGGGCGCCGAGGAAGAAGATGCCGGGGTGGCCCTTCGTCTCGAAGCCGTCGCTGGGGTTGCGGCGCAGGGTCGAACTCTCGATGTCCAGGGTGCCGGTGCGGTTGTTGCTGACGAAGAAGATCGCGCCGCCGCCCTCGTTGGCGTGGTTGTCCTCGATGACGGTGCCGGCGACCCGCACGGCGAACTCGTTGCCGTCGCAGTAGATCGCGCCGCCGCTGCCGCCGCCGGGCGTGCCGGAGCGGGCCGGGTTCGCGCCCGTGCCGACCGCCTTGTTCTGCCGGAAGACGCTGTTCAGGATCGTCCACGACACGCCGATGCTGCTGGTCGCCGCCCCGTTGGCGCAGACGCCGCCGGTGAAGGTGCTGTTCACCACGTAGACCGGCTTGTTGTCGTACTGGCTGAGCACGCGGAGCGCACCGCCGCCCAGGTCCTGACCGGTCCGGTCGCAGCGGTTGTCCACGAACCGGGAGTTGACCACCTTGAAGCGTCCACCCCGGACGAAGATCGCGCCGCCCCCGCCGCCCTCGGTGGTGTCCCCGGTGGAGTTGCCGTCCGCGAAGGTCAGGTTCTGCACGGTGAGCTGTGGGTGGTCCTGGTTCTGGCAGTGCGAGGTGGTCCAGCCCTGCGCGCCGTCGCAGGTGTTCAGGTAGAGGATCCGCCGCTGGCCGCCGCCGCTCAGGGTGACCTTGCCGCCGCCGTCCAGCACGATTCGCGGCCCGTTGGCGTTACGGATCTTCGCGGTGGCGGTCATCCGGATGGTCACCGGGGCCGGACCGCAGTCGAAGGTGATGATCCCGCCGGCCGCCACGGCTTTCACCACCGCGGCGGACGTGCAGCTCGCGGCGGTGCCGCTGCCCACCGTACGGGTCGGGTGCGAGGTGTCCACCGCCCGCGCCTCGGCCGGCACCGCCGCGTGCCCGTCCGGGTTGCCGGCCTTCGGCACCGCTGACGGCTTCGCGGACGCGCTCGGCTTCGGCGTGCCGAAACCGGTCCGCGCGGCGGGAGTGCCCGACGGGGTGCCAGCCGGGGCGGCAGTCGGGCCGGCGGAGCCGGCGGGCGCGGTGGTGTCGGCGGCCGGCACGGTCGCCGGGCGACCCGCGTCGGGGCGGGCCGATCCGCAGGCCGGCAGGGCTGCGCTGGCGACACAGAGGACGAGCAGGGGCACCACGGACTTCACACGCACCCGCCGATGCTAGGAGCCCCACCCCGCCCCACACGAATCCCCACCCGATTCTTAACCCACCCCTAACCCCCCACCCCGCCTCACCCCGCCTCACGCTGCGCGCAATTTCAGAGAAAGAGTGGCTTCACAGCGTCGTGAAGGCACTCTTTCCCAGAAACCGCACAAGGCCGGGAGGCGGGCGAGGAGCGCGGTCCGGGAGGCGGGATGTGGATCAGCTGTGGGAGAGGGCGAAGGCGACCAGGAAGCCCAGGACGGTGATCAGGCCGACCAGGAGGTGGGCGTCGTCGAACGCCTCCGGGACCATGGTGTCGGTGATCATGGCGAGGATCGCGCCCGCCGCCAGCGCCGTGATGGTGGCCAGCACCTCCGGCGGGGCCCCGCCCAGCAGCGTGTAGCCGGCCAGTGCGGCCGCGCCGCTGACCACGGCGATCACCGTCCAGAGCAGGAAGACGTACCTCTTGGTGCGGCCGGCCAGGCGCATGCCGGCGGCGCTGGAGAGGCCCTCCGGCACGTTGCTGAGGAACACCGCGATCACGGTGACCAGGCTGACCGGGCCGCCGGTGAGCAGGCTCGCGCCGATCACCACCGACTCGGGGATGCCGTCGAGGAGCGCGCCGACGGCGATCGCGCTGCCGGAGCCGGGTTTCTCCTGTTCGGAGGGTTGCACGTCGGCGGAGCGCTTACGGTGCCGGGCGCCGCGTCGGGCCAGCAGGACGTTCGCCCCGGTGTACGCGAGTGCGCCGACCGCCGCGCCGATCGCGGTGGGCAGCAGGCCGCCCTGTTCGTGCGCCTCGGCGATCAGCTCGAACGAGACGGCGGAGAGCAGCACTCCCGCGCCGAAGGCCATCACCGAAGCGATGATCTTGGGAGGCACCCGGGCGAAGTATCCGACGACCGCCCCGATCAACAGGGCGGAACCGGCCAGCAGTCCCCAGGCACCCGCTTGCAACCATTCCGGCATTTGCAGGACCGTACCCGAGGCCCCCAGCGGGAAACCGGAGTGTGAGAAAGCGAGCGGGTCAGAAGTCGGCGAAGAGGTAGGGCAGTGCGCGGGGGAAGATCCGGCGCAGCTCGACGGCCGCGTCCGCGGACACCTCGCCCAGTCCCCGGATCGCCACCTCCGCCGGGTCGAGCACCCCGTACGCCAGGGCGGAGAGCCCGGCGGCGGTCAGCGTCGCGGTCGGCACGCCGCTCCCGGCGGTGGCCGCGCCGAGCAGTTCCAACTGCCCGGTGGCCCCGTCGAGCAGGTGCGTACCGGCCAGCCAACGGTCGCCGACCAGCTCCACGGTGACCCGCCCGGCCCCGGTCGGCAGGCCGGCCAGCGCGTCCAGGGACAGCAACCGGGCCATCGGGGCCGGCGTACCGGGTCGGGCGATCCGCGCCTCGACGTCCACCGCCAGGTCGGTGAGCCACAGTTCGGGCAGCTCGTCGGCGGGCAGCCGGACCCGGATCCGGGCCACCTGGTCGACGTGCCGGGCGAAGAACTGCAACAACGACGCCCGCGCGTACGGGTCGGCGGCGAGCAGGTCGTCGGCGATCAGCTCGCCCCCGTGGTCGTCGATCCGGTAGGTCACCGCGCCGACCGTGCCGCCGTCCCGGACGACGGTGACCAGCCAGCGGTCGTCCCGGTCCCGCAGTCCGATGGCCCGGAAGTCGGGGAAGACCGCGAACCCGTGCCGCTCGGCCAGGCAGCGTTCGGTGAACGCCCGCCAGGTCGGATAGCCCGCCCCGATCCGTTCCCAGTTCAGCGTGCCGGGCAGTTCGGCGGTGAGCAGCGGGGCCAGGTCGGCCGGGGAGAAGACCGCCGTCCGGGGCTGGGGCAGCCCGACATAGCCGAACCGCTCGTAGAACGACGCCCGGAACGGGTAGAGCGCGGTGAGCGGATGCCCCTCGTCGCGCATCTCGTCGAGGAGCTGGTGCAGCAGCGCCCGGACGTGGCCGCGCCGCCGGGCCAGCGGGTGGGTGGCCACCCCGGCGACACCGGCCATGGGCAGCACCTGACCGCGCAGGTTCTGCCGCATCGGGATCGCCGAGGCGCTGGCCACCGTCGCGCCGCTCTCCTCGACGACCAGCGTCCGGTTGCCCGCGTTGTAGGGCAGGTAGGCGCAGAACTCGTCCACCCGGGACGCGGCCGGCGGCGACGCCTCGAAGGCGTACGCCTGGAGCGGAAAGCTGATGGTGGGTCGTTCCCGGGCGGCCAACCGGCGGATGGGCATCCCTCATCCCAACCCGCCGGGTGGACCCGCGCAACTCGGTCGGCCGGGTTCAGACCTCGGTCACGTCGGAGACGACGACGGTGACGTTGTCCGGCGCGCCGGCCTGGTGGGCGAGCTTCACCAGCTGCTCCCCGCACTGCTGACGGTCGCCGTACGTGCCGAGCGCGGCGGCGATCGCGCTGTCGTCCACATAGTCGGAGAGGCCGTCGCTGCACAGCAGCAGCCGGTCGCCGGGAAAGACGGTGAGCACGCCGACCGCCGGTGGCGCGTCGGCGCCCTGCACGGCCCGGGTCACCAGGGACCGCTGCGGGTGGTGCCGGGCCTGGTCGGGGGAGAGCGCCCCCTGGTCGACCAGCGCCTGCACGAAGGTGTCGTCCCGGGTGAGCTGGGTCAACTCCCCGTCCCGGAGCAGATAGCAGCGGGAGTCACCGACCTGGGCGAGGACCAGGGTGTCGCCGGCGAGCAGGGCGGCGGTCAGCGTCGTACCCATGCCGTCGCGGGCCGGGTCCACCGTGATGGCCGCGCGGATCCGCTGGTTGGCGGTGCTCACCACGGCGCGTAGCGCGTCGGCGGCCTCGTCCGGCACTGTCGGCGGGGTCAGCTCGTCCAGGATGCGGATGACGATCTCGCTCGCCACCTCGCCGGCGGGCAGCCCGCCCATGCCGTCGGCGACGGCCACCAGGCGGTCCCCGGCAAGGGCGGAGTCCTCGTTGTTGGTGCGGACGAGGCCGACATCGTTGCGGATGGCGGAGCGGAGGATCAGCGTCATGGGGTCAAGCTTGCCAAGAACACCCTGCCGCCGTCTCTACGCACTACTGCGTAGGGTGTGAGAAATGATGCCGGTGTCCATGGTCGGGCGGGCCGGCGAGCTGGCCGAGCTCGACCGGGCCTGGTCCACCGTGGCCGCCGGCGGCCGGCCCTCGGCAGCCGTAACGGTGATCACCGGGGCCGCAGGGGTGGGGAAGTCTTCGCTGGTCGGGGCCGCTCTGGAGCGCTTCGACCCGCGTCCCGCCGTGCTGTTGGCCGGGGCTGCGCGGGTGCACGACCCGGCCCCGTACGACTGGTTGGCGGCGGTCCTCAGCGGTCGGGACACCAGCGATCTGGATCTGCCGCCGGACGCGCTGGCGTGGCTCGCCCAGCAACCCACCGCGCCGCGCGAACGTTACGCTCCGGGCACGCTGCTGCGACTCGCCGTGCGTACCGTGCGGTTGCTGGTCGGCGCGGGCCCGGCGGTGCTGGTGGTGGAGGACCTGCACGCCCTCGACCCGGCGAGCCTCAACCTGCTCTGCGAGCTGGCCGTCGCCCCGCAGCTGCCGGCCCTGCTGGTGGTGGCGACCCGGCCGCCGGCGGACGCGCTGGCGCCGGACCTCGCGGTCCGCCCTGGCCCGCCTCTGCGGGGTACGCGGCGCCGTGCGCCAGCATCTCGCGCCGCTCACCCCCGCCGAGGTGGCCGAGGTGCTGACCCAGGTGTACGACGGCAGCCGCCCCGCCGAGCCGGTGGTCACCGCGGTCTGGCGGCGCACCGGCGGCAACCCGTTCGCGTTGACCGAGCTGCTCGCCGCGCACGGCGCCCGGGGCCCGGAAGGGCTGCTGCGCGAGCCGCTGCCGGCGCACCTGCGTCCGGCGGTGCTCGAACCGGCGGTGCTCCGGCCGGCGGCCCCGCCGGACGCCGAGCTGACCGGCCGGGAGGTCGAGGTGCTCGGCTGCCTGGTCGCCGGGATGTCCAACAAGCAGGCGGCGCGGGCGCTCGGCATCTCGGTGCGTACGGTCACCGTGCACGTGTCGAACCTGCTCCGCAAGACCGGCTCGGCGTCCCGTACCGAGGCCGCTCTCTGGGCCGTACGCCACCGGCTGCCGGTGGCCGCGCCGCCCCGCTGAGCGGGCACGGCCTCCCGGGCACCCTCGACCTGTCCGCGCACCCGAACCTGAGCCGCTGGCTTTTTTGGGGCCTGGAGCCGGCGTGCGACCGCCCTCCGGCCGGCTGTCACGGTGACTACAGCTTTGATGGCGTAGATGAATCACCGGTCGACGGGTGCGTTTGTTGTCGTCCCGACGACAACAAACGCACCCGAATGCCGGCGGAGTGCCGCCATGGGTGGGGGCCGGGCGCTGCCGAAAGGTGGCTACGGCCGGCCGGTCACGCGGGCGACGAAGGCCCGCCACGCGGCGGGCGGGAAGGTCAGGGCCGGGCCGGTCGGGTCCTTCGAGTCGCGTACGCCGACGACGCCGGCAAGGTTGTCCGCGACCTCGACGCACGCGCCGCCGTTGGAGCTGCTGCGGGTGCTCTTGCGCCACTGCGCGCCGGTCAGCTCAGCCATGATCGTTCTCTCAGGAAGTCGATGGTCTGGTCGCGCGGCAGCGAGACCGACCTCACGGTATCCCAGACCGCCCAGAGCGGAGCAATGTCATTTGTGATGCGTCCGGCAGCCTGGTCGTCCAGGTAGCCGACCTCATCGCCGTCGGTGGTGCTGGCGATGATGAAGGGCCCGGCCTGCCCCGGATGTAGCCCGGCACGGAGTGGCACGACGCCCGCTTCCTCGGCTGGATCCGTCCGCGCGGCTAGCGGCCCCTGGGCCCGGGCGGCACCCTCGGTCGGTTGGCCGGCGCGTTGACGGTCAGTGGCGGGGGTAGCGCAGCAGCAGGCTGGCGCGGACCTGCTCGTCGCCGACGGCGGCGTAGCTGTGCGGCACGTCGGAGTTCCAGCGCAGGTAGCCGCCGGGGCCGGCGGTCAGCGGGGCGTCGACCGGGCCGGCGCACAGCACGCCGGAGAAGACGGTGACGTGCTCGGTGACGCCGGGCTGGTGCGCGGGGCTCAGCTGCGCCGGGCCGGGGCTGACCCGCATCCGGTACAGCTCGTACGTCGCGTCGGTGTCGGAGAAGACCTCCAGCAGGGTGGCGCCGACCGACACCCCCCGTACGGTCGGCGTCTCGGCGGGCCCGGACAGCACGGCGGTGAGTGGCACGCCGAGCTGCGCGGTGATGGCGTACAGGGTCTCCAGGGTGGGGTTGCGGGTGCCGTTCTCCAGGCCGGAGAGGGTGGCCTTCCCGACGCCGGCCAGCCGGGCCAGCGCGGTCAGCGACAGGCCGCGCTCCTCGCGGAGCGCGCGGATCCGGGGGCCGACCGACCCGAGCGCGGGATCCGGAGGTGTGGAGGGCGTCGCCATGCCGCTATGGTGCTACACATCGCTGTTCCGTAAACGGAACAGCCGGTGACAGGGGGAGCCGATGGCGGGTCGACTGCAACCGGTGCTGGCGGGTGTCGTGACGGCCCTGGTGGGCTTCGCCAGCTCGTTCACCGTGGTCCTCGCCGGCCTGCGTGCGGTCGGCGCCAGCGACGCGCAGGCCGCCTCCGGTCTGCTGGTGCTCTGCGTCGCCGCCGGGCTCTGCGCCGTCTGGCTCGGGCTGCGGCACCGGCTGCCGATGGCCATCGCCTGGTCCACCCCCGGGGCGGCGCTGCTGGTCGCCACCGGTCCGGTGCCCGGCGGCTGGCCGGCCGCCGTCGGCGCGTTCCTCGTCACCGGCCTGCTGATCGTCGCGGCCGGACTGGTCCCGGCGCTCGGCCGGGCGGTCGCCGCGATCCCCGGGCCGCTCGCCAGCGCCATGCTCGCCGGGGTGCTCCTGCCGCTCTGCACCGCGCCGGTCCGGGCCCTGGTCGAGGTGCCCCGGCTCGCCGGGCCGGTGGTGCTCACCTGGCTCGTCCTGCACCGCTTCGCCCGCCGCTGGGCGGTACCCGCCGCCCTCGCCGTGGCGGCGGTGGGCATCGCACTGACCGCACCCGCCCCCGGCCGACTGCACCTGGCCCCGTCGTCGAACTCACCGCGCCGGCCTGGACGGTCTCCGCCGTGGTCGGGCTCGCGTTGCCGCTCTTCCTGGTCACCATGGCCGCGCAGAACGTACCCGGGATGGCCGTGCTCGCCGGCTACGGCTACCGCGCGCCGCTCGGCTCCGCGCTCCGGGTCACCGGGCTCGCCAGCGCGCTCGGCGCGTCGGCCGGCGGGCACGCGGTGAACCTCGCCGCGATCACCGCCGCGCTGGCCGCCGGCCCGGACGCCCACCCCGACCCCGACCGCCGCTGGATCGCCTCGGTCACCGCCGGCATCGGCATGGCCTGCTCGGCCTCGGCGCGGGCGCGGCGACCGCCCTGGTGCTGCTCTCCCCGCCGATCCTGGTCGAGGCGGTGGCCGGCCTGGCGCTGCTCGCCGCCCTGGCCGGCGCGGTCTCGGCCGCCGTCGCCGCGCCGGACACCCGGGAGGCGGCCGTGGTCACCTTCGTGGTCACCGCCTCCGGGGTGAGCCTGCTCGGCGTCGGCGGGGCGTTCTGGGGACTGCTCGCCGGCTGGCTCATGCTGCTGCTCTTCCGCCGCCGGCCGGCCGTCTCCGAAGCGCCGGCCGACCGGCCGGAGACCGCCGAGGATCGGCCGCTGACCGTCCGTTGAGGTCAGGACGCCGGTACGGCCACGCCGATCTCCATGATCCGCAGGCGTACGCCGGTGACGTTCTCCTCGACCATCCGGCGCAGCGCGCGGGCGTTCTCCAGCGAGTCGAGGACGACCAGGGCGTGGCCGAGGCTCGGGTCGTCGTCGTCCGTGCCCCACCAGCCGCGGACGAAGCCGGGACTCTGCCGCGTCACCTCGGCCATGTGCGTGAACTGGGCGACCCGCTCGTCGGTATCGGCCGGCGTGCCGTGCTGCTCCCCGATCACCATCCACATACGAGCCACGCTAGCGGATGCAGCTTCACCTGCGCCGACACGCCTCCGCATGAGGCGCCCGTTGTCTGGATCTGGTCGTACCCTCGCCTGGTGCTCCTCACCTACGTCGACGAGTCGGCCACCGATCGCTTCTACTGGGTCGGGGCGCTGCTGGTTCCGGCCAAGGTGGCGATGCCACTGAGCGAGGCGCTCGACCAGGTGATGGATCACGCGGTAAAGACGTACGGGGTGCCGGCCGACACCGAGCTGCATGGATATGACATCTTCCATGCCCGTTCGGTGTGGAAGGGGGTGCCCCCTCGTGCGCGGATCGCGGTCTACCGCGCGGCCATGGAGGCCATCGGTGCTGAGGACGTCACGATCATCCTTCGAGGCGTACAGCGCCTGGCCCTCGCGGAGCGGTACGGCCCCTCTGCGCGCCCCGCGCACGAGGTGGTCCTGTCGCATCTGCTGGAGCGAGTCGACGGCTATACGGCGAGCCGGGACGAGTATGCGTTGGTCATCGCCGACGAGGTGCACAATCCGGCCGTGCATCGCGCTGACCTGAGCCGATACCGGGTTTCGGGCACCGGTGGCTACCGGTCGAGGAGGCTCACCAGGATCGTCGATACGCTGCACTTCGCTCCGTCGCACGCCAGTCGGCTCGTGCAGGCGGTCGACCTGGTCACGTTCCTGTTCCAGCGGCTCCACCGGTCAGGTGCCGATCCCCGGGCGGTGGCGGCCAACGAGCGGCTGTGGTCTCTGGTCCGGGCGCGCTGCTATCACAGCTGGTGCTGGGATCCGATGGCTACGAAGTCCTGACCCGGATGCACGAGAGGCCCGCGTGCGCGGGCCTCAAGGCGGGTGCGGGAGCCCTGAAGAGCGTCCTGCGTCTGCCAGCCTAACAGGAGTTTGGGTGTGAGACACAAAGAACCGCAGGTGGGACCGGCTATTCCGCGGCGGGCAGGGCGGTGGTGGGGACGTCGAGGTTTACCTGGTGGTCGGTGACGGCGGCGATCTGGTCGGCGAGCACGTAGACCGCGCCGGTCCGGGCCAGATCGGTGGAGACCTTCAGGTAGCCGCTGTGCAGCAGCCGGGCGGCCAGGTCGGCCGGTACGTCCGGCTCCTCGACGGCGGTCGAGGCGATCAGCTCGTCCAGGCTGCTGCCCGGGTCGGCGGTCGGCGGTCCCTGCACGGTCACCGCGGCCGGGTCGCCGCGCTGGACGAGATCCACGGTGCCGACCTCGACGCCGGTCGCGTCGACCACCCGCATGCCGGTGGTGACCCGGGAGATGACGGCCTGCTGCGTGCCCTGCTGCTTCATCCAGGCGCGGTTCCCGGGTCACCCCGGCGCTAAACGGGCGGGGTCCAGCCGCCCGGCGGGCGGGGGGAGAGTTCGCGCCAGCTGTCCGGTCCTTCCAGCAGCGCGCGGACGGTCTCCTCGGCCTCCTCCACGCTGTCGTACTCGTAGAACTGGGAGACCCCCTCGGCGCCGCCGGCCCGCTGCTCCACGTGCCAGCGGTCGGCGTCCGCCCGGAGGAAGACGTCCCGCCGGGCCAGCCGTCCCCATTTCCCGTTCCACCAGTGCTTTCGCTGTTCCATGGCGGGACTCTATCGAACATGTGTACGACACGGGACGGCCCCTGCGGGAATCCCGCAGGGGCCGGTGTGCCGGGGTCGGTCAGCGCGCGTGCGGCGGCTCGTTCCGGCGTCCCAGCACGTCGTCCAGCGCGCCGCGCTGCTGCGCCGGGATCGACTGTCCGCCGGCCAGCAGCGCGTCGCGGATCTCGGTGAGCAGCTTGACCTCCTCGCTCGGCGCCGAGGGCGGCGGCTCCTCGCCGCGCTTGCGCCGCTCGGCGAGCCGGTTCATCGGGTAGACGACCAGGAAGTACAGCGCCGCCGCGGTGAGCGCGAAGGTGATCACCGCGTTGACGAAGGCCACCCAGTCGAACGGGATGCCCCGGAACGACGGCGTCGAGCCGCTGATGCCCTTGGGGTTGCCGGTGATCAGAACGATGATCACCCGGACCAGTGGTTCGAGGAACGACTTGGTGAGCTGGGTGACCACGCCGGTGAACGCGGCACCGATGACGACACCGACCGCCAGGTCGACGACGTTGCCGCGCATGATGAAGTCTTTGAAGCCCTTGAGCATCCGTACTCCTGTGCTGTCCGATTCTCCGTCGGGCACAACCTATGCCCCCGAGGGCGGCTCCAGAAAAGCACCGGCCTCGATCGCCGCGCGGGCCGGATCGCCGGCCCGGATCGCGTCGACGAGTCGACCGTGGTCGACGTACCGCTCGGGGGTGAGGGCGTCGCCCATGGCCTGGGCGACGGTGCCGCGCAGCGCCGTGCCGACGGAGGCGTAGAGCTCGGCGAGCATGCCGTTGTGGGCGGCGGCCACCACCGCCGTGTGCAGCGCCGCGTCGGCCTCCACGAACCCGGCGACCCGGCCGGAGCGCCAGGCGGCCTCCCGGGCGGCGAGCGCCGCGTCGAGCGCCGCCAGGTCGTCGGGGGTACGCCGCAGCGCGGCCAGCCGGGCGGCCTCCACCTCGAAGGCGCGCCGGACCTCGATCACCTCGGCCATCCGGTCGTCGGTGACCCGGCGGGCCACCACCGGCGCCAGCTCGTCGGTCGACACCACGTACGTGCCGGAGCCCTGGCGGCACTCCAGCACCCCGGCGTGCACCAGGGCGCGGACCGCCTCGCGGACGGTGTTCCGCCCCACCCCGAGCGCGGCGACGAGCTGTGGCTCGGTCGGGATGCGCCCGCCGACCGGCCACTCGCCGCCCAGGATGCGCTCGCGGAGCTGGGCGATGGTGTCGCGGACCCGCTGACCGCGGGGTGGCACGGCGACGGAACGGTCGGCGGGTGTCACCGGTTACAACTCCTGCCGAAATTCATCCCATGATTGTAGGTTCGAGGTCATGACCCCGCCACCCACCTGCGCCGAGGCGCCGCCCCGTCGATCCGGCCCCGCCCACCGCCGACGTGACGCCCGGTCCGGCGCCCGCCGCCGCACCGCCGGCCCGGACGTCCACGCCAGCCGCCGGGGGCGCGCTGGTGCTGGTCGGCATGCTGCTGGTCGCGCTCAACCTGCGGGCCGCGGTGACCAGCCTCGGTGCCCTGCTGGACGAGGTGCGCGGCGGTCTCGGCCTCTCCGGCACCATGGCCGGCCTCGTCACCACCCTGCCCACCATCGCCTTCGCCGGCCTCGGCGCGCTCACCCCGTGGCTGGTCCGCCGGTACGCGCCGGCCCGCGTCCTGGTGGTGGCCATGGTCTCGCTCACCGTCGGGCAGGTGCTCCGGGTGGTGACCGACTCGACGCTGGTCTTCGTGCTCACCAGCGCGCTGGCGCTGGCCGGCATCGCGGTCGCCAACATCCTGCTGCCGATGCTGGTCAAGCAGCACTTCCCGCGCCGTACCGGGCTGGTCACCGGGGCGTACACGATGTCGCTGACCATCGGCACCACGGTGGCCGCCGCGTCGGCCGTGCCGATCGCGCACGCCTTCGGCTCCTGGCGCGCCGGGCTGGGCGTCTGGGCCGGGCTGGCCGCGCTGGCCGTACTCCCGTGGGTGCCGCTGGCGCTGCGGGCCCGCGCCGCGCGACGGGCCGCGGGTCCGGCGGTGGCCGTCGCCCCGCGGGTGCGGATCCGCCCGGGGCGGACCCGGCTCGGCTGGGCGATGGCGGTCTACTTCGGGGCGCAGTCGCTCAGCGGGTACGCGATCATGGGCTGGCTGGCCCAGCTCTTCCGGGACGCCGGCTACCGCCCGGAGGCCGCCGGACTGCTGCTCGCCGGGGTGACCGCGCTCGGCGTGCCGGTGGCGCTGACCATGCCGGCGCTGGCCGGCCGGCTGCGCACGCTACGGCCGCTGGTGCTCTCGCTGACCGCCTTCTCCACGGCCGCGTACGTCGGCCTGGCCCTCGCCCCGCACGGCCTGGCGCCGCTCTGGGTGCTGCTGCTGGCCCTCGGTCAGGGCGCGTTCCCGCTGATCCTGACCACCATCGGGCTGCGCGCGCGGACCGCCGAGGGCACGGTGGCGCTCTCCGCCTTCGCGCAGAGCACCGGGTACGTCATCGCCGCGCTCGGCCCGCTGCTGGTCGGCATCCTCTACGAGGCGACCGGCGGCTGGACCGCGCCCATCGGGTTCCTGCTGGCGGCGCTCGCCGTGCAGACCGGTGCGGGCATGGTGATCGCCCGTCCCCGGTACATCGAGGACGAGCGCTGAGGAGCCTGGGGTCAGGAGGAAGCCGGCGTCGGGTCACCCGCGACGGCCTGCTCCACCGTCGGATAGGTGTGCAGCACCTCGACCAGGCCGCTGACCTCGAGGATGCGCAGCACGCCCCGCTGCGGGGCGGCCAACCGGACGACGCCGCCGGCCTCGTCGCAGCTGTTCTTGGCGCGGACGAACACGGACAGCCCGGTGGAGTCGCAGAACGACACGTCCGCCAGGTCGAAGACGAGGCGGCTGCGCCCCTTGTCCAGCAGATCCGTGATCTGGTCCTGCAACTGCGGCGCCGTCGCCATGTCCAGCTCGCCAGCGACCGACACGACGACCACGTCGCCGCGCTGTTCCGTGTGCACCGTCAGGGACATTCGCCGACCTCCTGTATTCGGTGGAACGGTATCCCACGCACGGGGTGCCATGCAGAACGGGAGGCCGTACCGGTGCCCACGATCATTGTTTGCGGTGGCGCAACTAATTGCCAGGGGGCCGGTGATAGAGTCCGGCCGGTTCGAAGTCCAGGGAGGTCACGATGCCGTTGAGCACCGAGGAGAGCGGCCGGCTGGCCGATCTGCTGAACCAGCACGCCGACCGGCTGACCGAGCGCTGGACGGAGATCGTCGCCACCTCGCTGCGCGGCCGGCTCAGCCGGGCGGAACTCGGCCGCCAGGTGCGCGAGCTGCACCGCGCCATGGTCGACGCGGGCGGCAACGGCCTCACCGCCCTCGACTCCGAGCAGGGCGGCGAGCTGCGCGCCGTGCTCTCCGAGCTGTCCCGTGGGCGGGCCCGGCAGGGCTTCACCGCCACCGAGACCGCGATCAGCGTGCTCGCGCTCAAGGACGCGCTGCTGGAGCTGGTCGGGCAGGACGGGTCGGCCACCGGTCTCCGGGACTACATCGCCTGGTCCGCGCTGATCGACCAGATGGGGCTCTTCACCTTCGAGAGCTTCGTGCAGACCCGGGAGAGCCTGATCGCCGACCAGGCCGAGCAACTGCTGGAGCTCTCCACCCCGGTGGTGAAGCTCTGGGAGGGCGTCGTCGCCGTCCCGCTGGTCGGCACGCTCGACTCGGCCCGCGCCCAGGTGGTCATGGAGCGGCTGCTCCAGACGCTGGTCGACACCGGCTCGCCGTACGCGATCATCGACATCACCGGCGTCCCGGCGGTCGACACCCAGGTCGCCCAGCACATCCTCAAGACCGTGGTGGCCGCCCGGCTGATGGGTGCCGACTGCATCATCTCCGGCATCCGCCCGCAGATCGCCCAGACCATCGTCGCCCTCGGCATCGAGTTCGGTGACATCGCCACCAAGGCCAGCCTCGCCGACGCGCTGCGTCACGTGCTGCGGCTGACCGGTGTCGAGACCACCCGCCGCCACCCGCGTCGGGAGTCCTGATGGAGCGGGTGCCGATCCTCAAGATCGGCGACATCCTGCTGGTCTCCATCCAGGTCGACATGTCCGACCAGACGGCCGTGACGCTCCAGGAGGACCTGGCCGAGCGGATCGTCGACACCGGCTGCCACGGCGTGATCATCGACATCACGGCGCTGGACATCGTCGACTCGTTCGTCGGCCGGATGCTCTCCACCATCGCCTCCATCTCCAAGGTGCTGGACGCCGAGACGGTGGTGGTCGGGATGCGTCCCGCCGTCGCCATCACCCTCGTCGAGCTGGGCCTGTCGCTCAACGGCATCCGGACCGCGTTGAACGTCGAACGCGGCATGGAGCTGATCGCGGCGTCCCGGGACGACGAGTGGGACGGGGCGGTGGGCGACGAGGACGCCGAGACGACGGCCGGGTCATGACCGCCGACGTCGTCCTGGGCGTGCCGCAGACCCAGACGATCCGCAGCGACGAGGACGTCGTCCGGGTACGGCAGCTCGTGCGTACCGCCGCGGTCTCGGCCAAGCTGTCGCTGGTCGACCAGACCAAGCTGGTCACCGCGGCGAGCGAGCTGGCCCGGAACACCCTGATCTACGGGGGCGGCGGCAGCGCCGAGGTGATCACCGCCGAGGACGGCCGCCGGCGCGGGGTACGGATCGTCTTCACCGACTCCGGGCCCGGTATCCCCGACCTCGACCTGGCGCTCACCGACGGGTACACCACCGGCGGTGGCCTCGGGCTCGGGCTGAGCGGCGCCCGCCGACTGGTGGACGACTTCGACATCTGGACCGAGCCCGGCAAGGGCACCCGGATCACCATCACCAAGTGGTCCCGATGAGCCACGAGGCCGTGACCGACGCCGGCCTCTGGTTCCGGGTGGAGAACGGCAGCGCGGCCAGCGGCGTACGCCGGGCGGCCGAGCGGCTCGGCGCTCAGCTGGAGCTGGGCGAGCGGAGCGTCGCGGACCTCGCCATCCTCACCGCCGAACTGACCAGCAACCTGGTCAAGCACGCGCAGGAGGGCATGGTGCTGCTCCGCCCGGTGCGGCGGGCGGGCCGGGCCGGGGTGGAGCTGATCGCCGTCGACTCCGGCCCCGGCATGGCCGACCTGACCGTCTCGTCCCGGGACGGGCACTCCACCACCGGCACCCTCGGCATCGGCCTCGGCGCGATCAGCCGGCAGGCGAGCTGGTTCGACAGCTACTCGATGCCCGGTCGTGGCACCGTCTTCGCGGTGCAGGTCTGGTCGGGCCCGCCGCCGGAGCCGTCCTGGGCCGCCGGGCTGACCCGGCCGATCACCGGTGAGCAGGTCAGTGGGGACGGCTACGCCGTCCGGGTCGCCGACGGCCGACGCCAGGTGCTGGTCTGCGACGGGCTCGGGCACGGGCCGCTGGCCGGCGCCGCCACCGACGCGGCGCTCCGGGCGTTCCGGGCCGCGCCGCCCGGGTCACCGGGCATCGTGGTACGACACCTGCACGGCGCCATGTCGCACACTCGGGGCGCCGCGCTGGCCGTGGCCGAACTGGACCTCGAGTCGGGCTTGCTGCGCTACGCCGGGCTGGGCAACATCGCTGCCATGACGGTGGCGGAGGGTGAGCGGCGGCGGGGTCTCGTCTCGCTGCCCGGCATCGCCGGGCACCAGCGCCCCAACGTGCGGGAGTACGACTACCCGTTCCCGGCCGGCACGACGCTGGTCATGCACAGCGACGGGGTGGTCGACCGCTGGGACCTCGCGGACTATCCGGGGTTGACCGGACGGGCCCCCCTGGTGATGGCCGCCACCCTGCTGCGGGACGCCGGGATCCGTCGCGACGACGCCTGCGTCCTGGTCGCCCGGGCGGAGCCGTGACCGGCCCGGCCGTGCTGCTCCAGATGGCGCTCCGGGTCGAGCACGACATCTTCCTGGTCCGGCAGCGCGGTCGGGAGGTCGCCGCGGCGGTCGGGCTGGAACACCAGGACCAGGTGCGGATCGCCACCGCCCTCAGCGAGGTGGCCCGGGACCTGCTCCGCTCGTCGAGCGGCGCGGACGTCACCTTCGCGGTCGCCGAGGGGGCGGCCGGCCGGTTCGTGCTCCAGGTGGACCTGACGCCGGTGCGCCCGTTGGCCGACGGCGGCTACCGGCCGCAGTCCGGCGCGGTGGCACGTCTGGTGGACATGCTCGGCGTGGTGGGGGAGGAGGGAGATACGGTCGTGAGGATGTCCCGACGTGTCCCGGCCAACGCGCAGGCGCTGACCCCGGAGCGGCTCGCCGAGCTCCGCGAGGAGTTGGGCCGGAGCGCTCCCGGCAGCGCCCTGGACGAGCTCACCGCGCAGAACGGTCAGCTCATCGCCGCGCTCGACGAGGTACGCAGCCAGCGCGACGAGCTGGCGGTCCTCAACGAGGAGCTGCAGGAGACCAACCGTGGGGTGATGGCCCTCTACAACCAGCTCACCGAGGAGCTGGAGGAGACCAACCGCGGGGTGGTCGCCCTCTATGCCGAGCTGGACGAGAAGTCCGCCCAGCTCCGGGCGGCCAGCGAGTCGAAGAGCCGGTTCCTGGCCAACGTGAGCCACGAGCTGCGGGCGCCGGTCACCGCGATCATCGGGCTGTCCCGGCTGCTCTCCGACTCCGCCTCCGACCCGCTCACCGCCGAGCAGGCCCGTCAGGTGGGCCTGATCCGTTCCTCGGCGTCCGACCTGCTCGGGCTGGTCAACGAGCTGCTGGACCTGGCCAAGGCCGAGTCCGGCCGGATCGAGCCGAACTGGGCCGAGGTGGACCTGCGGGCGCTCTACGGGCAGCTGCGCGGCACGCTCCGGGCGCTGGCCACCCGACCGAAGGTGGAGCTGGTGGTGGAGGAGCCACCGGCCCCCGCCATGGTCCGTTCCGACGAGGTGCTGCTCGCCCAGGTGCTGCGCAACCTGCTGCACAACGGGCTCAAGTTCACCGAGCAGGGCGAGGTGCGGCTGCGCGCCGAACGGGTCGGTGACCACTGGTCGCTGTCGGTCTCGGACACCGGGGTCGGCATCCCACCGGAGCTGCACGAGCGGGTCTTCGAGGAGTTCTACCAGGTGCCCGGCGCGACCCGGGTGGGCGGCACCGGCCTCGGCCTGCCGTACGCGCGGCGGCTGGTCACGATCCTCGGTGGGACGCTGGAGCTGTCCAGCGAACCCGGTCGGGGCAGCACCTTCACCATCTTCCTCCCCGCGGGCGGAGCGTGACGGTGGAGGGCGGCGGGGCGACCGTGCTCGTGGTGGACGACAGCAGCACCAAGCGCTACCTGCTGGTCAGCTGGCTCACCCGGGCCGGGTTCGTCACCATCGAGGCGGAGAACGGCGCCGGTGCGCTGGCCCGGGTCGAGACGGACGAGATCGACCTGGTGGTGCTCGACGTACGGCTGCCGGACCTGAGCGGTTTCGAGGTCTGCGAGCGGATCAAGGAGCGCCACCCGGCGATCCCGGTGATCCACGTCTCGGCGCACGCGGTCGACGTGGTGGACCGGACCCAGGGGCTGACCCGGGGCGCGGACGCCTACCTGGCCGAGCCGATCGAGCCGGAGGAACTGGTCGCCACCGCGCACGCGGTGCTGCGCTACTACCAGGCCCGACAGCGGGCCGAGCAGCTCGCCGAACGGCTCGCCGCACTCGCCGACGCCACCGTGCAGATGCACGCCGCGCCGAACTTCGTCCGGCTGCTGGAGGCGGCGGCGGTCGGTGCGGCGCAGATATTCAAGAGCCCGGCGGCGGTGGTCGCGGAGACCTTCGACGGTGACTGCCTGGCGGGCGTGACGGCGGGGCCGGACGCCGAACCGTCGGTCATCCCGTGGGTGGTCGACGACTCCGGGGTGCCGATCGGTGCCACCGTCCGGGTGGAGCCGCCGGACGCGTGGGGCCGGATGGAGTGGCCGGCCGACGACACGGTGACCGTGGCCGCGGCGAAGCTGCGGGAGGACCGGGCGCCGCTCTACGTCGTGGTCCCGACCGCCACCCAGACCGTACGGACGCCGGTGCTGGTGCAGTTGGCCCAGGCGGTGGCCTCGGCGGTGGAGGCGCAGCGCTCCTTCGACGAGGAGCACCGGATCGCGGTCACCCTCCAGCGCAGCCTGCTGCCGCGCCGGCTGCCCGAGGTCGCCGGCCTGGACCTCGCGGTCCGGTACGAGCCGGCGAGCGCGCAGACCGAGGTGGGCGGCGACTTCTACGAGCTGGTGATGCTCGACGGGCACCTGCTGGTGGCGATCGGGGACGTGGCCGGTCACTCCCTGCACGCGGCGACGGTGATGGCCGAGCTGCGGCACGCGGTGCGCGCGTACGCGGTGGAGGGACACCAGCCCGGGGTGATCCTGGAGCGGGTCAACGAGTTGATGCGTACCCTGCTGCCGAACGAGCTGGCGACCATCTGCGTGCTGTTGCTGCACCCCGGCAGCGGCCTGATCCGGCTGGCCAGCGCGGGACACCTGCCGGCCCTGGTCAGCGCCGACGGCCGGGTCGAGTACGTCCAGCAGTCCGCCCCGCTGCTGGGCGTACGGGCACCCCGCCCGGCCGACCTGGAGTTCGTGCTGCCGGCCGGGGCGACGCTGGTGCTCTACACCGACGGGCTGATCGAGCGCCGGGACGCGACCATCGACGACGGGCTGGCCGCGCTGGCTGCGGTCGCCTCCCGGGTGGACGACGACCTGGACGCGTTCTGTCAGCGGCTGCTGGTCGAGCTGGCCCCGCCGGAGATCCACGACGACGTCGCCGTGGTCGCCGTCCGCCGCCGCTGACCGTCCTCCCGCCGCCGGCTGATCGAGTGGCGTGAGCGGCAGGGCAGCCTGATCGAGTGGCGTGAGCGGCAGGGCGGCCTCGGGGGCGGCGGTGGCCCGCCGATCAGGGGCACCCGCGCGCCGCGGCACCCGCATAGGCTGGCCCTCATGAGCACGAAGACCAGTGAGCTGCTGGCCACCGCCGCAGCCGGAACGGCGACCGTGGTCCGCAACATCTCCGACGACCAGCTTTCCCGGCCCACTCCGTGCCCCGACTACACCGTCCGCGAGCTCCTCAACCACCTGTACGACGTGGTGGTCAACTTCCAGGCGCTCGCCCGGAAGCAGCCGGTCGACTGGTCGGCGAGGACCGAGCACCTGGCCGACGGCTGGCGGGACGGCTTCGCCGCGGAGACCGTACGCCTGGTGACGGCCTGGTCCGACCCGGCCGCGGTGGAGGGTGACTCGCCCGGCATGGGGCTGCCGCAGGAGACGCTCGGCGCGATGGCGCTCATCGACCTCACCGTGCACGGCTGGGACCTGGCCCGGGCCACCGGCCAACGATTCGAGGTCGAGCCCGACGTGCTGGCCGCGACGCACGGCTTCATGGACCGGATGGGCGACACCGGCCAGCGGAGGGGCGCCTTCGCCGAACCGGTTCCCACCACCGCCGACGCCACCGATCTCGACCGCCTCCTGGGCCGTACCGGACGGGATCCCGCCTGGCGTCCGTGACGCCACCGTATCGACCCGACGGCGGCTGATGTGACGCCGACCCCGCCCCGCACGCTGTCGGGTACGGGGGTCCGCCCGGCGGGCCCCCGTACCGGCTCGTGCCGGCCGGCGGAGCGCGAAACATCGGGAGATCACCAGCCATGCGGAACCAGCCCGGCGGTTCGCCGGTGTTCGTCGACCGGACCGGGCGGCGTCGCCGGGTCACCGTCATCGCCGGTACGGCGATGGGCCTCGGCCTGCTCACCAGCCTCGGACTGATCCTCGCGGGCCTCTTCCTCGACTCCACGGTGCCGCTGCCCGGCTGGTCCGACTCGCGGGTGTCACCGCCGATCGAAGCCGGGGTGGACGCCCCCGTCGCACCCCGCGCGAAGCCGAGCCGGACGCCGGCGCCCCGCACGTCGACCAGCACCGCGGCACCCGTGCCGTCGTCCGCGCCCGCCGCCACCGCCGTCCGCACCGCGAAGCCGACCACCGCGCCGGCTCCCCGGCAGTCCGGCACCGTGCCGGGCCTGGGGGACGAGCGGCGCAGCACCGCCAAGCCCAGCAAGACCCAGGGCAAGCCCTGACGATGGCCCGCCACATCGCCCGCCGCGACCCCCGGGCGCACTGGGTGCTGCTGCTGCTCGGTCTGGTCGCCCTGCTCGCCGCGCTCAGCTTCCACGCCCTGGTCACCAACGTCGGCGGCGGCTCCGGGCCGGCCGACGCGTACGCCTCGCCGGCCTCGTCGCAGGTGACCTCCGGTGGTCCGGTGCTCCGGCTGGACGGGCCGACCCCGGTGAGCCGTCGGGTGCCGACCCGGACGGTCGCGCTGACCTTCGACGACGGGCCCGACCCGCGTTGGACGCCGCAGGTGCTCGACGTGCTGCGCCGGCACCACGCGCATGCCACCTTCTTCGTGGTCGGCGCGCGGGTCGACGAACACCCCGAGCTGGCCCGGCGCATCCTCGCCGAGGGGCACGAGCTGGGCTCGCACACCTTCACCCACGCGGATGTCGCTGCGGTGCCGGCCTGGCGGGCGGCCGCCGAACTGTCCTGGACCCGCAAGGCGATCGCCGGGGCCACCGGGCGGGAGGTGACCCTGTTCCGGCCGCCCTACTCGTCGACCGTCGATGCCCTCACCGCGCCGCAGTACGACGCGCTGCGGGCCGCCGCGGGCAGTGGGCACGTCGCGGTCCTCGCCGACCGGGACACCCGGGACTGGGAGCGGCCCGGCGTGCCGGCGATCGTCCGGGCGGCCACCCCGCAGGGCGGGGCGGGCGCGGTGGTGCTGATGCACGACGGCGGCGGCGACCGGACGCAGACCGTGGCGGCGCTCGACCAGTTGCTGACCCGGCTCACCCGCGACGGCTACCGGTTCACCACCGTCTCGGCGGGCGTCGGGGCACCCGACTCGATGGTGTCGGCCACCGCCGGCGCCCGGCTCAGCGGCATGGTGCTGCGCTGGGCGCAGAGCGGGGCCGACGGGCTGACCGGCCTGATGAACCTCCTGCTCGGCGTCGCGCTGGTGCTCGGCGTCGCCCGGCTGGCGGTGCAGGTGGTCTGCGCCCAGGTGCACGTGCGCCGGGTGCGCCGGCCACGCCGGGCGTGGGTGGTGGACGCCCCGGTCTCGGTGATCGTGCCGGCCTACAACGAGGCGGCGAACATCGCCGCCACCGTGCGGTCGCTGGTGTCCAGCGACTACCCGGCGCTGGAGGTGATCGTGGTGGACGACGGGTCCGGCGACGGCACCGCGGACATCGTGGAGCGGCTGCGGCTGCGCGGCGTACGGGTCATCCGGCAGGCCAACGCCGGCAAGCCGGCGGCGCTGAACACCGGCATCCGGGCCGCCCGGGCCGACCTGCTGGTGCTGGTCGACGGGGACACCGTGTTCCAGCCGGACACCGTGCACCGGCTCGTGCAGGGCTTCGCCGACCCCCGGGTCGGCGCGATCTCCGGCAACACCAAGGTCGCCAACCGGCGGCGGCTGCTCGGCCGCTGGCAGCACCTGGAGTACGTGATCGGCTTCAACCTCGACCGCCGGATGTACGACGTGCTGGAGTGCATGCCGACGATCCCCGGCGCGATCGGGGCGTTCCGCCGGCAGGTGCTGCTCGCCGTCGGCGGGGTCCCCGCCGACACCCTCGCCGAGGACACCGACCTGACCATGAAGGTGCTCCGCGCCGGCTGGCGGGTGGTCTACGAGGAGCGCGCGATCGCCTGGACGGAGGCACCGTCGTCGCTGCGTCAGCTCTGGCGGCAGCGCTACCGCTGGTGCTACGGCACGTTGCAGGCGATGTGGAAGCACCGGCACGCGCTGCGCGAGTCGGGCGCCGGCGGCAAGCTGGGCCGGCGCGGGCTGCCGTACCTGACCGTGTTCCAGATCGTGCTGCCGCTGGCCGCCCCGGCGGTCGACGTCTTCGCCCTGTACGGGTTGATCTTCCTGCCCTGGTCCTCGCTGCTGCTCGCCTGGGCAGGCCTGCTGCTGCTCCAGGGGGTGACCGCCGCGTACGCGCTGCGGCTGGACCGGGAACGCTGGGGTCCGCTCTGGACGCTGCCCTTCCAGCAACTGGTCTACCGGCAGGTGATGTACCTGGTCGTGGTGCAGTCCGTGGTCACCGCGGTGGTCGGCAACCGGCTCCGCTGGCAGCGGATGGCCCGTACCGGCGAGGCCGCCGCCCTGGTCGGCGTACCGGGCGGGACCCACTCCTGACGCCCGAGCGGGCAGGATGGGGTGATGCCGCTCGTTTCGATCGCCGACGTCCGCGCCGCCGCCGACGACATCGCCGGGACGGTGGTGCGTACCCCGTTGCTGCCGACGCTGTGGGACGACGAGCTGTGGTTGAAGCCGGAGAGCCTGCAGCCGGTCGGGTCGTTCAAGCTGCGCGGGGCGACCCACGCGGTGGCCCGGCTGGACGCCGCGGCCCGGTCCCGGGGCGTGGTGACACACTCCTCGGGCAACCACGGCCAGGCGCTGGCGTACGCGGCCCGGGCGCTCGGCGTCCCGTGCGTCGTGGTCGTCCCGGAGGGCGCGCCGCAGGTCAAGGTGGACCGGATCCGCGCGCTCGGTGCGGAGGTACGCCTCGTCCCGCCGGCCCGACGGGCCGTCGAGGCGGAGCGGATCGCGGGCGACACCGGGGCGACGCTGGTGCCGCCCTTCGACGACCCGCGCGTCATCGCCGGGCAGGGCACCGTCGGGCTGGAGATCGTCGCCGACCTGCCCGAGGTGGACGTGGTGCTGGTGCCGGTGGGCGGCGGCGGGCTCGCCTCGGGCGTCGCCACGGCGGTGCGGGCGCTGCGGCCGTCGGCGACGGTGATCGGGGTGGAGCCCGAGCTGGCCGCCGACGCCCGGGACTCGCTGGCCGCCGGTGAGCTGGTGTCGTGGGACATCGAGCAGGCCTACCGGACCAGTGCGGACGGGCTACGGATGCAGCTGTCCGAGCTGACCCTCGCGCACCTGCGGGAACGCCTCGACGGCATCATCACGGTGACCGAGGAGGAGATCCACGCCGCCGCCGGCCGGCTGGTGCGCGACGCCCGCCTGGTGGTCGAGCCGAGCGGGGCGGTGGCGCTGGCCGGCCGGCTCTACCACCGCGCCGAGCTGCCCGCCGGGCGTACCGTCGCCGTGGTGACCGGCGGGAACGTCGAACCGACCCGGCTCGCGTCGCTGCTCGCCCCCCGGCGCTGACGACGGGCCCCTGCTCGACGTGTGGTCGGGCAGGGGCCCTCCGGCATCAGGCGCGGCCGAGGCGGTCGAGGATCCAGGCGTTGACGAACGCCTCCTCGCGCCAGGCGTCGTAGCGTCCGCTGGGCCCGCCGTGGCCGGCGCCCATCTCGGTCTTGAGCAGGTAGTCGCCCTGCGGCGCGACCGCGCGCAGCCGGGCGATCCACTTCGCCGGCTCGTGGTAGAGCACCCGGGTGTCGTTGAGGCTGGTCACCGCCAGGATCGCCGGGTAGTCGACCGCCGCCACGTTCTCGTACGGCGTGTACGACTTCATGTACGCGTAGACCTCGGGGTCGTCGAGCGGGTTGCCCCACTCCTCCCACTCGGTGACGGTCAGCGGCAGCGACGGGTCGAGGATCGAGGTGAGCGCGTCCACGAAGGGCACCTGCGCGACGATGCCGGCGAACGCGTCGGGGGCCAGGTTGGCCACCGCGCCCATCAGCAGGCCACCGGCCGAGGCGCCCCGGGCGACCAGCCGGTCGTCGGCCGTCCAGCCGGCCTTGACCAGGTGCCGGGCGCAGGCCACGAAGTCGGTGAAGGTGTTCTTCTTGGCCAGCAGCTTGCCCTCGTCGTACCAGCGGCGGCCCAGTTCGCCGCCGCCGCGGATGTGCGCCACCGCGAAGATGACCCCCCGGTCGAGCAGCGAGAGCCGGGAGATGGAGAACCACGGGTCCATGCTCGCCTCGTACGACCCGTAGCCGTAGATGACGGCGGGGGCGGAGCCGTCGCGCGGGGTGCCCCGGCGGCAGACCAGCGAGATCGGCACCCGGGTGCCGTCGTCGGCGAGCGCCCAGTCGCGGTGCTGCTCGTAGTCGGCCGGGTCGTACGCCCGACCGTCCGGCCCGGGCAGGACCGGCTTCTGCTTGCGCAGCACCAGCTCCCGGGTGACCAGGTCGTAGTCGTAGACCGAGTCGGGGGTGACCAGCGAGGTGTACTGGAACCGGACCTCGTCGGTGCGGTACTCCGGGTTGGCGTCGAGCGCGACGCTGTAGATCGGCTCGGGGAACTCGATGTCGTACGCGTCCCCGCCGCCGACCGGCAGCACCCGCAGCCCGGTCAGGCCGTTGCTGCGCAGCGAGACGACCAGGTGGTTGGAGAAGGCGTCGACGGACTCCAGCCGGGTGCCCGGGGTGTGCGCGATCAGCGGCGTCCAGTCGCCCGGCGCGTCCGCCGAGGTGTACGCCAGCGCGAAGTCCTCGGCCCCGTCGTTGTGCAGGATCAAGAACCGGTGGCCGTGGTGCTCGACGGAGTACTCGACGCCCTGCCGGCGCGGGGCGACGACGGCCGGCTCGCCGGTGGGGTTGCCCGCCGGGATGACCCGTACCTCGCTGGTGACCTTGCTGTGGATCTCGATGAGCACGAAGCGCTCGGAGCGGGTCAGCTCGACGCCCACCCAGAACCGCTCGTCGTCCTCCTGGTGGACCACCACGTCCTCGCCCGACGGGGTGCCGATGCGGTGCCGCCAGACCCGGTCGGGCCGCCAGGCGTCGTCGACCGTGACGTAGAACAGCGTGGAGGCGTCGGTGGACCAGGCGGTGCCGTAGAAGGTGTCCGGCACCTCGTCGGCGAGGACCTCGCCGGTGGCCAGGTCCTTGACCCGCAGGGTGAACCGCTCGTCGCCGGCGAAGTCCGTCGAGTAGGCCAGCCAGCGCCCGTCGGGGCTGACGTCGCACGCCCCGAGGGCGAAGAAGTCGTGCCCCTCGGCGAGCTGGTTGCCGTCGAGCAGCACCTGCTCACCCTCCAGCGGGGTGCCGTCGGCGCTGATCGGCGGCGCGGTCTCGCCGTCGCGGACGGCCCGGCGGCAGTGCACGCCGTACTGCTGGCCCTCGACCGTGCGGGTGTAGTACCAGTACCCGCCCTTGCGGGTGGGGACCGACAGGTCGCTCTCCTGGGTGCGCCGGCGGGTCTCCTCGAACAGCTCCGCGCGCAGCCCCGCCAGGTGTGCGGTGCGCGCCTCGGTGTAGGCGTTCTCCGCGGTGAGGTGGGCGATCGTCTCCGGGTCGTCCTTGGCGGCCAGCCAGGCGTACTCGTCGAGGACGGTGTCGCCGTGGTGGCTGCGCTCGGTCGGGACGCGCTTGGCGACGGGCACGTTCGACGGCTCCGGGTCGTGGTGCGGCGTCAGCCGCGCCGAGCCGGAGTTGTCGTTGGTCTCGGTGGTCACGGCGTCACGTTACCGGCCGATCGCTGCTCGTCGCGGCGGGCGAGGCGACGTCGCTCGCGCGGAAGGAGATCGTGCCGATCAACCGGCCACCACGATTTTCGAACACATGTACGATTACCGCCATGGCGGCTGCAGTGAGCGTGACGGACCAGATCACCCGGCGACTGGCGGAGATCTGCGGCCCGCCCTTCGCCCGCTTCGCCGGTCCGGCCGACGAGGTCGCCGGTCGCACCGCCCGCTGGGTGGCGGTTCCCGGCGGGCCGTACGCCGCCGCCGAGGTGATCCGGCTCGCCGCGGCGCACGACCTGACCGTCGTACCCCGGGGTGCCGGCACGAAGATCGACTGGGGTGCGGCCCCCGACCAGGTCGACATCATGCTCGACACCGGCCGGCTCGCCGGTGTCTGGCACGAGCCGCGCGGGGCGGGAGTGGCCGAGATCGGCGCGGGGACCCGCTCCGCGCGGCCCAGGCCGCGCTGGAACGCACCGGCCAGCGGCTGGCGCTGGACGCCCCGTCGCCCGGCGCGACCCTCGGCGGGGTGCTCGCCGCCGACGAAGCCGGCCCGCTGCGCCACCGGCACGGCAGCCCCTGCGCGCAGCTCGTCGGGGTCCGCTACCTCGACGCCGACGGGGAGCTGGTCAGCGTCGGCGAGCCCGGCACGGCGCTGCTCGGCCGGGCCGGTCCGGCACGGAACCACCGCGCCGCCGCGCTGCCCGGCGCGGCCGACCTGCCCGGGTTCGACGTCGCCCGGCTGCTCTGCGGCTCGCAGGGCGGGCTCGGGGTGCTGGTCTCGGCCACCATGCGGGTGCAGCCCGTGCCGGCCGGCCGGGTATGGGTGTCCCGGCCGGTCTGGACCCCGCTGGAGGTGCACGACCTGGTCCGCGCGGTGCTCGCCGCCCGACTCGACCCGTCGGCGATCGAGCTGGACCTGCCGGTCCCGGTGCCGCTGCCCCGCCGCCGGGTCCACCCCGCGCACCCCTCCGTGGTCCACCGCCCCGACCACCCGGCGGTGACCGGTCGGACGGGTCGGCCGGCCGCCGCCGGCAGCCTGGTGGTGCTGCTGGAAGGCGGCCCGGCGGACGAGGCGGAACGCGTCGAGCGGCTGACCGCCCTGTTCGGCCCGGAGGCCACGGTCGGCCACACCGCTCCCGAGTGGTGGGGGCGCTACCCGTTCGGCCCCGGCGACACCGCGCTCCGCATCGAGGTGCCCATCAACGACCTGCACGCCGCCGTCTACGCCCTCCGCGACGCGGCCGGCGCCCCCGTTCCGGTACGCGGTTCGGCCGGCGTCGGCACCGTGCACGCGGTGCTGCCCGCCGCCCTGCCGGCCGACCGGGTCACCTCGATCGTCGCCGGCGTACGCGGGGTGCTGCTCGCCCGGCAGGGCCGCTGCACGGTGGTGGCCGCACCTCCGCCGGTCCGCCGGTCGGTCGACCTGTGGGGCGAACTGCCCTCCCTGCCCCGGCTCCGGGCCGCCAAGGAACGCCTCGACCCGCACCAGCGGCTGGCCCCGGGCCGCCTCCCCGGCGGCCTATGACGACCCGCCCGGCGGCGTCGGTGCGGGCGGACCCTCAGAGGGCGTCGTTGCGCAGGACGAGGATGGCGATGTCGTCGCGGGGCGCCTCGACGGAGAAGCCGATCGCGGCGGCCCGGAGGCGGGCGGCCACCACGTCCGCCGAATAGCCGGCCAGCGGGGCGGCCGCGTCGCGCAGCCGGTCGGTGCCGAACAGTTCCCGGCCTCGCCGCCGCTCGGTCACCCCGTCGGTGTAGAAGACGAGCGCGTCGCCCGGGCCGAGCGGGACGTCCGCGGTCGGCGTGGTGATGGAGTCGAGCAGCCCGAGCGCGGTGCCGCCGGTGCCCACGAAACCGGCACCCCCGCCGGAGAGCAGCACCGGCCGGTCGTGGCCGGCCAGGTGCAGCGCCACGTCGAGCTGATCGCCGTGGCCGGGCCCGACGGCGGCCAGGGCCAGCGTGCAGTACCGCCCCCCGCCACGCTCCACCAGCGTCTCGTTGAGTCGGGACAGCACCTCCGGCAGCGGTTTGCCGTCACCGACCAGCACCCGGATCACGTCCCGGACCAGGCCGGTGACCGCCGCCGCCTGCACGCCCTTGCCGGAGACGTCGCCGACGACCACCAGCCAGCGGCCGTCCGGCAGTGGTACCACGTCGTAGAAGTCGCCGCCGACCTCGGCGTCGTCGCCGGTGGGAACGTACTCGGCGGCGAAGCCGATGCCCTCCACCACGGGCAGCACCGGCGGGAGCAGCGACTGCTGGAGGGTCTGGGCCACCCGCCGCCGCTCGGCGTGGATCCGGGCGTTCTCGATCGCCAGGGCGGCGCGGCGGGCCACGTCCTCCAGCACCGAGACCTCGTCCGGATCGTGCCGGTGTCGCTGGTGGCGCCCCACCGCGAGGGTGCCGAGCCGCTGGCCACGGGCGATCAACGGTACGGCGAAGCCCTCCATCGGGCCGGCGAGCGGCACCTGCGCCGCGCTCCGGGACGCCTCACGCAGCCGGGCCTGGATCGAGTCCGGGCCGGTCTCCTGGAGCACCTTGTGCAGCTGCGGCAGCACCGACTCGTCGGCGTGGGTGGCGGTGGCCAGCCGCAACCGACCCCACTCGTCGGTGGTGTGCACCGCGCACCACTGGCCGAGTCGAGGCACCACCAGCTGGGGGATCAGCGCCATCGTCAGCTCGACGTCGAGGGACTGGGCGAGCAGTTCGCTCGCCTCGGCGAGGAAGGTCAGCCAGGCCTGCCGCCGGACGTCCAGCCGGCGCAGCCGGTCGTTCTCCAGGTGCAGCGAGAGCCGCTCGGCGGCCAGGATCGCCAGCGGCCGGGCGTACGCCGAGGGCGCCGCGTCGAGCTCCAACTCCCCGGCGTACGGGCGGTGCACGGCCAGCGGCACCCGGAGCAGTTCGTTGCTCGCCCGGGGCTGCCGGCCGTAGCGGGCCAGCAGTTGGGAGCCCTGGGCGTCGCCCCGGTCCAACCGGACCACCCCACCGGCCGCGCCGACCATCTCGGCCAGCCGGGTCAGCAGCCCGGTGGCGAACTCCGGCAGCGGGTCGTCCGCGTACGGGTCGGGGCTGATCTGCATCAGCTCGCTCATCGCGGCCGCGCTCGGGGTGCCGCCGTCCGGGGCGGCGCCACCCGCGTCGCGGGTGTCCCCGCCGCCGGCCCGGGTCGGTGGGGCGGTGCCGGGCCGGTCCAGCCGGAACCAGACGCCCTTTCCGCTCGGCAGGTACGTCGTGCCCCAGCGGCTGGAGAAGTGGTCGACCAGCAGCAGCCCCCGCCCGCGCGGGGAGACCTCGTCGATCTCCGGGGTGTCGTTGCGGACGCCCACCACCAGGTCGTCCACCGGGCCGGCGGCGAAGTCGGAGACGGTGACGGTCAGTCCGGTGCGGTCGGCGACGACCTCGATGTCCAGTTCGGTGCGGGCGTGCTCGACGGCGTTGGTGGAGAGCTCGGTGGTGAGCAGCAGCGCCTCGTTGAGCAGTTCGTCCAGGTCGGCCTCGGCGAGCACCGAGCGGACCAGGGCGCGGGCGGCGGCGGGCGTACGCCGGTCGGCGGGGAGCCGGACGTGCCGGACGTGGTCCTCCGCCTCGCCGGTCCTCGGGGGCCCCGCCTCCGCTCCTGACACCTCCGTATCCTCCACCGCCCCCACCCCACCTGCCAACCCACCCCGCCTTCCCGCCCTCCTGCGGCCCCTCCCGCCCTCCTCGCTCCGGTGATCATGGGGTTGGCGGTGCGGAACCGGGCGGATCGACCCGCCAACCCCATGATCAGCGGAGGAAGGGGGGCCGACGTGGTGGGGTGTTGGGAGGTCGGCCTCGACGGTGGCGCGGGCAGAATGGTGGGATGGCTGCGTGTCGGCACGAGCCGGTGGGCCCCGAGCTGAGCGAGGAATGATGACCACGGCGAAACAGTCGGTAGCCGCGGATCCGTCCGCGCCGGACCACGAGGTGCTGCTCGGCGAGCTGGTCGAGGCGCTGCGCCGGGTGCGCGGCGGCGACCTCCGGGTACGCCTGCCCCGGCGGGCCGGCACGGCCGGCGAGGTGGCCGACGCCTTCAACGACGTGGTGTCGCTGCAGGAGCGGCAGCACCTGGACCTGCGCCGGATCAGCCGGATCGTCGGCCGGGACGGCCGGCTCACCGAACGCCTCGACGACGAGGGCCTGGACGGCTCCTGGGCGGAGGGGCAGCGGGCGGTCAACTCGCTCATCGACGACCTGGGGCGGCCGACCACGGAGATCGCCCGGGTGATCGTGGCGGTGGCCGACGGCGACCTCTCCCAGCACATGGCGCTGGAGATCGACGGTCGCCCGCTGCGCGGCGAGTACCTGCGCATCGGTCGCACCGTGAACACCATGGTCGACCAGCTCTCGTCCTTCTCGAACGAGGTGACCCGGGTGGCCCGCGAGGTGGGCACCGAGGGCAAGCTCGGCGGCCAGGCCGACGTACGCGGTGTCGCCGGCACCTGGAAGGACCTCACCGACTCGGTGAACACCATGGCGTCGAACCTGACGTACCAGGTGCGGTCGATCTCGCAGGTGGCCACGGCGGTGGCGAAGGGCGACCTGTCGCAGAAGATCACCGTGTCGGCGAAGGGCGAGGTGGCCGAGCTGGCGCACACCTTCAACTCGCTGACCGACACACTGCGCCTCTTCGCCGAGCAGGTGACCCGGGTGGCCCGGGAGGTGGGCACCGAGGGGAAGCTCGGCGGCCAGGCGGAGGTGCCGAACGTCGCCGGCACCTGGAAGGACCTGACCGACAGCGTCAACTCGATGGCGTCGAACCTGACCGCCCAGGTGCGGAACATCGCCCAGGTGTCCACGGCGGTTGCCCGGGGCGACCTCAGCCAGAAGATCACGGTCGCTGCCCAGGGCGAGATCCTGGAGCTGAAGGACACCGTCAACACCATGGTCGACCAGCTCTCGTCGTTCGCGGACGAGGTGACCCGGGTGGCCCGGGAGGTGGGCATCGAGGGCAAGCTCGGCGGCCAGGCGCAGGTACGCGGCGTCTCCGGCACCTGGCGCGACCTGACCGAGAACGTGAACCAGCTCGCCGGCAACCTGACCAGCCAGGTCCGCAACATCTCCCAGGTCTCCACGGCGGTCGCCAAGGGTGACCTGAGCCAGAAGATCACCGTCGACGCGCAGGGCGAGATCCTGGAGCTGAAGAACACCGTCAACACCATGGTCGACCAGCTCTCGTCGTTCGCGGACGAGGTGACCCGGGTGGCCCGGGAGGTGGGCACCGAGGGCAAGCTGGGCGGCCAGGCCCAGGTCAAGGGCGTGCTGGGCACCTGGCGGGATCTCACCGACAACGTGAACTCGATGGCGTCGAACCTGACCAGCCAGGTGCGGAACATCGCCTCGGTCACCACCGCCGTGGCCAAGGGTGACCTGTCGCAGAAGATCACGGTGGATGCCCGGGGTGAGATCCTGGAGCTGAAGTCGACGGTGAACACGATGGTCGACCAGCTCTCGTCGTTCGCGGACGAGGTGACCCGGGTGGCCCGTGAGGTGGGCACCGAGGGCAAGCTCGGCGGCCAGGCCCAGGTGCGCGGTGTGGCCGGCACCTGGCGGGACCTGACGGACAACGTGAACTCGATGGCGTCGAACCTGACCGCCCAGGTGCGGAACATCGCCCAGGTCTCCACGGCGGTCGCCAAGGGTGACCTGTCGCAGAAGATCACGGTGGATGCCCGGGGTGAGATCCTGGAGCTGAAGTCGACGGTGAACACGATGGTCGACCAGCTCTCGTCGTTCGCGGACGAGGTGACCCGGGTGGCCCGCGAGGTGGGCACCGAGGGCAAGCTGGGCGGTCAGGCCCAGGTCAAGGGCGTCAGCGGTACGTGGCGGGACCTGACCGACAACGTGAACTCGATGGCGTCGAACCTGACCAGCCAGGTGCGGAACATCGCCTCGGTCACCACGGCGGTGGCGAAGGGCGACCTCGGCCAGAAGATCACCGTCGACGCGCAGGGCGAGATCCTGGAGCTGAAGAACACCGTCAACACCATGGTCGACCAGCTCAGCTCGTTCGCCGACGAGGTGACCCGGGTGGCCCGCGAGGTCGGCATCGAGGGCAAGCTCGGCGGTCAGGCGCAGGTCAAGGGGGTCTCCGGCACCTGGCGGGACCTCACCGAGAACGTCAACCAGCTCGCCTCGACGCTGACCACCCAGCTCCGCGCGATCGCCCAGGTCTCCACCTCGGTGACCCGGGGCGACCTGACCCAGCGGATCGCGGTCAAGGCGCAGGGCGAGGTCGCCGAGCTGAAGGACAACATCAACCAGATGATCGTCACCCTCCGGGAGACGACCAAGAAGAACGCCGAGCAGGGCTGGCTGGACTCCAACCTGGCCCGGATCGGCGGGCTGCTCCAGGGCCAGCGGGACCTCGGCGAGGTCTGCCGCATGATCATGATGGAGGTGACCCCGCTGGTGGACGCGCAGCTCGGCGCGTTCTTCCTGGCGGACAGCTCCGACGGCAGCATGCGGCTGCGCCTCACCGCGTCGTACGGCTATGTGGCGCGGGGACACGACGTGACGTTCGGTCCCGGCGAGGGACTGGTCGGGCAGGCCGGCCTGTCCCGCCGGACGATCCGGGTCAACGCCCAGCCCGACGGGCGGCTGGTGCTGCGCTCCGGGCTGGCCGAGACGCCCCCCGCCGACCTGGTGGTGCTGCCCGTCCTCTTCGAGGGCGAACTGCTCGGCGTGATCGAGTTCGCCGGGGTCGCCACCTTCTCCGAGCTGCACCTGGCGTTCCTGGAGCGGCTGGTGCTGACCATCGGCATCGCGGTCAACACCATCCAGGCCAACCGGCGTACGGAGGAGCTGCTGGCCCAGTCGCAGCGGCTCGCCCACGAGCTGCAGGAGCAGTCGGCGGAGTTGCAGCGCACCAACGCCGAGCTGGAGGACAAGGCCCAGCTGCTGTCGGAGCAGAAGGCGAACATCGAGACCCAGAACCGGGAGATCGAGCTGGCCCGGCTGGGCCTGGAGGACAAGGCGCAGCAGCTCACCCGGGCGTCGGCGTACAAGTCGGAGTTCCTGGCGAACATGAGCCACGAGCTGCGTACGCCGCTGAACTCGTTGCTGCTGCTGGCCCGGCTGCTGGTGGAGAACTCGGAGCGGAACCTGACGCCGAAGCAGATCGAGTTCGCCCGGACCATCCACAGCGCCGGCTCCGACCTGCTGTCCCTGATCGACGACATCCTCGACCTGTCGAAGATCGAGGCGGGCCGGATGGACGTGGAGCCCACCGAGGTCCGCTTCTCGGAGATCCGCGGCTACGTCGAGCAGGCGTTCGCCCCGCAGGCCGAGGAGAAGGGCCTCGACTTCCAGGTACGCATCGCCAAGGACCTGCCGCCGGCGGTGGTCACCGACGCCCAACGGTTGCAGCAGATCCTGCGCAACCTGCTCTCCAACGCGATGAAGTTCACCGACAACGGCGCGGTCACGTTGCGGATCGGCCCGGCCGCCGAGAACGCCGTCTTCGACGTGCCGGCGCTGACCAACGCCCGGCAGGTGATCGCCTTCACGGTGATCGACACCGGCATCGGCATCTCCGACGACAAGCTGTCGCTGATCTTCGAGGCGTTCCAGCAGGCGGACGGCACCACCAGCCGCCGGTACGGCGGGACCGGGCTGGGCCTGTCGATCAGTCGGGACCTGGCCCGACTGCTCGGCGGTTCGATCACCGTGTCGTCGGCGCCCGGGCAGGGTTCGACGTTCACTCTCTTCGTACCCGATGTGCTGGCGCCGGACGCGGTGGTGGCGCCGCAGGCACCCTCGCCGAGCCGTGCGGGCCTGCCGTCCTCCCTGCTCATGCCCATGGAGCTGCCGCAGGCGACGGAGACGCCGTCGACCCGGCGGCTGGACGGGGTGACCGTCCTGATCGTCGACGACGACGTCCGGAACGTCTTCGCGCTGACCAGCGCATTGGAACTGCACGGCATGACCGTGCTGTACTCGGACAACGGGGCGGACGGCGTCCGCCTGCTCGCCGAGCATCCGGAGGTGGACATCGTGTTGATGGATGCGATGATGCCGGACCAGGACGGGTACGAGACGACCGGGCAGATCCGGCGCAACCACCGCTTCGCGGACCTGCCGATCGTGTTCCTGACCGCGAAGGCGATGCCGGGGGACCGCGAGTCGGCGCTCGCGGCCGGGGGCAGCGACTACATCACCAAGCCGGTGGATCTGGACGAGCTGATCGAGCTGATGGCGTCCTGGATCAGCGGTGGCCGAGGCGAGGAGAGTTCGTGACACAGACGGCCAAGGCGCTGCTGGTGGACGACCGTCGGGAGAACCTGATGGCGTTGGAGGCGATCCTCCAGGGGCTGCCGGTGCAGTCGGTCGCCGTGGAGAGCGGCGAGGCGGCGCTCAAGCAGCTGCTGGTGGACGACTTCGCGGTGATCCTGCTGGACGCCCAGATGCCGGACATGGACGGGTTCGAGACGGCCAGCCACATCAAGCGGCGGGAGCGGACCCGGCACGTACCGATCATCTTCCTCACCGCGGCGGACAAGGACGCCCAGCTCGCCCTGCGTGGCTACGCGGTCGGCGCGGTCGACTACCTGACCAAGCCGTTCGACCCGTGGGTGCTGCGCGCGAAGGTGTCGGTCTTCGTCGAGCTGTGGGTGAAGACCCGGCAGCTCGCCGCCCAGTCCGACGTGGTCCGGGAGCGGGACGCGCAGTGGCGGGTGCTCACCGACGCGGTCGACGAGGCGAGCGCGCTGCTGCGCGCCGACGACAGCACGGAGGCCCGGGACCGCGCGGTCGACCTGCTCGAACAGGCCCGCTGGGGCAACACCCACTGACCTATCAGGCGTCGGCCCGGTCGCCGTGTCCGGTCGCGGCCCGCCAGGCCCGCCACCGGTCACCCATCGAGTCGATCTCCTTCTGTACGAAGAGGAAGAAGTCCCGCATCTCGGCGACCCGTTCGCCGGCCGGGGTGTCCCGTCCGTGCAGGGCGTCCACGCCGCCGCTGGCGATGTCGATGAAGGTCTTGTAGATGCTGGTCTTGGTGATGGTCACCTCGTACCAGGGGTTCTCCGGCATCCGGTAGCGGTCCCGCCGGGAGCCCTTCACCGGCTCGCGGATCAGCATGCCGAACTGGGTGAGATAGCGGACCGCCCCGGAGACGGCCGCCGCGCTGACCCCCAGCCGCTCGCCGATCTCGGCGGCGGTGAGTGGTTCGTCGGCGCTCATCACGGCGAAGAGCACCCGGCCGGCCATCCGGGGGAAGCCGACGTCGGCCCAGGCCATTGCCATCCGCTCGACGAAGAGGTGGACCTCCTCCTCGTTGCGGGTGGGGCGGGGTACGTCCGGCATGGGTGCGGGCTCCTCACTGCGCTGTCGTGGACCCGATCGTGCCTCACATATTAGTGTCTTCACAAGTTTGTGAAACAAGCGTAGCTTCCAAATCATGGAAACTCCGATTGAGGTGTCCGGCCTGGTGAAGACCTTCGGCCGGATCCGCGCGCTCGACGGGCTCGACCTCACCGTCCGTGCCGGAGAGGTGCACGGCTTCCTGGGCCCCAACGGGTCCGGCAAGTCCACCACCATCCGGGTGCTGCTCGGCCTGCTCCGGGCGGACGCGGGGGCCGTCCGACTGCTCGGCGGCGACCCGTGGCGGGACGCCGTCGCCCTGCACCGCCGGCTGGCGTACGTCCCCGGCGACGTCACCCTCTGGCCCAACCTCTCCGGCGGCGAGGTGATCGACCTGCTCGGCCGGATGCGCGGCGGGCTGGACCCGAAGCGCCGCGCCGAGCTGCTGGAATCGTTCGAACTGGACCCGCGCAAGAAGGGTCGGGCCTACTCCAAGGGCAACCGGCAGAAGGTCGGCCTGGTCGCCGCTCTCGCCTCCGACGTGGAACTGCTCGTCCTCGACGAGCCCACCTCCGGGCTGGACCCGCTGATGGAAGAGGTCTTCCAGCACTGGATCCGCCGGGCCCGGCAGGACGGCCGCACCGTCCTGCTCTCCAGCCACATCCTCGCCGAGGTGGAGGCGCTCTGCGACCGGGTGACGATCATCCGCAACGGCCGGGCGGTGGAGTCCGGCACCCTCACCGAGCTGCGCCACCTGCACCGCACCTCGATCGACGCGGAGCTGGCCGCCCCGGTCGACGGGCTGACCGACCTGGCCGGGGTGCACGACCTGCGGGTCGACGGCAACCGGGTGCGCTTCGACGTGGACACCGCCGCCCTCGACGCCGCGCTGCGCCGGCTCACCGAACTCGGCGTACGCAGCCTGGTCAGCCAGCCGCCCACGCTGGAGGAACTGTTCCTGCGCCACTACGAGTCCACCGAGGCCGGTGCCGCCCCCGCCGCAACGACCGGGGTGACCGCATGAGCACGCTGACCGGGGCGCGGCACCTGGCCCGGCTGATGCTGCGCCGGGACCGGCTGCTGCTCCCGCTCTGGATGCTGGTCCTCGCCGTGCTCCCCGCCACCTACGCCAAGAGCTTCTTCGAACTCTTCTCCACCCCCGCCGAGCGGGCCGCGTACGTGGTCGGCACCGGCCGGAACCCGTCCGTCGTCGCCCTGCTCGGCCCGCTCTACGGCGACAGCGTCGGCGCGCTCACCGCCCAGCGGGGCGGTTTCCTGCTGACGCTCGTCGCGCTGGCCAGCCTGCTCACCGTCATCCGGCACACCCGTACCGAGGAGGAGGCCGGTCGCCGGGAACTGCTCGGCGGCTCCGTCCTCGGCCGGTACGCCGGACTGACCGCCGCGCTGGCCGTGACGTACGCGGCCGACCTGCTGCTCGGCCTGCTCACCGCCGCCGGCCTGGTCGCCACCGGGCTGCCGGCGGTCGGCTCGCTGGCGTACGGGCTGGGCACCGCCCTGACCGGCATCGTCTTCGCCACCGTCGGCGGGCTCACCGCCCAGCTCACCGAGACGGCCGGCGGCGCCCGGGGCATCGCGATCGCGGTGCTCGGGGCGGCCTTCGGGCTGCGCCTCGCCGGTGACACCTCGGAGCGGGACTGGTTGAGCTGGCTCTCGCCGTTGGGCTGGGCCCCGCGGGTCCGCGCGTACGAAGGGGACCGGTGGTGGGTGCTGGTGCTGCCGGTGCTGCTGGCCGGGCTGCTCGCCGCGGTCGCGTACCCCCTCTCGGTGCGTCGCGACCTGGGCGCCGGGCTGCTGCCGCCCCGGCTCGGTCCGGTCGCCGCCGGGCCGGGCCTCGCCGGCCCGTTCGGGCTGGCCTGGCGGCTGCACCGCAGTCAGCTCCTCTGGTGGTCCGTCGGGTTCGGCCTGCTCGGGCTGATCCTCGGCGGGGCCGCGCAGGCCGCCGGCCGGTCGGTCGAGGGCAACCCGCAGCTGGAGGAGATCATGGCGCGGCTCGGGGGCGCCGCCGGGATGGCCGACGCCTACCTCGGTGTGTCGCTGAGCCTCGCCGGGTGGGCCGCTGCCGGCTTCGGCATCCAGGCGGCGCTGCGGATGCGGGCGGAGGAGACCGCCGGCCGGGCCGAACCGCTGCTGGCCACCGGGGTGCACCGGTCCCGCTGGCTCCTGGCGCACCTGACGTTCGCGCTGCTCGGGCCGGCGGTGGTGCTCGCGGTGACCGGGTTCGCCACCGGCCTCGCCTACGGGATCAGCATCCACGACGTGGCCGGTCAGCTGCCGCGGATGGTCGGCGCGGGCCTGGCGCAGCTACCGGCGGCGTGGGTGCTGACCGGCCTCGCCGTGCTGCTCTACGGCCTGCTGCCCCGGCTCGCCCCGACTGCCTGGGCGGTGCTGGCGGTCTGCGTGCTGCTCGGCCAGCTCGGCGCGGTCCTGAAGCTCGGCCAGTGGCTGCTGGACCTCTCCCCGTTCACCCACACCCCGCAGGTCCTCTCGCCGAACTGGCACGCCACCCCGCTCTGGCTGCTGACCGCCCTGGCCCTCCTCCTGGCCACCACCGGCCTGACCACCTTCACCCGCCGAGACATCCCCACCACCTGACCCCACCCCGCCCTCGCCCCGGGGGCGACCGCCAGAACCGCAAGATCGTGCTCGATCCAGGATCGAGTGGTGTCCGCCTCGACCCCACCACGTCCCGGATAGAGCATGATCGCGGCGCGGTACGCGGTCCGCGGTACGCGGTGCGCCGCGTTGATCAAGGGGTTTGCGTCAGAAACGGGCTTTCCGGAGACGCATACCTCTTGATCAACGCAGTGAGGCAGGGCGCAGGAGGGGTGGGGAGGGCCCGAGGGGTCAGGGGGCGGTTTCGTTCTTGATCATCAGGGCGCTGCGGAGGCCGGTGATGTCGAGGACGCGGAGCAGGAAGTCGCCGACGTTGCTGAGCACCAGCAGGCTCTGGGCGTGGCTGGCCTTGCGGCTGAGCACGACGAGGGTGCCGAGGCCCTGCGAGTCGCAGAAGGTCACCCCGCCCATGTCCAGCACGATGCGGGGCGGCGGCTCGGCCAGCACCTCATTGACGACAGTCGACAGCTGGGCGGCCGTGAGCATGTCGATCTCACCAGCGAGGCGAAGAACCACTTCATCGCCCGTCCGGTGTAGCGTGATGGACAGTTCGGCACGATCCACGCGGTCAGCCTATCGCGATCTCGACCGGCCGGCCCGTCGAGCGGACTCCCGGCCGTCCAGCCGCCCGGTCTCGACCCTGCCGGTGTGCGGCGTGCCGGCTCTCGCGAACGGGCGCGCGGCGTGCCGGCCGCCGCGACGGGTGGCGGGCGGGTGGCGGGTGAGCCCGGTAACCCTGCTGCGGGGTGGCTGCCGATTCGCCGTCCGGCGCTGACACAATGGCCGCATCGTGACCGATACCTTTTCCGCCGGATCCGGCCGCTACCCGGCCGATGCACCGGCCTCCGAGGCCCTGTTCGACCGCGCCAAGGCCATCGTGCCCGGCGGGGTGAACTCCCCCGTGCGCGCGTTCGGTGCCGTCGGTGGCACCCCGCGCTTCATGGTCCGGGGGGAGGGTCCCTGGCTCTTCGACGCCGACGGGCGGCGCTATGTCGACCTGGTCTGCTCCTGGGGGCCGCTGATCCTCGGGCACGCCCACCCGCAGGTGGTCGAGGCGCTGCGGGAGGCCGCCGGGCTCGGCACCAGCTTCGGCACGCCGACACCGGGCGAGGTGGAGCTGGCCGCCGAGATCGTCGACCGCACCCCGGTCGAGCAGGTCCGGCTGGTCAACTCGGGCACCGAGGCCACCATGTCGGCGATCCGGCTGGCCCGTGGCTTCACCGGCCGCGCCAAGATCATCAAGTTCGCCGGCTGCTACCACGGCCACTCGGACGCGCTGCTCGCCGCCGCCGGCTCCGGCGTCGCCACCTTCGGGCTGCCCGACTCGCCCGGGGTGACCGGCGCGGCGGCCGGCGACACCATCGTGCTGCCGTACAACGACATCACGGCGGTCGAGGCGGCGTTCGCGGCCGAGGGCCCGCACATCGCCGCGGTGATCACCGAGGCCGCCGCCGGCAACATGGGCGTGGTCGCCCCGCGCGACGGCTTCAACAGTCAGCTCGCCCGCATCGCGCACGCGCACGGCGCGCTGCTGATCGTCGACGAGGTGATGACCGGGTTCCGGGTCTCCCGCGCCGGCTGGCACGGCCTCGACCCGTCGGAGGCCGACCTGTGGACGTACGGGAAGGTCATGGGTGGCGGGCTGCCCGCCGCGGCTTTCGGTGGCCGCGCGGAGATCATGGCCCGGCTGGCCCCGGCCGGCCCGGTCTACCAGGCCGGCACCCTCTCCGGTAACCCGCTCGCCTGCGCCGCCGGCCTGGCCACGCTGCGGCTGGCCGACGACGCGCTCTACCGCAAGCTCGACGAGACGGCCGCCGTCGTGGGCAGGCTCGCCGCGGACGCGCTGGCCGCCGCTGGGGTCCCGCACCGCCTCTCGTACGCGGGCAGCATGTTCTCGATCTTCTTCACCGACGCCGACGTGGCCGACTACGACAGCGCCCGCACCCAGCAGGTGCCCGCGTTCAAGGCGTTCTTCCACGCGATGCTCGCCGCCGGCGTCTATCTGCCGCCGAGCGCGTTCGAGTCGTGGTTCGTCTCGACGGCGATCGACGACGCCGCGATGGAGCAGATCGCCGCGGCCCTGCCGGGTGCGGCGCGGGCAGCGGCAGCGGCGGGACACGGGGGTTGATCACATGAGTGAGACGGTGGTGCACGTGCTGCGGCACGGCGAGGTGCACAACCCGGACGGCATCCTCTACGGCCGGCTGCCCGGTTTCCGCCTCTCCGAGCTGGGCGTTCAGATGGCCAAGGCCGCCGCCCAGGCGCTCGCCGAGCGGAACGTCGTGCACGTGGTGGCGAGCCCGCTGGAGCGCGCGCAGCAGACCGCCGAACCGATCGCCGGGCAGTTCGGCCTCCCGGTCGGGGAGGACGAGCGGCTGATCGAGAGCGCCAACTGGTTCGAGGGCAAGAAGGTCTCCCCGGGCGACGGCTCCTTCCGCGACCCGCGCAACTGGTGGGTGCTGCGCGACCCGGTCACCCCCTCCTGGGGGGAGGCGTACCAGGCGATCGCCGAGCGGATGTTCGCCGCCCTGAACGCCGCCCGGGTCGCCGCCGAGGGGCGCGAGGCCGTGCTCGTCTCGCACCAGCTGCCCATCTGGACCCTGCGGCGGTACGTCGAGCGCAAGCGGCTCTGGCACGACCCGCGCAAGCGGCAGTGCGGGCTGGCCAGCCTCACCACGTTCCACTTCGACGGCGCGAAGGTCGTCGGCATCGGCTACTCCGAGCCGGCCGCGCACCTGATCGCCATCTCGCCGACCGCCCGGACGGCCAAGGGGGCCTGACATGCGTTCCCGGAGGCTGATCGCCGCCCTCCTCGCCGCCGTCACCGCCGGGACGGCGCTGGTCGGCTGCTCCGCCGGGAACGAGGAGAGCCGCTGCACCAACCGCGACGGCATCGTCGAGTGCGCCCCGGACCAGCGGTCCGCCGCCCCGAAGCTCGCCGGTGACCTGCTCACCGGCGGGACGTACGACGTCAGCCGGGCGCGCGGCCAGGTGGTGGTGGTCAACTTCTGGGGCTCCTGGTGCGCGCCCTGCCGCGCCGAGGCCGACGACCTGGAGGCCACCTACCAGGCCACCAAGGGCTCCGGGGTGACCTTCCTCGGGATCAACGTGCAGGACAGCCGGGACAAGGCGGTCGCCTTCGAGGAGGGCCGGGTCACGTACCCGAGCATCTTCGACCCGGCCAGCCGGCTCGCGCTGGCGTTGGACATCCCGCCGAACACCATCCCCGCCACCGTCGTGCTGGACCGCGACGGCCGGATCGCCGTGGTGATCCGCGCCGCGGTCACCCGGGACGGCCTGCGCCCGATCGTCGAGCGGATCGCCGCCGAGCAGCCGGACGCCGGGTCCCGCTGATGGACGAGACGTTCCGCGAGCTGGCCCGGTCCGGCCCGCTGCTGCTGGCCATCGGCGCGGCGGCGCTCGCCGGCCTGGTCAGCTTCCTCTCCCCGTGCGTCCTGCCGCTGATGCCCGGCTACCTCTCCTACGTCACCGGCCTCGCCGGCGCCGAGCTCGAAGGTGAGCGGACACCTCCCGCCGACCCCACCACCGGCGGCGGCGTGGCGGTACGCGAGCGGGTGGCCGTGGCCGCCGTCAAGGGTCGGGTGCTCGCCGGGACGCTGCTCTTCATCGCCGGCTTCACCGTGGTCTTCGTCGCCACCGCGATCCTCTTCGCCGGCTTCGGCCGGTTCTTCTTCGAGTACGAGCGGACGTTCCAGGTCGTCATCGGTGCGCTGATCATCGTGCTGGGCCTCGGCTACCTCGGCGTGGTCCCGGGCCTGCAACGGGAGTTCCGGATCAACCGGCTCCCCGCCGCCGGCCTGCTCGGCGCGCCCGTGCTCGGTGCGGTCTTCGCGTTGAGTTGGATGCCGTGCACCGGCCCGACGCTCGGCGCGGTGCTCGGCATGGCGGCGGCCGGCGGGCAGACCGACCGGGCGGTGGTGCTGGCCGTGGCGTACTGCCTCGGGCTGGGGGTACCGTTCGTCGTCTTCGGGCTGGGCTTCCAGCGCCTGCTCGGGGTCTTCCGCGCCGTGCGGCGCAACAGCCGCTGGGTCACCCGGATCGGCGGCGCCCTGCTGATCCTGATCGGCCTGGCGCTGGTCACCGGCGGTTGGCAGAACTTCCTGATCTGGTTGCAGACGACCGTGGGTCCGGGCGAGGTGAGCATCTGATGACGACCGTGGACGACCGGCCGGCGAGTCCGCCCGCCGAGGCGCCCCGCCGCCGGCCGAACCCGCTGCTGGCCCTGCTGCGTAACTCGTGGCGGCAGTTGACCAGCATGCGTACGGCGCTGGTCCTGCTCTTCCTGCTCGCGGTGGCCGCGATCCCCGGCTCGGTGCTGCCGCAGCGCGGGGTGAACCCGGAGAAGGTCAACCAGTACTTCGTCGACCACCCCGACCTGGCCCCGAAGCTCGACCAGGCCGGCATGTTCGAGGTCTTCGGCTCGGTCTGGTTCTCGGCGATCTATCTGCTGCTCTTCACCTCCCTGGTCGGCTGCGTGCTGCCCCGGGCCCGGGACCACTGGCGGGCGCTGCGGATGACGCCGCCGGCCGCGCCGAAGCGGCTCGACCGGCTGCCCCAGCACGCCCTCCTCGCGGCCCCTGCCGCCGACGCGCAGGCCATCGCGGCCGTGCTGCGCCGCCGTCGCTGGCGGGTGGCGGTACGCGGCGACGAGGTCTCCGCCGAGAAGGGCTACCTCAAGGAGACCGGCAACCTGCTCTTCCACACCTCGCTGGTGGCGATCCTGCTCGGCGTCGCGGTGGGTTCCTGGTACGGCTGGCACGGCAACCGGCTGCTGGTGGCGGGGGAGGAGAACGCCTTCTGCAACACCCGCCAGCAGTACAGCGAGGCCTCGCTCGGCGCCCGGGTGGACAGCGCCGACCTGCCGCCGTTCTGCCTCACCCTGGACGACTTCGAGGCGAAGTTCCTGCCGTCCGGGCAGCCGGAGAGCTTCCGGGCCCGGGTGACCGTGGACGAGCCGGACGGGGGAGCGAAGCGGACCGCCGACTTCTCGGTCAACTCGCCGCTGCGGCTCGGCCCCGCCAACGTCTACCTGCTCGGCCACGGGTACGCCCCGATCCTCAAGTACACCGACCGGTACGGCGTCTCGCAGACCAGCACGGTGCCGTTCCTGACCACCGGGGACGTCGGCCTGACCGGCGAGGGCCTGGCCGCCTTCCCCGACGCCAACGTCGACCCGAAGACCGGCAAGCGGGCCGCCGACCAGCAGGTCGCCTTCGACGGGCTCTATCTGCCGACCGCGCCGGAGAGCGCGCCGTTCGTGAAGTCCCAGTTCCCGGCGGAGCGGAACCCGGCGGTGGTGCTGGTCGCGTACCGGGGGAACCTGGGGCTGGACGCCGGCATCCCCGGCTCGGTCTACAAGCTCGACCAGCGGCAGGTCACCAACGGCAAGCTCAAGCAGGTCGGCGACAAGAAGCTGGGCGTCGGCGAGAAGTGGACCCTGGACGACGGCAGCACCCTGGAGTTCCTCGGCACGAAGCCGTACGTCACCCTCTCCGTCCGGTACGCGCCGGGGCAGACGCTGATGCTGGCGGCCTGCGTGGTGCTGCTGGCCGGGCTGATGGGCTCGCTCTTCGCCCGGCGGCGCCGGGTCTGGTTCCGGGTCACGCCCCCCGACGGTGGATCTCCGACGAGCGGTAGTAGCTTGGTGGAGGCCGGTGGGCTGCCGCGCACCGAGCATCCAGGGTTCGCCGACGAGTTCGAGCAGCTCCTCACCGCGGTCAGCGACGAGGGGCGGACCGACCGGCGGGCGCGAGAAGGAGACGAGTGATGTCCGCACTCTCCGACCAGCTGGTCACGTACGCGATCCTGGCGTACCTGGTCGCCATGATCAGCCACGCCGTCGAGTACGCGCTCGGCAACGCCCGCGCGGTCCCCGCGACGGTGGCCCCGGCCCGGGAACTGGTCGGCGCGGGCGTCGGCGTCCCGGGCGGCACCGTCGAGGCACCCGCCGCCGACCCTGTCGGGACCCGGCCCAGCCGCTCGGCCGCCCGGGCCGCGCTGGCCGGTCGGATCGCCACCGGGCTCACCGCGCTCGCCGCCGCGCTGCACCTGGGCGCGCTGGTCACCCGGGGCATCGCCGCCGACCGGATGCCCTGGGGCAACATGTACGAGTTCGTGCTGACGGTCACCTGGATCGGGTCGGCCGCCTGGCTGGCGGTGCTGGCGAAGCGTCCGCAGTTGCGCCGGCTCGGGCTCTTCCTGACCCTGGTCATGGTGCTGCTGCTGGCGTTCGCCGAGCTGAAGCTCTATGTGCAGGTCACGCCCCTGATGCCGGCGCTGCAGTCGTACTGGTTCGTCATCCACGTCTCGACGATCGTCTTCGCCTCCGGCATCTTCCTGCTGGGCGTGGTGCCCGCGGCGGCCTACCTGATGCGCTCCGGCTGGGAGCAGGGGCGGCGCAGCTTCCCGTACACCCTGGCCCGCCGGCTGCCGACGGCGGCCGGCCTGGAGCGGTTGACCTTCACGCTGCACGCCTTCGCCTTCCCGATCTTCACCTTCGCGGTGATCGCCGGGGCGATCTGGGCCGAGGCGGCGTGGGGTCGGGCCTGGGGTTGGGACCCGAAGGAGACCTGGGCGTTCATCTCCTGGGTGGTGTACGCGGGCTATCTGCACGCCCGCGCCACCCCGAGCATCAAGCGGAACGTGGCCACCTGGATCTCGATCCTCGGCTTCGCGACCATGCTGATGAACCTGTTCGGAGTGAACTTCTTCTTCACCGGCCTGCACTCCTACGCCGGCGTCAACTGACCGCACGCACCGACGACCGCCGAAAGCCTTACGCCTTCCGGCGGTCGCGTCGTCTCAGCGGGCCGGTCGCCGGCCGGTCAGCACCCCGTCCACCCGCAAGGTGATCTGGTACGCCACCTCGGGCAGGTCGGACAGGTCGAGCCGGTCGGCCCGCAGGGCGAACTGAGCGTGCAACTCCCGGGCCACCGCGTCCCGGATCTCCGCCTGGAGCGGGGTCAGCCCATCCACGTCGCCCGCCACGTACGCATCGTCCATCCGGCCATGATGCCGGTTCGGCGTGGCGCTGCCCTGGACAGATTCTTATGACTACACTTCTTAGAACTGTAGTCATAAGAATTGTGGTGCGGGGATGGCTCTTCCGATAAAGCCGACCGGGATCTTCGATCGTGACGTCGAGTGGGCGGAACTTGCCCGATTCGTCGCTGACCAGCGGTCCGGCGCCACTCTCGGCGTTGTCAGCGGCCGTCGTCGGCAGGGCAAGACGCTGCTGCTCTACGAACTGGCCCGCGCTGGTGGCGGCTTCTACTTCGGCGCCACCGAGGCGACGGCGACCGAATCGCTCCGGCGACTGGGTGACGCCCTGGGCACGTTCACGAAGGCACCCGGGCCGGTGCACCTGACCGACTGGAGTGCCGCCGTCGACGCCCTGCTCGCCCTCGGGTACGACCGCCCGGTGACCGTGGTGCTCGACGAGTTCCCGTACCTCGTGCGGGCGGCCCGTGACCTTCCCTCGATCATCCAGCATGCGCTCACGCCCGGTCGGCCGCAGCGAACGGAGTCCCGGACACGCCTGCTGCTCTGCGGATCGGCGCTCTCCTTCATGGGTGGACTGCTGGCCGGCTCCGCGCCCCTCCGCGGCCGGGCCGGGCTGGAACTGCCGGTGCATCCCTTGGACTACCGCGCGGCCGCGAACTTCTGGGGGATCGAGGATCCACTGCTGGCGGCTCGGGTCTTCGCCATCGTGGGCGGGACTCCGGCGTACCGACGGGAGTACGTCCAGGACGACGCGCCGGCCGGGTCGGCCGACTTCGACGACTGGGTGGTCCGGTCGGTTCTGAACCCCGCCCGTCCCCTGTTCCGAGAAGCGCGTTACCTGTTGGCCGAGGATCCGGACCTGCGCGACACGGCGCTGTACCACTCGGTGCTGGCGGCCGTGGCAGAGGGCAATGCGAGCCGTGGTGGGATCGCGAGCTACATCGGGCGCAAGGCCACCGACCTTCAGCATCCGCTGACGGTCCTTGAGGATGCCGGCCTGTTGGTCAGGGAGCCGGACCCCTTCCGGAGCGGGCGCAGCAGTTACCGGATCACCGAGCCTTTGATCACCTTCTACCAGGCGATCATGCGGCCGGCCTGGACAGCGCTGGAACAGCGTCGGGGCGGGGATGTCTGGCGTAGGTCGCAGCGGCGTTACGCCAGTGCGGTCCTCGGGCCCCGATTCGAGGAGATGGTCCGGCACTGGTCGCTCCGTTTCGCGGACCCGGAGGCGCTGGGCGGGCCGGTCGCGGAATCGAGCGCGGCCACGGTGACCGATCCGGTGAGCCGGACCAGTCACGAACTGGACCTCGTCGCACTCGGTGAACCGCCGTTGGGTGATGGTCCCCGCCGCTTGCTCGCCATCGGTGAGACGAAGTGGGGCAGGCGGCTGGGCCTCGCCGATCTGGAGCGATTGGAACGCATCAGGTCATTGCTCCAGAGGCGACCTGGATTCGACGCGACGGACGTGCGTCTGCTGTTGGCCAGCGGTCAGGGCTTCGCCGATGAACTGACCCGTGCCGCATCGGTTCGGCCAGACGTCGTCCTGCTCGACCCGGTGGGCCTCTACCACGACTGAGGTGCGGTTCACCCGCTGAACCAGCCGGGGACGTCGAGGCGGAAGACGTCGGAGGGGACCATCCGGCGCAGGTCGTCCTCCATGGCGGCGACGCGGTCGGGGCCGAGGGTGGCGGCCCAGCGGTCGCGGAGCTGGTCGAAGAGGACCGCCGAGCGGCGTAGCCCGTCGAGGCCCCGCTCGGTCATCCGGACCAGCTTGCGGCGGGCGTCGGCGGGGTCGTCGACGCGTTCCAGGTAGCCGAGGGCGACCAGCCGGTCGATCGTCTTGCCGGCGGCCTGCTTGGAGACGCCGAGGCGTTGGCCCAGGTCGGAGGCGGTGGTGCCGGCCGGGCCGACGGCCTGGAGCACGAAGCCGTGGGCGGGGCGCAGCTCCGGGTGCCCCTGCTGGGCCAGTTCGGCGTGCAGGTCGTCGATGAGCGTACGGAAGCCGGCCAGCAGGAGCAGGGGCAGCGCGAAGCCGGGGCGGTCAGGTGTTGCCATGTTCGACAACCCCGTTTACTATTTGGTCAACCACGTTGACTATCTTAACCGAGGGGTGCCGTCATGTCCCGACCGGCCTTCACCATCCACACTCCCGACACCGCGCCCACCGCCGTGCGGCCCGTCATGGCCGCCGTCCAGCGCAAACAGGGCCACCTGCCCACCGCCGTCGCCCTGATGGCCGAGTCGCCGGAACTGCTCAAGGGCTTCCTGGGCGCCGTCGCCGCCTTCGACTCCACCGACCTCGACCCCGTCGCGCGGGAGGTGGTCGTGCTCACCGTCGCCACCCGTAACGAGTGCCACCTCTGCGTGGCCATGCACACCCCGGCCCTCGCCCGGCACGGTGGCACGCCGGAGCTGGTCGCCGCGCTGCGGGCCGGCACCGCGCTGCCGGAGGCGCGGCTCGAGGCGCTGCGCCGGTTCACCCTCGCCGTGCTCGACCACCGGGGCGACGTGCCCGACGACGAGCTGGACGCCTTCCTCGCCGCCGGCTGGCAGCCCCGGCACGCCCTCGACGTGGTGCTCGGCGTCGGGACGTACACCATCTCCACCTTCGCCAATCGGCTGGTCGACGCCCCGCTCGACCCGCCGCTGGCCGCGTACGCGTGGGAGCCGGCCGCCTGAGGCCTGTCCGGCAGGTCTTCGGACAAGCGTCCCGGACATCGATGTGAGCAGGCCGGACATTCCGTCACCTGTCCGGGACGAGCCGAGCCCCTTTTCGAGCCCGCGCAGGGTGGACCAGGGTGGCCACAGGACGGCGGTCGTCGTCCATCACCGATCCACGATCCTGGGTCGTACCGCCACTCGGTACGGCCGGGAATCCACAAACGGAGGGACTTTGCTCATGAGAAGTCGGATTGCCAGGGCCGCCACCACGGTGGGGCTCGGCGCGGCGGTCGCCTTCGGCGCGTTGGCCGCCACGCCTGCCCAGGCCGTCGAGTCGGCCGCGAACATCCTGCCGTCGCCTCGGGATGGGTGTACGAGGGCACCTACTCGAGCCGATCGGAGTGCAATGCCGTAGCTGACTACAACTTGAAGTACTTCAACATCTACGGTCAGTGCCGTGGGCCGTACTCGGGCGGCGTGTATCACCTCTATCTGTACTTCTAGGGAAGGCTGAACCGGCGTGCGGCCGGCAGTCGGGCCGGGCCCTCCCGTCCGACTGCCGGCCGCCGCACTGCACGGATCGCTCCTCCCGCGTCGGCACCTGGTCGGCCGTGAGCAAGGCCACCCCGACCCGGCGGAGCTGGGGCGGCGGCCGGTGGGGGAGACTGGCGGGTATGGCGGCTCGTGGCTTCCCGTACACCGATCTCAAGGACTTCCTCGCGGCGCTGGAGCGCGCGGGTGAGCTGCGGCGGGTGAGCGTCCCGGTCGACCCCACGCTGGAGATCAGCGAGGTGGTCACCCGGACCGTCCGGGCCGGCGGGCCGGCGCTGCTCTTCGAGCGCCCCACCCGGGGCGAGATGCCGATCGCGATCAACCTGTTCGGCACCGAGAAGCGGATGGCGATGGCGCTCGGCGTCGACTCGCTCGACGAGATCGGCGAGCGGATCGGCGCGCTGATCAAGCCGGAACTGCCGGTCGGCTGGTCCGGCATCCGCGAGGGTCTGGGCAAGGTCATGCAGCTCAAGTCGGTGCCGCCGCGCAAGGTCAAGACCGCACCCTGCCAGCAGGTGGTCTACCGGGGCGACGACGTCGACCTGAACAAGCTGCCCGGCCTCCAGGTCTGGCCCGGCGACGGCGGGATCTTCCACAACTACGGACTGACCCACACCAAGCACCCCGAGACCGGCAAGCGCAACCTCGGCCTCTACCGCCTCCAGCAGCACGGCCGGAACACCCTCGGCATGCACTGGCAGATCCACAAGGACTCCACCGCCCACCACGCCGTCGCCGAGCGGCTCGGCCAGCGCCTGCCGGTCGCGGTCGCGATCGGCTGCGACCCGGTCGTCTCGTACGCCGCCTCCGCGCCGCTCCCCGGCGACATCGACGAATACCTCTTCGCCGGCTTCCTGCGCGGCGAGCGGGTCGAGATGGTCGACTGCCTCACCGTGCCGCTCCAGGTGCCCGCGCACGCCCAGATCGTGCTGGAGGGCTACCTGGAGCCCGGCGAGCGGCTGCCCGAGGGCCCCTTCGGCGACCACACCGGCTTCTACACCCCGGTCGAGCCGTTCCCGGTGCTGCACATCGAGACGATGACCATGCAGCGCGAGCCGGTCTACCACTCGATCGTCACCTCCAAGCCGCCGCAGGAGGACCACGGCCTCGGCAAGGCCACCGAGCGGATCTTCCAGCCGCTGCTCAAGCTGCTGATCCCGGACATCGTCGACTACGACCTGCCGGCCGCCGGGGTCTTCCACAACTGCGCGATCGTGTCGATCCGCAAGCGCTACCCGAAGCACGCGCAGAAGGTGATGAACGCGATCTGGGGCGCCCACCTCATGTCGCTGACCAAGCTGATCGTGATCGTCGATGAGGACTGCGACGTCCACGACTACAACGAGGTGGCGTTCCGCGCCTTCGGCAACGTCGACTACGCCCGCGACCTGCTGCTCACCGAAGGTCCGGTGGACCACCTCGACCACTCGTCGTACCAGCAGTTCTGGGGCGGCAAGGTCGGCGTCGACGCGACCCGCAAACTGCCCACCGAGGGCTACACCCGGGGCTGGCCGGAGGAGATGACCATGTCGCCGGAGGTCACCGCCCTGGTCGACAAGCGCTGGAAGGAGTACGGGATCTGATGGCGACCGCCGTCGCGGAGCGGCCCCGCCGGGTCACCTCCTTCCTCAAGCTGGTCGCGATCGAGCACTCGGTCTTCGCGCTGCCGTTCGCGTACCTGTCGGCGCTGACCGCGATGCAGGTCGACGGCGGGCGGGTGCGCTGGCTCGACCTGCTGCTGATCACCGTGGCGATGGTCGGCGCACGGACGTTCGCGATGGCCGCCAACCGGATCCTCGACCGGCGGATCGACGCGCGGAACCCGCGTACCGCCAACCGGGAACTGGTCACCGGGGCGGTCAGCGTGCGGACGGCCTGGAGCGGCGCGGCCGTCGCGCTGGTGGTCTTCCTGGCCGCCGCCGCCCTGCTCAACCCGCTCTGCCTGGTGCTCGCCCCGCTCGCCGTGGTGCCACTGGTCGTCTACCCCTACGGCAAGCGGTTCACCAACTGGCCGCACGCCATCCTGGCGATCGCCCAGGCGGTCGGCCCGGTCGGCGCCTGGCTCGCGGTCACCGGCACCCTCGCCGGGTCGTGGCCGGCCTGGCTGCTCGGTGCGGCCGTCGGCCTCTGGATCGGCGGCTTCGACCTGATCTACGCCTGCCAGGACTCCGAGATCGACCGGGAGATCGGCGTGCACAGCGTGCCGGCGCGCTACGGCCGGCGCTTCGCGCTGCACGCCTCCACCGTCGCGCACGTGATCACCTTCGGGCTGTTCCTGTGGTTCGGCGCGCTGGTCGGCTTCGGCTGGCTCTGGTGGATCGGGCTGGCATTCACCGCCGTAGCCTTCGGCTACCAGCACCTGGTGGTCAGCCCCACCGACCTGAGCAAGGTCAACCGGGCGTTCTTCACCGCCAACGGCTTCGTCGGCATCGTGCTCTTCGTCTTCGCCCTGCTCGACCTGGTGGTCCGCCTCGGCCTGCGCGCCTGACCGCCGGGCCGGCTCGACGGCCTGACCGGGTCGGCTCGACGGTAGCCGGGCGGGCGGGTCAGGGCTGGGCGGTGACGGGGTAGCGCTCGCTCTCCAGGGTCCAGTCGACGGTCCCCCGGACCGCGTTGGCCACCCCGTCGAGGTGGGCGGTGACCGCCTCGTCCAGCGCCGGTCCGAACGACGGCACGGCCGCGCAGAGCGCGACGAAGCGCTCCATCGCCGCCCGCCAGCGCTCGGCCACCAGGTCCACGGCCACGGCCAGCGGCACGCCCCGCTCGGCGGCGAGCGCCAGCACCAGGTTGTGCCCGCCGGCGGAGACCCGGTCCCGCTCCAGCGACGCCACGTCGTTGAACCAGGAGAGCAGGTCGTTGCCGAGGTCGCCGACCCGCCGCAGGGCGGGATGGTGGTAGACCGCGTCGGGCAGCGGCCGGCCCGTCGCGAACTCGATCAACGGGTACGACACGTACGCCGCCGAGGTGGCCCGGCGCAGCTTCATGTACTCGTCGACGTCCGGCCTCCGCCCGGCGTGCGTGGCGACCGCCTCCCGCCAGGTGCCGTCCAGGTGATGCGCGACCGCGTCGGTGAACCGGAGCCGCCACCGGGCCGGCATCCGGCGGCGGGGCTCCCGCCACCCCTGCACCAGCAACCGACGCAGCGGCCCCGAGAAGCCCGGATGGCGGGCCCGCGGCCCCTCCCGGAGCAGGGCGAGCGCGCCGTCCCGCAGCGCCCGGATCTGCGTGGGGGCGAGCCGGTCCGGCCCGTCGCAGGCGTCGTCGACCAGGAAGAACCAGGTGAAGAGCGTGGCGAGGGTACGCAGGTCGGGCTCGGCGGCGCCCGGATAGAGCCGGCCGGCATAGCGGGCGAAGCCGGCCCGGACCAGCCGTTCCCGGGCGGTGGCCTCCAGCGGCAGACCGAGGCGGGTCAGCCGGTCGGCCAGCCACTCCTGCACCGGATCGGCGTACGGGGAGAGCCGGGGCGGGATCGGGCAGGCGGACCGTAGCGACGACAGGATCGCCTCGGTCATCACCGATCCCTCCCGTACGACGTCGATCGCCGACGGAAGCATGGCAGGTCGGCGGAGGGGCCGCCGCCCGTGGGGGCAACGGGGACGCTCCGGACAGCGGCGAACCGGGGGGTGCCGACCCGGCCGCCGCCGTGACCAGGCAGGCTGGACGGTATGCGCGAACCATGGGTGGTCGGCGTCTCCGGGGCCTCCGGCACGCCGTACGCGGCGGCCGTCGTCCGGGCGCTCCTCGACGCCGGTGAGCCGGTGGACCTGATCGTCTCCCGGGCCGCCCGGCTGACCATCCTCGACGAGACCGGCCGCCCGTTCCGGGACGGGCACTGGGCCGAGGACCTGGCCGGGTGGCTGGGCCGGGACCTGACCGGCGCGGACCTGCGGCACTGGCCCGCCGGTGACCTGGCCGCCGGCCCGAGCAGCGGCTCCTACCGGGTACGCGGGATGGCGGTGGTGCCGGCCAGCACCGCGGCCTGCGCGGGCATCGCGATCGGTCTGTCGAAGGACCTGTTGCAGCGCGCCGCCGAGGTCAACCTCAAGGAACGCCGGCCGCTGGTGGTGGTGCCCCGGGAGACCCCGGTGACCCGCAGCCACCTGGAGCACCTCATCGCGCTGCACGACGCCGGTGCGGTGGTGCTGCCCGCCAGTCCGGGCTTCTACGGTGCCGGCGCGGCGGCCTCGGCCCAGCAGCTCGTCGACTTCGTGGCCGGCAAGGTGCTGGACGCGCTCGGCGTGTCGCACACGCTCTTCCGGCGCTGGTCAGGCGAGCTGGCCGCCGACCGTTCCCAACCGGGTTGACCGGTCGCGGCGGGACGCGGACCGGGCCTGACGGCCGGTCCGCGTGCCGATCCGCACCACTCAGTACATGCCGGCGTTGGCCGGTCCGGGGCCGGTCGAAGCGGCCGGGCCCATGTTGCGTGGCTTGCCCATGTCCTCCGCCTCTTCCAGCATGCCCTCCCCCTCAAGCAGGGCCCGCACCTCGGATTCCCGAAACCGGCGATGCCCGCCTGGAGTCCGGATGCTGCCGATCCGGCCGGCCGCCGCCCAGCGCGTCACAGTTTTCGGGTCAACCCGAAACAGCGCGGCGACCTCACCCGGTGTCAGCAGGCGATCTCCAGTGTCCACAGCCCCCTCCTCGCGTCGACGAAGCCCCCGGCTGAACACACTGCCCCCGGCCGGTGCGAGCCCAGAGCCGTCATGAGGGACGTATGGCAATTACAGCACCAGCGACCTGGCCTGTCCGCCAAACGCGAAAAAAGCACTGAGTGGGAAGTTAGGAAATGTTACCCCCGGCAAAGCCTCCTTGGCGCTGAGTCCGTAAATAGTTACGCGTTGTCATGCTCAACGGGTGCCGGGTGCGGGACGTTACGGCCGGGCGGCTAGGGTCACAATCCGTGGACGCGATCGACATGAGCCTCGTGGAGCTGCTCCGCGGCAACGCCCGTCTGTCGTACGCCGAGCTGGCCCGCCAGGTGGGCCTCTCCGCGCCGGCGGTGCACGAGCGGGTCGGCAAGCTGGAGTCGAGCGGGGTCATCCGGGCGTACCGGGCAGAGGTCGAGCCGGAGGCCATCGGGCTCGGGGTCACCGCGCTGATCGGCATCGTTGAGGACTCCGGCGGGGACACCGACGACGTGCTGGAGGCGTTCCGGCAGATGCCCGAGATCGAGTCCTGCTACTTCATGGCCGGCGTCGAGTCCTTCCTGCTCAAGGCGCGGGTCGGCACGATCGTCGAGCTGGAGCAGTTGATCGTCCGGCTGAACCGCACCCCCGGCGTCGCCTCCACCCGGACCGGCATCGCCCTGTCGACCAAGTGGGAGAACCGCCCCCAGCCCATCGAGCTGCCCACGCCGTGAGCTTCACGGCACGGGCCGGCGCTTTGGCTCGGCCGCAGGCCCTGGCCGCCCGTCAGCACCGGTGTCCGGTCGGGCGGGAAGCGATGCCGGCGGGGGACCCGATCCCCACTTCCGCGCCTACAGCTTTGATGACGTAAATGAATCAGCGGCCGTTGCGCCGTCGGCCACGCCTGTCGGCCGTCGGCTGTGGCCGTGCTGATTCATCTACATCATCAAAGCTGTAGCGGGTTGACGGAGAGGTCGGGCCCGCGCACGGGTCTGGCGCCGCTCGGCCGCCCGGCGATACCGTGCGCCGATGACGACGCCACCGCCCGGCCCAGCCTCGGGGACGCGCCAACCCGGGGAGGCAGGGCGGGCCGCGAAACCCGGGCGGGCCACGGGGGCGGCGGTGGTGACGGGGGCGGCCGGTGGGCTGGGCCGGGCCATCGCGGCAGCGCTGCACGCCGACGGCTGGGCCGTACTCCTGACCGATCTGGACGCGGACGCGGTCGCCGCCGCCGCGGCCCCGCTCGGCGGCTGGTCCCGGGCACTCGACGTCCGCGACGAGGCGGCCTGCGCGACTGTCGCCGCCGAGGCGGCGGCCGGTGGAGCGGGCGGTGGGCTCGGGCTCTGGGTGAACAACGCGGGGATACTCGCGACCGGGCCGTCCTGGACGCAGGACGCGGCGACCCGCCGCCGGCTGGTCGAGGTCAACACCCTCGGCGCGATCAACGGGACCCTCGCCGCACTGGAGATCATGCGGGCCCAGGGTCACGGGCACGTCCTCAACGTCGTCTCGCTCGCCGGGCTGATCGCCGCGCCGGGCGAGACGATGTACGCCGCCAGCAAGCACGCCCTGCTCGCGTTCAGCCTCGGCACCCTGAGCGACCTGCGGATGGCCGCGCTCCGGGACGTACACGTGTCGTGTCTGTGCCCGGACGGGATCTGGACGCCGATGCTGCACGACCGGCTCGACGACCCCGGTGCGCTGGCCTCCTTCACCGGGTCGATGCTGACGCCCGAGCGGGTGGCCGTCCGGGCCGCGCGGCTGGCCCGCCGGCCCCGGCCGGTGGTCAGCCTGCCGCGCTGGCGCGGCGCCCAGGTACGCCTCCTCGACGCGCTGCCCCGGCTGGCGCTCGCGCTCACCCCGGTGATCCGGGCCGCCGGGCGGGCCGGGCAGCGTCGCCAGCGCCGCCGGGCCGGCCGGCGGTAGCCGGAGACCGGCCTACCGGGCCGGATGTGGGCGGGCCTCACTTGTAACGTTGCCGGCGTGACACATCTGGACCGGTGCGACGAAGCCAGCCGGACGTGGGTGACCGCGGCGATCGCCGCGGTCGAGGCCGACGCCAACCGGTCCGCCGACACCCACCTGCTGCCCTTCCCGCTGCCCCGGGAGTGGGGCGTCGACCTCTATCTCAAGGACGAGTCGGTGCACCCCACCGGGTCGCTGAAGCACCGGCTGGCCCGCTCGCTCTTCCTCTACGGGCTCTGCAACGGCTGGATCGGTCCCGAGACGACCGTCATCGAGGCATCCTCCGGCTCCACCGCCGTCTCCGAGGCCTACTTCGCCCGGATGCTGGGGCTGCCGTTCATCGCCGTGATGCCGGCCTCGACCTCGCCCGAGAAGATCGCCCAGATCGAGTTCCAGGGCGGCCGCTGCCACCTCGTCCAGGACCCGGCGAAGGTGGTGATCGAGGCCCGTTGGCTGGCCGAGGACACCGGCGGGCACTTCATGGACCAGTTCACCTACGCCGAGCGGGCCACCGACTGGCGGGGCAACAACAACATCGCCGAGTCGATCTATGCGCAGCTCGCCCTCGAACGGCACCCCGTACCGGCGTGGGTGGTGGTGGGCGCCGGCACCGGCGGCACCAGCGCCACCATCGGCCGGTACGTCCGCTACCGGCGGCTGCCCACCAAGCTCTGCGTGGTCGACCCGGACAACTCCGCCTTCTATCCCGCCTGGCAGGCCGGGGACTGGTCCGTGCACACCGGCCGCGGCTCCCGGATCGAGGGGATCGGCCGACCCACCGTCGAGGCGTCCTTCCTCCCGTCGGTGGTGGACCGCATGGTCCAGGTGCCGGACGCCGCCTCGCTGGCCGCGATGCGGGCCGGCTCCGCGGTGCTCGGCCGGCGGGTGGGCGGCTCCACCGGCACCAACCTGTGGGGCGCCTTCGGACTCATCGCCGAGATGCTCGCCGCCGGGCGGACCGGCTCGGTGGTCAGCATGATCTGCGACGCCGGCGACCGCTACGCGAACACCTACTACGCCGACGAGTGGGTGGCCGGGCAAGGGCTCGACCTGGCACCGCACCGGGCCACCATCGACCGCTTCCTGAGCACCGGCACCTGGCCGGCCTGACCCACCGTCCGGTCCCGGCCCCCGGCGTCGGCGCTCAGCGCGGGCCGACCCGCTCGGCCAGACCCGGGTAGCGCACCACGTAACCCTCCGGGTCCACGTCCAGGTCGGCGCTGAAGGTGTCGCTGGCGAACCGGACCCGGGCCGGCCCGAGCGACGAGTAGACCTGCTCGGCGGGCACCACCACCAGGCTCGGCACCAGCACCCAGGCCACGGTGACCCGACGGGCCTGGTCGGCCGGGCCGCGGGCCAGCCCGAGCCGGCGTACCGGCAGGGTGTTGAAGAGCGGGGAACCGCCCAGGTCCACGTCGATGGCGTCGGCCAGCCGGTCCGGGTCGTCGGTCCCCGGCAGGCCGGCCGGCGGGTGCCCGGCCGCCCGCAGGGCCGCGTCCAGGTCACCCTCCTCGCCGGTCCGCACCCGCCAGCCGTCCCCGGCGCGTTCCAGGCGTACGCTCCGCGACCAGCCCGCCCCCTCGGCCTCCACCTCCAGCCGGGTGGTGGCCCAGTCCGGCCCGGTCGCCAGCTGATAGCGGCACGTGTACGGGACCGGGTCCACCGCCAGCACGGTGCCCCGCGCGGTCAACCCCTGACGGTCGTCGAAGCTGACGTGTTCCGCCCCGGCGGTGTCCGTCCGGCTCCAGTAGAGGGACTTCGGCATGGTCGGCATGAACCGGACGTTACGCCACCCGCCGGACCCCGGCACGGAATGCGGAAACGCCGCCGCGGAGCGGGTGCTCCACGGCGGCGTCGGTCCGTCAGGTCAGTGGGTACGCGCCGGCGGTCGCCCGCCGAACCCGCGCCGATCGTCGCGCGGCCGGTCGTCCCGGCCCCGCCCCTCGGTGCGGAACCCGCCCCGGCGGTCCGCCGGACGGAAGTCGCCACCCCGCTCGCCGCGGGTGTCCCGGTCGCCGAACCGCCGGTCGTCGGCCGGCCGGTCACCGAACCGCCGCTCACCCTGCGGCCGGTCGTCGAAACGACGCTCACCGCGCGCGTCCCGGTCGCCGAAGCTCCGACCGCCGGTCGGACGGTCGCCGAAGCGTCGCTCACCGGTCGGCCGGCCGAAGCGCTGCTCGCCCCGGTCGTCCCGGTTGACGGAACGCCGCTCCCCGTACGAGCCACGGTCGGCGGTGGGCCGGTCGCCGTACCGGCGCTCGCCCCGGCCGTCCCGGTCGCCGAAGCGGCGCGGGCCGGACGACCGGTCGCCGTACCGGCGCTGCTCCGCGGCTCCTCGCGGACCGGCACACCGCTCGGCGCCTGCGCACCGGTCAGCTCGGCCAGGGCCGGGTCGCCGGCCCGCACCCGGGCCTCCGCCGGCTCGACGCCCGCCTTCTCCAGCATGGCGAGGGTGGTGCGGCGCTGCTTCGGCAGCACCAGGGTCGCCACCGCGCCCGACTCGCCGGCCCGGGCGGTACGTCCCGCCCGGTGCAGGTAGTCCTTCGGGTCCTTCGGCGGGTCCACGTGCAGCACCAGGGAGACCCCGTCGACGTGGATGCCGCGGGCCGCCACGTCGGTGGCGACCAGCACGTTCATCCGGCCCTCCCGGAACTCGGCGAGGGTCTTGGTACGCATCCGCTGGGTCTTGCCGCCGTGCAACCCACCGGCGCGTACGCCCACCGCGGCGAGCTGCTCGACCAGCCGGTCGACGCCGAGCTGCGTACGGGCGAAGAGCATGGTCCGGCCGGCACGGGCCGCGATCGAGGCCGCCACGGCGAACTTGTCGTGCGGCGGGATCAGCAGCAGGTGGTGGTCCATGGTGGAGACCGAGGCGGTCGACGGGGCGGTCGAGTGCGTCACCGGGTCGTTCATGAACCGCTTGACCAGCGAGTCGACGTCACCGTCCAGGGTGGCCGAGAAGAGCAGCCGCTGGCTGTCCGCCGGCGTCTTCGACAGCAGTTCGGTCACCTCGGGCAGGAAGCCCATGTCGGCCATCTGGTCGGCCTCGTCCAGCACGGTGATCTCGATGTCGTCGAGCTTGCAGACGCCCCGGGCGATCAGGTCGCCGAGCCGCCCCGGGGTGGCCACGACGATCTCCACGCCCCGGCGGAGCGCGTCGATCTGCCGGTCGTACGGCACCCCGCCGACGGCGGTCTTGAGGAAGATGCCGACGGCCTTGCCGAGCGGCATCAGCGCGTCGTTGACCTGCATCGCGAGTTCCCGGGTGGGGACCAGGACGAGGGCGCGCGGGTGCAGCGGCCGGGCCCGGTTGCGCTCGGCGAGCCGGGCGATCACGGGCAGGCCGAAGGCCAGCGTCTTGCCGGAGCCGGTCTGGCCCCGGCCGAGCACGTCGCGGCCGGCGAGGGCGTCCGGGACGGTGGCCCGCTGGATCTCGAAGGGGGTGGTGATGCCCTGGCGGGCCAGCGCGGCGACCACCGGCTGGGGCAGCCCGAGCGCGGCGAAGTCGGGGGCGTCGGTGGAGTGCTCCACCGGGGCGTCGGAGACGGACGGGGACGTGCTGGGCTCAGCGAAGGTGGTCAAGAAATGCCTTTCGAGCGGGGCGCATCTTCGCGATGGCCCGCCGCAGCTGAACGCCGCCGAATCGCCCGCAAGATCGCCCATGGGCGCGCAGATCCGCGCGCCGGGTCAGTGATCTACACCAGTGTACGGCGCTGCGCCGAACCCGCCACCGCACCGCGAGGTCGTAGTGGGCGGGCTCACCATGCCCCGCCGGTGGCGCTCACTTGGTCAGCAGGTTGCCGGTCAGCCCGCTCACCGCGTCGTCGGCGAGCAGCACGACCAGCACGCTGACGGCGACCAGCAGGCCCAGCGCCGCGGCCAGCACGATCACCACCCGGGTGTTGCGGGACCGGGCCGCCGGAGCGTCCTCGGCCCAACCCTGGGCCAGGATGTGCCCGGTCAGCGAGCCGGAATTCTCCAGCTGGTTGGCCTGGGGGAGCGACACGGTGGCGAATCCGGGGCCCTCGGTGCCGCCGTAGACGGTGCTCGCCAGGTCGCGCTGCCCGAGCGGCGCGGCCGACCCGCCGGACCGGGCCGGCGGTGCGCTTGTCGGGTACGTCGCGGCGCTCCGGTGCGCGGTCGGGTTGGTGGGCGGCGGCCAGGCGGGCAGCGCCGCCGCCGGCACCACCGGCGGCCCGGATGTCGGCGCAGCGGGCGGTGCGGAAGTCGGCGCAACCGGGCGTGCGGAGGACGACGCGATCGGCGGCGCGGAGGTCGGGGCGATCGGCGGCGCGGAGAAGGCCGCCGGCGCGGAGGCCGTCATGGCGGGCGGCGGCGGGAACGGCGGGGCCGGCATCGGGCCCGGCGGCGGCGGAGGCGCGGGGACCGGCGGGGCGGGCGGCGGCACCGGCGGCCCGGGAACCGGCGGATCGGACCGGGTGGGCCCGGCCGCGGTGCGGGCGGTGACGGCACCGGGAACGGACGTTCCGGCTCCGGCACGGGCGGTGCCGGCGAGGGCGGGGTCGGCCCCGGTACCGGCGTGGGAACCGGCTCCGGCCCCGGTACCGGCGTGGGAACCGGTTCCGGCTCCGGCGCGGGCGGCGTGGGCGGCTGCACCGGCTCCGGCGGCTGGGCCGGCTCGGGCGGCTCCGGGTTGACCGGTGCCGAGCGGTATACCTTCGTCCCGCCGGCCCGGGCCGCCACGGCGGCACCGGCGGCCCCTGCCTCGTCGGCCGAGAGCCGGCTCAGTCCCGGCACCGAGGCGCTGGCCCGGGCGGGAGCCGCGCCGGCGGTGCTGCCCCGCTGCGCGGGCACGCCGCTCGCCGGCGACACGGCGCCCGCCGCCGCTGCTGCCACCGCGTTCGCTGCCGCTGGTGCGGCGCTCGCCGCCGCCCCCTCTGTGCCGCTCGCCGCCGGCCCTACGGCGCTCGCCGCAGGTGCCTCAGCGCTCGGCGCAGGTGCCACGGTGCTCGCCGGTGGCGGTGGCACGGTGCCCGTCGGCGCGAGCGAGCCGGCCGGGGCGGATGCGGCGCCCATCGGGGCGTCCTGCGGCGGGGTCGGTCGGTCGGCCTTCCGCTCGGCGGCGGCGAAGCCGGACCAGCTCGACGGGGCGGTCGGTACGCCCGGGCGGCGGCGGTCCAACGGCGGGACGGATTGCCCGGTCGGTGGTGCCGGCCGCTCCGTCGGCACCGGGGCGGGAGCGGCGGCGGTCCCATGCGACGGGGGCGTCTCGCTCGGTTGGCCCGATCGGTAGGTGGTGGCGGTGGCCGGGGCGGCGGGCCGCTCCTGACCGGACGGTGGAGCGGCGGCACCGGCGACACTGACCCGGGCGCGGGCCACCGTGCTGGCGGGCCGGGCGGACGGCACGGAGCCGTCGGGGAGGTCGGTCCCGTCGGTGGCGCGGTCCGGCTGCGCCGCGGGCCGGTCGGTGGGGTCCGGCTCGGATCCGGGGTCGACCCGCTCCGCCGGAACCTCTTGCTCGCCCATGCTCGCCCTCCGCGCCCACGCTCGCACCGGACCGCGGCATCGGCCCGGAGTGCCAGGAACTCAACCGTGCCACATTCCGGGCCGGCAGCACAGCCGGAGTGGACGGTTGGGTCAGCTGCTGGCGCTCGGGCTGCCCGAGGCGGCCTCGGAGGTGCTGTTGCTCGGGGCGATGCTGCTGGTCGTCGGGCTGGGCTCGGTGCTCGTCGCCGAGCTGGGGGCCGTCGACGGCGAGGTGGACGGGCTCGGCGACGGTGACGTGCTGGGCGACGGCGAGGTCGTCGGGCTCTTCGTCGGGCTCGGCGTGGTGCCGGTCGGCTTCGGCGTCGCCGTCCGGGTCGGCTTCGGGCTCGCGGTCCTGGTGGGCTTCGGCGTGGCGCTCGGCTTCGGCGTCGTGCTCGGCTTGGGCGTACCGGTCGAGACCGGCGGCACGGGGATCGGCCGGACCGGGCCGGCCGGGGCGGGCACCCCGCCGATCACCCGGGTCGCGGCATAGAGCCGGGTCCAGCGGACCACCGAGATCTTGACCACGTCGCCCGTCCGGGGCGCCTCGACCATCCGGCCGCCACCGATGTACATGGCGACGTGGTGGATGGAGGTCCAGCTGCTGCCGGAGGCGAAGAAGAGCAGATCGCCGGGGAGCAGGGCGGTCGGGTCGACCGTCCGGCTCCGGGTGGCGTAGTACTGGTCCCGGGAGACCCGGGGCAGGTCGTGGTAGCCGGCGGACTCGTAGGCGGCCAGCATCAGGCCGGAGCAGTCGAACCGGTCCGGCCCTTCGGCCGCCCACAGGTAGGGGTCGCCGAGCTGGGCGAGGGCGTACCGGACGGCGGCGAGGGCCTTCGGGTCGGCGGCCAGGCCGCTGACGCTCTGGCTGCTGACGTACGACGTGCCGATCCGCTGCTCGGCGGCGTCCTCGCGCTTCTCGATCTCGAGCAGCTGCGCCGCGTTGTCCCGGCGGAGCTGGAGCAGGATCGCCTCCTGCCGGTGCAGGTCGGTCTCGGCCCTGGTGAACTCCTGCGTCTTGGTCCGGACGCGCAGCTCCGCGGCGGCGTACGCCTCGCGGGCGATCTTCTCGGCGGCGGTGGCCCGGGCGACCTCGCCGTCGGCCGCGGTGGTACCCCCCTCGGCCCGGTCGCCGCGGACGATCCGCTGGAGCCGGTCCAGGTCACGCAGGTCCGCGCCGAACTCGCCGGGCGGCAGCGCGGCGGCGGCCTTGACCGCGTCGGCGGCGGCGTCCTTGGCGTTCTCCTGGGCCTTGGCGAGCGCCTCCTGGGCCCGCTTCAGCTGGGTGCCGGCGACGGTGAGCTGGCCCTGCGCGTCGTCGCGTTCCCCCTTGATCTGCACCAGGTCGTCACCGAGCCGGCCGACCAGCGCGTCGACGGCGGTGATCTGCGCGATCAGCGGCCCCGCGGCCGGGTTGGCCGGGGTGATCGGCGTGGTGGGCGCACCGGGGACGCGGCCGGGGGCGGTGCCCGTGCCGGGCCGGACCGGGACGGAACTGGGCAGTTGCAGGCTGCCGGTGACGACCGGACGGGTGCCGGCGTCGGGGATCCGGTCGGGCAGCGGTGGCTCGGCCCAGGCCGGGGTGGCGAGGGCGGCCGCGGCGACGGCGCCGAGCAGTGCGGACCAGAGCGCCGGACGCAGCACCGGCGAGATCACCGGGCCCCGACGTCGTGGTTGCCGCCGCCCGTGCTGCCTGTCGACCATTCCGCTCCCCGTCCGGTCTGGCGTGGTTCCGCGCCGGATGGGCGCGGAGATCCAGGACGGTACCGGTGTGTGTGTTCCGCCCCACCCTGTCTTACCTCACGTCGACAAGGTTGTCGATGCGCGACGGGTGAGAGTCCGCTGAGAGTCCGGTGAACTACGTCGCTGGGGTCGACCGGCCCGCCGGTTCGTCGGAGGACCGACGTACGCTCGACCGGGACCGCAGGTGGAAGGGACGTGGCTTTCGATGGACGCCGGACTCAAGCGCGAGCTCGAAGCGAAGGTGTACGCGGGCGAGCGGCTGACCCGCGAGGACGGGATCGCCCTCTACGACAGCGACGACCTGGCCTGGCTGGGGCGGCTGGCGCACCACAGGCGCACCGAGCTGAACGGCGACCGGGTGATGTTCAACGTCAACCGGCACCTCAACCTCACCAACGTCTGTTCCGCCTCGTGCGCGTACTGCTCCTTCCAGCGCAAGCCGGGGGAGAAGGACGCCTACACGATGCGGATCGACGAGGCGGTCCGCAAGGCCAAGGAGATGGAGGACGAGCAGCTCACCGAGCTGCACATCGTCAACGGCCTGCACCCGACGCTGCCCTGGCGCTACTACCCCAAGGTGCTGCGCGAGCTGAAGGCCGCGCTGCCCAACGTGAAGCTCAAGTGCTTCACCGCGACCGAGGTGCAGTGGTTCGAGAAGATCAGCGGCCTGTCCGCCGACGCGATCCTCGACGAGCTGATGGACGCCGGCCTGGAGTCGCTGACCGGCGGTGGCGCGGAGATCTTCGACTGGGAGGTCCGGCAGCACATCGTGGACCACGAGTGCCACTGGGAGGACTGGTCGCGGATCCACGCGCTGGCCCACTCGAAGGGCATGAAGACCCCGGCGACGATGCTGTACGGCCACATCGAGGAGCCCCGGCACCGGGTCGACCACGTGCTGCGGCTGCGTGAGCTGCAGGACGAGACCGGTGGCTTCGCGGTCTTCATCCCGCTGCGCTATCAGCACGACTTCGTGGACTCGGCGGACGGCAAGATCCGTAACCGGATCCAGGCGCGGACCACGATGGCGTCGCCGGCCGAGTCGCTGAAGACCTTCGCGGTCTCCCGGCTGCTGTTCGACAACGTCCCGCACGTCAAGTGCTTCTGGGTGATGCACGGCCTCTCGGTCGCGCAGATGTCGCTGAACTTCGGCGTGGACGACCTGGACGGCTCCGTCGTGGAATACAAGATCACCCACGACGCCGACTCGTACGGCACCCCGAACACGATGCACCGGGACGACCTGCTGCACCTGATCTGGGACGCCGGTTTCCAGCCGGTCGAGCGGGACACCCGCTACAACGTGGTCCGGGAGTACGACAAGCCCTCCTCGCTGGCGGAGCGGCGCGCCGAGCCGCAGCAGGTCTGGGCCTGACCCGCGCACCGATGACCGAGCAGCAGCAGCGGGCCTTTCCGCGGCGGGACGCCGACGGGCGCATCCTCACCCTGGGCGACCTGCTCGGGGTGAGCCTCGCCGGCCTGGTCATCGGGGTGCTGGCGCTGGTGCTCTTCGAGTGGGCCTTCGCCTCGGTCGGGGCGGGCAGCTTCGGGCGTACCAATGGCTGGCTGGCGGTGATCCTGCCGCTCTGGCTGTTCTGGGACGACTTCCGGGCCTGGGAGTTCGGCGCGGCCCGGGTGGTCGCGGCCCTGGTGGCCGCCGCGGTGGGGGTCTTCGCCGGGCTGCTGACCGCGGGCCTGGCCGCCGACCTGCCGCCGCTGGCCTCGGGCGCGCTCGCCGCGGCGGTCTTCACCCTGGCGTACGCGGTGATCTGGTTTCATGGCGTCCACTGGCTGGCCCGGCGGACGGGCTGAACCTCCCGCCACCGGCACTGCCGTTGCGGAGATCGGAGTACGACCTTGAGTGCGGCGGTCAAGTACACGCTGGGCCGGATCGGGCTGTTCGTCGCCGTGCTGGCGGCCCTCTGGTTCGTCGAGATGAACATGTTCCTCCGGCTGATGCTGGCGCTGGCGTTCTCCGCCGCGTTGTCGTTCTTCCTGCTGCGCGGTTGGCGGGACGAGATGGCCGGCGAGATGGCCGAGGCGTCGGAGCGGCGGCGGGCCGAGAAGGAGCGGCTGCGCTCCGCGCTGGCCGGTGACGACCAGCCCGCCGAGGACGGCCCGGGAGAGCACCGCGGTTGACCCGCGCCGCTAGGGTCGGCGGTCGTGGTCAAGAAGATCGTCACGTGGGTCCTGAGGTGGGTCGTGCCGCCGGTCGTCGCGCTGGTCGCCCTGGGCGGGATCGGCTCCGAGGTCGGGCCGGCCTGGCAGGCGAGGTCCGGTGCCGGCACCCCCGGGACCTTCACCGCCGTCCACGAGAGCTGCGGCCGGCAGGCCTGCACCTGGTACGGCGACTTCGCGCCCGCCGACGGCTCGGCGGTCCGCCGTGACGTCATCCTCTACGACTCGCCGGACGGGCTGGCGCGGGGCGGCACGGCGGCGGCCCGCGACACCGGGGCCCGGGGCGTCTTCGCCGACGCGGGTGGGAAGTTCTGGCTGGCCGCCACGGTCTTCGCCGCGGTCGGCATGGCCGTCGGGCTGCTCTGGCTGGTCTGGCTCGTCCGCGCGATCCACCGCCGTCGCGGCACGCCCCGCCCCGCGCAGGCCCGCTGACCGGCCCGCCCCGCGCAGGCCGCGGGCCTGCCCCGCCCGGCGCAGGCCCGCTGAACGGACCGTCCGGCCGGGTCCGCTGCCCGGCCCCGGACGGGGGACAGGGCCCCCGCGCACCGGATGCGGTGAGCAGGGGCCCCGTCCCGACGGTCACCAGTTGGTGGAGCCGGGGATCACCGGCCAGGGCCGGTCCGCCGGCTTGATCAGGTACGCGATGCCACCCGAGCCGGAGGCCACGGAGCCGTTGGCCCGGTGCCGCTTGGTCCGCAGCCAGATCTGCTCGAACTGCTCCCGCTTGTAGACGTTGCGCACCTCGGCGTCCGAGGAGGAGGCGGGGTCGTTGACGATCACGTCACCGTCTGCGGTGAAGCCGACCACCACGAAGAGGTGCCCGGCGGTGCCGTAGTTCGCCCCGTCCAGCTCGCTGGCCAGGAAGGACTGCGAGGTGACGACGGGGATGCCCGCCTTGATGAAGCGTTCCACCTCGTCCAGCGAGTGCAGCCGGGTGACCCGCGCGTCCAGGCCGGGGAAGCTGGCCGCGTACGCGGTGTTGAACGGCCAGTTGCCGGCGCCGGAGTACTCGTAGTCGTAGGTCATCCGGGCGGCGTGGTCGACGGTGGGGTCGGCGTACGCCGGGTCGACCCACGCGGTGTCCTCGGCCGAGGGCTTCCGACCCCAGTACTCGACCACCATCTCGGTGGAGGTCGGTGAGCACCAGGCCTCGCCGCCGTTGTCGTACTCGGGGTACTCGCCCCGGTGGATGTTCTGCGAGTAGCGCGGCACGGGCAGCTCGGTGCCCCACGCGATGCCCCCCTTGCTCGGGGTGACGGTGAACCGGTCGGGCACGTTGGAGGCCATCGCGCCGAGCATCCGGACCCGGGGCGAGGCGGTCTGCCCCGGCGCGCGGTAGAGGGTGAGCCGCAGCTGGTACGCCCGCAGCAGCACCCCGGCCGTCGCGTCGTCGATCGAGAAGGTGTCGGTCCAGATGCTCGACCAGGGGTCGCCCTGGCCGTCCAGGGTGGCCCGCTTGATGTCCTGGTCGCCGGAGGCCCAGCGGCCCATCACGTACCAGGGGGTCTGGTTCCCGGTGTTGTAGGTGCCCTGGAGTTCGACCTGGATCCAGGTGCCGGCCGGGGTGTCGGCGTTCCACGAGGCGACCAGTTCGGTGGCGTCGAAGCCGACCTGCTGCTCGGGGGAGGTCCAGGTGGCGTACTCCCAGGTGCGGGTGGCACCGGTGTGCTCGTCGGTGAACGCGGTGGTGCCGGCCGGCTGGCCGATGGTGATCCCGGTGCGGTGCCCGGGCACGGCGTACGTGCCCTGGTGGGTGCCGCCGCGCCAGTCCGGGTACTTCGAGAACTCATGGAAGGTGACCTGCTCGTCGTGCGCGACGACGGGCAGGTTGTTGTCGGCCTGGGCGGGGACCGCCGTGCCGAGCAGGGCGAGCGCGGCGACGCCGGCGAGGGCGACCGCCCGCAGGGCTGGTCTGACCATGTGAACTCCGAAAGGTGGGAAGGGGTGGGTCACCAGTTGGTGGAGCCGGCGACCGCCGGCCAGGCCACCGTGGTGGGCTTGATCAGGTAGACGATGCCGCCGGACCCGCTGCCGGTGCCGCCGCTGGCGGTGGTCCGCCTGGTCCGCTGCCAGATCTGTTCGAACTGGTCCCGCTTGTAGACGTGCCGGACGGCGGCGTCGGTCGGCGAGGCCGGGTCGTTGGCGATCACGTCGCCGGTGGCGGTGAAGCCGATCACCGTCATCAGGTGCCCGGACGTGCCGTAGCCCGCCCCGTCCAGCTCGCTGGCCAGGAAGGACACGCTGGTCGCCACCGGGATGCCGGCCGCGATGAAGTACTCCAGCTCGGCCAGCGAGTGCAGCCGGGTCACCTTGCCCTCCAGCCCGGGGAAGGTGGCCGCGTACGCGGTGTTGAACGGCCAGTTCCCGGCGCCCTGGTACTGGTGGTCGTAGGTCATCCGGGCGGCGTGGTCGACGGTCGGGTCGGCGTACGCGGGGTTCACCCAGGACGTGTCGGCCGGGGACGGCTTGCGGCCCCAGTACTCGACCAACATCTCCGTGGAGGTGGGCGAGCACCAGGCCTCACCGCCACCGTCGTACTCGGGGTACTGGCCGGCGTGGATCTCCTGCGAGTAGCGCGGCACGGCCAGCTCGGTGCCCCAGGCGGTGCCGCCGGTGCTCGGGGTGACGGTGAACCGGTCCGGGACGTTCGAGCTCATCGCGCCCACCGAGCGGAGCACGGGGGAGACGGTCGACGCCGGGTCCCGGTAGAGGGTCACCCGGAGCTGGTGGGCGCGGAGCAGCGTCCCGGCGGCCGGGTTGTCGATCGCGAGGGTGTCGGTCCAGACGCTGGAGGTCTTGTCGGTCTGCTTGTCGACGCTGGTCCGTTTGATGTCGGCGTCGCCGGAGGCCCAGCGGCCCAGCACGTACCAGGGGGTCCGGGCGCCGGTGGTGTAGGTGCCCTGGACCTCGACCTGGAGCCAGGTGCCGGCCGGTGTGTCGGCGTTCCACGAGGCGACCAGTTCGGTCGCGCCGAAGCCGACCTCGGTGAGCGGCGCGGTCCACGTCCCGTACGCCCAGGTGCGCCGGGTGCCGGTGTGCGGGTCCCGGTAGACGGTGGTGCCGACCGGGGTGGCGAGGATGAGGCCGGCGGCGGTGGCCGTGGTGCCGGCGCCGGTGCCGGCGGACCAGCCGGTGCCGGACCAGCCCTGCCAGGTGACCTGTTCGTCGTGGGTGACGGTGACGCCGCCGGTCGCGGGGCGGCCGGCGGAGACGGGGGCGGTGGTGCCGAGGAGGGCGAGCGCGGCGAGGCCGGCGACGGCGGTCGCGCGCAGGGATGTCTTGACCATGGCAGCTCCACAGGAGGACGACATCGTTGCCGTTCACTGTCGCGCCTGGAAGGAAGTTTCGCCAGAGGTCAGCTCATGGAAAATCATTGCCGGGATGAGGATCCGGTCGGGATGGAGCATTGCAGCGACGAATGTTGATATGAACATGTGACGTACCCCGAGGAGGTATCCATGGCCCTGCGCACCTCCCAGCTCCGCCGCCGGCTGGCGCTCGTCGCCGCCGTCGGCCTCGGCCTCGTCACCGTCGTCACCGGTCCGGCCTCCGCGCGGCCGGCACCGGACCGCACCGCCTCCGACGCCGTCGCCTACCAGGTGGTCGGCCCGCGCACCTTCGCCGACCGGGACGCGGTCGCCCGCACCGGCGCGTCGATCGACCTCGTCGAGGACGGCCGGCTGTACGTCTCGGCCACCCGCGCCGAGGCGGCGGCGATCAGCCGGCTCGGTTTCCGGCTGGAACGCGACGCCGCCCCCGCCCCCTCCGGCCAGGTCGGCACGTACGCCTTCCCGCCGGCCGACTCCAACTACCACGACTACGCCGAGTTGACCGCCGTGGTGGACCAGGTGGTCGCCGCCCACCCGACCATCGCGCGGAAGACCAGCATCGGCCGCTCCTACGAGGGCCGGGACCTGATGGCGGTGAAGATCTCCGACAACGTCGGCGCCGACGAGAACGAGCCGGAGATCCTCTTCAACGCCCAGCAGCACGCCCGTGAGCACCTGACCGTCGAGATGGCGATCTATCTGCTCAACCTCTTCACCGGCAGCTACGGCACCGACTCCCGGATCACCAACATCGTCAACTCGCGGGAGATCTGGATCGTCCCCACCCTCAACCCGGACGGCAGCGAGTACGACATCGCCACCGGGTCGTACCGGTCCTGGAGGAAGAACCGGCAGCCCAACAGCGGCTCCTCGTACGTCGGCACCGACCTGAACCGGAACTGGGGCTACCAGTGGGGCTGCTGCGGCGGCTCGTCCGGCTCGACCTCGTCGCTGACCTACCGGGGTCCGTCCGCCTTCTCCGCCCCGGAGACCCAGGCGTTGCGCAACTTCGTCAACAGCCGGGTGGTCGGCGGGGTGCAGCAGATCAAGGCCAACATCGACTTCCACACCTACTCGCAGCTGGTGCTCTGGCCGTACGGCTACACCACCGCGAACACCGCCACCGGGATGAACGCCGACCAGTACAACACCTTCGCCACCATCGGTCAGCAGATGGCGAGCAGCAACGGCTACACCCCGGAACAGTCCAGCGACCTCTACATCGCCGACGGCACCAGCATCGACTGGATGTGGTACGCCCACAAGATCTGGGCGTACACCTTCGAGATGTATCCCGGGTCGTCCTCCGGCGGCGGCTTCTACCCGCCCGACGAGGTGATCCCGACGCAGACCGCCCGCAACAAGGAGGCCGTCCTGCTGCTCTCCGAGTACGCCGACTGCCCGTACCGGGCGATCGGCAAGCAGAGCACCTACTGCTGACCCAGAGTCCTGATTCCGGGTGGGGCCCCGAACCAACCCCCGTCGTAGGGGCCCCACCCACCCCCTCCCGTCCGGACGATCTCCGCTGGTCGTGCGCTACCGTGGCACCGACCAACCCGCAGCGAAGCCGGTGCGAAACCGGCGCTGTCCCGCAACTGTGATGCCCCCGCACGGCGTCGGCTCCGGCCGACGCCGACGTGTGTGGGGACGAGCCAGGTCGCCTGCGGCTGGTCGCGACACGCGCCTTCGAGGAAGGGCGCCTCGCGGACGGGCACGCGGAGGCGGTCCCTGTCGGCGAAGCACCACGCTCCTCGACCGACAGGAGGACCCATGTCCAGACGTACCCCCCGGCTCTTCGCCGCGACCCTCGCGGTGGCCGCGCTGGCCCTCGGCGCCTGCGCCGAGAAGACCTCGACCGACACCCCCGCCGCCGGCGGCAGCTCGGCGGCCGCCGCCTTCCCGGTCACCGTCGGCAAGCTGACCCTGGACAAGCGCCCCGAGAAGATCGTCTCGCTGTCGCCGACGGCGACCGAGATGCTCTTCGCCATCGGCGCCGGCAAGCAGGTCACCGCCGTCGACGACCAGTCGAACTACCCGGCCGACGCGCCGAAGAGCGACCTGTCCGGCTTCCAGCCGAACGCCGAGGCGATCGCCGGCAAGAGCCCCGACCTGGTGGTGCTCTCCAACGACACCAACAAGATCGTCGACCAGCTCACCACGCTGAAGATCCCGGTGCTGCTCACCCCGGCGGCGGCCACCCTCGACGACAGCTACCGGCAGATCACCGACCTGGGCGCGCTCACCGGCCACCCCACCGAGGCGGCCGACGTCACGAAGAAGATGAAGGACGACATCGCCGCGCTGACCAAGGACCTGCCGCAGCGGGCGAAGAAGCTGACCTACTACCACGAGCTGGGCCCGGAGCTGTACAGCGCGACCAGCAAGACCTTCATCGGCTCGATCTACGCCCTCGCCGGGCTGGAGAACATCGCCGACGCCTCCGACGCGGACGGGAAGAACGGCGGCTACCCGCAGCTCTCCCAGGAGGTCATCGTCAAGGCCAACCCGGACTTCGTCTTCCTGGCCGACACCAAGTGCTGCAAGCAGACCCCCGACACGGTCAAGGCGCGCAGCGGCTGGGCCGGCGTCACCGCGGTGAAGAACAACCAGGTCGTCGCCCTCGACGACGACGTCGCCTCGCGCTGGGGCCCCCGCGTCGTCGACCTGCTCAAGGCGATCGTCGACGCCACCGCCAAGGTGCCCGCGTGACCCGTCGATGACGGTCCGACCACCCGCCGCCCGGTCGGCCGGGACGCTGACCGCGTCCCGGCCGGCCGGGCTGCGCAAACGCTGGCTGACCGCCGGCATCGTCGCCGTGTTCGTCGCGCTCGTCGCCGGGGTGTCCCTCGGGCCGGTCAGCCTGCCGCCCGGCAGCGTCGCCGCCGAACTGCTCAACCTGCTGCCCGGGGTGCACCTGGACAGCGGGCTCACCGAACGCGAGATCGCCATCGTCACCGAGCTGCGGCTGCCCCGGGTGGTGCTCGGCCTGCTCGTCGGCGGGCTGCTCGCCCTGGCCGGCGGCTGCTACCAGGGCGTGTTCCGCAACCCGCTGGCCGACCCGTACCTGCTGGGGGTGGCGGCCGGCGCGGGGCTCGCGGTGACCGCGGTGATCGCGCTGGGTGCCGGGGTGGGCGGGGCGCTGAGCGGACTGCCGGTCACCATTCCCCTCGCCGGGTTCGTCGGCTCGCTCGGGGCGGTCGCCATGACCTACCTGCTCGGCGCGGCCGGTGGACGGGACCGGTCACCCGCGACGCTGATCCTGGCCGGGGTGGCGGTGTCGGCGTTCCTCTCCGCCGGGCAGACCTACCTGCTGCAACGGCACTCCGACAGCATCCAGCAGGTCTATTCCTGGCTGCTCGGCCGGCTCGCCACCGCCGGCTGGGCCGACGTCCGGCTGGTCCTGCCGTACTTCGTGGTCACCGCGATCGTGGTGCTGCTGCACCGGCGGGAACTCGACGTGCTCTCCGTCGGCGACGACGAGGCCACCAGCCTCGGCCTGCACCCGCAGCGCTCCCGCTACCTGCTGGTCGCCGCCGCCTCGCTGGGCACCGCCGCCGCCGTCTCCGCCTCCGGCCTGATCGGCTTCGTCGGGATCATCGTGCCGCACACCGTACGGCTGCTCGCTGGCTCCAGCTACCGGGTGATCCTGCCGCTGTCGATGCTCTTCGGGGCGGCGTTCCTGGCGCTGACCGACGTGGTGGCCCGGACCGTCGCCGCCCCGGCCGAGATCCCGATCGGGGTGGTCACCGCGCTGCTCGGCGGCCCGTTCTTCGTACTGGTCCTGCGGACCGCCCGGCGGGTGCTGACGTGAGGGCCCGGCCGCCCGGCCCCGCCGACCCGCCGGCCGTCCAGGTGCGTGACCTGCACGTGCGGCTGGGCGACGCGCCGATCCTGGCCGGCGTCGACCTGAGCGTGGCGGCCGGCGAGTGGGTCACCGTGATCGGCCCGAACGGCGCCGGCAAGTCGACCCTGCTGCGCGCCGTCGGCGGCCTGCTGCCCGCCCGGGGCGCGGTCGACCTCTTCGGTACGCCGCTGACCGCGCTGCGCCGCCGCGACCGGGCCCAGGTGGTCGCCACCGTCGCCCAGTCCCCGGTGGTGCCGGCCGGCATGCCGGTCCTCGACTACGTGCTGCTGGGCCGGACCCCGTACATCCCGCCGCTGGGGCGGGAGTCGGCCGCCGACCTGGCCGCCGTGCACGAGGTGCTGGACCGCCTCGACCTCGCCGCGTTCGGCCACCGGGAGCTGGCCACCCTCTCCGGCGGGGAACGGCAGCGGGTCTTCCTGGCCCGGGCGCTGGCGCAGGGTGCCACCCTGCTGCTGCTGGACGAGCCGACCAGCGCGCTGGACATCGGCCACCAGCAGGAGGTGCTGGAGCTGGTCGACCAGCTGCGCCGCGAGCACGGCCTGACCGTGCTCGCCACCATGCACGACCTCTCCGTCGCCGGTGAGTACGCCGACCGGATGGTGCTGCTCGCCGACGGCCGGGTCGCCGCCGCCGGCCCGCCCCACGAGGTGCTCACCGAAGAGCTCCTGGCCAAGCACTACCGCGCCCACCTGCGGGTCATCCCCGGCGACCACGGGCCCCTCGTCGTCCCCATCCGCCCGAGGTGAAAGGAGGGGCCCCCTGTTAACGCCTCCGGTATAGGAGGGGCCCTCTGTTAACACCTCGGGCGGCATCGTGCGGTCAGGCCAGGGCGGTGACGGAGAAGAGGGCGCCCTGCGGGTCGCGGAGGGCGGCGGTGCGGCCGGCCGGGTTGTCGTACGGCGGGACGAGGATGGTGCCGCCCAGCTCGGCGGCGCGGGCGGCGGTCGCGTCGGCGTCCTCGACCGCGAAATAGACCGTCCAGTACGCCCGCAGGTCGGCCGGCAGCTCCGCCAGTGGCGGCGTCATGCCGGCGACGATCCGGGCCCCGCACCGCCAACCGGTGTAGGTGACCGGCCCGAGCGGCTGGTCCTCCGCCTGCCAGCCGAAGACCAGCGCATAGAACTCCTTCGCCCCCTCCGGGTCCGGGCTGACCAGCTCGGTCCAGCAGATCGAGCCGGGCGCGTTGAACAGCTCGGCGCCGCGCATCGCCATCGGCTGCCAGACGCTGAACGCGGCACCCGCCGGGTCGGCCAGCACCGCCATCCGGCCCTGGTCGAGCACGTCGAACGGGGCCACCACCACCTGCCCACCGGCCGCCTCGACCCGGGTGGCGACCAGGTCGGCGTCGTCGGCGGCCACGTACGTCGACCAGATCGGCACCTGGTCCCGGGTGGCCGGCGGTCCGGCCCCGGCGACCGACCTGCCGTCCTTCAGGAAGACGGTGTAGCCGCCCGCCTCCGGCTGCGGGGAGACCCGGCCGGTCCAGCCGAAGAGCTGCGGATAGAACCGCTTCGCGTCCTCCAGGCCGGGCGTGGCCAGGTCGGCCCAGCAGGGCGTGCCGGGCTCGACGGTACGCACGCGGACCCCTCTCGCCGGTGGCACGCCCCGCTGGCACGCCCTGTCGGCATCGTGGCACCGTCCCGTGGTCCACCGGGCCGGAATCGGACAGATCGTCAGGGGACACCGCATCCCCGCCGGCAGCGGTATCGGCCTGCGCCGATCTCCGGTAGGTTCCGCCCATGCGGATGCGTGCGCTCACCTCCCTCGTCCTGGCCGCCGCCGTCGTCGTCACCGGGTCCGGGGCCGCCTGGCGGCCGGCGCCCCGCTGGCAGCTCACCGACACCGGGGTCACCGCCCGGCTGCGCGGGCTCGCCCCGGTCGACGGCCGGGTGGCGTGGGCCAGCGGCAGCGACTCCACCGTGCTGCGTACCGTCGACGGTGGACGGCACTGGGCGCGGGTCGGACCGACCACGGACGTACCGCTGCAGTTCCGCGACATCGAGGCGTTCGACGCGCGCCGGGCGGTGGTGCTGTCGATCGGGCCGGGCGGCGAGTCCCGGGTCTACCGCACCGACGACGCCGGGGGCACCTGGACGGAGACGTTCCGCAACAGCGACGACGCCGCCTTCTACGACTGCCTGACCTTCTTCGACGACCGGCACGGGCTGGCCCTGTCGGACCCGGTGGACGGTCGGTTCCGGCTGGTCTCCACCGCCGACGGCGGCCGGTCGTGGTCGGTGCTGCCGACCGACGGCATGCCGGCGGCGCTCCCCGGCGAGTTCGCCTTCGCCGCCAGCGGCACCTGCCTGGTGACCGCCGACCACGGCCCGGACCGGGCCTGGTTCGCCACCGGCGGCGGGGCGACCGCGCGGGTGTTCCGCACCGCCGACCGGGGGCTGACCTGGCAGGTCACCGACACCCCGGTGCCGGGCGGCCCGTCCGCCGGCATCTACTCGCTGGCGTTCCGGGATCCCCGGCACGGCGTCGCGCTGGGCGGTGACTTCGCCGCCCCGAGCAGCGCCGGACGGCGCGGCCCGCACCGGCGACGGTGGTCGCACCTGGACGGTCGCCGACGCCCAGCCCGGCGAGTACCGCTCCGGCGCCGCCTGGGTGCACGGTGACACCGCGCTGGCGGTGGGGCCGACCGGCAGCGACGTGAGCCGGGACGGCGGCCGCACCTGGCAGCGCTTCGACACCGGCAGCTTCGACGCGGTGGAGTGCACCCCGACGGGCGCCTGCTGGGCGTCGGGCGAGCAGGGCCGGGTGGCCCGGCTGGCCTGGCGCTGACGGCTCAGCCGAGCGGGTCGGGCAGTGGCGCGGTGTGCAGCACCGACAGCCGGGAGACCGCCCGGGTCAGCACCACATAGAGGCGGTGCAGCCCGCGCGGTTCCGCCGCCACGATCGCGGCCGGCTCGACGACCACGACGTGGTCGTACTCCAGGCCCTTGACCAGGGTGGCGGGCACCACGGTGACCCGCGCGGCGGTCTCGACGTCGTCGGCGGTCGCGGTCTCGACGCCGTCGGCGTGCAGCGCCGCGCGGAGCCGGTCGACCGTGTCGTCGGCGGCGATCACGCCGACCGAGCCGTCGTGCGCGAGCGCCGCCCGCACCTCGGTCACCGTCGCCGCCACCAGGTCGTCCACCGTACGCACGTCGAGCGTCCCGTCGCGGCGCAGCGACTGGGCCGGGGGTACGTCGACGGCGAGCACCGGCAGCAGCCGGTTGGCGAACGCGACCACGGCGGCGGGTACCCGGAAGCCGATGCTCAGCGGCACCACCGCGGCGTCCGGCTTGCCCAGGTGGGCCAGGGACTCCCGCCAGTCCCGAGCGGCCCACGGGGCGGTGCCCTGGGCCAGGTCGCCCAGGAGCGTGATCGAGCCGTGTTCACTGCGCCGGGCGATGGCCCGGCACTGCATCGGGGAGAGGTCCTGCGCCTCGTCCACCACCACGTGCCCGAAGCCGGCGGGGCGTTCCAGCAGCCCAGCGGCCTCGTCGATGAGCACCGCGTCGGCGGCCGTCCACCGGGTCGCCTTCGGCGTGCGCCCGAGCTTCGTGCCGGTCGTCGGCCGGCCACGTCGCCCCGCGGCCGGCGCGTCGTTCCTGCCGGCGTCGTCGACCGGCCGGCGGCCCTGGAGGAGGGCCTGCTCGTCGGCGGTGAGCAGCCCGTCCGCCGCCCCGGCGAGCGCCTCGGGGTCGCCGAGCAGCGTGTGCACCAGCCCTTCCGGGGTGAGCGCGGGCCAGACCGCGTCGAGGAACTCGGTGACCGGCTTCGCCTTCCCCATCCGGCGCAGCCAGGCGTCACCCGGTGACTCGGCGCGGCGCGCCTCGGCCTGGCGTTGCAGCAGCCCCACCACCCGCGCCCGGACCCGGTCCCGGCCGGTCGCGTGGGGCAGCCCCTCCCGGCGGGTCTCCTCGACCAGCCGGTGCAGCGGGTCGAGGCCGATCCGCCAGCGGAACGAGCCGTCCGACACCATGATCGGCTCGGTCGGCGTGCCGATCTGCGCGTCGACCGCCCGGCGCAGCACCTCGGCCATCCGGGCGTCGTGCTTGAGCGTGGCGACGGCCGGGTCGTCGACGGCCCGTACCGGCACCCGGGCGATCAGGTCCTCCACCGTCGCCTGCGCGACCTCGACCTCGCCGAGCGCCGGCAGCACCGCCGCGATGTACGACAGGAACGCCCGGTTCGGCCCGACGATCAGCACACCCGACCGGCGCAGCCGTTCCCGGTGCAGATAGAGCAGGTAGGCGGCCCGGTGCAGCCCGACGGCCGTCTTGCCGGTGCCGGGCGCGCCCTGCACGCAGATCGAGTCGGCCAGGTCGGCCCGGACCAGCTCGTCCTGCTCGGGCTGGATGGTGGCGACGATGTCCCGCATCGGGCCGACGCGGGGGCGCTCGATCTCGGCGGTCAGGATCCGGCTGGTCGTACCCAGCTCCTCGCCCCGGTCCAGGTGTTCGTCCTCGAAGCTGGTCAGCGCGCCGCTGCTGAAGCCGAACCGGCGGCGGACGGCGACGCCCTGCGGGTCGCGGGCGCTGGCCCGGTAGAACGAGCGGGAGATCGGGGCCCGCCAGTCCAGCACCAGCGGCTCACCCGCCTCGTCGGTGACGTGCCGCCGCCCGACGTGGTAGTCCCGCCCGGCGTGGTCCGGGTCGGCCGGACCGAAGTCGAGCCGGCCGAAGAAGAGCGGGGTGGTGGGGTCGTCGGCGAGTTCGGCGACCCGCCGGGCCATGTGCCGGCCGAGTTGTTCGGCCGTGTACGCGTCCCCGGCGACCTTGTCACCGGTGGCGAAGAGGGCCTCGGCGCGTTCCCGCATCCGGCGCAGGGCGGCGCGGGAGGTGTCCAGGTGGGCGCGTTCGGCGCCGAGCTCGTCGTCCAGGGTCTGTTCTTGGGCGTGCAGGGTCATCCACGTACTCCTCGACACGGGAAAAACGCTGCCGCTCGCGTTTCCGACCTCGTCGGGTCGGCGCGGGACGTCCGCTGCGGTGCTGAACACCTCGGCCGTCGGGCGGGAGACGGAACAGCCTACCGCCGTCCACCGGTTCGGCAACCGAATTTCGGGTCGGGTGGGTCCGGCCGGTGGTCGGGGCGTCGACCGCACGGGATCATGGGGGGATGACCGAGGCGCGTCCCGAGCAGCGGCGGATGACGATCAGCGACCCGCAGGTGATGCGGGCGCTGGCCCATCCGGCCCGTATCGCGATCATGGAGCACCTGAGCACCCGGGAGGCCGGCGCGACCGCCACCGAGTGCGCCGAGATCGCCGGGCTGTCGCCGAGCGCGACCAGCTATCACCTGCGGGCGCTGGCGAAGTTCGGGTTGGTGGAGCAGGCCCCGAGCCGGGGCGACGCGCGGGAGCGGGTGTGGCGCACGTTCAGCCCGCACTGGATGGTCGACGCGGGCCGCGGTGCCGGACCGGATGCGCGGGCGGCCGAGCAGGCGGTGGTGGAGGCGCACGCGGCCCGGGACCTGGAACGGACCCGGGACTGGCTGCGCCGCGCCGGCGACGAGCCCGCCGAGTGGTACGACACCGCGCTGTTCAGCGACACCCTGCTGCTGCTCACCGCCGAGGAGTTGGCCGAGCTGAACCGGGCGGTGCTGGCGCTGTTCGAGCCGTACCGGCAGCGGCAGCGGGCGGCCGACCCGCCGGCGGGGGCCCGGACGGTGGCCGCGCAGTACAAGGTGGTGCCGTTGGCCTAGCTGTACTGCCCAGGGAGATTGGTTGAGGTCGTGTGACGACACGGCGTAGATAGACGTGATGACGAAGGCCTCCGGTTGTGGAGTGGAGCTGTCTAGGAACCGCTCCGGCAACCAGGAGGCCTTCGTGTCCCACGCTAACGCCGCTTTGACTCCTCGTGCACGTCTTCGCCTGGCGCGTCTGATCGTGGATGAGGGGTGGCCGGTCGCCCGGGCGGCGGAGCGCTATGACGTGTCCTGGCCGACGGCGAAACGGTGGGCGGTGCGCTACGCCGAGCTCGGCGCCGACGCGATGACGGACCGGTCGTCACGGCCGCACCACAGCCCTACCCGCACGCCGCAGCCGGTTGTTCGCAAGGTGGTGCACCTGCGATGGAAGCACCGCCTGGGGCCGGTGCAGATCGCCGGTCGCCTCGGCATGCCCGCCTCGACGGTGCACGCGGTGCTGACCCGCTGCAGGGTGAACCGGCTCTCGCACATCGACCGGCGCACCGGCGAACCGGTGCGTCGTTACGAGCACGACCACGCCGGGGCGATGCTGCACGTCGACGTCAAGAAGCTCGGCCAGATCCCCGACGGCGGCGGGTGGCGTTACGTCGGTCGGGTGCAGGGCGACCGCAACCGTGAAGCCACCGCCCGCCGCACCGGCACCCGCAACCAGCACTGGGAGCCGCGGATCGGGACCGCGTTCGTGCACACCGTCGTCGATGACCACTCACGGGTCGCCTACGCCGAGATCCGCGACGACGAGAAAGCCGTCACCGCCATCGACGTGCTCCACCACGCGGTCGCCTGGTTCGCCGCCCGAGGCGTCACCGTCGAGCGGGTGCTGACCGACAACGGCTCCGCCTACAAGTCCTACGCCTGGCGCGACGCCTGCACCGAACTCGGCATCACCCCGAAGAAGACCCGCCCCTACCGACCCCAAACCAACGGCAAGGTCGAACGCTTCCACCGAACCCTCACCGACGGCTGGGCCTTCGGCCGGTTCTACACCTCCGAAGCAGCCCGACGCAAAGCCCTACCCGCCTGGCTGCATCACTACAACCACCACCGCCCCCACACCGCAACCGGCGGCAAACCGCCCATCACCAGGCTGACCAACGTCCCTGGGCAGTACACCTAGCGGGGGTTGCTCCATCAGTTGTGAAGGATTATTTTCGAAGTATGTCCTTCACAACTGACGCGTCGCGCTGGCCGGACGTCTGGATCGCCGCCGCCGCCCGGGGCGCCACCGTCGGCGGGGACTTCCTCGCCGCCACCGCGCTCGCCCTCGCCCTCCAGGCCGCCGGCGCGGGCGGCCTCGCCGTGTCCGGCCTGCTGCTGGCCGCCACCCTGCCGCTGGTGGTCCTCGCCCCGCTGGCCGGCCGGCTCGCCGACCGGATCGACAGCCGCACCCTCCTGGTGGTCGTCGGATCGGCCCAGGCCGCGGTCTGCGCGGCGCTGGCCTGGACCGACCGGCAGGTCGTGATCGTCGGGCTGGTCGCCCTGCTCTCCTGCGGGCTCGCGGTGACCCAGCCCTGCCTGGCCGCGCTGCTGCCCCGGATGGTGCGCCCCGACGACCTGCCCCGGGCCGGCGCGCTCAACCAGACCGCCGTCTCCCTCGGCGCACTGGCCGGTCCGGTCCTCGCCGGGCTGCTGGTCGGGCAGTTCGGCACCCGGGTGCCGCTGCTCGTCGACGCCGGGACCTACCTCGCGCTGGTCGCCGCCGGCCTGCTGCTGCGTACCCGACGGGGTGGGGGCAGCGGCGCCACCGCGACGGCCGCCGCCACGCCGGCCCCGGCGTGGCGGCTGCGCACCGACCCGCTGATGCTGGCCATGGTGGTCGGTACGGCGGCCGTGATCACCGCGATCGGTGGCATCAACGTGGTCGAGGTCTTCTTCATCCGGGAGACCCTGGACTCCTCCGCCACCGTGTACGGCCTGGTCGGCGCCGCCTGGATGGCCGGGATGCTGCCCGGCAGCTGGCTCGCCGCGCGGGTGGCCCGCCGCCTCACCCACGACGCGGCCCTGGTACGCGGGGTGCTGGTGACGCTGGCCGGCTGCTCCCTGATGGTGGTCCTCGCGGCGGCCGTGCCAGCGGCGGCGCTGCTGGTCCCGCTCTGGCTGCTCGGCGGCGCGGCCAACGGCGGCGACAACGTCTTCGCCACCGTGCTCACCGCCCGCCGGGTGCCCGAGGCCCGGCGTGCCCGGGCGTACGCGCTCACCGGCGCCGCCGTGCAGGGTGGCTCGATGGTCGGCTACCTGCTCGGCGGTGCCCTGCTGGCGGTCCTGCCACCGCGCCCGGTGATCGCCGGCTTCGGGATCACCGGACTGCTGGTGGTGCTCGCCTTCGTGCCGGTCGTCGCGGGGGCGACCCGCCGGGCGCGGACCGGCCCGGACGGTGACCCGCAGCCGGCGGCGGGTGCGGAGTTGGCCACTCCGGCGGCCTCCCGCTGAGGCGGGCGACGCGAGCGGGGATACGGTCGGGTCATGGCTGACCGCATCGCCCGTCCGCGGGTCGGACACATCCAGTTCCTGAACTGCCTGCCGATCTACTGGGGGCTGATGCGGTCCGGTGCCCTGCTCGACGTCGAACTGCACAAGGACTCGCCGGACCGGCTGAACGCCGCGCTGGTCGCCGGCGACCTGGACATCGGGCCGATCTCACAGGTGGAATACCTGCGGCACGCCGACGAGCTGCTGCTCCTGCCGGACCTGGCGGTCGGCAGCGACGGCCCGGTGCTCTCGGTCAACGTGGTCTCCACCCGGCCCCTGGACCAGCTCGACGGTGCCCGGGTCGCGCTCGGCTCGACCTCCCGGACCGGGGTGCTGCTGGCCCGGCTCCTGCTCGGCGAGCGGTACGGCGTCCGTCCCGACTACTTCCGCTGCCCGCCGGACCTGACCCAGATGCTGCTGGAGGCCGACGCGGGGGTGCTGATCGGTGACGTGGCGCTGCGCGCCCTGCACGAGGCGCCCCACCGGGGCCTGGCGGTCACCGACCTCGGGCAGGCCTGGCGCGAGTGGACCGGCCTGCCGATGGTCTTCGCCGTCTGGGCGGTACGCCGGGACTTCGCCGCCGCCCACCCGGGGGTGGTCAAGGAGGTGCACCAGGCGTTCCTGCGCTCGCGCGACCTCTGCCTGGCCGAGCTGGACCAGGTGGCCGAGGCGGCCGCCCGGTGGGAGCCGTTCGACGCGGCGACCCTGGCCAACTACTTCCGTACCCTCGACTTCTCCCTCGGCGAGCGGCAGGTCGCCGGGCTGCGCGAGTTCGCCCGCCGGGCCGCCGCCATCGGCGAGGCCCCGCCGCTGCCCACCGGCGGCCCCGAGTTCTTCGCCGGCTGACCCGCCCGGCGCCGGCCCCGCAACGGCGACGTGGCGGTGTCCCGACCTCCGGGACACCGCCACGTCGACGACACTGCTGGGCTCAGGTCCCGGGTCGGAGCAGGCCCTCGGTGATCCGCTGGCAGTTCTTCATGCCGTAGTCGTAGCCCATGTTGATCGGGTAGCGGACCATCACGCCCATCGTCCAGGTGTCGCCGATGGCGAGGCAGTTGATGTGCATCTCCTGCTCGCGGGTCCGGTCGATCCACCCGTTCTTGATGGCGATGGTCTTCTGCTCGGCCGTCGGGAACGCCTTGCGGATGCCGAAGTCGCCGGCGCCGCGGACCAGCCGCATCTCGTTCAGCAGCCACTTCGTCCACTTCGGCCCGGCGGCCCGGCCGTCGTCGATGCAGAGCCCGAGCCGGGCGGTGTCCCGGGGCGACAGGTTCGTCCGGCTCCAGCCGCCGTCGCCGGCGACCTTGCTGTCGGTCAGCTTGCACATCGAGATCAGGCGCTTGATCGACGCGGCCCGGCCCACGCCGTTGTAGAACTGCTCGGCCCGGGTGTTGTCGCTGTCCCGGATGATCCGGGTGGCGTCGGCCAGCTTGGCGTCGCTCGGGGTCTGCCCCGCCTCGGCGGCCCGACGAAGGTAGTCGGCGACGATCCAGGACTTGATCATCGAGGCGGTGGTGCTGGTCTCGTTCATGTTCTTCGAGCCGATGATCTCGCCGGTGCGCTTGTCCAGCACGCTCCAGGCGTACCAGCCCTTGATGTCGAGGTCGAGGTCCTGCGCCTGGAACGGCAGCGGCTCCAGCGAGGGGGACGGCGTCGGCTTCGGCTGGGGTCGGGAGCTGCGGTCGGTCGGCGCGGTGGTGGAGCGGCTGCCGGCCGGCGCGGCGGGGTGGGCGGCGGCTGCGGGTCGCAGCGGCGAGCCGGGCACCAGCCGGAGCGAGACGAGCACCAGGCCGACCAGGACCACGACGGCCGCGGTGAACGCCAACGGCCGGCGGTGGCTGCCCGGCCGGCGGCGGCTGCCCGCCATCAGAGCTTCCCGACCGGCTGCTGCGGCACCTTGAGGGCGGCGCCGGGCTGCGGCGTCACCAGTTGGGTGGCCACGCTGGCGCAGACCTTCGCGCCGTACGAGGGGGCCATGCTGGTGCCGGCGGGATAGCGCATCATCACCGCGAGGCTCCAGCTGTCGGTGACCGCCAGGCAGTTGACGTGCCAGTTGTTGTCGTAGGCGAGCCGCGTCCAGCCGTTCTTGATGCTCACCGGACCCTGCGCCTTGATCTCGGCGGGCAGGCCGTCGACGATGCCCCACTTGCCGCCGCCGGACTTCTCCTGCTGGTCCTTGACGCTGCCCCGGACGTTGGCCATCTCGCTGAGGACCCACTTGGTCCACTTGGGCCCGGCGGCCTTGCCGTCGGCGATGCAGTCGCCGAGCCGGACGGCGTCCCGCGGGGACATCCGGGTGAAGCTCCACCAGCCGTTGTACATGGCGGGGGCGGGAGGGCCGCTGCGCGTGGTGTCGGTCAGGCCACAGATCTTGATGGCCCGCTGGATCACCGGGTCCGGCTTGCCGTTCGGTTGCGGCTTGTACGACCCGCCGGCCGCCGCGTACACCTTGTTGGCCCCGACGTCGTTGCTGTCCCGGATGGCCAGACCCGCCCACTTCTTCAGCTCGGGGGTCGGCTGCTTGTTGCCGAGCTGACGCAGGTAGTCGGAGACGATCCAGGTCTTCAGCATCGACTCGGTCGAGTTTGTCCGGTTCATGTTGGCCGCACCGTCGATCTTGCCGGTCTGCCGGTCCATCAGCGCCCAGGAGAAGAACTCGCCTTTGAAGTTCACCGAGACGGGGGCATTGGCCAGGGTGGGCGGGGGCGGCGCACTGGGCGCGGGCGCGGGCACCTGCTCCGCACCGCCGCCGACGCCGCCGAGGCCCGCGACGCCGTCGCCGCCGGAGAGGCGGGCGTACGCGGCGGGCACCAGCATGACGCCGCCGATGAGGACCGCCACGATGGCGAGCACCATGGTCACGCGAGGTCGCATGAGTGGGTGAGCTCCAGATGTCTGGCCGGGGGGACCGGCGCTCCGGTTGGGTACGACCTGATCGCCGCGGCCGGGGGAGTGGCCGTGAAAGCCGGTGGCGATCGTCAACAGCCGATCGGTGTGCCGGGGGAAGTCTACGTCCGGACCGGGCTGACGCCAGAATCTGACAGCCGCCAACTCGCCGCGAAGGCGGGGCAATGGGGCGCTGTGCCGCCGTTGCGAGGATTTATCTCTTCATCGTGGGCCAAGTCACACGTTTGCCCGGGTGCACGGGTTCCTCCGGAAAGTGGCCATCCGGTGACGGAAGGTGTGCGGGGTTTCCTGTTACACCCTCTGGTGTCATCGGGGGCGAGCTGTAACACTGGCCTCATGTATGGCAACGACTTCTCCGCGCCGGACGACGCGCCCGGCGGTGGCCTGCTCGGCGAGGTCGAGGCGGCGGAGGCGGCGCTGCGTGAGGCCGCCGCCCGGGCCCGACGCGGCGGACCCGCCCCGGGTGAGGACCTCGCGGCGTACTTCACCGAGGTCATCGACGCCGACCAGAAGATCGAGCCGCGCGACTGGATGCCCGAGGCGTACCGCAAGACGCTGATCCGGCAGATCGCCCAGCACGCGCACTCCGAGATCATCGGCATGCAGCCCGAGGGGAACTGGATCAGCCGGGCCCCCTCGCTCAAGCGCAAGGCGATCCTGCTGGCCAAGGTGCAGGACGAGGCCGGCCACGGCCTCTATCTCTACGCCGCCGCCGAGACGCTCGGCATCAGCCGGGACGAGCTGGTGGAGCTGCTCCTGGGCGGCCGGCAGAAGTACAGCTCGATCTTCAACTACCCCACGCTGACCTGGGCCGACGTGGGCGCGATCGGCTGGCTGGTGGACGGCGCGGCGATCGTCAACCAGGTCCCGCTCTGCCGCTGCTCCTACGGCCCGTACGCGCGGGCGATGATCCGGGTCTGCAAGGAGGAGTCGTTCCACCAGCGGCAGGGCTACGAGATCCTGCACACCCTGGCGCACGGCACCCCCGGGCAGAAGGCGATGGCGCAGGACGCGATCGACCGCTGGTGGTACCCGTCGCTGGCGATGTTCGGCCCGCCGGACGGCGACTCGACGCACTCCGCCCAGTCGATGGCCTGGAAGATCAAGCGGTTCTCCAACGACGAGCTGCGCCAGCGCTTCGTGGACATGTGCGTCCAGCAGGCCGAGATCCTCGGCCTCACCCTCCCCGACCCCGACCTGCGCTGGAACGACGAGCGGCAGGCGTACGACTACACCCAGCCCGACTACGACGAGCTGATGCAGGTGATCAAGGGCAACGGCCCGTGCAACCGGCAGCGGATGGAACACCGCCGGGCCGCCCACGCCGAGGGCGCCTGGGTACGCGAGGCCGCCGCGGCGTACGCCGCCAAGCGGGCGGAACAGAAGGAGAAGGTGGCCGCGTGAGCGAGCGTAGTGAGCGACCCGGTCAGCTCGGCGCAGGGAATCCTTCGCCTCTCTGGGAGGTCTTCGTGCGGGCGCGGCGCGGGCTGTCGCACACCCACGTCGGCAGCCTGCACGCCCCCGACGCGGAGCTGGCCCTGCGCAACGCCCGCGACCTCTACACCCGCCGCCAGGAGGGGGTCTCCATCTGGGTGGTGCCGGCGGGCGCGATCACCGCGTCCAGCCCGGACGAGAAGGACGCCTTCTTCGACCCGGCCGCCGACAAGGTCTACCGCCACCCCACCTTCTACGAGGTGCCGGACGGGGTGGCCCACCTGTGACCTCCGTCGAATTCGTGCTGGGGCTCGGCGACGACGCGCTGGTCGCGGCGCAGCGGCTCGCCGAGTGGACCACCCGCGCGCCGGAGATGGAGGAGGACATCGCGCTGGCCAACATCGCCCTCGACCAGCTCGGCGCGGCCCGCCTCCTGCTGACGTACGCGGGTGAGCTGGAAGGCGCCGGCCGGGACGAGGACGCGCTGGCCTACCTGCGCGACGACCGGGAGTTCCGCAACTGCCTCCTGGTCGAGCTGCCCAACGGCGACTTCGCGGTGACCATGGCGAAGCTGCTCATCCTGTCGGCCTGGCAGCTGCCGCTCTACACCGCCCTGTCCGGCTGCGCCGACGAGCGGCTGGCCGCGATCGGGGCGAAGGCGCGCAAGGAGTCGGCGTACCACCTGGACCACGCCTCGCTCTGGGTGAAGCGCCTCGGCGACGGCACCGAGGAGTCGCACCGGCGCATGCAGGTCGCCCTGGACGAGGTGTGGCCGTACACCCACGAGCTGTTCGTGGCGGACCCGGCGGCACCGGTCGACCCGGCCACCCTGCGGGCCGACTTCGACGCCGTCGTCGCCGCGGTGCTGGACGAGGCCACCCTGACCCGCCCGGCGGACGGCTGGCGGCCCGGCGGTGGGCGGGACGGCGTGCACAGCGAGCACCTGTCGTACCTGCTGGCCGAGATGCAGGTGCTGCACCGCGCCCACCCGGGAGCCGAGTGGTGACGGACCCGAGGGAGGCCGCGGCGTCGGTGGTGGATCCGGAGATCCGGGTCGTCACCATCGACGAGCTGGGCATCCTGCGGGCGGTCGACGAGGACCCGGCCACCGGTCGGGTCGTCGTCACCATCACCCCCACCTACACCGGCTGCCCGGCGATGGACGTGATCCGGTCGGACATCCGCCGGGCGCTGGCTGCCGCCGGCCACCCGGACGCCGAGGTCCGCACGGTCCACAGCCCGGCCTGGAGCACCGACTGGATCTCCGACCGGGGCCGGGCCAAGCTCGCCGCCGCCGGCATCGCCCCGCCGCACCCGGTGCGGACGGGCACCGTCGTGCCGCTCACCCTCGCCGTACGCTGCCCGCGCTGCGGCTCGGTGGAGACCGAGCAGGTCAGCCGCTTCGGCTCCACCGCGTGCAAGGCCCTCTGGCGCTGCCGTTCCTGCGCCGAACCCTTCGACCACCTGAAGGCGCTGTGACTGTCACCATCACCCGACCGGTCCGTCGCCGGCCGGTCTTCCACCCGTTGCCCGTCGCCGTCGTCGACCGGCTCACCGACGATTCGGTGGCGGTCACCTTCGCCGTGCCGACGGAGCTGCGGGAGACCTTCGCGTTCTCCGCCGGCCAGCACCTGACCGTGCGGCGCGTCGCCGACGACGGCGAGGAGGTGCGGCGGTCGTACTCGATCTGCTCGACGCCGCAGGAGCTGGCCCGGCACGGCCGGTTGCGGATCGGGGTGCGGGAGGTGCCCGGCGGCGCCTTCTCCGCGTTCGCCTGCGGCGCGCTGCGCGGCGGCGACACCGTCGAGGTGCTGCCCCCGCTCGGGCACTTCACCACGGCCTTCGCGCCGGACCGGGTCCGCCACTACGGCGCGGTGGTCGCCGGTTCCGGCATCACGCCGGTGCTCGCGCTGGTCGCGACCGCCCTGGCCGTCGAGCCGGCCAGCACCTTCACCCTGGTGTACGGCAACCGCACGGCGAACACGGTGATGTTCGCCGAGGAGCTGGCGGACCTGAAGGACCGCTACCCGACCCGGCTGCACCTGGTGCACGTGCTCTCCCGGGAGCAGGGCGAGTCGCCGCTGCTGTCCGGGCGGATCGACGCCGAGCGGCTGGACCGGCTGCTGGACACCATCGTGCCGGGCGACGCCATCGAGGAGTGGTTCCTCTGCGGCCCGTACGGGATGGTGGTGGACGCGAAGGCGGTGCTGGCGGGGCGGGGTCTGCCGGAGTCGGCGGTGCACACCGAACTGTTCCACGTCGACGCGCCGCCGGAGCCGGTCCGCCGCCCCGGCGACGAGCCGGGGGCCGGCGCCGAGGTGACGATCGTGCTGGAGGGCCGCTCGTCGACCTTCACCATGGGCCGGGACGAGCGGGTGCTGGACGCGGCGCTGAAGGTCCGCGCCGAGCTGCCGTACGCCTGCAAGGGCGGGGTCTGCTCCACCTGCCGGGCCAAGGTGGTCCGGGGCGAGGTCTCGATGGCCCGCAACTATGCCCTGGAGCCGGACGAGGTGGCCGCGGGGTACGTCCTGACCTGTCAGTCCAGCCCGACCACCGACCAGGTCGTCGTCGACTACGACGCGTGACGTGTAGAACGGATCGTTCTACACTTGCGGCCATGGAGCAGATCGCCATTCGTGAGCTCAACCAGCACACGAGCAGAGTGCTCGCCAGGGTGCGCGCCGGTGAAACGGTGGAAGTCACAGATCGGGGAGAGCCGATCGCCCGACTCGTGCCCGTCGTAGCGGGCGACGCCCTCCTCGGCCGTCTCGTGGCGGAGGGCCGGGCGACCGCGCCGACGTCGACCGGCCCGCTGCCCGTGCCGCCCGTGCTCGGTGATCCCGCCGAGGACGTGGCGTCGGCGCTGGCCGGATACCGGGACGAGGAGCGCTGGTGATCTATCTGGACTCAGCGGCGGTCATCAAGCTGCTCCGCCGGGAGCTGGCGACCGAGGACCTCGTGGCCTGGTTGAACGAGCGGCCCGGGACGTCACTGGTCGCGTCGGCTCTGGTCGAGGTCGAGGTGCCCCGGGCGCTTCGTCGCGCGGCACCGCAGGCTCTCGTGGGGGTCCCCACGATTCTCTCCCGGTTGTACCGGGTGGAGATCGACGCGACCGTTCGCGCGGCGGCCGGCGCGTACGCGGAGCCGTTGCTGCGCAGCCTCGACGCGATCCACCTCGCGACGGCCGAGATCCTGGCTCGTCAGGCAGGTAGCGACTTCGCAGCCTTCGTCACCTACGACCGTCGGCTGCTCGACGCGGCCAAGGGGGTCGGACTCCCGGTGGCGAGCCCGGGCCTGGACTGAGCGCGGTCCCTGGGGTCCTCGTCACGGCGGGTGGAGGTGGGTGCCGGCCTCCGGACGGGCGACGTACGCTCGGAGGCGTGACGGTGAGCCGGGAGATCGACGACATCCTGCAGCGCGGCGCGGACGGTGGGCGGATCACGCCCGAGGAGGCCCTGCTGCTCTACACCGAGGCGCCCTTCCACGCGCTGGGTGAGGCGGCGGACGCGGTACGCCGACGGCGCTACCCGGACAACATCGTCACCTACCTGATCGACCGCAACATCAACTACACGAACGTCTGCGTGACGGCGTGCAAGTTCTGCGCCTTCTATCGCGCGCCCAAGCACTCGGAGGGGTGGACCCACCCGACCGAGGAGATCCTGCGCCGCTGCGGCGAGGCGGTCGAGCTGGGCGCCACCCAGGTCATGCTCCAGGGCGGCCACCACCCGGACTACGGCGTGGAGTACTACGAGGAGCTCTTCTCCTCGGTCAAGAAGGCCTACCCGCAGCTGGCCATCCACTCCATCGGGCCGAGCGAGATCCTGCACATGGCCAAGGTCTCCGGCGTCAGCCTGGACGAGGCGATCGCCCGGATCAAGGCGGCCGGCCTGGACTCGATCGCCGGTGCCGGCGCGGAGATGCTGCCCGACCGGCCGCGCAAGGCGATCGCGCCGCTGAAGGAGTCGGGCGCGCGCTGGCTCGAGGTGATGGAGCTGGCCCACCGGCAGGGCCTGGAGTCGACCGCCACGATGATGATGGGCACCGGCGAGACCAACGCCGAGCGGATCGAGCACCTGCGGATGATCCGCGACGTGCAGGACCGCACCCGAGGCTTCCGGGCCTTCATCCCGTGGACGTACCAGCCGGAGAACAACCACCTCAAGGGCCGCACCCAGGCGACCAACCTGGAATACCTGCGGCTGGTGGCGGTCGCCCGGCTCTTCTTCGAGACGGTGCCGCACCTGCAGGCGTCCTGGCTGACCACCGGCAAGGACGTCGGCCAGCTCGCGCTGCACATGGGCGTGGACGACCTGGGCTCGATCATGCTGGAGGAGAACGTGATCTCCTCCGCGGGCGCCCGGCACCGGTCCAACCTGCACGAGCTGATCGAGATGATCCGCACCGCGGACCGGATCCCGGCCCAGCGCGACACGCTCTACAACCGGCTCGCCGTGCACTGGACGCCGGCCGACGACCCGAGCGACGACCGGGTGGTCTCGCACTTCTCCTCGATCGCCCTGCCGGGCGGTGGGGCCGGGAAGTCGCTGCCCCTCGTCGAGGTCAACTGACCTGCTCCGGCACGTCCCGCAACACTCCTGTGCACCGTCGGTGACCGTCCCGCCAGTCGGGACGGTCAACCGTTCGGTCAGCTGACAGTTGTCGAAGGGCGAGTTTCTGCTGCCCGTTCTCCGGAGGGGCGTCCGGGGTCACTGCCAACAAGACCCATCAATTCGGGCACTCCTTAAGTGACTCTTAGGCGGGCAGGTGGTGAAGGGTCGGCGCGGGGGGTGGCGAGGGTGATCGTCGCCCGCTAACGTGCCCGCTCGTACCTTTCCTTCACCCCACGGGGGGACCTCTTCCATGATCTTCCGTAACCGGCCGCTGGTGCGGCTCGGCGCTGCCGCGCTGCTCGCCTCCGGTGCGTTCACCGCGCTCGGTGCGCCCGCCCAGGCCGCCGGCACCGAGACGGACCTCTCGCTCGACGTGGTGGGCACCCGGGTCGCCGAGGGCGCGCAGGGCAAGCTCGCCTTCGTCAAGGTGACGAACAAGGGCGAGAACACCCCGTCCGAGCTGGCCGTCCGCGCGGACGTGTCCAAGGTGGACTTCTCCAAGGTCGTCGCGTACCCGGCCGTCGAGGACGGCTGCGAGCTGGAGGGCACCGAGTCCAAGCCGATCGCCTGGACCTGCTACGCCACGAAGAGCGGCCTGCCGGGCGCCGGTGAGACCGTCGACCTGCCCGTCGTGCTCTTCAAGCTGGCCGGCACCCTGGACAAGGCGTACAGCGCCCCGGTGAGCTTCAGCATCGTCTCCAAGGACGACACCGACAAGACCAACAACACCAAGGCCGCGAACCTCGAGTTCACCAAGGAGAGCGGCGCCGACCTGGTCGTCCTCGCCGACGACGTGAAGACGGCGGTCACGGTCAAGAACGGCAAGATCCAGGCCGCCGGTGACCTGCACGCGGGCGACACCGCGCAGCTCGTCTACACCGCCTGGAACCAGGGCGACCGGGCCACCGCCGGCCTGAAGATCTCGGTCAAGCTGCCCAAGGGCGTGACCTTCACCGAGACCGAGGAGGGCTGCGAGTACAACGCGGACAAGACCTCCCTGGTCTGCACCTACGCCAACGCGCCGTTCGTCCCGCAGGACCAGGACGAGAAGGACGGCGACAACATCGTCTCGGGCGGCCGGTTCTACCACCTGCTGACGGTCGCCAAGGACGTGAAGGCCGGCGCGCTGTCCGGTGGCACCGTCGAGGTCGAGCCGATCCTGCCGGCCAAGGGTGTCGCGCCGCAGTCGACCGAGATCAAGAACCTGCCGGAGAACATGACCCCGGTCCAGGCCGCCGACCTCGACGCCAGTGACAACACCGATGGTTACGCTGTCGTCGTCGCCGCCAAGGGTGGCGCGGGCGGCGGTGACGGCAACGACGCCGGTGGCCTGCCGGTGACCGGCGCCAAGGCCGGTCTGATCGGTGGCGTCGGCGTGGCCGTCCTCGCCGCGGGTGGCGCCATGTTCCTGGTCGCCCGCCGCCGCCGGGTGGTCCTGGTGACCCCGGGCGACGAGAAGCCGACCGCCTGACGGTCGTCCTCCATCGGCCCATGAGGGCCGTTCACATAACGCACGGCGGCAGGGGCGGGATGGGTCACCATCCCGCCCCTGCCGTGTCCGCCACCCGTCGACGGTCGGTCCGGGGGCGGCTGGCAGAGTGGAGGGGTGAGCCGTACCCCGCAGGGCCAGCGCGCCGGCCTGGACAAGTCCCCGCACGAGGTCGCCGCGATGTTCGACGGCGTGGCCGCCCGCTACGACCTGACCAACACCGTCCTCTCCTTCGGCCAGGACCGGTCCTGGCGGCGGGTCACCCGGGAGGCGCTCGGCTTGCGCCCGGGTGAGCGGGTGCTGGACGTGGGCGCGGGCACCGGCGTCTCGACCGAGGAACTGGCGCACTCCGGCGCGTACGTGGTGGGCGCCGACCTGTCCCTGGGCATGCTGCGCGCCGGCAAGCGGACCCGTCCGCAGGTGCCGCTGCTGGCCGGGGACGCGCTGCGGCTGCCCTTCGCCGACGGCAGCTTCGACGCGGTGACCATCTCCTTCGCGCTGCGCAACGTCACCGACACCGACGCGGCGCTGCGCGAGCTGGCCCGGGTCACCCGGCCCGGTGGCCGGCTGGTGGTCTGCGAGTTCAGCACCCCGGTGAACCCGGCCTTCCGCACGGTCTACCTGTCGTACCTGATGCGGTCGTTGCCGGCCGTGGCCCGGAAGGTCTCCAGCAACCCCGACGCGTACGTCTATCTCGCCGAGTCGATCCGGGCCTGGCCGGACCAGGCGGCCCTCGCGGCGCGGATCGGCGCGGCCGGCTGGGGCCGGGTGGCCTGGCGCAACCTGACCGGCGGGGTCGTCGCGCTGCACCGGGCGATCCGGACCTGACGCAGGCGGTGGTGCCCGCCGGGCGGCGGGCGGCCGGTCTCGTTTCATGAATATCCGGTTTTGTGTCACTTCGCGCCGTAGGCTCGCCCGCATGACGGCACCAGACCAGGCGGCCGGCGGGACAGCCGGCGACGATGACGCCATCGAGCTCGTCGCCCAGCTCAGGGAGTTGGCCGGGGCGGACCCCGGCGACGTCCGTCAGGTGGTGGCCGAGGTGCTGGCGGCGCTGGACCGGGTGGCCGGCGGGGCGCTCCGCGAACACCTGCCCGAGGCGATCCGGGCGGACGCCGGCCTCGACCGGACCAGCCCGGCCCACCCCTGACCTGCCCGGGGGCTCCCACCGGTAGGTTTCCGGGAAGTTAGGTACCCCTCACCGCCTACTGGTGTAACGGCGGTCATAGACTCCAACCCGATCGGCTTGTGAAGCATTTCACGAGCATGCGGGAGGAGGCGCAGATGACCGCGGTGGAGAACGACGCCGACGTGATCGTCGTGGGCGCCGGTCCCGGAGGATCGGCGACCGCGTACCACCTGGCGCGGCACGGCGTACGCGTGCTGTTGCTGGAGAAGACCGAGTTTCCCCGGGAGAAGGTCTGCGGCGACGGGTTGACCCCGCGCGCCGTGCGCCAGCTCGTCCGGATGGGTGTGGACACCTCGCCCGAGGCCGGCTGGCTGCACAACCGGGGCCTACGGGTGATCGGCGGCGGGGTGCGCCTCGAACTCGACTGGCCCGACCTGGCCAGCTTCCCCAACTACGGCCTGGTCCGCACCCGGCTCGACTTCGACGACCTGCTCGCCCAGCGGGCGGTCTCCGCGGGCGCGAAGCTGCGTACCGGCGTGAACGTCGTCGGCCCGGTGCTCGACGCGGACGACCGGGTGATCGGCGTGACCGCCGAGGTCGGCCCGGACAAGGAGCCGGCCACCTTCCACGCCCCGCTGGTGGTCGCCGCGGACGGCGTCTCCGGCCGGTTCCCGCTCGCCCTCGGGCTGGCCAAGCGGGAGGACCGGCCGATCGGCGTGGCCGTCCGCCGCTACTACCGCTCGCCCGCCAAGCACGACGACGACTACCTGGAGTCGTGGCTGGAGCTGCGCGGCAAGGGCAGCGACACGCTGCTGCCCGGCTACGGCTGGATCTTCGGCCTCGGTGACGGACGGGTGAACGCCGGCCTCGGCATCCTCAACTCCTCCTCCGCCTTCGGCAAGACCAACTACCGGCGGCTGCTCACCGACTGGCTGGCCAACACCCCCGAGGACTGGGGGCTGACCGACGAGACCAACGCGGAGGGGCCGATCCTCGGCGCCGCGCTGCCGATGGGCTTCAACCGGGTCCCGCACTACACCCGCGGCGTGCTGCTGGTCGGCGACTCCGGTGGCATGGTCAACCCGTTCAACGGCGAGGGCATCGCGTACGCGATGGAGTCCGGCGAGCTGGCCGCGGAGGTCGCGGTCCAGGCGCTCGCCCGGCCGGCCGGCGCGGACCGGGAGCGGGCGCTGCTGGCGTACCCGCAGGAGCTGAAGGCCCGCTTCGGCGGCTACTACCGGCTCGGCGGGGTCTTCGTGAAGCTGATCGGCCGCCCGGAGATCATGCGGATCGCCACCAAGCACGGCATGCCGCACCCGGCGTTGATGCGCTTCGTGCTCAAGCTGCTGGCCAACCTGACCGACCCCCGGGGCGGGGACGCGATGGACCGGGTCATCAACGCGATGACGAAGGTGGCGCCGGCCGTCTAGGACAACCACGCCCGGGGTGGGCGACGGCCCCGGGCGCGGACAGAGATCGACCCCCGCTGACGGACGTCACGAGGGACGTGAATAGTGTGATTTTCGCCAAGTAGCACGGGCAGGGGAAGGACGAGCAGGAGAAAAGATGTCGCTCTCGCCTTACGCACCGATCATCGGGCTGTTCGCCCTCGCCGCGGGGTTCTCGCTGTTCTCCGTGGCCGCCGCCCGCTTCGCCGGTCCCCGGCGCTTCAACAAGGCCAAGCTCGAGGCGTACGAGTGCGGCATCGAGCCGAGCCCGCAGCCGGTCGGCGGCGGCCGGTTCCCGATCAAGTTCTACCTGACGGCGATGCTCTTCATCGTCTTCGACATCGAGATCATCTTCCTCTACCCCTGGGCCGTCTCCTTCGACGCCCTGCCGATCTTCGGCTTCGTGGAGATGGTCATGTTCATCGTCGCGGTCTTCGTCGCATACGCCTATGTCTGGCGGCGCGGCGGCCTGGACTGGGACTGAGGGAGGTACGTCAGATGGGCATCGAGGAGAAGCTCCCGGCCGGCGTCCTGCTCACCTCCGTGGAGAAGCTGGTCAACTGGTCGCGGAAGTCGTCCGTCTGGGGCGCCACCTTCGGCCTGGCCTGCTGCGCCATCGAGATGATGGCCGCCGGTGGTCCGCACTACGACATGGGCCGCTGGGGCATGGAGGTCTTCCGGGCCTCGCCGCGGCAGGCGGACCTGATGATCGTGGCCGGCCGGGTGAGCCAGAAGATGGCCCCGGTGCTGCGCCAGATCTACGACCAGATGGCCGAGCCCCGCTGGGTCATCTCGATGGGCGTCTGCGCCAGCAGCGGCGGCATGTTCAACAACTACGCCATCGTGCAGGGCGTCGACCACATCGTGCCGGTCGACATGTACCTCCCGGGCTGCCCGCCCCGGCCCGAGATGCTCATCGACGCGGTGCTCAAGCTCCGCGAGAAGATCATGTACGAGCCGCTGGGACCGAACGGTCGCAAGATGCTGGAGGCCCGCAAGGAGCGCGGTGACGTGCCCGTCGTGCCCTACGGCTCGATGCCGTCGTCGTACCGCAACGACAAGGCCCGGCGTGCCGAGTGGACGAAGGCGGTCCGCGAGGGACGCGAGGAGCAGTTGCGGATCGAGAACTGGATGAAGGCCCAGAACCACCTCCACACCCAGCAGGGACCGAAATGACCGCGCCGAACGACAGGAAGAACGACGGCGGGGTGCCGGTGCCGGTCACCCCGGCCGGCGCCAGCGGCACCGCTCCGGCGGAGTACCCGCCGGCCGGCCCGGCCGGACGCGGCATGTTCGGCAACCAGGGCAGCGGCGACGTCTCCGGCTACGGCGGCCTGGTCCGCCAGCGCACCCCGATCGAGGAGGCCGCCCGGCCGTACGGGAGCTACTTCGACGAGGTCCGCGACGCGCTGGAGGAGGCGTACCCGGCCTTCGGCGACGCGGTCGAGAAGGTCGTGGTCGACCGGGGCGAGCTGACCCTGCACATCCGTCCGGAGCGGATCGCCGAGGTCTGCCAGGTGATGCGGGACGACCTGGCGCTCCGCTTCGAGCTCTGCTCCTCGGTGTCCGGTGTGGACTACCTGGGCGCCGACGGTCGCCGGCTGCACGTCGTCTACCAGCTCACCTCGATGACCTACCGGCGCCGGGTCCGGCTGGAGACCGCGGTCTCCGCCGAGGCTCCGCACCTGCCGAGCGTCACCGCCGTCTACCCGACCGCCGACTGGCAGGAGCGGGAGGCGTACGACATGTTCGGCGTCGTCTTCGACGGCCACCCCAACCTGACCCGGATCCTGATGCCGGACGACTGGGAGGGGCACCCGCAGCGCAAGGACTACCCGCTCGGCGGCGTGCCGGTGGAGTACAAGGGCGCTGAGATCCCGCCGCCGGACCGGAGGAGGTCCTACCAGTGAGCGCGAGGAGTGCAGCGAAGCGGAGCCCCGCAGTCGCGAACGGAGGGCTGGCACGGTGACCACGTCGAACTACGCGACCGAGCGGGAGACGACCGAGGGCAAGGTCTTCACCGTCACCGGTGGGGACTGGGACCAGGTCGTCTCCGGCACGGACCCCATCAACGACGAGCGGATCGTCGTCAACATGGGTCCGCAGCACCCGTCCACGCACGGCGTGCTCCGGCTGATCCTGGAGCTGGAGGGCGAGACGGTCCGCGAGGCCCGCTCGGTCGTCGGCTACCTGCACACCGGCATCGAGAAGAACCTCGAATACCGCAACTGGGTCCAGGGCTCGACCTTCGTGACCCGGATGGACTACCTCTCCCCGCTGTTCAACGAGACGGCGTACGCGCTCGCGGTGGAGAAGCTGCTCGGCATCACCGACGAGGTGACCGAGCGGGCCACCACCATCCGGGTGCTGATGATGGAGCTGAACCGGATCTCGTCGCACCTGGTCTGGCTGGCCACCACCGGCATGGAGCTGGGCGCGATCAACATGATGTTGTACGGCTTCCGCGAGCGGGAGTACATCCTCGACATCTTCGAGACCATCACCGGCCTGCGGATGAACCACGCGTACGTCCGGCCGGGCGGCGTGGCGCAGGACGTGCCGGAGGACGCGATCCGCAAGATCCGCGACTTCCTGGCGCTGATGCCGAAGAAGCTCAAGGAGTACGAGAACCTCCTCTCCGGACAGCCGATCTGGGCCGAGCGGACGAAGAACGTCGCGGTGCTCGACGCGACCGCCTGCCTCGCGCTCGGCGTGACCGGGCCGGTGCTGCGCTCGGCCGGCCTCGGCTGGGACCTGCGCAAGACCATGCCGTACTGCGGTTACGAGACGTACGAGTTCGACGTGCCGACGCACACCGACGGTGACGTCTGGGGCCGGTACCTGGTCCGGCTGGCCGAGATCCGGGAGTCGCTGAAGCTGGTCGAGCAGGCGCTCGACCGGTTGAAGCCGGGCCCGGTGATGGTCGCCGACCGGAAGATCGCCTGGCCGGCGCAGCTCGCCATCGGCGTCGACGGCATGGGCAACTCGCTGGAGCACGTCGCCAAGATCATGGGTCAGTCGATGGAGTCGCTGATCCACCACTTCAAGCTCGTCACCGAGGGCTTCCGGGTCCCGCCGGGCCAGGTGTACGTCGCCGTCGAGTCGCCCCGTGGCGAGTTGGGCGTGCACGCGGTCTCCGACGGTGGCACCCGGCCCTACCGGGTGCACTACCGGGAGCCGAGCTTCGTCAACCTCCAGGCCCTGCCGGCGATGGCCGAGGGCGGCCTGATCGCCGACGTGATCGCCGGTGGCGCCTCGCTGGACCCCGTGATGGGTGGTTGTGACCGGTGAGCGCGAGGAGCGAAGCGAAGCGGAGCACCGCAGTCGCGAACGAAGGACGGCTCTGATGACGACTTTCAGTGACACGACTCGGGAGCGGGCGCGGGAGATCATCGCCCGGTACCCGGCGGACCGGTCCCGCTCGGCGCTGCTGCCGCTGCTGCACCTGGTCCAGTCCGAGGAGGGCTACGTCTCCCCGGCCGGTGTCGAGTTCTGCGCCGAGGTGCTCGGCCTGAACAAGGCCCAGGTCGGCGCGGTGGCCACGTTCTACACCATGTACAAGCGCAAGCCGACCGGTGACTACCTGGTCAGCGTCTGCACCAACACGATGTGCAACGTGCTGGGCGGCCAGGCGGTCTACGACACCCTCGCCGAGCACCTGGGCGTCGGGCACGACGAGACCACCGGCGACGGGAAGATCACCCTGGAGCACGCCGAGTGCCTGGCGGCGTGCGACTACGGCCCGGTGATGACCGTCAACTACGACTTCTTCGACGGCGTCGACCCGCAGACGGCGGTCGGCGTGGTCGACGAGCTGCGTGCCGGTGGCCGGCCGATGCCGACCCGGGGCGCCCGGCTCTGCACGCTCAAGGAGATGGCGGTGCAGCTCGCCGGCTTCGCCGACGAGCGCGACGGCGCGGTCGCCGACGGCGGCCCGGGCGAGCCCACCCTGCGCGGGCTGCGGTTGGCGGAGCAGCACGGCATCTCCGTACCCGGCTTCGACCCGAACACCCCGATCCGGAGCAAGGCCGAGGCCGACAAGGCCGCCGCCGAGGCGAGGCGAAGGCCGAGGCGGCCAAGCCGGCCCCGGCACCCGAGCCGGCCGGGGCCGCGCCCGCCGAACCGGCGAAGCCGGCGCAGCCGACCGGCAGCACCGCGCCGGACGTGAAGGCGCCGGACGACAAGTCGCCGCAGGTGCGTACCGCCGAGACCCGGCAGCCGGACGCGTCGACCGCCGTGCCGGACGCCCCGGCACCAGGGTGCCGACGGACGGCACCGCCCCGGCGCCGCGCGACGCGCAGGCGGCCGAGGCCGCCGGCGCGGCGGCGAACGCCCCGGCCGGCGACGGCAAGCCCGCCGGTGACTCCACCGGTGCGCAGCAGCGCAACCTCAACGAAGCGGCGGCGGGCGCCAACGGCGCGAGCCCGACGGTCGCGAGCGAAACGGGGGGCCAGAAGTGACCACTCCTCGGCCGGAGACGCTGGCCAAGCTGACGCCGGTGCTGACCAAGCGCTGGCTGTCGCCGGACGCCTGGCGGATCGGCACCTACGAGAAGCTGGACGGCTACGCCGCCCTGCGCAAGGCCCTCAAGGCCCACCCGGACGACCTGATCCAGCTGATCAAGGACTCCGGGCTGCGCGGTCGCGGCGGCGCGGGCTTCCCGACCGGCCTGAAGTGGGGCTTCATCCCACAGGGCGACGGCAAGCCGCACTACCTGGTGGTCAACGCCGACGAGGGCGAGCCGGGCACCTGCAAGGACCTGCCGCTGATGACGCACGACCCGCACTCGCTGGTCGAGGGCGTGATCATCGCGTCGTACGCGATCCGGGCCAGCCGCGCCTACATCTACATCCGCGGCGAGGCGGTGCACGCCGCGCGCCGGCTGCGCAACGCGGTGGCCGAGGCGCAGGCCAAGGGTTATCTCGGCCGGAACATCCTGGGCAGCGGGTACGACCTGGAGCTGGTGGTCCACTCCGGCGCCGGGGCGTACATCTGCGGTGAGGAGACCGCGCTGCTGGACTCGCTGGAGGGCTTCCGGGGTCAGCCCCGGCTCCGCCCGCCGTTCCCGGCGACCCACGGCCTGTACGCCAGCCCGACGGTGGTGAACAACGTCGGCACCATCGCCAGCGTGCCGTACATCGTGCTGGGCGGGGCCGACTGGTGGAAGACCATGGGCACCGAGAAGTCCTCCGGGCCGATGATCTATTCGCTCTCCGGCCGGATCGCCAACCCGGGCCAGTTCGAGGCCTCGATGGGGATCACCCTGCGCGAGCTGATCGAGCTGGCCGGCGGCATGCAGCCCGGGCACGAGCTGCGGTTCTGGACGCCGGGCGGCTCGTCGACGCCGCTGCTGACCGCCGAGCACCTGGACGTGCCGCTGGACTTCGAGGGGGTGGCGGCGGCCGGCTCGATCCTGGGCACCACGGCCACCCAGATCTTCTCCGACCAGGACTGCCCGGTCTACGCGACCTACCGGTGGCTGGAGTTCTATCACCACGAGTCGTGCGGCAAGTGCACCCCGTGCCGCGAGGGCAACTACTGGATGGTCCGGGTCTATCGGCGGATCCTCGCCGGCCAGGGCACCCACGAGGACCTGGACACCCTGCTCGACACCTGCGACAACATCCTCGGCCGCTCGTTCTGCGGTCTGGGTGACGGTGCGACCAGCTCGGTGACCTCCTCGCTGAAGTACTTCAAGCAGGACTACCTCGACTACATCGAGGGACGTACCGCGCCGAAGCTGTCGGACAAGCAGCTGGTGGGAGCCCACTAATGACCGACGTCGCCAAGCAGACCGAGACCGTCACCCTCACCATCGACGGCGTCGAGGTCACCGCCGAGAAAGGCGCCCTGCTGATCCGGGTCGCCGAGCAGCTCGGCACCGAGATCCCGCGCTTCTGCGACCACCCGCTGCTGGCCCCGGCCGGCGCCTGCCGGCAGTGCCTGGTGGAGGTGGAGGGCCAGCGCAAGCCGGTCGCCTCCTGCACCCAGACCGTCGCCGACGGCATGGTGGTCCGCACCCAGCTCACCTCCCCGGTCGCCAAGAAGGCCCAGGAGGGGGTGATGGAGCTGCTGCTCCTCAACCACCCCCTCGACTGCCCGATGTGCGACAAGGGCGGCGAGTGCCCGCTGCAGAACCAGGCCATGTCGACCGGCCGCACCGACTCGCGCTTCCACGAGCACAAGCGGGAGTACCCCAAGCCGCTGCCGATCAGCACCCAGGTGCTGCTCGACCGCGAGCGCTGCGTGCTCTGCCAGCGCTGCACCCGGTTCTCCGAGGAGATCGCCGGCGACAAGTTCATCGACCTGATGGGCCGGTCGTCCGCCGAGGAGATCAACATCTACCGGGACGACGCGTACGGGGCGGAGGCCGGGGATGACAGCGGTGACGTGCCGTTCAACTCGTACTTCTCCGGGAACACCGTGCAGATCTGCCCGGTGGGCGCGCTGACCGGCGCGCAGTACCGGTTCCGGGCCCGCCCGTTCGACCTGGTCTCCAGCCCGAGCGTCTGCGAGCACTGCTCGGCCGGCTGCGCGCAGCGCACCGACTGGCGGCGCGGCAAGGTGCTGCGCCGGCTGGCCGGCGACGAGCCGCAGGTCAACGAGGAGTGGAACTGCGACAAGGGGCGGTGGGGCTTCCAGTACACCCGCGCCTTCGACCGGATCACCACCCCGATGGTCCGCGACGAGCGGACCGGTGAGCTGCGCGAGGCGTCCTGGAGCGAGGCGCTGACCCGCGCCGCCGAGGGGCTGCGCGCGGCCCGCGACGGCGGCCAGGGCACCGCGGTGCTCACCGGCGGCCGGTTGACCGTCGAGGACGCCTACGCGTACGCGAAGTTCGCCCGGGTCGCGCTGAACACCAACGACATCGACTTCCGGGCCCGGCCGGTCTCCCGCGAGGAGGCCGAGTTCCTGGCCAGCAACGTCGCCGGGGTCACCGACGTCACCTACACGGACGTGGAGAACGCGCCTGCGGTGGTGCTGGTCGGCCTTGAGCCGGAGGAGGAGTGCCCGATCCTCTTCCTGCGGCTGCGCAAGGCGTACCTGAAGAAGAAGCTGACCGTCTACGCGATCGCGCCGTTCGCGACGCGTGGCCTGGAGAAGCTCGGGGCCAAGCTGGCCCGGGTGGTGCCGGGTGAGGAGGCCAGCGTGCTCGCCGAGCACGCCACGGTCGCCGAGGCGCTGAGCCGGCCGGGCGCGATCCTGCTGGTCGGCGAGCGGCTGGGCGCCGTGCCGGGCGGGCTCTCCGCCGCCGCGGACGTCGCCCGGCGTACGGGTGCCAAGCTGGCCTGGGTGCCGCGGCGCGCGGGTGACCGCGGCGCGGTCGACGCGGGCTGCCTGCCCAACCTGCTCCCCGGTGGCCGCCTGGTCACCGAGCCGGCCGCGCGGGCCGAACTCGGCGAGGCGTGGGACATCGCCGCCGGCGTGATCCCGAGCCAGGCCGGCCGGGACACCGACGGCATCCTCGCCGCCGCCGCCAACGGCCAACTCGGCGCCCTGGTGGTGGCCGGGGTCGACCCGGCCGACCTGGCCGACCCGCGGCTGGCCGAGCAGGCGCTCGACGCGGTGCCGTTCCTGGTCAGCCTGGAGCTGCGCAACAGCGCGGTGGCCCGCCGGGCGGACGTGGTCCTCCCGGTCGCCCCGGTGGTCGAGAAGGCCGGCAGCTTCCTGGACTGGGAGGGGCGGCTGCGCCCCTTCGACGCGGTGCTGGAGACGGCCGCGATGACCGACGGCCGGGTGCTCGACGCGCTCGCCGCGCAGCTCGACGTGCGGCTCGGCACCGGCGACGTGCTGAGCGTCCGCCGGGAGCTGGGTGCGCTGCCGCCGACCCGGGTCGACCGGCCGTCCGCGCCGTCGGTGGAGCCCGCCGCGGTCCCGCACCCGGGACCCGGGGAGGCCGTGCTGGCCACCTGGCACCAGCTGATCGACCTGGGCAGCCTGACCGACGGCGACGAGCACCTCGCCGGCACCGCCCGCCCGCCGGTGGTCCGGCTGGGCAAGGGCAGCGCCGAGGCGCTCGGCGTCGCCGACGGTGACCCGGTGACGGTGGGCACCGACCGCGGGGCGATCACCCTGCCGGCGGCGATCACCGAGATGCCGGACGGCGTCGTCTGGCTGCCGACCAACTCTCCCGGTTCGACCGTGCGGCGCAGCCTCGGCGCGACGTCCGGCACGGTCGTACGGGTCTCCGTTCCCGCCCCCGCCTCGGCCGTTCCGGCCGGCCGGGTCGCGGCGGACGAGGCCGGTCGCCCGGGTCCGCTCCTCAACTCCGGGAGTGTCCAGTGACTCTCTACCTCGCCGCGCAGGATCCGACGCTGGCCGACTTCGGCAAGGATCCGTGGTGGCTGGTCCTCGGCAAGATCGTCTTCGCCTTCGCCTTCGGTCTGCTGGCCACGCTCCTCGGCGTCTGGTTCGAGCGCCGGGTCGTCGGCTTCATGGCCGTCCGGCCCGGTCCCAACCAGGTCGGCCCATTCGGTCTGCTGCAGACCCTGGCCGACGGCCTGAAGATGGCCTTCAAGGAGGACATCCTCCCGCGCGCCGCCGACAAGGTCGTCTACTTCTTCGCGCCGACCATCTCGGTGATCTGCGCGGTGACCGCCCTGTCGGTGGTGCCGTTCGGCCCGAAGGTGAGCATCTTCGGCCACTGGACGCCGCTGCAGGTCACCGACGTGCCGGTGGCGGTGCTGGTGCTGCTGGCCTGCTCCTCGATGGGCATCTACGGCATCGTGCTCGGCGGCTGGGCCTCCGGCTCGACGTACCCGCTCCTCGGTGGCCTGCGCTCCAGCGCCCAGATGATCTCGTACGAGGTCGCGATGGGGCTGAGCATCGTCGCGGTCTTCATGACCGCCGGCACCATGTCCACCAGCGGGATCGTCGCCGCCCAGGGGGACGCCACCCGGTTCACCCTGTTCGGCACCGAGATCCCGGCACCGGGCTGGTACGCGATCCTGCTGCTGCCCAGCTTCATCATCTTCTTCATCGCCACCGTCGGTGAGACCAACCGGGCGCCGTTCGACCTGCCCGAGGCGGAGTCGGAGCTGGTCGCGGGCTTCATGACCGAGTACAGCTCGCTGAAGTTCGCGCTCTTCATGCTCTCCGAGTACGTCTCGATGGTGACCATGTCCGCGGTCACCACCACGCTCTTCCTCGGTGGCTGGCGGGCACCCTGGCCGATCACCCTCTGGTCGGGCGCCAACTCGGGTTGGTGGCCGATGCTCTGGTTCTTCGGCAAGGTGCTGATCCTGGTCTTCGTCTTCGTCTGGCTGCGGGGCACCCTGCCCCGGCTCCGCTACGACCAGTTCATGCGCTTCGGCTGGAAGGTCCTGCTGCCGATCAACCTGGTCTGGATCCTCGTCCTGTCGGGCCTGCGCTCGATCGAGGACTGGCAGACCCGGGACCGGCTCCTGGTGACCGCGATCGGCGCGGGCGTGCTGCTGCTCGCCGCGCTGTTCTGGCCGAGCCGCAAGAAGGAGCCGAAGCCGACCCCGCAGGAACAGGCCAACAGCCGTCCGCACGGCAGCTTCCCGCTGCCCCCGATGGACCTGCAGGTACCACCGAGCCCGCGCACCAAGCGCGTGGTCGCCGAGCGGGAGCCGGCCAACGTCGCCGCCGGCTCGGACTCCAGGGAGGTGTGACGTGGGCACGATCACCGGAACGTTCAAGGGCTTCGGGGTCACCTTCTCGCACATGTTCAAGAAGGTGGTCACCACCGACTACCCGTTCAAGCCGCCGGTCTCGGCGCCGCGCTACCACGGGCGGCACATCCTGAACCGGCACCCGGACGGGCTGGAGAAGTGCATCGGCTGCGAGCTGTGCGCCTGGGCCTGCCCGGCGGACGCGATCTATGTGGAGGGCGGCGACAACACCGAGGAGCAGCGCTTCTCCCCGGGTGAGCGGTACGCCAGCGTCTACCAGATCAACTACGCCCGGTGCATCTTCTGCGGGCTCTGCATCGAGGCCTGCCCGACCCGTTCGCTCACCATGAGCAACGAGTACGAGCTGGCCCGGGACAACCGGCAGGACCTGATCTTCACCAAGGAGCAGCTGCTCGCGCCGCTGCTCGAGGGCATGGAGCAGCCGCCGCACCCGATGCGGCTCGGCGACAGCGAGAAGGACTACTACATCGGCTCGCTGACCAACCCGGGCACGTCGGCCGGCGCCGAGCGCTCCCCGGCGGGCGGTCGGTACCAGGTCGAGGAGCACCCGGGCGTGACCTTCCCCGGTGCCGAGCAGGCGGCCCAGCGGGCCGCCGACGGCCAGGTCGCGGCGGGCAAGGGAGAAGGCGCATGACCACGTCCACGGTGCTCGCCGAGGCGGCCCAGGTCTCCGGCGGCGAGGCGGTGACCTTCTGGATCCTCGCCCCGCTCGCGCTGATCGGCGCGATCGGCATGGTCTGGGCCCGCAACGCGGTGCACTCCGCGCTCTGGCTGGTGCTGACCATGCTCTGCCTGGGCGTCTTCTACGTGCTCCAGGCGGGTCCGTTCATCGGCATGGTGCAGATCATCGTCTACACCGGCGCGATCATGATGCTCTTCCTGTTCGTGCTGATGCTGGTCGGCCGGGACGCCTCGGACTCGCTGATCGAGACGCTGCGCGGGCAGCGGGTCGCAGCGGTCGTGCTCGGGCTCGGCTTCGCCGGCCTGGTCGGCAGCGGCCTCTACCGGGCGGTGCACGGCGTCCGGGCGGTCGGGCTGGAGCAGGCCAACGCCGAGGGGAACGTGCAGGGCATCGCCCGGCTGCTCTTCACCAAGTACGTCTTCGCCTTCGAGCTGACCTCGGCGCTGCTGATCACGGCGGCCGTCGGCGCGATGGTGCTGGCGCACGTGGAGCGGCGCAAGGAGGACCGGATGGACCAGGTCGCCACCATGAAGGCCCGGTTCCGCCCCGGCAACTACCCCGGCCCGAAGCCCGGTCCGGGCGTCTTCGCCACCTCCTCCTCGGTGGCCACCCCGGCCCGCCTGCCCGACGGCCGGCTGACCGACCGCAGCACGCCGGACATCCTGCCGGTCCGTGAGCTGACCGCCGAGGAGACCTCGTTGAAGGGGACCGAGATCAAGTGACCCCCGACTACTACCTGATCCTCGCCGCGGTGCTGTTCACCATCGGTGCCGTCGGCGTGCTGGTCCGGCGCAACGCGATCGTGCTGTTCATGTGCGTCGAGCTGATGCTCAACGCGGCCAACCTGACGCTGGTCACCTTCAGCCGGATCAACGGTGACCTCAACGGCCAGATCATGGCGTTCTTCGTGATGGTGGTGGCGGCGGCCGAGGTCGTGGTCGGGCTCGCGATCATCATGTCGATCTTCCGGACCCGACGCTCCGCGAGTGTCGACGACGCCAACCTGCTGAAGTACTGAGGGGCCCTGCGGTGGAAGAGACTGTGGAATACGCCCACGCCAGTGGACTCCTGGGCAGCGTCTGGCTGCTGGTGGCGATCCCGCTGGCGAGCGCGGCGATCCTGCTGCTGCTCGGCCGGCGGGCCGACCGCTGGGGGCACTGGTTGGGGGTGGCCGCCATCGGCGCCGCCTTCGTGCTCGGCCTGACCTACTTCTTCCAGCTGCGTGGCCTGGAGAACAAGTCGGTCGAGCAGAGCCTCTGGCAGTTCATCTCGGTCGGCAACTTCAAGGTGGACTTCGGCCTGCTCTTCGACCCGCTGGCCGCGGTCTTCGTGCTGCTGATCACCGGGGTGGGCTTCCTGATCCACCTCTACGCGGTGGAGTACATGGCGCACGACGAGGGCCGGCGACGGTTCTTCGCGTACTTCAACCTCTTCGTCGCCGCGATGCTGCTGCTGGTGCTCGGCAACAACTACGTGATGCTCTACTTCGGCTGGGAAGGCGTCGGTCTGGCGTCGTACCTGCTGATCTCCTTCTGGTACGGGCGGCCGAGCGCGGCCACCGCCGGTAAGAAGGCGTTCCTGATGAACCGGGTCGGCGACGCCGGCCTGGCCATCGGCATCTTCGTCATGTTCGCCACCCTCGGCACCACCCAGTACGACGAGGTGTTCAACGGGATCGGCTCGGTCGGCGCGACCACGGTGCTGGTGCTCGGCCTGCTGCTGCTGCTCGGCGCGACCGGCAAGTCCGGCCAGTTCCCGCTCCAGGCGTGGCTGCCGGACGCGATGGAGGGTCCGACCCCGGTGTCGGCGCTCATCCACGCGGCCACCATGGTCACCGCGGGCGTCTACCTGATCGCCCGGTCCAACCCGATCTTCTCGGCCAACGCGACGCTCCAGCTCGTGGTGGTCAGCGTCGGCGCGATCACCCTGCTGATGGGCTGCCTCATCGGCGCGGCCAAGGACGACATCAAGCGGGTGCTGGCCTGGTCCACGGTCAGCCAGATCGGCTACATGTTCCTCGGCGTCGGGCTCGGCGGCGCGGCGTACGCGCTGGCCATCGTGCACCTGCTGGCGCACGGCTTCTTCAAGGCCAACATGTTCCTCGGCGCCGGTTCGGTCATGCACGGCATGAACGACCAGGTGGACATCCGCCGCTTCGGCAACCTCTCCAAGTACATGAAGGTCACCTGGCTGACCTTCATGATGGGCTGGCTCGCCATCATCGGCATGTTCCCGTTCTCCGGCTTCTTCTCCAAGGAGCCGATCATCGTGGCCGCGTTCGAGCGGGAGGGCTGGACCGCCTGGCTCTTCGGCGGTGCGGCGCTGCTCGGTGCCGGGCTCACCGCCTTCTACATGACCCGGCTCTTCGTGCTCACCTTCCACGGTCCGGCCCGCTGGACCGAGGACATCGAGCACCCGCACGAGTCGCCGAAGCTGATGACCATCCCGCTGATCCTGCTGGCGATCGGTTCCGTCGGCGCCGGTTTCCTGCTCGCCACCTCCGTGCCGGACTGGCTCCAGGCCACCGCCGGGCTGGGCGGCCAGGAGGAGGGACAGGAGGCGGTCCTCGCGCACTGGCTGATCACCGCGCTCTCGCTGCTGGTCACCGTGCTCGGCGCCGGGCTTGCCTGGTTCCTGTTCCGTAACGGCACGGCCACCGAGCCGCAGCCGGCGGGCGTGCTGGTCACCGCGGCCCGCCGCAACCTCTACACCGACGCCGTCAACGAGGCGGTCTTCGAGAAGCCGGGCATCTTCCTCACCCGGGCGCTGGTCTTCCTCGACAACCGGGGCGTCGACGGGCTGGTCAACGGCCTCGCCGCCGCGGTGGGCGGTGGCTCGGGCCGGCTCCGGCGGCTGCAGACCGGTTTCGTGCGGTCGTACGCGACCTCGATCCTGACCGGCGCGCTGCTCGTGGTGGCGGCGTTCCTGGCGGTGCAGGCGGGGTGGCTGGCGTGATCGACCTCAACCCGGCCGCCCCCGCCGGCGGACCACGCAGTCACGACGGAGGTAAGGCCGAATAATGTCCAACTTCCCGTTCCTCTCGGTGCTGACCGTGGCACCGCTGGTCGGCGCGCTGGTGGTGGCCCTGCTGCCCCGCCGGTCGCCGGACCTGGCCAAGCTGGTGGCGTTCGGCTGGTCGCTGTTGGTGCTGGTGCTCTCGGTGGTCATGTGGATCACGTTCCAGGCGGGCGGTGACCGGTTCCAGTTCCGTGAGTCGTACGCCTGGATCCCGAACTGGGGCGTGAACTTCACCTTCGCGGCCGACGGCATCGCCCTGGTCATGCTGATGCTGATCGCGATCCTGGTGCCGCTGGTGATCCTCGCCTCCTGGCACGACGCCGAGTCGTCGAAGCGTTCGGTGCCGGCCTATTTCGCGCTGCTGCTCGTCCTCGAGTGCACGATGATCGGCGTCTTCGCCGCCGCCGACGTCTTCCTGTTCTATGTGTTCTTCGAGGTCATGCTGGTGCCGATGTACTTCCTGATCGGCAGCTACGGCGGCCACCAGCGGCAGTACGCGGCGGTGAAGTTCTTCCTCTACTCGCTGGTCGGCGGCCTGTTCATGCTGGCCGCGGTGATCGGCCTCTGGGTGGTCGGCGGGAAGACCTTCGACTGGCAGGCGCTGAGCCAGGTGGACATCTCCACCGGCACCGCCCGCTGGCTCTTCCTGGGCTTCTTCCTCGCCTTCGCTATCAAGGCGCCGTTCTTCCCGTTCCACACCTGGCTGCCGGACGCCGGTGGTGCGGCCCCGGCGGGTGCGGCGGCGCTGCTGGTCGGCGTACTCGACAAGGTCGGCACCTTCGGCATCCTGCGCTACTGCCTGCCGCTCTTCCCGGAGGCGTCCCGGTGGTTCGCGCCGTGGGCGCTGGCGCTGGGCCTGATCGGCATCATCTACGCGGCGCTGCTGGCGGTCGGCCAGAACGACCTGAAGCGGCTGGTGTCGTACACCTCGATCGCGCACTTCGGCTTCATCGGGGTCGGCATCTTCGCCTTCACCACCCAGGCCGGCACCGGCGCGGTGCTCTACATGCTCAACCACGGCCTCGCGACCGGCCTGCTCTTCCTGGTGGTGGGCATGCTGATCGCCCGCCGCGGCTCGTCGCTGATCAGCGACTTCGGCGGCGCGGGCAAGCTCGTCCCGCTGCTGGCCGGGGTGCTCTTCTTCGCCGGTCTCGCCTCGCTGGCGCTGCCCGGCACCGCGCCGTTCGTCTCCGAGTTCCTGGTGCTGATCGGCACCTTCACCACCAACAAGCCGGTCGCGGTGATCGCCACGCTCGGCATCATCCTGGCCGCCGCGTACGTGCTCTGGATGATCCAGCGCACCACCCAGGGCACGCTCAACCCGGCGCTGACCGAGACCCCGGGCATGCGCCGGGATCTCAGCCTGCGCGAGAAGATCGTGGTAGCCCCGTTGATCGCGCTGATCGTGCTGCTCGGCTTCTATCCCAAGCCGGTCACCGATGTCATCAACCCCGCCGTGCAGGCGACCATGCAGGACGTCGGTCGCACCGACCCGGCGCCCACGGTCGGCAGCGTCCAGGAGGCCGCGAAGTGAGTGAACTGAAGCTGCCGTCGATCGACTACGCGGCGCTCGCTCCGATCCTGATCATGCTGGGTGTTGCCCTGGTGGGCGTGCTCGTCGAGGCGTTCGTGCCGCGCCGGCTGCGCAACACGGTGCAGTTGCTGCTCGCCCTGGCGGCGGTGCTCGGCGCGCTCACCATGGTGATCCTCAACGCCGACGACCGGCTGGTCACCGCCGGCCAGGCGATCGCGGTGGACGGGCCGACGCTCTTCCTCCAGGGCACGATCCTGGTCCTCGCCGCGATGGCGCTGCTGCTGATGGGCGAGCGCGCGGTGGAGCGGGGCGGGGTCTTCGTGGCCCACGCCGCGGTCACCGCCGAGTCGGTCGACGACCGGCGGCAGGCCGAGGGTGCCGGCGGCACCACCGAGGTGTACCCGCTGACCACGTTCGCGATCGGCGGCATGCTGATCTTCGTGGCGGCGAACGACCTGCTGACCATGTTCATCGCGCTCGAGGTCTTCTCGCTGCCGCTCTACCTGCTCTGCGCGCTGGCCCGTCGCCGGCGGCTGCTGAGCCAGGAGGCGGCGATGAAGTACTTCCTGCTCGGCGCGTACGCCTCGGCGTTCTTCCTGTTCGGCGTGGCGCTGGTCTACGGCTTCACCTCGGGCATCCCGGGCCGGGTGGCCGGCGTCGACTTCGCCACCGTGCACGCCGCGGTCGAGGAGTCCTCGTCCAGCCGGGTCCTGCTCTTCGCCGGCATGGCGCTGCTCTCCATCGGGCTGCTCTTCAAGGCCGCCGCCGCGCCGTTCCACGTCTGGACGCCGGACGTCTACCAGGGTGCGCCGACCGCGGTCACCGGCTTCATGGCGTCCTGCACCAAGGTGGCCGCGTTCGGCGCCCTGCTGCGGGTCTTCCACGTGGCCTTCTCCGGGGCCGCCTGGGACTTCATCCCGGTGCTCGGCGTGGTGGCGGTGCTGACCATGCTGGTCGGCGCGGTGCTGGCGGTCACGCAGACCGACATCAAGCGGCTGCTGGCCTACTCGTCGATCGCGAACGCCGGCTACCTGCTGGTCGGCGTGCTGGCCAAGGGCGGCGTCTCCGGCACCATGTTCTACCTGGCCGCGTACGGCTTCTCGGTGCTGGCCGCGTTCGCCGTGGTGACCCTGGTCCGGGACGCCGACGGGGAGGCCACCCACCTGTCCCGCTGGGCGGGTCTGGGCCGACGGTCGCCGTTCTTCGCCGCGATCTTCACCTTCATCCTGCTGGCCTTCGCCGGTATCCCGCTGACCAGCGGGTTCACCAGCAAGTTCGCCGTCTTCGCCCCGGCGCTGGACGCCGGCCAGGCCTGGCTGGTGATCGCCGGTGTGCTGACCAGCATGGTGCTGGCCTTCCCCTACCTGCGGGTCGTGGTGATGATGTGGCTCTCCGAGCCGGGCGAGTCCACCCCGACCGTCACCGTGCCCGGCGCACTCACCTCGGCGGCCCTGGTGATCGGCGTACTGGCCACCGTCGCCCTGGGCGTGGTGCCGGGTCCGCTGCTCGACCTGGCCAACGGTGCCGCCGATTTCGTGCGATGACCGAGGTCGTCCCACCGGGGGCCGGTACGCGTCGCGTACCGGCCCCCGGTCCGTATCCCCTCCGCCGGGCTGGTCGAACGGGTGTGGCATGGTTGGAGACGTGGTGATTCCGGCTGGCGAGCGTTCAGGTGCTTCCGGCTCCGGCGGCCGTCGGGGCGCCGAGGGCACGGGTCAGTTCGGCACGCTCGGCCTCCATCTCGCCGACCCTCGTGTCGAGGCGTCCGTGCTGAGCGTGCTCGACTCCGTCGAGGGTGAGCTGCGGGCCAACGTGGCGAGCGCCGACCCGCTGGTCAGCGAGGCGGCCCGGCACCTGGTCGAGGCCGGCGGGAAGCGGTTCCGGCCGCTGCTCGTGGCGCTGGGGGCGCAGTTCGGTGATCCGGCGTCGCCGGCGGTCGTACCGGCCGCGGTGGTGATGGAGCTCACCCACCTGGCGACGCTGTACCACGACGACGTGATGGACGAGGCGGTCGTCCGGCGGGGTGCGCCGAGCGCCAACTCGCGCTGGACCAACTCGGTGGCCATCCTGGTCGGCGACTTCCTCTTCGCCCGCGCCGCGGACATCTCCGCCGACCTCGGCACCGAGGCGGTACGCCTCCAGGCGCGCACCTTCGCCCGGCTGGTGCACGGTCAGATCGCCGAGACCGTCGGCCCCCGGGGCGACGAGGACCCGGTCGCGCACTATCTGCACGTCATCGCCGAGAAGACCGGTTCGCTGATCGCCACCTCGGCCCGCTTCGGCGGCCTGTTCAGCGGTGCGTCCACGGCGCACATCGAGGCCCTGGCCGGCTATGGCGAGACCATCGGGGTGGCCTTCCAGCTCTCCGACGACCTGCTCGACATCGCCTCCGAGTCGACGCAGTCGGGCAAGACGCCGGGCACCGACCTCCGGGAGGGCGTACCGACGCTGCCGGTGCTCTACGCGCTCGCCTCCGACGACGCGGACGCCGCCAGCGTGCGGCTGCGGGAGATCCTGGCGACCGGCCCGCTGGTCGACGACGCCCTGCACGCGGAGGCGCTCGGCCTGCTGCGCGAGTCGCCCGCGCTCAAGCGGGCCCGTGAGACGGTCCGCAGCTATGCCGAGGACGCCCGCACCCAGCTCGCCCCGCTCCCGCCCGGCCCCTCCCGCCGCGCCCTCGAATCCCTCTGCGACTACATCGCCGACCGCACCAGCTAACCCCCACCCCACCCCCTCCCCTCCCGCCTCACCCGGCCGCGCCGAGGCACACCGAGTCGATCATGGGGTTGGCGGCGGTGTGGATCTCCTTGACTGCCGCCAACCCCATGATCAACGGGCCGTCCGGCCGTCCGGCCGTCCGGCCCGGGTGGCCCGGGTGGGAGGGCCGGGTCAGGGGTGGGTGAGGAGGCGGGTGGCGGTGAGCATGAGGAGGGCGGCGAGGAGCATCGCGGTGGCTGCGGTCGCCCACATGGTCGGGTAGCCGAGGGACTCGGCGAGGGCGCCGAGGCCCAGCGGGCCGAGGCAGCCGCCCGCGTACACGCCGGTCTGGGTGATCGAGGTGGCCGCGGCCGGGGCCTGCGGGTGGAGCCGGACCACCGCGAAGTTCATCAGCCCGGGCCAGGCCCAGCCCAGGCCGAAGCCGAGCACCACGCCGGCGACCAGCGGCACCGGGCCGGCCAGTGCGAGCAGGCCCAGCCCGCCGGCGCCGACCACCAGCATGCCGGCGATGAGCGCGACGTGCCCGCCCGCCCGGCGGTCGGCGAGCCAGCCGACGCCGATCCGGGCCGCCACGCAGACCGCGCTGCCGAGGGTGAGGGTGAGGCCGGCCAGGGCGGGGAGAGTCCCCGGCCGGCCGACGAGGCGACCACGAAGGTGCCCAGGGCGTTCGCCGCGGCGGCCGCCAGGGTGGCGGCCAGCCCGACCACGACCAGCGCCAGGGTGGCCCGGTCCGACCGGGCCGCCGCCGGCTGCCGGTCCCGCGCCGGCTCCTCGAGGGGTACGGCCGGCAGCGCGGCCAGGGCGGCGACGGCAGCCGCCACGAAGGCCCACCGCCAGCCCACGGTCAGCGCGACGGCGGGCACCGCCGCGCCGGCCAGCAGCGTCGAGATCGGGACGGCAGCCTGCTTCACCCCGAAGGAGAGTCCCTGCCGGTGGGCGGGCACGTGCCGGGCCAGCGCGGCGTTGCTGGCGAGCTGCCCGAGGGCGTTCGCGGCGGCGCTGAGCCCGAGCAGGCCGACCAGCGTCGGGTACGACCGGGCCAGCCCCGCCACGGCCAGGAGCGAACCGGCGGAGAGCAGGATGCCGGCGCGGGCGACAACGGCGGGGCCGTACCGCTCGACGAGCGCCCCGGAGGGCGTCGAGGCGAGCGCGCTGATCCCGAAGTAGACCGACACGGCCAGCCCCAGGCCGGCGGGGGAGAAGCCCAGCTCGGCACCGAGCTGGACAGCGAGCCCGCCGACCAGGAAGACCGGCAGCACACAGGCGACGGTGGTGGCGACGGCACCGGCGCCGACGCGGGCGGCGTTCGTCGTCGGCCGCGTCGCCACCACCTCGATCACCCTCCCGGGTCGGTCGCCCGGGGTGACCGGGCCGGGTCAGGTCACGGTCACCGGCGGCGTCGGCATCGGTTCGGGGTCCCGCCGGACCGAGAAGCGGCGCATCATCGGCCGTTCCACCAGCGTGTGGAGCAGCCAGGACAGCAGTACGGTCACCCCCGCCAGCAGGCCGAGCACGCCGAGCGCCGCGGCGTTCGGCCAGCTGCGGCCGCCGAGCCACCGGTGGCCGTAGTCCAGCACCAGCGGGTGCCACAGGTAGAACGCGAAGGATATCTCACCCAGCCAGACCAGCACCGGATGAGCGAGCCAGGTGCGCGGTCGCTCCTCCGTGTCGGTGACCGCCGCGGCCGCGATGACCAGACCGAGGGGCACCACCATCACCGCCACGTACGCGTAGGTGAGCGGAAAGAGCCCGGCGACCGCGTACGTCGCCAGGGCGAGGGTGACCGCGCCGCCGAGGCGCAGCGGCATGCGGTGCCCGGTGAGGACCAGCCGGGCCAGCAGGATGCCCAGCACGAACTCCAGCAGCCGTACGGGCGGGAACAGGTACAGGAACCAGAACGCCCACGCCGAGACCGGCTCCGCCGCGTACGGGAGCAGCGGCTGGTCGGGCAGGGCCCGCGCCACGGTCGGCATGGCGGCGACGGCCAGGACTGTCGCGCCTGTCCAGAGCCAGAGCCGGTCCGGTCTGATCCGCAGCACGGCGCGCAGCAGGACCGGGAATAACAGATAGAACAGCAGCTCGCAGGAGAGCGACCAGGCGACCGGGTTGATCGCCAGTGCGGTCTCCAGCCGGGGTGACCAGGCCTGCACGAGCAGCAGCGTGGCCAGCGCGTCGCCGGTGGACACCGCCGTCCCCGCCACGAGGAGCAGGAGCAGCAGCGCGACGACGGTGGTCACCAGGTAGTTCGGGTAGATCTTGACCAGGCGGCGTCGCCAGAAGGCCGTCACGGTGTCCGTCGGGCGGGCCACCCAGGTCAGCACGAAGCCGCTGAGCAGAAAGAAGAAGCTCACCCCCGCCCAGCCGCCCTGGAACAGCAGCGCGCTGAGCGTGGTCGAGACCCGTGGTGAGGCGAAGAAGGCCTGGTACGTCGCGTGGAACGCGAAGACCATGGCGGCGGCGACGAAGCGCAGCCCGGTCAGGGACGGCAGGCGGGACTGGCGGTCGATGCGGAAGGCATCGATGGGATTCGTGGAAACCATGGCCAGACGGTCACACGGGGTGACGGCCCGGACAGCTTCGAGATTGCGCACTTGGCCCGGGCCGGCGGGAACCGCACAAGATCGGTTGACAGGACCGGTGCGATACCGGGACCGAACGGGCCATCGGGCGAGGTTTTGCAGCTCTTCGTGTCTGTCGGTGCACGCAGTGTGTCCGGTGATCTGGCATCCTCCATCCGAACAGGCATTTCGCACTCGGCCTGTTTTTCATATGGTGTAAGTCCCCGGCGGCGGAGGTGGTTGTGCGCGACCCCTTGGCGGAACCTTCGGACCTCATCCGAAGTGTCTCCCGCGCGCTTCGAGTGCTCGAGTCGGTCGGTCGTGCGCCGAAGGGCCTGACCGTCAAGCAGATCGCCCGCCGCTGCGAGCTGACCGTGGCCACCACGTACCACCTGGTCCGGACGCTGGCGTACGAGGGCTACGTGATCCGCCGGGAGGACGGCACCTACATCGTCGGGCTGGAGGTGGCCGACCGGTACCGGGAGCTGGTGACCGCCTTCCGTGGGCCGCCCGCCGTCGGTGAGTCCCTGCGCCGGGCCGCCGCCGACACCGGCTACAGCCACTACCTCGGGCGCTTCGTCGGCGGCCAGGTCGCCATCACCGGGGTCGCCGAGGGGCCGCGCTCGCCCTACCTGGAGGACCTGGTTCCGGGCTTCGACGAGGGCGCGCACGCCACCGCGCTCGGCAAGAGCCTGCTCGCCACCCTCACCGCCGAGCAGCGCTTCCGCTACCTGCGCGAATACGGCATGCGCCCGTTCACCGGCGCCACCCTCACCACCACCGAGGCGTTCGAGGCCGACCTGGCCGCCGGGGACCGGCGCGGCATGCAACTGGAGCTGGGGCAGTTCCGGCAGGGCGTCGCCTGCGCCGCCGTGCTGGTCACCCCCGACAAGGACATCGAGCGGCGGGTGGTGCTGGCCTGCGCGCTGCCGGCCAGCGAGATGATGACCTCCGCCCGGGTGGTCCGGGCGAAGCTGCTCACCGTGGCGCGCTCCGTCGCCGACGGCATCGCCACCGACAACTGACGCCGACGGGCCCCCTCCCGGGCAGGAAGGGGCCCGTCGGGACGGTCCAGCGCCGGATCGCCGGGGGAGGGTCCTCAGCTACCCACCGGGCCGCCGACGAGGCGGCCGGCAACGGGAGCAGCAGGGACGGCTGAACCGATCCGGGTCACCGCACGTATTCACGGGCGAACGCACCGCCGGGCTCACCGTCCGAGGAGACCGCCATCAGCGACCACGACGCCCACCTGCTCCGCGCGCTGCACGACGAACATGCCGACGCGCTCTTCGCGCACGCCCTGCGGCTGGTCAACGGCGACCGGACGCGCGCCGAGGACCTGGTGCAGGAGACGCTGCTGCGGGCCTGGCGGCACCCGGAGTCGCTGGACCCGCGACGCGGTTCGGTCCGGGCCTGGCTCTTCACCACCGCCCGGAACCTGGCCATCGACGCCTGGCGACGCCGGTCCGCCCGGGTCGGCGAGGTCTACACCGACGAGCTGCCCGAGCCTCCCGCGACGGTCGACGAGGCGGAGCGCGCGGTGGAGGCGTGGACCGTGGCCGAGGCCCTGAACCGGCTCAGCCCGACCCACCGGGAGGTGCTGGTCGAGTGCTTCTATCAGGGACGGTCGGTGGCCGAGGCCGCCGCCCGGCTCGGCGTCCCGCCGGGCACGGTGAAGTCGCGCACCCACTACGCACTGCGCTCACTACGGTTGGTGCTGGCCGAGATGGGGGTGACCGGATGACCCACTGCGAGTTCGCGCACGACGACGGCGCGTACGTGCTGGGTGCCCTCGCCCCCGCCGACCGCGCCGCCTACGAACGGCACCTCGCCGGCTGCGCGGCCTGCCGGGAGGCGGTGGCCGAGATCGCCGTGCTGCCCGGCCTGCTCGGCCGGCTCGACCCGGCCGGGCTGGAGCAGTTCCTGCCGTCCGGGTCGGAGACCTCCCGGCTGCCCGCCCTGCTCGACGCCGCGCGGGAGCGCCGGCGCCGGGACCGGTCCCGCTCACGCCGACGGTACGCGGTGAGCACCCTCGCCGCGGCCCTGCTCGCCGTGCTGGTGGGCGTCGGGGTGACCCTGCTCCGGCCGGCCGCGCCACCCCCGCCGAAGGTGCCGCTGGTGGCGATGCGCCCGGTCGCCGAGGCGGTGCCGGTGCACGCCGAGCTGGCGCTGAACAGCACCGGCTGGGGGACCGAGGTGACCATGCGCTGCGGCTACGACCGGCGGGCCGGGCACCGCGAGGCGTACACCTTCCGGCTGGTGGCGCACGGCCCGGACGGCGCGACGGAGCAGGTCGGCTCCTGGCTGGCCGCCCCCGGCGACGACGTGCGCCTCACCGGCGCCACCCATTTCACCCGCGGTGAGCTGGTCCGGCTGGAACTCCTGCGCGGCGACGGCACCCCGGTCCTGGCCTACGACGTCCGCTGAGGGGTCAGCGGGCGGCGGGGACCGGGGTGGCCTCGGCCGCCGCCCGGGCCTCGGCGCGGGCGTGCCCGGCCTGGCGCAGGGCGTCGACCGTGAAGACGATCAGGGCGGCCCAGACCAGCGCGAAGCCGGCGAGCCGGGCCGGTGGCATCGGCTCGTGGAAGATCAGCACCCCGCAGCCGAGCTGGAGCGTCGGGGTCAGGTACTGCAGCATGCCGACCGCGGAGAGCGGCAGCCGGTTCGCCGCACCGGCGAAGAGCAGCAGCGGGACGGCGGTCGCCGCGCCGGCCAGCACCAGCAGCGTGGTGTGCCCGGCCGACACGTGCCCGAACGTCGACTCGCCGCGCCGGACCAACCAGCCGAGGTAGGCCAGCGCGGGCAGTGCCAGCACCGCCGACTCGACGAAGAGCCCCTCGGCGGCCGGCAGCCCGAGCCGCTTCTTGACCAGGCCGTACCCGGCGAAGCTGACCGCCAGGGTGAGCGCCAGCCAGGGCAGGCGTCCGTAGTCGACGGTCAGTACCGCGACGGCCAGCGCGCCCACGCCGAGGGCGGCCCACTGCGCCGGGCGGAGCCGCTCCCGCAGCACGAAGACCCCGAGCAGCACCGAGACCAGCGGGTTGATGAAGTAGCCGAGGGCCGTCTCCACCACCCGGTCGGAGTTCACCCCGTAGATGTAGACGCCCCAGTTGACCGCGATCAGGGCGGCTGCGCCGACGATGCCGGCCAGCGTCCGGGGCCGGTGGGCCAGGGCCCGCAGGAAACCGAAGTTGCGCAGCGCGGCGAGCAGCAGCGCCACGAACGCCACCGACCAGACCACCCGGTGCGCCAGGATCTCCATCGGCCCGGCCGGGCGCAGCAGCTTGAAGTAGATCGGGAAGAAACCCCAGAGCAGGTACGCGCCGAGCCCGTACAGGTAGCCGAGGCGGGTCTGGTTCACCCCTCCACCGTAAGGGGCGAATCGCCGGACGGTTCCTTTCCGGTGACCCGGTTCACCCGCTGGTCCCACTCCATGAAGCGGTCCGGCGCGACCAGGGTGAAGCCGAGCTTCCCGTACACCCCGTGCGCGTCCGCGGTGGCCAGCAGGATCCGGCGTACGCCGAGCTCGGCCAGGTGGTCGCGGACCGCGCCGGCCAGCCAGGTGCCCAGCCCCCGACCCCGCTCGGCCCGGTCCACGTAGACGTCGCAGAGCCAGCCGAAGGTCGCCCGGTCGGTGACCACCCGGGCCACGGCCACCTGCCGGCCGTCGCCGGGCCGGTAGACGCCGAAACCGAGCGAGCCGGCGAAGGCGCGCGCCACCGTCTCCCGGTCCCGCCCCAGCGCCCAGTACGCGTCGGTGGAGAGCCACCGGTGCACCAGGTCGAGGTCGAGGCGGTCGGCAGCGGTGCTGAGCTGGTAGCCGTCGGGGCGGGTCACGGTGAACACCCCTGCGACGCTAGTCCCGGCGCCGGGCCCCCTCGCCAGCCAATTCCCGCCCACTGGCCTGGCCGGGTGGGCGGGAACCGGCGGACGGCTCAGTCGCGGTCGAGGACCGCGCCGAGGAGCCAGGTGACGATGCCGACGAAGAGCGCGCCGAGGACCGCAGCCGGCCAGAAACCGTCCACGTGGAACGGCAGGCCGGCCTGGTCGGCGATCCAACTGGTCAGCAGGAAGAGCAGGCCGTTCACCACCAGCGCGATCAGACCGAGGGTCAGCAGGTAGAAGCCGCAACCGACGGTCTTGATGATCGGCTGGAGCACCGCGTTGACCACTCCGAAGATCACCGCGACCAGCACCAGGGTGAGCACCGCGTCGGTCGCCGAGTCGGAGTCCAGCGAGATGCCCGGGATGAGCAGCGTGGCCAACCAGAAGGCGACCGCCGTGGAGCCCAGCCGGATCAGAAGACCCTTCAGAAAACCCATGGCCGGGATCGTGCCACGCCCCGGCCACCGACGGAACCCGCTCAACCCCGGGTCGGGCGCCCCACCAACTGCGACTCGATCGGCGTCGGGGAGAGCAGTGCCCAACGCAGGGCCCGCCGGTTCACCACCGCCACCATGTCGTCCCGGATCCGGGTCAACCACTCCGCCGACCCGCCGAGCCCCAGCGCGGCACCGGCCAGCGCGGCCTCGCCCGGGTCCAACGGTTGCAGGATCGCCAGGTCGGCCCGGCCGAGCGCGTCCACGTCGGCCGGGGTCAGCTCGTCCCGGACCACCAGGGTGGACTGCCAGGGCGGGCCGGGCGGGGCGTCGGCCGGCGCCGGACCGGCGTCCAGCACCAGCAGCAGCGGCTGCAGCGGGCTGCCGGGCGGGCCACCCACCGGACGGCCGGGCGGCGTCACCGGGATCGCGCCGACCCCCCGGACGAACCGCTCCCACACCTGGGGACGGGTGGTCTGCACCACCACCCGGGCACCGAGGGCCAGCGCGCGCAGCACGGTGAGCTGCGCGACGCGTACCCCGCCGACCAGCATCAACCGGGTCGCCTCCGGACGGAACAGCCGGACCGTGACCGCCCCGCCGTGCCGGTTCGCCCCCACCATCAGCCCGGCCTCGCCCAGCGGCAACTCCAGCGCGTCCAGCGCCGCACCGCCCACCGAGGCACCGGGGCGGGCCACCGCCAGCGGCAGGGTGGCGGCCAGCCCGTCCACCTGCTCGCCGTCGAGCCGCCGCAGCTCGCCGCCGGCATCGGCGACCAACCGCCGCGCCGCCTGGGCGGCCAGCGCCAGCTCACCGGCGGTCCAGGCGGCCAGGCGTACGGTCAGCTCGGCCGGCACCGGACCGGATCCGGCGTGCGGACCGAACCCCAGCGACACGGTGGTCGCGGTGGCCGGCAACGCGAGCAGCCGGGGCACCAGCCGCTGGCCGGCCTCGACGCGCGGGTCCGGCCAGCGACGCATCCGGAAGGTGGTCTGCAGCAGACCCCCGGTGTGCACCGTCTGCCAGGACCCGCGGGTCGGTCCGCCGGCGTCGTGGTGGGCCAGTTCCGCCAGTACGCGCAGCGCCGCCTGCTCGCCCAGCGGACGCCCGGTCAGCGGGCCCAGCCGGCGGACGACCCGCCGGACCGTGCCGGAGAGGGCGCGCCGCAGCTCCTCGTCCGACCAGCCGTCGACCCGCAGCACCCGGACCGCCAGCACCGCCCGCTCCCGCCCGGCCAGCCGCCCGTCGGTGAGCTGCCGGTACGACGTGCCCGCCGTGCCGGCCGCGACCGCCGGGGCGGGCGCCGGTGACCCGGAGAGCAACAGCTGCACCCGGACCGGCGGGCTCTCCGGGGTGGCCGGCGGGAGCAGGGCGAGCGGCCCCGGCAGCAGCCGTCGGCCGTCGCCCAGCAGGTCGCCCGGGTCGCCGATCTCCAGCAGTGCGGTCAGCCCGGCCGCGTCGTCCACCACCGCGGCCGGGCCGCCGGCCAGCTCGGCGGAGCGCAGCTGTGCGCCCCGGTCGACCAGGTCCAGCAGCGCGGTCGGCCCGGCGGCCGGGGGCAGGACCCGCCGACGGGACAGGTGGGCCAGCCCGACGACCGCCCACTCGAAGAGCCACCGCCCGCGCAGCCGTACCCAGGCGCCGGGCAGCAGCAGCACGGCCAGCAGCAGGGCCCCGACAGTCGGCCAGGGCCCCCGCCCGACGGCCGCCGCGAGCACCGCCACCGCGACCTGCGCGGCCACCACCTGACCCACGCGTACGCCCACCCGGGACGCCGGGATCCACTGTGGTGGCAGCGGCTGGTGGCGGGCAGCCGGAAGTCCGGTCGCGCTCACCCTGCCTCCTCCGCCGCTCGTCGGGTGACGGTGGCGTGGCTCATCGTAAGGGGTCCGCCCCGGGCGCGTTGTCCACAGGGGAGCACCCGGGGGTAGCACATCAGGAACCGGACCGCTACCGTCAGCGACGAGTTCGCCGCGCGCCGCCGTCCCCTGCCCCACGCTCCGGCATCGCGTGGCTGTCCACGGTGGCCGTTCACACGGCCGACCACGACCGAGGAGACGAGGTGACGTCCGGGTGTCCCAGACCCAGGCAGAAGCCGCGGTGATGCAGCAGACCGCCGCGAAGTTCGAGCAGGTGGACCAGTCGTTGCAGACCATGCTGAGCGGCCTGATGGCGGAGCTGGAAGTGCTGCAACAGGCCTGGCGGGGTGCCGGCGGGCGCTCCTTCGAGCAGGTGAAGCAGCAGTGGGCGCAGGACCAGGCGGCGCTCCAGCGGGCCCTGCGGGAGACCGCCACCGCGATCCGCACCGCCGGCCAGCAGTACGACGTCTCGGACACCGAGGCCGCCAGCCGCGTCGCCGGCACCAACCGCGGCATCCAGTTGCCGCTCTGACCCCAGGGGAGAACCGATGGACCACGGTGTGCTGGTCGTCAACTTCGCCGCGCTGCACCAGGCCGGCGCGGACATCCAGAAGGCGCTGAACACCCTCGACAGCCAGCTCGGGCAGCTCGAACGCGACGCCGCGCCGCTGGTGGCGAGCTGGAACGGCGAGGCCCGCCAGGCGTACGAGCAGCGGCAGGCGCGATGGCGTGCCGCCTCGCAGGACCTCCAGGCGATGCTGCGCGACATCAAGCTGGCGGTGGAGGACTCCGCCTCCGACTACCTCGACACCGAGAAGAAGAACGTCGGCCTCTTCCAGTGAGGCCGGGCGGACGGCGGCGCGGACGACCTCGTCCGCGCCGCCGCCCGTGTCGGGTGCCGACGCACCGATCTTCGCTCGCCGCCGGGATCGCGAGCACCACCGGCAGCCGGCCGGGGTCGGTCTGCCGGCCGGGGTCGGTCAGGCGGGCGCCAGCGGCGCCGGTTGCCCCTCGGCAGCACCACGGCCAGCAGCACGGTGACCGTCGCCGCCGCCCCGGTGGCCCCGGCCACCAGCAGGGCCCGCCGCCGGGCCGTCGCCCGCCGTTCCTGCCGGGCCAGCGCCGCCGGGTCCACCCGCTCCGCCGGCAGCGCCGCCGCCCGACCCGGTCGCCCGGTGACCCGACCCGGCATCTCGGTGACCGCCCGGTACGGGTTCAGCGTCCCCGCGCCGTACCCGCCGGCCCGGCCGGGGGCCGGATCGGTGCTCTCGACGATCCGCTGCGCCACCTCGGCGGCGGTCAGCTCGGGGCGGTACTGCCGCACCAGTGCCGCCGTGGCGGCCACGAAGGGCGCGGCATAGCTGGTCCCCTCCGCCCGGTGGTGCCCCTGCTCCGGGGCGGCCATCAGCACGTCGGTGCCGGGGGCCACCAGGTCGACGTAGGGGCCGGTCTGCGAGAAGGGGGCCCGCACGCCGTCCGCCCCGATCGCACCCACCCCGAGCACCCCGTCGTACGCGGCCGGATAGGGGCGGGGGTCGCCGTTGTCGTGCAGGTTGCCCGCGGCGGCCACCACGACCACGTCCCGCCGCACCGCATAGGCGACCGCCGCCCGGACGGCCGGGTCGTCGGCGTAGAGCACCACCGAGAGGTTCAGCACGTCCGCGTGGTGGTCCACCGCCCAGCGGATCGCCCGGGCGAAGTCGGCCGCCCCGACCGTACGCCCCGACTCCCGCCCGTCGACCACCTGCTGCTCGCTGACGCGTACCGGCAGGATGCGGGCGCCCGGGGCGAGGCCCCGGAACGCCATGCCGGGGCGCGGCGACGCGACGATGATGCTCGCCACGCCGGTGCCGTGCCCGGCGCAGTCCCGGGTGCCGTCACCGCCCGGGTCGAGGAAGTCGGCGCCGTCGAGCACCCGCCCGGCGAGCTGCGGATGCCGGCGGTCCACCCCGGAGTCGACCACGGCGACCAGCACGCCGGCCCCGGTGGCGAGGGGGGTGAGCCGGTCCGGGGCGTACCGTTGCTGTGGCCACGGCTGGTCGGCGACCGGCCGGGCGGGCGCGGGCGGGTTGGCGCAGGTGGTCGCGGCCCGGGCGGCGACCGGCGCGGCCGGCAGGACGGCGACGAGGAGCGCCGCCAGCGCGGTGAGGGTCGGGCGGACGGTGGGCCGGGACATCGACGGCCTCCGTATCGTGTCGACTCCGGAACGCGATGTTAGCGCCTCGTCCGCGACGCGGTGAGCCGCCGACGGCCCACCATTGTGATCTTGATACCACCTTGTAGGTTGTACGCGATACCTATGGCCTGTTGGCGGGAGGAGGGGTGGCCGTGACCGAATGGGAGCCGGCCACCGAGGCCGAGACGGACCTGCAGGACGCCCTGCGCGCCCATGACCAGGAGCTCTACTTCCGCATCCTGACCCGCACCGAGCTGCTGCTGCCGGTCTCCGCGGAGGCGCTCGCCGGGCGGGCCCCGATGGGCTGGGGGACCTGGACCACCGGCGGCCGGACCCACGTGCTCGCCTTCACCTCCGCCGCCGCGCTGCGGGCCTGCCTCGGTGAGCACGCCGGCACCAGCCGCCGCGTCGCGTACGCCGACCTGGCGGCCGACTGGCCCAACCACGAGTGGTGGCTGGCGGTCAACCCCGGCCTGCCGATCGAGGGCTACCTGCCCGCCTGGTTCGTCGCGCAGCTCTCCCGCGGCGACGTCCGGCTGCCCGGCCGCACCATGGGTGCCCGCGCCCGGTTGGAACGCGCCGAGAACGCCGCCCGGGCCCGGGCCGGCGCGGACGCTCCGGTCGCGGCACCGGCCCCGGCGCCCCCGAGCATCCGGCCGCCCCTCGCGAGCCCGCCACGGTGCGGATCCCCACCGTTCCCGCCGCACCCGTCCCGGCACCCGCACCCGTCCCGCCGCCGGTGCCCACTCCGGCCGCCCCGCCGCCGCCGGTGATCGCCCCGCCGACGGTGCCGGTCCCGCCGACGGTGCCCGCCCCGGCCGGTCCGCCCGCCCGTGGTGGCGTGCCCGGGCAGCCGGCGTCGAACGGGGACCGGACGGCGGCGATGCCGACTCCCGCGCGGGTGTCGCTGCGCCGCGCCGCCGCGGAGGGCGAACAGCGCGACGCCGTCCGTGACCGGCCCACCCCGCCACCCCGGTCCCCGCTGCGCGCCGAGGAGAGCGGCGACAACCTGAGTGGTTGGCTCGCCGACCTCCGGCCCCGCCCGGACGGGACCGAGGCCGACGGAACGGGCACCGCCGCCGCGCCGGCCGGGACCGAACCGGCCAACGGCCGCCCCGGCGAGCCCGGTGGGCGTTCCTTCTTCGAGCCGGCATCCGGCCGCAGCCGCCGGATGTCGCCACTGGACAAGCCGCGCCGGACCGGTGACCGGGCCGTCCCGCCGACCCGCCTCGGTCAGGGCGGCCAGGCGTTCCCGCGTCGACGCCCGCTGAACGAGCCGGTGCGGGAGGAGCCCACCCGGGCCTTCCGGTTCAACGCCGACGAGACCACCCGGGCGATGCCCCGCCCCGCGCCGCCGGCCGACGAGACGACCCGGGCCTTCCCGACGCCCGCACCGGCGGGCGAGCCGGCCGTGGCGTTCCACGCGCCGGTGGGCGAGCCGGCCGGGGCGTTCCCGACGGTCGCGCCCGGCGACGAGTCCACCCAGGCGCTGCCGCGACGCCGGCCGCCCTCGGCCGAGCCGGCGGAGCCGGTGGCACCCGTGGTGCCGCCGGAGCCGACCCGGCCGATCCCGACCGGCCCGGCGTTCGCCCCGGTCGAGGAGCCGGAGGAGGTCCCCACCTCGGTCGTCGAGCCGGCCTCCGGGCCGCCGGCCGCCCGACGGGGCTTCTCGCCGATCGTCATCGAGGGCACCGTCATCGAGTCCCGGGACCTGGACCTCGCCGAGCCGGTGAGCCCGGCCGCGTCGGCCCCGGCCGAGGCCGCCCCCTGGGCCGGTCCGTCGACCGTGGCGGACGCACCCGCCGCCCCGGAGGAGGCCGACCCCGCGCCCGACACCGAGGTGCTCGGGACGGTCCGGACCGCTGCCGATCCGGTGCCGGCAGCCACCCCCGACGACCCCACGCTCCCGTTCCGCGCCGACGACAGCACCGTCCCGCTGGGCGTGCCGGCGGACCCGCCCCGGCCCGCGCCGGCCGCGGTGGCCGAGCCGGTCACCGAGGCGGTCCCGGCCGGGCCCGTCCCGGTCGACTTCCTGCCGGCCAACGAGGTCGAGGAGGACCTGCTCGGGGCCGCCGGCAGCGGCAGCACCGACACGTTCCTCTCCACCCTGCTGCTGGCCCGGGTGCTGCTGCCGGTGGCACCCGGTTCGGTGCCGGGCAGCCGACCGGGCGAGCCGGGCTTCGTCTGGCACACCGAGGAGCTGGACGGCGAGACGTACGTGGTGGTCTACACCTCGCCGGAGCGGCTCGCGGACCGGGCCGACGGGCCGGTCGACACGGTGCTGGTGCGGTTCGTGCAGCTGATCCGGCGCTGGCCCGACGAGAACTGGTCGTTCGCCGTCAACCCGGGCACCCCGGTCGGCGCGAAATATCCCGGCGAACAGGTCGTCGGGCTGGCGAACTGGGCCGCCGAGGTGGGGCTGGGCGACGACGCGGAGAGCGAACCGGAGCAGGCCGCCGCGGAACCGGTGAGCCGGCCCCGGCCCGCGCCCCCGGCCGTCGACCCGACCCTTCCGGTGACCATGCAGAAGGCGGTCGCCCCGAGCCAGCTCGCGTACTACCTGGAGCGCGGCTACGACCGGGTCTCCGGCTTCGTGCACCGGGCCAACGAACTGGCCCACCTGAACACCCCGGCGCAGCTCTACGATGCGCTCGGCCTCGGCCACCCCGACTCGCCGTTCACCCGGGACGCCGGCGAGATCTACGTGCTCCGCTGGCCGGCGCACCGCCCGAGCCTCTACCGCATCCCGTACGGGGGGCAGAACGAGGCGGCGATGCGGGCCATGGAGGGCTGGGTCATTGAACGCCCGCCGTTCCGGGGCAACGGTTTCGCCCCGGGCGAGAGCAGCGACGTGGTGGCCGAGTTCAAGGTGGACAGCGCCCGGCTGCCGCACGGCGCGCAGCTGTGGCGGATCGGCGCGGACGGCAGCGAACGGGTGATCGCCATCCTGGACACCGACGCGCTGCTCTGGCGACAGGTCGGTGCGGCGTGATCCGCGACGGTTACGTGGCCCGCTGGCAGGGCCGGGAATACCTGGCCAGCCCGGACGGCGACGACGTCCGGCTCTACCAGCCGGAACCCGGCGAGGGCTTCGAGGAGGTACGCCCCGGCCGGTACGTCCGGGTGCTGCCGCTGACCGAGGTCGACGACCTGGCGTACGTCCGGACCACCTGCACCTGGCAGGGGCAGCCGTTCATCGTGCTCGGCGAGCACGAGGGCTGGCTGCGGGTGGAGTACACCGGCGGCCGGTGGCCGGTGGCCCGGGCGATGGGGCTGGAGGTCTTCGACTTCGGCGTCTACCAGGGCTGGGCGCCGGCCGGCGAGGTGGCCGACCTGCGCGAGAAGCGGGTCTGACTCAGGACTTCGCCCAGCGCAGGATCTCGCCGAGCACCACCTCCGGCGCCTCCACGTGCGGGAAGTGGCCGACCTCGTCGAGCAGTCGCCACTCGTAGGGGGCGGTGACGTACCGGCCGGAGCCCTGGGCGGTGCGCGGCAGGGACGCGGTGTCCAGCGCCCCGTGCAGCTGGAGGGTCGGCGTGACCAGCGGCTTCTGCATCAGCCGGACGAACCGGTAGCCGTGCAGTCGGAGCACCGAGCGGAACGCCCAGCGGTAGCCCTCCAGCGCGCAGAAGGCGGCCTGCGGGATCCGCATGGCGGCCCGGCAGCAGCGGGCGTACTCGGCGAAGTCGGGGCCGGTGACCCAGCGTGGCCCGCCCCAGCGGCGCAGCATCTCCTCGACGGCTGCGGCGTCGTCGCGGGTCAGCACGTGCTCGTAGCGCGGTAGCTGGAACCGCAGCGCGGGGGTGGAGGCGGCGAACTGGCCGCGCGGGTCGGCGAAGATGGCCGCCCGCAGCCGCAGCGGGTGCGGTGCGCCGAGCACCACCAGCCGCCGGACCAGGGTGGGGTGGAACGACGCCGCCGTCCAGCCGATCAGCCCGCCGGCACCGGTGCCGACCACGGTGGCCGCGCGTTCGCCGAGCGCCCGGATCAGTCCGGCCACGTCGGCGGCGAGGGTGTAGCCGTCGTACCCCCGGGGTGGCTTGTCGCTGGCGCCGTAGCCGCGCAGGTCGACCGCGACCGCCCGGAACCCCGCGTCGGCGACCGCCGGCAGCATCTCCCGCCAGGCCCACCAGTATTCCGGGAAGCCGTGCAGGAAGAGCACCATCGGGCCGGTGCCGGCCTCGACGGCGTGGAACCGGCTGCCGTTCGCCCCGACGAACCGGTGCGTCCACGGTCCCTCGGTCAGGACGCAGGACTCGTCGACGGGCCCGCCATGCTGCTCGGTCATGTGCCACAGCCTAGGACCCGGGAAACCGCTGTCCGTCCCGACGACCCCGTCCGGCGCGGAACCGGCCGCCGGCACCTCAGCCGACCGGCTCGATCTTCCGCAGCTCGACCCGGGTGCCGGGCCCGCAGTCCACCCCGCTGGCGGGTGGTCCGACGGTGACCCGGACCCAGGTCCCGGTGCCCCAGTTCCCCATGTTCTCGCCGTGCAGCGCGTACTCCCGGCCGTCGTCGGTGACCAGGCCGTAGCAGGGGCCGGGGCCGCCCCGGCTGATCCGGCCGGCGAGCAGGTCGGGCCGGCGCAGGTCGGTGGGGTTGTCGGGCGGCGCGGTCGGTCGCCGCAGCGTCGGCAGGTCGGTGGCGGAGAACGGGGTACGCCCCGACGGCGCGACGGGCGACGGCGCGGCCGGCGTCGACGGTTCGGCTCCGGTGGGCGAGCTGGTGGACGGGTCGGGGGAGGCGGCCACGGGGGCTCCGTTCTCCGGCCGTGCGCAGCCGGCGAGGGTGGTGAGGACCAGCAGGGCGGCGAGACCGGTGTACGGGGCGGTGGCACGGGTGATGGGCACGCCGGTTGGACGGGTCGGGCCGGCACCGGGTTCCCGGTGTGACGAGGTGCCGAGCCGGACGACGCGTCTGGCCGGATCACCTGCCGGAACGGGCGATGCCCGGGCAGGTGACCCTGCCCGGGCATCGCTTCGTGCGTGTTGCGTGGTGCGGTGTTGCGCTGATCAGCGGATCAGGAGAAGCGGACCGTCATCGAGGTGCCGTTCTGCTTCAGAACCTTGACCTTGGTGCCGGTGGCCGGGAGCTTGACGCCGTGGTTCGGCAGCTCCGGGAACCAGTACTGCTTGGTGTCGTCGAACAGCGGCTGCGCAGCCTGGCCGCGGATGTACTGCGGCACGCTGTTGATGTGCAGCGTGAACGAGTCGGCCTTCTTCAGGCTGAACGGCGCGTCGTAGACCTGGACGCGGGCCCGCCAGGGGTTGCCGGTCAGGTTGTAGATCGGCCGCGGGTGCGCGTCGATGATCATGTTCCGACCCTCGCCCGGGTGGACGAACGTGTCGTTGTCGGCCCACCGGAGGTTCCAGTAGGAGATCAGCAGACCCGTCTGGTACGCGTAGTGGTCCACGTAGTCCGGCTTGGTGTTGGCGTAGCCGAAGTAGTACGGACCGGTCTTCAGGTACTGGTCGTACGAGACGTACGACCGGTTGCCCATGATGTAGTAGTTGTCGAACAGCCGGGTGTAGGTCTCGGCCACGATGTCGAAGCCGTTGAGGGCCCAGTCGCCCGCGCCCGCCTCGGCACCGTCGGTGAGCAGGGTCTGCCCGTCGGCGGTGACGGTGATCGCGTCACCGTAGAAGCCACCGGCGGAGAAGCCACCGTCGGTCTGGTAACGGAGCCGGAACTGCACGACCTTGCCGGCGACCGCGTCCATCGGGATGTTGACGTCGACCCACTTGTCGTCGCTGGAGCCGTCCAGGGCGTAGCGCCCGGGCGAGATCTCCTTGAGGGCCTTGCCGTCGACCGTGCCGGGCAGCGAGACCCAGCTCTGGCCACCGTCGGTGGACGCCTCGAAGAAGAGGTAGTCGAAGTCCTCTTCGATGTTGTAGCGACCCTTCATCGACAGCGCGGCGGTGGTCTTCCCGGTGAGGTCGATCGTCCGCGTCATCGTGTTGTTCAGGTCGTCGTCGTTGCCGGAGAAGTACTGCTTCTCACCCTCGAACGGCTTGCCGTTCTGGAAGGTGTACTCCCGCTGCGGGAGAACCACGACGGCGCCCTGCGCCTTCTTGGAGTTGTACTCCTGCGGACCCAGCTCCAGGGTGCGCTTCTGGCCGGCCTTGATGGTCTCGTAGTCGAGCCAGCCGAGCTGGAGCTTGTTCCAGGCGCCGAGGTCGCCGCCCCGCTCGCCGATGCCGGCGTCGGTCTTGGCGCCGAGCCGGCTCTGGGCCATCAGGGTCCAGTGCTCGTTGTTGTTGTCCCCACCCGAGGTGACGTTGTAGTCGTCCGGCAGACCGAGGTCGTGGCCGTACTCGTGGTAGAAGACGCTCCGGCCGCCGTTCTCGGGCTGGATCGTGTAGTCACCGATCCACACGCCGGTGTTGCCGATCTGGGTGCCGCCGGCCGGGAAGTTGGCCGGGCCGGTGTTGCCCTGGTCGGACGCGAACGCGTACCACCGGTGGCTCCAGATGGCGTCCTCACCCTGGATCGGGTCACCGTCGGCCTGGTCGCCGCCGGCGTGGACGATCTGGAAGTGGTCGATGTAGCCGTCCGGCTCGTTGAAGTTGCCGTCGCCGTCGAAGTCGTAGCGGTCCCACTGGTCCATCGACTTGACGTCGGCGGCGATCTGCTCGTCCGTACGGCCCTGGGCCTTCTGGTCGGCGACCCACTGGTTGGCGGCGTCCCGGACCAGCGCCCAGGTGTTGCTGCAGACGTTCGAGGCGCAGGGGTAGCCGTCGGAACGGCCGTACCGGGCCTCGTTGTACTTGACCTTGACCCAGTTGGTGACCTCGCCGTCGACGCTGTAGCGACCCGAGGACTGCGCCTCGTAGTACTGCTTCAGCGACTCGTCGCCCTGGCCGGTGCCGAAGTACATCTTGCGGAAGTAGTCCGCGCTGTAGTCCGGGTGCCAGTTGGTGGAGTTGTCGACATTGCGGTCGGGGGCCGGGATCTGGTTGTGCAGCGGACCGTCGAACCGGGTCGGGCCCGCCGTGTCCGGGTCGGTGTCCTGGTCCGGGTAGTTCGGGTGCCGCTCGTCGCCGAACTCGGCGAGGATCACGAAGATCTTGTCGGTACGCTCGCGAGCGAGCTCGACGTACTGGTCCTTCGTCTGGGCAGCGCTGGGGCCGGCCTTGGCGACACGGGCGTTGCCCGCACCCTTCGCCTGCTCCTTGCCGACCTTGACGACGGTGCTGCCGTTGATCTTCTGCGCCTTCGCCTTGCCCGAGAGGACCTCGCTGAGGCCCTCCTGGCGCAGCGCCCGCCGCTTGGTCTCGAGCGGGTTGGGCAGATCGTGCTCAGCCTGCTGCGGCTCGCTGACCGACGGCGTGGACGCCGGCAGCTTCGGGGCCGGCGCCGCGCTGGCGGACGTGCCCGCCACCAGTCCCGTCGCCGTCAGCGAAAGCCCGAGCAGACCCACTGCGACTTTGCGCACGTGGTACCTCCGGTGTGAGGGAACCGGCCCAACGGGGGTACGGGCCGGTGAAGACATCCCACGAGTGGGACCAAAGTGAACATAGACATTCCTGTGACTGGTGGGAAGACGGTCGCGTCGATTTGTTGCAACTTTTTGATGGGAACGCTTTTCACCGTCACACCGCGCGGCGTTGCCATGCCGCTGAGCAGCGTCGTCGCGGCGATCACGGAATGCAGTGACGTGCTTCGATCACCCCGGAAAGCCGGAAGGGCCGGTGGCGTTTCCGCCACCGGCCCTCCGACGTGCTATCTGATCAGTTACTGACCTTCACGACCATGTCGTCGGTCGGGTTGGTGCCCTGCTTCAGGATCTCGATCTTGGTGCCGGTACCGGCCACCTTCACCGAGTTCCACGGGTTGTTGCTGTTCCAGTACTTGGTGATCCCGTTGTCGGTGAACACCGGGGTCGGGTCGAGCCGGGGCACGGTGACCGCCACGCCGTTCTTGTGGAAGGTCTGCGCCGGCTTGGCGTACAGGCTGAACGTCGCGTCGTAGCCGTTGCGCCGGTTGCTGATCGTGCCCTGGTTGCCGACCTGGATCGCGCCGGAGCGGACGTCCACCGGCAGGTTCAGGCCGTAGCCCGGGTGCTGCGAGGTGTTGTTGTCGCCGTACGCGTAGTTCACGTACCAGACCAGCAGGCCGGGCTGGTTCGCGAACCGCTCCACGAAGTCCGGCCGGGTGTTGCCCCAGCCGAAGTTGTACCCACCGGTCCGCAGGGTGTCGTCGTAGCCGACGTAGGTCCGGTTCTCCGCGATGTAGAAGCGGGGGTACGAGTCGGTGACCGAGCCACCCATCCGGGTGAAGCCCTTGGCCGTCCACGCGGCGTCCAGCGTCTCCGCGTCGTCCGAGAAGACGACCGAGCCGTTCTTGGTCAGCGCGATGTTGTCCAGGAACGCGCCCGCCAGGTGCACGCCGCCGTCGGTGGCGTAGCGGTAGCGGAAGGTCACCGTCTTGCCGGCGTACGCCGACAGGTCGTAGGTCGAGTCGACCCACGCGCCGCTGCTGGAGCCGGTGATGCCGTTCGCACCCGCCGGGACCAGGTTGTTCTTGACGTCGGCCCAGGTGGCACCGCCGTCGGTCGACACCTCCGCGTAGAGGTAGTCGTAGTCGGTCTCGATGTCGTACATCAGCTTCGACGTGATCGACGCGGTGGTCGCGCCGGTCAGGTCGAGGGTGCGGGTCAGCGTGGTGTTCAGGTCGTCCGCGCTGCCGCCCCACCACTCGTTCGACCCGCCGAACGGCGTGTTGTAGCTCGTGGTCTGGGTCTGTGCGGGCAGGTTCACCACGACCGCCTGGGCCTTCGGCCCGTCGCTGTCACCGGCCGGGCCCAGGGTCACCTGGGTGCTGCCCTTGCCGTACTCGACCGTGCTGTAGTTCAGCCAGCCCAGGTAGAGCTTCGACCACGGGTCCATGTAGCCCGGGGTCGAACCGATGTCGTCGGTGCCGTGGCTCAGCCACGAACCCGAGGACATCAGCGTCCAGAAGCCGGTGCCGTTGTCGCCACCGGCGGTGTCGTACAGGTCCGGCAGACCGAGGTCGTGACCGTACTCGTGGGTGAAGACACCCAGGCCACCGTTCTCGGGCTCCGTGGTGTAGTCACGGATCCACATCCCGGTGTCGCCGATCTGCACGCCACCGGCCAGGTTGCCGGCCGGTCCGGCCTTGCCCTCGAGGTTCGGGAACGCGGCCCACCGGTGCGACCAGATGGCGTCCTCGCCCTGGGCACCCCCGCCGGCCTCCTCGCCCTCACCGGCGTGCACCGCCTGGAAGTGGTCGATGTAGCCGTCGGGCTCGTTGAAGTTGCCGTCGCCGTCGAAGTCGTACCGGTCCCAGACGTCGAACTGGGCCAGGTAGTCCTTGATCTGCTGCGGCGTCTTGCCGGCCTTGATCTGGGAGTCGTACCAGGACGTCGAGCTGTCCTTGACGAAGTTCCAGTAGCCGTCGGCCTCGGAGATGGCGTTGCTGCCGTACCGGGCCTCGTTGTAGGGAACGGTGACCCACTCGCTCACGTCACCGTTGACGGTGTACCGACCGCCGGACTGCTTGAGGTAGAAGTCCTTGAACGACTCGCCCGCACCGAAGAACATGTCCTGGTAGTGGGCCCGGTTGAAGTCGGACCGCCACAGGGTGCTGTTGTTGTCGGTGACGCTGCCGTCCCAGTTGCGGTCCGGCTCCGGGATCTGGTTGACCACGGGGCCGGGGGTGCCGCCGGTGCGGGGGTCGGTCTTGTCGCCGAAGTTGACCAGCATCGTGAAGATGGGGTCGGTCTTCGGCGCCTGCTGGTACTCGACGAACAGGTCGTCCTTGACCTGGATGACCTTCGAGCCGTTGCGCGTCTGGAGCTTGGCCTTGCCCCTGAGCAGGTCGGCGATCGCCTGCTTCTTGACCTCCCGCTGCTGATCCGCCAACGGATCGGGCAGGTTGTCCTTGCCGTGCTTGGCCTTGTCGACGCCGGGGGTGGGCTCCGCCGCCGAAGCGGCGGACGCCGGGGTCGTGACGACGCCGGCTGCCAGCAGCGCGGCCGCGGCCGAGACCAGGCCCGCCGTGACTCGTCTCCTCAAAGGTCCTCCTCCTTTGTGGAACTGTTACATGACAGAGACAACTAGAGCTATCACTGTCATGTCATGCGTCACTCACAATGACAGAGGTTTCCATCGTTGTCACCAGGCAACTACCCGGGAAGACGCCCATCTTTCACGGGCAAATCAGGACCAACTCGGGCGTGGATTCGACCCGGATTCGCATTACGTTTTGGCCACGATCACTTAGAGTAACGGTGATTATGAGGTCCCCTAGGGGAGCGCAGAGGGCCGAGAAAATGTCACACGGAAAGTTCGTCGGAGGCCGGGCGGCGTAAGAGAACGGCGGGGCCCGTCCGGAGCAGTCTGCTCCGGACGGACCCCGCCGTGGGTCCCGTCGTGACGAGCCTCAGCTCACCTCGGCGAGTCTCGGCTCACCGGGTGGCCGAGGTGACGTAGACCGTGGCGTACGAGTTGTCCTTGGCGGCCCGCTTGACGGTGATCGTGACGCCGTATCCCACGCCCTGGTCACCCGGGTTCCCGGTGCCCAGCACGATCGCCCCGCCGCCGAGGGTCGCCCCGTAGTACGCCGTCGCCGGCGAGCCGTCCGGGTTCACCACGCGGGTGGAGTACTTCGCGTTGCCCTTCGACGGGACGACCACCGAGGCGTCGTTGTCCCGGGCGTACGCCGCGCCGTTGCGGATCTCGATGCCCGGGTACCAGCCCCTGGCGTCGCTGAACGCCGGCACCGCGCCCTGCGCCCCGAAGTCCGTGCAGTACTCGCTGTAGGGCTCGTCCGCCGCCTCCAGGCACTCCTTGAAGGGGTACGTCGGGTTCAGCGAGAACGCCGCGTTCGACGACTGCGGACGGCTGGGCAGGTTGTCCAGCACCGACGGGTCCTTGGCGGCCGCCTCGCCCTGCCGCCGGTACGGGTCGAAGTGCGAGTCGACGATCAGCAGGCCACCCTTGGCGCCGTAGCTCGGCAGCGCCGTCATCTGCGCGGTGACGTGGTTGACGTCGCCCAGCACCGTGTCCCGGTACCAGACCAGCATGCCCGGGGCGTTGTACGAGATCCGGTCGACCTTCCACGCCTCGTGCGAGTAGACGGTGTCGTACGCGTACTTCAGGCCCTTGTCGAACCCGTCGAAGTTGCGCCACTCGGCCAGGTAGTACTGCGCCTTGACCTGGGTGCCGGCGTCGACGTGCCAGCCGGCGCCGGTGGTGTCGGTGAAGGTGCCGCCGGACTGCGTCCAGCCGGCCGTGCCGCCCTCGACGTCGTCGCTCCAGGTGGTGGCGCCGCCGCCGGTGACCGAGAAGTCGTCGGCGAACCAGCCGCGCTCCACGAACGCCTCGTCGGTGGCGTAGCGCAGCCGCACCTGCACGGTCTGCCCCGCGTACGCCGACAGGTCGACGTAGTCGTGCCGCCAACCACCGGTGGTGCCGGTCAGCCCGTACTTCTTGTTGCCGTAGTCGACCATCCGGCCGTTCGGGTCGGCGTAGCCGTCGTCGGTGGTGACCAGCTTGCCGGTGGCGTCGTAGACCTTCTGCTCGGCCCAGGTGGTGCCGCCGTCGGTGGACACCTCGACGAAGCCGTAGTCCCAGTCGGCCTCGATGACGAAGTTGTTCCACATCCAGAACTTCGCGTCGGCCGCGTTCGGGACGGCGACCTGGCGGCTGAGCTTGACGTCGGCCCAGTTCTGGTCCGCCCCGCCGTACCACATGTTCGCGCCGCTGTGCGGCTGGGCGAGGGTGATCACCTTGTCCGGCAGGTTGACCTTGAGGCCGTCCTTGGTGCCGACCGGGGTGTTGGAGGTCTGCCCCAACTGCACCGAGCGGGCGTCGTCACCGGGGTTGACGACCTGCGGCTCGGCCCAACCGAGCACCCACTTGTCCCAGATCCCCATGTGGGTGGGGAGCGCCTGGAAGATCTCGCCGCTGTGCGAACCCGACGCCATCAGGTCCCAGAAGTCGACGTCCGAGTCGGCGTTGCCCGAGGTGTCGTAGAGGTCCGGCAGACCCAGGTCGTGACCGAACTCGTGGGCGAACACGCCCACCCCGGCGTCCTCCGGCTGCACGATGTAGTTCGACACCTTCAGGTTGGTGCCGGGGATGGTGTAGCCGCCGGCCACCGTCGAGGAGTGCGCCCAGACCGAGTAGACGCCCACGTCGCCGCCGCCGCGGGACTTGCCCTGGTTGGCGTGCACCAGCACCAGGTGGTCGATCACGCCGTCCGGCTCGTTGACGTTGCCGTCACCGTCCCGGTCGCCCTGGTCCTCGACGTCGTAGTCGGCCCACGGGAAGTTCGGGTCCATCTTCGCCAGCGCGTCGATCGCGTCGGTGGCCAGGCGGCCGGCGCCCTGCGGGTTGTCCGGGTGCCCGTTCATCGACTGCTGCCGCCCGGCGACCCAGTTGCCGTTCTCGTCCTTGAAGCAGCGGGACGCGGCGTACCAGCCCTCCGAGTGCGGCACGGTGATCCACGGGCTGGCCTGCCCGTCCACCGTGTACGCGCCCTTGGACATCTCCAGGTACATGTTGTGCATGGTCCGACCGGCGAGGCTGACGCCCGGCTTGCCGTCCGGCCCGGTCAGGTCCTTGCGGACCCGCTCGGTGATGCCTTCCTTGGTGTAGAGCATCTTGTCGAAGTGCTCCGGCGAGAAGTCCGGCACCCACATCGAGTTGTTGTCCTGGTGCGGCAGGGTCGCCGGGTCCGGGATGGTGTTGTGCCGCGGTCCGTTCTGCACGGTGCCGAGGACACAGCTCCGGTCCTCGAATACCGTCTTGGGGACCATCACGTTGGTGAAGTCGTCGTTGGCGTGGTCGTTGAACTCCACCAGCAGGGTCAGCAGCTTGGCGGTCTGGGTGCCCTTGGCCTGCTTGATCTGACGCGGGCTCTGGCCGGTCCGGATCGCCTTCGCTTCCAACTTCGCCAGCTGCCGGGCCGCCACCGGGTTGCCACCGGCGAACTTGCGGTCGTAGGCGCGGGCCTCGTCCGCCGCCGAGGTGTAGACCCCGTCGGCGCCCTTGACCTCCTTGCCGGAGCTGTCCGGCTGCACCTCCGGCTCGGCGTAGTTGATGTAGTAGTCGTCCGCCCCGACGGTGGCCCGGGCCGGGCCGGACGACTGGGCGGCCGCGCTGCCGGTCACGGTCAGTGACGCGGCCGCGAGGGCGATGGCGGGCAACGCGACGAGTAGGCGTCGGCGCGACCCGGATTGCGGAAATGTGTTCATGCCGCTCCGTTTCTCGGGCATGGGGAGAGGGAGCCGGCGACGCATCATCGTCGATGTGATGACCATCGAAGCGTCCCGACCTGCGTGAAACTAAATGAGAAAGAAGATGAACGACAGGGTTCGGCGGCGGGGGTGACCGTTCAGCCGCTCCGGTCGCCCCGATCGACCGATGTGACACGCCCCGCTCGCTGCGGGGCGTACCCGTCAGAAAACGACGGTGGGTGACGGTCCGTCCGGACCGCCACCCACCTCGGAGTACGCCCTGCCGTCAGTCCTCGTCGGACTTTCCGCCGCCCATGCCGGAGGAGATCAGGTCCATCACCGAGGAGTCCTGGAGCGTGGTGACGTCACCGAGCGACCGGTTCTCCGCCACGTCCCGCAGCAGCCGGCGCATGATCTTGCCGGAGCGGGTCTTCGGCAGCTCCGGCACCAGCATGATCTGCCGGGGCTTGGCGATCGGGCCGAGCGTCCGGGCCACGTGGTTGCGCAGCTCGGCGATCAGCTGCTCGCCCGCCTCGCCGGAGACATCCGTGGTGCCACGCGGGATGGCGAACGCGACGATCGCCTGCCCGGTGGTCGGGTCGGTGGCGCCCACCACCGCCGCCTCCGCCACCGACGGGTGGCTGACCAGCGCCGACTCCACCTCCGTGGTGGAGATGTTGTGCCCCGACACCAGCATCACGTCGTCGACCCGGCCGAGCAGCCAGATGTGCCCGTCGTCGTCCTTCTTCGCCCCGTCACCGGCGAAGTACATCCCCTCGAACCGCGACCAGTACGTCTCGATGAACCGGTTGTCGTCACCCCAGATGGTCCGCAGCATCGACGGCCACGGCTCGCGCAGCACCAGGTAACCGCCGCCGCCGTTCGGCACCGACTGGCCCTGGTCGTCCACCACGTCGGCGACGATCCCCGGCAGCGGGGTCATCGCCGAGCCGGGCTTCGTCTCGGTCACCCCCGGCAGCGGCGAGATCATGATCCCCCCGGTCTCGGTCTGCCACCAGGTGTCCACGATCGGCAGCGCGCCCTTGCCGACGTGCTGCCTGTACCACATCCACGCCTCCGGGTTGATCGGCTCGCCGACGCTGCCCAGCAGGCGCAGCGAGCTCAGGTCGTACCCGGCGGGGATGTCCTCGCCCCACTTCATCATGGTGCGGATCAGCGTCGGCGCGGTGTACAGGATGCTGACCCCGTACTTGTCGACCAGCTCCCAGAACCGGCCCTTGTGCGGGGTGTCCGGGGTGCCCTCGTACATCACCTGGGTGGCGCCGTTGGCGAGCGGGCCGTACACGATGTAGGAGTGCCCGGTCACCCAGCCGATGTCGGCCGTGCACCAGTAGACGTCCGTCTCCGGCTTCAGGTCGAAGACCGCGTGCGTCGTCCAGGCCACCTGGGTCAGGTAGCCGCCGGTGGTGTGCAGGATGCCCTTCGGCCGGGCCGTCGTGCCGCTGGTGTAGAGGATGAAGAGCGGGTGCTCCGCGTCGAACGGCTGCGCGGTGTGCTCCGGCGCCGCCGTCTCCACCGTCTCGTGCCACCAGCGGTCCTTCGCCGACCAGGCGACCTCCTCGACGGTGCGCCGGACCACCAGCACGTGCTCCACCGACGGGCACTTCGCCACCGCCTCGTCCACCGTCGGCTTCAGCGCCGACGGCTTGCCGCGCCGGTAACCGCCGTCCGCGGTGATCACCACTTTGGCGCTGGCGTCCTGGATCCGGTTGGTCAGCGCGTCGGCCGAGAAGCCGCCGAAGACCACGCTGTGCGTGGCGCCGATCCGGGCACAGGCCAGCATCGCCACCGCCGCCTCCGGGACCATCGGCAGATAGATCGCCACCCGGTCACCGGCCTCGACACCCAGCTCGGTCAGCGCGTTCGCCGCCTGACAGGTGAGCCGGTGCAGGTCGGCGTAGGTCAGGGTGCGGGTGTCGCCCGGCTCGCCCTCCCAGTGGATCGCCACCCGGTCGCCCCGGCCCGCCTCGACGTGCCGGTCCAGGCAGTTGTACGCCACGTTCAGCTGCCCGCCGACGAACCACTTCGCGAACGGCGGGTTCGACCAGTCGAGCACCTCGTCCCACTGCTTCGCCCAGTCCAGCCGCCCGGCCTGCCGCGCCCAGAAGCCCAGCCGGTCCTCGGCCGCCTCGGCGTACGCACCGGCGGTGACGTTGGCGTTCGCGGCGAGTTCGGCCGGCGGCGGGAACTGGCGCGTCTCGTTCAACAAGTTGGCCAATGCCTCGCTCATGCGGGAACTCCTTCGTCGCGTGACCTGCGTCTCCTACCCGGCTGAGGTTAGTCGGGCCGTACCCCCTCCGCGACCGCCCGGTGACCGCCGCCGCGCCCAGCGGCCGGCATCGCGCGCCCAGTAGTAAGGACGGCTGCCTTTTTCGTCGCCCCCCGCGCGCCGGACCGCGCCGCACCCGCGTGCCGGACGTGGCTCGGGTCGCGTTGCGGGCGGGTGCGGGCCGGGCGGGCCGTCCGGGTGGATAGCGTGACGGGGTGACCGCCGATCCGCTCGCCCCGCTGCTCGCGCTCGCCGACATCGCGCCCGCCGTCGAGCGCGCCCGCGACCAGGTCGACCAGGCCCACCGGCACCGCGCGCTGCGCCGGCACGGTGGCCAGGTCGCCGCCGAGGTCAGCCTCCGCTGCGCGGTCGCCAGCGCCGCGCTGGAGGGGCACGTCCACGAGCGGGAGGCGGTCCGCGCCGGCACCGTCACCGACCCGGTGCTCCAGGGTGCGCTGCGGGTCGCCGGGGCGCTGCCCGGACTGGCCGACCTCTGGCCGAAGGCTCCCCGGCAGGCCCTCGCCCGGCTGCACGTCCTCGCCGCCCGCGACGTGGTCCCGGAGGCGGAACTGGGCCGACCGGTGGCCGACCCGGTGGTCGCCGCCCGCCTCGACGGGCTGGCCGGCCTCGTCGCCGGCGGCACCAAGGTCTCCCCGCTGGTGCTGGCCGCCGTGGTGCACGGCGAACTGCTGAACCTGCGTCCGTTCGCCGGGCCGTCCGGGGTGGTGGCGAGGGCCGCCGCCCGGCTGGTGCTGATCTCCACCGGGTCCGACCCGCGCGGGCTGGTCGCCACGGACGTCGGCCACCGGGAGCGGGAACCGGAGTACGTGGGCGCGGCCGGCGCCTTCGCCACCGGCACGCCCGACGGGCTGCGCTCCTGGCTGCGCCACTACCTGGCCGCCGTCGAGGTGGGCGCCGACCAGATCGGTCTGATCGGCGACGAGGTGCTCGCCGCCGACTGAGCCGGGTCAGTCCCGGCGGACCGCCCGGTTCACCTTCGACTGGAGGGCGCGCCGGGCCAGCGGCCCCAGGTCGTCCACGATCTCGATGAGCACCGCGAGCTGGTCGAGCGCGGCCAGGGCCCGGTCCGCAGCCGCCCGGTCCACACCGTCGTAGAGCTCGAACCCGATGAACGCGGCCGAGACGGCGCGGGCCAGCCCGGGAACGTCCGCGATCTCGGCGAACGGGGAACCGGCGAGCAGCCGACGCAGCACCGCTTCGAGCTCGTCCACCCAGAGCTGCAGCGCCCCGGCGGTCGGGGCGGCGAGCCGCTCGTCGGTCTGCGCCCCGGCGAGCATCTGGGCGAGGAACGAGACGTTGCCCAGCTCGCGTTCCTGCTCGTGCAGGGCGCGCCCGACGGCGAGCAGCTCCCGCAGCGAGCCGACCCCGGACAGGCGGTCCGACCAGTGCGCCACCCGCTCGGCGGTGCTGGCCCGGCAGGCCGCCGTCAGCAGGTCGTCGACACTGCCGTAGTGGTAGAACACCAGCGCCTGGTTCACCCCGGCGGCGGCGGCGATGGTACGCGCCGAGATCCCGGCGATGCCGTGCTGACGGATCGCCGCGATCGCCCCGTCGAGGAGGCGTTGCTTGGTGTCGGACATGGTTCTCCTCGGGGCGTCGCCGGATGCGGCGGTGCGATCATCGCATCGGTGACCAGCTGGGCCAGCCAGGCCGGACCGGGCAGCCGCAGCGTCCAACCGACCAGCGCCCAGCCCAGGTGGAGATGTTCGAGCGCGCGGGCGACGGCGGCCACCCCCCGTTCCTCGTGGCCGTCGTCGCCCGCGTACCCGGCCCGGGAGAGCACCCGGGAGTGTTCCCGGGCGGGCCGGACGATCAGCCCGACCGGACGCCGCCGGGCGAGGAAACGCCACGTCGCCGCGCACGGCCCGCAGTCGTCGTCGAGCCAGAGCACCGCCGGCTGCCCCGAGGCGTACGGCCGCCAGCGCGGCCACCAGTCCCGGACGTGCCGCCGGTAGGTGTGCCAGGTGTCGCCGTACCGGATGGCGAGGTCGTGCCGTTCGTGTGGCTCGGCCACCCCGGCGGAGAAGGCCACGGCCGCCACTGCCGCCGCCGGCAGCGTGACGCTGCCGGTCACCACGGCGGTGAGCAGCAGCAGGGCCACGGCACCGCACTGCATCGGGTTGGCCAGGTAGGCGTAGGGACCGGTGGTGACGAGCCGGCGAGGTGGATCCCAGGGGTACGGGGTGCCCCCGCCCCGGGTGACGAACTCCCGTACAGCGGTGAGCGCCGGCGTGGCGACGAGCAGGGCGACCTGCGCGACGAGCAGCGCCGTGCCCGCCGGCAGTGCGGTGAGCCGGGCCCAGGAGCCGTCACCCGATTCGAGGGCCAGCGACGGCACGAACCAGAGCAGCAGGGCGGTGAAGAGGGCGACCTGGAGCAGGGCCCGGGCCCGCAGGTGCCGCCGGTCGGCGCAGAACCGGCCGAGCAGCTGCGCCGGCAGGGCCACGGCCACCAGACCGACCAGCTCGCCGACCAGCCAGTGCGGACCCAGCCGCACCAGCGGGTGCAGGGCGGGCATCGCGACGACGTCGACCCAGAGCAGCAGGCCGATCGCCGACGGCAGCGGCAGCACCCGGCGGAGCAGCACCGGGACCGCCCCCCACAGGACCGCCCAGCCGATCCAGAGGTCCACCGGCATGCCCCGGTAGGCGCCCCGTACCGGGGCGAAGGCGTACCAGCCGGTCGACCGGGCCGCCTCGTGCAGGGCGGCGATCCCGACCAGGGCGGCCACGAACGCCAGCAGCGCGGCCGCGCGGGCGTCCCGGTGCCGTTCGTACCGGCCGGCGGCGACCAGTGCGGCGAGGGGCACCGCCAGGCCGAGGTAACGGACCGCCGTCATCGCGGTCCCCTCATCGTCGTCACGGTCCGGTCACCGTCGTCGCGGTCGGTCGTCGTCATCGCAGGTCCGTCATGTCGAGCAGGTGCCCGACGCCGGCGCCGAGGAGGAACTGCTGCAACGGGCCGAAGTACCAGGAGGGGTCGAGGCCCCGCCGGTAGTCGACGACGACGGTGACCTCCGTGTGCCCGGGATCGACCGCCCGCCACCGGACGTCGGCGTGCTGCCAGGTGAACCACCGGGCGGTGATCGAGGTGTCCTCGACGAACCGGAAGGCGACGTGCTGAGCTTCCCGGGCCTCGACCTCGGCGACGAGATGACCGCCCGGTCCGTGCGCGCTGCCGTGGTAGCCGAACATCCAGCGGTCACCGGCAGCGAGTCCGTCGCCGGTGATCCGGCCGGGCATGGGCACACCGAGCATCCGCAGCGGCACCGAGCGCGCGGGCTCCGGGTGCGGGCCGGCGGTGAGCCGAGCGGCCACCTGGTCGGCCGGTAGCGCGACGACGCGGACCACCTCGACCCGCTGCCCGGGGGAGACCCGCGGACCGAGCCCGGTCCCTTCGAGACCCGGCAGGAGCAGCAGCGGCACGGCGACGATCGCATAGGCCCGGGACGACTTCCGCAGCGCGCGAAGCAGGGCGGTGGTGCCGTGCACCACCGCATAGACCAGCGGTGCGGCCAGCACCACGCAGACGGCCCCCTCGTGCAGCGCCACCGCCGCCAGCAGCAGGACGATGGTGGTGACGACGAAGACCCGCCCGTGGGCCGTACGCCCGGGGGTGAGGGCCAGCCCGGCGGCCAGCAGCACGGGCAGTCCCACGAAGAGCAGGGCGCTGTCGGCGCGTCCCTCCCGCACGGTCAGCACGAAGACGACCACCCCGAACGCGGCGATCAGTCCGGCCAGGACCCAGTTGGCGGTGGTGCGTCGAGGTGGCTGTTCATCCTGCTCGGTCATGGCGCTTCCCCCGTCTTTGAGCGAGTGCTCAAAACGCAGCATAGGCGGTTTTGAGCAACTGCTCAATCCCGTGCCGGGCGCGTTGTTCGGCACCAGCGGGGTCGGGCCGGCAGCCGGCGGTCCGGATGGTCCAGAGCGGGAGAGAGAGGGCATTCCCCGGCGGCACGGCAGTAGGGGGCGCAGGGGGCGGTGGTCGTGCCGGCGTCCCGGTCGGGCGGCGATGCCGCCGTTCGGTCAGGCGGTGACGTTGCCGTTCCGGTCAGGCGGTGACGGCGGGAGTGGCGCGGGTGCGGCGGTGACGGCCGTACCAGGCGATGCCGATGGCCACGCCGACGCCGACCCCGAGCGCCGCGGCGGCGACCGGCACGCCGGGACGCTCCCGCAGCCGCCGGCCCAGCGGGACCGGGTGCCGGAACTCCAGCACCGGCCAGGAGTTCTCCACGGCCAGCTTGCGCAGCGCGCGGTCCGGGTTGACCACGGTCGGGTGGCCGACGCACTCCAGCAACGGCCGGTCACTGTACGAGTCGGAGTAGGCGTACGAGTCGGCCAGGTCGTAGCCGCGCGCGGCGGCCAGCTCGCCGACCGCGTCGACCTTCCTCGGGCCGGCCGCGTAGAACTCGACCTCGCCGCTGTAGCGGCCGTCCTCGACCGCCATCCGGGTGGCGATCACGTCGGTGACCCCGAGCAGCTCGCCGATCGGCCGGACCATCTCGTCGCCGGAGGCGGAGACCAGCACGACGTCCCGCCCGGCGGCCTGGTGCTCCTCGATCAGGGCGGCGGCCTCGGCGTACACATAGGGGTTGATCAGCTCGTGCAGCGTCTCCGCGACGATCTGGCGGACCTGTTCCACCTGCCAGCCCTTGCAGAGTGTGGCCAGGTAGTCCCGGGTGCGGGCCATGGTCTGCTCGTCGGTGCCGCCCAGCCGGAACATCAGCTGCGCGTACGCCGACTTGACCACGTCCCGCCGGGTGATCAGCCCATCCCGGTAGAACGGCCGTCCGAATGCCAAGGCGCTCGACTTGGCGATGACGGTCTTGTCCAGATCGAAGAAAGCGGCACTTCGGCCCACGGCGCGAAAGTCTAGCCCGATGGCACCGGGTCGGCGGGTGCCCGGGGGTTCCGGTACGGCATCACTCTCCGACGTCTCACCCTACAGTGACGGCGATCACACTCTCCGAACATAAATTAGCGGTCCGTGGACCGGACACCACTCGACGTATACCGGTTCACTGCGGCATGCTGGTGCACGCGACGGTCGTTCACGTCCGGTTCGCGCAGCAGGCCCTCGGCGGTTGCACCCCCCGTGACCGCTGAGTGGGTTCGGCTCAACCCCCCCGGAGCCGAACCTCCGACGACCCCCGTCACCCCCCGACGGGGGTCGTCCCTTTCCGATGGAGCGCTCCAACCCCGGGTCACCGCTCGAATTCCCGGTGGAACCGCTGCCGGGTAGCGTTCCACGGCGTGGTACGTAGTTGGAGCCTGGCCGTCCTGATGCTGGCCTGTGGCGTCGTCGTGGCCGTCACCCAGGAACTGCCCTGGATCGGCGGCATCGAGTTCGTGTTCTTCGTGGCCCTGGCCGGCCTGCTGTCGCCGCTGGTCTTCCCGCGCTCGCTGCCTGCCCTGGAAGCGCAGCGACGCAGTAGCGTGGACGGCCGTCCGATCGTCTACTGGCGTCCCGGATGCCGGTACTGCCTCCAACTCCGACTGCGCCTCGGGCGCTCGGCATCCCGGGCTCACTGGGTCGACATCTGGCGCGACCCGACGGGCGCGGCGACGGTACGGGCGGCCACCGGCGGCGACGAGACGGTGCCGACGGTGGTGGTCGACGGGGAGCCGTACGTCAATCCCGGGCCGGCATGGGTGCGGCAACGGCTGACCCGATGACAGCGGGCCGGCGGCGCGGACCCGCATCGCCGGTGGGCGAACCCGAACGAGTGCCGGCCCCCGTCCCGGAGTCAGGGTCGACGCGGGCGAGGGCCGGATCGCGGGCGGTGTTGAGCCCCGGCGGTGGGATCGAGGGTCAGTCGATCGTCAGCAGCGGACCACTGCGGCGTCGATGACCGCCTCGCCGCCGGCGGTCAGGGCCGCCGGGTTGCTGGAGGCGTCACCGCCGCCGTACGAGTAGTTGTGGAACATTGCCAGGTCCCCGTCGGCCGAGTCGGCGAAGCAGTACGGCGACTGGATGGTGAAGCTGGCCACCACGTCACCCGGCCGGAACGGGACGGTCCAGGTGCCGTCCGCGGCCACGGTGGCCCGCACGTACGTCATGCCGGTCAGCACGTCCTGCACCCCGACCGACAGTTGGGCACCGGTGACGCCGCTCTCGTCGGCGTCGCGTACCCCGTCGCGGTCGGCATCCAGCCAGACCGTGCCGCGTACCGTGCCCGGCTCGGCCAGGGTGACCGACGCCTGACCGGTGTTGTCGGTGAGGTCGTCCTCCGGTGAGGTGGTGGCCGCCGTGGCGGTGAAGGTCACCACGTCGCCCGGGGTGCCGGTGCCGATGGTGGCCGACAGGTGCAGCGGCTCCGGCGTCCAGCCGTTCACCATCCCCGAGTACAGGCAGTCCCAGCCCGGCTGGCCGGCGACCAGGTCGGCACCGTAGTCGCAGTACCAGGGGCTGTTGTAGTCCTCGCTGACCCGGGTGAGGCCGGCGGGCAGCGGCACCGTCACGTGGACCTGCTCCGCCGTCATGTTCCCGGCGTTGCGCACCTGCACCGAGACGTCGACGGTGTTTCCCACGATCGGTCCGGCGGGGTCGGCCTGGGCCGCGACGACCTCGAGGTCGGTCACCCCTCGTACGTACGTGATCGGGGCGCTGCCGGTGTTGTTGCCGGTGGAGAGCTCGGCACCGGTGGTCCTCGCCGTCGCGGTGACCGCCGAGACGGTGCCGGCCGGCGCGGGCGGCAGATAGAAGTCGAACCGGAGCGGTGGTGCGCTCGCCCCCGCGGCCAGCGCGCCGTACGTGCAGGTGGCAGCCGGGCCGAAGTCGCAGGTCCAGCCCTGGGGTGCACCGTTGCCGTCGGTGAAGTAGGCACCGTCCGGCAGCCCGTAGCTGAGGGTGACATCCGGCGCGGACCGGGTGCCGGCGTTGCGGACCTGCACCTCGACGGTCACCCCGCCGCCCACGTCGACGACCTGGTCGCGGGGGGCGATGGCGGTGGCGGTGACCGTCAGGTCCGCCCGGGGCGGCGCCGCGGAGGCCGGCGCGGCGGGCAGCGTGGTGACGGCCAGTGAGAGCAGCGCGGCGAGGCCGGACGCTCGGGCGAGGCGGCGGATCGGAGGAGGGGTGGGATGCACGAGTTCCTCGTCTGTCGAAGGATCCGACCGGCGGTGGGCACGGCCGGAACGGGCGTCCGTGCCCGTTCCGTGGTTCAGCGCCGGCTGCCGGTGGTCCGTCACAGTGGACGGTCTCCTGGCGGTCGCTTCACCGGGTCGACGGGGGCGCGCATCCGGACCGGGGCAGGTCAGCGGATCACCGCCCGCATCGTCCGGTCCGCCGGCTGGAAGCAGACCAGCCCGACGCCCTGCCCGTTCGTCACCACCCACGGATGTCCGAGGTAGGTCTGCTGCCGGTAGGACTGGCCGGGCTGGAGCACGGCGTACTGCTGTCGCCGGCCGTCGTAGTCGAGCCAGTCGACGATCACCGCCTCGGCGCGGGCGTTGACGAAGTCGATGAACGTCTCCGGGCCACCCCCGGTGGACCGCAGGTTCGGCTCCTGCGCGGGCGGCAGGGGCGTCAACTCGTCCGGCCGGGGTGTCGGGGGCGTCGGTGAACTGGGCGACGGCTTCGGGCTCGGCTTCCGGCTGGGTGGTGGGGTCGGCCGGTGCGACGGGCGCGGCGGCATCGACGCGCGGGTGGAGAGGGAGACCGGTGCCGGTGAGTAGCTGACGGTCGGTGGCAGGTCCGGATCGGCCGACTGCGTCGGGTCCGCCTTGATCGCCTCCCCGGCGAGGGGTGGCGGCAACTCGGGCCGCGGGGGCGTGTGGAAGATCGTGAGCGCGCCGGCCACCACCAGGACGACCAGGCCGACGGCCAACGAGGCCAGCGTCGCCGGGGACAGGTCCCGCAGCCACGCCTCACTCCAGGGCCGTCCGTCCGGTGCCGTCGTCGGTCCGACCCGGGAGGGTACGCGGCCCGTCCGCTGCTGCCCGTCGCGGACCGCCGCCACCGTGTGCAGCGCCGGTGGCGGTGTCGGGCGGTGCTGGGGACCGCTCGGCCGGCCGGCCGCTCGTCGGCGTGGCCGGGCTCCGTGCCCATCGTCCGGTGAATCCGCCATGGCCCCGATTCCGAGTGCACGGTGCCGCCCGATCGGCGACACGGGGGATCGATTATGTGCGGCCCGTGCTCCCTGCCGTCAATGGTTCCGTCCGGCCAAATCGGCGCGGTTGTTGACCGTCGGTTTTCCTGCTCCGGACGTCGATCGTCGGCAGGTCGCCGACCGTCCGGACGACATTTTCCGGAAGCCGTGACGATGTCGGCCCGCAGATCGCTATTGGCGTTCCGGCCGCCGACTTCCCCGCCGTCCATAGCAGATCCGGCCACCCGGCGGTGGTTTTCCACAGGGGCCACGGTTGTCCACAGCCGACGGCATCGGGACGGCACACCCGGGTGATCGCCGGGCACGCTCGCCGACAGCATCCGAGCCCGACTGCTGGAGGCCGCCATGCCGCCCCGTACCCCGCCGCCCGCGCACCGCCGCCTTCCCCTCCTCGTCACCGCCGACGGCGACCTCCTCGACGAACTGCTCCGGCTCGCCGCCGCGGGCGGCACCGAGGTCGAACTCGCCGCCGACCCCGCTGCGGCGCGGGCCCGCTGGCTGCCCGCGCCCCTCGTGCTCGTCGGCGGCGACCAGGCACCGGCCTGTCTCCGCGCCCGGCTGCCCCGACGGTCCCGGACGGTGCTGGTGGGGCGGACCGGGCAACTCGATCCGGCCACCGACATCGCGGAGCTGATCGGCGCGGAACACGTCGCCACCCTGCCCGCCGCCGAACCGTGGCTGGTCGACCGCTTCGCCGAGTGCGCCCCCGACCGGCCGGGCGACGGCACCGCCCGGATCGTGGCCGTCCTCGGCGGGCGGGGCGGTGCGGGTGCCAGCGTGCTCGCCGGTGGCCTGGCCGTCACCGCCGCCCGGGCCCGGCTGCGCACCCTGCTGGTCGACGCCGACCCGCTCGGCGGCGGGCTGGACCTGGTGCTCGGGTGGGAGCAGCTCGAAGGGCTGCGCTGGCCGGCGCTCACCGCGACCGACGGCCGGATGGACCCGCCCTCCCTGGTGCGCGCCCTGCCCAGCCGCGGTGACCTGGTGGTGCTCTCCTGGGACCGTGGCGACCTGCGGCACCTGCCCGCCGAGGCGATGGTCGCCACCGTCGACGCCGCCCGGCGCGGGCGGGACGTGGTGGTCGTCGACCTGCCCCGGCAACTGGACGACGCGGCGGTCGTCGCGCTCCAGGCGGCCGACCGGGTCCTCGTGGTCGTACCGGCCGAGCTGCGGGCCACCGCCGCCGCGGCCCGGGTGGTCGCCGCCGTCGCCCCGCACTGCGCCGACCTCGGGGTGATCGTGCGCGGCCCGGCACCGGGCCGGCTCAAGGCCACCGAGGTGGCCCGGGCGCTCGGGTTGCCGCTGGCCGGCACGCTGCGCCCGGAGCCGGGACTCTGCCGAGGGCTGGAACGCGGGGAAGCACCCGCCGCCGCCGGGCGCGGTCCGCTCGCCGCACTGTGCCAGCGGCTCGTCGACGAACTGACCGGCCGGCCCGCGACGGGGGCGGCGTGACCGGGCCCACCGACCCGGGGGAGTTGGCGGCCCGGGTACGACAGCGGTTCGCCACCGCCGCCACCCCGGTCACCCCGGCCGCCATCGTCTCCGCCGTACGGGCCGAGCCGGACGCCGCCGTGCTCGGCGACACCGCGCTGCTGCGGATCGCCGACCGGGTCCGCGACGACCTGGTCGGTGCCGGTCCGCTCGCCCCGCTGCTGGCCGACCCGGAGGTGACCGACGTGCTGGTGAACGGCACCCGGGTCTGGGTGGACCGAGGGCAGGGGCTGCACCAGGTGGCGGTGCCCCTCGGCACGGTCGACGACGTACGACGGCTGGCGCAGCGCCTCATCGCGGCCACCGGACGGCGGCTCGACGACGCCGCCCCGTACGCGGACGCCCGACTGCCCGACGGGACCCGCCTGCACGCCGTCCTGCCTCCGGTGGCGACCGACGGGCCCTACCTGTCGCTGCGCACCTTCCGGCAACGTCCCTTCACCCTCGACGACCTGGTCCGCCAGGGCACCGTGCCCCGGCCGGTCGCGCCGGTGCTCACCGCCCTGGTGGCCGCCCGACTGGCCTACCTGGTCACCGGCGGCACCGGGTCGGGCAAGACCACGTTGCTCAACACCCTGCTCGGGCTCGTCCCGACCACTGAACGGATCGTGCTGGTGGAGGACGCGGCCGAGCTGCGCCCGGTGCACCCGCACGTGGTCGGCCTCCAGGCCCGGACGTCGAACGTGGAGGGATCGGGGGCGGTCGGCCTCACCGACCTGGTCCGGCAGGCGCTGCGGATGCGGCCGGACCGGCTGGTGGTGGGCGAGTGCCGGGGCGCGGAGGTGGTCGACCTGCTCGCCGCGCTGAACACCGGGCACGACGGTGGCGCGGGGACGCTGCACGCCAATGCGGCCACCGACGTACCGGCCCGGCTGGAGGCGCTCGGGATGCTCGGCGGGCTGCCCCGGGCGGCGCTGCACGCGCAGGTCGCCGCCGCCCTCCAGGTGCTGCTCCAGGTGCGCCGTGGCGCGGAGGGACGGCTGCTGGAGTCGATCTGCCTGCTGGTGCCCGAAGGCCCGGACCGGCTGCTGACCGTCGTTCCCGCCTGGATCCGCGGCCGAGGGCTGGGCCTGGCGGCCCGGGCGCTGGGCGCACTGCTGCGGGAACGCGGAGTGACCGTTCCGCCGATCCTCTGTGCCGCCTGGCCCGGCTCGGCAGGTCCGGCGTGATGGGGACAGCCTGGCTGGTGACGGTGCTCCTCGGTACGGCCGCGGCGGTGGTGGCGTGGCCGGTGCGGAGCAGTCGACGGCGGCGTCGGGCCGTCCTCGGCACGTCGGCGGGCGGTGGAGCAGACCTCGGCCCCGGACGGCGAACGCCCGAGGGACGGACCCACCCGCGTCCGGCGGTAGGGCGTCCGGCCCGGGCCCGCCTGCTCGCCGCCGCCCGGTTCCGGGCGACTCCGATGTCACCCGACGTCCTGCCGGGTCCCCGCGATGATCAACGGTACCGGCCGGAGCCGGTCCGGCCGCCCGGCCGGCACGACCCGCGAGGCCCCGTCGGTCGGCGCAGCGAGCCGACACCGCAGCCGGTCGGCCGACGGGACGAGCCGACACCGCAGCCGGTCGGCCGACGCAGCGGGCCGACACCGCAGTCGGGAGCCGCCCTGCTGGTCGGGGCGGTCGATCCGCGCCAGCCGGCCGGTGACCGCGCGGCGGTCGACCGCGGTCACCGCGGGGCAGCCGTCGACCTCGCCCCGGAGCGCGGTGGGTCCCGGGGGCCGGCGGAAAGGCTCGGCTCCGCCGTGGCGCGCTCACCGGGTCGGACCCTGGCCGCCGTCGTGCTCGTCTCCGGGGTGGTCGGTGCCGTCCTCGCCGGCCCGGTCGCCGGGGTGGCCCTCGCCGCCTACGGCGGACTGGGCGTGCGCGGTGCGCTCCGCCGGCAGGCCCACCGACACGCCGACCTGCTGCGGCGGCGTGCCCTGGAGCAGCTCGCCGGCCTCGCCGCCGACCTGCGGGCCGGGCTGCCCGTGCCGGCCGTCGGCACCTGGGCGGGGCCGGTACGCGTGACGGCGCTGGCCCGGGCCGCCGTGCACCTCGCCGAGCGCACCGGCGCACCCCTGGCCGAACTGCTCGAACGGGTCGAGGCCGACGCCCGGGCGGCCGACCGTGGGCTGGCCGCGGCGGCGGCGCAGGCGGCCGGGGCGCGCGCCACCGCCTGGCTGCTCGCGGCGCTTCCCCTCGGCGGCATCGGCCTCGAGTACGCCATCGGCGCCGACCCGGTCACGGTGCTCCTGCACACCCCGATCGGCGGTGGCAGTGCCGTCCTGGCGATCGGGCTCCAGGTGGCCGGACTGCTCTGGGCCGAGCGGCTCGGCGGCGCACGAGGACCGGTCCGCTGATGTCCGGGCAGGTGCTGGCAGCCGGCTTCCTGGTCACGGCGGCGCTGCTCACCGGGCTGGCGGGGGCGCCGGGCCTCCGGCCGGGCAGGCGACTCCGCCTGCTGCGCGGCTCGGAAGACCCGACCGGGAGGCTCGGTCAGCCGGACGGAGTTGCGCCTCATGCCTCGTTCCCGTGGCCCGACCTGCGCAGCCACCTGACCGACGACCGGGCCGCGTCCGGCCCGGTGCCCCGGTGGTCCGCCCGCCGTGGTGCCGGGGACGACGTCCGGGCCGCGTCCGGTCCGGTGCCCCGATGGCCCGCCGGCCGAGGTGCCGGGGACGACGACCCGGCCGGGACAGGCCCGTGGCGGTCCGACCTGCCGGACGGCGGCACCACCGGCCGATCGATCTGGTGGCCCGACCGGATCCGGGTCGGGGCGGGATTCGCCGGTGTCGCCGCGCTGGTCGTCGTCGGTGGCTGGACCGGGCTGCTCGTCGGGACGCTGGTCGCGTTCGCGGCGGACCGGCTGTTGCGGCGGCTCACCCCGCGTGCCGTCCGGGACCGGCGACTGCGGGAGATCGCGGACCTGCCGCTCGCCGCAGATCTGCTCGCGGCGGCGATGCGCGCCGGCGCGCCGGTGGACCGCTCGGTGCTGGCCGTGGCGGAGGCGCTCGGCGGACCGCTCGCCGAGCGGCTGGCCCGGGGGGCGGACACTCCTGCTCGGCGGCGGCCCGGAGGAGGCCTGGTCGCACCTGCGCCCGGTGGCCGGTGCCGACCGCCTGGTGGATGCCGCGCTCCGCTCCACCAGCAGCGGTGCGGCGCTGGCCGGCGCGCTCACCCGGCTCGCCGACGAACTGCGGGCCGAGCGGGCCACCGCGGCCGAGGCCGGCGCCCGGCGGGCCGGTGTGCTGATCGTGCTGCCGCTCGGGCTCTGCTTCCTGCCCGCCTTCATTCTCGCCGGTCTGGTGCCGGTGATCGTCGCCGTCCTCGGCGACCTGCTCTGATCCATCGAGAAGGGGTACGACATGCGCAAACTCCTCCGTCGCCTGCGCGGAGACGCCGGCATGAACACCGCCGAGTACGCCGTCGGCACGCTCGCCGCGGTCGCCTTCGCCGGCATCCTGCTCAAGGTGCTCACCTCCGGCAACGTGCAGAGCGCGCTCACCGCCGTCATCGACCGGGCGTTGAAGTGAGCGGGCGCCGGCCGGCCGGGGGCGGGCGCGCGCCGGTTCTCCCTGCCGACGACCCCGGACGGGCGAACGGTGACCGGGGTTCGTTCACCGCCGAGCTGGCGGCCGGCCTGCCGGCGCTGCTCCTGCTCCTGTTCGCCGGCCTGACCGCCATCGACGCGGTCAGCACGAAGGCCGACTGTCTCGACGCGGCCCGGGAGGCGGCACTCGCCGCCTCCCGGGGCGGGGTGGGTTCCGCCGCCGGTACCCGGGTCGCCCCCGACGGTGCCGTCGTCACCGTCGAGGTGAACGGCGACCGGGTGACCGCCACCGTCCGTGCCCCGGTCCGTGCTCTCACTGCCCGGCTGCCCCGGGTCACCGTGACGGCCAGCGCGGTGGCGGCCGTGGAGCCCGGCGGCCCGGATCCACCCCGATGACCCCGCGACCGATGCCGGGAACCGACCACGGGCGGGAGCGCGGCGGGGCGACGGTGTGCCTGCTCGCCGTCGGTCTGGTGCTGCTGCTGTCCGGGCTCTTCGGTGCGGCGGTCGCCGCCGCTCGGCTGGGGCGACAGCGGGCCGGGGTGGCGGCGGACTTCGGGGCGCTCGCGGCGGCGAGCCGGGTGACGGCCGGCGAGCAACCGGCCTGCGCGACCGCCGCGGAGCTGGTGCGGGCCAACGGTGCCCGGCTCGTCGGCTGCCGACTCGACGGGCTGGACGTCCTGGTCACGGCCGAGGTGACCATCCGGCCGGTGCCGGGCCTGGTCCGGACCGCCTCGGTCACCTCACGGGCCGGACCGGTCCGTGCGTGAACCGCCGATTTCGGAGGTGCGAGGCGGTCCGGAGATGGGCGGAGATTCGTGCGGCCGGAGGTGCTGGGTGGTCCCGAGGTGTCGAGTGGGACGGCCGGGCCGGGCGCGTGCCGGCTCGGCACGCGCCCGGGTACGGGTCAGCGGGCCTGGAGGGCGTCCAGGCCGACCGCCATGGCGATGACGAGCCGCCGGTCGATCTGCGGGTTCTGGATCTCCACGACGTACTTGTCGCGCAGGCCCCACTTCTTGACCACCGAGAACACCGGCTGGCCGCCGGCGACGAAGTCGAAGTGGTACGGCAACCAGGAGAGCGAGTCGACGAACCGGCGCAGCAGCGCCACCGGCAGGCTGCGCTCCTGCCCGGTGACCTGCGGCAGGCCGGCCTGCTCCACGTGCCACGTCGACCGCAGCAGCGACTGGGCGAAGTCCTTGCGGAACAGCCCGATCGGGTTGCCGGCGTGGTCGGTCACGTCGTACGTGGCGCCGAGGTCGAGCCGCTGGCGGGCCTTGAAGCCGAGCAGCGGGGTCTGCTTGGAGTCGTCGGTGTAGATGGTCACCTGCTCCTTGAAGGCGAGCCGCTTCTGCTGCGCGAACGCGAGCAGTTCGCCCTCGGTGCCGTCCGCCGCCACGGCGCGGACCTCGTACTGGTTGACCATCATCCGGATCCGCTGGCGGATGAAGAACTGGTGCTGGGTCTGCAAGGTGTCGAGCTGCATGGAATCTCCTTCAAGGGTGAACGCCGGAGTCTGGCACAACCCGGCCCTCAGCGTCCCCCCTCGATGGTGGCCTTCATCGCCCAGGCGTTGAGCACCTGGTGGATGCCGCGCAGACGTTCGTTGATCTGTTCCAGGCGTTCCGCCTGGGCGAGGGTGGCCAGCGCGGAGCCGAGGGCGATCTGCTGGTCGGGGGTGAGGTTCTCCTGGTTGATCGTGTAGAGCAGGTCGACGGTCTCCGCGATGGTGTCGGCCACGGCTCCTCCTCCGGCGTCGGGACGCAGATCGGCTGACGGCTGAGCGCAACCCACGATGGGGGACTCATGGAAGCGCTCCCATGTTTCAATGCCCACCTGCCTCGCCGATCATGCACGGTGCGGTCGCCGGATCGTCGACGTGGCGGTGTCCGTCCTGCGGGATCCCGCTACGTCGCCGGAGTGGAGTGGATCAACGGGTCGGTCCGTTCTGGTGCGGCACCGCAGGCGTGCCCCCACCGGGCCCACCAGCTCCGACCGCACGGGCCGGAGCGCCATCGGGGGCGGCGGGCTCCGCCGGAGCGCCGTCCACCGGGGGGAGGTTGGCCAGGACCACGTCGAGGACCTGCACGGCGTCCGACTTGCCCAGCGGGTTGTTGCCGTTGCCGCACTTCGGGGACTGCACGCAGGACGGGCAGCCCGACTCGCAGCCGCACTCGGCGATCGCGTCCCGGGTGGCCCGCAGCCAGGCCGCCGCCGTCCGGTACGCCCGCTCGGCGAAGCCGGCGCCGCCCGGGTGCCCGTCGTAGACGAAGACGGTCGGCGCCTCGGTGTCCGGGTGCACGGCCGTCGACAGGCCACCGATGTCCCAGCGGTCACAGGTGGCGATCAGCGGCAGCAGGCCGATCGCGGCGTGCTCGGCGGCGTGCAGCGCCCCCGGGATGTCGGCCGCCTCCACCCCGGCGAGCGCCAGCGACTCCGGCGAGACGGTGAACCAGACCGCGACGGTGCGCAGCTCCCGGGCCGGCAGGTCGAGCGGGCGGGTGTCGATCACCTCGCCGGAGGCGATCCGGCGCCGCTGGTACGACACGACCTGGCTGGTCACGTCCACCTCGCCGAGGAAGAGCCCGACCGGCCCGGCGTCGACGTACGACCGGACCGACACCACCGAGAGCGAGGTGACGTCCCGGGCGTGGGTGGACCAGTCCGGCTCCTCGGCGTGCACCAGCGCGCACCCGTCGGCCAGGTCCAGCGAGTCGACCACGTACGAGACGCCCTGGTGCAGATAGACCGCGCCCGGGTGGACGAGGAAGTGCGACGAGCCGCCGTCGACGGTGCCGAGCAGCCGGCCGGTGGACGCCTCGACCACGCAGACGGGTGCCCCGCCCTCGCCGCGCAGGTCGACCTCGGGGCGTTCCCGGTGCCGCCAGTACCAGCCGGTGGGGCGCTGCCGCAGCGCGCCCGCCTCGACCAGCGAGTCGACCGCCTCCTTCGCGCCGTCGCCGAAGAGTTCCAGGTCGGCGGGGGTGAGCGGGGCCTCGGCGGCGGCGCAGGCGAGCTGCGGGGCCAGCACGTACGGGTTGGCCGGGTCGAGCACGGTGGCCTCGACGGGCCGGCCGAAGAGCGCCTCCGGGTGGTGCACCAGGTAGGTGTCGAGCGGGTCGTCCCGGGCCACCAGCACCGCGAGCGCCTCGTCGCCGGAGCGCCCGGCCCGGCCGGCCTGCTGCCAGAGCGACGCCCGGGTGCCGGGCCAGCCGCAGATCAGCACCGCGTCCAGCCCGACCAGGTCGACGCCGAGTTCGAGGGCGTTGGTGGAGGCGAGGCCGAGCAGGTCGCCGGTGAGCAGGGCGCGTTCCAGCTCGCGCCGCTCCTCGCGCAGGTAGCCGGCCCGGTAGGCGGCGACCCGGTCGCCGAGCCCGGGCACCGCCTCGTCGAGCGAGCGCCGGGCGTTCGCGGCCACCACCTCGGCACCCCGCCGGGAGCGGACGAACGCCAGGGTGCGTACCCCTGCGGCGACGGTGTCGGCGAGCAGGTCCGCGGTCTCCCGCAGCGCCGACCGGCGGACCTGGAGCAGATCGGCGTCGGGGGAGGGGGCGTCGGAGGAGGGGAGCAGCGGCGGCTCCCAGAGCGCGAAGGTCACCCCGCCGCGCGGCGAGGTGTCCTCGGTGACGGCGGCGACCGGCAGGCCGGTGAGCCGCCCGGCCGCCGTCGCCGGGTCACCCGACGTCGCCGAGGCCAGCACGAAGATGGGCGTACGACCGAAGCGGGCGCACTGTCGACGCAGCCGCCGCAGTACGTGCGCCACGTGCGAGCCGAACACTCCACGGTAGGTGTGGCACTCGTCGATCACCACGTACGCCAGCCGGCGCAGGAAGCCGGACCAGTGGGCGTGCCCGGGGAGGATGCCGTGGTGCAGCATGTCGGGGTTGGTCAGCACAAACCGGGAGTGCCGGCGGATCCACTCCCGCTCGGCGCGCGGGGTGTCCCCGTCGTAGGTGGCGGGGCGTACCCCGTCGAGTTCCAGGCCGGCGACGGCGCGCAACTGGTCGGCGGCGAGTGCCTTGGTCGGCGCCAGGTAGAGCACGGTGGCGCGCGGGTCGGCCAGCAGGGTGGCCAGCGCCGGCAGCTGGTACGCCAGGGACTTGCCGGACGCCGTCCCGGTGGCGACCACCACGTGCTTCCCGGCGTACGCCAGCTCGGCGGCCTCGGCCTGGTGCCGCCACGGGGCGACGACGCCGCGCCGGTCGAACGCCGCCCGCAGCTCCGGCGGAGTCCATGCCGGCCAGGCGGCGGGCTCGCCGGCGCGGGCCGGCACCCGTTCCACGTGGGTGACCGGGTCGACGGGCCGGTGGGTGCGCAGCCGGTCCAGCAACTCGGCCGGCGGTCGCCCGGGGCCGGTGCCGGCGGATACGGTGGCCGACGGGTCGCGGGGCGGGGCCAGCCGCGCCGCGCCGATGTCGTCGACAGTCACGTCCTGCACTCTCGCACTGGTGTTCGGAATTGGGAACCCGCGGCCGGGGGTATGAGGAAGCCCTCGCCGGTGACCCGCCAGAGGGTCGGCGGCGGGATGGTTAGATGCCCAGAAGAGTCTACGAGGAGGACCGATGGAGCTGTCGCTGGCGACCCGCACCGTGGGGGAGCACACGGTGCTCGAGGTCGGCGGTGAGGTGGACGTCTACACCGCACCGCGGCTGCGGGAACGGCTCCTGGAGTTGATCGACGGTGGGGCACGTCGGGTCGTGGTGGATCTGGGTCGGGTGGACTTCCTCGACTCGACCGGCCTCGGCGTGCTGGTGGGTGCCCTGAAGCGGCTCCGCGCGGCGGGCGGTTCCTTCGCCCTGGTCTGCGACAAGGAGCCGCTGCTCAAGATCTTCCGGATCACCGCCCTGGACCAGGTCTTCCCGCTGCACCCGACGGTCGACGCGGCGATCAGCGCCGACCCGACCGGCACCGGCGCGTGATGGCGACCGTCAAGCTCTCCTTCTCGCCCGCCCCGGTGCACGTGCGTACGGCCCGCCTGGTCGGCGTCGCGGTGGCCCGCCGGGCCGGGGTGCGCGAGGATCTGCTCGACGAGGTGCGCCTGGCCATCGGTGAGGCGTGCACCCGGGCGGTGGCCCTGCACCGGCAGTACGGCGTGGCCGACCCGGTGCTGGTGGAGATGTCGGACTCGGGGGCGTACTCGGTGCGGGTGGTGGACCGGGCCCCGATCGAGGCGGGCATCGGCCTGGCCGCGCTGGCCCCGGACGAGTTGGCGAAGGAGTCGCTCAGCGAGGACGCGTTGACCACCGGCGTCGGCTTCGCCCTGCTCGCCGGTTTCGTCGAGGACCTCCAGGTCCGCCCGGTGGACGAGGGCATCGGCACCGAGGTCCGGATGGTGTGGCCGGTCGGCCGCTGAGCCGAGTCGCGAACCGCAGGCCGCGCTTCCCACGGGGGAGCGCGGCCTCGTCGTGCTGGTCGACCCGTATATCAGATTTTTCCTCATAACACAGTTATGAAGATCATCGAGACACGGTGCCCCCTCCATGTGACCTCCAACACTGCGTAGGGCTACAGTACGCGGGTTGTCAGCAACGCGACCCGTCCCGCAGCCAGCAGGAATGGGTGTTCATCGCTGGTCCGCACGGGTGGGTTGGCGCGCTGGCGAGTTCGCATCCGGGCGTCGGCCGCGTGTCCCCACCGGCCGACGCGATTGTTCGGTACAGGAGGACATAGATGTCCGGGACCTTGGCCGCCGACGGCGGCGCACTGTCCCTTACCGGAGCCAACCTGACGTACGTCGTCATCGCCGCGGTCATCGCGTTGGTGGCGCTCGTCTTCGCCGCCGCCTTGACCAAGGCCGTGCTGGCAGCCGGTAAGGGAACCACCAACATGCAGGAGATCTCCGGGGCGGTGCAGGAGGGCGCGTCGGCGTACCTGCTGCGTCAGTTCCGGACCCTGGCGATCTTCGTGGTGATCGCCGTCGTGCTGCTCTTCCTGCTGCCGGTGCACGACACCGACGGCAACCAGACCCTGGTGAAGATCGGCCGGTCGGCCTTCTTCGTGGTGGGCGCCCTGTTCAGTGCGTTCATCGGCGGCGCCGGCATGTGGCTGGCCACCCGCGCCAACCTGCGGGTCGCGGCCGCCGCCCGGGAACGCGAAGGCGGGCGCGAGGGCGCCATGAAGATCGCCTTCCGGACCGGTGGCGTGGTCGGCTTCCTCACCGTCGGCCTCGGCCTCTTCGGTGCGGCGCTGGTCGTCATGCTCTTCAAGGGCGACGCCCCGACCGTGCTGGAGGGCTTCGGCTTCGGTGCCGCGCTGCTCGCCATGTTCATGCGGGTCGGCGGCGGCATCTTCACCAAGGCCGCCGACGTCGGCGCCGACCTGGTCGGCAAGGTCGAGCAGGGCATCCCCGAGGACGACCCGCGCAACGCCGCCACCATCGCGGACAACGTGGGCGACAACGTCGGCGACTGCGCCGGCATGGCCGCCGACCTCTTCGAGTCGTACGCGGTCACCCTGGTCGCCGCGCTGATCCTGGGCCGCGCCGCGTTCGGCGAGGACGGGCTGGTCTTCCCGCTGGTCATCTCCACCATCGGCGTGCTGGTCGCGATCGTCGGCGTCTTCATCACCCGGCTGCGCGCGTCCGACCGCAACGGGCTGACCGCGATCAACCGGGCCTTCTACATCTCGGCCGTGCTCTCCGCGGTGCTGGTGTCGATCGCCGCCTACGCGTACCTGCCGGCGACCTTCGCCGAGCTGGAGGGCGGGCTGACCGACGTCGACCGCAACCCGCGGCTGGTGGCCATCGGCGCGGTGATCATCGGTATCGTGCTGGCCGCCGCGATCCAGGCGCTGACCGGCTACTTCACCGAGACCAACAAGCGCCCGGTGCAGGACATCGGCAAGAGCTCGCAGACCGGTGCCGCCACCGTCATCCTCGCCGGCATCAGCGTCGGCCTGGAGTCGGCGGTCTACTCGGCGCTGCTGATCGGCGCCGGCGTCTTCGGCGCGTTCCTGCTCGGCGGCAGCTCCATCACGCTGTCGCTCTTCGCGGTCGCGCTGGCCGGCACGGGCCTGCTCACCACCGTCGGCGTGATCGTCGCGATGGACACCTTCGGCCCGATCTCCGACAACGCGCAGGGCGTCGCGGAGATGTCCGGCGACATCGACGAGCACGGCGCGCGGATCCTCACCGAGCTGGACGCGGTCGGCAACACCACCAAGGCGATCACCAAGGGCATCGCGATCGCCACCGCGGTGCTGGCCGCCACCGCGCTGTTCGGCTCGTACACCGACACGCTGCGCTCCTCGTACGAGGACGCGGGCGTGGGCGACGTCGGGCAGGAGATCCTCAACGCGCTGAACGTGGCCAACCCGCGCAACCTGGTCGGCCTGATCATCGGTGCGGCGGTGGTCTTCCTCTTCTCCGGGCTGGCCATCAACGCGGTCTCCCGCTCGGCCGGTGCCGTGGTGATGGAGGTCCGCCGGCAGTTCCGTGAGCTGCCCGGGATCATGGACCGCACCCAGCGCCCCGAGTACGGCAAGGTCGTCGACATCTGCACCCGGGACGCGCAGCGCGAGCTGATGACCCCCGGTCTGCTCGCCATCCTCGCGCCGATCGCGGTCGGCTTCGGGCTCGGCCCGGGCGCGCTGGCGTCGTACCTGGCCGGTGCGATCGGGGCGGGCACGCTGATGGCGGTCTTCCTGGCCAACTCCGGTGGTGCCTGGGACAACGCCAAGAAGCTGGTGGAGGACGGCGCGTACGGCGGCAAGGGCTCCGAGGCGCACTCCGCCACCGTCATCGGTGACACCGTCGGTGACCCGTTCAAGGACACCGCCGGCCCGGCGATCAACCCGCTGATCAAGGTGATGAACCTGGTCTCGCTGCTGATCGCGCCGGCCGTGGTGGCCTGGAGCGTGGGCGACGACCGGAACACCGGCCTGCGGATCGCGATCGCGGTCGTCGCGGCGCTGATCATCGTGGCGGCGGTGGTGTTCAGCAAGCGCAAGGGCATCGCCATGGACGACTCCGGCAGCGACACCGGCGCGGGTAACCCGGACCAGCGGCCGGAGACGGTCAACGCCTGATCCGGTGGGGGTTCCCGGTCGGCGCGTGCCGACCGGGAACCCTCCCGTCGAAACCTGACCGGTGGCACTTCCCCCCGGAAGCCGTACGCTGCTTCGCATGCGTACGCGCCGGGCGGCAGCCGCCGGAAAGCTCACGGTGGTCCTGGCCACGCTCGTCCTCGTCGTCGCCGGCTGCGGCGGCCCCAGCCCCCGGGCCTGGGCCTCGTCCGTCTGCCAGGCGCTCACGCCGTGGCGGGCGGAGATCAACAAATTGACCAGCAGCACCCAGCAGCAGATGACCGCGCAGACCACCCCGGCGCAGGCCAAGGAGAACCTGGTCCGGCTCTTCGCCGGGGCGGAGCAGGCCAGCGAGACGGCCCGACGCAAGGTCGAGGAGGCCGGCGTGCCGGAGACCGACCACGGCGCGGAGATCTCCGCCGGGTTCCGCGGCTCGCTCAGCAAGGTGCGGGACGCGTACGGGCGGGCCCGGGCGACCATCGAAGGGCTCGACACCGGGCAGGCCGGCCCCTTCTACGACGGGGTACGGGCCGCCGTGGACACCCTGAACAAGGAGTACGACGCGAGCGCGCTGGACACCGGCAAGCTCAACTCGAAAGAACTCAAGCAGGCCTTCGACGAGGTCCCGGAGTGTCGCTGACGGCCCCTGACCCCCCACCCCCCGACCCGGTCCGCCAGCTCTCGCTGTTCGGCACCGAGGCGGCCGACCCGTCCCTGGCGGACCTGGCCGGCCTGCTCGCCGGGCCGGGGGAGGTGGTCCGGATGGGTGGTACGGCGCGACTGTCGATCGTGGTGGACGCCGCCTGGCGGGTGCACGTGCTCGTCGCCGAGCTGGCCGCGCGGGGGATCGCGGCGGGCTGGGAGCCGACCGGGGACGGCCGGCACCGGGTCCGCACCTCGTACGCCAGCACCCTCGCCCCGCTGGCGACGGCCTGGCTGCGCGGCACGGTGAAGCGACCACCGGCCGGGTTCCACCTGAACGGGCGGCGGCTGCGGCTCTGGCTGGCCGCCGCCGGGGCCGCCGAGCCGGCCGGGTTCCGGCTCCGCCTCGGCGCGGCCGACCAGACCTGGTGGCCGCAGCTGCGGGCGGCACTGGCCGCGGTCGGGCTGCCCGGCGCGCTGCTCGACCCGGAGGCGGGCGGGCCGCGTACCGGATCAGCGGCCGGCGGCTGGCCCGGCTGGCCGAACTGGTGGGGGACCGGCCGGCGACCGCGCCGGAGGCCGAGTGGCCGGGTGCGGTGGGCTGACGCGCGGCGCGCAACCCCGCCGGCTGTCCGATCCGTGGCACCCGCCGGCCGGCGGTTTGCGCAGGAAAACGGTCCGGTGCCGCTCGGCCGAGGGTCCGTGATCGTCACAGTGACCCGCTCGGAGCCCTACCCACGGTGTACGGTGGCGCCGTCCGGCGACAGTCCGCGCGACCGCCCGGCCCCGCCGCGACGGGCCGGTTTGCCGCCCACGAAACCCGGAACGCGGGCGGCGCGTTACGTTGGACATCCGGACCGCCCGTGGCCCGGCCGGTGCAAGCCGCCCGAAACCGGGCACGAGGGGATACGGCCCGCAACGGGCATGGCGCAGGAGTGAGGTCGGAGAGAGACGTGCCGAGCAGAGCTGGAACCACCCGTCTGGTCATCGTCGAGTCACCGGCGAAGGCCAAGACGATCTCGGGCTACCTGGGCCCGGGATACGTCGTGGAGGCCAGCTTCGGCCACGTCCGGGACCTCCCGCGCAACGCCGCCGACGTGCCGGCCAAGTACAAGGGCGAGCCGTGGGCCCGGCTCGGGGTGGACGTCGACAACGGCTTCCACGCCCTCTACGTGGTCTCCGCCGACCGCAGGCAGCAGATCAGCAAGCTGATGAAGCTGGCCAAGGAGGTCGACGAGATCCTCCTGGCGACGGACGAGGACCGCGAGGGCGAGGCCATCGCCTGGCACCTGGTGGAGACCCTCAAGCCCAAGGTGCCGGTCAAGCGGATGGTCTTCCACGAGATCACCAAGCCGGCCATCCAGGCCGCGGTGGCGAACCCGCGCGAGATCGACCGGGACCTGGTCGACGCGCAGGAGGCCCGCCGCATCCTCGACCGGCTGTACGGCTACGAGGTCTCGCCGGTGCTGTGGAAGAAGGTCATGCCGAAGCTCTCGGCGGGCCGGGTGCAGTCCGTCGCGACCCGGATCGTGGTCGAGCGGGAACGGCAGCGGATGGCCTTCCGCACCGCCGAGTACTGGGACATCCTGGCCACCCTGGCGGTGGCGAAGCCGGGCGAGGGGCCGCGCACCTTCAACGCGACGCTGGTCGCGCTGAACGGCGACCGGATCGCCACCGGCAAGGACTTCGAGCCGACCACGGGTCGGGTCCGGGCCGGCGCGGGCGTCGTGCACCTCGACGAGAGCGGGGCGCGCGGTCTCGCCGCCCGACTGGAGGGGCGGCAGTTCACCGTCACCCGGGTCGAGGAGAAGCCCTACCGCCGTCGCCCGTACGCGCCGTTCATCACCTCGACCCTCCAGCAGGAGGCGGCCCGCAAACTGCGGCTGTCCTCGCAGCAGACGATGCGTACCGCGCAGCGGCTGTACGAGAACGGCTACATCACCTATATGCGTACCGACTCGGTGAACCTGTCGGAGACCGCCATCGCGGCGGCCCGCCGGCAGATCGCCGAGCTGTACGGCGAGCGCAGCGTGCCGCCGGAGCCCCGCCGCTACACCGGCAAGGTGAAGAACGCGCAGGAGGCGCACGAGGCGATCCGCCCCGCCGGCGACAACTTCCGCACCCCCGGCGAGGTGGCCAAGGAGCTGTCGGCCGAGGAGTTCAAGCTCTACGAGCTGATCTGGCGGCGCACCATCGCCTCGCAGATGACCGACGCGGTCGGCTCCAGCGTCTCGGTCCGCATCCGGGCGGTCTCCACCGCGCAGGAGGAGGCCGACTTCGGCGCGACCGGCAAGACCATCACCGACCCGGGTTTCCTGCGCGCGTACGTCGAGTCGAGCGACGACGAGAACGCCGAGGCCGAGGACGCCGAGCGCCGGCTGCCCACCCTGGTCAAGGACCAGCCGCTGACCGCCGACGAGCTGGCCGCGCAGGGGCACCACACTCAGCCGCCGTCGCGCTACACCGAGGCGTCGCTGGTGAAGGCCCTGGAGGAGCTGGGCATCGGCCGCCCGTCGACGTACGCGTCGATCATGCAGACCATCCAGGACCGCGGGTACGTGATGAAGCGCGGCCAGGCGATGATCCCGACCTTCCTGGCCTTCGCGGTGATCGGGTTGATGGAGCGGCACTACCCGCGCCTGATCGACTACGACTTCACCGCCAGCATGGAGAACGAGCTGGACGAGATCGCCGGTGGTGACCACGCCGCCGTCGACTTCCTCACGGCGTTCTACTTCGGCAGCGCCAACGGCACCGGCGACCAGGCCATCGCGCACGCCGGTGGGCTGAAGAAGCTGGTCACCGAGAACCTCAGCGACATCGACGCGCGGAGCGTCAACTCCATCCCGCTGCACACCGACGCCGAGGGCCGCGAGGTCGTCGTCCGGGTCGGCCGGTTCGGTCCCTACCTGCAGCGGGCGCTCCCCGGCGAGCAGCCGACCCCGAAGGTCGAGGGTGAGGAGGGCACCTCCCAGGGCGACCGGGCACCGATCCCCGAGGGGCTGGCCCCCGACGAGCTGACCCCGGAGAAGGTGCACGAGCTCTTCCTCGGCGGCGGGGGCGAGCGGAAGCTCGGCGACGACCCGGCCACCGGCGAGCCGATCCTGCTCAAGTCCGGCCGGTTCGGCCCGTACGTGGCCAGTGGTGAGCGGAAGTCCTCGCTGCTGAAGTCGCAGACGCCGGACTCGCTCACCCTCGACGAGGCGCTGAAGCTGCTCACCCTGCCCCGGCTGATCGGGGTCGCCCCGGACGGCGGCGAGGTCGTCGCCAACAACGGCCGCTACGGCCCGTACGTCAAGCGCGGTGACGAGTTCCGCTCGCTGGAGTCGGAAGACAAGATGTTCACCGTCACGCTGGAGGAGGCGCTGGCGCTGCTGGCCGCCCCGAAGACCCGCCAGCGTCGGGCCGCCGCGCCGCCGCTGCGGGAGATGGGCGTCGACCCGGCGACCGAGAAGCCGCTGGTCATCAAGGACGGCCGGTTCGGGCCGTACGTCACCGACGGGGAGTTCAACGCGTCGCTGCGACGCGGGCAGACCCCGGAGGAGCTGACCGTCGAGCAGGCTTCCGAGATGCTCGCCGAGAAGCGGGCGAAGGGTCCGGCGCCGAAGAAGAAGGCGGCGGCGAAGAAGGCCGCCCCGGCCAAGAAGACGGCGGCGAAGAAGACCGCAGCCGCCAAGTCCACCGCCGCCAAGAAGACCACCACCGCCAAGGCCACGGCGGCCAAGAAGACCCCCGCCAAGAAGGCAGCCCCCCGCAAGGCGACCTCCGCGTCGGAGTGACCCACGCGTGATCGTGCTCGATCCCGGATCCGGTGGCCTCCCGCAGGCAGCGAGGCCACCGGTTCCGGGATCGACCGTGATCGTGCGCGGCGTCAGCCGAGGACGCGCCGCAGGTAGGGGTTGGTGAAGAGGCGGTCCGGGTCGAGCCGGTCGCGGACGGCGAGGAAGTCGCCGAACCTCGGGTACGCCGGAGCGAGCGACGCCGCCTCCCGGTAGTGCAGCTTCCCCCAGTGCGGCCGACCGCCGAGTTCCGTCGCCACCTGCTCGAACGCCCGGAAGTACGGCTCGTACGGCATGCCGACGTACTGGTGGATCGCCACGTACGCGGAGTCCCGGCCGTAGCCGTGCGACAGCCAGACGTCGTCGGCGGCGGTGAACCGCACCTCCACCGGGAAGAGCACCTTGAACGGCAGTCCGTCGACGACGCGGCGCAGCGCGTCGAGCGCGGTGGGCAGCACGGCGCGCGGCAGCGCGTACTCCATCTCCACGAAGCGGACCCGGCGCGGGGTGCAGAAGACCCGGTCGGACCGGCCGGTGTAGCTGCGTTCGGTGAGCGCGCGGGCGGAGACGGCACTGATGCCGGGGGCCAGCGCGGGCACGGCGCGGCCGAGCCGGCAGGCCCCGGCGAAGACGGTGTTGGCCAGGAACTCGTCGTCCAGCCAGCCGCGCCACCGGGGCAGCGGCCGGTCGTCGGCGGGCACCCGGTCGTTGGTCTTCACCTGCACCCGCGAGGTGTAGGGGAACCAGTAGAACTCGACGTGGTCGTGCCCGGCGACCAGTGACGGCAGGTCGCCGAGCACCGCGTCCAGCGCGGCCGGCCGTTCGTGCGCCCGGAGCACGAAGGCGTCGACGCAGCGCAGGGTGACCTCGACCAGGACACCGACCGCGCCGAGGCCGACCCGGGCGGCGGCGAAGACGTCCCGGTGCTCGTCGGCGGAGCAGCGCAGCACCTCGCCGGTGCCGGTGACCAGGGTCAACCCGACCACGAAGGTGGAGAGGCAGCCGAGTTTCGCCCCGGTGCCGTGGGTGCCGGTGGAGATCGCCCCGGCGATGGTCTGTGCGTCGATGTCGCCGAGGTTGGGTAGGGCGAGACCGTGGCGGGCGAGCAGGTCGTTGAGGGCGTGCAGGGGCGTCCCGGCGGGTACGGTGACCAACCGGCGGGCGGCGTCGACCGTGACGCCGGTGTCGAGGTTCGACAGGTCCAGCCGGTACCCGTCGGTGACCGCGGTGTCGGTGAACGAGTGGCCGCTGCCGACCGCCCGGACGGTCCGACCCGCCTCGGCGGCGGTGCGGACGGCCTCGACGACGTCATCGGTCGTACGGGGGCGCAGGATGGCGGTGGCCGTGCTGCGCTGGTTGCCGGCCCAGTTGGACCACTCGGCTGCGGTACCGGGCATGGACGCTCCTCGACATGAATATGAACTGACTTCATATCAGGAACGTTGTGCCTGGTAAATACCGCATCCGGGGTCCGCTCGTTGTACCGGTAGTCACACTTCAGTGACGTGTAGATATGTTCATCCGTCGAAGGGGGGTGGCGCCGAGTGTCCACACCAGCCGCCACGACCGGGCCGCTGCGCCGCGTACCGGTGCAGGGTCGAAGTGTCGCGCGGGTCCAGCGGATGCTGGACGCCTGCGCCGAGCTCGTCGACGAGGTGGGGTACGAGGGCTTGACCACGACCCTGCTCGCCGAGCGTGCCGAGGTGGCGATCGGGTCGGTCTATCAGTTCTTCCCGGACAAGCGGGCGATCGTGCAGGCGCTGACCCTGCGCACCATGGAGTCCTACCTGCAGCGGCTCGACGAGCGGTTCGCCTCGGACGACATGACCCACTGGTGGGACGGCGTCGACGCGGGGATCGACGAGTACATCACCATGCACCGCACCGTCCCGGGCTTCCGTACCCTGCACTTCGGCGACGTGGTCGACCTGCACCTGCTCGACGAGCAGCGCGACAACAACGGCGTGATCGCCGACCAGCTGGCGCGGGTGCTGATCGAGCGGTTCGGGCTGACCGACGTGCCCGACCTGCGGTTCCACCTGGAGGTCGCGGTGGAGGCCGCCGACGCCCTGATCAAGTTGGCGTTCCGCCGTCAGCCGGAGGGCGACGGGCGGGTGCTGGTCGAGGCGAAGGCGCTGATCCGGGAATACCTGCACCGGCAGGTCGACGCCCGCGGCGGGATCACCCAGCCCAGCTGAGCGACGGCGCGGCGCAGGAACGCCCGGGTGCGACCGGGCGGCACGACGAGAGCGGGAACGCCCGGGGTGCGACCGGGCGGCACGACAGCGGCGGGGTGCCCGAGGTGCGAACCGGGCCCCGCCGGACCGGGTCCGGGCTCCTACAGGAACGCCCGACCCTCGCCGCGGTAGGTGGGGACGGTCGCCACCACGACGTCCCCCTCCACCAGGTGCACCTCGTTGACGTGCTCGCAGAGCTCACCGGCCTTGGCGTGCCGGAACCAGACCCGGTCGCCGACCCGCAGGGCGCTCGCGGCGGGGCCGCCCAGCGGGGTCTGCACCTCACCGGCGCCCTCCGCGCCGAGCAGCTTCAGCCCCGTCGGCAGCCAGGGCAGGGGGAGCCGGCTCCCGGCGGCCGGGCCGGAGGCGATCCAGCCGCCGCCGAGCACGGTGGCCAGCCCGGGGGCCGGCCGGCGGACCACCGCGCAGGCGAAGAAGGCCGCCGGGGTGGGGCGCCAGGCACGGTACGCGTCGAAGAGCGTCGGCCCGTACAGGCCCGATCCCGCGGTGACCTCGGTGACCGCGGGATCGGCGCTGGTCGCGGCCACGCTGCCGGTGCCGCCGCCGTTGACGAACTCCAGGTCGGCGTGCTGGCGGACGGCGGTCACCGCGGCACCCCGGCGGGCCAGCAGTTCCCGGTACGACCCGCGCTGGGCCACCCGGATCGCGCGCCCCAGCAGCGCCTGCCCGGGCGGTGCGTCACCGAGACCGGCGATCTGTGCCTCGTACGCCATCAGCCCGACCAGCCGGAAGCCCGGCCGGCCGGCGACGGTGGCGGCGAACGCGCCGGCGGCCCGGGCGCTGTGCAGCGGGGAGCGGCGCACGCCGACGTGCACCCGGCCGCGCAGGGGTCGCCAGGAGGCGTCCAGGTCGAGGCAGACCCGCAGTTCGGCGCGGCGGTCGGGGGCGCACACGGCGTCGATCAGGTCGAGGTGTTCGATGCTGTCCACCATCAGGGTGATCGTGCCGGCGAGGGTCGGGTCGGCGGCGAGTTCGGCCAGTGCCGCCCGGTCCGCCGTCGGATAGGCCACCAGCACGTCGTCCGAAACCCCCGTACGGGCCAGCCAGATCGCCTCGGGCAGGGTGAAGGCCATCACGCCCCGCCAGCCGGGCCGCCCGAGCGCCCGGGTCAGCAGGTCCCGGGCGCGGACCGACTTGCTGGCCACCCGGACGGGCTTGCCGTCGGCGCGGCGGGCCAGCGCACCGGCGTTGGCCTCGAAGGCGGCGAGGTCGACCACCGCGTACGGCGGGTCGAGGTGGGCGGTCGCACGGTCGAGGCGATCGCGAAGTTTGTCACTGTCGGTGGCCACGTGGTGCACGCTAACCGTCCGGGCGTCAATGCGAAATACCCTCGCGTCTGTCGGGCTGTCCCGGGTGGCTCCGGCGGCCTAGGCTCGGCGAGCAGCAATGTCGCGGACGGGGAGGCTCCCCGCCGGGACTAGAGTGTTCCACCGGGGATGCCCAGCTCTGGGCCGGCACGTGGAGGTACGGCCATCGAAAGCCAGAAGAACGGCGAGTCGCCCGGCGTGTCGTCGCCCGGCCCCCAGAGCGACCCGTCCGGGGCCGCCGCGATCCGCTCGGTGCTGCGCATCCGACCCTTCCGCCGGCTCTGGATCGTGCTCGGCGCGGCGTCGTTCGGTGACTGGCTCGGCCTGCTCGCCACCGCGCTCTTCGCCGCCGCGCAGGTGCAGGGGAGCACCGCCCAGGGCGCCGCGTTCGGTGGCGTGACCGCGATCCGGCTGCTGCCGGCGCTTGTGCTCGGCCCGGTGGCCGGCGTCTTCGCCGACCGGTTCGACAGGCGCTGGACGATGGTCATCTGCGACCTGCTGCGGTTCGTGCTCTTCGCCTCGATCCCGCTCTACGCGCTGACCGGTGCCGGCGGTGGACTGGTGGTCGGCTGGGCGCTGATCGCCACCTTCCTGATCGAGTCGGTCACCCTGCTGTGGATCCCGGCCAAGGAGGCCGCGGTCCCCAACCTGATTCCGCGCGCCCGGCTGGAGGCGGCCAACCAGCTCACCCTGATCACCACGTACGGCCTCACCCCGGTCGCCGCCGCCATCGCCCTGGCCGTGCTGGACCGCGGCGTCCGGGGGGCCGTCGGCGGCGAGCTGCCCTCCTGGGCCGAGCCGGCCCAGCTCGCCCTCTGGTTCAACGCCATCTCCCGGCTGGCCACCGCGCTCGTGGTGGCCTTCGGCATCAAGGAGATCAGCGAGGCCCAGCGCGGCGAGGGCGAGCGCGCCGAGCAGAGCATGTTCCGCCAGTTCTCCGAGGGCTGGAAGTACATCGGCCAGACCCCGCTGGTGCGCGGCCTGGTGCTGGGCATCTTCGGGGCGTTCGCCGGCGGCGGCATCGTGGTCGGCACGGCGAAGTTCTTCGCCAACTCGCTGGGCGCCGGCGACGCCGCCTTCTCGCTGCTCTTCGGCGCGATCTTCATCGGCCTGGCGCTCGGCATCGGGCTCGGCCCGATGATCGTGCGGGACATGTCCCGGCGCCGTTGGTTCGGCATGAGCATCGTGCTGGCCAGCGCCTCGGTCCTGGTCCTCGCCTTCGCCATCCACCTCTCCATGGCGATCCTCGGCGCGATCCTGGTCGGCGCGGGCGCCGGCATGGCCTTCCTCGCCGGCACCACGCTGCTCGGCGGCGAGGTCGCCGACGAGGTACGCGGCCGGGTCTTCGCCGTGGTGCAGATCGGCACCCGGCTGGTGCTGATCCTGGCCATCGCGCTGAGCAGCCTCCTGGTCGGCGTCGGCGGCTCCCGCAAGCTAACCATCGCCGACCTCGGCATCTCCGTCTCCTCCACCCGGCTGCTGCTGCTCGTCGCCGGTGCGGCCGGCATCTTCGCCGGGATCAGCGCCTTCGGCCAGATGGACGACAAGAAGGGCGTGCCGGTCCTGGCGGACCTCTGGGGCTCGATCCGGGGCCGCCCGCTGATGCCGGCCGAGCACTTCGTCTCCAGCGGCCTCTTCGTGGTCTTCGAGGGTGGTGAGGGCGCCGGCAAGTCCACCCAGCTCGCCGCGCTCGCCGAGCGGTTGCGCGCCGAGGGCCGCGACGTGGTGGTCACCCGGGAGCCGGGGGCCACCGGGGTCGGCGAACGGATCCGGGCGCTGGTGCTCGAACCGGCCGGGGAGACCGCGCCGTCGCCGCGCGCCGAGGCGCTGCTCTACGCCGCCGACCGGGCGCACCACGTCGCCACGGTGGTCCGGCCGGCGCTGATCCGGGGCGCCGTGGTGATCAGCGACCGGTACGTCGACTCGTCGCTGGCCTACCAGGGTGCCGGTCGTACGCTGCCGGTGCAGGAGGTCTCCTGGCTCTCCTCGTGGGCCACCGGTGGGCTCAAGCCCGACCTGGTGGTGCTCCTCGACGTGGACCCGCACACCGGGCTGTCCCGGGTCGAGTCCCGCAACGCCGGCACCGACCGCCTGGAAGCCGAGTCGATCGCCTTCCACGAGCGGGTCCGGTACGCCTTCCTCGACCTGGCCGCCGCCGACCCGAAGCGCTACCTGGTGCTGGACGCCGCCCGCCCGGCCGAGGAGATCGCCGCGGCGGTCGCCCGGCGGGTGGACGAGTTCCTGGTCGACCCGGCCGGCATCGTGCACCCCCGCCCGGCCCAGGGCCCCGACACCTCGGTCCAGCCCGAGTTATCCGACACGGAGCTGGTGAGCCTGGAGCGCCCCACCTGATGTCGGACGTCTTCGCCGACCTGGTCGGCCAGGACGAGGCGGTCGACACGCTGCGCCGGGCCGCCGCCTCGGCCGCCGCCGTGCTGCGCACCGCCACCGTCGCCGCAGCCGCCCCGGCCGGCACGAGCGGATCGGCCGGCACGAGCGGTCCGGCCGGCACCGGGCCGGCCACCGGGCCCGACCCGGGGGCCGGGATGACCCACGCGTGGATCTTCACCGGGCCGCCCGGCTCCGGTCGGTCGGTGGCGGCCCGCGCCTTCGCCGCCGCGTTGCAGTGCGTGCACGGCACCGGCTGCGGGGAGTGCCCCGGCTGCCACACCACGCTGACCGGCACCCACGCCGACGTGCGGCTGGTGGTGCCGGAGGGGCTCTCCATCGGCGTCAACGAGATGCGCGCGCTGGTGCTCCGCGCGGCCAGCACCCCGTCCGGCGGGCGCTGGCAGGTGGTGATCATCGAGGATGCCGACCGGCTCACCGAGGCGGCCGGCAACGCTCTGCTCAAGGCGGTCGAGGAGCCGCCGCCCCGGACGGTCTTCCTGCTCTGCGCCCCCTCCGTCCACCCGGACGACATCTCGGTGACCATCCGGTCGCGCTGCCGGGTCGTACCGCTGCGGCAGCCGTCGGCGGCGGCGGTGGCCGAGGTGCTCGTACACCGGGACGGGATCGCCCCCGACGTGGCGCAGTGGGCCGCGGCGGCCGCGCAGGGGCACGTGGGCCGGGCCCGGCGACTGGCCCGCGACCCGGAGGCACGGCAGCGCCGGGACGCGGTGCTCGCGGTGCCGCGCCGGCTGACCGGGGTGGGTGCGGCCTTCGACGCCGCCTCGGCGCTGATCGAGGCGGCCGAGGCGGAGGCCGCGGCGTCGGTGGCCGAGGCCGACGAGTCCGAGCGGCGGCGTTGCAGACCGCGCTCGGCGCAGGCGGCACCGGGCGCGGCGCGGCCGGGCGATGCGCGGTGCCGCCGGTCAGCTCAAGGAGCTGGAGAAGCGGCAGAAGTCGCGGGCCACCCGGGCCCAGCGGGACGCCCTGGACCGGGCCCTGGTCGACCTGGCCGGCTTCTACCGGGACGCGCTGACCATGGCGTTGCGCGCGCCGGTCGGGCCGGTGCACACCGACACCGCCGAGGTGGCGCGGGCCGGCGCGCAGAAGTGGGAGGCCGAGGGGGCGCTGCGCCGGCTGGAGGCCGTGCTGGAGTGCCGGGCGGCGATCGAGGCGAACGTCAAGCCGCGGATCGCGGTGGAGGCGATGATGCTCGCCCTCTGGCGCGGCTGACCGTCGTCCAACCGTCATCCACAGGGCATCGACAGTCGCGATTGACGTGCGGTACGGTCCGGTGTGCCGTGGTGACGGTGGCGGCACGCTGAGTGAGTGGGGCCGTCTGCCGGGGAGGAGTCCGCCCATGCCGCGGGGGGAGATCGACGAGGCCTGGATCGAGGAGGCGGTGCGGCGCTACCGGCGCATCGAGTCCCTGCAGGCCGAGTTCGACCAGGCGGTGACGACGGTCGAGGTCACCGTCCGCTCACCCGACGGGCTGGTCGAGGTGGTGGTGACGGCCGGCGGGCGGATCACCGACGTGCGCTTCCTCGGCCCGCTGCACCAGCGCAGTCCCCGCGACGTGGCCGGGTCCGTGCAGGCCGCGGTCACCGCCGCGGCCGACGCCGCGCAGTGGGCGCGGGAGAAGCTGCACAACGAGACCTTCGCGACCTACCGCCCCCTGGCCGGAGCCTGAGATGGAGAGCCTGCACGCCCTGGCCGGTCGCCTCGACGAGGCGAGCGCCGTCCTGGCCACCGTCGCTCACACGGTCACCGCGAGCGACCCGCCGCACCCGCCTTCGGCGCGCACGTCGCCGGCCGTCCCGGCGAGATCGGGCGCGCCCTGCACCGGCAGTGGACCACCGCCACCGACAGCCGGGCCCGGGAGGCCCGCGCCGCCGCCGCCCGGCTGGCCGCTGCCGCGGCTGCCCTGCGCAGCGCCGCCGACCGATACTCCGACACCGACGACGCCGTCCGCCGCCGGCTGGCCCGGGAGGCGTGATGGACGCCCTGGACCGGCTCGCCGAGCCCGGCCTCGACCTGCTGGACCGCGTCGACCCGCTGCTCGCCTCCGGGGTGCCCGAGGCGCACCGGCTCTGGCCGCTGCTGCGCCGCATGCAGGTGCTCCCCGGCGACGCGGTGCGCGGCTTCCTCGAGCTGCATCCCGCGCCGCTGGCGACCGCCGGCCACGCCGTGCGCCGGCTCGTCCGGGGGTACGACGACGCCGGTGCCACCCTCGCCGACCCGGTCGCCTGGTCCGGCCCGGCCGCCTCCGCGTACGACGAGGCCCGCGGCGCGCTGCTGCGGCACCTCGACGAAGGTCCGGAGAGCCTGGTCGGGCGGCTGGACTCGACGGCGGGCTATGCCGACGCGCTGGCCGACTGGGTGGAGGGCAGCCGGCTCGCCCTGGCCCGGGCACTGGCCGACGTGCTGCGCTCGGCCGAGGCGGTCACCGTGCTCGCCGCCACTCGACCCGGGGCCGACACCGGCCTCACCGGGGTGCTGGCGGCGGCGGAGATCGCCGTACGGGTGCTCTCCGTCCTCGGGGTGGCCTACGACGGCGCGGAGACGCTGCTGCGGCAGTGGGGGCCCAGCCTCGCCGAGACGACCTGGCGGGACCGCCCGGTGAACGCCCCCCGCTACGGCGGCACCACCCGGATCGGTCGCTGACCCGGACACGGCCACGGCGTCGCGCTGCATCCGGCGTGAACCGGCTGCGGCGGCGACGCCGTGGCTTTCCCTGCACCCCCCGCAGGTCTGTGTTCACTCAACGCTGTCGGCGGGCGTTTGTCCCCGGTGCCGGCCAGGAATCAGCCGTCCGGGCGAGGGGCAACCACACGACGGGTGGGGTGCCGGTCGGTCGAGTCGACAGTCGTGGATCGCTGCACGGCGTGACCGGGTGACGACGCCCCGGCGGGCCGGCGGCGGTCCGCCGTCGTAGGGTGGACGGCATGGGCATGCTCTGCGCGGTCAGCTTCAACCGGTACGGGCGCCTCTACTACCTCGACCCCGGTGAGTTCCGTCCACAGGTGGGCGACCGGGTGCTGGTGCCCACCGACGACGGGCCCGAGGTGGCCGAGTGCGTCTGGGCGGCCCAGTGGGTGTCCGAGGAGACCGGGGGTTTCCCCCGGCTGGCCGGGCTGGCCGGCGAGGACGACCTGCACCGCGACGAGCTGCTGCGCCAGCGCAAGGCGGAGGCGAAGGTGGCCGCGAAGCGGCTGATCCGGGAGCACGGCCTGCCGATGAAGGTGGTCGCGGTGGACCACGTGCTCGGGCCGGCGGACGCCGGCACCGACCGGACCACCGTCTACTTCACCGCGCCGCACCGGGTGGACTTCCGCTCGCTGGTCCGCGACCTCGGCGCCACCCTGCGCTGCCGGGTGGAGCTGCGGCAGCTCTCCGCGCGGGACTCGGCGCGGGTCCAGGGTGGCATCGGCTCCTGCGGCCGTGACCTGTGCTGCGCCACCTTCCTCAACGACTTCGAGCCGGTCACCATCCGGATGGCGAAGGACCAGGACCTGCCGCTGAACCCGCTGCGCATCTCGGGCGCGTGTGGTCGCCTGATGTGCTGCCTCAAGTACGAACACCCGCTGTATCAGAAGTTCCAGGAGTCCGCCCCCGCCGTCGGCACCCGAGTGACCACCCCCGAGGGCGACGGCCGCGTGGTCGGCCACAGCGTCCCGAGAGACGCGGTGACCGTCCGCCTCGACGCCGACGGCTCCCGCTGCTCCTGCAGCCGCGCCTCCGTCTGCGCCCCCCGCCAAGCCCACGACCAGCACTACACCCCCTGACCCCCGCCCCCTCCCGCAGCGTCCCTGCCCAGTGGCGTTGATCAAGAGGTCTGCGTCTGCGTGCGCGCTCTTCGAGACGCAAACCTCTTGATCAACAGGCGGAGCGAGGAGGGGAGGGCGGTCAGGGGAGGGTGATGGGGGGTTCGGCCAGGCGGGGGAGCAGGGGGTGTTGGGGGGTGAGCCAGGAGGCGGTGGGGGACTGGTCGGGGTTGAGCTGCCAGGCGTGGGAGACCTTGTCCAGGGCGATCGGATAGATCGTGAGCGTGCCGTCGGGGTCGATCCGCATCCGTAGGAAGGACTTCGAGTCCTCAATGCCCTGGCCGGCGAAGAGCTCGTTCACGTTCACCCCGAACGCGCCCGCCACCAGCAGGTACAGCGCGACCACCTGGCTGGAGACCAGGCCGATCACCGGGCCGTACACGACGGCGGCGGCGACCGCCGGCAGCGGCCACGGCCACTCGTAGAGAGGCAGCGACAGCCAGGCCCAGGTGCCGGCGGCGGCCAGCGCCACGTGGGCCAGGCCGTGGCCGACGCCGAGGATCCAGTGCCGGACGTGCCGTTTCCCGCCGGCGCTCGGTGGCTTGGCGAAGAACGCCGCGCTCAGCATCGTCACCACGAACATGATCACCAGCGGCACGCTGAACAGCCGCTGCTCGGTGGCGCCGGCCCGGTGCGCGGCCACCCCGGCCATCGCCAGCATCAGCAGGGTGTGCAGCGTGCCGAGCAGCGTGGTGAAGCCCGGGTTGCGGAACGGCAGCCGGGCGAAGATGCCCCAGCCGTAACGCCGGGAGCGGGCCGCGTCCGGGAAGCGGGCCACCAGGTCGTACGGGCGGGTGCGGCTGGCCCGGCGGGACGGGGTGTCCCGCGGCGGCACCTCGATCCGCTCCGGCAACTTGTGCGTGGGATAGAGGTAGGCGCCGCCGCCACCACAGGTGACGAGCTGCCGGTCCGGGCCGGTGTAGCGGGCGTAGTGGTGCAGGTCGCCGGAGAGCAGCAGGCGCACCTGCGCACCCGTGGGGGCGATGATCGTACGGATGAAGTAGTCGACCGAGTCGTACGCCGTGGGGTGGTCGACGGCCTTGACCCAGGTCGGCTCCGGCACGGCCAGGATCACCTTGCAGCGCGGGGTGAGCTTCCGGGCGACCTCGTCGAAGTAGGTGAGCTGCGGATCGTCCAGGTACGACCCGGACTGGTCGTCCAGGCCCAGCAGCCACCAGCCGCCCGGCAGCTCCACCGCGAAGTACGACCGGGACTGCCCGGTGCCCCAACCGGCGAAGTGCCGGTCCCGGGAGCGGACGAAGAGCCGCAGGAAGGCGGTCAGCCCGTCGTACCAGTCGTGGTTGCCGGGCACCGCGAAGAGGGTCGGCCGCTCGGGCGGCGAGCAGGGCAGCGCCGCCTGGTACGGCCCCTTGGCCCGGTCCTCGTACGCCTCGTAGGACGCCGACGGATAGACCTGGTCGCCCCCCATCACCAGGGTCTGCGCCCGGGGCAGCCGGTGCCCCTCCACCTCCAGCTCCGGCTGCGCCAGCAGGTACGCCACCGAGTAGGTGGCGTCGAAGCCGTCCCCCAGGTCCGCCACGTAGTCCAGCCACAGCCCGCCGTCCGGCCCGACCTGGTGGAAGATCCCGTCGCCGAACGCGTTCTGCAGCTCCCGCTTGTCCAGGTACGCCCCGAACAACATCGCCAGCAGCGTCCGGATGCCGGTGCTGATCAGCAGGAACGGCGCCAGCCAGGGCACCGGCTTGCGCGGGGTGAAGCCCAGCTCCAAGGGGTCGAGGCTGCGTGGCCGGCGGGCGGCCCGCTCGCCCGGCTGCGCCTCGGGGATCGGCTGCTGCTCCGGTACGTGATCGTCGCTCACTCGCCGCAGGGTAGTCCTGACGCGCTGCGAGCGGTGTCCGGTGAACGTCTGAAGATGCCGCAGTGTCCGGATCGGCGCGCGGGGGGGGATCCCGTTCGGTCGCGGGTGGGGGTGTGCCGTACACTTGATGATCGTTGCCGCCTTAGCTCAGTCGGCTAGAGCGACGCACTCGTAATGCGTAGGTCGACGGTTCGATTCCGTCAGGCGGCTCGGTGAAGAAGCCCAGGTCAACGACCTGGGCTTCGCCGTTTCCCGAGGTCGACAACAGCGCCCGCCGGTCCACGAAAGGTCCGCATCCGCGTCGCGACCGCCTCGTCCCCGATGCGATCGCGACGCGCGCGCTCCAGGTGTACTGGCGGCGCCCGGGAGCCGCGGGTCGGCGCGGTTGTTCAGCGCAGCCCGCACCGCTTGAGGATGTCGATGATGATCGCCGTCTTGCCCTGGACGTACAGCGCCATGTCCATCGGGTGTTCCTGTGCGATGCGCTGCTTCTCGGCCGCATAGCGATCGCGATCTTCCGAGTGGGTGCGGAGCCGGTCTCTGAGGATCAGGTGCCGGAGGTACTCATCGCAGTCAGGGCCGAAGACGTGCAGATTCACGCCGTGGTCGTGGGTCCAGAGGCAGCGGTGCCCGTACCAGTCGGGGTCGCGGGTGCGGAGCAGGTAGCCGGCGGCTTCCAACGGCGGCACGTAGGCGTCTTCGTCTGCCGGGTCCGCAACGATGAGGTCGATGTCGAGTCGATTCTTGGCCGCCAACCCGGGCACCGCGGTGGACCCGACGTGCTCGACGGCAAGAGCCTTGGCGCCGAGCGCGGCCCGGATGGCGGCCTCCTCCTTGGCGAACATGGCGGGCCACTCAGGGTTGTAGGCGTCGATCGTGATGGGTGAGGTGACGTTCGCCGGACGGTTGCCGACTGCTCGCTTCGTAGCCTTGTCGCCGGTGAGATCCAGCGATGCCTTGGGCAGAGGTGGAATGCGCATTGGAGGCACCTTAGTGAGGCCGCCCCCGATTCGCGGCCCCGTCCGCCCGGCCCGCCACTGCGCCTGCCGTACGACGGGCACCTTCCGGCCAGCACTCTCTTCCCACCCGTAACCGGCCGATTCGGCCCGGACGGCACCGGCGTCTTCCTCGGCGACGACGAGTACGACGCCCGCCCGATCCGGGCGCGCTTCATCTGGTCGGAGGTCACGGAGAACAGCGCTCACTGGGAGCAGGCGTTCTCCGTGGACGGTGAGCGGACCCGGATCACCAACTGGCACATGCACTTCACCCGCCGCCCCGCCTGACCGTCACCCGGTCCAGCCGACCGCAGCGGCTAGGAACCGGTGGGGACGAACTGGAAGGACGGGCTGCCGGGCGTCGGCGACCAGGACAAGCCGGCGGTGTCGGTGAAGTTCCGGAGCCGGGCGAGGGCCGCCTCGGCCGAGGTGGTGTCCGACAGGTGCACGGTGATGCCGGAGAAGGTCAGCCAGGCGTCGGCGACCACCCGGTCGATGCCGAGGCGGTCCACGTCACCCCGCAGGGCGGCCCGGGCGTGGACCGCCCGTTCGCGCTGCTCGACGATCTCCAGGTCGATGAGGTCGTACTGGTGGTGCGAGAAGAAGTAGACGCTGGCTTCGGCCGGCTCGCCGATGTCCCGGACCGTTTGACCTGCCATGTTGCGCCAGCCGGGCACAGGGAGGGAGAGCCAGTCGACGTCCAGGAAGACGGGGCTGCTCCCGTAGTCGCGGCTCACCTCCTGGAACGGGAAGCGGAAGCTCCAGGTCAGGGCCGGCGGCAGGCCGATCCGCGGGTTGTCGAAGAGCAGTCCGCCCCACGTTCCACCCTCGACCTGGAGGAGTTCCCGGGCGGTCAGGACGTCGTCGTCGGCAGCCTGCGTCGTCACGCGCGGAGTCTCCCACAGGCGCGTCGGGTTGACGCGTCACTGGTCGGTGCGATGCAGGGGCGTCGAGGGTGGGGACGTATCCCTGGCACGCCACGGCAAACGTCAGCGCCCCTGGCGGGCCGCGCGCTCGGCGCGCTTGCGCTCGCGCTGCTCCCGGCTCCACTGCTTGCGCCGTTCGAGGTCCTGCTTCCACAGGTCCCGCGCCTGCTGGGAGCCGCCCTGGACGGCGTTCTCCACGGTGGCCGGGCCGGCGAGGTTCTGATAGACCCAGCCGAGGATCCGCCCGCCCCGGCCCGCGTCCTGCTTCTCCTCGGCCATCTTCCACTCCTCCGACCATTGGCGTGCAAACAATTGGTGCCCCAACTATTGGTACGGTAGCAGCGGTGAGAGGGAAGGAACCGGATGGGTGACCTGGGCGACATCGACGATCCGCTGGCGCTCGAACAGCAGGTCTGCTTCGCCCTCTCGGTGGCTGCCCGAGGCGTGGTGGCCGTCTACCGGCCGCTGCTCGAACCGATGGGACTCACCCACCCGCAATACCTGGTCATGCTGGCGCTGTGGCAGCACGCCCCGCTCTCCGTACGCGAGCTGAGCCGGCTGCTGCAACTCGATCCCGGCACCCTGTCGCCCCTGCTCAAGCGCCTCGAAGCGAGCGGCTATCTCCGGCGAGAGCGGGACCCGGCCGACGAGCGCAGCCTCGCCGTGACGCTCACCGAGCGGGGGCGGGCGCTGCGCGCCGAGGCCGAGCGGATCCCGCCGGCCATCGTCGAGCGGCTCGGTATGCCCGTCGCGGAGTTGACGCGGCTGCACGGCACCCTGACCGAGGTCATCGAGGCGGCCCGGCAGGCGTCGAAGTCGGGCCCGCCGCCCGCCGACCGCGCGGACTGAACCACACCGGCACGACGACGCCCGGCGGACCGGGAGCGGTCCGCCGGGCGTCGCCGGCAGGGAAGGACGTACGTCAGATGGTGCGGCGCGGGTCCGTCGGGTAGGCGGTCGTGCCGGGCTCCGGGACGACCTCGACGTCGGTCACCACGTACTCGGTCTCGGTCTCCGGGGTCGTCGGGGTCTCGTCACCCGAACGGTGCTTGGCGAGCGCCGCGGCACCCGCCGCCGCGCCGGCTACGGCCGCGCCCGCCGCGACGGCCTTGCCGGAGATGCCGGCCTTGCCGTCGTCACCCCGGGAGGAGGCGGCGTGCTCGACGCCGGGCGTGCCCAGGTTGCGGCCCTCGTCGACCGTGCCGCGCCAGGCGCCCGTCTCGACGCCCCGGCCCTCGATGTACGACTTGAACTTCTCCAGGTCGGCCTCGGCCCGCTTCTCGACGATGTGCAGCTTGTCGCCGGCCTTCTCGACCAGGCCCTCCGGCTCGTACTCCAGGGAGAGCCGGACCTGGGTGCGGTCGGTGCCGACCGGCTGGAAGTAGACGGCGCCGGCGTTGGTGGCCCCGTCGGTGGCGGCCCAGGCGACCTTCCGGTCCGGCACCTGCTCCAGCACCTTGGCGTCCCACTCGCGCTTCACGCCCGCGATCTCGGCGACCCAGTGCATCCGCTTGTCGTCCAGCTGGCGCACCTCCTGGACGCCGCCCATGAACCGGGGGAACTCCTCGAACTGCGTCCACTGGTTGTAGGCGGTGCTGACCGGGACATTGACTTCGATGGACTTCTCGACCTTGGTGGTCATGAGCACTCCTTCGTCGTTGAGTGTTCTCAGGACGGCTTTCCTCGCGTCTGAAGAATTGGTACCCACCGCATACGGCCTAAACCAGAAAGGTCGACGGCCATGCGCCGGACAGCGCGAAGGCCCAGGTCGACGCGTCGACCTGGGCCTTCGGGGCCGGTGTACGAGGGCGTCAGCCGTCCTCGCGGTCCGGGCTCTCCAACCGGAAGAAGTTGCTCTGCCGCCCGTCGGAGCGCTCCTCCTGATAGATGAAGTTGAGCCGCCGCTCGTCGAACGCGCGGAACCACTCCTCCCAGCTGATCTCGCTCAGCCGTTCCTCGCGTCCGTTGGCCAGGAAGTCGATGCGCAGCACACCGGCGTGCCCGTCGTGCTCACTGCCGTCCACCGTGGTCGGTACGCCCTTGCGCGCCTCGGCCCAGCGCCGGATCACCTCGTGGTCGGTGGTGACCAGACTGCGCCCGGCCCGCTCCGGCTCGTCGTCGACCGAGGTGATCTCCTGCGAGTACCTGATCGAGCTCGAGGTGTGCGCGCCGGTCCGGATGCCGCCGGACGAGCCCGAGCCGCCGGAGGAGCTGCGGCCCGAATCGTCGCGCATGCTCTTGATCAGAGCCTTGACCAGGTCGTCCTTCTGCATGTCGGTGGTGTCGGTGACGCCGCGTCGGCGCAGCCGGTCGCGCAGCTGGTCCACCTTGAGCCGGGCGATGTCGCTCTCGTTGATGTCGGGCGTGTTGGGGGTCTGGTTACCCGGCGGGTTCGTGGTCGAGCCACTGCCGCGCCCGGAGTTCTTCGTCGTCGGCATCGCACATCGTCCTTCCTCGACCCGTGTCCTGAGGGGGTTGCCGCACCGCGCGATCGCGGTGCGCCGTCCCTTGATCTGTACCCTCAGTCGCCCGGTGAAACGCCGGACCGTCCCGGATCCCCCGGCTGCCGGTGCCGCAACGGCTCGGCGGCCGGGCTCGGCGCTGAACTCCACGCGGAGCGGCCGGCCGGTGTGGACGGTCAGTACATGGTCTTCAGGTAGTCGGGGCCGTAGTGGCGCTCGAGTTCCTCCAGGGTCGCCGCCGGGGCCTCCACCTCCTTGATCAGCCGGGGCCGGGACGGCAGCGCCTCCGGCCGCCAGGTCTCCGGGCGCCACAGCTGCGAGCGGAGGAACGCCTTCGCGCAGTGGTAGAAGATCTGCTCGACCACCACCTCCACCGCCAGTACCGGCCGGTGCCCCTTGACCACCATGTCCTCGAAGTACGGCGCGTCGCGCACCAGCCGGGCCCGACCGTTGATCCGCAGCGTGTCCGTCCGGCCGGGGATCAGATGGATCAGCCCGACGTGCGGGTTGTCGAGAATGTTGCGGTAGCCGTCCGCCCGCCGGTTGCCGGGCCGCTCCGGGATGGCGATCGTCGTGTCGTCCAGCACCAGCGTGAAGCCGGGCGGGTCGCCCTTCGGCGAGACGTCACAGCTGCCGTCCGCGCCGGCCGTGGCGATCAGGCAGAACGGCGAGGCGGCCAGCCACTCCCGGTCCCGCTGGTGCAGCACCGTGCGTTCCTTGGTGACCGCCCGGGGCATCGGTGCCCCCAGCAGCTCGCGCAGCTCCTCGTACGACGTGATCTCCACGTGGACCTCCCCCGTCGGTGGGACCCCGCCGGCGTTCCGACCCGTGACCGGCGGGGCTCTGCCACCGTTCAGCCTAGAGAGCGCGTCGAGTGCGTTTGCCCCCCGTCGGGTCGGGTACGGCCTCACACGCAGCACGCCGGACGCGACCGGACGGAGGTGGCAGTGGAGAGCCGACTCAAGGTGCTCGGCCACCCCGTACACCCGATGCTGGTGATGTTCCCGGTCGCCCTCCTGGTCACCGCGGTCGGATTCGACGTGATCGACACCGTCGGCGGACCGCGGCTGCTCGGCGAGTTGGCGTACTGGAACATCACCGTCGGCCTGGTCGGCGGCCTGCTGGCCGCCGCGGCCGGCAGTGTCGACCTGCTCGCCATCCCCGCCGGCACCCGGGCGAAGCGGGTGGGGCTCACCCACGCCGCCGCCAACCTCGCGGTGATCCTGCTCTTCGCCGCGGTCTGGGTGGTCCGGCTCAATGCCGACTCCCGGGCCGCCGGCGGCGCGCTGATCGCGATCGAGGTGGTCGCGGTGGCCCTGCTCGGCCTCAGCGCCTGGCTCGGTGGCGAACTGGTCGACCGGCTCGGCGTCGGCGTCGACCCCGAGGCCGACCTGAACGCGCCGAGCTCGCTGCGATCCCCCTCGGCACACCAGCGGATCGGAGACGTGCGATGACGGAACAGAGCGGTGGGTTCGCCCGGGGCTGGCGCGGGCGGCAGCAGGGCTGGGACCCGATGGGCGAGCTGCAGTCGCTGCGTTCGGAGCTGAGCCGGCTGGTCGGCGGCCGGTCCGGGCCGCCCGACGTGGAGCTGACCGAGACCAACGACGGCTGGGAGGTCACCGTCCGGCTGCCCGGGGTGGCGCCCGAGGAGGTGGCCGTCGAGCTGGACGACCGGGAGCTCTGCGTCCGGGCCCGCTCGGAGGCCGAGGTCAACGCCGACCAGGGCATCCCGGGCGGGTTCGAGACCCGGGGCTTCGAATACCGGGTCGACCTGCCGTCCCGGGTGGACCCCGACTCGATCGACGCGGTGATGGACCACGGCCTGCTGCGGGTGCGACTGCCCCGGGCGTCCCGGCCCGCGCCGCGCACCATCACCGTCGGCCGGACCGGCCCGCGCCCCACCGGCACCACGACGGGTACGTCCACCCGCGCCGACCCGGCCGCCGACCGGGAGATGCACCACCCCGACACCACCGTCGACGAGATCGACCGGCCCTGACGCGTGACCGCCCCGTCCCCGCTCGGCCCAGGTCCGCTCGGCCCGGTGGGCGAGCGCGTGCCCGACGTCGAGCGGATCGCCGTGCTGCGGGCCAACGCGCTCGGTGACTTCATCTTCATCCTGCCCGCGCTGGAGGCGGTGCGGGCCGCGTACCCGGCGGCGGAGATCATGCTGCTCGGTGCGCCCTGGCACGCGAAGTTCTGGCGCGACCGGCCGGGCCCGGTGGACCGGGTGCTGGTGGTGCCACCGGCCCCCGGCATCCGGGTGCCCGACCCCGGTGAGCCGGAGTCGTCCCTGGCCGACTTCCTCGCCGCGGCCCGCGCGGAACGCTTCGACCTGGCCCTGCAACTGCACGGCGGTGGGGCCAACTCCAACCCGATCGTCGCCGGCCTGGGCGCCCGGGTGACCGCCGGACTGCGGGCCGAGGACGCGCCACCCCTGGACCGCTGGCTCCGGTACGTCTACTACCAGCACGAGGTGATCCGCTATCTGGAGGCCGTCGCGCTGGTCGGCGCGGCGGCCACCACGATCACCCCGGCGCTCGACCCCACCGACACGGACCGGGCGGAGGCCCGCGCGGTGCTCGGTCCGGCGGAGCGTCCGCGGGTGGCGCTGCACCCAGGGGCCACCGACAGCCGGCGGCGCTGGCCGGCCGAGCGGTTCGCCGCGGTGGCCCGGGCGCTGGCCGGCGACGGGTACGAGGTGCTGGTCACCGGCACCCCCGTCGAGCAGGAGGTGGTGGACGAGGTGGTGGCGGCGGCCGGCGTACCGGTCCGTCCCCAGGTGGGCACGCTCGGGCTGGGCGCGCTGGCCGCCTGCTATGCCGACTGCGCGCTGGTGGTCTCCAACGACTCCGGGCCGCTGCACCTGGCCGGTGCGGTCGGCGCCCCGACCGTCGGTATCTACTGGATCGGCAACATGATCAACGGGGCGACGCCGTTGCGGGGCCGGCACCGGCCGATCGCCTCCTGGACCACCCACTGCCCGGTCTGCGGCGTCGACTGCACCCCCGGCATCTATCCGCACCGCCCCGGCGACGGCGACTGCCCGCACCGCGACTCCTTCGTCACCGACGTCCCCGTCGTCGAGGTGGTCGAGGCCGCCCGCGAACTGCTCGCCGGCTGACACCGGACGGTCCGGCACCGCCGCCGGTCGGCCGAGGGCTCAGGCGGGCTGCGGGGTGTCCGAGTCGGTGAGCACCACCTCCCACGCCTCCACGTCCCGCTCGGTGACGGTGGTCGGCGACTCCAGGTGGTAGGCGCCGCTGGGCAGCACCCCCGCGCCGCCGTGCCGGGCCAGCACCGCCAGCTGGGCGGCCACGTCCTCGCCCTGGTGCTGCTCCGGCACCCGCCGCCAGAACTCGAAGCCGCCGGCGTCGACCAGCTTGGCCCGGTCGTAGAGCACGCACCCGCCGATCCAGGAGATCTTGTACGCCCGCCACGCGCCCGCCGGCAGGCGCAGCTTCTGCGTCACGTGCAGCAGGTTCGCCGCCGGATGGATCCGCGCCCGGTCCCAGGCCGGGGTGCCGGGGCGGACCCGCTCGGGGGTGGGCGGGCCGTCCCACTCCTCGTAGTGGCGGTGCGTCTCGGGTCGCACGTCGTCGGCGTACGACAGGCCGTGCACGGCGTTGCCGACGAACCCGCAGCCCAGCTCCCGGATCGCGGTGACCAGCCGACCGACCGCCCCCGGCTCCAGCCAGACGTCGTCGTCGAGGCAGAGGACGTACCGGGCGACGGAGTTGTCCAGCAGGAACGCGCGGTGCTCGGCCAGCCCGCGCCGGGGCAGCCGCCGGGTCAGCAGCACCGGGTGGCCCCGGTGGCGCAGCGCCCGGACCATGGTGGCCGCCGCCGGGTGCGCGTACGCGGGCCCGCCGTCGGACTGGTCGCTCACCACCACCCCGAAGTCGGGTACGTCCTCCTGGGCGGCCAGCCCGGCGAGGGTGACCGCCAGCTCGGCGGGACGGTTGCGGGTGGGGATCAGCACGTCGAGTTGCCGGTGCCGGCGGAACTGCTCCGGCGTGCCCGGGTCCAGCGGTCGGTTCACGCCGGCCCACCCGGTACGCCGTCGGTGACCGACCGGTCGGTGACGGCCCGACCGGCGGCTTCGTGCCGGACGGCCGGACCGGCGACGGGATGCGCCCGGATCCGGTCGATGATCGCCGAGGTGGAGCGGTCCGGCACGTACCCGAGGGTGCGGACCTGCCCACCGAGCCGGCGGACCAGCGGCGCCTCGGGGACCATCTCCGGCGGGTAGTCGCCGCCCTTGACGTAGACGTCCGGCTGGACCGCCTCGATCAGGTGGGCCGGGGAGTCCTCCTCGAAGACCACCACGTGGTCCACGCAGGCCAGCGCCGCGAGCAGCGTGGTGCGGTCCTCCACCGGGTTCACCGGCCGGTCCGGCCCCTTCAGCCGGCGGACGCTGTCGTCGGAGTTGACCGCCACGATCAGCAGGTCGCCGAGGGCGCGGGCCTGGGTGAGATAGCGGACGTGCCCCGGGTGCAGCACGTCGAAGCAGCCGTTGGTGAAGACCACCGAGCGCCCGGACCGGCGGTGGTCGGCGACGACGGCGGTCAGTTCGGCCGCATCCACCACGGTCGGGTGCCCGGCGTCGTCCGGTCCGCTGCCGAGCGCGGCGAGCAGGTCCTCCCGGCGGCACACGCAGGTGCCGGTGTCGGAGACCGTGATGGTCGCGGCGAGCTGGGCGAGCTGCGCGGCGGTCGGCAGCGTCGCCGAGGCGGCCAGGGCCAGCGTCATCGCCGCCAGGTAGGCGTCCCCGGCGCCGACCGCGTGGCTGGCCGGGACCGGGGTGCTGTGGCTGCGCCGCGGTTCGCCGTCGACGCCGCCGACCACCGCGCCCTCGGTGTCCAGGGTCACCGCCACCACGTCGGCGCCGGTGTGCGCGCGCAGCTCCGCCAGGCGCGACTCGGCCAGCACCGCCCGGTCCACGCCCTCGCCGGCCGCCGCGTTCACCGTCACACCGGTGCCGGTCACGCTGAGCCCGTCGCCGGTCAACGCGACCCGTTCCTCCGCGGGGGTCGGCTCGCCGGTCGGCCCGGCGGGCACGGCCGCCCCGCCGCCGACCGGTGCGCCGGACCTCGGATGAGGGCTGCCGGCCCCGCCCGGGGCCGCGCCGACCACCAGCTCCGAGGGCCCTCGGCCGGGTCGGCCGGGTGGTCGAGGTGCAGGCCGGAGGTGCCGGTGGCGGTGGTCCGGCCGGCCACGTTGAAGCCGGCCGCCGCGCGGGCCAGCAGCCGGGTGGCCTCGGCGAAGCTCGGGGTGACCACGGTCGGGGCGAGTCCCCGCCAGTCCGCGAGGTCGTGCGCGTCGAGCGCGACGGTGGCGTAGCGGTCCCGGTTGGCGACCAGCCAGGCGCGCACCGCCGAGGGCAGCGCGCCGAGCCCGTAGTCGCAGACCACCAGCGTCAGTGGCGCGCCCCCGGCGGCGGCGGAGAGTTCCTCGGTGGCGCAGTGCAGCGCGGTGAGCAGCCGGGCCACGGCGTCGTCGTCGAGCGTCTCCTCCGGGTCGCCGGAGTCCTCGCGCAGCAGGATCTGGTTGCCGGCGAGCATCCGTCGTTTCACCGGGGTGGGACGACCCTCGCGACTGACCGTCCGGTCCCAGACGCCCGCGCGGTCCAGGCAGTCGTGCAGTTCGTCCCCGGCCACGTCGGCGCCGACCGGGGCGACCAGGACCGCCCGGCCGCCGAGGGCGGAGATGTTGACGGCGGTGTTCGCCGCACCGCCGGCCGCGGAGATCCGCCGGCGCAGGGTGAGGACGGGCGCGGGTGCCTCCCGGCAGAGCCGCTCGGACTCGGCGAACCGCCACTCGTCCAGCATGGCGTCGCCGACGACCAGCACGGGACGCCCGAGCCAGCTCTCCACGACGGTGGCGAGCCGGCGTTCTTCCGCTGCTGCTCCTGCCATGCCCTTCGGGGTCCCCCGGGCCCGGCCGAACAAACCTGACGCCCGGCGGGTGGACCACGAACGGCCAGGTCGGGGATGGCGTTTCGGGCATCCCGGCGCGGGAAGGGACTTCAGGTACCCCGAGAGGAGAACCGACATGGCAGCGAACCTGCAGGGCAAGCGGATCGCGTTCCTGGCCGCCGACGGCGTCGAGGAGGTCGAGTACGTCCAGCCGCGCGAGGCGGTCGAGAAGGCCGGCGCGCGGGTCGAGCTGGTCTCGCTCGAGTCCGGCTCGATCCAGTCCTTCAACCATCTCGACCACGGCAAGACGTACGACGTGGACGTGACCGCCGCCGAGGCGGACGCCGGCGCGTACGACGCGCTGGTGCTGCCCGGCGGGGTGGCGAACCCGGACTTCCTGCGGTCGGACCCGGAGGCGGTCCGGTTCGTGAAGTCGTTCTTCGACGCCGGCAAGCCGGTCGGCGTGATCTGCCACGGCCCGTGGACGTTGATCGAGGCGGACGTGGTGCGGGGCCGCCGGATGACCTCCTGGCCGAGCCTGCGCACCGACCTGACCAACGCCGGCGCGAACTGGGTCGACGAGCAGGTCGTCACGGACAACGGACTGGTCAGCAGCCGCAAGCCGGACGACCTGCCGGCCTTCTGCGCGAAGATCGTCGAGGAGTTCGCGGAGGGGCCGCACGCCGTACGGTGATCATGAGTGGGCGGCGACGGCCCGGTACGCGTCGCCGCCACACCTCATGCCCGGCGGCCCGTCCGGGTCGGCCGGGGGATCCGGGGCGGGTTGTACCGGCCGGTCGCGGCGCGGACGGCGATGGTCAACAGGTCGACGTGCCCGGAGAAATTATTGATCTTGGTGGGGATCTCGCCCGGCGGATAGGCCCGGGTCACCGGCACCTCGCAGACCCGCAGACCCAGCCGGGCCGCCCGCACCGGCAGGTAGGCCAGCAGCTCGTACGAGTCGAAGACGTCCCGGAACGCGGCCACCCGGGGATCGGTCAGCAGTCGCGCCGAGTGACCGCGGAACCCGTTGGTGGTGTCCGTGTACCAGGTCCGCGCGCCGGCCGAGAGGACGGGCGCGTGCACCAGACGGATGCCGAGGTAACGGGCCCGTGGGGTGTTCACCGCCCGCCCCTGGCGCACGAACCGGGAACCCTGCACGAAGTCGTACCCGTCGTCCAGCCGGGCGGCGAAGCGGGCGATCGCCTCGACCCCGTCCTTGCCGTTGCCGTCCACCGTGATCACGCCCCGGTAGCCGTCGTTCAGCGCGGCGGCGAAGGCCGTCCGTAGCTGCGCGCCGAGCCGCCCGGCACCGGTCTTCACCAGCACGGACCGCACGCCGTGCGCGGCCAGGAAGTCCGCGTCGAGGGAGCCGTCCGTGCTGCCCCCGTCGGCGATCAGCACGTCCAGGCCGTGCCCGGTGGCGTGCATCCGGCGCACCTGGGCGCGGATCCGGTCACCCTCGTTGATCACCGGGACCACCACCGCGTAGCGGCTGCGCCGGGGGGCGAAGTCCCGTCGCTCGTACGACGGGACCTGCCAGGCCGGAGCGGTCGTCAGCCGGGCCGCCGTCATGGCCGGCCACCGCAGAGGCTCACCGCGTACCGGGCGGCCCGCTCCACGGACACCACGCGTTCGTCCGTCGACGGGCGCATCTCCACGCTGACGTGCCCCGGGTAGTCCGCCGCCCGCAGCGCGGCGACGAAGTCGGCGTGCCGTGGATCGGGATCGCCGACCGGCCCGAGATCCGGTTCGCTCAGGTGCGCATGCCGCAGCAGCGGGGCAAACTCGCGCACGCACGCCGCCGCGTCGTCACCGGCCAGGGCCATGCAGGCCGTGTCCAGGTGCAGCCGCAGGCCCGGCGAGCCGACCGCGCGTACGAGGGCCGCCGCCTCCGCCGCCGTGGTGAGGTGGTCGGCGCCGTACGCCGGAGGGTTCGCCTCCAGGCAGAGGCACGCCCCCGCCCCGGCGGCCCGCTCCGCCAGCCGGCCGAAGACGTCGACCGCGATCCGGTCGGCGACCTCGACCGGCAGGTCGTGCCGCTGCCGGTTGCGGGGGCTGCCGAAGACCAGCGCGGTGGCGCCGAGTTCGGCGCACACCTCGACGACCCGACCCAGGTACGCGACGAACTCGTCCCGCCCCGGACCGAACAGGGTGAGATCCGGCCGGCCGAAGAGCAGCGACTGGGCGGCGACCACCGGGAGCCCGGCTGCCGCCCACCACCGGCCGTACGCGCGGGCCTGTGCCGGCGTCACGGTGGTCAGGTCGGGCCAGACCTTGGTGGGCGCCACCTCGACCCCCGCGACGCCGGCCCGGCGCAGCACGTCCGCGACCTTCTCGTCGTCGGTGGGCTCCCAGGCGATGTTGCTGACCGCCACCCTCATGCCGGCACCTGCTCCCCGACGAACGCGCGCAGCCCGGCGAGCACCTCGTCGCGGCTGCTCACGTACGGCCGGGCGCTGCCGAACAGGTCGCCGTGCCGGGTGTGCATGTCGTACTCGACCCGGGGCACGGTCTCGCAGGTCAGCGTGCGCCCGAACACCTCCTGCGCCACGGTCTGCGCGGCGGTGGGCTCGGTGGCCAGGTTGAGCACGGACAGCCCGGCCGCGACGGCCAGGTCGATGTCGGCGGTCAACCGCAGCAGGTCGTAGAACTGGAAGACCGAGTCGCGGTGGCAGTACTCCTCGGTCCGCCCGGTCATCAGGTCGTGGACGAGGTTCTTGCGCAGACCCGGCCCGTGGAGCGACGGCAGCCGGACCACCAGGCAGCGGGAATAGTGCCGCTGGACGAACTGCTCCAGCCGGGCCCGGTTGCGCCCGTACGCCTGCGGGTGGCCCGCCGGGTCGACCGGTGTCTCCTCGTCCACCCCGAGCGGCTCGGGATAGACGTCGACGGTGGAGATGAGCACCGCCTCGTCGGCCGTGGTCGTCCGCAGGTGGTCGATCAGCGTGTCGATGGCCGCGGCGTCGGCGTCCGGCTCCGCGTTCGCCCGCCACTTCAGCCCGGGCGCGCCGCTGATGACGAGCCGGGTGAACCGCCGCCCGTCGATCGTGTCCACCGTGGCGCTGTTCACCTGCATGTCGTAACGGCGTTGCAGTGCGAGATTTCCTCCGACAAAACCCGTATGGCCGATCAAACCACTGAGCATTATTCACCTCGGCTGAAATCAATATGTGGTGTCAGGGAAAATGCTAGCGTCCGGCCGTGACCAGGGGACGGTTTTCCATCGACAGTGTCGTTTTCGGAGCCGGGGTATTCGGCCTGTGGGCGGCGCTTCGACAACTCGCCCGGGGCCGCTCCGTCGCGGTGGTCGACCTGGACCGGCGCCCCCTGGTGCGGGCCAGCCTGATCAACCAGGCCCGCGGCCACAACGGCTACCACTACCCGCGCAGCGTCTACACGGCCGTGCACTCGGCCGGCTACTACGACCGTTTCCTCCGGGACTTCCCGACGGCGGTCAACCGGCGCTTCCGGGCCGTGTACGCGGTCGCGGCGGAGGGCTCCTTCGTGGACGCCGCCCACTTCGAGAAGTTCTGTGCCACCGTCGGGGTGCCGGCCCGCCGGATCGACCCGGCGGAGTTCTTCCACCACGGCAGCGTCGAGGCGGCGTACGAGACCGACGAGTTCAGCTTCGACGCGCCGGAGCTGCGGGAGGCGCTGCTGGCCCGGCTGGCCGCGTTCCCCGACCGGCTGCGCTGGTTCCTCAACGACACCGTGGCCGAGGCGGGGCGGGACGGTGACGCGTGGCGGATGACGCTGCGGTCCGGGGCGCAACTGGAGTGCGCCGCCGTCGTCAACGCGACGTACGCGGGCACCAACACCCTGCTCGCCGCGTTCGGCCTGGCCCCGGTGCCGCTGAAGTACGAGTTGTGCGAGGTGGCGCTGGTCGACGCCCCGGCCCACCGGGACGTGGCACTGACCGTGATGGACGGGCCGTTCTTCTCGCTCATGCCGTTCGGGCACAGCCCGTGGCACAGCCTCTCCGCCGTGCCCTACACACCCCATCTGACCAGCGCCGACGTCCTGCCTTCCTTCCCCTGTCAGCGGCACGTCGAGGACTGCCGGCCGAGCCTGCTGGCCAACTGCGGACCGTGTCCGGCCCGCCCGGTGAGCAGTTACCCGTACATGCACGCCCTGACCCGTCGCTTCCTGCCCGACGCGGACCGGATCAGGCAGCGGGAGAGCCTCTTCGCGGTCAAGGCCGTACTGCGTACGGCGGAGGTCGACGACTCCCGCCCGACGCTGATCCGGGTGGAATGCGAAAGGCCGTCGTTCGTCACATTGTTCGGGGGCAAGGTGAATACGATCTTCGACCTCGATGAGGTGCTATGAAATACAAGACCTTCGTGAGTGTCGTGCTCTACTGCCGCAACGAGGAGACGGCGCTGGAGGGGTTCCTGGATTCGGTGGGACCGTGGCTCGCCGAGCATGTCGAACTGCATGAACTGGTAGTGGTCGACGACAATTCGGCGAACGACCCGACCCCCCTCGTGCGCGCCTGCGCCGCCCGGCACCGGCTCAACGCGGTGGTGATCCGACTGGCCCGCCGGCACGGCGTGGAGGCCGGCATCAAGGCCGGGCTGGACCGGGCGATGGGCGACTGGGTCTTCGAACTGGAGAGCCCGGCCGTGGACTTCCCGTTGGACACCCTCGGGCTGATGTACGAACTCGGCACGACCGGCGGCTGCGACATCGTCACCGCCAGCGGGGACGACGGGCCGCTGCGCAGCCGGATCTTCTACCGCCTGGTCAACCGGTACAGCGACCTGGACGCCCCGCTGCGTACCGAACGCCTGCGGCTGACCTCGCGGCGCACGCTGGCCGCGATGCTCGTGATGCGGGAGAAGGTGCGGTACCGCAAGGCCCTGTACGCCGTCCTCGGCCACCGACACGAGCACCTGCGGTACGACCGGATCACCGTGGACACCACCGCGCAGCGGCGGCGGCTGGACCGGGAGACGTCCAGCCTCGCCTTCGACATCCTGCTGTCGTTCTCCGGCTTCGGGCTGCGGGTGGCGCACCGGTTGTCCCTGGCGTTCGGCGTGCTCTCCCTTGCCGGCATCTGCTACGCGGTGGTGGTCTACCTGGTGAAGTCCAACCTCATCCAGGGCTGGACCACGCTGGCGATCCTGGTCTCCGGCGGCTTCACCGGTCTCTTCCTCATCCTCGGGGTGCTCGGCGAGTACCTGGCCCGGATCCTGGTCGAGGTGCGGGCCCGGCCCATGTACTCGGTGCGGGACACGGTGGTGTGCCAGGCGGCCGAGGTGCCGGGGCAGACCGCCGGGCCGCCGGGGCCGTTCCTGCGCGGGCAGGTGGCCGGTGACCCGACGACGATCGGGCTGGCGCAGTGAGCGCCCCCACGCGGGTGGAGAGCCACCCGGACGCCGGCCGGGTGGACGACCGGAGCGGACCGGTCGGGCCCGGCTGGCTGGTGGCCGCCGGGTGGGTGACGCTGGTCGTGGTGCTCGCCGCGCTGCTGGTCCGGTACTGGAACGGTCCGCCGTACAGCCCGGACTCGTGGGGCTACTACGAGCTGTCCCGGCACCTGGGCGCCGACTTCTTCCACATCGACGGCTGGCGCAGCTACCAGTCGACCGCCCCGTACGGGATGTCGTTCGGGCCGCTGTGGCCCGTGCTGATCGGCCTCACCGCGGCGGTTACCCGGACCGGTCCGCACGCCGCCCTGGTGGCGGCCACGGGCTGCGTACTGGCCACCGCCGGGGTGCTTTCGGTGCTCGGCCGCCGGTTCGGCGTGCGGGCCCTCGGGCCGGTCGTCGCGGTGGGCCTGCTCGGCTTCCCGCCGTACGTCGACGAGGTCCTGTCGGGTCGGACCTTCCCGCTGGCCGGGCTCCTGCTCAGCCTGTTGCTCCTCGCCCTGGTCACGGCGGCCCGGCGTCCCGGGTGGGCCGGGCCGGCGGCGGGTGCCGCCGCGGCCGGAATCGTGCTCACCCGGCCGGACACGCTCCTCGCGGTCGCCCTGCTGGCGGTGCTGGTGATCGTGGCGCGCCGCCGGCACTGGCGCGGCCTGCTGGCGGCCGGCCTGGTCTTCGCGGTCCTGATGGTGCCCTGGGCGATCTACGGGCTGGCCCACTTCGGCACACCCTTCGTCGCGGACAACCGCCTCGTCGCGTCGGCCGTCCCGCCGCTTCACATCCTGGACTTCTTCCCCGACGTGAGCCAGGTACCGACGGTCGCCGACGACCCGGTGGGCTGGCTGGCCCGGGTCGGTCGCAACCTCCCCCCGGTGGCCACGCAGGCGGTGCTCGCCGGGTTGGACGCGCCGACCGTGGTGGCGACCGCGCTGGCCGGGCTGCTGCTCCTGCGCCGCGGACTGGCGCTGCGGGGTGAGCGGCGGTGGCTGCTGCCGGGCCTGGGCACGCTGGCCGCCTTCACCGTGCAGGTGCTCTCCGCCGAGCTGACCACGGGCTACCCGTACCCGCGCTATCTCTCCCTGGTCGTGCTGATCGTGCTGGTGATGGCCATCGGGCTGATCAGTCGGGCACCCGCACCGGCCCGGCTGGCCGGGCGGCGGACCGGGACCGCCGTCGCCGTCGCCCTGCTGGCACTGCCGGCCGGCTGGGCGCTCGGCCACCAGTTCAGCACCGTGCCGCCCCGACCGGACTACCTGACCGGCGGCGCGGTCGAGCAGGAACTGCGCCGCTGTCACGCCGACACCACGCTGACCATGTCCGACGGCCGCCTCGCCGGGCTGCACGCCGCGCTGACCGGCCGGCGGACCGCCGTGTTCCCGAGGAACTTCGCCGACCTCCCGGTGGCGGCGCGGCGCGAATGGCTGGTCCGCTACGGCGTCGGCCAGCTCTATGTGCCGCCGCTGCCGCCGGACACCGACCCGCTCGTCGTGAAGATGACCACCGACGCGCTGCCGTTGATCGCCGGCGCGGCCCGGGTGACGCCGGATCCGTGCGCCACGCTCGGCCGGTCGTACCGGGTGTCGGTCGACTAGCCGGACGGTCGGGTTTCGCCCCGTCGGGAGCATGTTTCGCTTCCGGCGGGGAAGCACGGCGGGATGACCAGCCACGCTGAGCCCCGTGCCGTGCTGCACGGGCGGCAGATCCGCCTGTTGATGTTCGGCCTGATGACCGGGATGCTGCTGGCCGCACTGGACCAGACCATCGTCGGTACGGCACTGCCCACCATCGTCGGCGAGCTGGGCGGGATCAACCACTACTCGTGGGTGGTGACCGCCTACCTGCTCGCCTCCACCGCGTCCACCCCGCTGTACGGCAAGATGGCCGACCTGTACGGGCGCCGGCCGGTCTTCCTCTTCTCGATCGGCACGTTCCTGCTGGGCTCGCTGCTGGCCGGCCTGTCGCAGAACATGACCCAGCTGATCCTCACCCGGGGGGTGCAGGGCCTCGGCGCGGGTGGCCTGATGACGCTGGCGTTCACCATCATCTCGGACGTCGTCTCACCCCGGGAGCGCGGTCGCTACCAGGGGCTCTTCGGCGCGGTCTTCGGGCTGTCGTCGGTGGCCGGGCCGCTGGTCGGTGGCTACTTCGCGGAGACCAACTGGCGGTGGATCTTCTATATCAACGTGCCGCTGGCGATCCTGGCGATCGTGGTCTGCTATCACGTCATGCGGCTGATCCCGTTCCAGCGGCGGGAGCACGCCATCGACTGGCTCGGCGCGGGTCTGCTGGTCGCCGGGGTGAGCTGCCTGCTGCTGGCGCTGAGCTGGGGCGGTAACGAGTACGCCTGGGGCTCCGGGGTGATCATCGGGCTCTTCGTGGCCGGCGCGGTGCTGGCCGTGCTCTTCGTGCTCCAGGAGGCCCGGGTCGCCGAGCCGATCCTGCCGCTGCGGCTGTTCCGCAGCGCCACCTTCGCGCTGGCGAACTCGGCGGGTTTCGTGCTCGGTCTGGTGATGTTCGGGTCGATCATCTTCATCCCGCTCTATCTCCAGATCGTCAAGGGCGCCTCGCCGACCCGCAGCGGTCTGCTGATGCTGCCGATGATGGCCGGCATCATCGTCACCTCGGTGCTGACCGGTCGGGCGATGAGCCGGATCGGCCGCTACAAGTGGTTCCCGGTGGCCGGCGCTTCCGTGCTGGTGGTCGGCATGCTGCTGTTCCGGCAGCTCCAGGTCGACACCTCGCTCTGGCTGGCCTTCGGCTACATGGTGGTGATCGGCGTCGGCCTGGGCCTGTGCATGCAGTCGCTGATCCTCGGCGTGCAGAACGCGGTGGACCCGCGCGACCTGGGCGCGGGCACCTCCGCGGCGACGTTCTTCCGGTCGCTGGGCGGCTCGTTCGGGGTGGCGATCCTCGGCGCGGTGCTGTCGTCGCAGCTCACCGCGCAGCTGGCCGACCGGCTGCCGGGCGCCATCGCGCAGCTCCCGCCGGACCAGCGGGCCGCCGTGGCCGCCCGTGGCGGGGCCAACATCTCGATCAACGATCCGGCGACCATCCTCGCCCTGCCCGGGCCGGTCCGCGCCGCCATCCAGGCCGCGTTCGTCGAGTCGCTGCACCTGGTCTTTCTGACCACCGGGCTGATCGCCATCGTGGCCGTGCTGGTGACCCTGGCCATGCCGAACCGGGAGCTGCGCGGGGCCGGCCCGCAGGGTGCCACCGGCGGCGCCGACCCGCTCGGCGGGAAGGCCGCCGCCCCGGGCGGCAAGCCGTTGTCGAAGGAGTCGAAGTCCGAGGCCGCCGCCGAGATGGAGGCGAAGTCCCAGACGATGCTCTGACGGATCGATGCCTGTGGTGTAACGCAATCACGCGGCTCGACGTCTGTTGAACAGGAGCCGATGCTTCCCGGCCGGCGCCACGGGGGCGCCGGCCGGGCTGTGCCCGGCCGGCTCGGTCGGCGGTGGCTACTTGAGGATCAGCCGGTTGGTCTGCTCGAAGACGTCCAGGTCGGCGAGGGTCTCCGGGACGCTCGCGGAGAGCGGGGCGGGGAACTCCACGGGGTGGAAGAAGCCGGCGTCGGTGGTCTCGTCGGTGACCCGGGCCAGCTCGCCGTCCCACTCGTCGATCCGGAACGCGGTGGTGAAGATCTGGTAGGTGTGGCCGTACATGTTGGTGTGGGTGCGGTCGGGGCCGGTGTAGAGGGCGAAGGCGCTGACCCGCAGGGCGCGCAGCCCGGTCTCCTCGTACACCTCGCGGACCGCGCAGTCGGCGATCGACTCGCCCAGCTCCATCGCGCCGGCCGGCAGGGCCCACTGGCCGTTGTCGGAGCGGCGGATCAGCAGCACCCGGGCGGCGTTGTCGCGGACCACGGCGCGGGCGCCCACGAACATCAGGGTGCGGTCACCGGCGAGGGCGCGCAGCTGCCCCACGTACGAATCTGCCCAGGAGATGCTCACCCGGGCCAATTTACGGCCGTTCGGCGAGGTGGACCGGGATTCCGCACTTCCCAACGTGTGACCGCCGACACTAGCTTGTTACCCATGCGTAGCACGATGATGGACGCCCCCCTGCAGATCTCCCGGATCCTCGAACACGGCGCCACCGTGCACGGCACGGCCGAGGTGGTGACCTGGACCGGCGCCGAACCGCGCCGGATGTCGTACGCCGAGGTGGGCCGGACGGCCGCCCGGCTGGCCCACGCGCTGCGGGCCGAGTGCGGGGTGACCGGCGACGAGCGGGTCGCCACCTTCATGTGGAACAACAACGAGCACCTGGTGGCCTACTTCGCGGTGCCGAGCATGGGCGCGGTGCTGCACACCCTCAACATCCGGCTCTTCCCGGACCAGGTCGCCTACATCGCGAACCACGCCGAGGACCGGGTGGTGCTGGTCGACTCGACGCTGATCCCGCTGCTGGCCCGGGTGCTCGGCGAGATGACCACGGTGCGGCACGTGGTGGTGGTCGGCGGCGGTGACCCGGCCCCGCTGGTGGCCGCGGCCGGCGACCGGATCGCCGTACACCACTGGGACGCCCTGCTGGCCGACCGGCCGGAGGTGTACGACTGGCCGGAGCTGGACGAGCGCGACGCCGCCGCGCTCTGCTACACCTCCGGGACCACCGGCCACCCCAAGGGGGTGGCCTACTCGCACCGCTCGATCTATCTGCACTCGTTGCAGGTCTGCATGCCGGAGGGGTTCGGTCTCGGTCCGACCGACCGCGAGCTGGCGATCGTGCCGATGTTCCACGCGATGTCCTGGGGGCTGCCCTACGCGGCGTTCCTCTCCGGCGCGTCGCTGATCATGCCGGACCGGTTCCTCCAGGCCGCGCCGATCGCCGAGATGATCGCCGCCGAGCGGCCGACCCTGGCCGGCGCGGTGCCGACCATCTGGAACGACCTGCTGGCCCACCTGGACAGCCACGACGTGGACACCTCCTCGCTGAAGGAGGTGATCGTCGGTGGCTCGGCCTGCCCGCCGGCGCTGATGCACGCGTTCCACGACCGGCACGGCATCGACGTGATCCATGCCTGGGGGATGACCGAGATGTCGCCGCTCGGCTCGGTCTCCCGGCCGCCGGCCGGCGCCACCGGCGACGACGCCTGGCGCTACCGCTACACCCAGGGCCGGGTGCCGGCCGGGGTGGCTGCCCGCATCGTGGGACCGCTCGGCGAGCCGCTGCCCGCCGACGGGACGGCCGTGGGCGAGCTGGAGGTCCGTGGGCCGTGGGTGACCGCCACGTACGTCGGTGACGACACCCCGGACGAGGAGAAGTTCCGCGACGGCTGGCTGCGTACGGGGGACGTCGGCACGCTCTCGCCGGACGGTTACCTGACCCTCACCGACCGCGCCAAGGACGTGATCAAGTCGGGCGGGGAGTGGATCTCCTCGGTCGAGCTGGAGAACGCCCTGATGGCGCACCCGGTGGTGCTGGAGGCCTGCGTGGTGGGCGTGCCGGACGAGCGGTGGGACGAGCGCCCGCTGGCGACCGTGGTGGTCCGCGAGGGCGCCGCGGTGACCGCCGAGGAGCTGCGCGACTTCCTGGCGAAGTCGGTGGCGCGCTGGCAGTTGCCGGAGCGGTGGGCGTTCATCGACGCGGTGCCGAAGACCAGCGTCGGCAAGTTCGACAAGAAGGTCGTCCGGTCGCAATACGCCGACGGCGGGCTCGTAGTGCGGGAACTGACCGCGCCGTAACGCTTTACGGCGTACCGTCGCCTAACGGGTAGGGACATGGCCTCACGGACATCCCTCCCCAGAGGGCGGCCCCGGCGTTCGCACCGCGCCGGGGCCGCCCGTCCATGCGGGTGGTCCCGCAACGTCATTCTCGCGAAACTTGTTCGCCTCTGTCCTGATGTCTGAGAAATCCGTTTCGCGTTATTCGGTGGCGCTGGTCGTGATGAGCACCTTGCCGACCACCGAGTTCTCCACCGCCTCGTGCGCCGCCTGCGCGGAGGCCAGCGAGTGGCGGTGCAGCGGCAGCCCGGCCTCCTCGCCGACGCGTACCGCCCCCTGCGCGACGGCCGCCGCCACGTCCGCCACCGCCTGCGCCTTCGCCGCCTTCGGCTCGGTGTAGATCAGCACGAACTGCCAGCGGGCGTTCAGCACCATCAGCGGCCGGAGCGGCAGGCTCACCTCGGTGCCGCCGTCGTCGGCGTACACACAGACCGCGCCGCCGGTCCGGAGCAGCTGCACGTCGGCCGCCGCGTTCCGCGCCGCCGACACCTCGACGATCGTGTGCACCCCGTCGGGGGCGATCTTGCGGACCTCCTCGACCACGTCCTGCTGCCGATAGTCGATGACGAAGGACGCGCCCGCCGCCGCCGCCAACTGCGCCTTCTCCGGGCTGCTGACCGTGGCGATCACGCAGGCGTCCGCCCAGCGGGCCAGCTGGATCGCCGCGTTCCCGACCGCGCCCGCGCCGCCCTGCACCAGCACCACGTGGTCGCTCAACGCCCCGGCGTGCAGCTTGTCCGGCATCAACTCGCCGGCCGTGAGGCAGCGGTGCGCGGTCAGGAACGGGATGCCGAGGCACGCGCCCAGCTCGAAGGAGGCGTCGCCCAGGCGGACCGCCTGCCGGACCGGGATCACCGTGTATTCCGCGGCGGTGCCCCAGGTGCGGTGCCAGGCGGCCTCCCAGAGCCACACCCGCTCGCCGATCCACTGCCGGTCGACGCCCTCGCCGACCGCCTCCACCACACCGGCGCCGTCCTGCCCCGGCGTCTGCCAGCCCGCCGGCAGCGGCCACTGCCGCCGCGCCTTCCAGTCGGTCGGGTTCACCCCGGAGACGGCCACCCGCACCAGCACCTCACCCGGCCCCGGCTCCGGCACCGGCCGGTCGACCAACTGGAGCACCGACGGGTCACCGGTCCGCTCGTACACGATCGCCTTCATCGCCGTCTCCTCACCGTCGCCACCGTGCGCTGCCCTACCCGGCCGGTTCCCGGTCATGCCGAACCGGACCGACCCGGAAACCGTACAACCGGGTAGTCGGCGGCAGGAGGCATGGCATGCGGGACGAACCGGAGGCGGACCCGGTCCCGGCGGCGGCGCGCGACGGCGCGGACGCCACCGGACCGGGCCAGTCCGCCGACGCCCACGCCGACGCCCACGCGGCGGCCCGACCGCCTGGCCCGGCGCCCGGCGTCACCTGCCGAGGTCCAGCCGGAGCCGGGCGATCTGAGCGCCGGCCGGGGTCCCGACCGGCCGGCGAGCGGCGGTCAGCCCGCCGCGACGGACCGCTTCACGTAGTCGATCAGCTCCGGCGACGGGCCGCCGTACTGCTGGCTGATCTGCTCGCTGTTCTCCGCCTGCATCCGGTAGAGCGAGTCCCGCAGCCCCGGGTCGCCGCCGTGGAACGCCTCCAGCAGCTCCATCCAGCGCCCGGCCAGCGCCCGCACCCGCGGTTCGGCCGGGTCGGTCCCCGCGTCCAGCTCCGCCTGCACCTGCGCGATCAGCGTCGGCCACTCGTCCTGGACACCCCGGACGGTCTCCTCACCGAGCCGCGCCCGACGCTCGTCGAGCGCCGCGAGCTGCTCCGGCGTGAAGTAGTTGCGGACCGTGTCGTCCACCCTGCTCACCTCCTCGATAACCGCGAGCAGGTCGACGGGCGTGGCGCTCCCGGCGGACCGGACCAGCGGCACCAGCGTGGCCAGCCGGTCCCGCAGGCCGCCCAGCGCGGCGAGCTGCCGCTCCACGTGCGCCAGATGGTCCCCGAGCAGCTCCGCCAGCTCCGGTCCGCCCGGCGTACGGTCGTCGAGCAGGCCGCCGATGGTCTCCAGCGGCAGGCCCAGCTCGCGCAGCGCGACGATCCGGTACAGCCGGTCCACGTCCCCCTCGGCATAGAGCCGGTGCCCCGCCGAGCTCCGCGCGGACGGCCGCAGCAACCCCACGTGGTCCCAGTGGTGCAGCGTGCGGACGGTCAGTCCGGTACGCCGGCACAGCTCGCCGATCCGCCAGGTGGACGCCACGTCCCACTCCCTCTCGCGTGGTCACCGCACCCTGCGACGACCGGAACCGACGCTAGGACCTGACGCCGCGTCAGGAGCAAGCCGCGCGTTCCACCACCTCGGGGGTGAGCGCGTCCACCGAGGTCAGCAGCACCGCCGCCAGTTCCTGCGCGTCCGGGTCCAGCGGGTAGGACCCGTGCGGGACGGCCACCACCGTCATGCCGGCCGCCGCCGCCGAGCGCACCCCGTTGGAGGAGTCCTCGATCGCCACGCAGCGGGTCGGGTCGACGCCGAGCCGGTCGGCCACCGCCAGCCACACGTCCGGGGCCGGCTTGCCGCGCGCGGTCTCCTCCGTCGACAGGGTCGCGGCGAACGCGTCGGCCAGGCCGGCGGCGGCCAGCGCCGCCGCGATCAGCCGGGTCGGCGACGAGCTGGCCAGCCCCAGCGGCCACCGTGCGGCCAGCCGCCGCACCACCGCGTCGGCGTCGTCGATCAGGGGTACGCGCTGCGCGTACCGCCGGGTCATCTCCGCCACCACCTCGGCGGCGACCTGCTCGGGGCCCCGGTCGACGCCCAGCTCACCACTGAGGTAGGCGGCCCACTCGCCGGTGCTCATGCCCATCAGCCGGCGCTGGGTGTCCGGCTGCCACGTGCCGCCGTGCGCGGCCACGTACGCCCGCCGGACCTCCTCCCAGACCGGCTCGGAGTCGACGAGCACGCCGTCCAGGTCGAAGATCACCGCGTCCACCACGCCCCCATCCTGCCGGACGGGACGGGTCACCGCGCGGGTGCCTCGGCGGCCGGCCGGCCCATCGGGCTCTGCTTCGGGATGATCGAGCCGCAGCGGCGGGCGATCGGCTCCAGCAACTCTCGCAGCCGCTCCGTACGCTCCGCACCCAGCGCCCGCCACGGCCCGGCGGCCGCCCGGTCGGTGGCCTCCTCGACGGCCCGGAAGGCGGCGGTGCCCTGCGCGGTCGGCGCGAGCCCGGCGGTCAGCCAGCCCTTCTCGACCAGCCGCTCGTCGGCGGCCGACCACTCCTCGTCGGTCCAGCCGCGGGCCATCCGGTGGAACTCGCGGGACTGGTCCACCCGGCACCGCCAGGCCAGCACCTCGATCGGGTCCAGTCCCGTCGACACCAGCGCGGCGACGTGCCCGTCACCCCGGTGCTCGCGCAGCGTGGTGGCGGCCTGCCAGAGCCGGGCCAGCGGGTATTCCCCGGCGGGCAGGGCGGCGTTGACCGCGCCGAGCAGCCGGCCGGCGGTCTCCACCCGGCCGGCGGCGGCCTCCAGCAGCTCGGCCGCCTCGACCAGGTGCGTCTCGGGCAGCTCGTAGGTGAACTCGGCGAGCGCCTGCACCGCGCCGGTGAGCCGGGCGCGCAGCGCCTCCGCCGGGGTGGCCAGCCGCCACACCGACGGCAACGCCCGCTCCACCATGCGCGGGGCGAAACTGAAGAAGGCGGCGATCACCGGTGGGGCCTCGGTGGCGCCGAGCGGTGCGGCCCGGCCGGCGAAGTAGCCCCGCCAGTAGCCGCGCAGCCCGACCGCCTCGTACGCGGCGCGGGCCCGCGGGTGGAAGTAGGTGACCGCGTGGACCGGCTCGAAGTGCGTCCACAGCACCCGGGCGAGCCCGCTCATGTCGTCCAGCGCCGCCACGTGCACCTCCGAGGTTCGGTGACAGGTCACCGTGGGCGCAGCGAGCCGCCCACGGTGACTGTGAACCTACTGCCGGTAGGTGACCGGACGGAAGACGGTTGTGACCTACTGGGCGGCGAGCACGTCCACCACGAAGCGCAGCGGGCCGGCCGGCGCGCCCTGCGGCGGGGTCTTGCCGTACGCCAGCTCGGCCGGGATGTCGAGCTGGACCCGGCTGCCCACCGGCACCCCGACCAGGCCCTTGTCCCAGCCCGGGATGACCTGGCCGACGCCGATCGGGAAGGTGGCCGGCTCGCCCCGGCTCCACGAGGAGTCGAACGGCTTCCCGTCCTTGTAGAGCACGCCCACGTAGTTGGTGGTGATCTGCTGGCCGGCCTTCACCGCCGCGCCCTTCCCCTTGATCAGGGTGGTCACCGTGAGCTTCGTCAGCTCACCCGTGCCCTTGCCGACCGTCGGCTCCTTGGCCAGCGCCGGGTCCGCACCCGGCGGCAGCTGCTGCGGGGCGGGGGCGGTGGGCTGCTGCTCCTGGGCCGGCGTGGCCGCCGCCGACGACGGGCTGCCGGCGGTCGGCTTCTTGTCGTCGTCGCCGCTGTTCATCCAGACCAGGCCGCCGACCAGCGCCACCACCGCGATGACACCGACGGCCGCACCCAGGATCGACTGCCGGCGGCGCTTCGCCTCGGCGGCCTTCTTCGCCGCCAGCTGGGCGGCCAGCCGCCGCTCCGCCTTGCTGCCCGGGCCCTGGCCCGCCGACCGGTTCTGCACGCGCTCGCTCACGTCGACTCCCTGCTGGGTGGTGGGTGCGACCCGGCGGCCGCCGCCGAGACCAGCGCACACGGTACCCGCCCCGACGCCCCGCGTGCTCCCACGGCCGGACCGGAACGGACATGCGGGCCGCCGGTGACACGTTCCGGTAGTAGTTTTCGACCATGGCGATCCTCACCGAAGAAGACCTGGCCCTGCTCGCCGAGCCGCAGCTCGCCCACGTGGCGACGATCGAGGCCGACGGCTCCCCGCACGTCACCCCGGTCTGGGTGGACACCGACGGCGAGCACATCGTGTTCAACACGGCCAAGGGCCGGCAGAAGTACGTCAACATCGCCCGCAACCCGATCGTCGCGGTGTCCGTCGTCGACAAGGCGAACGACTTCCGCACCCTCTGGGTGAAGGGCACCGCCGAGTTCGTCACCGAGGGCGCGGACGAGCACATCGACCGGATGGCGCAGAAGTACCTCGGCCAGGACACCTACCCGTTCCGGCAGCCCGGCGAGGAGCGCGTCATCGTCCGGATCACCCCGACGGAGAAGCTCGGCCGGGGCTGAGCCCGGTTCGTCACCCTGCCGGGCGGCCGACCCGGCAGGGTGACCGGTCACCGCTGCTTGGTGCAGGTCAGCACGACGACGTCGTCGAGTGCCACCCGGCTGCCCTTCTTGTGGGACTGCTTGGTCACCGTCCAGTTCGCCGCGAGGATCACGAAGGTGTCGTTCTCGTCCTGGCTGCCGAGCTGGACGTTGGTCAGGCCGAGTTTCTCCAGCTTGTCCTGCGCGACGGCGGCGTTCATCCCGACGAGGTTCGGCATGACGACGGTGGTGGGCGTCGGCGGGGCCGGCGGGGTGGTGGTCGGTGCCGCGGCCGTGGTCGGAGCCGCGGCCGTGGTCGGAGCCGCGGCCGTGGTCGGGACGAGCGACGGGACGGCCGGGACCGGCGTCGGGCTGGCCGAGATGGCGGCGGTGGACTTCGGATCATCGTCCGAGAACAGGGCACCCAGGCCGGCGAGACCGCAGCAGCCGACGAAGAGTGCGCCGATCACGATGCCGATGATCGCGCCGGTGCCGAGCTTGCGCCGGGGCGCGGCCGGTGCCGGAGCAGCGAACGTGGGCGGGAACGGGCCCACCGGCGGCTGGGATGGTGTCGACCAGGGCTGGGTGGGGGGATCGGTTGTCACTGAACAATCTTTGCCGCCTCAACCACTTAGCTGAACCGTCCGCTCGGTCATTCAAGATCAGCTTCCGGGGCGCATCGGCCGATCCGAACGGTCGCCGGCAAACGGCAGGTCAGGCGGTCTTGCGCGGGGCGGCCTTCTTCTCGGCGGCCTTCTTGGCGGGCGCCTTCTTCGCGGCGGTCTTCTTCGCCGGCTCCGCCTTCTTCGCGGCCGTCTTCTTCTCGGCGGTCTTCTTGGCGGGGGCCTTCTTCTCCGCCGCCTTCTTCGCGGGTGCCTTCTTGGCGGCAGCCGCCTGCTTGGCCGAGCGCGCGGCCGAGATCGGGGTCGGCTCGCCGGCCCCGCCCTCCGGCTGCTCGCCCCGGGCCGCCCGGGCCCGCTCCACCGACGCCTTCAACGCCGCCATCAGGTCCACCGCGGCGGCCGGCGCGGCCTCTTCCTCCTCCGGCTGGACCACCTCACGCCCCTCGACCTTCGCGTCGATGACCTCCTGCAACGCCGCCCGGTAGTCGTCGGTGAAGGCGTCCGGCTCGAACTCGCCGGCCATCGAGTCGATCAGCGAGCTGGCCATCGCCAGCTCCGGCGGCCGTACCTTCAGGTCCTCGTCCAGGAAACCGAAATCGGGGGTACGCACCTCGTCCGGCCAGAGCATCGTGTTGAGCAGCAGCACCCCCTCGCGGACGCGCAGAGTGGCGAGCTGTTCGCGCTGGCGCAGCGCCACCTTGACGATCGCCACCCGCTCCGAGTCGGCCAGCGCGTCCCGCAGCAGCACGTACGGCTTGGTGGCCGTGCCCTCCGGCTCCAGGAAGTACGCCTTGTTGTAGAGGATCGGGTCGACCTGCTCGGCCGGGACGAACTCCAGCACGTCGATCGCGTGCGAGGTGGTCAGCGGCAGGTCGGCGAAGTCCTCGTCGGTCAGGATCACCATCTCGCCGCCGCCGATGTCGTACCCCTTGGCGATGTCGTCGTAGGTGACCTCCTCGCCGCAGACCGAGCAGGTGCGCTTGTACCGGATGCGGCCGCCGTCGGAGCGGTGCACCTGATGGAACCGGATGTCCTTCTCCTCGGTGGCCGAATAGACCTTCACCCCGATCGACACCAGGCCGAAGGAGACCGCTCCCTTCCAGATCGCCCGCATACCGCCGCTCCTCTCCCCGGTTCTGCCCAGGATCGCAAATGATCGAAGGGGACGCACGCGCTTCCGTGCGCAACTACAGTCAGGAGGTGCCCGGCGCGCCGATGAAGCCGATGCTCGCGATGACCGGGCAGCTCCCGGCCGGTGCCGGCTGGGCGTACGAGTTCAAGTGGGACGGGGTCCGGGCGCTCGCCGACATCGTCGGTCACCGCCAGCGGTTGTACGCCCGTTCGGGCGTGGACATCACCGTCGCGTACCCGGAGTTGATCCCCCTCGCCGAGCAGGTCGACGACGCGCTGCTGGACGGCGAGGTGGTGCTCTTCACCGACGGCCAGCCCTCGTTCACGGCGCTCGCCGAGCGGATGCACGTCCGCAACGCGGCGAAGGCGGCCCGGCTGGCGGCGAGCGTGCCCGTCACGTACATGATCTTCGACCTGCTGCGGTTGCGCGGCCGGGACCTGACCGGGCGCCCCTACCGGGAGCGGCGGGCGGCCCTGGAGGCGCTCGGGTTGGGGGCCGCCCGGTGGGCGGTCCCGCCGCGCTTCGGCGACGGCCCGGCCACCTACCAGGCGGCCGGTGAACACGGCCTGGAAGGGGTGATGGCCAAGCGGGTCGACTCGGCCTACCGGCCCGGGGTGCGCTCGCCGGACTGGGTGAAGGTCAAGCTGGAGGTCACCGCCGACTTCGTGGTGGGCGGCTGGCGGCCCGGCGCGCGGAAGATCGGCGGCCTGCTGGTCGGGGTGCCCGGCCCGGACGGTCGGCTGGTCTACCGGGGGCGGGTCGGCGGCGGCATCGGCGCGGCCATCGAGCGGGAACTGCTGCGCGAGCTGGAACCGCTGCGTACCGGCGCGTCGCCGTTCGCCGGGGACGTGCCGCGCGAGGATGCCCGGGGGGCGATCTGGGTAACTCCGCAGGTGGTGGTGGAGGTGAAGTACGGCCAGCAGACCCCCGACGGCCGGCTGCGCTTCCCCCGGATCCTGCGGCTGCGTCCCGACAAGCCGCCCGAGGAGGTCGACGATGCCGGCTGACCGGTTCAAGGTGGACGTCGAGGGACGCTCCCTGGAGCTGTCCAACCTGGACAAGGTGCTCTATCCGGAGGCCGGGTTCACCAAGGGCGAGGTGATCGACTACTACACCCGGATCGCCCCGGTGCTGCTGCCGCACCTGACCGACCGGGCGGTCACCCGGATCCGCTTCCCCAACGGCGTCACCGGTGGCTCCTTCTTCGAGAAGAACGCCCCCGCCGCCACCCCCGCCTGGGTACGCACCGAGAACCTGCCCGCCCCCGGCTCCAGCAAGGGCCGGGAGACCATCGACTACGTGGTCGCCGACGACCTGCCCACCCTGGTCTGGCTGGCCAACCTCGCCGCCCTGGAACTGCACACCCCGCAGTGGAAGATCGGCGCGCACCCGGACCTGATGGTGGTCGACCTGGACCCGGGCGCGCCCGCCGCGCTGAAGCAGTGCTGCCAGGTGGCGCTGCTGATGCGCGACCGGCTCGCCCGTGACGGGGTCTCCGCCTACCCCAAGACGTCGGGGAAGAAGGGCATGCAGCTCTGCTGCCCGATCGCCGGCACGCAGGACGCCGACGACGTGTCCGCCTACGCCCGGCGCATCGCGCAGGAGTTGGAGCAGGCGCACCCGAAGCTGATCGTGTCGAAGATGGCGAAGAACCTGCGACCCGGGAAGGTCTTCATCGACTGGAGCCAGAACAACGCGGCGAAGACGACGGTGGCGCCGTACTCGCTGCGGGCCCAGTCGGTGCCGTCGGTGTCGACCCCGTTGACCTGGGACGAGGTGGAGGCGGGCGCGGCCGGGAAGCGGCCCTCGACGAAGCCGTACACGGCGACGGAGGTGCTGAAGCGGGTGGAGAAGTCCGGCGACCTGCTCGCCCCGCTGCTCGACGCCGGCCCGCAACTCCCGACGCGCTGACCCCGCCCGCAGGGTCGTGCTCGATAGGGTGGGCGGATCCCAGCGAGGAGGATCTGATGGCCGGGCAGTCCACCGCCGTCGCCGGTGTCGCGTCCACCGATCGTGAGCCGGCGCTGCTGACGTATCTCGACGGGGTCACCGGGGAGCGGACGGAGTTGGGCGCGGCCCAGCTCGGTGAGTGGGTGGCGCGGAGTGCGGGGCTGCTGCGGGACGGGTGCGGGCTCGGCCCGGGCAGCCGGGTCGCGGTGCTGCTGCCGCCGCACTGGCGTACCGCGGCGGTGCTGCTGGGGGCGTGGTCGGTCGGGCTGGCCGTGTCGTTCCGGCCCCGGGCGACCGCCGGCCTGCCGGTGCTCGAAGCGGGTGGTGACCGGCCGTACGACGCGGTCCTCGTGACGCCGGAACGGCTCGACGACTGGCTGGAGGACGTGCCCGAGGGGACCCACCGCTACCTGGTCGGCACCGGTGCCGGGCCGCTGACGGAGGTGCCGGTCGGCTGGCTGGACTGGTCGGCGGAGGTGCTGCGGCACCCGGCCACCACGCCGGCGTACACCGCGATCCACCCGGCGGATCCGGCCAGCCCGGACGGCACCAGCTACGGCGCATGGGGTCGGTTGGCGAAGGAGGTCGCCGGGCAGCTCGGGCTGAGGGCCGGGGACCGGCTGCTGGTCGACGCCGCCGAGCACGAGCAGCCGCTGAAGTGGCTGCTGGCGCCCCTGTCCGTCGGTGCCTCGGTGGTGCTCTGCGCCCACCTCGACCTGGCCACCCGCGACAGCCGGGTCGCCGCCGAGCGCGTCACCCACACCCTCTAGACCAGGGCGGCCAGCGCGGCGGCGGTCTGCCCGTCTGCGGGGAGGAACGCCTCCATCCGCAGCTCGGCCAGGGCGACGTCCACCGCCGTACCGAAATGGGTCAGGGTGGTCAGCAGCCGCAGCTCGCCGTCGCGGTGCCGCAACCGCAACGGTACGGCGAACCCGACGTAGTCCGGGCCCGGCTCCCGGGGCCGGTCCGGGGCGAGCGCGGCGAGTTCGGTGACCAGCGCGACCAGCCGGGGGTCCTGGTTGCGGACCGACTCGGCGCGCAACCGGTCGATCACGTGCCAGGCCCACTCGTCGAGGTTGACGATCAGCGGCGCGAGCCCGTCGGGGTGCAGCAGCACCCGGGGCACGCTCACCGGCGGCGCCAGCAGCTCCGGCGCGGCCGGTGCGGTCAGCGCGGTGAAGGCGGCGTTCGCCAGCAGCAGCGTGCCCGCGCGGTCGACCACCACCGCCGGGAAGGGCAGATGCCCGGCCAGCACCCGCTCCAGGGCCGTGCGGACGGCGGCGAGGCCCGGACCGTCGAACCGGTTCTCCGGGTACGCGGGCGCGTAACCGGCCGCCAGCAGCAACGCGTTGCGGTCCCGCAGCGGCACCTCCAACGACTCGGCCAGCCGGATCAGCATCGCCCGACCGGGGTGGGACCGCCCGCTCTCGATGAAGCTGACGTGCCGCTGGGTGGTGCCGGCGCGCAGCGCCAGTTCGAGCTGGCTCACCCGGCGGCGGGTCCGCCACCGGCGCAGCACCGTCGCGTAGTCGTCGGATCCGGACAGGACGGTCACCGGACCGTGTCTACTCCCACCGCTGCCCCGCCGCCATTCCCTGCGGGGAATTGTCCGCCGGCACGGGCGCCGGGAAGGTCGACCCGACCGGTGATGCCCGACGGAGAGGGTTCGAGATGATGCGCAGCTTCCACGTCGATTCGGGGGCGGGCATCGCCGGCCTGGCGGTACGGGAACACGAGCGGCCCACGCCCGGGCCGGGCGAGGTGCTGGTGGCGGTCCGCGCGGTCTCGCTGAGCTTCCGGGAGCTGATGATCCTGCGCGGCACCTACGTCCTCCCGGTCCGGCCCGACGTGGTGCCGGTCTCCGACGGCGTGGGCGTGGTGGTGGCCCGGGGACCGGGCGTCGACCGGCCGGCCGAGGGGGAGCGGGTGGCGGCGGCGGTCTTCCCGTACTGGCGGGACGGGCCGTTGGAGCCGGCCTACCTGGCGCAGTTGGGCGGCTCGCTCGACGGCATGCTCACCGAGTACGCCGTCCTGCCGGCGGCGGCGCTCGTGCCCGTCCCGACGCACCTGTCCGACGAGGAGGCGGCGACGCTGCCCTGCGCGGCGGTCACCGCCTGGAACGCGCTGGAAGGGGTACGGGCCGGCGACGTGGTGCTGACCCTCGGGTCGGGCGGGGTGTCGCTGTTCGCCGTGCAGTTCGCGCGGCTGCTCGGTGCCCGTGTGATCGCCACGACGGGCGACCCCGGCAAGGCGGCCCGGTTGGCGGGGCTCGGCGCGGGTGACGTGGTGGACCGGCGGACGTACCCGGAATGGCAGCTTCGGGTGCGGGCGCTGACCGACGGTCGCGGGGTGGACCGGGTGGTGGACGTGGTCGGGGACCTGGACCGGTCGCTGCGGTCGGTGGCGCTGGCGGGGCAGGTGGCCTGCGTCGGGTTCCGCTCGGGTGAGCGCCCGGCGGTCGACTCCGGGCTGCTCTTCGCCGCCGGCGCCACCGTCCGCCCCATCGCGATCGGCAGCCGCGCCCACTTCGTGGCGATGAACCGCGCCATCGAGGCGAACGGGCTGCGCCCCGTGATCGCCCGCGTCTTCCCCTTCGACGAGGCGGAAGCCGCGTTCCGCCACTACGAGTCGGCCGACCCCTTCGGCAAGGTCGTCATCACGGTCCCATGATCGTCTGCACGCGACTGCACTCCGGCTCGGCGTGTCGGTGCCCTGACGTGCAGACGATCATGAGACCTGGGGTCGGGTGGGTCAGTTGAAGGCGTCGGCGAACATGCCGGGCTGGTAGGAGCCGCCCTTCTGGTGCACGATCACGGCGAACCGGTTGGCCGCGTTGATCAGGGCGACCAGCGCAACCAACGCGGCGACCTGGTCGTCGTCGTAGTGCTTGCGGACCTGGGCCCACGTCTCGTCGGAGACGCCCGGGGCGGCGTCGGCGAGTCGGGTGCCCTCCTCGGCGAGCGCCAGCGCGGCCTGCTCCGCCTCGGTGAAGACGGTCGACTCGCGCCAGGCCGCGACGAGGTTGAGGCGTACCGCGCTCTCGCCCTCGGCCAGGGCATCCTTGGTGTGCATGTCGATGCACCAGCCGCAGCCGTTGATCTGGCTGGCCCGCAGCGACACCAACTCCTGGGTGGCCTTGGGCAGCGGCGACTGCTGGATCACCAGGCCGGCGTTGGCGAACCGCTTGGCGAACCTCATGGCCAGCTCGTTCTCGAAGAGGTTGAATCGGGCGTCCATGGCTTCCGTCCTTCGCTCTGTTCCGTTGCGCTCTGTTCCGTGGGGACGACCATGAGATGCCGGCGGTCGGCACGCTGTGACGGCGCGGACGGGTGGCGACCGCCACAGCCTCCGGGTGTCACAGAACCGTGGGCTCCGGCATCACGTGGGTGACGCAGTGGCGAGTGGACAGGAGTCACCGATGACGGACACGCCCCCGACGGACCCGGCCACCGAGGTGTTCCTGGCGCACCGCAACCTGCTCTTCACCGTCGCGTACGAAATGTTGGGGTCGGCGGCGGATGCGGAGGACGTACTCCAGGAGACCTGGCTGCGGTGGGCGGGCGTCGACCTGGGCGCGGTCCGCGAACAGCGCGCCTACCTGGTGCGGATCACCACCCGCCAGGCGCTCACCCGGCTGCGGACGCTGGGGCGCCGCAAGGAGTCGTACGTCGGCCCGTGGCTGCCGGAGCCACTGCTCACCACCCCCGACGTGGCCGAGGACGTCGCGCTGGCCGAGAGCGTCTCGATGGCGATGCTGCTGGTGCTGGAGACGCTCGCGCCGACCGAACGCGCGGTGTTCGTGCTGCGCGAGGTGTTCGACCTCGGGTACGACGAGATCGCCGACGCCGTCGACAAGAGCCCGGCCGCGGTCCGGCAGATCGCCCACCGCGCCCGCGCCCACGTCGCCGCCCGCCGGCCCCGCCAGGCCGTGTCGGCGGCCGAGACCCGACACGCGCTCGACGCGTTCCGGCGGGCCCTCGACACCGGCGACCTGCAGGGTCTGCTCGACATCCTCGCGCCGGACGTCGTCCTGCTCGGCGACGGCGGCGGCGTGAAGCAGGCCGTACCCCGGCCGATCGTCGGGGTGGACAAGGTGGCCCGGCTGCTGGCCGGCGGCTGGGGCCGGATCGCGGACCACACGTCGTGGCGGTCGACGCAGGTCAACGGGCACCCGGCGCTGGTCGTGCAGCTCGACGGCGAACTGGACAGCGTGCTGGCCCTGCGCATCGACGACGGCCTGATCACCGGCATCTACGCCGTCCGCAACCCGGAGAAGCTGTCCCACATGGACCGGGAGACGGCGCTCCGCCGCTGAGCCTGCGTCGGCACCGGCCACCGTCAGCAGGGTCAGCGCGAGCAGCCCGCCGGCCAGCAGCGCCCTGGCGCCTTCGGCGCCGCCGTGACGCCTCCAGGGCTCGGTCGTCCGGCGCGTGCCGCCTCCGGGCCCTGCCCTCCGACGCGTGCCGCCTCCGAGCCCCGCCGGCCGGCGCGGGCCCCGGAGGCGTCGGCGGTCGCCACCTCCACCTCAAGTGACTACGAGTTTGATGACGTAAATGAATCACCGTCGGCGGAGCCACGGTGGGCGCGGCGCGCAGGCGGAGGTGTGGTCCGTCGGCAGCGCGCACCGGCCGCGCCCGCCCGGCAGCGGCCGATCACAGAACACCCAGTGGCGTACGGACTGCGCGTCCTCGGCCGACACGGTCACCCCGCCCGGCTCGACGCGGGCGGTGAGCTGGGCCAACACCCGAGCCGCGGTACGCGCGAAGATCCGCGCCCGGTGCAGGTCGGGCGCGGTCACCGGCAGGTGGATCACCCAACGCTCGGTCATCGGTAACGGTGGCTCGCCGACTGGGCGCTCTGCCAGGCACGCAGGGCGTTCTTGATGCGTACGTTCTCCTCCTGCACCGCGACCAGGGCGGTCTGCGCGACGGTGAGCTCGTCGGCGACCCGATGCAGGAAGGCGCGCAGCTCGACTGGGTCGACGCCGCGCCGGCGGACGTTGAAGCAGCGTTCCCGCACCTGCCAGGGGCGCAGCGGGGCGCGGTTCAGCGGCGTCCCGTGGGCCGGATTTGGTTGCGGAGCGTGGTGCCGGCGGGTCAGCCGGCGGAGCAGGTTGCGCACGAGGTGACCGCCCTTCGTGGAGGTCGCGGGTCGTGGGGGAGGGGCCGGCCTCCGCCGTCGGAGGCCGGCGGAGACCGCCCCGCCCTGCCGCCTCAGCAGGGAGAACGGCAGGGCCGCGCCGGGGGAGCGCGCAGGGTTGAGGTCTCGACGGCGATGCGAGACCGGTACGAGAGGCGCCAACCGACCGCAGCAGCACCGCATCACCGAGAGCGACGCTACCGATACCTATCACCTCTGTCAACGCTCTCTTACCTGTCGAATCTCTCTAGGGCGCCTGCCTACTGCTCCTACGTCAGTTATTGCCGCTGTTTCACCTGTTGCTCAATACTGGGAGGGCCAACCGACTGCAAGGGGCCTCCACGTGCCGATTCCGCCGACCATGAGCGAGTTGATCAAGGATCTGCTGAGGCGGATCGAGGAGGGCGAGTTCCCGCCCGGGTCGCAGATCCCGTCCACGCAGCAGCTCTCCGACCACTACGACGTGTCGGTCTCGACTATCCACCGAGCGGTGGCAACGCTGCGCGAGCAAGGTGTGCTGGTGGGCCGTCCAGGTCGAGGCGTCTTCGTCGCCGAGTCCACCCGGTCCTGAGGACCGGGCTCGAGCCTGCGCCGGCCCCTGCCCTTTATGCGCCTATCTAGCGGCATGTAAGTCTTCGTGTGCCCTTTAGGAGGGCAAGAGGACATGGCAGATCAGCGCGAGTAGGTGCCGCAGCGCCCCTCACGCGGGCGAGTCACCTCCTGCGGCCTGCACAGTGAGGTCGAAGGTGTGCGGGTCGACGTCGAGCATGAGGGCAATGGCTTCGCGTGCCATGCCCTCGACCTGGTCGAGGCGGCGAGCTTGGGAGAAGACACCCTTGAGCTCCGGCACGCTGATCGCCCACCACGCGCTTGAGCGCTCAATTCTGGCGGTATACCTCATCGATGTTGCCCCCGAAGGTTCTGCTGACGGGGTGGCTGATTCGTATCCGTCATCAAAGCTGTAGCGCGTGCGCCCGGCACCCGCGCCCGGCCGGGCGTCAGTCGAACGACGGCAGGGACGGGCCGAGGACGTCGTCGGCGTCCACGATGGTGTACGCGTACCCCTGCTCGGCGAGGAAGCGCTGCCGGTGGGCCGCGTACTCGGTGTCGATGGTGTCGCGGGAGACGACGGTGTAGAAGTGGGCCTGGCGCTTGTCGGCCTTCGGGCGGAGCACCCGGCCCAGTCGCTGCGCCTCCTCCTGGCGGGAGCCGAAGGTGCCGGAGACCTGGATCGCCACCGCCGCCTCCGGCAGGTCGATGGAGAAGTTCCCCACCTTGGAGATCACCAGCGTCCGCACCTCACCGGAGCGGAACGCGTCGAACAGCCGCTCCCGCTCCTTGTTGGTGGTCGACCCCTGGATGATCGGCGCGTCCAGGTATTCCCCGAGCTGGTGCAACTGGTCGATGTACCCGCCGATCACGAGCACCTGGTCGTCCGGGTGCCGGTCCACGAGGGCCCGCACCACGGGCAGCTTCGTGCGGGCCGTGGCCGCCATCCGGTAGCGCTCCTCGGCCTCGGCCGTCGCGTACGCCATCCGCTCGGCGTCGGTCAAGGTCACGCGGACCTCGGTGCACTCGGCGGGGGCGATCCAGCCCTGCGACTCGATGTCCTTCCACGGGGCGTCGTACCGCTTGGGGCCGATCAGGCTGAACACGTCGCCTTCGCGGCCGTCCTCGCGTACCAGAGTTGCCGTGAGGCCCAAGCGGCGGCGGGCCTGGAGGTCCGCGGTGAAGCGGAAGATCGGCGCGGGCAGCAGGTGGACCTCGTCGTAGACGACCAGGCCCCAGTCGCGGGCCCCGAACAGGTCCAGGTGGGTGAACGCGCCGCCGCGCCGCGAGGTGAGCACCTGGTACGTGGCGATGGTGACCGGGCGGATCTCCTTGCGCTCCCCGGAGTATTCGCCGATCTCGTCCTCGGTGAGCGAGGTGCGGGCGATCAGCTCGCGCTTCCACTGCCGGCCGGCGACCGTGTTGGTGACCAGGATCAGCGTGGTGGCCTTCGCCTCCGCCATCGCCGCCGCCCCGACCAGCGTCTTGCCGGCGCCGCAGGGCAGCACCACCACGCCCGACCCGCCGGCCCAGAACGCCTCGACGGCCTCCCGCTGGTAGGACCGCAGGGTGAACGGCTTGCCGCCGTCGCCGCCGTCCTCGGCCAGCTCGATCGGGTGCGCCTCGCCGTCCACGTAACCGGCCAGGTCCTCGGCGGGCCAGCCGAGCTTCAGCAGCGCCTGCTTCAGGCGGCCCCGCTCCGACGGGTGGACCTGGATCGTGTCGTCGTCGATCTTGTTGCCGAGCATGCCGGCGAGCTTCTTGCTCTTCGCCACCTCGATCAGCACCATCCGGTCCAGCGCCCGCAGCACCAGGCCGTGCGCCGGGTCGTTGGCGAGCTGGAGCCGGCCGTACCGGTCCATGGTGTCGGCCACGTCGACCAGCAACGCGTGCGGCACCGGATAGCGGGAGTACTTGAGCAGCGAGTCGACCACGCTCTCCGCGTCGTGACCGGCGGCCCGCGCGTTCCACAACCCCAGCGGGGTGAGCCGGTAGGTGTGCACGTGCTCCGGGGAGCGCTCCAGCTCGGCGAAGGGCGCGATCGCCATCCGGCAGGCCTGCGCGTCGGGGTGGTCGATCTCCAACAGCAGGGTCTTGTCCGACTGCACGATCAGTGGTCCACCGCTCAAGACAGTGTCCTCTCCCTTGCCGAAGCGTCGCCCGATCCCGGCTGACCTGCCGAAGGCCGACCATCCAGTGTTGCACGCCGCACGGTGTCCGGAAAAAGTTGCGCGCGACAGGCAACGTCATGGTTGTCCCGTACGTCTAGCAAGCGGGACAACTGCCCGGAGGAGGGCCCATGCCGCGTGTCCGGTTCGTCGCTCGGGTCGTCGCCCTGGCGGTTGTCGTGTTGGCCGGCGTGGGTGCGTGCGCGCTCGATCCGCAGGCCGGCGGCTCCGGGGCGGCAGCGCCGGCACCCGTCGGCGTGACGGAGACAGCATCGGGGGCGAGCGCGCCGCCCACGCCGAGCCGACCCCCCACCGTGTCCCCGTCCGCGACGCCCACCCGCACCGCCGGCCCGAAACCCAGCCGTACGCCGACGGCGAAGCCGAAGCCGACCGGGTTCACCGGCTGCCCGGAGGGCGAGCACCAGCGGGACGTGGAGACGTACCTGAGTCGGTTGGGCGGGTTCGGGAAGCTCACCGTGGACGGGAAGCAGTCCGCCGCCGACTGCGCCGCGATCAAGAAGTTCCAGCGCCGGTACGGCATCAGCCCCGCCGCCGGCCGCGCCGGCTCGACGACGTACGACGTGGCGAAGCGGCTGGCCGGCACCGACGTGCACCGCTGCAAGGGCGGGTCGGGGCTGACCTTCTGCGTCGACCTGACCCGGCAGACCGTCTGGGCGATGCGGGGCGGCAAGGTGCTGCTCGGCCCCACCGTCACCCGCACCGGCATGGCCGGGTACGCCACCCCGGCCGGCACCTACTCCGTCGGCGGGCGGAACCTGAAGGAGTGGTCCAACCCGTACGAGGTGTGGCTGCCGTACTGGCAGCAGTTCAACGGCGGGATCGGGTTCCACGAGACCACCACGTACCTGCACAACTCGGCGATCGGCTCGCACGGGTGCGTGAACCTGCTGCACGCCGACGCGGTCCGGCTCTGGGAGCTGGGCTCGATCGGCACCCGGGTGGTCGTGATGGGCCGCCGCCCGGGCACCTGATCCGGCCGGCCCGGCACCTGGGCTCGCGTCGGCGGTTGAGTCGTCGGGCGGGTCAGTCCTCCAGCACGGCCGCGGTGATCCGGTGCAGGGCGAAGGTGTGCAGCATCTCCGTCCGCTCGTCCTCGGCGCGCAGGTAGCCCGCGCCGATCGACACCGGCCGCAGCAGTCGGGACGCGGTCGCCCCGTGCGCGTCGACGTAGCCCACCCAGACCAGCGCCTTGTCCCGTACCGCCTGCTGGAGCACCGCCAGCGCCTCGGTGTGCCCGTGCGCCGGCGCCGGACCGGTAGCCGCCGCGCCGCCGCGTACCACCGCCGGGGCCCGCCGGGCCGCCCGCGCCGCCGCCTCACCGCGCCGGATCTGCTCCACCACGCCGAGCAGCCGAGGCAGCGGCAGCTTCGGGGTGGCCAGCGGGTCCAGGCTGCGAGTCGTCACCGGCACCCGGGCGGGCGCCCGCCGGGTCTTCGGCCGGGCCAGCACCGCCGCGCCGCTGGCGTCCTCCGGCACCGGCGCGTAACCGGCGTCGCGCAATGCGAGCAGCATCCGCTGCACCTGGTACGGGGTGGCCAGCACCGTCGGCGCGAGCCGCCGGAACGCCAGCGGCTCCAACCGCCGGTCGGCCAGCACCTCGGTCAGCAGCGCCTCGTCGTCGCTGCGGACGTACCCGCCGGCGGAGCCGACCCGCAGCCCGCCGTGCTTGCGCGCCACGTCGTCCACCAGATAGGTCAACCCCTGTGGGATCGGGGTACGCGACCGGCGGCGGAACAGCGCGTGCAGGTCGTCGGCGGTGTAGCCCGCGTCGAGGGCCCGCCGGATGCTGGCCGTGGTGATCCGGTGCACGCTCGCCCCGCCGGCCGACTCGTGCTCGGCCACCACCTCCAGCTCACCGGCGAGCGCCGGATCAGGTGGGCCGGGGACCACCACGGTCAGGTCGGCCTGCAGCAGGAAGTGGTCCACCGGGGCGGGCAGCAGGGCGTCCAACGCCCGGACGGCCGTCGACGGGTCACCCGACTCGGCCTCGGAACGCAACCCGAGCGGGTCGTCCGCTCCCCGCTCGTCGGCGTCCGCCACGTCGGCCAGCAGCAGCCGCCCGTACGAGGTGAGCGCCCCGAGCCCGGTCACGCCGAGCTGGGCCGCCTCGGCCAGCACCTCCCGGTGCGCGGCCTCCCGCCCCCGGGCCCGCCGGGGTGTCCGCCAGTCCAGCAGCTCCAGCACCTCGTCCGGGGTGGGCGCGGCGGCCGGTTCCAGGTCGGCCAGCACCCCCAGCACGGCCCGTCGGGCACCCGGCGCGCCGGCCCGTTCCGCCTCGGCGGAGAGCACCGAGATCGGCCGGTCCCGCTCGTCCCGCTGCCCGACCAGCCCCACCTGCCGGGTCATCCCCAGCCAGGCCCGGGCCAGGTGTTCCCAGCGCTGGGCGAGCGAACCGGCGCGCCACACCTCGTACCCACCGGTGGGCAGGATCTGCTGGTCGCCGCCGTAGCGGGCGCCGGCGCTGCCGGTCAGCTCCAGCTCACCCACCAGCCCCGCCGCGTACGCGACCTCGAACAGCAGCGCGGTCGTCGGGTCGTCCAGCCCGAGCGCCCGGGCGAGCCGGCGCAGGTCCCGGACGCCCACCCCGCCGGAGCGGAGCACCGGGGCCGGTTCGGCGGCGAGGCTCTCCAGCAGCGCCTCGGTGTGGCGTACCACCTCCATGGTCTGCCCCGCGCCGGCCGAGTCGACGGCCTTCGGCTCGCGCGGCGGGCTCGCCACCAGCGGCGGGCTGGTCCGCAGCGGACCGAGCGGACCGCTGTCGCGGCGCAGCAGCAGGCCGACCTCGCGGGGCAGCTCGACGGTGCCACTGCCCCGCCCCGCCGAGACGGGGACGAGCAGCCGGTTGTCGACCAGCCACCGGATCGGCGAACCGGTCGGCGCGCCTCCGTTCGTGTCGTCCGGGGGGAGGCTGTCCTCCGCGCCGACGGCGGGGGCCTGGAGCGCGCCCTGGGGCACGCTGCCGACCGGCGGTCCGGCCGCGAGTCGGTCGAGGATCGCCCGCGCCGACGGGGGAGCGGCCAGCAGCGTCCGCCGCAGCGTCGCCGGGTCCGCGCAGAGGGCGGCCGTGCGCGGGTCCAGCTCCGCCGCCGGTCGGCCCAGGCCCGCCGGGTACGGGGACACCTCGTCGACGCCGCCCACCACGCGCAGGTCGTGCTCCGGGCCGTACAGGAGGAAGAGCGCGCGGAGCTTGTCCACCGCGCGCCGGACGTCGGTCGGGGCGGGCGGGTGCGGACCGGCGGTGGCCATGGCCAGGATCGTGTCGGTGGCGGTGCCGCCCTGCTCGGGGTCGCGGGTGAGTCGGGCGGCGTCCAGGATCAGCAGGGTGAACTGGTCCAGCCCGTCGAGGGCGCGGGCCACCGAGACCCGGGACTGGGCGCGGATGGCGAGCGCGGAGACGTCGGCCGGCACCGGCACGACGAGGTCGGGCCGCAGCTGGAGCAGGGCGGCCAGGGACTCGTCGGGCAGGGTCCGCAGATGGTCGGCGAGTGAGGTGGTCATCGTCGTTCCACGCTAGCCCGACGAGGGCCGGTCCCGCCCCTCGGACGTCCGGCTGGGCCGGGGATGTGCGGGTACGTTCTCGACATGCCCCCACTGATGGTCGGCTTCGACCTCGACATGACCCTGGTCGACTCGCGTCCCGGCATCGCCGCGGCGTACCGGGCCCTGACGGCACGCACCGGTGTGCACGTGGACGCCGACGCGGCGGTGTCCCGGTTGGGCCCGCCGCTGCGGGTGGAGATCGCCCGCTGGTTCCCGCCGGAGCAGGTGGAGGAGGCGGTGACGACGTACCGGGAGCTCTATCCGGCGTACGCGATCACCCCGACCCTGCCGATGGCCGGCGCGGCGGCGGCGATCGAAGCGGTGCACGCCCGCGGCGGCCGGGTGACGGTGGTGACCTCGAAGATGGGCCGGCTGGCGAAGCTGCACCTGGACCACCTGGGGCTGGCGGTGGACGAGTTGGCCGGGGACCTGTTCGCCGAGGAGAAGGCGACCGCGCTGCGGGCGCACGGCGCGACCCTCTACGTCGGCGACCACGTGGCCGACATGGTGGCCGCCGAGGCGGCGGGAATCCCAGGGCTGGGAGTGGCGACGGGACCCTGCTCGACGGACGAGTTGCGGGCCGCCGGGGCGGCGCTGGTGTTGGATGATCTAGGCGCATTCCCGGCGGCGCTCGACCGGATCATCGGGCTAGCCTTGGAGCGGTAGAGGTGTCGAGTGAAGCAGGGGTTTTCAGGTGCCGACGGGTCGAGTGAAGTGGTATGACGCGGCCAAGGGATACGGGTTCGTCACCAGCGACGAGGGTGGCGACGTGTTCCTGCCCAAGGGCGCGCTACCGGCGGGCGTCAGCGACCTGAAGGGTGGCCAGCGGGTCGATTTCAGTGTGGTCGACAGCCGGCGGGGCGCCCAGGCGATGGGGGTCAAGCTGCTGGAGGCACCGCCCTCCGTGGCGGAGCTGCGTCGCCGACCGGCCGAGGAGCTGCACGGGCTGGTCGAGGACATGATCAAGGTGCTGGAGGCGAAGGTCCAGCCGGACCTGCGCCGGGGTCGGTTCCCGGAGAAGAAGACCGCGCAGAAGATCGCTCAGCTGGTCCACGCGGTCGCCCGCGAGCTGGAGGTCTGAGGGACGAGCCCGGCGTCGGCGGCCCGGCCCAGCAGCGCTTCCACGGCGGCGAAGCCGGCCTCACCCAGGTCGGCGGTGAACTCGTTGACGTAGAGGGCGATGTGCCGGTCCACCACGTCGGGCTCCATCTCCTGCGCGTGCGAGAGCACGTACCCCCGGCTGGCCTCCGGGTCGTCCCACGCCTGGCGTACCGACTCGCGGATCCAACCGGCCGCCTCGACCGGGTCCACCACGCCCTTGCGGGCCAGGATGGCGCCGAGCGGGATCGGCAGCCCGGTGTCCGCCTCCCACCATTCACCGAGGTCGACCAGGGCGGTCAGCCCGTGCCGGGGGTAGGTGAAGCGTGCCTCGTGGATCACCAGCCCCGCGTCGTACGTGCCGGCGGCGACACCCGGCATGATCTCGTGGAACGGCACCACCACGATCCGCGCCGGTGGCTGCTCCGCCGCCCAGAGTCGGAACAGCAGGTACGCCGTGGTCCGCTCGCCGGGCACCGCCACCGTCGCGCCGGACAGGTCGGCCCGGTCGCCCCGGGTGAGCACCAGCGGCCCGCAGCCCCGGCCCAACGCGCCGCCGCAGGGCAGCAGGTGGTAGTCGTCGAGCAGCCACGGCAGCGCCGCATAGCTCACCTTGACCAGGTCGAACGCGCCCCGCTCGGCGGCCGTGTTGGTGACGTCCACGTCGGCGTAGGTCACCTTCACCGGCGGCGCGCCGGGTACCCGCCCGTGCACCAGCGCGTCGAAGACGAACGTGTCGTTGGGACAGGGCGAGATAGCCAGCGAGAGCGCCACACCCCCACGTTAGCCCCGCCCCCGTCCCCACCCCCGCGCCCCCGGCACCGTTGTGACCGCCGCCCACCCGACCGCCGCCCTCCACCGCCGCGCCTGGCTTCCGCTTCCTGGCGTCCGTCCGGGCCCGCGCCCGGCGTCTCGTCCTGTCCCCGGCGGCTGCCGTCTCGTAGGCATCGCCCGCCCGCCTCCGGTCCATGCCTCTTTTCCTGCCCGTCTCTCTTCCTGCCCTGCGGCTGCCGCCTCCTCCGGCGCGCCCGCGTCCTTGGGCGGACGGGTCTGGAGTTCGCTACGAGTTTGATGACGAATATGAATCAGGCCGTCTTCGTCGGCGCCGGAGCCTCGGCCGTCAGAGGGGACCAGGAATGCCCGAATGCCGGAGAGGAGCCGATTCATTCACGTCATCAAACTCGTAGCGAGTTGTCCGGTCCCCTCCATCCCCAGCCGGGGGCGATTTCCACAGGGTTTTCCACAGGCTGGCGGCAGGTGTTGAGGAGGGGCAGTCCGGCACCGAGCATGGGCTGGTGACGGAGTCGACGGAGCCCCGGCCGCAGCTCGACCTTGGGGCAACCCTGCGGGCGCTGCGGCGGGAGGCCGATCTGAGCCAACGACAACTGGCCGCACGTTCCGGGGTGCCGCAGGCGACCATCGCCCGGATGGAGTCGGGGCTGACCACTGATCCGCGCTTCCGCACCTTCGAGCGGCTCCTGACGGCGGCGGGAGGGTGCCTCACCGTCACTCTCGCCGCCCCTGCCGCCCCTGCCGCCCCCGCCGGGACCGCCGGGACGGCCGTGGTGACTTCGGCCAGCCCGGACGTGGCCTACTCGCTGCCGGTCGTGCCGCACGAGGCGGTCCGCGACGCGGCGGGTCGACACTGCCCCGCGCACCTCGATGCCCGTCCGGTCCGGGAGCCACGGGACTGGCCCGGGGCCTGGTGGTCGCACTGGTACGACCTACCGCCCGGGCAATGGCCGCTCCCGTTGCCGGCGGCGACCTTCGTACGGGATCGGGGCGAGCGGGATCGGCATCGGCGGCGTGAACAGGTCCGGCGTGAGGTTCGGGTGCGGCGGTTCACCGACATCGGGCTTCCGGCGACCTCGTGGCGGTTCCTTGCCGAGCTGCCCGACGGGGAGCTGGTCGGGGAGCTGCGGGCGCACGAGCGCAGCGTCGACCTGCTGCTCGGTTACGAGCTGGGCGACCGGCGGGAGCTCGTGCTCGACGGCGTCCTGGTGGGCGCGGAACATCGGCTGCTGGGCATCGGACGTCGGCTGGTCGAGGCGATCCGCACCGAGATGGCGCGAATCGGTGTCGGCACGGTCCACGCCGTCGCGGAGTTCGGCGGCGCCGGGTTCCTGGTCGCCTGCGGTTTCCAGGTGGCGTGGAGCCGGCCGACGGCGCTGCGGTGGGAAACAGCTGCGGGGGGAACGACCGGTCAGCGGAGGGCGTGAGCCGCCTCGGTGAGGGCGGCGAAGGCCTCCTTCATTCGCCACGCTCCCCGGTCCCGGGGACCGATCGGGTTCGACACGGTCCGCAGCTCGGCGAAGGGCACCCCGGCCTGGGCGGCGGCGACGGCCACGCCGTACCCCTCCATGGCCTCGACCACGGCGTCGGGGTGCCGGGCGGCCAACGCGTCGGTGCCGGTGGCCGTGCCGGTCACGGTGCTGACGGTGAGCACCGCCCCCACCGCGGCGGCCGGCAGGGCCGTGCGCAGCGCAGCCAGCAGGTCGGGGTCGACGGGTACGTCGTTGCCGACGCCGAGCAGCTCCGGCGGCATGCCCAGCTCGTCGACCGGGATGAAGCCCTCGGGCGACTCGGCGCCCAGGTCGGCGGCGACGCTGCGGGTCGCCAGCACGGTGTCGCCGACCGCCACCCGGCCGACGAAACCGCCGCCGATACCGGCGCTGACCACCGCCCGGTAGGGTCGGCCGGCGGACTCGGCGAGCGCGAGCAGCCGGGCGGTCGCCGCTCCCGCCGCGGCCGGGCCGACCCCCACCGGCAGTACGGTCACCGAGTCGTCGGACAGCCCGGCCCGGACCGCCTCCGCCTCGGCGGGCACCGCCGTCACCACCAACAGTCCGGTCATGCCAGCGGCCCCCTCGGTTCCCGGCGGTTCTCGTCCTCCGCACCACCCGGCCCACCGACCGCCGACGAGGGGCGGTAGATGTGGAAGCCGGGCGGGGCGAGATCATCCTCGTCCACCGTCGTGCTCGCCCCGCCGCCGGGCGGGGCCGGCGAGGTCGGGGCGGGATCGGCGTACTCGTCGGTCGCCGTCGCCGTCGCCGTTGCCGTCGCCCTAGCCGCCGTCGCGGTGGCGGCCCGTCCGGTCTGCTCGGCGGCCAGCTCCTCGTCGGCGAGCGGGCGGCCCATCAGCCGCTCGTCGCGCAGCCGACCGGCGACCAGCACGCCACGGGCGGCGATGAGCGCGGCCACGCAGGCCGCGACCGCGATCCCGATCCGGCCGTCGAAGGGTACGAGCCCCAGCCCGCCACCGGCCACGAAGGCGAGCATCAGCGCGGTCTCCGAGTGCGCGAAGGAACTGGCCCGCAGCCGCTCCGGGATCCGCTCCTGGATCGAGGCGTCGACGGCGAGCTTGGCGATCCCGCTGATCAGCGATGTCACCAGGCAGAGGAGCGCCACCAGCGGCAGCGAGAACTTCAACGCGGCGAGGACCGCCACGCCGGCCACCACGATCATGCCGCTGGACTGGATCGCCGTCGGCCGGTGGATGCGCAGCCGGGTGCCCACCGCGGTGGCCAGGAAGCCGCCCACCGCCAGGGCGCCGCCGATCAGGCCCAGCGCGGCCTGGGCGCTCAGGTTCCGGCCGAAGAAGTCGGTGGTGAGGTCGCCGGCCTTGATCGCGAAGGCGAGAAAGAGCAGCAGGAAGCCGTAGACACTGCGCAGCGCCGCCGCGCCGATCAGGGTGGCGATCACCACCCGACCCGCCGGACGGCCCCGGCCCAGCGGACGCTCCCGGTCCCGTCGACGCAGCGCCCGCAGCGGATGGGGAACTCGCTCCGGTGGCTCGGAGTCGGCGCGGGGCGGCAACCGCAGGGCGACCACCATGCCGACCAGACAGATCACCGAGGCCACCCGGAGCGGCCACTGCGGCCCGAACCAGAAGGCGGCGACCCCGATCGGCGCGACCAGCGCCCCGGCCACCGTGCCGTAGACGCTCGCCCGGGCCCCGACCTGGGACAGCCCGACCCCCTCCGGCAACAGCCGGGGCACCGCCGCCGAGCGGGCCACTCCGTACGCGCGGGAGAGCGCGAGCACGCCGAACGCCGCCGGGTAGAGACCGAAGCTGCCGATGTAGTCGGAGATCAACCAGGCGAGGAAGGCCCGGCCGAGCATGGTCGCCGCGAGCGCGTACCGGCGGCCGTGCCGGAAGTGGTCCAGCAGCGGCCCGACCACCGGGGCGAGCATGGCGAACGGCACCATCGTCACCAGCAGGTAGAGCGCCACCTTGTTCCGCGCCTCGCCCAGCGGGACGTCGAAGAAGATCGTCCCCGCCAGGCCGATGGCGATCAGGGTGTCCCCGGCGCAGGAGAGCGCGTGCAGGTCGAAGAGGCGGACCATGCCGACTTCGTTGCCGGCGCTGCGGGCCCGGGCCATGCCGGCCCGGCGGGTCATCCAGCGTCCGCCGCTCACCGAGCCGCGCAGCAGCAGGCGGGTGGCGCGGATGCCCGTGCCGACGGTCCGCCCGAGGACGGACCGCCCGGAGCGGGAGGACAGCGGCATGTGCACCATCCTCGCCCATCCGATCCAGCCGCGCTCCCGCACCTGTCCAGAACGACTCCGGGGAGTGCCTGTCGGTCCACGGCAGCCATGGGGAACAATGGACCGGTGACCAGGCCCGCCTCCACCCGTGCCGCCCGCCTCGACCAGGTCTGCGCCGCCGCCGTCGAGGTGGCCCGCGCCGGCATCACCGAGGTGGACCCCACCGACGTCGGCGAACACCTGCAGGCCGTGGCCGAGGGCGACCGGCTCGTCACCCACTACTTCGAATGTCGGATGGCCGGCTACCGGGGCTGGCGCTGGGCCGTCACCGTCACCCGGGTGCCGCGCAGCCGCACCGTCACCCTCTGCGAGACGGTGCTGCTCCCCGGGCCGGACGCGCTGCTCGCCCCGGGTTGGCTGCCCTGGCAGGAGCGCCTCAAGCCGGGTGACCTCGGCCCCGGTGACCTGCTGCCGACCTCGCCCGACGACGAGCGGCTCGCCCCCGGCTACCTGCTCTCCGACGACCCGGCGGTCGAGGAGACCGCGTGGGAACTCGGCCTGGGCCGGCCCCGGGTGCTGTCCCGCGAGGGGCGGGCCGACGCCGCCCAGCGCTGGTACGACGGCGACCACGGCCCGTCCGCCCCGATCTCGGTGGCCGCGCCGGCCGCCGCCCGCTGCGGCACCTGCGGCTTCTATCTGCCGCTGGCCGGCGCGCTGCGGCTCTCCTTCGGCGCCTGCGGCAACTTCTACGCCCCCGACGACGGTCGGGTGGTGAGCGCCGACCACGGGTGCGGTGCCCACTCGGAGACGCTGGTCGAGGCGGCCGAGACCCCGGTCGACGAGCTGCCCACCGTCTACGACGACAGCGCGGTCGAGGCCATGTCGGTCAGCCGGGCACCGGGTTCGGTGGAGTCGGCCGAGCCGGCGGAGCCGTACGGCCACCCCTGACCGCTGACGCGGCGGGGCTCAGGGCCGCTCGGCCGCTGCCCGTCGGCGACGGCGGTTGGCGTCGTGCCGCATCATCGTCGCCAGGCCGGGGAAGCCCCACAGGAAACCGGCCAGGCAGGTCCAGAGCCAGTTCTGGTGCCCGTGCTCGGTGAGCCAGCCCCGAAAGAAGATCAGCAGCACCAGCCCGACCACCGCCCAGGCGACCAGCCCGGCGACGGCGAACGGGACCATCGGCGGGTCGAGTGGCTCGGGCCTCGGCGGCTGCTCCTGTGGCACGGGGAAAGGGTACGCGATCGGTCTTTCCCGGCCGCCGTCGATCTGGGACGATGCGCCGGACAGTCGCCTCCCTACCCGGCACTGATCAGGACAAACCTCCTGGTGAGCATGCTCATATCGCATGTCGTTAGCCAGGCTCATTAGTTAAGCTAACGATTGTGACGGAGCGGACGGTGACGGCGAACCGCGTGCCACCGGCGCAGCTGGCCCCTCAGCTGCGAGATGCGATCACCCGGCTCAACCGGCGGGTCCGACAGGCCCGCCCGGTGGGCGACCTGACGGTCACCCAGCTCTCCGCGCTCACCAGCCTCAAGCTGGCGGGCGCGCTGACGCCCCGGGAACTGGCCGACATCGAGCGGGTGCAACCGCCGACGATGACCAAGATCGTCGCGAAGTTGGAGGAGCGCGGCCTCGTGCAGCGCACCCCCCACCCGACCGACGGCCGACAGGTCATCCTGGCGCCGACCGACGGGGGCCGGGCCGTGCTCGACCAGTTCGAGCGGGCTCGCAACTCGTGGCTCGCCGGCCGCCTGGCCGCGCTCGACGAGGACGACCGCGACACGCTGCGGCGGGCCGCCGAGATCCTCCAGGAGCTCGCCCGCGCCTGACCGCACCCGCGCCACCGGGTCCGCGCCGTCCGCCGACGATGACGCGTACGACCGCGAGGAGGCGCACCAAGAGTGCAGGCGAAGCTGAGCACGATGTTCCAGTCCCTACGAGTCCGCAACTACCGACTCTTCGCCACCGGACAGCTGATCAAATTGATCGGCGTCTGGATGATGTTCATCGCCCAGGACTGGCTCGTCCTCGAGCTCTCCGACAACTCCGCCACCGCGCTCGGCGTGGTGACCGCGCTCCAGTTCACCCCCGTACTCCTGCTCACCCTGCTCTCCGGCCGCCTCGCCGACCGGTACGACAAGCGCCTGCTGCTCTTCCTCGCCAACGCCTTCTGGACGGTGCTGGCGCTGCTGATGAGCGTCCTGGTGCTCACCGGGCTGGTACAGCTCTGGCACGTCTTCGCGTTCGCGGCCCTGCTCGGCGTGGCCAACGCGGTGGAGACCCCGGTCCGGCAGGCCTTCGTCTCCGAACTGGTCGGCATGTCGCTGCTGCCGAACGCGCTCTCGCTCAACGCGGCGGTGTTCAACTCCGCCCGGATCGTCGGCCCGGCCGTCGCCGGCCTGGCCATCGCCGCCTTCGACGTCGGCCCGGTCTTCCTCTTCACCGCGCTCAGTTCGATCGCCCCCCTGGTCAACGTGGTCCGGATGCGCCCCGCCGAGCTGCACCGCAAGGATCTCCCGCCGGTCGGCGAGCGCGACCAGGCGAAGGTGATCGACGGGCTGCGGTACGTGTGGCGTCGCGCCGACCTGCTGCTGCCGATGGCGCTGATGTCGGTGGTCGGCATGACCCTGTTCAACTTCCAGCTCACCCTCGCCGCGCTGGCCAAGACCGTCTTCCACACCGGCGCCGCCTCATTCGGCCTGTTCAGCACCGCGCTCGCGGTCGGCGCGCTGATCGGCGCCCTCGCCGGCACCGGGCGACGCAGCCGCCCCTCGGTCTGGCTGGTGCTCGGCGCCGCCGTCGGCTGCGCCGGCTTCGGCACCCTGGTCGGGCTCGCCCCGGCGTACTGGCTGGTGGTGGCGCTGCTGCTGCCGACCGGGTTCTTCATGGTCTTCTTCGCCCAGGCCGCCAACCAGCGGGTGCAGCTGGGCGTCGACGCCGCCTTCCGGGGCCGGGTGATGGCCCTGTGGGTGCTCGTCTTCCTCGGCACCAACCCGGTCGGCGCGCCGATCATCGGCTGGGTGGCGGAGACCTTCGGCGCCGGCGCGAGCATCTGGATCGGCGGGCTGATCTCACTGGCCGCGGCGCTGCTCGCACTCACCTGGCAGCTGCGCCACTCGGGGGCCCGCCTCCGCCTGCGGATGCTCCCCATGCCCCGCTTCTATGTCACCTCCTCGCCCGAGTGACAGCACCGGTTCCCCGGCGGTGAGGAAGAGCAGTGCCGAGATGACCGGTTCCCGTCCCGGGGACCGGTCTTCTCGCGTGCGGATGTCGGCAATCGGGTGGCGGGCGACCACGCATACCCTTAGCGTCGATACGTGGGAGTCGGACGGGGTCTGCTGCTGATGCTGGCGATCTTCGCCGTCTGCTGCCTGCCCGCCGCGTTCGCGCTGCTCTTCTGCGCCGACGAGATCCTCGACCGGGTGGCCTGCCGGTGGGCCGAATGGCGGGAACAGCGCCAGGAAAGACGTACCATCGCCCGCCTCGACCGGGCGATCGAGGCCGACGCGCTCACCCGGGACGTGGACCTGACCGCGTTCGACCGGCCCGACCGGCGCCCGCTGGAGCAGCTCGCCGCCGACCTGCGCCGGCTCGGCGGGCACCGGCTCGCCGCGGCCGACCGCTCGGTGGTCTGGCACGGCGCGGTCATCGACGCGTACGACGAGCGCCTGCAGGCCGCCTGCCGGGCACTGGGCATCCCCGAGCACCTGTCCGAACTGGCCGGGGTGGACCGGGAGATCGAACGGCTCCGGGTGGAGGGGCTGCTGCATGCCGCCGGGCTCACCCTGCCCGCCGCCCGCGCCGGCCACCGACAACGCCACCACTGAGACGATGTACGGGTGCGTCTCTTCGTCGCGGTCTTTCCGCCGCCGGCCGCGGTCGACGACCTGACCGCCGAGGTGGCCCGGCTCCGGGTCGGCGCGGCGGCAGCCGCCGGTACGAACGTCCGGCTCGCCGATCCCGCCAGGGCCCACCTGACCCTCGCCTTCCTCGGCGACGTCGAGGAGAGCCGGCTGGTCGACGTGGAGAGTGCCCTCGGCCTGGCGGCCGAGACCTTCCGGGACGGCCGGGACAGCTCACCGCGGCTGCGTCTGGGCGGCGGGGGGAGCTTCGGTCGGGGCCGGTTCACGGTGCTGTGGGCGGACGTCCGGGGTGACGTCGAGGCGCTGGCGGTGCTGGCCCGGCTGGTCCGGTTCGGGCTGCGCCGGGGGCGGCTGCCGCACGACGAGAAGCCGTTCCGGGCCCACCTGACCATCGCCCGGCCGGGCGACCGGATCGACCGGGCCGACGTGCTCGCCGACCGGGCGGCCCTGCACGGCTATCTGGGACCGGAGTGGCCGGCGACCGAGCTGGTCCTGGTCCGCAGCCACCAGGGACCCCGCCCCAGCTACGACCGCCTCGCCGCCTGGCCCATCTGACTTCGACCCGCCCGACCCGCCCGACCTGCCGACCCGCCCGACCTGCCGACCCGCCCGACCTGCCGACCTGCCGGCCTGCCGACCGGCGGGCCCGGCCCCGCCCGGCCCCGGTCGAGGGCCGGGGCGGGGCGGGGTCACCAGGCCCAGGCCTCCGGGCCGGGGCCGCCCTTGCCGACCGGCGGGAAGAGCTCGTCCAGCCGCTGCAACGTCGCCTCGTCCAGCTCCACCTCCAGCGCGCCGAGGTTGCGGTCGAGCTGGTCGACGGTGCGCGGGCCGACGATCGGGGCGGTCACCCCGGGCCGGGAGAGCAGCCAGCTCAGCGCCAGGTCCGCCGGGTCGTGGCCGAGGTCCGCGCAGAGCTTCTCGTACGCCTCGATGGTGGGCCGGTGTTCGGCGAGCGAGTCGGCGGCGCGGCCGGTGGTGCCGCGTGCCGCGCCGCCCTCGGCCATCTTGCGCAGCACCCCGGCGAGCAGCCCGCCGTGCAACGGCGACCAGGGGATGATGCCCAGGCCGTAGTGCTGGGCGGCCGGGATCACCTCCAGCTCGACGTGCCGGGTCATCAGGTTGTAGATGCACTGCTCGGAGACCAGGCCGAGGAAGTTGCGCCGACCCGCCGCCGCCTGCGCCTGCGCGATGTGCCAACCGGCGAAGTTGGACGACCCCACGTAGAGGACCTTGCCCTGGGCGACCAGGGTCTCCATCGCCTGCCAGATCTCCTCCCACGGCGTGGTCCGGGAGATGTGGTGCATCTGGTAGAGGTCGATGGTGTCGGTCTGGAGGCGGCGCAGCGAGTCCTCGCAGGCCCGGATGATGTGCCGGGCGCTCAGACCCTGGTCGTTGGGCCAGTCGCTCATCTTGCCGTAGACCTTGGTCGCCAGGACGACCTTGTCGCGGCGACCGCCGCCCTGGGCGAACCAGCGGCCGATGATCTGCTCGGTGACGCCCTCACCGAGCTGCCAGCCGTAGACGTTCGCGGTGTCGAAGAAGTTGATCCCGTGTTCCAGCGCCCGGTCCATGATGGCGAAGCTGTCCGGCTCGTTCGTCTGCGGCCCGAAGTTCATGGTGCCGAGGCAGAGCCGGCTCACCGACAGACCGGTGCGTCCCAGGTTCGTGTACTCCATCGCTCCACCCTGGCACGCGGACACTTCGAGTGCCTTGTCTTGGCCAGGGTGGAGCGATGGATCAGGATGACTCGCGGGCCGCCGGGCCGCTGCCGAAGAGGACGTCGTCCCAGCTCGGCAGCCGCTTGCGCGGCTTGCCGGCCGCGTCGGTGGCTTCGCTTCCGCCGGCCGCGGCCGCCGCCTGGCCCGTCCGCCGGGGCCGCAGCACAGCGAGCGACGGTACGGCGGGGACCTCCTTCGGCGCGTCCGAGTCGTCGTCGAATGCCGAACCCTGACCGCCGCCCAGCAGCGCCGCCGCGCCACCGCCGACCGCCCGCTGCCGGGGCGCGTCCTGCGCGGCCGGGGAACGCGGGTCGAGCCCACGGCCGGAGGAGGAGCCGAGCGGCCGGTCCAGCGAGGCGAGCAGGGCGTCCCGCCCGGCCCGGATCGGGTCCCGCCCGGGGCGCGCGTGCTCGCCCGCCGACGGCAGGCCGTGCCCACCCCGGCTCGGCTCGCCGCGCGACGGGCCGGGCAGCGCGTGGCCGCCCCGCTCCGGTGCCGGCTCCTGGCCGAGGATCGGCGTGGGCCGCTCGGCACAGAGGTATTGCGCCATGTCGTCGTGCGGGGTGACGTTCTGCCGGAGCTTGTCGAGGTCCCAGACCGCCTGTGCGGTGGCCTTGCCGGACGGCCAGGTGGCGATGATCCGCCAGGTGCCGTCGTCCCGGCGGTAGGCGTCCCAGGAGATCTTCTCGGTGTCGATCCCGTGCTGGGCCAGCCGGCCGTTGACCACCTCGGCCAGCGGGGTGGGCTTCTCCGCACCCTTGAGCCGGGTGCGCCGCGCGTGCTGGGCGAGCATCGCCCGCTCCTGGAGCACCGGGCCGGCGTAGCGCAGCACCCGGTCGACCGGCACACCGGCGATCCGGGCGACGTCCTCGGCGGACTCGCCGGAACGGATCCGGGCCTGGATGTCCCGGGGGGACAGTGACGGCGTCACTTCTGCGGCGCTCGGCACCACCGCGAGCGGCGGTGCACCGGGCTCGGCGTGCAGGGCCGAGGCGATCCGTTCGTCGATGGGCAGGGCGAGCAGGCGCCCGACCTCGTCGGCGAGCACCAGAGCCTGGCCGTCCTCGGAGAGGGCGACGAAGCGTACTGGGCGCATGGCGTTGCCTCCGTCCCGCTTCGCTGGCCGCGTCACGCCACGAGCCGGCCACCCGGGCGTCTCGGACCACCGTACGCTCATCTACCCGAAGGTGGGGGATGCGACACCCCGCATGTCGGGACTGAGCTGCGGCGATGATCACGGTGGGTGGCCGACGGAGCCCCGTCGACCACCCACCGTGACGGTCTGCTAGAGCCGCTCCACGACGTAGTCGATGGACGCGGTCAGCGCCTCCACGTCGGCCGGCTCGACCGCCGGGTAGAGCGCGATCCGGAGCTGGTTGCGGCCCAGCTTCCGGTAGGGCTCGGTGTCGACGATGCCGTTGGCGCGCAGCGCCTTCGCGATCGCCGCGGCGTCCACCCCGTCGGCGAAGTCGACGGTGGCGACCACGTTGGAGCGCAGCGCCGGGTCGGCCACGAACGGGGTGGCGAACGAGGAGCGCTCGGCCCAGCCGTACACGATGCCGGCGCTCTCGGCGGTCCGCTTGGCCGCCCAGGTCAGGCCGCCCTGCGCGTTCATCCAGTCGGTCTGCTCGGCGGCCAGGAAGATGGTGGCCAGCGCGGGCGTGTTGTAGGTCTGCTCCAGCCGCGAGTTGTCGATCGCGGTGACCAGGTCGAGGAACGCCGGGATGTAGCGGCCCGACGCCTTGATCTCGGCGGCCCGCTCCAGCGCGGCCGGCGACATCAGGGCCAGCCAGAGACCGCCGTCGGAGGCGAAGCACTTCTGCGGGGCGAAGTAGTAGACGTCGGTCTCGGCGACGTCGACGTCCAGCCCGCCGGCGGCGGAGGTGGCGTCGACCAGCAGCAGCGAGCCCTCGTCGGCGCCGGCGACCCGGCGGATCGGCGCGGCCACACCGGTGGAGGTCTCGTTCTGCGGGATGCCGTAGACGTCCACGCCCGCCTCGGCGACCAGGGTCGCCGCGGTGCCCGGCTCGGCCTTGCGGATCGTCGGCTCACCCAGGAACGGCGCGTCCTTGACCGCCTTGGCGAACTTGGCGCCGAACTCGCCGAAGCTGGCGAACTGGGCCCGGTCGCGGACCAGGCCGAAGGTGGCGGCGTCCCAGAACGCGGTGGTCCCGCCGTTGCTGAGGATCACCTCGTAGCCCTCGGGGAGGGAGAAGAACTCCGCGATGCCCCGGCGCAGCCGGGCCACCTCGTCGCGGACGGTCTTCTGCCGGTGCGAGGTCCCCAGGTAGCTGGTGGCCACGTCGGCGAGGGCGGAGACAGCCGCCGGACGGATCTTGGACGGCCCGCAGCCGAACCGCCCGTCGGCGGGCTTGATGTCGTCGGGAATCCGGATGGTCGGTGCGTCAGCCACGGTGGTCGAGATCCTTCCGCATGGGCGAGGGCGGGCCCTTCAACGGGCGCGGATCGACGGCGGACGCGTGCGCGGCGCGCACGGCGCGGCCGGGATCCGAGCCCGGTCCGGCGACACTGCCGGCCTTCATCCTTGCACCCGGACGGACCGCCCGGGCCCGTGGTCCCACCCCCGGCGCTGAGGGATGCGCCACAACGAAGGGCCCCGTCCGCGCGGACGGGGCCCTTCGACGGGGTACGCGGGATCAGACGCCGTGCGGGATGGCGTCCCAGCCCTCGACCTGCTGCGGCTTGCGGCTGCCCGGGCCGACGTAGCGGGCCGACGGGCGGACCAGGCGCTGGAGCTTCTTCTGCTCCAGGATGTGCGCGGACCAACCGCCCATCCGGGCGCAGGTGAACATGGAGGTGAACATGTGCGCCGGCACCTCGGCGAAGTCCAGCACCACGGCCGACCAGAACTCGACGTTGGTGGCGAGCACCCGGTCCGGGCGGCGGGCCTGGAGCTCGGCCAGGGCGGCCTTCTCCAGCGCCTCGGCGATCTCGAAGCGCGGCGCGCCCAGCTCCTTGGCGGTACGGCGCAGCACGCGGGCGCGCGGGTCCTCGGCCCGGTAGACCCGGTGCCCGAAGCCCATCAGCCGCTCGCCGCGGTCGAGGACGCCCTTGACGTATCCCTCGGCGTCGCCGCTGCGCTCGACGGCCTCCAGCATGGTGAGCACCCGGGAGGGGGCGCCGCCGTGCAGCGGGCCGGAGAGGGCGCCGATGCCCGACGAGATGCAGGCCGCGGCGTCGGCGCCGGTGGAGGCGACGATCCGGGCGGTGAAGGTGGAGGCGTTCAGGCCGTGCTCGGCGGCCGATATGAAGTACGCGTCGACGGCCTTGACGTGCCGCGGGTCGGGCTCGCCGCGCCAGCGCTTCATGAAGCGCTCGACGATCGTCTCGGCCTTGTCGATCTCCTTCTGCGGCACCGCCGGCAGGCCCAGGCCGCGGGCCGACTGGGCGACGAAGGAGAGCGCGGTGACCGACACCCGGGCCAGGTCCTCGCGGGCCTGGGCGTCGGAGATGTCGAGCAGCTGGCTGAGCCCCCAGTACGGGGCGAGCATGGCGACGGCGGACTGCACGTCGACCCGGATGTCGCCGGAGTGCACCGGCACCGGGAACGGCTCGGCCGGCGGCAGGCCGGGGCCGAAGCGCCCGTCGACCAGCAGCGCCCACACGTTGCCGAAGGAGACCTGACCGATCAGATCCTCGATGTCGACGCCGCGATAGCGCAGCGCGCCGCCCTCGCGGTCCGGTTCGGCGATCTCGGTCTCGAAGGCTACGACGCCCTCGAGGCCCGGTTTGAAGTCGGCCATGTCGTCTCCTGGCTTCCGGCTCGGTGCGCCCGAGCGGGCTTGTCCGGCCCGGCACCTTAGGCGACCCTCAGGGATGGTTTCGTGCCATCTTGCCTGCTGGGTAACCGGAAGCGCGACCCAGTGCGACTGTGCCGCACGCGACATCCCCGCCGCTGGACACGTTCGCCGGCTCGGCCAGACTGGTCGGTAGGGGCTGGCCAGCGCCGGGGGACGTACCCGGCCGGACGAGCGGGGAGTGGAACGTGACCGGCGACACAGTGGTCCCGGCGGGGATGCGTAACGAGTACGCCGCCGACCTGGGCCTTTCCGAAGCGGATCTGGCGGCCGACTGGCACACCCAGTTCGACCGGTGGTTCGCGGATGCGGTGGCCCGTCCGCTCCCCGAGCCGAACGCCATGATCGTCGGCACCGCCGACGCCGCCGGTCGCCCCAGCGGCCGGACCGTCCTGCTCAAGGGGTACGACGCCGAGGGCTTCGTCTTCTTCACCAACTACGGCTCCCGCAAGGGCACCGAGCTGGCCGTCAACCCGTGGGCCAGCCTGGTCTTCCCCTGGTTCCCGATGCAGCGCCAGGTGGTGGTCGCCGGGCGGGTGGAGCGGGTCGACCGCGCGGAGACCGAGGCGTACTTCGCCAGCCGGCCGCGCGGCTCCCAGCTGGGTGCCTGGGCCAGCGACCAGTCCCGTCCGGTGGCCGGCCGGGCCGAGCTGGAGGAGCGGTACCGCCGGGTGGAGGAGCGGTTCGCCGACCGGCCGGTGCTCCCCGCGCCGCCGGACTGGGGTGGGCTGCGGGTCCGCCCCGAGACCGTGGAGTTCTGGCAGGGGCGGGCCGGCCGGCTGCACGACCGGCTGCGGTTCCGGCGTACCGACGCGGGCGACTGGGTCACCGAGCGGCTGGCTCCGTGACGAAGGTCACCGAGGCCCGGTCGTCCGGTGGCCGCCGCTGGGCCATCGACCTGCGTCCGCTGCGGGTCCCGGCGTACCGGCGGATGTGGCTCGGCAACACCCTCGCCATGCTCGGCTTCCAGTTCACCGCCGTCGCCGTGCCGGTGGAGATGTACGCCCTGACCAGAGACTCGTTCTGGGTCGGGCTGCTCGGCGTGGCGGGCTTCGTACCCCTGCTGATCTTCGGGTTGTGGGGCGGCGCGGTGGCCGACGCCCGCGACCGGCGCCGCGTGCTGCTCGCCGGCTCGGCGCTGCTCTGGGCCTCGATGGCCGGCCTGCTGGTGCACGCGCTGGTCGGCGGGGGCAGCCCGGTGCTGCTGCTGGCGCTGGTGGCGGTGCACTCGACCGCCTTCGCGATCAGCTCGCCGGCCCGCGTCGCGATCCTGCCCCGGCTGCTGCCGGCGGAGCTGGTGCCGGCCGGGAGCACGCTGAACTACACCACCTTCACCGCCGCCTCCGTGGTCGGGCCGCTGGCCGCCGGCCTGATCTTCGCGGCCTTCGGCACCGGCCCCGGCCTGCCGGTCGCGTACGCGCTGGACGCGCTGCTCTTCACCGGCCTGGTGGTGGCCACCCTCCGGCTGCCCGCGATGCCCCCGGAGCCACCCGCCGAGGGTGAGGCCCGCCGCGGTGGACTCGGCGGGGTCCTCGACGGGTTCCGCTACCTGGCCACCACGCCGGTGCTGCTGTCGTCGTTCGCCATCGACCTCGTCGCGATGGTCCTGGCGATGCCGCGCGCGCTCTTCCCGGAGATCGCCGCGAGCCGGTTCGGCGGCGGCGCGGCGGTGGGCTGGCTCTACAGCGCGATCGCGATCGGCGCCGTGGTCGGCGGCCTCACCTCCGGCTGGATCGGCCGGCTGCGCCGGCAGGGCCTCGTCCTGGTGGTGGCGGTGGTCGGCTGGGGGCTGGCGGTCGCGGCGGCCGGGCTGGCCCGGCAGCTCTGGCTGATGGTGGCGCTGCTCGCCGTCGCCGGGGCGGCCGACCTGGTCAGTGCCGTACTGCGGCAGTCCATGATGCTGGTGTACGCCCCGGACCGGATGCGCGGCCGGCTCCAGGGCGTCAGCACCGTCGTGGTGGCGGGTGGGCCGCGCCTTGGTGACCTGCGGGCCGGCGCGGCAGCGGCCGGCTTCGGCAGCGGCGTGGCCTGGGTGGGTGGCGGGCTGGCCTCCGCCGCGCTGGCCGTGCTGCTGGTGGTCGCCTTCCCGGCCCTGCTCCGTTACCGCGCCGCCACGAGCCGACCCTGAGACGGGTTAAGGTCGCCGGCATGGAGAACGCCGCGATCCGTCCCCCGTCCGGGACACAGTGGACCATTGCCGCCGACGGCCACGAGGCGGTCATCGTCGAGGTGGGCGGAGGGCTGCGGTCGTACCGGCACGACGGGGTGGACTACGTCGACGGGTACGACGCGGACGAGATCAGCCCCGGCTCGGCCGGTCACGTGCTGTCGCCCTGGCCGAACCGGATCCGGGACGGGCAGTACACGTTCGGCGGCCGGTCGTACCAGCTGGACCTGACCGAACCGGCCCGGGGCAACGCCATCCACGGCCTGGTCAACTGGGTGCGGTGGGACCTGGTCGAGCAGGCGGACGACGCGGTGACCGTCGGGTACGAGCTGCCACCGACCCCGGGTTACCCCTGGCCGCTGCGGCTGCGCAACCGGTGGAGCGTGGGCGCGGACGCGCTGCGGGTCGAGCACGAGGTCACCAACCTCGCCACCGAGCCCTGTCCGTACGGCTACTCGATGCACCCGTACCTCCAACTGCCCGGCGTCCCGGTCGACGAGCTGACGATGCGGGTGCCGGGGCGGTCCCGGATGCTGCTGGACGGTCGGCTGCTGCCGGTCGGCGTCACCGGCGTCGCCGGCACCGAGTACGACTACACCGAGCCCCGCCCGATCGGCGACGCGGTGCTCGACATGGCCTTCGGCGACGTGGTCCGGGACGCCGACGGCACCTCCACGGTGACCCTCGCCGCCCCGGACGGCTCCGCCGCCGTGCACGTCTGGGCGGACGGCGAGTTCGGCTGGTGGCAGGTCTTCACCGGGGACACCCTCAGCGGGGAGCGGCACCGGCGGTCGGTGGCCGTGGAGCCGATGACCTGCCCGGCCGACGCGTTCCGCTCGGGTCGGGACGTGATCACCCTGGCGCCGGGGGACACCTGGCGGGGTGCCTGGGGTGTCCGGCCCCGGGGCTGAGGCAGGGGAGAGCGGCAGTGGAGTTCGCCGAGGTGGTCCGGCGTCGCCGGATGGTCCGCAACTACGACCCGGACCGCCCGGTCCCGCCCGACGTGGTGGACCGGCTGCTGGCCCACGCCACCCGGGCACCCTCGGCGGGCTTCGCGCAGGGCTGGGGCTTCCTGGTGCTGGAGACGCCGGCCGACCGGGAGCTGTTCTGGACGGCGGCCACCCCGGCGGGCGGCGGGCGGGAGCGCTGGCTGGCCGGCATGCGGCGGGCGCCGCTGATCGTCGTACCGCACGCCAACCGGTCCGCCTACCTGGAGCGGTACGCCGAACCGGACAAGGGCTGGGCGGACCGCTCGGCCGAGCGCTGGCCGGTGCCGTACTGGTTCGTCGACACCGGCTTCGCCGCGCTGCTGATGCTGCTCACCGCCGTCGACGAGGGGCTCGGCGCGTGCTTCTTCGGCATTCCGCCGCAGCGGCTGGACGCCTACCGCGAGGCGTTCGGGGTGCCCGAGGAGTACCAGCCGATCGGCGCGGTCACGGTGGGTTACCGGTCACCCGACCATCGGTCACCGTCGCTGCGCCGGGGTCGGCGACCGGTCGACGAGGTGGTCCGCCGGGGCCGCTGGAGTTGACGCGGTTCGGGTCGCCCGCACCGGGTACGGGCGGTAGCGAACCCGACATGAGGGAGTAAAACGCGGTGTGGCGGGGGCGGCTAGGCTGGCACGGACATCATCAGCCGCGCCGCGCGGTGCCCCGCCGTGCACCGGCCGGGCGCCACGGTGCGGCCGGGCGAGGGGGAGGGAGCGTGCCGTGATCTTCAGAGCGGTCCGGGACGGACGTCCCTACCCGGAGCACAACCTCACGCTCAAGCAGTGGGCGGAGATCCCGCCGCGACCGCTGCGGCTGGACCAGCTCATCACCACCAAGCGGGAGCTCGCGCTCGACAAGCTCCTCGCCGAGGACTCCACCTTCTACGGCGACCTCTTCCCGCACGTGGTGCAGTGGAACGGCGGCCTCTATCTGGAGGACGGCCTGCACCGGGCGCTGCGCGCGGCGCTCCAGCAGCGCAACCAGATCCACGCCCGGGTGCTGGTGCTCAGCGGCCAGCCCGAGTGACGCCGGCGGTTCCACCACGTGGTCCCGGCGGTCGGGCCGCGTGACGGCGGCCTGAAGAGTCGTTAAGGTGGCGGCCATGAGCCCTCTCGACCTGCTCGACATCGACGCGTCGCTGAGCGAGGAGGAGCGGCAGATCCGGGCCGTCGTGCGCCAGCTCGTCGACGACCGGGTACGCCCGCACGTCGCCGGCTGGTACGAGGACGGTCAGGTACCGGCCCGCGAGCTGGCCCGCGAGTTCGGCAAGCTCGGCCTGCTCGGCATGCACCTGACCGGGTACGGCTGCGCCGGCGCCTCCGCCGTCGCGTACGGGCTGGCCTGCCTGGAGCTGGAGGCCGGCGACTCCGGCGTCCGCTCCCTGGTCTCGGTGCAGGGCTCACTCGCCATGTACGCCATCTGGCGTTTCGGCAGCGAGGAGCAGAAGCAGCGCTGGCTGCCCGCGATGGCGGCCGGCGAGGCGATCGGCTGCTTCGGGCTGACCGAGCCGGACCACGGCTCCGATCCGGCGTCGATGGCCACCCGGGCCCGCCGCGACGGCGACGACTGGATCCTCAACGGCAGCAAGATGTGGATCACCAACGCGCCGATCGCCGACGTGGCCGTGATCTGGGCGCGCACCGACGAGGGCGTGCGGGGTTTCGCCGTAGCCATGGACACGCCGGGGGTGACGGCCCGCGAGATCCGGCACAAGATGTCGCTGCGCGCGTCGCTGACCGGCGAGATCGCCCTCGACGACGTGCGGCTGCCCGCAGACGCCCGGCTGCCCGAGGCGGTCGGGCTGAAGGCGCCGCTGAGCTGCCTGACCGAGGCCCGGCACGGCATCGTCTGGGGTGCGCTCGGCGCGGCCCGCGACTGCCTGGAGACGGCCCTGTCGTACGCGACCACCCGCACCCAGTTCGGCCGGCCGCTGGCCGGCTTCCAGCTCACCCAGGCCAAGCTCGCCGACATGGCGGTCGAGTGGAACAAGGGCCTGCTGCTGGCGCTGCACCTGGGCCGCCTCGCCGACGCCGGCCGGCTCCGCCCCGACCAGGTCAGCGTGGGCAAGCTGAACAACGTCCGGGAGGCGATCGCGATCGCCCGGGAGTGCCGCACGATCCTCGGCGCCAACGGCGTCTCCGGCGAGTACCCGGTGATGCGGCACGCCAACAACCTGGAGAGCGTGCTGACCTACGAGGGCACCTCGGAGATCCACCAGCTGGTCATCGGGCAGCGCCTCACCGGCCTGTCCGCCTTCGCCTGACCTGCGCCGTTCACCCGTTCGGGTTGCTCGCCGGGCGGGTGTCGCACAGTGGCCGTAACGTCATCACCAGTCGATGTTTCTGACGAGGACGGTGAGGGCGATGGCCCGCGACGGTGACATCAACGAGCCCACCAGGGAGTTCCCCGGTTATCCGACCGGTGAGTCGCTGCGGGAGCGGTCCGACGTCCCTGCCGACCCGACACCGGGGCGGCCCGGGGGCGGGGCGACCCGGGGCCTGCTGGCGGTGCTCGGCGCGGCGGCGCTCGCGGTGGTGGTGCTGCTCGGCGTGCAGGCCACCGGGATCCTGCCGGACTTCCGCAACCCGTTCGCCAAGGAGCAGACCGACCGCAGCCAGCCGCCGCTGCTCAAGTCGATCCGCGACCTCAGCCGTTACGTCGCCGCCGAGGGCAACTTCCAGGTCGTCGTCGACCTGCAGAAGGACCGGAACAACGTGCCGGCGTTCCTGCTCAACGAGCGGACGCTCTTCGTCGGGGCCGGCAGCGTCGAGGCGTACGTCGACTTCGCCAAGATCGCCGACGGAGCGGTGGTGGAGTCCGCCGACGGCAAGTCGGTCGAGATCAAGCTGCCCGCGCCGCAGCTCGGCGAGACCAACCTCGACCTGGAGAAGAGCTATGTCTTCGCCGAGCAGCGCGGCCTGATCAACCGGATCAACGACCTGGTCGCCGGTGACCCCAACAAGCAGCAGCAGGTCTACAAACTGGCCGAGGACAAGATCACCGCCGCCGCCCGGGACAGCGGGCTCACCGCCCGCGCCCAGGAGAACACCCGCAAGATGCTGGAGGGCCTGCTCCGCTCCCTGGGCTACGAGAAGGTCACCGTCACCTACACCGCCCCCTGACGCGCACCCCCCGCTCGCTCACCCGTCCGCCCGCCCGCCTCAGGGGGCGGGCGGCATTTTCACGGAAAGCGGCCCCATTCGCGACGGCGAGGCACCGGATTCAGAGAAACCGGTGCCTCGCGCGCGTCGACGGGGGACGGGCGGGGGTCAGTAGCGGGTGTGGGTGTCCTCGTTCGGCATCAGGATCCAGAGGACCAGGTAGACGATCACCTGGGTGCCGGGCAGCAGCAGCGACAGCAGGAACAGCAGCCGGATCATGCCGGCCGACATGCCGAACCGCTGGGCGAGGCCGGCGCAGACACCGGCGAGCATGCGCCCCTGACGGGGCCGGACCAGTTTGCGACTCATCGTCGTACTCCCACTCTGCGGCGATCCGCCGCGCTGCACTCAACGGTAGGAAGGGGCGCCCACCGCGCCCTCGGCCGCGAGGAGGAGCGGCGGCCCCGGCACCCGTAGGTGCTTACCCCGCCGGGTCCCCGCCGACCCTTCCCCTGGTGCCCCCGTGCCGGAATGTGCGGGGTTGCGGAGGGGGCGGGGTGCGCGCGGGAATGTGGGGTGAGCTGGGCGGGTAGGCTCGCCGGTCGGGCGCCCACACCCCGGGCCTCCACCAGCCGTCCCGGACCCGGGGCGGCACGACCGGGCCGGACTCCGCACAACGGGTACGACGGCGAGGAAGCGCAGCCATGATCAGTGTTTTCGACCTTTTCAGCGTCGGCATCGGGCCGTCCAGCTCGCACACCGTCGGGCCGATGCGGGCCGCCCGGACCTTCGTCACCGGGCTCAAGGCCGACGGCCTGCTCGCCGACACCGCCCGGGTGCAGGCGGAACTCTTCGGCTCGCTGGGCGCGACCGGGCACGGTCACGGCAGTGACCGGGCGGTGCTGCTCGGGTTGGAGGGCGAGGCGCCGGAGACGGTCGACACGGACCGAGTGGGTTCCCGGGTGGCGGAGATCCGTGCCGGGCGCCGGCTGCGTCTGCTGGGCGTACAGGAGGTCGACTTCGACCCGGACCATGATCTGGTGCTGCACCGTCGCCGGTCGCTGCCGTATCACCCGAACGGGATGACCTTCGCGGCGTACGACGCGGCGGGTGGGCAGCTGCGGGCCCGGACGTACTACTCGGTCGGTGGTGGGTTCGTGGTGGACGAGGCGGCGGCCGGGGCGGACCGGATCGTCCCGGACACCACGCGGGTGCCGTACCCGTTCCTCACCGGCGCGGAGCTGCTGAAGGTCACCGCCGACAACGGGCTGTCGATCAGTGAGGTGATGCTCGCCAACGAGCTGTCCTGGCGTACCGAGGGGGAGGTGCGGGCGGGGCTGTTGGACATCTGGCGGGTGATGCGCGAGTGCGTCGAGAGCGGCTGCCGGCGGGACGGCACCCTGCCGGGCGGTCTGAAGGTACGCCGTCGGGCGGCGGAGCTGCGGCGTGGCCTGGAGGCGGACGTCTACTCGATGGATCCGCTGCGGGTGATGGACTGGGTGACGCTCTTCGCGCTGGCGGTGAACGAGGAGAACGCGGCCGGCGGCCGGGTGGTGACCGCGCCGACGAACGGTGCGGCGGGCATCATCCCGGCGGTGCTGCACTACTACACGCGGTTCGTGCCGGGCGCGTCCGACGACGGGGTGGTGCGGTTCCTGCTGGCGGCCGGGGCGATCGGCGTGCTGTTCAAGGAGAACGCCTCGATCTCCGGTGCCGAGGTGGGCTGCCAGGGTGAGGTGGGGTCGGCGTGTTCGATGGCGGCGGCCGGGCTGGCCGAGGCGCTGGGCGGCACCCCGGAGCAGGTGGAGAACGCGGCCGAGATCGGCATGGAGCACAACCTCGGGCTGACGTGTGATCCGGTGGGCGGGCTGGTGCAGATCCCGTGCATCGAGCGGAACGCGGTGGCCAGCATCAAGGCGATCACGGCGGCCCGGTTGGCGCTGCGCGGCGACGGCGTGCACCACGTGTCGCTGGACAAGGTCATCAAGACCATGCGGGAGACCGGCGCGGACATGAAGGTCAAGTACAAGGAGACCGCCCGCGGCGGCCTCGCCGTCAACGTCATCGAGTGCTGACCCCGATGGGGTGACCCGGCCGGTCACCGCCGCCGAGCGGCGACGGCGCGGGCGAGGATGGGGTGGTGACGACAGGCGTCGCGGCGCTCTGGTCGGCCCGCAACTCGCTGCGCATCCTGGTGAAGCGGGACCTCGCGGTGAAGTACCAGCAGTCCGTGCTGGGCTACTTCTGGTCGCTGATCGAGCCGCTGGGCATGGGTCTGATCTACTGGTTCGTCTTCGGCGTGCTCTATTCCGGGGCGACCCGTCGGCACCTGGGCGACGCGGCGGGCTCGTATCCGCTCTTCCTGATCACCGGCATCTTCGCCTGGATGTGGGCCAGTTCGGCGCTCAACGAGGCGACGAACGCGCTGACCGGCCAGGCCCGGCTGATCACCACGATGAACGTGCCCCGGCAGGTCTTCCCGATCGGCCGGGTCACCGGCCGGTTCGCCGAGTACGCCGCCGGCCTGCCCATCCTGCTCGGCATCGCGGCGATCTACGCCTGGCACGGGAAGATCCGCTTCGGCTGGTCGCTGCTCGCCCTGCCGCTGGCCGTGGCGGTGCAACTGGTGCTGCTGGTGGGGATCGCCCTGCTGCTGTCGGCGTTCAACGTGCTGATGCGGGACATCGAGCGGTTCATGCGGCTGATCATCCGGCTGCTCTTCTACGCCACCCCGATCATCTATCCGCTCAGCCTGGTCCGGGAGTCCGGCATGCCGACCTGGGTGAAGGTGGCGTACGAGCTGAACCCGCTGGTCGGGATCTTCCAGCTGCACCACTCGATCTGGTATCCGGACGAGTTCCCCGACGCCTGGCTGCTCGCCACCACCGTGCTGGGCAGCCTGCTGGTGCTGGCGGCCGGCTGGTGGGCGTTCGGCCGGCTGGAACCGGCCGTGCTCAAGGAACTGTGATGCCGCCGATCATCGAGGCCGACGGTCTGGGCATCCGGTTCGTGCGCAACCGGCGCCGGCAGTTGCGGCTGCGGGAGCTGCTGATCCACCGGGACGGCCGGAAGGCCGACGCCGGCCAGTTCTGGCCGCTGCGGGACGTGTCGTTCCGGATCGAGCCGGGCGACACGGTCGGGGTGGTGGGGCGCAACGGCACCGGCAAGAGCACCCTGCTGCGGCTGATCGCCGGGGTGCTGATCCCCGACGAGGGCCGGATCCGGGTCCGGGGTGACGTGGCCCCGCTGCTGGAGCTCTCGGCGGGTTTCTCCAACGACCTGACCGGCCGGGAGAACCTCTATCTGGTCGGCGGCCTGCACGGGCTCTCCACCGGCTACCTGCGCCGGCACTTCGACGAGATCGTCTCGTTCGCCGGTGAGCAGATCGAACGGTCCATCGACACCACGGTCCGGCACTACTCGTCGGGGATGAAGGTCCGGTTGGGCTTCGCGGTGATCGCGCACCTGCCGCATCCCATCCTGCTCGTGGACGAGGTGACCGCGGTCGGGGACGCCGAGTTCCGCGCCAAGTGCTATGCGACCATCGAGCGACTTCTCGCGGAAGGGCGCACGCTGGTGCTGGTGTCACACAACGAAAAGGACCTCACCCGGTTCTGTCGTCGGGGGCTCTATCTCGACGCCGGCCGGCTGACGGTCGACGGGACGATCGACGAGGCACTGGCCGCCTACGCCGGCGCGGCGCAGCGGTGACGCTCGCGATCGTGCTCGCCGCCGACGCGGCGGGCGGGACGGGTGACGCCGCGCAGCGGCTGGCGGAGCAGTGGCGGCGGGCCGGGGCGACCGACGTGCGGGTCGCCGCCGACCTGGCCGAGCTGGCCGCGCTGGTGAGCACTCAGAACGCTGCGGTGCTGGTCAGCGGCACCGATCTGGTGGCGCACACCGCCGTCCTGCGGCACCTGGCGACGAGCCCGGTCGGCCCGACGGTGGCGCTGGTGCTCACCGATCCGCCAGGGGTCGGTCAGGTGGCGGTCCGTGAGGAGCGCGGCCAGGTGGTGGCGGTGGGCGCCCCGGGCGAGCTGCCCGACGCCACCGGCGTCTTCGGCGGCGCGTTCCGCGTCGGCCCGGACGACCTGCCCGCCCTGGCCGCCGCCGCCCGCGCGGCCACCACCACGACCACGGCGTCCGCGGTGGACCGGCTCTTCGCCGATCTCACGGCGCGCGGCACGTTGACCTTCGCCCACCGGGTACGCCTGCTCGTCGCGCACCGGGCCACCGACCCGGCCGACCGGGCCACCGCCGAGGCGGCGGTCGCCGTGGTCGACGAGGACAGGGCGGAACTGCGGCTCTCGGTCAAGGAGCGGGACGACTTCTTCACCACCTTCTTCGTCAGCACCTGGTCGGTGTACGTGACGAAGGCCGCGGCCCGGATCGGGCTGGGCCCGACGGCGGTCACCATGATCTCGGTGGTCTTCGCGGTGGCGGCGGCGGTGCTCTTCGGCGTCGGCGGGCGGCCCGCGTTGGTTGCCGGTGCGGTCCTGCTCTACCTGGGTTTCGTGCTGGACTGCGTGGACGGCCAGTTGGCCCGCTACACCCGGCACTTCAGCGCCTGGGGTGGCTGGCTGGACACCATGGCCGACCGGGCGAAGGAATACGTGGTCTACGCCGGTCTCGGCTACGGCGCCACGCACGCCGGGTTCCGCTACGGCTGGGCCCTCGCGATCGCCGCGATCACCCTGCAGACCGTCCGGCACATGACCGACACCTGGTACGGCGTGCTGCACGACGAGGCGGCCCGGCGACCCCGCCCGGCGACTCCCGACACCGGTGGGATCGGCGGGAAGTTGAACGCCGCGTCGACGAAGGTGCAGGCGGACACCGGCTCGGTGTCGTACTGGCTGAAGCGGACGGTGGTCTTCCCGATCGGGGAGCGGTGGGCGCTGATGGCGCTGGCCGCCGCGCTCTTCGGCCCGCTGGTGGCGCTGGTGGCGGTGCTGGTCTGGGGGACGCTGGCGTTCGCGTACACCGGGGCGTTGCGGACGCTGCGGGCCCGCTGGATGCGGGTGCCGGTGCTGACCACGGTCGACACCGGCCTCTACCGGGACGACGGCCGGCTGGCCCGCATCCTGCCGGCCGCTCGGGGGCCGCTGGCGCTGGCGATGCTCGGCGCGCTCGGCGCGGCGGGGCTGCTGCTCTGGGCGTTGCTGACCGTGCACGACGGCGGGCAGCTGCCGGGCTGGGCCGTGCCGCTGGGGCTGCTGGTGCTGCTGGCCGGCGCGTCCGGAGCGCGGGCGGCGCACGACGGGCCGCTGGACTGGCTGGTCCCGGCGGCGCTGCGGGCCGGGGAGTTCCTCTTCGCGATCGCCGTCGGGGTGGCGGGCCGCGCGCCGGCCTGGCTGATCTTCGGGTACGTCTTCGTGCTCACCCTGCACCACTACGACCTGACCGCCCGGTTGGAGAAGCGGCAGGAGGCCCCGCCGCTGCACGCCGCCACGCTGGGCTGGGAGGGGCGGTCGGGGCTGCTGGCCGTCGGGTCAATCGTCGGAATCACGAGTATTGCTCTGGCTACACTCGGTACGTACCTTCTCGTGGTTTTCGTCGCGAGCGTGGTCCTCGCCTGGGTGGTCCTGCCGGCCCGCGCCCGACGGACGCCGGCCGCCGTTCGGCGGGGGTGACCGCTCGCCGGGCTGACGGAGGCCGGGATGACACTGATCAGCTTCGTCGTTCCGGCCTTCCGAGTGCAGGGCTACCTGCGCGAGTGCCTGGACTCGATCCTCGGCCAGCCCTTCGGTGACCTGGAGGTCGTCGGGGTCGACGACGCCTCGCCCGACGGCAGCGGCGAGATCCTGGCCGAGTACGCCGCCCGCGACCCCCGGGTCCGCGCGGTCCGCCTCGCCGAGAACGTCGGCCTCGGTCCGGCCCGCAACGTCGGGCTGGACCGGGCCGTCGGCGAGTACGTCTGGTTCGTCGACGGCGACGACTGGCTGGTGCCCGGCTGCCTGCCGCACGTCGCCGACCGGCTGACCGCCACCCGCCCCGACGTGCTGATCGTCGACCACGTCCGGGCGCACTGGGACGGCACCGGCACCCGCAGCGCGATGGCCGACGTCTTCCCGACCCCGCCCGGGGAGACGACGTTCCGGCTGCGGGACCGGCCGGAGACCCTGCGGCTGCTGCACACCGCCTGGAACCGGTTGGTGCGCCGGCGGTTCCTGGTCGACCTCGGGCTGCGCTTCGAACCCGGCTGGTACGAGGACGTCCCGTTCAGCTATCCGGTGCTGATGGCCGCCGACCGGATCGGCGTGCTGGACCAGGTCTGCCTCAACTACCGGCAGCGGCGCACCGGTGCGATCACCCGGACCCGCGGCGACCGGCACTTCGAGGTGTTCGCCCAGTGGCACCGGGTGTTCCGCCTGATGGACCGGTGGGACGTGACCGACCTGCGGCCGGCCGTCTTCGAGCGGATGATCTGGCATTACCTGACCGTGCTCGGCAACGGCGAGCGGATCGCCCCCGAGCTGCGGCCGGTGTTCTTCGCCCAGATCCACGCCGACTTCCACCGTTTCCGGCCGTCCGGCGGCTACCCGGTCCCGGGCGGCGTCGAGGGGCTGAAGCACCGGCTGGTGGCGGCCGGCCGGTGGCATACGTTCAGCGCGCTGCGCGGCGCCAACCAGGCGGGGGACGCGGTGCGGCAGGTCCGGCGGCGGGTGCTGCCGGTGGCCCGGCGGGCCGCCCGGTCGGGCCGGGAGGCGGTGTTGCGCGAGTACTACCGGGCCGAGCTGCGCCGGCCGATCGACCCGACGCTGGCCGTCTACGCCGCCTACTGGTACCGCGGCTACGCCTGCAACCCGGCCGCGATCCATGCCGCCGCCCGCCGCCTCGCCCCCCAGGTACGTGGCGTGTGGATCGTCCGGCGGGACCGGATCGACACCCTCCCGCCCGGCGTCGAGTATGTCGTCGCCGGCACCCCGGCCTGCTACCGGGCCCTGGCCCGGGCGCGCTGGCTGGTCAACAACGTCAACTTCCCGGACTTCGTCCGCAAGCGACCCGGCTCGGTCCACGTGCAGACCCACCACGGCACCCCGCTCAAGGTGATGGGCCTGGACCAGCAGCGGTATCCGATCGGCGCGCTCGGGATGGACTTCGGCGCGCTGCTGCGCCGGGTGGACCGCTGGGACTTCAGCGTCACCTCGAACAGCTTCTCCACCCAGATGTGGGAGCGGGCCTATCCGGCCGCGTACACCACGTTGGAGGCGGGCTATCCGCGCAACGACCGGCTGGTCACCGCCACCCCGGCGGAGGTACGCCGGATCCGGGCGGAACTCGGCCTCGACCCGGCTGACCTCGTGGTGCTCTACGCGCCCACCCACCGGGAGCACCTGCCGGGCTGGCGGCCACCGTTCGACCCGGACCGGTTCCTCGACGCGCTGGGCCCGACCGGGCGCCTGCTGATGCGCAGCCACTACTTCCACGACCGGGAGCGACGGCCCCGGCCGGTCGGCGCGGCGCGGCTGCTCGACGTCAGCGCCCACGACCAGGTGGAGGACCTCTATCTGGCGGCGGACGTGCTGGTCACCGACTACTCGTCGGCGATGTTCGACTATGCGGTGCTGGACCGGCCGGTCGTCGTGTACGCGCCGGACTGGGCGGCGTACCGGGTGGCGCGGGGGGTCTACTTCGACGTGACGGCCGAGCCGCCCGGCGCGGTGGCGCTCGACTTTCCCGCGCTGCTGGAGGTCTTCCGCTCCGGGGCCCACCGGTCCGGGGCGGCGGAGGAGGCCCGGCGGGCGTTCCGGGCCCGGTTCTGCGCGCTGGACGACGGGCACGCCGCGGAGCGGGTGGTTCGTCGGGTCTTCCTCGACGGTCCGGCGTGACGCGATTACTCGCCGGTTACCTTACCGATTGCGGTCGGCCGATCCGGTGTAATAGGTCTGTCACGAGCCGAACATGGCACGTTTACCCGATGTGCTGATCGGATGATCCTGGTCACAGTCATTGCCGGGTTCGGCCGACGAGCTGGGGGAGGAGACGGTGACCACCGTCGCGCTCAAGGATGTGACCAAGGTGTTCCAGGACGGGACAGTTGCGGTCGACACCATAAATCTGGACGTCAATGACGGCGAGTTCATGGTGCTGCTCGGCCCGTCGGGCTGCGGGAAGTCCACCGTGCTGCGCATGGTGGCCGGTCTGGAGGACCCGACCACCGGCGCGGTGATGCTCGACGGCGAGCTGGCCAACGACCTGCCGCCGCGGGAGCGGAAGATCGCCATGGTCTTCCAGGACTTCGCGCTCTATCCGCACATGACCGTGGGGGACAACATCGGTTTCCCGCTGCGCCTGGCCGGGGTCGAGCCGACCCCGCGCGGCGAGCGGATCCAGGACGTGGCGAGCGCGTTGGGCATCGGCGACGTCCTCGGTCGCAAGCCGAGCCAGCTCTCCGGCGGTCAGCGGCAGCGGGTGGCGATGGGTCGGGCCATCGTCCGGCGGCCCGGCCTGTTCCTGATGGACGAACCGCTCTCCAACCTGGACAGCGGCCTCCGTGCCGAGCTGCGCGCGGAGATCTCCGGCCTGACCCGGGAACTGGGCGTCACCACCATCTACGTCACCCACGACCAGGCCGAGGCGCTGACCATGGCCGACCGGGTGGCCATCATGCGCAAGGGCGTGCTGCAGGACGTGGGCACCCCCACCCAGGTGTACGGCCGCCCGGCCACCCTCTACGTCGCCGCGTTCCTGGGCAGCCCCCGGATGAACCTGCTGGAGGCGTCGGTCTACGTCCATCTCGACCGGTACGTGGCGCTCAACCTCGGTGAGCAGTCGCTCTATCTGCCGTGGGACGACATCCGCAGCCGGGCTGTGGCGCACTATCACGGCGAGCGGATCGTGGTCGGCATGCGGGCCGAGGCGCTCACCCCGGTCGCCCCGGACACCCCGGGCGACGTGCTCCAGGGGCGGATCCGCTATCTGGAGCACCACGGGCACGAGTCGCTGGCCTTCCTCGACATCGGCGCCACGGCGATCATGGTGGACGAGATGGGTGCCCCCGCGGAGACCGCCGAGAACGGCCAGCGGGGCCTGCGCCGGTTCGGCCAGGTGATGCAGCGGCTGACCGGTCGGGCCAGCGACGCGCCCGTGTCCGCGCCGACCGGCGGCGGCAACCGCACCAGCGTGCTCAACGACCCGGGCCGGCACCACCGACGCCCGGCGGAGCTGGCCGTCCGCCTCGCCCCCTACCCGGCCGTCTCGGCCGGCCACCCGCTGGCGATCCAGGTCCGCATGGACGCCCTGCACTTCTTCGACGAGCGCGGCGACCGCATCGACGTCGGCTGGCGCTGAGCGTGCAAGGAGGGGCCCCCTGTTAACGCCTCCGGTATAGAAGGGGCCCCTTCTCACCCCGTCCGCCGGAGGGCTTGCCCGGAAAGTTACCGGCGAGTAGCGTCGGGGCATGACGATCGACTCTCGCCAGGTGGCGGCCGGTCTGCTCGAGGCCGTGCCGTTCGCCCGTACGCTCGGCATCGAAATCGTCGAGGTCGCGCCCGAGGCGGAGGGCGGGGTCCGGGCCGTGGTCCGGCTCCCCGACTCGCCGGCCACCCACAACCACGTCGGCGGCCCGCACGCCGGGGCGATGTTCACCCTCGGCGAGACCGCGTCCGGCGCGGTGGTGCTCGCCGCGTTCGGCACGGTGCTCGACCGGGCGGTGCCGCTGGCCGTCCGGGTCGAGATGGCGTACAAGAAGATCGCCATGGGTCCGGTGCGCGCCACCGCCCGGCTCGGCCGACCGCCGGCCGAGGTGATCGCCGAGCTGGACGCCGGCACCCGACCCGAGTTCCCGGTGCACGTCGAGGTCGGCACCGAGGACGGGACCGTCACGTCCGTGCTGACCGTGGTCTGGACGCTGCGCCCGAACCGCTGATCCCCGCCACGAAAGCGGGTTTGCCCGACCGCCCGGCTGGATAGATTCCAGACGTGCTGGGTCTACCTGCTCACGTGACCGCCTGTCTCTTCGATCTGGACGGTGTGCTGACGCAGACCGCCAAGGTGCACAACGCCGCCTGGACCGAGACCTTCGACGCGTTCCTGAAGGCCCGCGCCGAGGCCACCGGCGAGCCGTACCGGCCGTTCGACCCGGGACCGGACTACAACCGGTACGTGGACGGCAAGCCGCGCGCCGACGGGGTCCGCTCGTTCCTGGCCTCGCGCGGCATCACCCTGCCCGAGGGCACCCCGGACGACCCCCCCGAGGCGGAGACGGTCAACGGGGTGGGCAACCGGAAGAACGTCATCCTGCTGAAGCGGATCCACACCGACGGGGTCGACGTCTACCCTGGCTCGGTGGCCTACCTGGAAGCGGCCGTCGCCGCCGGGCTGCGGCGGGCCGTCGTCTCCGCGAGCGCCAACTGCCGGGACGTGGTCGCCTCCGCCGGGCTCGACCGGCTGCTGGAGGCCCGGGTCGACGGGGTGGTCGCCCGCGAGCGGAGCCTGCGCGGCAAGCCCCACCCGGACACCTTCCTGGCCGGCGCCGACCTGCTCGGCGTCGCCCCACGCAACGCCGCCGTCTTCGAGGACGCCCTCGCCGGGGTGGCCGCCGGGAAGGCCGGCGGCTTCGGGTACGTGATCGGCGTCGACCGGGTCGGCCAGGCCGACGAACTGCGCGCGCACGGCGCCGACGTGGTGGTCACCGACCTCGCCGACCTGCTGAAGGAGCCCCCGGCATGATCCGCGAACGGGCCTATCCGGTCGAGCCCTGGCACGTCCGGGAGGTCCGCCTCGACATGGACGTGCTGGCCCAGTCCGAGTCGGTCTTCGCCCTCTCCAACGGGCACATCGGCCTGCGCGGCAACCTCGACGAGGGTGAGCCGCACGGCCTGCCCGGCACCTACCTCAACTCCTTCTACGAGCTGCGGCCGCTGCCCTACGCGGAGGCCGGGTTCGGCTTCCCCGAGTCGGGCCAGACCATCGTCAACGTCACCAACGGCAAGCTGATCCGGCTGCTCGTCGACGACGAACCGCTCGACGTCCGGTACGGCGAACTCCTCTCCCACGAGCGGGTCCTCGACCTGCGCGCCGGCACCCTGCACCGGGAGCTGCACTGGCGCTCCCCGGCCGGCCGGGAGGTGAAGGTCCGCAGCACCCGCCTGGTGTCGTTCAGCCAGCGCTCGGTTGCCGTGATCCACTACGAGGTCGAGGCGGTCGACCAGCAGATCCGGGTGATCCTCCAGTCGGAGCTGGTGGCCAACGAGAACCTGCCGGCACAGAGCCGGGACCCGCGGGTGGCCGCCGTGCTGGAGTCCCCGTTGCAGGCCGAGGAGGAGCTCACCACCGACGACGGCGGGCTGCTCATCCACCGGACCAAGGTCAGCGGGCTGCGGGTCGCCGCCGCCATGGCGCACGACGTGTACGGCCCGGAACGCACCACCTTCGAGTCCGAGGGGTACGAGGACTGGGTCCGCACCACCGTCGGCTGCGTGCTCAAGCCCGGCCAGACGCTGCGGGTGGTGAAATACCTGACGTACGGCTGGTCGAGCCGGCGGTCGCTGCCGGCCCTGCGCGACCAGGTCGGCGCGGCGCTGGCCGCCGCCCGCCTCGACGGCTGGGACGGGCTCCGCCGGGAGCAGCGGGAATACCTCGACGAGTTCTGGGACGCCGCCGACGTGAAGGTCGAGGGCGACCCGGAGGTGCAGCAGGCCGTCCGGTTCGGCCTGTTCCACGTGCTCCAGGCCGGTGCCCGGGCCGAGCGGCGACCCATCTCGGCGAAGGGACTCACCGGGCCCGGCTACGACGGGCACGCGTTCTGGGACACCGAGATGTTCGTGCTGCCGGTGCTCACCTACACCCAGCCGACGGCGGTGCGGGATGCGCTGCACTGGCGGCACTCCACCCTGCCCCAGGCGCAGGAGCGGGCCCGCACGTTGAACCTCAAGGGTGCCGCCTTCCCGTGGCGGACCATCGAGGGCCCGGAGTCGTCGGCGTACTGGCCGGCCGGGACGGCCGCGTTCCACATCGCCGCCGACATCGCCGACGCCCTTCGCCGCTACGTCCTGGCCACCGGCGACGACCAGCTGGAACGGGAGATCGGCCTGGAGCTGCTGGTGGAGACCGCCCGGCTGTGGCGTTCGCTGGGCCACCACGACCGGCGCGGTCGCTTCCACATCGACGGGGTGACCGGCCCCGACGAGTACACCGCGGTCAAGAACGACAACGTCTACACCAACCTGATGGCGCAGCGGAACCTGCTCACCGCCGCCGACTGCGCGATGCGCTTCCGGGACGAGGCGATCGACCTGGGGGTGACCGAGGAGGAGGCCGCCGAGTGGCGGGACGCGGCGCACGCCATGCACGTCCCGTACGACGAGGGGCTGCACGTGCACGGGCAGGTGGAGGGGTTCACCCGGCTCCAGGAGTGGGACTTCGAGAACACCCCGCCGGAGAAGTACCCGCTGCTGCTGCACTACCCGTACTTCGACCTGTACCGCAAGCAGGTCGTCAAGCAGGCCGACCTGGTGCTCGCCATGCACTGGCGGGGCGACGCCTTCACCGACAAGGAGAAGGAGCGCAACTTCCACTACTACGAGCGGCGCACCGTACGCGACTCGTCCCTGTCCGCCTGCACCCAGGCGGTGGTGGCGGCGGAGGTGGGGCACCCCGAACTGGCGCACCGCTATCTGCGCGAGGCCGCGCTGATGGACCTGCACGACCTCAACGAGAACACCCGGGACGGCGTGCACATGGCGTCCCTGGCCGGCGCGTGGATCGCCCTGGTCGGCGGCTTCGGCGGCCTCCGCGACCACGACGGCACGCTCTCCTTCTCGCCCCGGCTCTCCAGCCGACTCAGCCGGCTGGAGTTCTCGCTGCAGTGGCGGGGGATGCGGCTCAAGGTGGACGTCCGGCCGCACGAGACCACGTACACCCTGCGCAACGGCGGCCCCGACACGGCGCTGGAGCTGCGCCACCACGGCGAGCCGATCAAGGTCACCGCCGCGCAGCCGGTCACCCTGCCGGTGCCGCCCGCCCATCCGTCCGGGCCGCCGCCGGAGCAGCCGCCCGGCCGGGCACCCCTGCTCCGCCTGCCGGAGAACGCCAGCTGACCGGAGTCCCGGCCCGGGTCGTGACCGGGCCGGGACTCCTCGCGTACGTCAGAACTGGCGGCCGTTGGACGGCCGGCCGGCCGCGTCCCGCGGCGACGTGGTGCGCGGGTCGTCGGAGGTACGGGCCCGGGCCGCCTCGTCCGCCCAGTCCCGGTCGCGCTCGGCGTCCTGTTCGTGCCGTTCCCGCTCGGCGGTCTGCTGCTGGGACCTGTCCCGCTTGGCCATGGCGATCCTCGCGATCCGTCGGGGCGCTGCCGCGCCGTGGGGTCACCCTGCGGCTTCCCGATCGACCCGGGGGCAAACGGGGCCGGTCACCCCTCCAGATGGCGGGCGAAGCTGAGCCGCAGGTGGTTCTTCGGCCGCGAACCGACGATCGAGCCGACGACCTGGCCGGCGGAGAACACCAGCAGCGTCGGCATCGACATCACCTGGTACGCCCGGGTGGTCTCCGGGTTCTCGTCCGAGTCAAGGGCGACGAAGCGCAGCGCGTCGCCGAACTCCTCGGCCAGTTCGGCCAGGTGGATCGAGACGGCCCGGCACGGCGGGCACCACTCCGCCCAGAAGTCGACGACCACCGGAACCGGGCTCGCCAGCACCGTGGCGGCGAAGGTGGCGTCGGTGACCTCGGTCAGTCGGCTCTGGTGCGTGTCCTGAGGCATGTTTCCTCCCGGTGGGCGATGGCGCGGGCGAGCTGGTCGTGCAGCTGGTGACGGACCGTGCCGAGCCGGTCGAGGTAGTCGTCCACCTCGGCGAGCTTGCGGCGCAGCACGGCCACCGAGTCGGGGCAGACGTCGCCGGAGCTGTTGCCGGCCCGCAGGCAGGCCACGAACGGCCGGATGTCGTCCAGGTCGAAACCCACCGCGAGCAGCGCCCGGATCTCGTGCACCACCCGCAGCTCCGCCTCGTCGTAGACGCGGTAGCCGTTGGCGGACCGGCCCGGTCGGACCAGTCCCCGGGTCTCGTAGTAGCGCAGCGTCCGAGTGCTCGTGCCGGCCCGTTCCGCCAGCTCACCGATCCGCATCCGACCTCCCGCGTCCGCCCTCGCGGGCCACGCTAGACCTTGTCGTCGGCGTCAAGGCAACAGGTGAACCGGAGCATCCACGGGGTATGCGCGCCACCGGCGAAACGGTGGGAGGTCGACGATGCGGACGCGTGCGGTGACGATCCCGGTGGTGCCGGACGGCCTGCCGGCGGACCTGTTCATCCCGGACCGGCCGGTGGGGGTGGTGCTCTTCGCCCACGGCAGCGGCAGTTCCCGGCACAGCCCGCGCAACGTGGCCGTGGCCCACGCGCTCAACGAGCGGTCGCTGGCCACCGTGCTGGTCGACCTGCTCACCCCGGCGGAGGACGCGGTGGACGCGCGGACCGCCGAGCTGCGCTTCGACATCGGGATGCTGGCCGGGCGGCTCGCTGCGACCGTCGACTGGATGGCCGGCGACGAGGACCTCGGCCCGCTGCCGGTCGGCCTCTTCGGCGCCAGCACCGGTGCCGCCGCCGCCCTGGTCGCCGCCGCCGCCCGCCCCGACCGGGTCCGCGCGGTGGTCTCCCGGGGCGGCCGGCCCGACCTGGCCGGTCGCGCCCTCACCGAGGTACGTGCACCGACGCTGCTGCTGGTCGGTGGCCTCGACGAGGAGGTGATCGTGCTCAACGAGCAGGCGCGGGCCGAGCTGGGCGAGATCGCCGAGCTGCGGATCGTCCCCGGTGCCACCCACCTCTTCGAGGAACCCGGCACCCTGGACCAGGTCGCCGCCCACGCCGCCACCTGGTTCGCCACCCACCTCCCCGTCCCCGCTCTCCGACGGTGATCATGAGGTTGGCGGCGGTGGAGGAGATCCACTTCGCCGCCAACCTCATGATCACGCGGTGGGGACGAGGCCGTCGCGGTCGCGGTGGCGTTGGACGGTGTCGATGATCCGCCAGGTGACGGCGGCGATCGGGACCGAGACGAAGGCACCGGCGATGCCGGCGACCAGGGTGCCGGCGGTGACCACGACCAGGATGACGGCCGGGTGGAGCTGCACCTGACGCTTCATGATCAGGGGTTCCAGCAGGTTGCCCTCGATCTGCTGGACGGCGATCACCGCGCCCAGCGTCAGCAGTGCCGTGGTGGGGCCGTTCGCGGCGAGTGCCACCAGCACCGCGACCGCCCCGGCCACCGTGGCGCCGATGATCGGCACGAACCCGCCGAGGAAGGTGATCAGTGCCAGCGGGAGGGCCAGCGGCACCCCGAGCAGCACCAGCGCCAGACCGATCCCCAGCGCGTCGATCGCCGCGATGATCATTGTGCCCCGGCTGTACGACCCCAGCGTCCGCCAGCCCACCCGGCCGGCCTCGGCGGCGACCGCGCGGTTCGGCCCGGTGGCCCGGCCCAGCACCCAGTGCCACATCGACCGGCCGTCCTTGAGCAGGAAGAAGAGCAGCACCAGCGCGAGCAGCACCGAACCGACCACCTCGGCGGCGGTACGGGCCCCGCCGACCGGGTCGGGCGCGGTGCCGGTCAGGCCGTCGCGGGTCTGCTGGACCAGCCGGTCCAGTTGGGCGTCCGTCACCGGCAGGGTGGAGGTGACGAAGTCCCGGCTGCGCGCCAGCCCCTCGTCGAGTTGCTGGGTCAGCTCGCCGAACTGGCTCGCGGTCAGATTCCACACCAGAACGCCCACGCCGACCAGCACCCCGAGCAGCAGCAGGATGGTGAGTAGAGCGGCCGGCGCGGCCGGCACCCGCAGCCGGCGCAGCCGCAGCAGCACCGGATCGAGCAGGGCGGTGAGGAAGAGCGTGCCGGCCAGCGCGATGGCCAGCGGCGCGAGCAGCACCGCGACCTTTCCCAGCAGCCACAGCCCGACGACCACGACCACCAGGCAGGCGCTCCAGGTCACCGCCGTCCGGACCAGCCAGGGCAGGCCCGCCCACGCCTGCCGGGGTCCGGCCGTCCGGGCCCGCTCCGTCGTCGCCTCGGGCGTCCGCCCGGTACCGTCCTCGCCCACGTCGACCTCCTCGATCGTGGCCGCTCGATACCCGTCCGGCCGTCGTTCGACACCCGCTCCGAACGTGCCGCACCGGGCCGGGATCCGACGGGCGTTTGTGCCACCGGGCTGGGGGAAGGCTGAAGAGCAACGAAGGGAGAAGCGACATGAGTGACTTCATGGACAAGGCCAAGGACTTCGCCGACCAGCACGACAAGCAGGTCGACCAGGGGCTGGGCAAGGCCGGCGACATGGCCGACCAGCGCACCGGCGGCAAGTACGACGAGCAGATCGACAAGGGCGTCGACATGGCGCAGCAGCGGACCGGTCAGGGCGACACCGACCCCCGCTGACGTCACCGCGCTCCCGGGTCACCTGACGGGTGGCCCGGGAGCGGCGTGTCCGGGCCGCCCGGGACACCCCTGGTCCCCATCGACCGTTCTCGCTACCATCCGTACTCGGGGCATGACTCGCTGTCGAGTCGTGCGGAACCGACCCGCACCGCGCGGCGGTGCCGTGGACGAGAGCGAGCCAGCCGGTGACCGAGACTTCCCAGGCGACCATCCCGCAGCGCTACCCGTTCAGCACCCCGGACCGGCTGGAGCTGGATCCGCGTTACGCGTTGCTGCGCCGCGAGCAGCCCCTCACCCGCGTCCAACTGCCCTACGGCGAACCGGCCTGGCTGGCCACCCGGCACGCCGACGTCCGTATGGTGCTCGGCGACCCCCGGTTCAGCCGGGCCGCGTCGGTGGGCCGGGACGAGCCGCGCAACACGCCCCGGCAGCAGGAGACCGGCATCCTGGCGATGGACCCGCCGGACCACACCCGGCTGCGCCGGCTGGTGGCCAAGGCGTTCACCGCCCGCCGGGTCGACGAGCTGCGCCCGCGGACCCGGGCGGTGGCCGACGAGCTGGTCGACGGCCTGCTCGCCGCCGGCCCCCCGGCCGACCTGGTCGCACACCTGGCCACCCCGCTGCCCATCCGGGTGATCTGCGACCTGCTCGGCGTGCCGGTCTCCGATCAGGACAGGTTCCACACCTGGTCCGAGGCGATCGTCTCGACCACCTCGCTGGCGCCCGAGCTGGCCCAGCAGTACGTCGACAACCTGCTGGCGTACATGGCGGGGTTGATCGCGCGGCGGCGGGAGGAGCCGGCCGACGACCTGCTCACCGCGATGGTCCGGGCCCGCGACGAGAACGCCGACCGGCTCACCGAGGAGGAGGTGGTCACCCTCGCCGCCGGGTTGCTCGCCGCCGGCCACGAGACCACCGTCACCCAGATCCCCAACATGGTGTACGTCCTGCTCACCACGCCCGGCGCCTGGGAGCGGCTGCGCGCCGAGCCGGAGCTGGTGCCCACCGCCGTCGAGGAGCTGATGCGGTTCATCCCGCTCGGCTCGTCCGCCGCCTTCCCCCGGTACGCCCTGGAGGACGTCGAGCTGGGTGGGGTGCTGGTCCGCGCCGGTGAGCCGGTGGTGGTCTCCATCGCGTCGGCCAACCGGGACGAGGCCGTCTTTCCCGACGCCGACCGGCTCGAACTGGGCCGGGAGGTCAACCCGCACGTCGGTTTCGGGCACGGGGTGCACCACTGCGTGGGTGCCCAACTGGCCCGGATGGAGCTGCGGGTGGTCCTGGAGACCCTGCTCGCCCGGACGCCGAGCCTGCACCTGGCCGTACCCGAATCGGAGCTGACCTGGAAGAGCGGCCTGCTGGTACGGGGCCTGGTCGCCCTGCCGGTGGGGTGGTGAGCGCGGTGGACCCGACGGACACCCGGTGGCGGCTGCACGTGGACCCGACCCGGTGCATCGGGTCGGGGATCTGCGCGGGCGTCGCGCCGAAGCACTTCGTCCTGGTGGACGGGTTGTCGCGGCCGGTCGAGGAGCAGGTCACGCCGGCCGACGCGGTGCTCGACGCCGCCGACTCCTGCCCGATGGAGGCGATCGTGGTGTCCGACGTGGAGGGGCTGCGGATCGCGCCGGAGGGGTGAGGGTCACCAGCCCGGGTAGCGGACCCCGTTGACGTTCACCCGCAGCGAGTACAGCGAGCTGGAGGCGCAGAGATAGAGGTGGTTGCGCTTCGGGCCGCCGAAGGTGAAGTTGGCGACCACCTCGGGCACGTGCAGCTTGCCCAGAAGGGTGCCGTCCGGGTCGAAGCAGTGCAGCCCGTCGTGCGCGGCCACCCAGACCCGGCCCGCGTCGTCCAGCCGTACGCCGTCGAAGGAGCCGGCGTCGCAGGTGGCGAAGACCTCGCCGCCGCGCAGGGTGCCGGTCTCGGTGACCGCGAACCGGCGCAGGTGCCGGGCCCGGGTGTCCACCACGTAGAGCTGCGACTCGTCGGCGCTGAAGGCGAGCCCGTTGGGCTGGGCGAAGTCGTCGGCGACCCGGCGCACCTCCCCGTCGTGCGGGTCGACGCGGTAGACGTGGTTGCCGCCGATCTCGCTCTCGGCCCGGTGCCCCTCGTAGTCGCTGTCGATGCCGTAGCTGGGATCGGTGAACCAGATCGACCCGTCGGAGTGTTCGACCACGTCGTTCGGGCTGTTGAGCCGGCGGCCCCGCCAGCGCTCGGCCAGCACCGTGTCGGTGCCGTCCGGCTCGGTGCGGGTGACCCGGCGGTTGCCCTGCTCGCAGCTGACCAGCCGGCCCCGCCGGTCGACCGTGTGCCCGTTGGCGTGTCCGGCCGGCTGGCGGAGGACACCGACCGCCCCGGTCGTCTCGTCCCAGCGCAGCAGCCGGTCGTTGGGGATGTCGCTGAACACGAGGTAGCGGCCGGCGCCGAACCAGGCGGGGCCCTCTAGCCAGCGGCCACCCGTCCAGAGGCAGTCGGTCCACTCGTCGCCGTTGACCCGACGGAACCGTTCGTCGCGTACCTCGAACCGCGTCCTGAACCGGTCGACCATGCTCGCCTCCACCAGTGATTCATGTTCGGCTTCAAGGTAACATCACCGAACGAGAATCGGTGTGACGGGTTTCGGGCGAACACAACACGGGAGGTTGGTGCGTGGACGAGACGGACCGGGGGCTGCTGGCGGCCCTGCAACGGGACGCCACCCAGTCGTACGCGGCGCTGGCCGCAGCCGTCGGGCTCTCCACCGGGGCGGCGCACGAGCGGGTCCGGAAGCTGCGCGAGCAGGGGGTGATCCGGCGGACCACGGTGGACGTGGACCCGGCCGCCGTCGGCCGGGGAGTGCTGGCGTTCGTGCTGGTGGAGGCGAACGCCTGGATGGGCGACGGACCCACCCGCGAGGCGTTGGCGGCGCTGCCCGAGGTGGAGGAGGCACACGTGATCGCCGGCCCCGCCTCGCTCCTGGTGAAGATCCGCGTCGGTACGCCGGAGCAGCTCCAGGCCGCGCTGCGTCGGCTGTTCACCGTGCAGGGAGTCACCGGCACGCAGACCGTGGTGGTGCTGGAGACCTTCTTCGAGCGGCCGCTCGACCCGCACCCGCCGACCCCCTGATCCGACACCGGCCACGCCCCGGGTGGGGGCGTGGCCGGCGACGGTCGTACGGGTCAGGACTGCTTGGCGCGCAGCTCCTCCATCGAGGTGGGTCGGCCGCTGAGGGCGTCCCGCATCCGGTCCACCAGGCCGGTGCCGGGGGCGAGCAGCTTGTTCGCCGGCGGGTGGTCCGGGGCAGCCGGGTGCGGCCGGGTCGGGGCGGCCTTCTTGGCCTTCTCCACCTTGCCGGCCAGCTCCACCAGCTCCTCGGCGGCGACCGCCGCGCGCAGCCGGGGGAAGAGGTCGTTCTCCTCGTCCTTGACGTGGTGGCGGATGGTGGCGGTCAGCTGGCTGAGCAGCTCGTCGAAGCGGGGCTCGGAGGGGTCCAGCGACTCCAGCTCCTTCATGGTCCGCTCGGCGTCGGCGTGCTCGGTGAGCTCGTGGTCGGCGATCCGGTCGCCGTCCGGCAGCGCCTTGCGGGCGGCCGGATAGACGTACGCCTCCTCGGCGACCGAGTGGCGGACCAGCTCGGCGATCACCACGTCGGCGAGCTGCCGGCGGTGCTCGGGGGTGCCCTGCCGGCTCTCCAGCTCGACGAAGATCGCCTCGACCTCTCGGTGGTCGGCCATCAGGACGTCGACGACGTCCTGACCCGTGGTCTGCGTGTGGCTCATGGGTTCCCCTTTACCGGTGCGGTCGGATCGGCTCATCGAAGGCACTACCCCGCAGTCGGTGGGTGAACCACGCGGACCGTTGTCGCTGCCGGCCCGGTGTCGTACGCTCTCCCCGGCCCGCCCTCACGGTCTCCAGTGAGGAGCAGTCATGCCCTTGAACCGCCTGCTGACCCTCGGGGTCGGCGCCTGCACGGCGGTCGCGCTGAGCGTGCCGATCGCCGCCGCGCCGGCCTCGGCCACCCCCTCCCACCACCGCACCGGCGGCAGCCTGGTGCTGGTCGGCGGCGCCCTCGCCGACGACAACGCCGAGGTCTACGACGACATCGTCCGGCTCGCCGGTGGACGCGGAAAGGCCCGGATCGGCATCGTCACCGCCGGTGCCCCGGTCCCCGCCGAGGACCCGGACGCCGACACCCCGGACTGCAACAACAGCGTCTGCAACGGCGACTACTACGCGAAGCTGTTCCGCTCCTACGGGGTGGCGGACGCGCAGTGGATCCCGATCGACCTGGACCACCCCGGTGCCGCCGAGGACCCGAAGGTCGTCGCGCAGATCAACTCGATGAGCGGGTTCTTCTTCGGCGGCGGCGACCAGTACCGGTACGTCACCACGATGACCCGGGGCACGGCCCAGCGGGACTCGGCGGCGCTGGCCGCGGTGCGGCGGAAGCTGCGCGGCGGCGCGGTCGTCGCGGGCACCAGCGCGGGCGCGCAGATCATGGCCGGCCGGGACATGATCACCGGTGGTTCCACCGAGCCGGGCCTGCGGGACGGCGCGAAGCCGGGCTACTTCGACGACGCGGACGTGCTCGGCTACCTGCCCAAGGGTGGCTTCGGCTTCTTCACCGCCGGTCTGCTGGACACCCACTTCTCCCGGCGGGGCCGGGAGGCCCGGTCGATCCGGCTCGCCTCGGACACCCACCACCCGCGCGTCTTCGGCCTGGACGAGAACACCGCGCTGGAGGTGACCGGGGTCGGCGGTCGCAGCGAGTCGCTGCGGGTGCTCGGCCAGCGCGGGGTCAGCGTGCTCGACCTGCGTCGGGCCCGGGTGACCGACACCGGCGGCGTCTGGGGCATCGAGGGCGTGCGGTGGAGCCGGCTCACCGCCGGGGACGCCTACCGGGCCAACGGGTGGCGGGTGGTCGTCGCCGCCGGCAAGGCGCCGGTGACCGCGGTGGACGGTCCGTGCACGGTGCCCGCGTCGGACGACGTCTTCTACGACTACGCGTTGGTCGGCCTCGCCGAAGGGCTGGCCGGGCAGGCCGGCTGCGCGTCGGTCGGCGGCACGTCGTACGAGAAGGACCCGCAGTGGGCTGCCCGGCTGACCCGGGGGTACGGCTTCGCCGCGTACCGGGCGGGGGAGTCGACCACGTTCACCGACGTGGTGATCGGCATCGCCAAGGCGTGACCGGAGGCCGGGCTCCCCGTGTCGGGGAGCCCGGCACCCGGCGGTCGGTTGCCCGGGGCGACAGATGTCCGACCGCTGTCCGCCCCCGGTTAACCTCGCGGTCAACGGCCGGGCCGCCGCCTCCTGTTGCCTGGTGTGCGAAGCGTCCCATCCACAGGAGGAAACGCGTGAATCTCCGCAGCAGCCGGCTCCTGGCCCCGGTGATCGCCGGCGCGGTCGCCGCCGCCGGGCTGAGCCTGGTCAACCCCGTCACCCAGGCCACCGCCGGGTCGGGCAAGGCGCGGGCCCGCAATGTCATCTTCATCAACGGTGACGGGATGGCCGCCGCCCAGCGCGAGGCCGCCCGCCTCTACCTCGCCGGCCTCGACGGCCAGCTCACCATGGACAAGCTGCCGATCTCCGGCCAGCTCACCACCAGCCCGCACGACCCGAAGGCCCCGGTCACCGACTCCGCCGCCGCGGCCACGGCGTGGGCGACCGGCGAGAAGACGTACAACGGCGCGATCAGCGTCGACACCGACGGCAACCCGCTGCCCACCCTCGGCGCGCAGGCGAAGGCGGCCGGCAAGGCCACCGGCCTGGTCACCACCGCCCAGGTCACCGACGCCAGCCCGGCGGCGTTCTTCGCCAACACGGCCAACCGCTCGGCACAGGACGAGATCGCCCGGCAGTACCTGGAGGTCACCCGGCCGGACGTCATCCTGGGTGGCGGCGAGGACTGGTGGCTGCCGGCGGGCACCGCCGGGGCGTACCCGGACAAGCCGGCCGAGGACCCGTCCGAGGCGAGCAAGGGCACCAAGGGAGACCTGATCACCGAGGCGAAGGCCAAGGGCTACCAGTACGTCTCCACCGCCGAACAGCTCGACGCGGCCAAGGGTGGCAAGCTGCTCGGCCTCTTCGCCAACGAGGAGCTGTTCCAGCAGCGCCGCGAGGGTGAGGGCGACCGCTACGACCCGCCGGCCAGCCTGGCCACGATGACCGCGAAGGCGCTCTCGACGCTGTCGAAGAACAAGAAGGGCTTCTTCCTCTTCGTCGAGGAGGAGGGCGTGGACGAGTTCGCCCACGAGAACAACGGCACCCGGATGCTCCAGGCCCTCGCCGAGCTGGAGAAGGCCGTCGCGGTCGCCCGCAACTACGCGGCCACCCACCCCGACACCCTGGTCGTGGTGACCGGTGACCACGAGTGCGGCGGCCTGACCGTCGAGGACACCGGCACCGCCGACGAGTCCGGTGACGGCATCTCGGCCGAGGACGGCCCGTTCCCGATCAAGGGGAGCAACCTGAGCTTCAACCTGGACTGGACCACCAGCGGCCACACCGGCGTCGACGTGCCCGTCACCGCCTACGGTCCGCTGGCCGAGCAGTTCACCGGCAAGCACCCGAACACCCACGTTCACGAGGTGCTCGCCCGGATCCTCACCCGCTGATCCGACCGGTTGCGCCCTCCCGCCCGTACCCGGGCCGGGAGGGCGCTGCCATGTGCGCGCCGACTGTCATCCCGGTGTAACAGAAATTACTCATTGAGCGTGGAAGTTAATCGATGTAACTTCTGTTTCATCGATCCGTGGCCCCTCGGAGGTGCCCATGTCCCCTTCCCGCAACCCCCGCCGGCTGTCCCTGGTGGCGGCCGTCGCCGCCCTGCTCACCGTCGCCCCGATCGGGGTGACCGCCGCGCACGCGCAGGTCACCCGCATCCGGCAGGGCAGCGCCGGCGACGTCAGCCGGACCGCCTGGTCCGGCCCGGCGTACACGATGAACGGCTCCGGCGGGATCATCGCCGCCACCATGACCCAGGCGATCAACGCCATCCGCGGCGGCACCGGGTCGATCGACGTGGTGGTCGTCGCCGGCTCCGGCAACACCACCCCGGAGTGCGACGTGATCACCGGGCTGACCGGGGTCAACTCCTGCACCACGCTGACCCTGACCGCCGCCCGCGACGGCAACGACGCCCAGGTCAACACCGACATCCGCAACGCCGAGTTCGTCTACTTCGCCGGTGGCAACCAGTGCAACTACGTGGCCTGGAAGGGCACCGCGCTGGAGGCGTCGGTGGAGTCGGTGGTCGCCAAGGGCGGCGGCGTCGGTGGCGGCAGCGCCGGGCTCCACGTCAACAGCGACATCGTGTACGACGCCTGCACCGCCAGCACCACCTCGGCGATCGCGCTGGCCGACCCGTACGACCGGTCGGTCACCTTCACCACGGGGATGTTCCGCTGGCCCAACTACGCCAACACGATCAACGACTCGCACTTCGTCACCCGGGACCGGATGGGCCGGACGATGGCGTTCGTCGCCCGGGCGGTCAAGGACGGGCTGGTCACCGGGGGCAAGGCGTGGGGCGTGGGGATCGAGGAGGGGGCCTCCTTCTACATCGACCGGAACGGGCTGGGCACCCTGAGCGGGCCGAGCGCGTACGTGGTGCTCGGTGACCACCAGCCCGAGGTGGCCGTCGCCGGCCAGCCGCTGACGTACTCGAACTTCAAGATCTGGAAGCTCGCCGGCGGCCAGACGTACGACTTCGCCAACCGCCCCACCTGCGGCTACTACCTGAAGAGCGTCCGGGCCGGCGTGCCGGACGCGAACCTCTACAGCGGCACCCCGGTGACCGACTGCACGACGCCCCCGCCGCCGCCCTCCGGTGGCTCCGGCTATGCCGAGGTGGAGCCGAACGACTCCCGCACCGCCGCCAACGACATCTCCGGGCTGACCTATCCGGCCACGGTGACCGGGGACATGAAGAGCGGCACCGACCGCGACTACTTCGCGCTCACCCTCGGCAGTGGACAGACACTCACCGCGACCTGCGCCGTCCCGGCCGCGTACGACGCCGACCTCTATCTGCTCAGCTCTACCGGGAGCACGCTGACCCGTTCGGTGAACAACGGCGCCGGCGCCGACGAGTCCGTCACCCTCGCCCGCACCACCTCCGGCTCCGCCACCTACTACCTCGACCTGGAGGCGTACTCCGGCTCCGGCACGGACGACTACACCTGCACCCTCTCCAAGTCCTGATCCCACCGCACATTCACGGAAAGAGTGGCCATTCCCCGCCGAATGGCCACTCTTTCCGTGAATTTGTCGTCGTCGGGCCGGAGGCGAGGGCGGTTAGGCTCGGCGCGTGTCGAAGACCGATCCTGTCTCTGAGTCGGGCGAGGCCCATGTGGTGGGCGTCGCGGCGCTGATCCGGCAGCGGCTCGGCGAGTGCAGTCCGGCCGAGCGGCGGGTGGGCCGCGCGCTGCTCGCCTCCTACCCGGCCGCCGGGCTGGGCACCGTCGCCGTTCTCGCGGAGCGGGCCGAGGTCAGCGCGCCGACGGTGCTGCGCTTCCTGGCCCGGCTCGGCTTCGGTGGTTACCCGGAGTTCCAGCGTGCGCTCCGCGACGAACTGGCCGAGCGGGAGACCTCGCCGCTGATCGCGTACCGGGCGACCGAACGCAGTGGGGTGCCGCCGGAGGGGGCCCTGGCCCGGGCGGCGGCCACCCTGCCCGAGGCGGTCGCCGGCACCCTCGCCGAACTGCCGCAGGGCGAGCTGGACGCCGCCGTACGCCTCTTCGCCGACCAGCAGTACCGGGTCACCGCGGCCGGCGGCCGGTTCTCCGGACTGCTCGCCCACTATCTGGTGCTGCACCTGATGCAGGTACGCGGCGGCAGCCGGCTGCTCCCGGCCGGCCCGGTCGAGCGCACCGACCTGCTGGTCGACGTCGGCAAGCGGGACCTCTTCGCGCTCTTCGACTTCCGCCGGTACGAGGAGCCGACCCTGGCGCTGGCCCGGGAGGTCACTTCGCGGGGCGCCAAGGTGGTGCTCTTCACCGACCGGTGGCTCTCCCCGGTGGCCGGCCTGGCCGAGGTGGTGCTCCCCGGCCGGGTCGACTCGCCGTCGCCGTACGACAGCTTCGTGCCGGCGTTGGCGCTGGTGGAGACGGTGGTGGCCGCGCTGATCGACCGGCTCGGGCCGGTCGCCGGGGCCCGGCTCAAGGCGATGGAGGCCGCCCAGCAGGCATTCGGGGCTGCCTGACGGGCGACGGAAGCGCGTTACAGAAAACTGTAACCCCACCGAAATCGTAACGTGGGTTACAGTCCGGGGGCTGGTTCGTCTGGCACCCCCGGAAGGACACCCCCATGCGTATCCGTCAGGTCGCCCTGCTCGGCGCGACCACCGTGCTGCTCGCCGCCACCGCCGCCTGTGGCGGTTCCACCTCCACCGCCGCCTCCGGCGACGACGTCAAGCCCGTCTCCGTCACCATCGACGGCGTCGGCGCGGTCACCACCGACACCGCCCTGGCGAAGAGGGTCCCCGCCGACGTGCGCGGCCGGGGCAGCCTGACCGTCGCCACCAACGCCCCCTACCAGCCCTTCATCGACTTCAAGGTCGAGGGCAAGAACGACGAGTTCAAGGGCCTCGACTACGACCTGTTCCAGGCCGCTTCGGCCCGGCTCGGGCTCAAGGCCACCTTCTCCCAGCAGCCCTTCGACGGTCTCGTCCCCGGCCTCCAGGCCGGCAAGTACGACGCCATCGCCGGCGGCATCACCGACAAGAAGGAACGCCAGCAGGTCGCCACCTTCGTCGACTACTCCGCCTCCGGCACCGGCTTCCTGGTCAAGTCCGGCAACGCGCTCGCGGTGAAGACGGTGGCCGACCTCTGCGGCCGGAAGGTCGCCGTGCAGAAGGCCAGCAACCAGTCGAAGAACCTGGCCACGTACTCGAAGGAGAGCTGCGCCGGCAAGGCCATCGACATCAAGGAGTACCCGGAGAACCCGCAGGCGGTGCAGGCGCTGATCGCCGGCAACGTCGACGTGGTCGCCGCCACCAAGGTCAACCTGGTCGACACCGCCGCGTCGCTGGCCGGCAAGGCGGAACTCGTCGCGGATGCCTCCGCCCCGAACGGCTGGCTGGCCAGCCCGAACGGCTTCGGTTTCCTCAAGGCCAACAAGGAGCTCGCCGAGGCGTACCGGGCCGCCGTGCAGTCGCTGATCGACGACGGCACGTACGCCAAGATCCTCGGCCAGTGGAAGCAGACCCCGATCGCCGTGAAGCAGGCCACCATCGACCAGGCCATCGACTGAGCCCGGCGGACCACCACCCCTGATCCGCGGTCGCCGGGCGCCCTCCGACTCCGTGAGGGCGGGCCCGGAGAGGCGCCCGGCGACCGCTAGACCTTCTCTCGCTCGCGACTGCGGGGCTCCGCTGCGCTGCACTCCTCGCGCTCGCCGCACCCCGCCGCAGGAGGCACCGCAATGACCACCGAAACCCAGGCCGTACGGGTCGTCCCCGTACGCCATTACGGGCGATGGCTGACCGCGCTGCTCGTGGTCGGGCTGAGCGCCCTCTTCCTCCGGGCGCTGCTGACCAGCCCCAACCTCGAACCGGGCACCATCGCCCACTACCTGTTCAAGGACTACGTCCTCGACGGCGTGGTCACCACGCTCTGGCTGACCCTGCTGGCAATGGTCTTCGGCACCGTCGGCGGCGTGCTGATCGCCGTGATGCGGCTGTCGGAGAACCCGGTGCTGCGCGGCGTCTCCTGGGTCTTCGTCTGGATCTTCCGGGGCACCCCGCTGCTGGTCCAGATCATCTTCTTCGGGTTCCTCGGGGCGCTCTTCCCCCGGCTCACCCTGACCGTCCCGTTCACCGGCACCGTCCTGTTCGACAAGCCCACCAGCGTGGTGGTCACCGGCACCGTCGCCGCCGTGCTGGCCCTGTCGCTCAACGAGATGGCATACGCCGCCGAGGTGATCCGGGGCGGCATCCTGGCCGTCGACGCCGGGCAGACCGAGGCCGCCGCCGCGCTCGGCATGAGCCCCACGCTCACCCTGCGCCGGGTGGTGCTGCCGCAGGCGATGCGGGTCATCATCCCGCCGATGGGCAACGAGACCATCACCATGCTCAAGTCCACCGCGCTGGTGTCGATCATCGCCGGTCGGGACCTGATGACCGCCGTGCAGACCGTCTACCAGGGCAACTACAAGGTGATCCCGCTGCTGGTGGTCGCCGCGATCTGGTATCTCGCGCTGGTCAGCCTGCTCTCGGTCGGCCAGTGGCTGATCGAGCGGCGGTTCGGGCGCGGCTTCACCCGGGGAGGCGTGCGATGACGACCACCACAGGCGTCCCGATGGTGCACGCCGAGGGCGTCACCAAACGGTTCGGCCCGCTGGAGGTGCTCAAGGGCATCGACCTGACCGTGGCCCCCGGCGAGGTGAGCTGCCTGCTCGGCCCGTCCGGCTCCGGCAAGTCCACCTTCCTGCGCTGCATCAACCACCTGGAACGCATCGACGGCGGGCAGCTCTCGGTCGACGGCGAACTGGTCGGCTATCGCCGCCAGGGCGACAAGCTGCACGAGCTGAAGGCCCGGGAGGTGGCCCGCCGCCGCCGGGACATCGGCATGGTGTTCCAGCGGTTCAACCTCTTCCCGCACCTCACCGCCCTGGGCAACGTCATCGAGGCCCCCGTCCGGGTGCTCGGTACGCCCCGGGAGAAGGCCCGTGCCGAGGCGCTGCGGCTGCTGGACCGGGTCGGCCTCGCCGAGAAGGCCGGCAACTATCCGGGCCAGCTCTCCGGCGGCCAGCAGCAGCGGGTGGCGATCGCCCGGGCGCTCGCCATGCACCCGAAGCTGATGCTCTTCGACGAGCCCACCTCGGCGCTCGACCCGGAACTGGTGGGTGAGGTGCTGGACGTGATGAAGGGTCTCGCGGCCGACGGCATGACCATGGTGGTGGTGACCCACGAGATGGGCTTCGCCCGCGAGGTCGCCGACTCCGTCGCCTTCCTCGACGGAGGAGTCGTGGTCGAGGCCGGCACCCCGGCCGAGGTGCTCGGCAGCCCCCGGCACGACCGGACCCGCGCCTTCCTCGACAAGGTGCTCTGATGGGTCCGCTGCTGGCGGCCGCCGGGGACCGGCTGGCCGACTACCACGACCGGCTGACCCGGCTGGTCGCGGTGGACTCCGGCTCCGGCCACGTCGACGGGCTGCGCGCCGCCGCCGACCTGGTGCAGACCTGGTGCCTGGAGGCCGGGATGGCGGTCGAGCGGGAACCGGTCGCCGACCCGCGCGGCACCCCGCTCGGCGACGTGCTGGTGGCCCGCCGGCGGGGGACCGGCCGCCGCCGGATCCTGCTGGCCGGTCACCTGGACACCGTGTTCCCGCCCGGCACGGCCGCCGCCCGGCCGTTCCGGGTGCACGACGGCCGGGCGTACGGGCCGGGGGTCAGCGACGACAAGGGTGGCCTGCTGGCCGGGCTCGCCGCCGTCGAGGTGCTCGCCGCGCTGGGCCTGCACGGGTACGGCGAACTGGTGCTGGTCTGCACGCCCGACGAGGAGATCGGGTCGACCGGAAGTCGGCCGCTGCTGCGTACCCTCGGCGCGGCGGCCGACGTGGCACTCTGCCTGGAATGCGCCCGCGACAACGGTGACCTGGTGTCGGCGCGCAAGGGCGTCGCGGACCTGGAGGTGACCCTGCGGGGCCGGGCCGCGCACGCCGGCATCGAGCCGGAACGCGGCGCGAACGCGCTGCTCGCTGCGGCCCGGCTGACCGTCGCACTGGACGCGCTCAACGGCCGCTGGCCCGGGGTGACGGTGAACGTCGGGGCGCTGGAGGCCGGTGGCCGGCCCAACGTGGTCGCCGACCGGGCCCGCCTGCTGGTCGACCTGCGTGCCTGGCGCAGCGCCGAGTACGAGGCCGCGCTCGCCGAGATCCGCCGGCTGGTCGCCGAGCCGACCGTCTCCGGGGTACGCGCCGAACTGGCCGTGCACGCCCCCACCCCGCCGTGGGAGCCGGGACCGTCCGGCCGCTGGCTGACCGAGTTGGCGGCCAAGGTCGGCGCCGGCATCGGCGTGCCGGTGTCCCACACGGCGACCGGTGGCTGCGCCGACGCGAACCTGCTCGCCGAGGCGGGCGCGGCGGTGCTCGACGGGCTCGGTCCGGTCGGTGGCGACGACCACAGCCCCACCGAGTGGCTGGACCTGGACTCGGTGGTGCCCCGGGTGGCGCTGCTCGCCGGCCTGATCGACGAGGTCGCCCGCGCCGAGCGGCCCTGACGACGCCGAAGGGCCGGCCTCCCCGCTGGGGGAGACCGGCCCTCCGTCGGTCGTGCTGCTCGTGCTGCCCGGTCAGGAGCTGTAGCCGCGGCCCGCGATCCAGTTGGCCAGCTCGGTCACGTCCATCCAGTACTCCGGCTCACCGGGGCTGGCCGGGTCGGCGATCAGCACCGTGTTGCCGTCGTCCTTGTACTCCACCACGGTCAGGTAGTGGCCCGGGTAGCTGTGCTCGACCCCGTCGACGTCCACCGCGCCGCCGAGGATGTTGGCGACGACCGGGCGGCCGTCGTCCACGGCGGCCCTGATGTCGACCCGTAGCCGCTCGACCTGCTCCCGGGTGGCGACGTCGTCGCGGATCTCGGTGGTCCGGTACTTGCCACCGGTGTACTCGTTGAGCACCCGCGTGATGTCGATTGCGGAGTCGGTGCCGTTCTCGGTGGTGCCCAGCTTGCGGGCCAGTTCGTCCTGGCTGACCGTCCTGCCCTCGGCCGACAGGGCGATCCGGGCCGACGCCGGACCACAGTAGAAGAAGTTCGGCTGCGCCTCGTACCGGTAGCCGGTGCGGCGCTCACCCTTGTCGGACTTGCCGTTGCCCTTGGTCGTCGAGCTGACCGGCTTGCCCTCGACCGGTCCGCGCTCGGCCGGGGCGGCGTGGGCCGCGACGGCGGGGCCGGCGACGACGCTGCCGGACATGACCAGACCGGCCACGGACAGCATGCTCCTACGGAAGATCGGGTTCATGTCGAAGCTCCATTCGGGGGTTTTTGCCGTCTCCGGGGCGGAGACGCAAGCACCGGGAGTGGCGCTCGGAACCGGTGTGCCGGGAGCGGACGGGCCGCTCGCCGCACGTCGTCCTGCTCGTCGTACGGAGGTCCAACGGCCGGGGGACGGCGCAGATTCCGGCCGGACCTGGCCGCCGAGACAGCGAATCGGACATCCGGCACGATGAGGGGCGGCCGGGTCGATTGGCCTGAGGTTATCCAGGCCGGGAGGTGGCGGCGCGGACGCCATGAATCTGATGACCGATGAATCAGACCCCACCCACGACGCAAACTTCTTGATCAACACTGCGGGTGCGGGTGCGGGTGCGGGTGCGGGTGCGGGTGCGGGTGCGGTGGGTGGGTCAGGGGGTGGTGGGGTCGGGGAGGCTGCCCAGGAGGCGGGTGACCGTGATCTCGATGACCACCCGCTGCGGGTTGGGGCGGGGCTGCCGGTAACGCTCGGCGTAGCGGCGCTCGGCCTCGGCCACCGACTCGGGGTCGCGGCGCAGCACCGCCCGGCCCTCCACGGTCAGCCACCAGCGCCCGTCCACCTGGCAGACCGCCACCGGGGTGCCTTCCGGCCCGGCCGCCGCCACGTGCCGAGCCTTGGCCGAGGTGCCCGAGGTGATCACCCGGGCCAGTCCGGCCTCGGCGTCGAGGGTGACCCCCACCGGTACGACGTGCGGGGTGCCGTCCGTGCGCAGGGTGGTCAGCGTGGCGAGGTGCCGGTCCCGGAAGAACGCGGCGACCCGCGTGTCGTGCGGGTCCAACCGGTGGTCCGCCATGTTCGATCCCCTGTCCGTCAGTGCGGACCGGCGGCCCGTTCGAGCCCGATCATGACACGGGACGGTGCAGCCGACCCGGCTCCGGCGGAGACTCCGGCTGACCGGGCAGTCGCCGCTGCGCCGCCCGGTGCTTCTGCACCAGCCGGCCCAGATAGAACAGCGACCCGGCCAGCACCCCCATGTCGTCCAGATAGATCGGGTCGGGGAGCAGGTCGACCGGGAGGATCGTGTAGATCAGCGCGCCGTAGAAGGCGACCTTGCCGCCCACGCCCAGCGCGCCGAGCAGGCGCCGGGTGCGGACCACCCGGATCGCGAGCAGTACGGCGCCGACGAGCGTCGCCAGCGCGACCACACCGGCGACCACGACCAGGACCCACGCCTCCCGCGACACACCGTCACGCTAGCCGAACCCGGCCCGTGCGGCGTCAGTACGCCGGGACGGCCGCCCGGCCGCGGGCGACCGTCGGGGTCTCGCGGGTGACGGTCGGGGTCTCGCGGGTGGTCTCGGTCGAGCCCCGGGTCGCGGTGACGGTCTCCCGGGTCGTCTCGGCGGCCGCCCCCGACACGTCCATGGTGGACAGCAGCGACTGGGCGTCCGGGGTGCGTCCGGTCGCCGCGTACGCCTCGTCGCGCAGGCTCCGGGCCGCGGCGGCGGCCAGCTCGGCGGCCCGCCAGGCGGCCTGTTCCCGCTCCCGGGCGACCTGGTGCCGGGCGAGCAGGTTGTCCTGGACCATCCGCCGCAGCAGCAGCTCCTGCTCGACCGGGTGCCGGCGGGGATCCCAGCCGACGTGGCCCAGGATGTCGCTGAGCTGCTGCACCGTGATCTCACCGCGCCACCGGGCGTCCAACGCCGCCCGGTGCAGCCAGCGCTCCCGGTCGGCGTACTCGGCGGGGGTCCGGACCGTACGCGGCAGGGGCAGCGCGGCGGCGGCCGCCAGCCGTCGGACGTCCGCCTCGACCTTCTCGTACGCCTGCCACGCCTCCTCGACCGTCTCCTCGGCCGCCAGCCACTCGGTGCGGCGACGCTCCGCCGTGGCCGCCGCGCGCTCCGCCGCGACCGCGACCTCCTGCGCGTAGCGGGCCCGTTCCCGGGCCTCCTCGGCCAGCTCGATGCTGCTCGGCATGGCGGCCTCGCTGATCCGGTCGCCGAACACGGAACGGAACAGCTCCGGACGGATGATCAACCCGGCGACGGCGACCACCGCCACGGCGAGCAGGGCGAGCCAGATCCCGGCGGCCTGGGGGACGTCGAGCAGGACGGAGGAGAAGACGGTCTGCATCACCAGCACCTCGTGGTGGAACGTTCGGAACGGACGGTCGGGGCCCGGTCGACGGGCGGAGCGCCACGCGGCAGCGCGGCGACGGTGCGGAGTTCCGCACGGGGTCGTACCCGATCGGGTCGGCAGGGACACGTGGGCCGTGCGGAAGACGGCCGGCGGCTCAGACGAGCGGGGGGCCGCGTCGGGCGACGGCGTCCCGGCCCGGATCGGCGGGCGCGACCACGGTGCGGGCCGACGGGCGGAGAGCCACCTCGTGCCGGTCCGGTCGCTGCACGCGGACACCGGGTGCCGGCGCGTCCTGCGCGCCGGTCGCCCGGTCGACGGTCTCCGCCGCACCGACGGTGGGCGAGGAACCCACCACGGGGGACCCGGGGTCGGCGACGATGTGCCGGCCCGGGGCCGCGGCGACGAGGGAACCGGCGGACCGGAACTCCGGGGCGGCCACAGGTCGGAGCGCGCCGACGGTGGACGTGGCGGCGACGCCGCCGAAACCGACGACGAGCACGAGGGCGGTGACCGCGAGCCGGGTCAGCTCCCGCAGGGTGCGCAGCGTCGCCGCCCAGAGGGTCGGGGCGAACGCTTCGAGCAGCACCACATCAACCTATCGGTCAGGTCCGCCTCGTGCAGCTCGACGATCTTCCTCAGCGACGTGACCCGGCCCACGTCGACGCATGTGGACGGTCCACCCGGTGCCCCGTGCCACCGGGTGGACCACCTCGTCACTCCGCGCGCAGTCCGTCCGGCCGGGTCAGTCGCCACAGCACCGGCAGGCTCGCCGCGGTCACCAGCAGCACCACGGCACAGCCCAGGCCGACGCCGAGCCCGATCACCGGCCAGCTCACCACGAGGGGCGCACCGACCATCCGCAGCAGGGCGGCGCCGAGACCCAGCCCGAAGAGCACCGCCAGGACCAGCCCGACCAGCACCGGCGCGCCGGTCTGCCCCAGCACCGACCAGCTCAGGGTGCGCCGCCGGGTGCCGACGGCGACCAGCATGGCGAGCAGCCGACGCCGTTCGCGGAGCTGCTCCAGGACGCCCACCAGCATGCTCACCCCGATCAGCAGCAGGGTGACCACCGCGCCGACGGAGAGCCCGCGACGGACGTCGGTGAACCTGCTGTCCTCGGTGACCGGGCTGAGGCGGGAGACCGAGGCGAGGAGATCGAGGCCGGCGGCGGCGGTGCGGATCCGCTCCACCGCGTCCGGGTCGGCCGGGTCGAGGCTGAGCAGCACGACGGCGGTCGACCGGCTCGGCGGGAGGGCGGCGGCGGCCTTCGGGGTGAGCAGCAGCCCGTCGTGCAGCCCTCCCACCGGATCCGGCCGTGAGGTGGCCGCCCGGGTTCCCGCCGGCACGGTCCAGGTCGAGGTGCCGTCACCGATGGTCACCCGGTCGCCGGGGGCGAACCCGGCGGTCGACCGGTCCGACCCGGGTGGCCGGGCCAGGAAGGCGTCCCCGTCGACGCAGGAGTCGAGCCGGGCGAACTCGGCCAGCGCCCGGCAGTCGCCGATCCGTACGTCGGCGATCGGCGGTGCCTCGTCGGTCGGGCCCGCGGCCGGGCCGGGGCCCTCCGCCGGTCGGGGATCGCCGGGCCGGGCGGGGGAGGCGGGTACGGCGGTGGCCACCGTGGACAGGGTGCCCACGCTCCCGGACACGCCCGGGATGGCGGCCAGGCGGGCCAGCGCCACCGCCGGCTCCGTCGTGCCCGGCCGGACCCGGACCTCCACCTGGGCCCGGGTCGGGTCCTGCCCGCTCGGGTGCCGGAACTCGTCCTGCACGCCCACGACCAGCATCTGCAGGCCGATGGTGCCGGCCACCGCGACCGCCACCCCGTTGACCAGGCGGGCCGAGGTGGCGCTGTCCAGCTGGAGCCGGCGGACCGCGAGCTGCCAGGCGGGCGGGCCGCCGCGCAGCCGGCGTACCAGCAGGTCGACCAGCCAGGGCAGCAGGGTGACGGTGCCGACCAGCAGGAGCACCGCGCCGGCCGCCACCTGGCCCTGGACGGCCAGTGACCGTTCGGTGCGGACGCTGGTCAGCGGCTGGAGCAGGGCGAGTCCGGCGGCCGGCAGCAGCAGCCGCCACCAGAGCCGGCGCCGGACCGGGGTGGCCCGGCGGCTCACCCCCAGCGGCTCGACCACCACCCGGCGCAGGGCCAGCAGCGCCACCCCCACCGCGAGCAGTGGTACGGCGAGCGCCACCACCGCCACCAGTGCCGGCAGGGGACGCAGGTCGTCGGCGTACACGCTGATGTCGGCGAGGGTGACCAGCGGGGCCAGCCGGCGGCCGGCCGCGAAGAGCACGCCGCCGACGCCCAGCCCGAGCAGGGCGGCGGCGGCCGCCTCCCCGGCGGCGATCCGGCGCACCATCGCGGTGTCCGCCCCGAGCAGCCGCAGTGCGGCCAGCCGGCGGTCCCGCTGCTCCCCGCCGAAGCGGACCGCCGCGCCCAGGAAGACCACGATCGGCAGCAGCAGCACCACGAAGACGACGACCACCAGGAGCACCAGGAGCGGGCCGAACTCCTCGCCCGGCGATCCGCCGCCGAAGCCGTCGATCCGCACCGCCGACTCCGTCGGCACGTCGTCGTCGCGAAGGTAGAAGGCGAGTTCGTGCGGGCCGGCCAGCCCGTCCCGGCCGATCGTGCCGACCACCCGCGCCCCGCCCAGCCGGGGCGCGAGGAGCGCGCCGTCGGGCGAGTCGAGCACTTCCCGCAGTGCCGGGGAGACGACCACCTCCCCGTCGCGCGGCAGCGCGGTCAGGCCGGGCGGGACGGGCGCGGCGGGCCCCTCCGGGTGGAGGATCCGCCCCCGGACGGGGCGCTCCCGGAAGGCGGTGTCCACCGCCGTCACCAGCATGGTGTTCGCTGCTGCCGTCTGCAGCTCCGCGCCCTGGCCCTGGTCGTTGCGGGCCGCGCCCCGCTCCTGCCGGGCGTCGAGCGCGCCGGGGACCGCCGCGGCCAGCAGCAGCATCGCCACCCCGATGCCGACGCCGAGCGCGGTCAGCGCGGTCCGGGTCCAGCCCTCCCGGCCGCCGGTGAACGCCAGCCGCGCGCCGAGCAGCAGGTCGCCGACGCCGGCCCGCAGCCGGCCACCGCGCCGCGGCGTCGCCACGCCGGTCACGCCGCCCGCTCCAGGTCGCGGGCCCGGCCGTCGCGGACCACGACCTCCCGATCGGAGTACGCGGCCACCCGCGCCTCGTGGGTGACCAGCACCACCGCGGCGCCGCTGTCCCGGGCCGCCGCCGTCAGCAGCCGCATCACCCGTTCGCCGTTGAGCGAGTCCAGCGCGCCGGTCGGCTCGTCGGCGAAGACCACCCGGGGCCGGCGACCAGTGCCCGGGCGACCGCCACCCGCTGGCCCTGCCCGCCGGACGCCTCGCCCGGTCGCTTGCCGGCCACGTCGCCCACCTCCAGCCGGTCCAGCCACTCGGCGGCCCGCCGCTCGGCCTCGCGTCGGCGTACCCGCTCCAGCCGCAGCGGCAGCGCCACGTTCTCCAGGCAGGTCAGCTCGGGGACGAGCTGCCCGAACTGGAAGACGAAGCCGAACTCCCGACGACGCAGCGCGCTGCGTCCCGCGTCGGAGAGGGTGGCCAGGTCGACGCCCCGGTAGCGCACCGTGCCCGAGTCGGGCGTGACGATGCCGGCGAGGCAGTGCAGCAGGGTGGACTTGCCGGAGCCGGACGGCCCCATCACCGCGACCACCTCACCGGCCCGTACGGCCAGCGAGGCGCCGGCCAGCGCGGGCGTCGGGCCGAACGACCGGTGCAGCTCCTCGGCGACCAGCAGTGGCTCCCCGGTCATCGGCGCAGCTCCTTCGCCAGCTCGTCGAGGCGCGCGGCGGTCAGTTCCAGCCAGCGCAGGTCCGCCTCCAGGTGGAACAGCGCGTGGTCGCAGATCAGCTGGTCGGCGAGGTCGCCGCGGGTCTTGCGGCGGGTGAGCTCACGCATCAGCCGCAGGTGCTCGGCGCGCTGGGTGTCCAGCAGGTCGGCCGCCGGGCGACCGGTCAGCAGGGCGAGCACCACCTTGGTGTAGAGGGTGCTCTGCAGGTAGGGCTCGGGTTTCTCCGGCTGGGACAGCCACTGCTGGACGTCGGTGATCCCGGCGTCGGTGATCGCGTACCGCTTGCGTTCCGGGCCTTCGCCCGGCTCGACCGACTCGACCTCCACCAGGCCGTTGCGCAGCAGCCGGGACAGCGTCGCGTAGACCTGGCCGAAGGGGAGCGGGCGGGCCTGCCCGAACCGCTCGTCGTACGCCCGTTTGAGGTCGTACCCGTGGCGGGGGCTCGACTCCAACAGGCCGAGAAAGGTGTGACCGATCGACATGCCGGGGACTATACACATGAGGTATACCTAGTACGTATACCTGGGTGTGCGGGTGCGCGCCGGGGTGCGGATGCTGCCCGCCCCGGCGGTCTCAGCTGCTGGTGGAGTCGCCCGCCGGCTCGTCGGTGAAGAGCGCCAGCAGGGCGCCGATCCGCTGGGCCGCCTCGGCCGGGTGCCGGAAGTGCCCGCTCGGGTTCACCGTGTACTCGTTGCGCCGGCCGACCCGGGTGCGGTGCAGATAGCCGTCGGCCTCCAGGTCGGCGACGATCGCCTGGGCGGCCCGCTCGGTCACGCCGACCTCGTCGGCGACGTCGCGCAGCCGGGCGGTGGGGTTACGCGCGATGGCGAGCAGCACGTGCCCGTGGTTGGTGAGGAACGTCCAGTTCCGGCTGCTCCCGTTCTCGCCTGCTGTCGTCGCCATGTCGGACATGGTAGGGCCCTCCTCGTGGTTCCGGGTGCGGGCCTCGGCCCGACGGTGCCTTCGGCACGCGCGTGACCACTGAGGGTCAAGGGATTTCCGACGCGTGAAATGTGGATCACGTAAATCTTGACGTATCTTTCGCTGCGTGTGACGGTGGAGGCGAGGCCGCCTCCGTCGCCGGCCGGGCTGACCAGGTCGTTTTCGTGCCAGGGACGAGGTGGGGATGACCCCGAACACTCCGGAGCAGGCGCTCGCCGAGCTGTACGCGGGCAACCGGCGATTCGTCGGCGGCGCGCCGCGCCACCCCAACCAGGACGCCGACCACCGGACGGCGGTCGCCGACGGGCAGCACCCGTTCGCGGTGATCGTCGGGTGCTCGGACTCCCGGCTCGCCGCCGAGATCATTTTCGACCGTGGCCTCGGTGACCTCTTCGTGGTCCGGACGGCCGGCCACACGGTCGGCCCCGAGGTGCTCGGCAGCGTCGAGTACGCGGTGACCGTGCTCGGCACCCCGCTGATCGTGGTGCTCGGCCACGACTCGTGCGGCGCCGTGCAGGCCGCCAGGGACGTGGCGACCACCGGCACGCCGCCGGCCGGCCACCTCGGGGCGGTGGTCGACGCCGTCGTGCCGAGCCTGCAGCGGGCCGCCGAGCAGGGCGTCACCACCATCGACGGGATCGTCGACATCCACATCGCGCAGACCGTCGAGGCGCTGCTGGCGAACTCCACCGTGCTGGCCGAGCGGGTCACCGCCGGGCGGTGCGCGGTGGTCGGCATGTCGTACCGGCTGAGCGCCGGCGAGGTGCGCACGGTGACCACCGTGCCGGCGGGCGAGCAGACCGCGACGGACCGGACCGCTCCCGCCGTCACCGGCTGAGCGCCCTCGGACCAGAACGAAGGGGCCGCCCCGCGTGATCGCGGGGACGGCCCCTTCGTCGTACGTCGCCGGCTCAGAGCAACGACATGTGTACGTGGTCGGTGTGGTTGGACGGGCCGCTGTAGGACTTCCACCCCGTCGCCGGGAACCAGATCTGCCGGTTCCAGATCACGTAGTAGATGCCGAGCCGGTCGGCGTTGCGAATCAGGAAGGCGGCGAGGTTGTTGCCGTACCGGCGGGTGTCGTTGTTGTGCCAGGGGGAGAAGCCGCTGTTCTGCAACGACCAGTCGCAGGCCCGGCCCTTCGGGTGCTCCCACGGCCCACCCGGCCGGTAGCAGCCGACGAAGCGGTTGAAGCCGGCCCGCTTGACCTCCTTGTACGCGTGCAGCGTGCGCGGGGTGATGCAGCCGGAGGTGGTCGGATCGTTCTCGCTGCACGACTCCGGACGCCAGTCACCGTCGGAGCCGCGACCGGGGGCGACCCGGGCGACCGGGGAGGTGGCCGAGACCAGACCACCGGTGAAGCCCAGCCCGCCGACCAGGGCGAGCGACTTCTCCGCCTCGTTCTTCTTGCGGGCCATCTCGTTGGTCAGCTTCGCCTGCTCGCGTACCTCGGCCTCGACCGCCAGCCGGGCCTGCTCGGCGCGGTTGCGCACCGCACTGACGTCGGCGAGCTTCTGCTCGTTGACCATGTTCAGCTCGTCCAGCGCGGCGGCCCGCTTCACGAACGAGTCCGGCGCGTTGCTCTCCAGCAGCATGGCCATCGCGCCGATCCGGCCGGTCCGGTACGACTGCGCGGCGATCTGCGCCACCTGGGGCTTCAGGGCCTCCAGCTCGTCCTTGGCCCGGCGTTCCTCGGCGGCGAGCTGGCGCTGCCGCTCCTCGGACTTGGCCAGCTTCGCCTTCGCCTGGATGTAGCCCCGGTTGGCCGCGTCGATCACGTCGGTGATCAGCGCCGGCTCGTCGTCCTCCTCGTGCCCCGAGGGGGCGGGGGTGGTCGGGGCGGCCGTCGCCGGGGTGGGGCCGGCCACGACAGCGAAGGCGGCGAGCACGGCCACCACGGGTGTCAACCAGCGGCGCAGGGGTGCCGTCACAGTGTTCCCTTCCGTCGACCGCCGACCGGGTTAGCTGACGGGTTCGGGACGGAAGTGGCCCCTACCGCTCGCGCGGATTCACCCCATGTACCTGGTTCCCCGGTTCGCCGTGCGGCGATTGGGCGGCGGCACCGCAGGCGCCGGTGCGCGCCTTCGGCGGTGACCGGCAGCGAGGTTACCCGAGAGCACTCCCGGGCAGCTACGTCCTGAAGCCCACCAAACGCGGTATTTCGCTGCGACCCAGCGTGACCAGCATCGCGTTTAACACCGGCCGTCACGCTGCGCAGTGTCACCATCCGACCTCCGTACTCCTCGGGGCGTCCGGCCACCCGACGCGGCGGCGGGCGGCATGGTGAAGGCATGACGGAGCACGGGCAGGCGACCGGTCACGCCGGGTACTCGACCGGCCACGCCGGGCAGGCGGGTGGCCACGGCGGGGCGGGCGGGCACGACAAGCACGCCGGGCACGACCCGGAGATGTTCCGGAGACGCTTCTGGCTCTGCCTGGTGCTGACCGTGCCGGTGGTGCTGACCAGCCACATGGTGATGGACTGGTTCGGCTACTCGCTGGAGTTCCCTGGCCGGTCGTTGGTCGGGCCGGTGCTCGGCTCGGTGGTGTTCTGGTGGGGCGGCTGGCCGTTCCTGGTCGGGGCGGTCCGCGAGGTGCGGGACCGCGCCCCGGGGATGATGCTGCTGATCGGGATGGCCATCACCGTCGCGTACGGTGCGTCGCTGGCCACCAGCCTGGGCGCGTTCGACCTGGACTTCTGGTGGGAGCTGGCGGCCCTGGTGACCATCATGCTGCTCGGCCACTGGCAGGAGATGAAGGCCGTCGGGCAGGCCCGGGGGGCGCTGGCCGCGTTGGCCGCGCTGCTGCCCGACGACGCCGAGCGGGTACGGCCCGACGGGGGCACCGAACGGGTGCCGATCGCGCAGCTGCGGCTCGACGACGTGGTGCTGGTCCGCCCCGGCGGCCGGGTGCCGGCCGACGGACGGATCGTCGACGGCGGCGCCGAGCTGGACGAATCCATGATCACCGGGGAGTCCCGTCCGGTTGCCCGGTCGGTCGGGGATCGGGTGGTGGCGGGCACCGTCGCCACCGACTCGGCGATCCGGGTCCGGGTGGAGGCGCTCGGCGAGGAGACCACGCTGGCCGGGATCCAGCGGCTGGTCGCCCAGGCGCAGCAGGCCGGCGGACGGGCGCAGGTGCTCGCCGACCGCTTCGCGGCGTGGCTGTTCTATGTCGCCGTCGGCACCGCCGTGGTCACCGTGCTGGTCTGGAGCCTGCTCGGCAACGTCGGCGAGGCGGTGGTGCGGACGGTGAGCGTGCTGGTGATCGCCTGCCCGCACGCGCTCGGCCTCGCCATCCCGCTGGTGATCGCCCTCTCCACCGCCCTGGCGGCCCGCTCCGGCATCCTGGTCCGCGACCGGCTGGCCCTGGAGCGGATGCGCCTGGTCGACGCGGTGCTCTTCGACAAGACCGGCACGCTGACCCGGGGCCGGCACGTCGTCACCGAGGTGGCCGGGACGGCCGGTGTGGCCGGGCCGGAGGTGGTGCGGCTGGCCGCCGGGGTGGAGGCGGACAGCGAGCACCCGCTCGCCCGGGCGATTGTCGCCGCCGCCGGGTCGGCCGGCGGGCCGGCCCGGGCGAGCGAGCGGCTTCCGGTCGCTGCCGGGCCGCGGCGTGCAGGCCACCGTCGAGGGCGCCGAGTACGCCGTCGGTGGCCCGGCCCTCCTGCGCGAGCTGGGCGTACGACTGCCGGACGACCTCGCCCGGGTCACCGGGCGCTGGGCGGAGCGGGGGTCGGCCGTGCTGCACCTGGTCCGCCTGCCGGACACCGTGCTGGGCGCGCTCGCCCTCGCCGACGAGGTACGCCCCGAGGCCCGGGAGGCGATCGCCGAGCTGCGGGCGCAGGGCGTCCGGACCATCGCCATGATCACCGGTGACGCCCGGCCGGTCGCCGAGGCGGTCGCCGCCGACCTGGGCTTCCGGCCCGGCGTCGACGAGGTCTTCGCCGAGGTCCTGCCCGCCGACAAGGACGCCAAGGTCACCGAACTCCAGCGGCGCGGACTGACCGTGGCGATGGTCGGTGACGGGGTGAACGACGCCCCCGCCCTGGCGCGGGCGGACGTCGGCATCGCCATCGGGGCCGGTACGGACGTGGCGATCGAGTCGGCCGGGGTGGTGCTCGCCTCCTCGGATCCGCGCGGGGTGGCCGGCGTGGTCCGGCTCTCCCGGGCGTCGTACCGCAAGATGGTGCAGAACCTGGCCTGGGCGGCGGGCTACAACGTGGTCGCGCTGCCGCTCGCCGCCGGCGTGCTGGCCTGGGCGGGGGTGGCGTTGAGCCCGGCGTTGGCGGCGGTGCTGATGTCCGCCTCGACGATCGTGGTGGCGCTCAACGCCCAGCTGCTGCGCCGGGTGCGGCTCACGCCGGAGTGACCGGACGGTTCGTCGCGGCGGGTCACCGCCGAGCCGCTACCGTGGTGGGCGTGCGGACCGAGGCGGGCGTGACCACCGGGCGGTGGATGCGGCTCGTGCTGCTCTGCTGCACCCTGGTCGGGCTGGCCGCGATGCACACCCTCGGCCACGGCGCACATGCCTCCGACAGCCACGGCGCACACGCCTCCGACGGGCCCGGCGCGCACGCCTCCGCTCCGGCGGAGCACCTAGCCGACGCGGTCGTGGAGATGGCCGCCGGTGCGGTCTCCGGTCATGTCGTGGACATGGCAGGCGTGGCCGTCTCCGGTCACGGCTCGAACGGGGCCGCCGGGGCGCTTCCCGTCGTGCCGAAGGTCGCGTCGGCGTCCGGACGGACCGTCGACTGCGCCGGGGACGGCTGCGGGGCGGCGCTCGCGGTTCCGCTCGGCCCGTCCGGGGGCGACCCGGCAGGTTGGAGCGTCTGCCTGGCCGTGCTGGGTGGCTTCGCGCTGGTGCTGCTGGTCGTCGTGCTGCTGCGTCGTCGACCGGTCGGCGTACGGCCCGCTGTCGGGTCGTCGCGCGTGAAGGGACCACGGGCACCCCCACCCCGTCCCGTCGGGCTGCGCCTGGCCACGGCGTCGGTGCTGCGCAGATAGGAACGCCCGACGCGGGGATCCCCCGCGTCCCGTTCCGCCGCGTACGTTCCGACTCCGAAAGGTTCTTCCCGTGTCCACTCGTACCATCGCGCGTCGTGCCGCCCTGGCCGGCGCGACCACCGTCGCCGCCCTCGCCCTGGCCGCCTGTGGCGGCGCGGACCACTCGACCTCCGGCTCCGGCCACGGCATGCCGGGGATGGGTGCCAGCGCCACCCCGCCGACGGGCGCCTCGGCCTCGTTCGGGGCCGCCGACGTGATGTTCGCCCAGATGATGATCCCGCACCACCAGCAGGCCGTGGAGATGGCCGACCTGGCCGCCACCCGGGCAGCCGACCCGGAGGTGAAGAAGCTGGCCGGCGAGATCCGGGCGGCCCAGGCCCCGGAGATCGCCACCATGACGGGCTGGCTCGGCACCTGGGGCGCGCCGGTTCCCGCGGCGAGCGCCGGCCACGGCACCTCGATGCCGGCGATGGACCACGGCATGCCCGGCATGATGTCCGACGCCGACATGGCGAAGCTGACGGCGGCGTCGGGTGCGGACTTCGACCGGCAGTTCCTGACCATGATGATCGCCCATCACGAGGGCGCGATCACCATGGCGCAGGAGGAGACCGCGAAGGGCGCCAACGCCGACGCCAAGGCCCTCGCCGAGCGGATCGTCACCGCGCAGCAGGGCGAGATCGCCACCATGAAGAAGATCCTCGACCGGCTCTGACGCCGATCGCCGGGTGCCGGGACCGGGTCCGGTCCGGGCACCCGGTGGTGCCGGCTCAGCCGATGCCGGCGCGACGGCGCCGGTACTCCTCCTCGTCGATCTCGCCGCGGGCGTACCGGTCGTCGAGGATGCGCCGGGCCGAGGTGGTGCCGGCCGGCTGCGGGTGGCCGGCGGTCAGCCGGACCACCAGCCACACCAGGATCGCCAGGACCGCCAGCACCAGCAGCGACCAGACCCACATCCAGCCCATCATCGGGCCGTTCCACATCATGGGGCCGCCCTCCCGTCCGTGCTCGGGGTCGGCCGGTCCGGGGCGCCGGGGGCGCCGGCACCGGTCGCCACCATCGAATCTACGGGGGTCGGGGGTCGCCGGGGTGGGGCCGGCGGACCCCGGCGTACGGGCCGAAGGTCCTGGTCAGCCGCGCTTCATCAGTCGGCCGACGGCGGCCATCATCTCGCTCGCCATCTCGTCGGCGCGTCCCTCGACGGCGCCCTCGTGCATGCAGTGCCGGGCGTGCCCGTCGAGCAGGCCGAGGCCCACCTTGTCCAGGGCGGCCTGGATGGCGGAGATCTGGGTGAGCACGTCGATGCAGTAGCGGTCGTCCTCGACCATCTTCTCGATGCCCCGGACCTGCCCCTCGATGCGGCGGAGCCGCGCGAGCAGCTGGTCCTTGCTGGCGGTGTAGCCCCGGGTCGGGGTCGTCGGTGCGGTCATGACACCAAGGGTACCGGTACCCCCGGCGGGTATGCTACGGTCCTCAGGCGGTTATACCCCTACCGGGTACCCCTACCAGAGGAGTCAGTCATGGGCTGCCGTCAGCACATCCCCGCAGGCACCGCCGCGGAGCCCGCCGAGTCGGACGCGGGCGACCGCACCCACCTGATCGACGGCATGTCCTGCCAGCCGTGCGCCGCCAAGGTCGACGCGGCGGTACGTGCGGTCCCGGGCGTCACCGATGTCCGGATCGATCTCGCCGCCGGCCGGCTCACCGTCGCCGGCTCGGCTTCCGACCAGGCCGTCCACGCCGCCGTCACCGACGCCGGCTACCAGATCAGAGGTTCGTGACCGCCGAGGCGGTCACGCGTTCGCCCCGGCGTACGGCGCCGGGGTCAGGAAGGACTCGCAATGTCTGCTGACCCGCGACGCTGGTGGGCACTGTCCGTGCTCGCCGCCGCGCAGTTCATGGTCATCATGGACACCTCGATCATCGCGGTCGCGCTGCCCGACATGCAGCGTGATCTGGGCTTCTCCCCGCAGGGCCTGCAATGGGTCTTCAATGCCTACGTGGTCGCCTTCGGCGGGTTGCTGCTGCTCGGCGGCAGGCTGGCCGACCTGTGGGGCGCCCGGAGGGTCTTCGCCACCGGCTGGGCGATCCTCGTCCTGGGATCCGTGCTGGCCGCCGTCGCGGGCGACGCCGCCACGGAGGTGGCCGGCCGCGCCGTGCAGGGCGTCGGCGCCGCGCTCATCGCCCCCGCGGCGATGACTCTGCTCATGTTCCTCTTCGCCGGTCAGCCGGCGGAGCTGCCGAGGGCGCTCGCCTTCTACGGGGCGGCGGCGCCGGCCGGCGGCACCGCGGGTGTGTTCATGGGTGGTGCCGTCACCGAGTGGCTGAGCTGGCCGTGGGTGTTCGTCATCTACCTGCCGATCGGGCTGCTCACCCTGGCCCTCACCCCCACGACCCTGCCCCGGGTGCCGGGTCGACGCGGAAGTTTGGACCTGGCCGGCGCGGTGGTGGTCACCGGCGGACTGGCCCTCGCCGTGTACGCCATCGTCCGGGCGCCCGAGCGCGGCTGGTCGTCGCCGGAGACGGTGGCCCAACTCGCCACGGCTGTCGTGTTGCTCCTCGGATTCGTCGGCTGGCAGCGGGTCGTCCGCAGCCCGCTGATGCCGCTCTCGGTCTGGCGTACGCCGAATCTGGCCGCCGCCAACCTCGCGATGGCGCTGCTCGGTGCCGCGTGGATCCCGATGTGGTATTTCCTCAACCTCTACATCCAGCAGGTCCTGGGCTTCGGCGCGTTCGCCAGCGGCGCCGCACTGTTGCCGATGACCGCACTGATGATGGTCCTCATGGTCGCCGTCACCGGCCGGCTCATCGCCAGGTTCGGCACCCGGCCGCTGATCGTGGTGGGCCTGGTGGTGCTCGCCGCCGGGCTCGGCCTGCTCGCCTCCGCCGACCCGGACGGCAGCTTCGCGGTGGACGTGCTGCCCGGCTCGTTGGTGGCGGCGGTCGGCATGTCGCTGGTGTTCATCCCGGCCACCATGGCCGCGATCGGGGCGGTCGCCCCGGAGATGGGCGGCCTGGCCTCGGGCATCGTGAACACCACCTACCAGGTCGGGTCCGCGCTCGGCCTGGCGGCGATGACGGCGGTCGCGACCTCCCGCGGCGCGGATCGGCTGGGCGATCCCGGGGCGCTCACCGAGGGCTTCTCGGCGGCGTTCGTCGGCGCGGCCGTGGTCGCGCTGGTCGGGGCCGTCCTGGCGGCGGTCACCCTCCGTCGACCAGCGCCGGTGCCGGCGGCTGACCGGGTGCCGGTCGACGCCTGACCCGGGCGACTGTAACCAGACACACGTCAATCAGGGAGACGTCCGCCTTGCTGGTACCCCTAGGGGGTATATAGTGAGGAGGTCGGAAGGAGAAAGCGACATGGTCACCACCACGTACCAGGTGCAGGGCATGACCTGCGGGCACTGCGTCAACTCGGTCAGCACCGAGCTCGGCGCGCTTCCGGGCGTCAGCGACGTCCAGGTGGAGCTGGCCTCCGGCCAGGTCACCGTCACCAGTGAGAGCCCGTTGGACACGGACACCGTCCGCGCCGCCGTGGACGAGGCCGGCTACGACCTCGTCGGGGCGTGACGGGTCCGCGGACCCGCAGAACCGAGGTATCACGATGAACACGGCGACAAAGCTGAGCGGCTTCGCCCTCGGCCTCGCGGCGGTGTTCGGCGCGGCGTACGGGGTCGGCCAGGTGGCCGGCCCCGGCACCCCCGTCGCCACCACCCGGCACGACACCACCGGCACCGGTCACTCCGACGGTGACCACGCCACCGACGACACCACCACCCACCTGCCCGGCGGGTTGCTCGTCTCCGACCGGGGCTACACGCTGCACCCGGTGGCCGCGCCCACCGGGGAGTTCGCCTTCCGGGTCACCGGCCCGGACGGCGCACCGGTCACCCGCTACGACGTGGCGCACGACAAGCGCATGCACCTCATCGTCGCCCGCCGGGACCTCTCCGGCTTCCGGCACGTCCACCCGGAACTGGCCACCGACGGCACCTGGCGGGTCGCCACGCCGCTCGCCGGCCCCGGCGTCTGGCGGGCGTTCGCCGACTTCACCCCGAGCGGCGGGGAGCCGCTGACCCTCGGGGTCGACGTGACCGTCCCCGGCGCCCTGGCCGACCGGCCGCTGCCCGCGCCGGCCACCAGCACCACCGTCGACGGCTACACCGTCACCCTGACCGGCACGCCCGAACCGGGCCGGACCAGCGAGCTGACCCTCACCGTCAGCCGGGACGGGCAACCGGTCACCGACCTGCAGCCCTACCTCGGGGCGTACGGGCACCTGGTGGCGCTGCGTCAGGGCGACCTGGCGTACCTGCACGTGCACCCGACCGGCGCACCCGGCGACGGGCGCACCCCGGCCGGCCCGGCGGTCAGCTTCCTCGCCGAGGTGCCCTCGGCCGGGGCCTACCGTCTCTATCTGGACTTCCGGCACGGCGACACCGTGCACACCGCCGAGTTCACCGTCGTGGCCGGCGGGCACCACGGACAGGAGGTGCCGCGATGACCTCGACCGCCAAGCCGCTGCCGGTCGCCCCGAACCGGATCGAACTCGCGATCGGCGGGATGACCTGCGCGTCCTGCGCCGCCCGGATCGAGAAGAAGCTCAACCGGATGGACGGCGTCGAGGCGACCGTCAACTACGCCACCGAGAAGGCCACCGTCCGGTACGCCGACGAGGTCGCCCCGGCGGACCTGATCGCCACCGTGGAGAAGACCGGCTACACCGCCGTCGTACCGCCGCCGCCCGGCTCGGCCGGGGCGGAGGCCGTGGCGGAGCCGGTGGACGAGCTGCGCGGGCTGCGGACCCGGCTGTGGGTGTCGGTGGCGCTGGCCGTACCGGTGATCCTGCTCGCCATGGTCCCGGCCTGGCAGTTCGACTACTGGCAGTGGCTGTCGCTGACGCTGGCCGCCCCGGTGGTGGTCTACGGCGGGCTGCCGTTCCATCGATCCGCGCTCATCAACCTGCGGCACGGCGCCGCCACCATGGACACCCTGGTGTCGCTCGGCACCCTCGCCGCGTTCGGCTGGTCGCTCTGGGCGCTCTTCCTCGGCGACGCCGGGATGCCGGGGATGACCCACCCGTTCCGCTTCGACATCACCCGCACCGACGGCGCCGGCAACATCTATCTGGAGGCGGCGGCCGGGGTCACCGTCTTCATCCTCGCCGGCCGCTACTTCGAGGCCCGCTCCAAGCGGACCGCCGGCGCGGCCCTGCGCGCGCTGCTCGAACTGGGCGCCAAGGAGGTTGCGGTGCTGCGCGGCGGGCAGGAGACCCGCCTCCCGGTCGACCAGCTCGTGGTGGGGGACCGGTTCGTGGTCCGACCCGGCGAGAAGATCGCCACCGACGGTGTCGTCGTCGAGGGCACCTCGGCGGTCGACGCCAGCATGCTCACCGGCGAGTCCGTGCCGGTCGAGGTCGGTCCGGGCGACACCGTGGTCGGCGCGACGGTGAACGCGGGCGGCCGGCTGGTCGTCCGGACCACCCGGGTCGGTGCGGACACCCAGCTCGCCCAGATGGCGAAGCTGGTCGAGGCGGCGCAGACCGGCAAGGCGGCCGTGCAGCGGCTCGCCGACCGGATCTCCGGCGTCTTCGTACCGATCGTGATCGCCCTGGCCGTCGGCACTCTCGGCTGGTGGCTCGGCTCCGGCGCGGGGCCCACCGCCGCCTTCACCGCCGCGGTGGCCGTGCTGATCATCGCCTGCCCGTGCGCCCTCGGCCTGGCCACGCCGACCGCGCTGCTGGTCGGCACCGGGCGGGGCGCCCAGCTCGGCATCCTGATCAAGGGCCCCGAGGTGCTGGAGTCGACCCGGCAGGTGGACACCGTCGTGCTGGACAAGACCGGCACCGTCACCACCGGGAAGATGACCCTGGTCGACGTGCTCCCCGCCACCGGCGAGGACGCCGACGAGCTGCTCCGGCTGGCCGGCGCGCTGGAGGCGGCCAGCGAGCACCCGATCGCCCAGGCGATCGCGGCCGGTGCCGCCGAGGCGGGCGACCTGCCGCCGGTGACCGGCTTCGCCAACCTCGAAGGGCTCGGCGTGACCGGGTCGGTCGACGGTCGTGACCTGGTGGTCGGGCGGCTGCGGCTGTTGCGGGAGCGGGGTCTGGACGTACCCGAGGAGGTCGTGCGGACGGTGACCGGGGCGGAGGCCGCCGGGCGGACGGCGGTGCTCGCCGGGTGGGACGGCCGGGCCCGGGGTGTCCTCGCGGTGGCCGACGTGGTCAAGCCGACCAGCCGGGCCGCGATCGCCCGGCTGCGGGAGCTGGGGCTCACCCCGGTGCTGCTCACCGGCGACAACACCACGGTCGCGCAGGCGGTGGCCGCCGAGGTCGGCATCGACCGGGTGACCGCCGAGGTGCTGCCCGCCGACAAGGTGGACGTGGTCGAGCGGCTCCAGGGCGAGGGACGGACCGTGGCGATGGTGGGCGACGGGATCAACGACGCCGCCGCGCTCGCCCAGGCCGACCTGGGACTGGCCATGGGCACCGGTACCGACGTGGCGATCGAGGCGTCGGACCTCACCCTGGTCCGGGGCGACCTGATGGCCGCCGTGGACGCCATCCGGCTCTCCCGGCGCACCCTGGCGATCATCAAGGGCAACCTGTTCTGGGCGTTCGCCTACAACGTGGCCGCCCTGCCGCTGGCCGCCGCCGGCCTGCTCAACCCGATGATCGCCGGGGCCGCGATGGCCTTCTCGTCGGTCTTCGTGGTGGCCAACAGCCTCCGGCTGCGCCGCTTTCGTCCGGTCGGGTGACTGTTCGCACCCAGACGGTTGAGTCCGGGCAGGGTGGGGTACATCTCCGGGCGTAACGGAAACCGCCGAGTGGAGGTACGCAATGGGTATCGACGACAAGATCGACAACGCGTCCGAGAACACCGCCGGTAAGGTCAAGGAGGGCCTCGGTCGGGCCACCGACAACGAGCGCCTCGAGGCCGAGGGCCGTAACGACCAGGCCAAGTCCAACCTCAAGCAGGCCGGTGAAAAGATCAAGGACGCTTTCAAGAGCTGACGTACGACTGCACACCGCCGGGCCGGCCAACGCCGGCCCGGCGTGCTGCCCGGCCGATGACGTACGGGGAGAACGATGTCCGGAACCACCGTGATCCGTGCCGCCGCCCTGGTGGCGATGACCGCGCTCGCCGCGGGCTGCCAGTCCACCGGAACGGACGAGGCCGCCGCCCCGGCCGGCAGCAGCACCCCCGCCGCGCCGAGCGCCGACCCGGAGGCCGCTCCGGCGGTCACCACCTCCCCGGTGTCCTCGCCGTCACCGGCGACCGCGGCCAACACCGTTGCGGTCTGCTCCACCGTGGACAAGCTCATCATCACCAAGAGCAAGGAGATCGCCGCCGGCTCCGCGTCGGCCACCCGCCGGGAACTCACCCCCGAGCAGATCAACGCCGAGGTGAAGAGCGACCTGGCCGACCTCGCCGACGACGTACGCGGGCAGGCCGCCCGCGCGACGGACCCGGAGATCAAGGCACTGATCACCGCCACCGCCAAGCAGATCGACGCCGGAGCCGACTCCGCCACCCCGGTGAAGTGGCTGAGCTCGACCTTCGTCGGCATCCCCCAGCGCCTCAGCGAGCAGTGCCGGGTCTGACCCTCACGCCGGTCCGCCGGTGGCCAGCCGGGCGGCGCGCAGCTCCAGGTAACGCTGCTCGGGCCGGCTCGTGGTGCCCCGCGCCGCCGCCAGGTACGCCGCCCGGGCCGCCGCCCGCTCCCCGGCCAGCTCCAGCAGGTGCCCGCGCACGGCGGCCAGCCGGTGGTGCCCGGCCGTACGCTCGTCGTGGTCGAGCGGGGCGAGCAGCGCCAGCCCCGCGCGCGGGCCGTCCACCATGGCCACCGCGGCGGCCAGGTTGAGGGTCACCATCGGGTTCGGCGCGAGCCGGGCGAGCAGCCGGTAGAGGGCGACGATCTGCCGCCAGTCCGTGGCCGCCGCCGAAGGTGCCTCGGCGTGCACCGCGGCGATCGCCGCCTGCAGCTGATACGGCCCGGGCGGCGACCAGGTCAACGCCTCGGTGACCAGGGCGACCCCCTCGTCGATGGCGTCCCGGTCCCACCGGGTGCGGTCCTGCTCGGCCAGTGGCACCAGCTCGCCCGCCGGTCCGGTCCGGGCGGCCCGGTGCGCGTCGGTCAACAGCATCAGCGCCAGCAGGCCGGCGACCTCGCCGTCGTCCGGCAGCAGCCGGCGCAACCGGCGGGTCAACCGGATCGCCTCCGCGGTCAGCTCCGTCCGGTGCAGGTCGGCGCCACCGGAAGCGGTGTACCCCTCGTTGAAGACCAGGTAGAGCACGCGCAGCACGGTGCGCAGCCGCGCGTCGCGCTCGTCCGGCGCGGGCAGCGTGAAGCGGGCGCCGGCCGCCTCGATCCGCTGCTTGGCCCGCCGGATCCGCTGGCTCATCGTCGCCTCCGGCACCAGGTAGGCCCGGGCGATCTGCGCGGTGCTCAACCCGCCGACCGCGCGCAGCGTCAACGCCACCTGCGCGGGGCCGGTCAGCGCGGGATGGCAGCAGAGGAAGAGCAGGGTCAGCGTGTCGTCCCCGGCCGGCGGCTCCTCGTCGGCGGCCGGCGCGACGCCCGCGTACGCCGGCTCCCGTCGGGCCACCGCGACCTCGCGCTGCCGGCGGGCACGCTCGCTGCGCCACTCGTCGGTCAGCCGGCGGCTCGCCACGGTGACCAGCCACGATCGCGGTTGCTCCGGCACGCCCTGCGCGGGCCACTGGACGGCGGCGGCGAGCAGGGCCTCCTGGACGGCGTCCTCGCAGGCGTAGAACTGGCCGTGCCGGCGGACGAGCACGCCGAGGACCTGCGGCGCCAGGGTGCGCAGCAGGTCCTCGACGGCGGGCCCGGGGTCGGTCACCCGTCCGTGCCGGCCTGGTGCATCAGCGGCCGGACCTCCAGCACGCCGACGCCGTACCGCACGTCGGGCCAGCTCGCCGCGATCTCCGCCGCCCGTTCCGGGCTCTCGCAGTCGACCATCAGATAGCCGGCGAACTGCTCCTTGCTCTCCAGGAACGGCCCGTCGGTGATTTCCGCGCCGGTGCCGCCCTTCCGGACGGTACGGGTCTGCGACGGGTCGGCCAGCGCCTCGCCACCGACCAGCTCACCCGACTCGGTGAGCTTCTTCATGATCTCGTCGACGTCACCGAAGATGGTGTTCCGCTCCTGCTCCGTGAGTTCCTCGACGAAGCCGGGACGGTTCCAGATCAGCAGCATGTACTTCACGGTGCAACTCCTCGAAGGTGCGGGCCACCGGCGGTGGCGCCTCTCGGTGCCTGGTCGGAGCCGGGGCGCCGTACCCGACATCCTCGCCGGAGAAGTTGCGGGAAGTCGTCAGCGACGCCCGCGTACCTGCTGGCGGGCGGGGGCGTCGGCGTCCAGGGAGGCCCGGTCGGCCGCCGAGGTGCCGGACGTCCAGCCCTCCGCGTCCCGGACGGCCAGCCGGTGCCGGGTCACCCCGGGAAAGAGCGTGTCCAGCCGTTCCCGGACCGCGTCGGAGCGGGCGGCGAGCACCGGGAGCAGGGCGTCCGCGCCCCGCGCCGCGACCGCCTCCTGCCCGGCGGCCTCGGTGGCGGCCCGCAGCCGTTCCCCTATCCGCAGCGCGAACGCGTTGAGGAACGACTCGTCGTACGCCTTCGTGCGCCGGCTGCCGCTCTTCGACCGCCGTTCGCCCCGGCCGCGCAGCATCGCCGAGGTGGCCTGCACCAGCAGGGACGTGTGCAGCAGCTCGACCGCCGCCAGGTCGGCCGGGAAGCCGAGCACGGTGGCGAAGCCCAGGTCGTCCGACCAGACCGACTCGCACCGGTTCGCGCCGGCCACCTCCTGCACGAGCAGCGCCTTCGCCGCCGCGTACGGGGCGTCGGTGCCGATCCGGACGCCGCTCGGCCGGTCGGGGCGTTCGGCGGTCGCGTCGAGCAGCGCGGCGTCGATGCTGTGCCGGGCCATCAGCTCCTGCGCCTTGCCGGTCAGCGCCTCCGCCTCGGCGGGGAAGGTGGTCGACTCCGCCTTCGCCAGCAGCGCCCGGACCCGGTCCAGCATCCGCGAGCCGGACTTCCCGGCGTCGCCCCTCGGGGTCGCGTCCGGGCGACCCGGCGGCGGACGGAGCACCGCGATCGGCGGCAGCCCCTCGACCAGGACGAGGGCGTCCACCGCGTCCCGCAGGGCGGTGATCCGGTCGCCGTCCGCCCGCCGGGTCAGCCAGTCGGCGTCGTCGTCCCACCGCCCGCCCAGCTCGGCGAGCTGGTCGTCGAACCACGCGGGGACCGGGCCACGCTGGTCCCGGCGCTGCGCGGCGGCGGTGTCCCGGAGCAGCCGGGCGGCACCGGGTTCGAGCCGTCGGGTCGCCAGCCGGTCCAGGTCGACCGGCTGCCAGCCGCGCAGCCAGAGCCGCCCGACCGCGCGGGTCAGCCGGGCCAGCAGGGCCGCGTCCACCGCCGCCGGCGCGCCGACCACCAGCCGGTCGAGCGCGCGCTCGGCCTCGCGTACGTCGGTGCCGCGCGCCGCCGTCAGGGCGGCGGCGACCAGTTCCTCGGCGTCCGGCACGGGCGGGTCCCCTCCTCGACGGTCGGCCCGATGCGGGGCGACCCGGGGCGGCGAGCTGCCCACCCGTGCAGGAACGGTACCGGCGGAACCGCTCCGCCGACGGGTGACCGCCACCACGGCCACGTCGCAGCGGTCGGCCGGGTCGTTCAACCATCGGGGCCCGGCGTGCGTACTCCTGACCGAGCACCGCCAGGGCGACGGACGGAGATCGATGTGCGCGGGCGAACGACCAGCGGGCTCCACCGCCGGCCCCGGGTGTCCCGGGCCGGCCCGACGGCCCTGCTGGCGCTGCTGGTCGTGGTCGGCGTCGCCGCCGGTGGCGCGTACGCGGCCCACCCCGACCTGCTGATCGCGGCCGGGGTCCGGCCGGCCGGTCCGCCGTCCGCCCACCCGCGGCCGTCCCCGCCCGCGACCCCGGCCCCCGGCCCGACCACCCGGCGGCCCGAGCCGACCCTGAGTTATCCGTCCCGGGGTACGGGCCGGTTCCGCACCGCCACCGCCCGGGGCGCGGTGGCCGGCCGCACGGGACAGCTCCTGCGGTACCGGGTGGCCGTCGAGGAGGGCATCGACACGGTCGACGTAGAACGGTTCGGCCGGGAGGTGGCGGCGGTGCTGGCGGACCCGCGCGGCTGGACCGGCGGCGGGCGGTGGCGGCTGCAACGCGTCGGCCCGGAGACCCGCGCCGACTTCACCGTGCTGCTGACCACCCCGCAGACCCGGGGACGGCTCTGCGCCGACCCCACCGACCGCTACACCTCCTGCCGCAACGGCGACCAGGTGGTGATCAACGTGGCGCGCTGGGCGCGCGGGGTGCCGCAGTTCGGCGGCGACCTGGCCCGCTACCGGCAGTACCTGCTCAACCACGAGGTCGGCCACCGGTTGGGCCACGACCACGAGCGCTGCCCCGGCGTCGGCGACCCGGCCCCGGTCATGCAGCAGCAGACGCTCGGACTGCACGGCTGCACCCCGAACGCCTGGCCCCGGGTCGGCGACACCTCCTACGCCGGACCACCCGGCCAGTACGACGACCCGGTCCCGGACACCGACTGAGCGGCCCGGCCGGAGCCCTCCGGCCGCGGGTGAATACTGGGCGGGTGGAGAGCACCCGGCCCCGCCTGCTGCTCGTCGAGGACGACCGCGCGCTGACCGGGCTGCTGGCCGACCTGCTCGACGAGGAGGGCTACGCCGTCGACGTGGCCGGCGACGGGCACACCGGCCTGCACCTCGCGCTGAGCCGCGACTACCAGCTCATGGTGGTCGACCGGGGACTGCCGGTGCTGGACGGGCTGGAGCTGGTCGCCCGGCTCCGGGCGCGCGGGATCACCTGCCCGGTGCTGCTGCTCACCGCCCGCGGCGCGCTGGCCGACCGGGTCGAGGGGCTGGACGCCGGTGCGGAGGACTACCTGGTCAAGCCCTTCGAGGTGGCCGAGCTGCTGGCCCGGCTGCGGGCGCTGCGCCGCCGGCACCCGGAGACCGCCGGCTGGTTGCCGCTGGGCCGCCGCCGGCTCGACGTGGCCAACCGCCGGGTGCTCGACGGCCCGCGCGAGATCCCGCTCTCCGCGCGCGAGTTCGCCGTACTGCACGCGTTGGCCGGCCGCCCGACCAAGGTCTTCACCCGGGCCGAGCTGCTCAGTGCCGCGTTCGACCACGCCGACGCGCCGGGCACCGTCGACGCCTGCGTCCACCACCTGCGCCGCAAGCTGGGCCGGGACGCCGTCCGGACGGTGCACGGGCTGGGCTACCGGCTCGGGGCGGAGTGACGTGGACGAGATCCGGCTGGTCCGGGCCCGCCGCCGCAGCGTCGCGCAGACCGCCGGGGCGATCGGGGTGGTGCTGCTGCTGGTCGGCGCGCTGATGTTCGTGCTGACCAGCCGGCAGGAGTCCCGGGCGCTGAACGGCACGCTGACCCGGGTGCTGGCGGTGGCGGAGGACGTGGACGACCCGCCGCCGGGGCAGTACCTTGCCCGGCAGCGAGCCGGCGCGACGGCCGTCGAGGTGACCCGGAGCGCGCCGCCGGAGCTGGTCCGCGTACTCGATCAGGCGGTGCGGCGACCACCGGGCCGGTTCGACGCCAGCGCGGGCGATGACCGGCCGGTGCGGGTGCTGGTGGCCCGCCGGCCGGACGGCAGCCGCTGGGCGGTCGCCGCCGACCTGCGCCCGCTGCGCCGGCAGCGCGGCCAACTGGCCCTCGCGCTGCTCGTCGCCGAGCTTGCCGGGCTGGCCGGTGCGCTGGTGGCCGCCGCCCTGCTGGCCCGGCGGGCGGTCGCGCCGCTGGCCACCGCGCTGGCCCTGCAACGCCGCTTCGTCGCGGACGCCTCGCACGAGCTGCGCACCCCGCTGACCGTGCTGCACACCCGGGCGCAGCTGCTGGCCCGGCGGGGCCGCACCCAGCCGGCGGAGCGGCTCACCGACCAGCTCGACCAGCTCGTGGCGGACACCCGGGCGCTCGGCGAGGTGGTCGAGGACCTGCTCGTCTCGGCCGCCGCCGAGCACCAGCCGCTGCCCGACACGGTCGTCGACCTGGCCGAGGTGGCCCGTGAGGTGGTCGCCAGCATGGGCCCGTACGCGCAGGGCCGGGAGGTGGAGCTGCTGGTCGACGCGGCGGGGTCGGCCCCGGTGCGGGGTGCCCGGACGGCGTTGCGCCGGGCGCTGACCGCCCTGGTCGACAACGCGATCGGCCACGTACCGCCCGGCGGCACGGTGCGGGTGAGCGTGCTGCGGCGGGACGACCGGGTCCGCGCCGCGGTCGCCGACGACGGGGTGGGGCTCGACCCGACCGAGGCCGACCGCCTCTTCGACCGCTTCGCCCACGGCGCCTCCGGTGCGGGCCGCCGCTTCGGCCTGGGCCTGGCCCTCGTGCAGCACGTCGCCCTCGCCCACCGAGGCACGGTCGACGTCACCGGCACCCCCGGCCAAGGCGCCACCTTCACCCTCGTCCTACCCGCGGCGGCCTGACCCCACCCGCTGCCCGCTCCGCCGCTCCGCCGCCCCGCCGTTTTCACGGAAAGCGGGGTCATTCCGTGCCGGATGGCCACTCTTTCCGTGAATCAGGCCCCACCCGCCGGGTGGGGCGGGCGGGGCGGGTAAGGCGGCGCAAGAACTTCGCAAGAAACGGTGGGCAGGGTGGGGCGGACAGCGAAGCCTGCGAGCTCCTCGAGGAGAAGACCGTGCCCGACACCGTCAACGGACTGCCCCTGCACCCGCTCGTGGTGCACGCCGTCGTCGTCCTCCTGCCGCTGGCCGCGCTCGGCGTGGTCGCCCTGGCCGTACGGCCCTCGTGGCGGGGCCGCTTCGGGGTGCTCGTCGTGGTGATCTCCGCGCTGGCCACCGCCGCGATCCCGGTGGCCACCTCCAGCGGCGAGAGCCTGGAGCAGCGGGTAGGTGACCCGGGCCGGCACGCCGAGCTGGGCGACCAGCTGCTCTGGTTCGCGCTGCCGCTGCTGGTCCTGGCGGCCGCTCTGGTCTGGCTGCACCGGCGGGCGGCCCGTCCGGTCGACGGCACGACCGAGCCGGTGCGGTCGGCCCGTCCGGGGGCGCTGGGCCTGGTGGTGGCGGTGCTGGCCGTGGTGGTGGCGGCGGCAAACCTGGTGCAGGTCTACCGGGTGGGCGAGTCCGGGGCGAAGGCCGTCTGGGGCGACACCCCGGCCGCGACCGCGGGCAGCCACGGCGACGGCGACGACTGAGGACGGCTCCGGGTGCGTCTGTCGTCGTCCCAGCGACGACAGACGCACCCACCCGTTCTCGGGGCGCTCCGCGCTGCGCCGCGTGCCCGCCGGTGGTGAGATGGACCGCGGGCGCGGGGCGAGAGGGAAGGGGCGGCGGATGAGCCGGGTCGTGGTCACCGGAGGCAGCGGGAAACTCGGGCGGGCCGTCGTGGCCGAGCTGGTCGAGCACGGGTACGACGTGGTCAACCTCGACCAGGCCCCGCCGGTCGAGCAGCGGTGCCCGTTCACCCGGATCGACCTGACCGACCAGGGGCAGGTGCTGGAGGCGTTCACCGGCATCGACGCGCGCTATTCCGGGGTGGACGCGGTGGTGCACCTGGCCGCCATCCCGGGCCCCGGCGTCGCGGGCAACGCGGTGACCTTCCGCAACAACATCACCGCCAGCTACCACGTCTTCTCGGCCGCCCGGTCGGTCGGCATCACCAACGTGGTGTGGGCGTCCAGCGAGACCCTGCTCGGCCTGCCGTTCGACGAGACGCCGCCGCCGTACCTGCCGGTGGACGAGGAGTACCCGGCCCGGCCGGAGACGTCGTACGCGCTGGCGAAGCACCTGGAGGAGCAGTTGGTCGCCCAGTTCTGCCGCTGGGAGCCACGGCTGAAGGCGATCGGCCTGCGCTTCTCCAACGTGATGGAGCCGGCCGACTACGCCGACTTCCCCGGCTACCACGCCGATCCGAGGCTGCGGTCCTGGAACGCGTGGGGCTACATCGACGCCCGGGACGGCGCGCAGGCGGTACGGCTGGCGCTGGCCCACGAGGCGACCGGGATGGACGTCTTCGTGATCGCCAACGCGGACACGGTGATGGACCGGCCGAGCGCCGAGCTGGTCGCCGAGGTCTTCCCCGGGGTGCCGCTGCGTCGGGAGCTGACCGGCACCGAGACCCTGCTCTCCATCGACAAGGCCCGGCGGGTGCTCGGCTACGCGCCGAAGCACGGCTGGCGCTGAGGAGGACGACCCCATGGAATACGTGAAGTTCGGCGGCACCGGCCTGGAGGTGTCCCGGCTGAGCCTGGGCTGCATGAGCTACGGCGACCCGGGTCGGGGAGCGCACCCGTGGTCCCTGCCGGAGGAGCAGAGCCGGCCGTTCATCCGGCAGGCGCTGGAGCTGGGGATCAACTTCTTCGACACGGCCAACGTCTACTCCGACGGCACCAGCGAGGAGATCGTCGGCCGGGCGCTGAAGGACTTCGCCCGCCGGGACGACGTGGTGATCGCGACGAAGGTGCACGGCCGGATGGGGGAGGGGCCGAACCGGGGCGGACTGTCCCGTAAGCACATCATGAGCGAGATCGACGCCAGCCTGCGCCGCCTGTGCACGGATCACGTCGACCTCTACCAGATCCACCGCCTCGACCCGGGCACCCCGATCGAGGAGACCCTGGAGGCGCTGCACGACCTGGTCCGCGCCGGCAAGGTCCGCTACCTGGGCGCCTCCTCGATGTACGCGTGGCAGTTCGCCCAGGCGCTCTGGGCCGCCGAGCGGCACGGCTGGACCCGTTTCGTCTCCATGCAGAACCACTACAACCTGCTCTACCGCGAGGAGGAGCGGGAGATGCTGCCGCTCTGCGCGGACCAGGGGATCGCGGTGATCCCGTGGAGCCCGCTGGCCCGGGGGCGGCTGACCCGGGACTGGGGGGAACGCACCGAGCGGGCGGAGAGCGACGAGTTCGGCCGGGGGCTGTACGCGCGTACCGAGGAACCGGACCGCGCGGTGGTCGAGGCGGTGGCCCGGATCGCCCGGGAGCGGGGCGTACCCCGGGCGCAGGTGGCGCTGGCCTGGGTGGCCCGCAACCCGACGGTGACCGCGCCGATCGTGGGCGCGACGAAGCCGCACCACCTGACCGACGCGGTCGCCGCGCTGGACCTGGCGCTGACCGACGAGGAGGTGGCGGCGCTGGAGGCGCCGTACGTCCCGCACCCGGTGGCCGGCTTCTAGGCGAGCACCCCGGCCGGCGGTTCCGGCCCGGGCCCGGGCGGCCCCAGCCAGCGGACCAGCAGCACGGTGGCGTCGTCGGCGAGCTTGTCGTCCTGGTACGCGAGGATGGCGTGCACCAGTCGCCGACCGGTCTCCGGCAGCGGCAGCCCGTCGGCGAGGGTCCGGACGGCGAAGTCGACCAGCCGGTCCGTCCCGAACGGCTCGCCGTCGGCCGACCGTGCCTCGGTGATCCCGTCGGTGTAGAGGAGCACGTCGTCGCCGGGTTCCAGGGACTCCAGGACGACCACGGGCGGGCGTTGGTCGCCGAGGGTGACCGGCAGCGCGGTGGGGGTGGGCAGCACGGTGGCCAGCCTGCCGCGGCGGATCACCAGCCCGCTCGGATGGCCGGCGGAGATCACCCGCAGCCGGCCGGTGCGCTGGTCGAGTTCGGCGAGGATGCCGGTGATCATGCCGCGCCGGTCGTGCTGCCGGACGGCGTCGTCGATGTGGTGGTAGGTGTCGACCAGGTCCATGCCGCTGCGGCGGGCGTTGCGGTAGGCGGCGAGGGCGAGGCTGGCGAGCATCACCGCCCGCATGCCGCCGGCCGAGCCGTGCCCGACGGCGTCGAAGAGCGCCAGGTGCGCGGTGTCGCCGTTGACCGCGTAGTCGAAGGCGTCGCCGCCGACGTCGTAGCTGGGCTCCAGGATGCCGCTGATGACCATGCTGCCGGTGGAGAAGGTCAGCGGCGGCAACTGGGCGCGCAGCATCTCCGCCGCCAGCCGCATCGGCGCCCGACGCCGGACCCGCTCCACCGTGTCGCTGTAGAGCGACCGGGTGACCAGCAGTTCGGCGAGCAGCGACGCCGCCGTCCCGTACGCCGCCACCCGCTCCGGCGGCACCGGTGCCGCCGCGAGCACCTCGACCACGCCGAGGCGTTCCATGCCGTCCAGCAGCGGCACCCAGAGCCGGGTGGCCACCGCGCCGTCCGCGCCGCTCTCACTCGGGTACGGGCACAGCATGCCGAACGCCCGCCCGGCGAGGGTGCCGTCGACGGTCAGCACCTGGCGCGCCGGCGTGTCCGGGCCATGCATCGGCAGTAGTTCCCGCTGCTCGTGGTCCACCAGGTAGAGGATCATGTCGGTCGCACCGAGCCGCTCGGCGGCCCGCCGCGCCATCACCGGCAGGTCCTCCGGACGCGCGTGGTGGGAGTGGTGCAGCAGGTCGTGCAGGGCTTCCCGCTCACTCATCCGGTTCTCCGTCAGTCGGGGTGGCGCGGGAAGGAGGCCCAGATGTTCTTGGTGGTGTCGGTGGCGTACCAGCCGACGGCGAGGGAGAGGGACTCGGCCAGTTGCAGCCCGCGACCACCGGAGTCGAGGGCGCCCGCGTCACCCGTCTGCGGCACCGTGGTCGTGTCGTGGTCGGCCACGTCGAGGATGAAGCAGTCGTCGCTGGCGAGCAGCGTGACGATGGTGGGCGGCCGGCCGTGCCGCAGCGCGTTGCTGGCCAGTTCGGTGGCGACCAGGGCGACCAGGCCGGGTACCTCGTCCAGCTCCTCGCCCTGCACCAGTCCGTGCCGGGTCAGCGCCTCGCGCAGGGACGCGCGCAGACCACGCAGGTCCGCCGCGTCGGCCAACGTCCACGACTGGAGTTCGGCGGCCTGCGGCGGCGGCGGTGAGGTGCGCAGCTGTCCCATGATCCTGCTTTACCCTGCGTAGCGGGCCGTTAAGCAGCGTCCGGGCGGCCGATACTGTCACTCGCGTCTCCCCGGCGAACCGGCGCGGCCCGGACGGGCGGGTACGGACCCACCCGCCCGGGCCGGCGGTGCCGTGGTCAGCGGCGCAGCAGCGCGAACACTCCCCAGCCGAGGTGGTCCCGCCGATGGCGGACGTGCCGCAGCGGGTCCTCGGTCAGCTCCTGCCGCAGCTGCGGCGCGAGCTCGTCGTCCGGGTTGGCGTCCAGCCAGCGGCGGAGGCTGAGCCAGTGCGCCGCCGCGTACCGGTCCCAGCTGTCCTGGTCGGCGAGGACCATCTCGACCAGGTCCCAGCCCTCGTCCTGAAAGAGCCGGACCAGCCCGGGCAGGTCGTGGAAGTCCGCCCGGGTGGTGGCGTGGCATCCCTCGACGGTCTCCTGGTCGGGCGGGTCGAGCCGCCAGTACGGCTCCCCGACGAGCAGCATCCCGCCCGGGCGCAGGCTGCGTCCCAGCAGTTCCAGGGTGCCGGGGACACCCCCGCCGATCCAGGTGGCACCGACGCAGGCGGCCACGTCGACCGGCTCGTCGGGTACGTACCCGGCGGCGTCGCCGTGCACGAAGCGGACCCGGTCGGCGACACCGAGTTCGGTGGCGCGTTCCCGGGCGGCGGCGGTGAAGGCGGTGCTGAGGTCGACGCCGGTGCCGACGATGCCGTGGTCCCGGGCCCAGGTGCAGAGCAGTTCGCCCTTGCCGCTGCACAGGTCGAGCAGCGACGAGCCGGGGCGGAGCTTGACGGCCCGGCCGAGGGTGGCCAGCTTCGGCGCGTCGATCGGGTTGAGGATGCGGAGGTCGCCCTCGCGGATGACGAAGCTACGGGGCAGATCCATGTCGATGACTCCTGACGGTGGAAGGGGGTGTGCGGGCGGTCTGGCGCTGGTCGGCGGGGATCAGCGCAGCGGGCTGCGGCACGAAAACACCCTCTTCGGCGTCGCGGAGTGACGGAGCGGCCAGGCTAAGCCGCTCGCGTCGGGCCGCCAACGGGTTTTCGTCCACATGCCGGGCGGCCCCGGGGTGTCGGCCGCGCGGATATCGGCTGTGGTCCATGTCACGTTAGCGTCGCCGCACGTCGGTCCTACCGGCCGGCGCATGAGGACGGGAGGGCCCATGAGGACACCCTGGAAGACCGCTGCCGCCGCCGTCGCCGTCCTGGTCACGGTGGCGCTGACCGGTACGCCGGCGCACGCCGCCGGCACGCCGTACACGAAGACCCCGGTCGCCGGCGCGCTCGGCACGTACCCGGTCTCCGCCGTCTACGTCGCCGGGGTCTCCTCCGGCGGCTACCTGGCCACCCAGCTCCAGGTCGCCTACTCGGCGCGGATCCGGGGCGCCGCGATCTTCGCCGCCGGTCCCTACTACTGCGCCCAGAACAACGTCGCCCAGGCGCTCTACGGCTGTGGCGACAACCTCTACCCGACCCATTTGCCCGCCCTGGAGACCTACACCCGCACCTGGGCGTCGTACGGCTGGGTCGACGGGGTCGGCAACCTGGCCGGCCAGCCCGTGTACGTCCAGCACGGCGGCAGCGACGGCACGGTGAAGAAGTCCGTCTCCGACGACCTGGTCGGCTACTACCGGGACTTCGGAGCGAACGTGCAGTACGACGCCGGCGGCTCCGCCGGGCACGGCTGGGTCACCCCGTACGGCACGGTGGGCTGCACGGCGACCGCCTCGCCGTACCTCAACGACTGCGGCACCGACCCGCAGGGCAGCTTCCTCACCCGGCTCCTCGGCGCGGTGCAACCGCCGAACACCGGCCCGCTCGGCGGCACCCTGATCAGGTTCGGCCAGGACACGTACGCGGTGAACGGCTGGGCGGCCGGCCTCAGCATGGACGCCAGCGGCTTCGCGTACGTCCCGGCCGCCTGCGCCGCCGGCACCACCTGCCGGCTGCTGGTCGCCCTGCACGGCTGCGCCCAGGGGTACGCGAAGGTCGGCACCGCCTTCGTCGACCGCGCCAACCTCAACCAGTACGCCGACACCAACCGGCTGATCGTGCTCTATCCACAGGCCACCGCCTCGGCGGTGAACCCGAACGGCTGTTGGGACTGGTGGGGATACCTCGGCGCGACGAACTATCCCGTCAAGGGCGGCGCGCAGGTGGAGACCGTCATGAACATGGTCCGCCGCCTGGACGGCTGAGCAGTTTCCGCCGCGGGACGAGCCGCCGACTGACGGATCAGTGCCGGTGGCGGCTCACGCCGGGCGACCGACCCCGCCGGACACCGTGGATGGTTGTTGCCGCGCAACGGTCGCGCTGCCGGCGAACCTGAGTAACCTGCGAGCGTGCCCGACGCTGCAGCGACACCCGACTCCGGTCATCCGGCGTCGGCCGGCGTCGCCGGCATCGTGCCGCTGATGTCCCAGGACTTCACCGCCGGCACGGTCACCAGCCTCCGCCACGCCCTCCAGGCGCAGGTCACCGCGGCGGGACTCACCGGGGACGTGGGCTACGACTTCGTCCTCGCCGTCCACGAGCTGGTCACCAACGCCGTACGCCACGGTGGTGGCCACGGGCACCTCGACCTGCGCCGCCACGACGACGTCCTGATCTGCGAGATCACCGACCAGGGTGCGACCGGGGGCAGCCTGCCGGTACGACTGTCCGCCACCGACATCGCCGGCGGACGTGGGCTCTGGCTGGCCCACCAACTGACCGAGGGCCTCATCCTCACCCAGCGGGCCAGTGGGGTGACCGCCACCGTCACCGCCTGCCTCGACCGGGCCGACCGGAACGCCGACCCGACACCGCGCTCATCCGGCCACGGCGAGCCCGGCCGGGCGGAGGACGCCCAGGGCTGACCTGACAGCGGGAGCGGATCAGCCGTGCTGCTGCGTGTCGTGCGCCGCCGACTGGTGGGGCCGCGCCGCCGGGTCCACCGCGAAGGGGTGCCGGAGCCGGCGCATCGCTTCCTCGCCGCCGTCGAAGGCCAGGCTCGGGGCGTCGGTTCCGTCGGTGGTCGGCATGGCGAGGAACAGTGCCGATCGATCAATGCCATTCGATGTCATGCGGGAGTCCTAGGGTTCTGCGGAGGAGTGGTTCAGGGCGCGGTCGGGTGGACCCGCGCAATGCGAGTCGGCGCGCTCGTAACGACAACCGGAGGTGTCCCGATTCGCGGGGCGACCGCCCGGCGACGCCGACCCTCGCACCATACCCGCCGTCGCGGCCCGTCATGCACCACTGCCGCAACCGGTTCCGACGCCCGGCGAGCCCTTCGCTGAGTCGCCGTCGCGGAAGGCGGCGGATCGGCGTGACGAGCTGAGTTCCATGTCTTGGCAGCGGAGCGCGCCTCGGTTACCGTCTGGGAACGCTCCCACAAACTTAGAAACATCTATGTGATCAGGAGGCAACACGTCGTGGCTACTCTCTCCTCGCTACGCCGCAGATCGGCGGCCGTCGGCACGGCCGCCGTCGCGGTCGCCACCGCCGCCGGCGTCTGCCTCGCCGTCAGCAGCGCGTCCGCCGGTACGGTGTCCGGATCGCTCTACCGTGACCCGAGTTCGGCCGTGGTCCGCTGGGTGGCCGCCAACCCCGGCGACTCGCGTACCGCCGTCATCCGCGACAAGATCGCCAGTCAGCCGCAGGCCCGCTGGTTCGCCAACTTCAACCCGTCGACCGTGCAGTCCGAGGTCTCCGGGTTCATCGGCGCCGCCAACGCGGCGCAGCAGATCCCGGTGCTGTCGGTCTACGAGATCCCCAACCGGGACTGCGGCGGGGCCAGCGCCGGTGGCGCACCGGACCTCAACCAGTACCAGACGTGGGTGTCCAACTTCGCCAGAGGACTGGGCAACCAGACGGTCATGATCATCCTGGAGACCGACGCGCTCGCCCTGCAGACCTGCCTGAGCAGCGGTGAGATCAGCGCACGCGACCAGGCGATCGCGACGGCCACCCGGACCATCAAGTCGGCCAACCCCAACGCCAAGGTCTACCTGGACGGTGGCCACTCCACCTGGAACAGCGCCAACGAGACGGCCAACCGGCTCCGGGCGGCCGGCGTGCAGTACGCCGACGGCTTCTTCACCAACGTGTCGAACTTCAACTCCACCTCCGGCGAGGCGAACTTCGGCCGGGCGGTCATCTCCGCCCTGAACGGCATGGGCATCCCGGGCAAGCGCCAGGTCATCGACACCAGCCGCAACGGGGGCGCCAGCGGGGACTGGTGCGCCGACGACAACACCGACCGCCGCATCGGGCTGTACCCGACGACGAACACCGGCGACGCCAACATCGACGCGTACCTCTGGGTGAAGCCGCCGGGGGAGGCGGACGGCTGCCGCTACGCGGCCGGGTCGTTCCAGCCGGACCTGGCCTACAGCCTGGCCACCGGCGCACCCAACCCGCCCACCACCACGCCGCCGACCACCGCCGCGCCGACCACCGCTGCGCCGACCACCGCCGCCCCGACCACGGCCCCGCCGACGACCGCGCCGCCGACCACGGCTCCGCCCACCACCACGCCGCCGCCCGCGGGCAACGGCTGCTCCGCGTCGGTGGCGGTCAACCAGTGGAACGGCGGCTTCACCGCGAGCGTCAACGTCACCGCCGGCTCCGCGGACGTCAACGCCTGGGCCGTGACCATCACGCTGCCCGGCGGTGCCGCGATCACCGGCACCTGGAGTGCGCAGGCCAGCGGCACCAGCGGGACCGTCCGGTTCACCAACGTGAGCTACAACGGACACGTCGGTGCCGGGCAGTCGACCAACTTCGGCTTCCAGGGCACCGGCACCGGCCCGGGCGCGACGGCCACCTGCGTGGCCGGCTGAGCCCACCCGATGTCGCGGCCCGGCGCGGAGGACACTCTCCGCGCCGGGCCGGCTCCTTTTCCGGTACGGCCCGGACCGTGGATGCCCGAACGGCGGGTGGGCGAACCGCACGGCGGTCGACCCCGGGCCACGGCGCTGTCGTGCCGCGCGGCCTCAGTGAACCGCGGTGTCTGCCCGGCCTGACATGACGGCCGACGGCGGTCGATCCAACGGCCCTCACTTTCCGCTACGAACTCTTCACCTGGCTGATATGTCGGTGACCGGCCTCACCTGATCGAGGGACGGCGTGAAAACGGCGTCAAGAATCGCCCGTTCGCCGTGATGGTCGCGTTATAGCCCCTGTCGTCGGGGCGCGGGTGGCGTTGTGATTGCTCGGCGCGGCCGGACGGCGGCCGCGGCGACGTGGTCGGAGATTGGGGAGTCAGACGTGTCTGACGTGGTGTTCGTGGTGTTGACGGTGGCGCTGTTCGTGGCGCTCGCCCTGGTGGTGAGGGGCGTGGAGAAGCTGTGAGCGCCGTCGGCCTGGTGCTGGCGAGCGGCCTGGGCGTGTTCCTGGTGGTCGCCCTGCTGTTCCCGGAGCGTTTCTGATGACCACGACAACGGCCGGGGTGCTCTTCGTGCTGTCGCTGGTGGTGGCGCTGGTCGCCGTCCACCGGCCGTTCGGCGACCACCTGTACCGGGTGGTCTCCGGCACCCGGTCCTGGCGGGTGGAGCGGGGGATCTACCGCCTGGTCGGCGTCAACCCGACCGTCGAGCAGTCCTGGGGTGTGTACGCCCGCAGTGTGCTGGCCTTCTCCGCCGTCTCCGTGTTGTTCCTGTACGCGTTCCAGCGGTTGCAGAACCACCTGTGGCTGTCGCTCGGCTTCGACCCGGTGGTGCCGCACGGCGCCTGGAACACCGCGGTGTCGTTCGTGACGAACACGAACTGGCAGTGGTACTCGGGCGAGTCGACGATGGGTCACCTGGTGCAGATGGCCGGCCTGGCGGTGCAGAACTTCGTCTCCGCCGCCGTCGGCATCGCCGTGGCCGTCGCCCTGGTCCGCGGGTTCGCCCGCAGCCGCACCGGCGAGCTGGGCAACTTCTGGGTCGACCTGGTCCGGATCGTGCTGCGGATCCTGCTGCCGGTCGCGGTGCTCGGCGCGCTCGCCCTCATGCTCGGCGGCGTCGTGCAGAACCTCTCCGCCGGCACCGACGTGACCACCCTGACGGGCGGCACCCAGCACCTCACCGGCGGCCCGGTGGCCGGCCAGGAGGTGATCAAGGAGTTGGGTACCAACGGCGGCGGCTTCTACAACGCCAACAGTGCCCACCCGTTCGAGAATCCGACGGCCTGGACGAACTGGTTGGAGATCTTCCTGATCCTGGTGATCCCGTTCAGCCTGCCCCGAGTCTTCGGGCGGATGGTGGGGCAGAACCGGCAGGGCTACGCCATCGCCGCGGTGATGGCCATCCTCGCCCTGGCCAGCATCACCCTGACCACCGTCTTCGAGCTGGCCGGCCACGGCACGGTCCCGCAGACGGTCGGCGCCGCCCTGGAGGGCAAGGAGGTGCGCTTCGACGTGTCGAACTCGGCCACCTTCGCCGCCGCCACCACGCTCACCTCCACGGGGGCGGTCAACTCGTTCCACGACTCCTACACCGCGCTCGGCGGCGGGATGCTGCTGGGCAACATGATGCTCGGCGAGGTCGCTCCGGGCGGTGTCGGCTCCGGCCTCTACGGGCTGCTGATCCTGGCGGTTATCACGGTGTTCGTCGCCGGCCTGATGGTCGGGCGCACACCCGAGTACGTGGGCAAGAAGATCAGCTCGCGGGAGATCAGGATCGCGTCGCTGTACTTCCTGGTCACCCCGGCGCTGGTGCTCGCCGGCACGGCCGCGGCCTTCGCCACCGGCAACAACGCGACCGCGCTGAACGTCGGCCCGCACGGCCTGTCCGAGGTGCTGTACGCGTTCACCTCGGCGAGCAACAACAACGGCTCCGCGTTCGCCGGCATCACCGTCAACACGCCCTGGTGGAACACCGCACTGGGGCTCTGCATGCTGCTCGGCCGGTTCCTGCCGATCATCCTCGTCCTCGCGCTGGCCGGCTCACTCGCCCGCCAGCCACCCACCCCCGCCTCCGAGGGCACCCTGCCCACCCACAAGCCGCTCTTCGTCGGCATGGTCGTCGGCGTCACGGTGATCCTCGTCGCGCTCACCTTCCTGCCCGCCCTCGCGCTCGGCCCCCTCGCTGAGGGGCTGTGACCACCATGAGAGAGACCGACATGACCACCTCCACGCCGGCACCGCACGGTACGGCGGACGCCCCCACCCCGGGCACACCCGCCGCCCACGGCAACCGCGGCGGCGGGCTGCTCGACCCGCAGCAGCTCGCCCGGTCGCTGCCGGACGCGCTGCGCAAGCTCGACCCGCGCACCCTGTGGCGCAACCCGGTCATGCTGATCGTCGAGATCGGCGCCGCCTACACCACCGTCCTCGCAGTGGCCGACCCGTCGGTCTTCGCGATCGCCATCGTGGTCTGGCTCTGGCTGACCGTGGTCTTCGCCAACCTCGCCGAGGCCGTCGCCGAGGGCCGGGGCAAGGCGCAGGCCGCCGCCTTGCGCCGGGCGAAGACCGACACCGTCGCCACCCGCGCCCTCGACTGGACCGCGGGCGCCGCCCCCGACGCCTACCGCACCGAGTCGGTGCCGGCCCCGCAGCTCAAGCAGGGCGACATCGTCGTGGTGCAGGCCGGGGAGATCATCCCCGGCGACGGGGACGTGGTCGAGGGCATCGCCAGCGTCGACGAATCCGCGATCACCGGCGAGTCCGCACCGGTCATCCGGGAGTCCGGCGGCGACCGCAGCGCGGTCACCGGCGGCACCAAGGTCCTCTCCGACCGGATCGTCGTGCAGATCACGCAGAAGCCGGGCGAGAGCTTCATCGACCGGATGATCAACCTGGTCGAGGGCGCCAACCGGCAGAAGACCCCGAACGAGATCGCGCTGAACATCCTGCTCGCCGCGCTCACGATCATCTTCCTGCTGGCCGTGGTCACCCTCCAACCACTGGCCATCTTCTCCAAGAACTTCCAGGCCGCCGCGCCGGACACCGCGGCCGTCACCGACGGCGGCATCACCGGCATCGTGCTGGTCTCGCTGCTGGTCTGCCTGATCCCCACCACCATCGGGGCGCTGCTGTCGGCGATCGGCATCGCCGGCATGGACCGCCTGGTGCAGCGCAACGTCCTCGCCACCAGCGGCCGCGCCGTCGAGGCCGCGGGCGACGTCAACACCCTGCTGCTGGACAAGACCGGCACCATCACCCTCGGCAACCGGCAGGCCGCCGAGTTCGTCCCCGTCGCGGGCACGGACGCGGCGGCGGTGGCGGACGCGGCGCAGCTGTCCAGCCTCGCCGACGAGACCCCCGAGGGCCGCTCCATCGTCGTGCTGGCGAAGAACGAGTTCGGCCTGCGCGAACGCGAGCCGGGTCTCATCCCGCACGCCACCTTCGTACCCTTCACCGCCCAGACCCGGATGAGCGGCGTCGACCTCACCGCGGGCGACAGACCGGCGCGGCGGATCCGCAAGGGCGCCGCCGCCGCGGTGGCGAAGTGGGTACGCGACAACGGCGGCCACCCCACCGAGCAGGTCGGCCAGATCGTCGACGAGATCAGCGGCATCGGCGGCACACCCCTGGTGGTGGCCGAGCAAGTCGACGGAGTACCGGCCCGCACCCTCGGTGTCATCCACCTCAAGGATGTCGTCAAGGCCGGTATGCGGGAGCGCTTCGACGAGATGCGCGCGATGGGCATCCGCACCGTGATGATCACCGGCGACAACCCCCGCACCGCGAAGGCCATCGCCGACGAGGCCGGCGTGGACGACTTCCTCGCCGAGGCCACCCCGGAGGACAAACTCGCCCTCATCCGCAAGGAGCAGGAAGGCGGCCGGCTCGTCGCGATGACCGGCGACGGCACCAACGACGCCCCCGCCCTCGCCCAGGCCGACGTCGGCGTGGCGATGAACACCGGCACGTCGGCGGCGAAGGAGGCCGGCAACATGGTCGACCTCGACTCCGACCCCACGAAACTCATCGAGATCGTGGAGATCGGCAAGCAACTGCTGATCACCCGCGGCGCGCTCACCACCTTCTCGATCTCCAACGACATCGCGAAGTACTTCGCGATCATCCCGGCCATCTTCGCCGGCATCTACCCGAGCCTGGAGACGCTCAACGTGATGCGGCTGGCCAGCCCGGCGTCGGCCATCCTCGCCGCGGTCATCTTCAACGCGCTGGTGATCATCGCGCTGATCCCGCTCGCCCTGCGGGGGGTGCGTTACCGGCCGGCGGCCGCGTCGAAGCTGCTCAGTCGCAACCTGCTGGTCTACGGACTGGGCGGCATCATCGTGCCGTTCGCCGGCATCAAGCTCATCGACCTGCTCATCCAGCTCATCCCCGGGATCTCGTGATGCGCCTACCCACCTGGCTCGCCCAGCACCTCGCCGCCCTGCGCGCCCTGCTGGTCCTCACCGTCCTGCTCGGCCTCGCGTACCCGCTCGCTCTGGTCGCGGTCGGCCGGCTCCCCGGCCTCGCCGAGCGCACCGACGGGTCGCTGGTGACCGCGCACGGGCACCCGGTCGGCAGCGCCCTGATCGGGCAGTCGTTCACCGACGCGGCCGGCAACCCCGTCCCGCGCTATTTCCAGTCCCGCCCCTCCGCCGCCGGCGACGGCTACGACCCGACCGCCACCGCAGCCAGCAACCTCGGCCCGGAGGACATCGTCGACACCCTCGCCACCGACCCCGAGGGTTCCCGGCGGAGCCTGCTCACCCAGGTCTGCGCGCGCAGCAGAGCCATCGGGGAGTTCGAGGGCGTCGACGGCGCCCGCCCCTACTGCACGGCGGACGGAGTAGGGGCCGTCCTGGCGGTCTTCCGCCGCGACGGCCTGACCGGCCCCGCCACCCGGGTGGTCAGCGTCAACCAGGCCGCACCCGCCACCCCCTTCCTCAGCGACTACGAGGGCGTACCCGTGGAGCCGGCCACGCCCGGCGAGGACTACCGGGCGACCGGGGCCACCATCGTCGCGATCCGCGGGGCCGCGCCCGCCGACCCCGCGGTGCCGGCCGACGCGGTCACCGCCAGCGGCAGCGGCCTCGACCCGCACATTTCCCCGGCGTACGCGAAAATCCAGGTCGCGCGGGTGGCGCGCGAGCGCGGCGCGGACCCGGCCGCGGTCCAGCGTCTCGTCGAGGAGCACACCAGCGGCCGGACGCTCGGTTTCCTGGGCGCACCCGCGGTGAACGTGCTGGAACTCAACCTCGCGCTCGACGAGACGCTCCCGGCACCCTGAACACGGTGGTGCCGGGCCGCGACGCGCCACGCCGGCCCGGCGACCACCATCGCGCCGCCGATCGCCCTGGGGGAAGGAGGAACTGCTGTGCCGCGAGGGGAACTACGCATCCATCTCGGCGCCGCACCCGGCGTCGGCAAGACCTACGCCATGCTCGAAGAGGCGCGGCGCCGCGCCGAACGCGGCACCGACGTGGTCATCGCGCTCGTCGAGACGCACGGCCGGCCGCACACCGCCGCCATGATCGGCGACCTGGAGACCCTGCCCCGCCGCGTCATCACCCACCGCGGCGCCGACTTCACCGAGATGGACCTCGACGCGGTGCTCGCCCGCCGTCCGGAGGTGGCCGTGGTCGACGAACTCGCCCACACCAACGTCCCCGGCTCCCGCCACGAGAAGCGCTGGCAGGACGTCCAGGACCTCCTCGACGCCGGTATCACCGTGCTCACCACCGTCAACATCCAACACCTGGAATCGCTCAACGACGTCGTCGCCCAGATCACCGGCACCACCCAACGCGAGACCGTCCCCGACGCCGTCGTCCGCGCCGCCGAACAGGTGGAGCTGGTCGACATGACCCCGGAGGCCCTGCGCCGTCGGATGGCGCACGGCAACATCTACCGGCCCGACAAGATCGACGCCGCGCTCGGCAACTACTTCCGCGTCGGCAACCTCACCGCGCTGCGCGAGCTGGCCCTGCTCTGGCTCGCCGACAAGGTGGACGCGCAACTCGACGCCTACCGCGCCCAACAGGGCATCTCCGCCACCTGGGAGGCCCGCGAACGGGTCGTCGTCGCGCTCACCGGCGGACCCGAGGGCGAGACACTCATCCGCCGCGCCGCCCGGATCGCCGCCCGCGGCAGGGGCGCCGACCTGCTCGCCGTACACGTCGCCCGCAGCGACGGCCTCGCCGGCGCCGACCCCGCCCGACTCGCCCGCCAGCGGGTCCTGGTGGAGAGCCTCGGCGGCACCTACCACCAGGTCCTCGGCACCGACATCCCGGCCGCGTTGCTGGCATTCGCCCGCGGCGTGAACGCCACCCAACTGGTGCTCGGCGCCAGCCGGCGGGGTCGCTTCGCCCAGCTGTTCGCCCGCGGGGTCGGGGTCACCACCACCGCGCTGTCCGGGCCGATCGACGTCCACCTCGTCACCCATCCGCAGGCCGGCCGTGGCCGCGCCGGCGGGGTCCCGGCGGCGCTGTCGCGCCGCCGCCGGCTGCTGGGGTTCGGCCTCGCGTCGCTGGGCATGCCGCTGCTCACGTGGCTGCTGAGGGCGCTGCCCGACCTGACGCTGACCAACGACATCCTGCTCTTCCTCGCCGGCGTCGTCGGCGTGGCGCTGGTCGGCGGGCTGTGGCCGGCGCTGGTCGCCGCGCTCGGCGGCTCGCTGCTGCTCAACTGGTTCTTCACCCCGCCCTACCACACCCTGACCATCGCCGAGGCGGACAACCTGCTGGCCCTCGGCGTCTTCGTCGGCGTCGCCGTCGCGGTCAGCTGGGTCGTCGACGTCGCCGCCCGGCGTACCCGGGAGGCGGCGCGGGCGTCCGCCGACGCGCAGACGCTGGCCACCGTCGCCGGCGGCGTGCTGCGCGGTGAGCGTGCGCTCCCCGCGCTGCTGGACCGGCTGCGGGAGACGTTCGGCCTGCGCGCGGTCAGCGTGCTCGAGCTGACCGCCGAGGCCGAAGGCCGACCCGCCCGCGCCCGGGAGGAGAGCGCCTGGCAGGTCGCGGCCAGCGTCGGAGAGGCGCCTCCCGGCAGTCCCAGCGCCGGGGAGACCGCCGTACCCGTGGACGACCGGCTCACCGTCGTGCTGGCCGGCCGGCGACTGGAAGCCGCCGACCGGCGGGTGGTCGAGGCCTTCGCCGCGCAGGCCGCCGTCGCGCTGCGCCAGGAACGCCTCGCCGAGGAGGCCGCCACCGCCCGGCCGCTGGCCGAGGCCGACCGGATGCGTACCGCGCTGCTCGCCGCCGTCAGCCACGACCTGCGTACGCCGCTCGCCTCCGCCAAGGCCGCCGTGTCCAGCCTGCGCAGCCACGACGTCGAGTTCGACGCCGACGACCGCGAGGAACTGCTCGCCACGGCCGACGAGTCGCTGGACCGCCTCGGCCGCCTGGTGGCGAACCTGCTGGACATGAGCCGGCTCCAAGCCGGCGCGCTGGGGGTGACCCGGACCGCGATCGGGCTGGAGGACGCCGTACCCCGAGCCCTGGACGAGCTGGGCCCCGACGCGGCGGACGTGGCCACGGACATCCAGGCTGACCTGCCGGCGGCGCTGGCCGACCCAGGGCTGCTGGAACGGGTCCTGGTCAACATCGTCGCCAACGCGCTGCGACACAGCCCACCCGGCCAGCCACCGCGCGTCACCGCCAGCGCCCACGCCGGGCAGGTCGAGCTGCGGGTCATCGACACCGGTCCCGGCATCCCCGCCGATCAGTGGGAACACGTCTTCCTGCCGTTCCAGCGCCTCGGCGACCGGGACAACACCACCGGCGTGGGGCTCGGTCTCGCCCTGTCCCGCGGCCTCATCGAGGCGATGGGTGGCAGCATCACCCCCGAGACCACCCCCGGCGGCGGCCTGACCATGGTGCTACGCCTACCCGCCGCCGCACCGACCAGCGCGGAAGGGCCGCAGGAATGATCCGCATCCTCGTCGTCGACGACGAACCGCAGATCCTGCGCGCCCTGCGGATCAACCTGCGTGCCCGCGGCTACGACGTCCAGGTCGCCGACACCGGCACCGCCGCCCTCAAGACCGCGGCCAGCCACCCACCGGACCTGGTGGTACTCGACCTGGGCCTGCCCGACATCGACGGCGTCGACGTCATCCGCGGACTGCGCGGGTGGACCACCGTGCCGATCATCGTGCTCTCCGGCCGGGCCGGCAGCGAGGACAAGGTCGCCGCCCTCGACGCCGGCGCCGACGACTACGTCACCAAACCGTTCGGCGTCGACGAACTCCTCGCCCGCATCCGCGCGGTCACCCGCCGCCTCGCCGCCACACCGGCCGACGGCGCCGCGTCCGGCGCGACGGCCGCGCCCCGCGTCGGCCGGCACACCGTCAACCTCGTCGACCGCACCGTCACCCGCGACGACGGCGTCGAGGTGCGGCTCACCCCCACCCAGTGGGCCATGCTGGAGAAACTGCTGCGCCACCCCGGCAAGCTGGTCAGCCAACGGCAGCTCCTGCACGACGTCTGGGGGCCGGAATACCAGCACGAGACCAACTACCTGCGCCAGTACATGGCCCAGCTGCGCCGCAAGCTCGAAGACGACCCCGCCCGCCCCCGGCACCTCATCACCGAGCCCGGAATGGGCTACCGTTACCGGCCCTGAGCCTCCGTCCCGTGGAGGCTCCGGTGCAGCAGGCGAGGCCGGCGATGAGGTCGTCGCCGAGGCGGGCGGCGGCTCGGCGTAGCGCCGCCCGCCCCGGAGGGACCGGCCGAGTAGCCCGGTGTGCGGCTACAGGAACTCGCTGCGGTAGGTCGAGGCCAGCTCCGCCGCGCGGCGGCGGCGTTCCGCGACTTCCTTCGGCGACAGCTGCGGCGGCGGCGCGTCCCGGCCCGCGAGGACGTCGCCGATACGCAGGAAGTACTCGTCCTGCCCGGCAGGGGTGCACATGCAGAGCATCCGGGCCGGCGCGCCGGAGACGTTGCGGAAGTTGTGCGGCGCGTTCGCCGGGATGTTGACGGTGGACCCGGCCCGTACGGTGTGCCGCTCGCCGCGGAAGGTGAACTCGATCTCGCCCTCGAGGATCGTGAACATCTCCTCGAAGTCGTGCCGGTGCGGCGGCGGGCCGCCGCCGTCCGGACCACCACGACGGGCGGTGTTTCGTCCGGTGACTGAAGGGCATCTCTGTATCGGGGTCATCGACTCCAACGTTGCGCCGGCAACGCGGTGCCATCCACCGCATAGCCGGCGGACGGCTGCCCAGACCTCGCGGCCTTCCCCTCGTCAGTCCTCCGGTTCGGGATCACAAGCTGGTGCGCTCCGCAGCGGGCGTACGTGATCGTCGGACCGGTCCCGGAAGGTATGTGGTGATGAGCGTAGAACTGTCCGCCGGCCGCGCGAGTACGCCCCGTCCGGCGCCGAAGCCGCTGATCGAGGGCACCCAGTCGGCCGGCTCCCTGATGATGTTGTGGATCTTCCTGGTGCTGCCGGTTGCGGCGCTGATCGCGGCGGTGCCGCTGGCCTGGGGCCGGGGTCTGTCCGGGCTGGACGCCACGATGGCCGTCGTGGGCTACGTGATCGCGATGGCCGGCGCGACTGTCGGGTTCCACCGGCATCTCACCCACCGATCGTTCAAGGCCCGCCGCGGCCTGCACATCGCGCTGGCGGTGGCCGGCAGTCTCGCCGTGCAGGGAAGCCCCACCAAGTGGGTGGCCGACCATCGCCGCCATCACGCGTTCACCGACCGGGAGGGCGATCCGCACTCGCCGTGGCGCTACGGCACCGGCGTGGCGGCGCTGGCCAAGGGACTGCTCCACTCCCACCTGGGATGGCTGCTGAATCGGGAGATCACCAACAAGGCCCGCTTCGCCCCTGACCTGCTCGCCAACCGCGACATCAGGGTCGTGGACCGACTGTTCGGACCGTTGGTGGCCGCGTCGCTGCTGCTCCCGGCGGTGATCGGTGGTCTGGCCAGTGGCTCGTGGGCCGGGGCGTTGACCGGATTCTTCTGGGCCGGGTTGGTCCGTATAGCGGTGGTGCACCATGTCACCTGGTCGGTGAACTCGATCTGTCACGTCGTGGGTCAGCGGCCGTTCGCCAGCAAGGACAAGGCCACGAACTTCTGGCCGTTGGCGCTCCTGTCATTCGGGGAGAGCTGGCACAACTCCCACCACGCCGACCCCACCGCTGCCCGCCACGGTGTGCTGCGCGGGCAGATCGATCCCGCCGCCCGGCTGATCTGGCTCTTCGAGAAGCTCGGCTGGGCCCGCGACGTCCGCTGGCCCGACCCGGCACGCCTGGCCGCCCGCCGCACCAACCCATGACCGGCCGGGAGCCTCGCCGACCCGAGAGACACCTCGCACCAGGATGCCCGCCGGCACCGATGGCAGGCGTCACGTCCCAGCCAGATGCTCGGCGGGATCGGCGCACGGCTGTCCCGCGTCGGTCACAGGTCGTAACGGTAGGCGCTGCGGCGCCTGCACCCGGTCGGCGCGCCTCTCGGCGAGTGCCGTTGAGGCGGCACCGCGGATCGCCGCCGGCCGGACAGGCGACCGCTACGCGTCGAGGATGTGGGCGAGCATCGCGGGGTCGCTGAGGACGCCGTGGGCCACCTCGGTCAGTTTGCGGTTGTGGCGGCGGGCGTAGCCGCGGATGGCAGCGAACGCCTCGTCGACACCGAGGCCGGTCGCCTGCGCGACCGCGCCCTTGGCCTGCTCGATGACGATGCGGCTGTTCAACGCACCCTGCAGCTGCTCGGTGAGGAGTTCGCCCCGGCGGATGGCGCGCTCCTGCAGCAGTCCGATCGCGGCGACGTCCGCCAGGGCCTGCATGACCGGCACATCGGTGCCCGCGAAGTCGCCGCCCTTGGTGTCACCGAAGACGTTCAAGGCCCCGATCACCTGCGTGCGCAGCCGCAGCGGGAACGCGTGCACCGATTGGAAACCCGCCGCGGTGGCCCGGGGCGCGAACCGGGGCCACCGGTCGCTCGCCTTCGCCAGATCGACGTTGATGACGGGGACACCGGTCCGGAAGGCTTCCTGGCAGGGACCCTCGTGGGTCTGCAGCTGGAACAGCTCCACAAGTTTGACGTTCTCGTTCGAGCCGGCCATGAACTCGAGCCGGCCGTCCCGGCCGGCGAGGACGAGCCCCACAGCCGCCGCGCTGACCAGGTCGGCCGCGCGATCGGTGAGCATGTGCAGGAAGTCCATCAGGTCGAAGTCGTCCACCAGGGTGTCGGCCACCTCGACGAAGATCGTCGCCATCCGTTCGGCTGAGACGATGGTCATGCTTGCCTCCCGGCTTGTCCGGCTGTGGACGGTCATGGGGATCCTCCGGATTGCGACCCGTCGCGGTCGAGCCGTAGCCGCCGCGCGACGATGTCCCGGACCACGTCGCTGAGACGGCGATTCTCCGCGTAGGCGTGGGCACGGATCCGTGCCGTCGCCTGACCGATTGGTATCCCGAGCTGCACCATGACCATGCCCTGCGCTTGGAACAACTCCGCACGGTACTCGCCCGCGTCGTCGTCGATGTCGGCGATGCCGCTGCTTGCCGCCTGTTCCTGCCGGTCGAGCAGGGCGGTCACCGTGACGTCGGCGAAGGTTAGGGCGTCGGCGAACTCCGCGGCGGTCAACCGCCCCGTGCGGTCCCGGAACACGTCCAGGACGCCGAGACGGGCGGCGCCGATCTGCAGCGGGAACGCGAACACCGCGCGGAGACCGCCGTCGTGGGCGGCGGGAGCGTAGAACGGCCAACGATCGCCCTCCCTGGCCATGAGGTCCGGAAGATCCGAGACCAACACCGGACGGCGGCTGGTGAAGGCGTCCACGCAGGGGCCCTCGCCGAACATGGACTGCAACTCCTCGAGGCGTTCGCTGGCCGGGTCGGACGCGGCGGTCACCGCACCGATACCGTCCTCCGTCATCACGCTGATCCCGACCCCGCACGCCGACAGTTCCCGCGCGGCGACGTCGCAGACCCGCCGCAGCAGGTCGTCCCTGCCGTCGGGCCCGGGGGCCCGCCGCAGGACGAGGTTCCTGAGGTACGAGACGCGGTCATCCACGGCTCGCACCGACGGCGCGGTTGGCTGGCGCGCCCAGGTTGGGCGGTGACAGTGAGCAGGAAGTCACGAAATTTGGATCGAGCACAGCGGCACCTTCCAGGTGCGGTGCCGCCGGAGGGCTGGGGCAGCAGAACTCGCGGAGTGTTTCCGTCAGCCTAGCCCCGAATCGACGTCGGCGTATGGAGGCCTTCGGTCGCTCCGATCGTCGGGCGTTCGCGCATCGGGTCATGCGGCGGTAGTGTCGAGCTGCGGCCCTTCGCGGTCGTTGCCCAAGCCCCCGGCATCAGGTGACTCGTGCCGAGGTGGGACTGATGGTCCAGGTATCCGGTGACCATTTCGTCATCAACGTGCTGACCGCCCCGCGACCTCCTGCCGCCCTGGTGTGCCTGGCGGGTGAGATCGACATGGACGCCGACCCGGCATTGGCGGGCGTGGTCGACCGGCTGTCCGCCGTGGCGCCGTCCGAGGTCGTCGTGGATCTGGCCGACGTAACCTTCGCCTCCTCGACGCTGCTCAACTTCCTCGCCCGGGCGCACCTCGCCCTCACCGCCGACACGGCGCTGATCGTGTGCCGCCCCGGGCCCCACACCCGGCGGCTGCTGGAGATGACGGGCGTGGGGAAGTTGGTGACGATGCGCGGCGACCTGCCGCCGTCCGGCTACTGGATGCCGCACGCCGCCGCGCGGCCGGAGGATCCGCCCGCCCTCGGCGACATCGACTGACCCACCTTCGGCAACCCCCGGCACCGGCCGCGTTCCCTTCCCCGCCTGCAAGCGCACCTGGGGCGACCCACTTATATAGAGGATTTTCGATGAAAGAGACACCTCCCACCGTTCCGGAACCCGGCACCACCTGGATCGAAACCGCCCGGCGGCGGGCACGAAGTCGTCTCGTCCCGATGCGGCGGAGATGGGAACCGCCGGCGTTCACCAGCGGTCCGCCGATCGGCGACACGACCGCGCCGGTCCCGGCGCAGGAGCGGGCACCCACCGTCGACGACGGGCTTCCCCCAGGCGTACGCACGGCGGGCGCCTGGGCGTGGCGGATCATCCTGTTCGTCGCGGCGGCGTACCTGCTCGTGCGGGTCGTCGAACTGCTGCGGGTGGTGGTGATCCCGGTCGCGGTCGCCCTGCTCCTGGCGGCCCTCTTCGAGCCGCTGGCCGCGGCGCTGCGCCGGCGGGGCGTGAACCGTTCCCTGGCCGCCGTGCTGGTCCTCGTCACCGGACTGACGGTCGTCTTCGGTGGCCTGACGCTGATCGTCCGGACCTTCATCTCCCAACTGGACGACCTCAGCACCCAGGTCGGGGAAGGGGTCGACCAGGTCCAGGGGTGGTTGGCGCAGGGGCCCCTGCACCTGTCCCAGACGCAACTCGACGGTGCCGTCGACCGCCTCCAGGCGTCGATCACCGACAATCAGGCGGCCCTCACCTCCGGCGCGCTGAGCACTGCGGCCACCCTCGGCGAGCTCGCCGCCGGGTTCTTCCTCGTCCTGTTCACCCTGTTCTTCTTTCTCCGCGACGGCGGGAAGATCTGGGCCTTCATCTGCCGCCTGCTTCCTCGCGCGGCGCGGCTGCCGGCCGCTCGTGCCGGGCACTACTCCTGGCACACCCTGGTGTCCTACGTACGCGCCACCGTCCTGGTGGCCCTCGTCGACGCCGTCGGCATCGGCATCGGCCTCGCGGTGCTGGGCGTACCCCTCGCGCTGCCGCTGGCCGCGCTGGTCTTCCTCGGCGCCTTCATCCCGGTCGTCGGCGCCACCGTCACCGGCGTGGTCGCCGTCCTCGTCGCGTTGGTGACCCAGGGACCGCTCAGCGCGCTGATCATCCTCGGCGTCGTCATCGCCGTCCAACAGGTCGAGGGACACCTCCTCCAGCCGCTGATCATGGGGCGGGCGGTGGCCCTGCACCCGCTCGCCGTGATCCTCGCGATCGCCACCGGCGTCGTCGTCGCGGGCATCGTCGGCGGCCTGGTCGCCGTTCCGCTGCTCGCCGTACTCAACACCGCCGTTCGCTACCTGGTCCACCACCCCGGTGGGGAACCCACCCCCGATCGAACGCCTCCCGGCACCACCGCCACCGACGACGAGCGAGCCCAGGACGAGCGGGCGGCCGAGCAGGCCGGGCGGCATGCCGACCCGGCCGCACCACCGCCGGCCGCCTCCTCGGTCGAACCGACCGACGAGGTGCCCGCCCGGAGTGCGGACCAGCAACCGCTCACCGTGGTGAGAGGCACCCCGTCATGACGCGCGTCGTGCCGCCCGTGACGGTCGGCGACCGGCCGGCGAAGCGGAACCGCCATGGTGCGGCCGACGGCGACGACCTGCTGCGGCAGTTGGCCGCGATGCCGATCGGTGATCCCTGCCGGGCGGCGCTGCGGGAACGGGCGGTCGAGGCCTGGCTGTCGTTGGCCAACCACCTGGCCAAGCGCTACGCCGGCCGCGGCGAGCACGTCGACGACCTGACCCAGACCGCCATGGTCGGCCTGGTCAAGGCGGTCGACCACTTCGACCCTGCCCGGGGCGTCCCCTTCACGGCGTACGCCATTCCAACCATCATCGGGGAGCTCAAGCGGCACTTCCGGGACCGCAGCTGGGCGGTCCGGGTGCCGCGTCGTCTCCAGGAACTCCGGCTGGCGATCAGCGCGGCGAACAGCACCCTGACCCACACCCTGGGACGTTCCCCCAGGATCGCTGACATCGCCGTGTATCTGGGCGTCACCGAGGAGGACGTCCTGGAGGGGATGGAGGGGGCCCGCGCGTACCGGACCACCTCGTTGTCCACCCCGCTCGGCCCTGATTCCACCAGCGAACTCGGTGACACCCTCGGGGTCGACGAGGGCGACTACGAACTGGTCGACCTGCGCGTCTCGCTCACCCCCGCGATGGCCGCCCTGCCTGACCGGGACCGCAAGATCCTGATGATGCGCTTCTACGGCAACCTGACCCAGGCCCAGATCGCCGAACGGGTCGGCCTCTCCCAGATGCACGTCTCCCGGCTGATCGCCAGGTCCCTGGCCAGCCTGCACCGGAGCCTCACCGACGAGGTTCGCTGAGCCGGTCGTCCCGCCGGTGGTTCGGCGATCGGCGATCATGAGGTCTCGACGGAGGGACGGTGGCCTTCTTGCGAAGAGCGCTGATGAGCCCGGCCGAGCGGCGCTTGGTGCATGCCGCTCCGAGGCCGGCGCGGGGATTCGTCAGCCACCGGGCCCGGGTCGGTCGGTCGTGGCTGCACGTCCGGGTCCGGGCGGGAGCGGACGAGGGTGGTCCGCCGTGGGTGCTGGTGCACGGCTTGGCGGTGTCGCACCGCTACCTGATGCCCACCGCTGTCGCGTTGACCGGAGGCCCGGTCCACGTACCGGACCTGACCGGCTTCGGGCTGTCGCCGAAGCCGCCGCGGGTCCTGGACGCGACGGAGCACGCGACGGTGCTCGCCACCTGGATGGATGCCGAAGGTCTGGCCGGCGCCCGTCTGGTCGCGAACTCGTTCGGCTGCCAGGTCGCGGTCGAGCTGGCGATCCGGCGACCGGATCTGACCGCGTCCCTCGTCCTGGTCGGCCCCACCGCGGACCCTGCGGCGGCGACCGTCGGCGGGCAGGTCCGACGCCTGCTGCGCGACCTGACCGTCGAGGATCCGCGCCAGCTCTCCACCCTCGTCGCCGACATCCGGGATGCCGGACCCCGACGGGTGCTGGGCACGCTGCGGCACTGCGTACGCCACCGGATGGAGCAACGGTTGCCGCTGGTGCCGGCACCCGCTCTGCTCCTGCGCGGAGAGTACGACTCGATCGTGCCGAGGGCCTGGCTACGGCAGGCTGCGGCGCTGGTGCCCGACGGCTCCTGCGGTGAGGTGGCGCACGCGGCACACAACGCGGTCACGACAGCCGGCGGCGACGTCGCCGCCCGCGCCTCGGCCTTCTGCCGGCAGCACGGTACGGACACCGGACCCGTTGCCGTCCGACGGTGACGCGAACCGCCACCCGGTCCGCTCAAGCGGTGACCGGGTGGCGGCGTGGTGCGAGGGGATCAGCCGTTGTGCGCGGCGCGGCTACCGGACTTGGCCAGGCCGCGACTCACCAGGTAACCGATGGTGAGCATGACGACATAGAGCCAGGCGCGGTCGGCGCGGAAGTAGTCGCCACCCGCGCCGTTGTCGCCGTTGCCGTTGCCGTCCACCACGAGAGAGGCGATCAGCACGCCGAGCACCATGGCCACGTAGGCGATGAACTCGGTGGTCTTGAAGGCCGGCTTGGTCTCGTCGCTGCCGCGACGGGGTTCGGTGAGATTGTTGTCGTACCGGGTGGTCGTGCTGGATGACGAGGTCATCAACTACTCCTGTGATCGTGGTGCGCTGAGGGTGAGGGCCCGCGGGTTCGCCGCCGTCGGGGTGGATGCCTGACCATCACCGGCGAGCGCGATGACTGCCGAGGGTCCTCGGAAGAACGCTTTGTGATCACGGATGTCCGGGTGACCTACCGGTGAGCGCTGGCGTCACCGTCACGGACGGTGCCGCGCTTACCGACCAGTACCCGCGTCCGGATCGACACAAACATGCGGTACGCCTCGAACGTCCCACTCCCGACCGCGGTGACCGCCAGTTCTCCGTCTCCAACTCGAGCCGGCGCGCGGCACCGGAGGGGACGGATGGGGTTTGCCGCATGGTGGTCCCGCGCGCTCGGCGCTACATGGAGGGGCGTGGTTGCTCGGGTGGGCCTCCGCGGGCCCGCACGGCGTCCGCGACAGCGACTCCTGCCAGGACGAGGACGGCGGTGAGCCCGGCCACCAGTGCGGGTGCGAGCAGCAGAGCGGGGCCGGCGACGAGCAGCATGAGCAGCGCGACCAGCCGCGTCCGTGACACGCGGCTGAACACCTCGTACTCGAAGCGGACTCGCCCGGCCAGGAACAATGCGGGGCCGCCGAGCATGATGCCGGCCAGCCACGGTTCGGTGTGGTCGGTGGGGTGGGCGATGACGACTTCGAAGCCGGCGGAGGCGGCGACGACGCCGGCCACCATGAGTAGGTGGGTGTTGGGTGCGGACCGGACGAACCTGCTCGGGTCCCGGGAGGATTCGATGGTGGCCTTCAGCAGGGCGCCGGCGCGGTGGACGTAGATCTGCCACAGCAGCACGGTCGCGGCGAAGGCCAGCAGGAGCGCCGCTGTGCGGCCGAGTGTCGTCTCGTTGTCGGCGTAGGTCAGGGTGGTGAGCAGGATGAGATCGCCGAGGGCGAGGGTGAAGAACTGCTGGTACCGCTCCGCCAGGTGGTCGGCCGCCACGGTGTACTCGGAGGTCGGTATGCGACCCAGTCGAGGCGTCGGGTAGCGGAGCCAGGCCGATCCGTAGTCGATGGCGAGCGCCGCGGTCCACAGCAGGCCCCGCGCCGAGCCGGTCGCGAGACCACCGGCGAGCCACGGTACGGCGGACACGAGGAACCAGAAGACGAACCGGCTGGGGTGCAGGAGCGCCGCCCGGTTTCTCAGCGTGGCGACGAGGAGGATGCCACGTCCCAGGTGGATCGCCACATAGGCGCCCGCGAACACCGAAGCACGGTCGGAGAAGGCGTCGGGCAGCGTGCCCGCCATCAGGAGGGTTCCGAGCATGACCCAGAGCGTCATGACGAAGATGGGAGGGCCCTGCGCGTGGTAGAGGTCGGTGACCAGCGCGGTGGCCGACCAGACCCACCAGATCGCCAACAGCAGCACCACCGACTGGAAGGCTCCGACCCGGTCGAGATGCTGCGCCAGGGTTCGGGACGTCAGGGCGAGCGCGGCGACGAAGACCAGATCGAGAAACAGTTCCAGCAGGGTGGCCCGTTGAGGTCCCTCGCTCTCCCGGGCCAGCCCTACTGCTCGGTCGGTCGCCATCGAACTCCCGTCTGTCGACCGGGTCCTCACCGCCAGCGAGAGACCTGCGGCAGGGAACGCGGGCCGGGCCGGGTGGCGAGGAAGCCCTGAGCGATCTTATGGACCAACCGGACCAAGTGTCACAAATATCGGCTATGTCCCACCTGTGCGGGACGGCGACGAACGTCGCCGGCTGGGAGACCGAAGGCGGCCACATTCAGCGCACGGCGATCTTCGATCGTTGGTCGACGGCTCCGACGTCGTGCAGGTGGCGTAGCGCCTCCGCCCAGGAGCGGCCCAGGCCGGTTTCGTGGTAGTCGATGTCGTGCTCGGCGCAGAACCGCCGGATCAGCGGGCGGGCGCGCCGCAGGTTGGGGCACGGCATGTTCGGGAAAAGATGGTGTTCGATCTGGTAGTTCAGGCCGCCGAGCGCCACGTCGACGAACCGCCCACCGCGGACGTTGCGGGACGTGAGGACCTGCCGCCGGAGGTAGTCGACGGTCTCGTCGGCGCCGAGGATCGGCATGCCTTTGTGGTTCGGGGCGAAGGAGCAGCCGAGGTACACGCCGAGCACGCCCTGGTTGACGAGGATGAAGGCGACCGCCTGCGCGGGGCTCAGGACCAGGAACACGGCGGCGAGGTAACCGCCGATGTGCAGGGCCAGTAGTCCGGCTTCGGCGGGCCGCCGGGCGATCCGGCGCGGGCCGAGGACGGCCCGCACGCTGTTGGCGTGCAGGTGCAGGGCCTCCAGCAGGAGCAGCGGGAAGAACAGGTACGCCTGATGACGCGTCACGAGTGCGCCGAAGCCACGCCGGCGGCGCGCCTGGTCGGCGGTGAAGGCCAGGGGCGCCACGGTGATGTCGGGGCCCTTGCCCTCGGTGTTCGGGTGGGCGTGGTGCCGGTTGTGCTTGTCCATCCACCAGCCGTAGCTGAGCCCAGTCACGAGGTTGCCGTGGATGAGGCCGATCAGGTCGTTGGCCCGGCGTGAACGCGCGATCTGGCGGTGTCCCGCGTCGTGGCCGATGAACCCGGCCTGGGCGAAGACCACCGCGAGGGCCACCGCGACGCCGAGTTGCCACCACGACTCACCCAGCCGGGCGAACAGGATCCACAGCCCGCCGAAGGACCCGGCGACGAGGCCGATCCGCGCCGCGTAGTAGCCGCGCCGCCGGCCGAGTAGACCCGCGGCGCGGACCTGGCGGGACAGGTCGGCGTAGTCACTGCCCCGTTGCCGGTCAGCGTCAAGGCTGATGTCGCTCATCGATAGCTCCCGCTGTTCCCGCGTCAGGTCACGGCCCGCCGGCTGGACTCGCCGAACCCGATGTCGCGGTGCGCTCCCTTCCCGCCCGCAGTTCCGGCCGACTCGCCTGCCAGGTCGTCCTCAGTCTGAACCGACCGCTGGGCCGCCCGAGGCCGATCGCGGCGATTGCGAGCCAGTGCGACCGAGGCACGCTCGGCGGGGGATGGAGGCCCCGTGCGGGCAGGGGCGACGGATGGACCCCTGTGCCGTGTTTGCGGAGATCGCGGTGGGGCACCTCATCACTGCGCCAGTCCGCCGCGCACGGCGACGTTGGCGCCTCCCAGTGGGTCACCCGGAATCCCGTGATCTGACCCTTCTCGATCTCGAGCCCTTTGCATGCGCGCCAGGAGAAGCAGACCTGGGCGTCCCCCACCCTGCGCGCACCCCGACAATCAGGAGCTGTTCATGACTTCGTCCCCCGTCTCAACCAGCCAGCGCGACATCAACGCCACCGAGCGGCGTCGCGTCCACAGCGAAACGAAGCCGGCCTTCAAGACCACCGAGTTCATCGCGTACGTGGTCATCGTCCTCGGTGTTCTCATCGCCTCTCTCGTGGTCGACGGCAACGGCAACGGCGACAACGGCACCAGCGGTGACTTCTTCCGCGCCGACCGCGCCTGGCTCTACATCACCATGCTGACCATCGGCTACATGGTCAGCCGCGGCCTGGCCAAGGCCGGCAGCCGCTCCTCCCACAACGCCTGATCCACCGCGCCGCAGCGCCCGGTCACTACATGTGGCCGGGCGGTGGGCGTCGGCGACACCGCCGTTACGCACCGGTGCGTGGCTGGCGACCCGGCCAGGACGAGGGTGGTGGTCGCGAACTGTCTCGTCGCTTTCGCCGTCGACTGCGCCACGTTCCGTGGATGGGCGCCTGCACCGCCGCCTGAACCAGGCCGCTCTCCGCCGACGCGGCTCCATCGCGCCGGCCATACCGCCCTGCCCGCCAAGATCAACCTGGTTCACCTGGAGACCAGGGGTGTGATCCTGGGCCGGGAGAACGGCGGTTCGGTGAACGTGGGTGAACGCGGGCCACTCCCTGCCACCCCAGGTGAACCCCCAGGTGGCCAGACTAGGCCCTCGCGCCCTCGTAGCTCAGGGGATAGAGCATCGGTTCCTAAGACGCAGATCCGCCCATTTCCGTAGGTCGATGACCTGCTGATCTTCTTTTGATGTCTGCGTGTGCCGGTCGCAGGCGGGGGCGGCTGTGGTCGCTTGCTGAAGATCAGCCAGGTGGCCTTCGACATGGTCAGGCTCTGGCTCGGAACGTGCTGATCCGCAGTCGAATGGCCATCTCTCAAGATCCTGAGTGGACTCGTCGCAAGAGCCGGGGCGGATCAGGCTTCGGGGATCGGCCTGCCGAAGTTTGCCAGGGTGATGTCGGCCGGCTCGGGGCCGCCACGGCGGCCGGTGTCGAGGCCGTCGATGGCGTCGAGTTGCGCGTCCGTGAGTTCGAAGTCGAAGATGTCGAAGTTTTCGGCGATGCGTGCGGGCTTCGTTGACTTGGGGATCGCCGAGCGGCCCTGCTGCACGTGCCAGCGCAGCATCACCTGTGCGGGAGTCTTTCCGTGGGCCTGTGCGATTTCACGGATCACTGGGTCCTGCAGGGTGCTGGTGTGTTCGCCGTCGCGGTAGAAGGTGATGCCGCCGATCGGCGACCATGCCTGGGTGAGGATGCCCTGCCGCGCGCCGAACGCCTGGACCTCGTGCTGGGTGAAGTACGGGTGCACCTCGATCTGGTTGACCGCGGGGATGACCGTGGCCTGATCCAGGAGCGCGGTCAGGTGATCGACCATGAAGTTGCTGACGCCGATGGCGCGGACCTTGCCGTCGGCCAGCAGCGTCTCAAGGGCGCGGTACGCCTGCAGGGTCCTGTCGAACTCCGTCGGTAGCGCCTGGTGCAGGATGAGCAGGTCGATCTGGTCGACGCCGAGCTTGCGGGCGCTCTTGTCGAAGCCGTGCAGGGTCTGGTCGTAGCCGTAGTCGCTGATCCAGATTTTCGTTTCGATGAACACCTCGGGGCGGCCGATGCCGGAGTTGGCGATGGCTTCGCCGACCTCGCGTTCGTTGCCGTAGGCGGCTGCCGTGTCGATGTGCCGGTAACCGGCCCGGAGGGCGGCGTCGACGGCGGAGCGGGTTTCCTCTGGTGGGGTCTGGAAGACGCCGAACCCGAGTACGGGCATCTCGACGCCGTTGTTCAGAGTCGACAGCGGTGTGTCGGCCATGTTGTTCTCCTTGTGGACATGCGTGCCTGGATCAGGTGGGTACCGGTGCGTCGTACTGCTCGTCGGTGACCTTTTCCAGCCACTGGACGCCTTGGCCGTCGTGGACACCGGTGAGGGCGATGTGGGTCATCGCCGAGTTCGGGGAGGCGCCGTGCCAGTGCTTGACCCCGGGCGGGCACCAGAGGACGTCACCGGCGCGAATTTCTTCGACCGGTCCGCCCCACTGCTGGGTACGGCCGATCCCATCGGTGACGACCAGTCGCTGCCCGGCGGGGTGGGTGTGCCAGGCCGAGCGTGCCCCGGGCTGGAAGGTGACATAGGCGCCGGTGTACGGCGCTGTCTCCGCTTCGACGAACAGGGGCTGGACGAGGACGTCGCCGGTGAAGTTCTCCTCCGGCCCGGTGGCGGGCGCGAACGTTCCACTTCGTGTGATCACTGCTGGGGCCTCTTTCATCGGCGGCGGGCTGAGGGTTGCAGGGACGGGCTGAGCCAGCCGTTGTCGGCGGGGTTGAGGGTGACGCCGGGCGCGACGATCTGGTCGATGCGGTCGAGCACGTCGTCGGTGAGTTCGACGTCGGCGGCGGCGAGTTGAGACTCGAGGTGGTCCATGGTGCGCGGGCCGATGATCGCCGAGGTGATCCCGGGGTGGCGTAGGACGAATGCGATGGCCAGCTCGATCAGGGTGATCCCGGCCTCGTCGGCGAGTTCGCGGAGGGCGTCGGCGGTGTCGAGTTTGCGCTGGTTCTCCGGCAGGGACAGGTCGAACCGGTTCGCCAGCCGCTGCCGGGCGACGGATGCCGGGCCGGTGGTGTCGGTGCCCTTGCGGTAGCGGCCGGACAACCAGCCGCCGGCGAGGGGGCTGTAGGAGAGCACACCCATGCCGTACCGCTGGGTCAGCGGCAGGATCTCGTTCTCGATGTTGCGGGTGAGGATCGAGTAGGTGGGTTGCTCGGTGACGAAGCGTTCCCGACCATGCTCCCGAGCAACGTACTGGGCGTCGACGAGGGCGGAGGCCGGGAAGGTGGAGTGGCCGATGTAGCGGACCTTGCCGGCACGGACCAGGTCGGTGAGCGCACCGAGGGTCTCGTCGAGGTCGACGTCGGGGTCGTACCGGTGCATCTGGTACAGGTCGATGTGGTCGGTGCCGAGCCGACGCAGCGAGTTCTCGACCGCTGTCATGATCCAGCGGCGGGAGCCGCCGCGGTGGTTGGGGTCGTCGTCGAACGGCATGAAGAACTTCGTCGCGAGCACGATGTCGTCGCGGCGGCCCTTGAGTGCCTTGCCGACGATGACCTCGGACTCGCCCTGGGAGTAGACGTCGGCCGTGTCGACGACATTGATCCCGGCGTCGAGCGCCCGATGGATGATCTTGATGCTTTCGTCGTGATCCTTGGTGCCCCAGTCGCCGAACATCATGGTGCCGAGGCATAGCTTGCTGACCTGGACGCCGGTGCGTCCCAGCGGTCGACGTTCCATGGGTCTTACCCTTCTGTCGCCGGCTACTTGTTGCCTTGTGCCGGGATGACCTCGTCGATCAGCCGGACCGCGCCGCACCGAGCATCACCCGATACTCGGTCGAGGCCTGGCCGGCGATCGGCGCAGCAAGCCGGACCGGCAAACGGGTCCGGATGTCCAGGTTTCCGCGGCGGCCGTTCGTTCGGCTCATTCGGGCCGACGGACCAGGGGGCTCTCGTGGAGTTCGGTTGTCCAACTGGCGAGCAGGTCGAGTGCCTGCTGCTCGGGGGAGTCCGGCTCGGGGGTGTAGACGTTGAGGCGCAGCCCCGGGTCCGCGGCGAGCTCCAGCGCCTCGTACGGCAGGTTGAGCTCACCGACGACCGGGTGCCGGAGCCGCTTGATGCCGGTGCGGTGGAACTTCACGTCGTGCCGGGCCCAGCGGACCGAGAACTCTGTGCTGCGGGTGGTGAGCTCGCCGATGAGGTCGGTGAGGACCCGGTCGTGGGGGGAGCGGCCGGCTTCCGAGCGTAGGAAGGCGACGGCGTCGTTGGCGCCTTTGTCCCAGTCTGGCCAGAAGTCGGTGGCGTTCGGGTCGAGGAACATGAACCGGGCGGTGTTGACCGGTCCGCGCTGGGCGAACAGCGGCGAGTCGAACACCGGCGCATACAGCGCCCGGCCCAGCTGGTTGGCGCCCAGGATGTCGAACCGGCCGTTGCGGACGTACGCCGGAACGTCGGTCATGGCGTCGAGGACGCGCAGGATCGTCGGCCGTACCGTCGTGGTGCTCCTCGGGCGATGGCGCTGAGGGCCCGACGCGCGGGCGAGGTCGTAGAGGTGGGCGCGTTCGGCGTCGTCGAGGTGCAGGGCGCGGGCGAGGGCCTCGAGCACCGATTCGGAGGCGCCAGCGAGGTTGCCGCGCTCAAGACGCACGTAGTAGTCCACGGACAGGCCGCTGAGCAGGGCGACCTCCTCGCGACGTAGTCCCGGGACCCGCCGGTTCCCGCCGTAGATCGGCAGGCCGGCTGCTTCCGGGGTGAGCCGGTTGCGACGGCTCACCAGGAAGTCGCGGACCTGGGCGCGGATGTCGGTCGGACCAGCCATGACCCGACCGTACGTCCGCCTCGGCGGGCGTGGGAGGTACTGGCGTTACCTGGAACGACAGCCACTCCCACGCGCCGGGGAAAGGGAGTTCTGTCGGAGGGGCAAGCGCGCGAACGCCGTGAACGTCACGGTCCGAAGGGAAGGAACCCATGCGAGCAACTCTGATCTACGGCGTCGGTGACGTCCGGGTCGAACAGGTTCCGGACCCTGTCCTGAAGCAGCCGACCGACGCCCTGGTGCGGGTCACCACCGCGTGCATCTGCGGCAGCGACCTGCACCCCTACCGCTCCAAGTCTCCCGCGGACGGGCCGGCGCGCATCGGGCACGAGTTCATCGGGGTCGTCGAGGACACCGGGTCCGACGTCACCACGGTCCGCACGGGCGACCTGGTCGTCGCGCCGTTCGCCTACTCCGACGGCACCTGTGGGTTCTGCCGGGAAGGTCTGCACACCTCCTGCCTGCACGGCGGGTTCTGGGCCACCGGCGACGTCGACGGCGGCCAGGGCGAGGCGGTCCGCGTGCCGCTGGCCGACGGCACGCTGGTCAAGCTGCCCGTCGGTGCGGATTCGGCGCTCATTCCCTCGCTGCTGACGCTCTCGGATGTTTTCGGCACCGGCCATCATGCTGCGGTCAACGGCGGTGTCACCCCGCGTACCACCGTCACCGTGATCGGTGACGGAGCGGTCGGCCTGCTCGCGGTCCTGTCGGCCAAGCGCCTGGGCGCCGAGCGGATCATCCTGATGGGCCGCCACAAGACGCGTACCGATCTGGGTCGGGAGTTCGGCGCGACCGATGTCGTCGCCGAGCGCGGCGAGGAGGGCATCGCGCAGGTCCGTGACCTGACCGGCGGCCAAGGCACCCACGTGGTACTGGAGGCGGTCGGGCACCTGCCCGCCTACGAGCAGGCCGTCGGGGTGGTACGGGCCGGCGGCGTGATCAGCCGGGTCGGCGTCCCGCAGTACGAGCAGGCCCCGATCGGCTTCGCCAGCCTGTTCGGCGGCAACATCACCCTCACCGGCGGCCCCGCTCCGGCCCGCGCCTACCTCGACGAACTGCTTCCCGACGTCCTCGACGGAAAGATCGAACCGGGCAAGGTCTTCGACCGCACCGTCGACCTCGACGGAGTGCCGGACGGGTACCGCGCCATGGACCGACGCGAAGCCCTCAAGGTTCTCGTCAAGCTCTGACCCCCGCCCCGGACGGCAGCGGCGGTCGGCCCGAGCACCCCGACGCCGATCGCCGCCAGCCACCGGCTGAAGGAGAACCTCATGGTCCAGTCCCAGGTGAGCACCGTGCTGGTCGTCGGCGCCACCGGCCAGACCGGCCGCCACGTCGTGGCTGCCGCGGCCCGCCAAGGGTTCACCGTGCGCGCCCTGGTCCGCGACGCCGACCGGGCCCGTGCGGTCCTACCCGATGTCGAGATCGTGGTCGCGGACCTCACCGATGCGGACACCCTGACGGACGCCGTCGTCGGCGTCGACGCGGTGATCTTCACCCACGGTGCGAACAGCTACGGCGACGACGAGGTATTCCAGCGCGTCGACTACGGCGGCGTCGTAAACGTCCTGCGCGCACTCCGGAGGCGGCCGGTCCGGGTCGCATTGATGACATCGATCAACGTCACCCGGCCCGACAACGGCGGCTACCAGGGACTGCTGGACTGGAAGCGGCGTTCCGAGCGGCTGCTGCGCGCCAGCAAGCTGCCGTACACGATCGTGCGTCCAGGCTGGTACCAGCCCCGACGTGGCGGCGGTCTCCTCCTGCGGCAGGGCGACACCGGGTCCGGTTCGGTCAGTCGTGAGCAGACCGCGGACGTGCTGGTTCGGAGCCTGCTCAGCGACGCCGCGGTCGGCAAGACCTTCGAGCTGTTCGCCGTCGAGGGGTCGACACCCGTGGACTGGGACACCCTCTTCGCCACGACCGATCCGGACACCCCGGACAGCCTGGACGCGGTGCACGACCGGGCGACCCTGCCGCTGGACCGGGAGCCGCGCCTGGTGACCGGTGACATCGAGCAGTTCGACCACCGCTGACGCGGCAGCCGGTGACGTGATCAGAACATTGCCACCCCAGCTCGCCCTCGGACGGGCCGCTGCGGCCGTGGGAGGTACCGCCGGCACCCGGAAGAGCAGGAACTCCCCGGCCCCATCCCAGCGCGGTTGCCTGGACAGCGCAGACAACCGCAAACCGCATCAAGGAGAGTCGTGGCCACACCTCGTTCCGCCAGCGCACCGGCCCCGTCCGGGCCGGTGCACCCGACGGCCATTCTGGCGATCATCTGCGTCAGCTACTTCATGGTCATCCTGGACAACTCGATCATCTTCACCGGGCTCCCGAGCATCCAGGCCGCCTTCGGCTTCTCCCCGGCTGGCCTGACCTGGGTGCAGGACGCCTACACCCTCGTGTTCGGCGGCCTGCTGCTGCTCGGCGCGCGCGCCGGTGACCTGGTCGGTCGGCGGCGGATGTTCACGCTGAGCCTGGTGCTGTTCTCCGTGGCGTCGTTGCTGGTGGGCGCCGCGCCGACCGGGTGGTGGCTGGTGGCCGCCCGGGCCCTGCAGGGCGTCGGTGCCGCGATTCTCGCCCCGTCGTCACTCGCGCTGCTGACCGCCAACTTCCCGGCCGGGCCCGCCCGCAACCGGGCCGTGGCCGCGTACAGCGCGGTGGCCGGCATCGGCGCCAGCCTCGGCCTGGTGGTCGGCGGGGTGCTGGCCGACTGGGTGTCCTGGCGGGCCGGCTTCTATCTCAACGTGCCTATCGGCATCGCCATGCTGGTCGCCGCCCGCCGCTACGTCGCCGAAACCGAGACCCGGCCCGGCCGGTTCGACCTCATCGGCGCCGGCTGCGCCACTCTCGGCGTCGGTGCCTTGGTCTTCGGCGTCATCGGGGCCGCCGAGACCGGTTGGACCACGCCCACCACTCTCGCCGCGTTCCTGCTCGGTGTCCTCCTGCTGGTCGTGCTCGTGGCCAACGAGGCACGCGCCGAGCAGCCGATCATGCCGCTGCGACTGTTCGCCGACCGGCGCCGCAACGGCGCCTACCTGGTCCGGATGCTCTACCTCGGGGCGATGATCGGGTTCTTCTTCTTCATCACCCAGCTGCTGCAGGGCGTCTGGGGCTTCACCCCCTTCCAGGCCGGGCTGGCCTTCCTGCCGATGTCCGTGGTCAACTTCGGCATCGCCCTGCTGGTCTCCCGACTGGTCACCCGATTCGGGTCGACTCCGGTGCTCGCCACGGGTGTGGCGCTCACCCTGGTCGGCATGGCGTGGCTCAGCCGGGTCGGCGCGGACGGCGACTACCTCACCGCGATCGCGCTACCGATGGTTCTCATCGGCGTCGGTCAGGGCCTGGCATTCGCCCCGATGACCAGCGCCGGTCTCGCCGGTGTACGGAGCGGCGACGCCGGTGCCGCCTCCGGTGTGGTCAACACCGCCCACCAACTCGGCAGCGCGCTCGGACTGGGCATCCTCACCGCTGTCGGCACGGCCGCGGTACCGGCAGGGGGAGCCGCTCCTGCCGCCATGACCGAACGGGTCAGCGCGGCCCTCACCGCAGGCAGCGTGCTGCTGGCTGTCGCCCTGCTCCTGGTCGGCGTTCTCATCGCCCGACCGGCCAGCCCGACTCCGCCGGCCTCCGACGTGGAGGCGCCGGTCTCCCCGTCCCCGGCGCGAGATGCGGTGACCACCCGCTGACCATCACCCACGCCCGAGCGCCCGCCGAACGTCGGCGTACCGGACGGTCTCTCCGACAATCAGGACGGCCAGAACACCCACCAGACCAGCGAGCGCGGCCAACGGGGGCAGGACCGCCGCGGCCGGTAACCAGCCCAGCAGCACGACCATGGTGACCACCCGCCCGAGATGCGCCCCGTAGCGCATGCGGTTGGCGAACAGCAGGTGCCCGACGAGGTACAGCACGCCTCCACCGCAGAGCGCGGTGGCGTAGAACCATCCCAGATCCTCGTGCCCAGCCGCGTAAGCAAGGACACCCTCGACACCGAGCGCGGCGAGCACGATCCCCGCGATGATCGGAAAATGGGCGTACGAGTACGCCTCCACCGCCAGCGTCGCCCGGGTCTGCCCCCGAGCCCGCTCAAGCCGCCGCTCGGCGGACGGAGCCACCAGGTCGAAGTACAGCCACCACAGGCCGATGGCGACCGCGACCCCCAGCACGGCCGCCACGATCAGCGGCAGACTGATCGGCTGGTCCGCGGCACCGATACCAATAGCGAGGATCGACTCGCCGATCGCCAGGATGACGAACAGGTCGTGCCGCTCACTCCAGTGGCTCGCACTGTGCACCCGCCAACTACCGCGACGAGAGGTGATGAAAACGACGCCCCAGTCCACCAGCAGCGCCGTCGCGAACAGCACCGTCTGCCGCCAGCCGCCGAGCAACACACCGGCCAGCAGCAGAGCGGCACCAGCCACGGTAGGGATCCATGTGATCGCGAGCTGCCGGCGCAGTCCCGCATCGCCGGCCGCCGCCGCCGAGTAGACCGTCAGATGCACACACCGCACCACCAGGTAGGCAGCCAGCAGCACCAGCGGGCCGTTCAGACCGCCCGGCTTGTCGTGCCAAGCCTCCGGGATGGTCAGGTCCACCACGAACAGCGCCGCCATCGCCACCGACATACCCGCCCTCAGCAGAGCCTGATCGGCCCGTGCCTGGTTACCGAGCCACGCATACCCCGACCACGTCCACCACAACAAGCAGCAAGCCCTGCGCCACCCCGTGAACGCTGTGGGCGCCCGCCATGTAGTCGGTGACCCGCGTGACGGCGAAGACGTACACCAGATCGAACAACAACTCGAACCGGGTCACCGACTGGCCCTCACTGGTGGGACTGAGCGCCCCGGACGCTTCACGTCGCCCTCCGCCGCCCGCTACAGCCACGCCGTCCGCCTCCCCGCTTCAGCGTCGACCCGCACAAGCCGGCGCTTACGCCATGTTCGCTGCTGGGCCTCCGTAACCAACCAGCAAAAGGGCATATAGGCTCAAAACTACCATTTCGGTCTGACCCTTTTGTCGCCGGTCTGCGGCCTGACGTCGGAGCGGCTGCCGGAGATGCGCGATGCGACATGACCGCCTGGCCGGCGGGTGGTCGAGCCGCGGGTGCTGCACGCCCGCCAGCCCGGCCGGCTCGACGACTCAGCCTCGCAGGCCTTGATGCCTGACGCATGGTTCGCCGCTCGCACCGATCTCCCGCGACTCCGGCCGCCGCCAGGGCCACCAGGTCCGGCCCCACCGCTACCACCGCGGGCTACGCCGAGTGTTCAGCACGTCCAGCTTCACCGCCCTGACCCACTGCCCACGATCACGCGCCTACTACGACAAGAAAAGAGCCGAAGGAAGAACACACCGCCGAGCCACCGCCGCCCTGTCCAGACAACGCCTCAACGTCCTCTGGGCCTGCATCCGCGACAAGACCCCCTGCCAGCCCAAACAACCAAGATCGGGGGAGCTGGCGTCATGCAAACTCGCGTAGAGACTCCGCTTGCTGAAGATCAGCTGGAACGTTACGGGTTCGGCGAGTGCAGGCCTGTCACTGCCGCGCGCAGGGTGCGTCCGGGTGCCAACAGAGCGCTACGGGATCAGCTGGCGGAGCCGTCAGGTCGAGCGGTCTCCTCCTCGTCGAGCAATTCACGGCGCCATTCGGCGAATCGGCTACGGAGATCGTCCAGCGCTCGATCGGTGACGCCGTATTGGGCGAAGTCGTCAGGATCGAGCAGGGCGGCTTGTCCGAGACCGTCGGCGAAGACGCGTCAGTCGAAACCACGGTCGGCGCGCTGCGCGAGGGTGAGGAGTCGCGGGTGTAGCGGCCGGATCGGAGTGTGGCGTCGATGTCGACGGTCGTGCTGAGGCTGGGCGCTGGCTAGGTGGTCGGGCCGTTGCACGCGAACTCGGGCCGCGTTTGCGGGGACCGCCGATGGCGCCTGGCTCGCCTGATCGGCTTGGGAAACCGTGATTACTCGGGTCACTGTGCGAAGACACCGATGTTTCCCTCGATCCAGATGGGTCGGGCTACCAGCCTGCTGATTCGCCATCGCTCGCCTGCGCGGCGCAGCTCGAACTCGTAGGTGCCGCCGTTGTGCCACAGCCGTCCGCCCGGCACGTTGTCGCGTCGTAGCCAAGCCAGCACGTTCGCGGTTGCGGTGGCGGTATCGCCCGTCACATCGGCGATCACCCCGGTGACCACGTGCTGTGTGCCATCCAACACGCCAAGATCCCGTCGCCACCGATCTACCTGCTCGGGACCGGAGAGAGTCTCTGCTCCGCCGCCGCTCATCGCGGTGTAGTCAACGACCACGGTGTCGGCGAACGTCGCCACCAGAGCGTCCCAGTCTCGGCGGTCCACGAACCAGGCGTACTCGGTGATCACCCGCTGGATGGCGAACTGGTCAATGAGATCCTCTTGATGCATGTCATAACTCCTCTTTGTGGTGGCTGGGGTGAAGGTACGGCCGGCGGTGCCCGTCGTCGCCGTCGTCGACCATGCCCAGAGTCGAGGATCGCGTTGACGAGGGTCGCAGCTGATGAACGAGACTGGTTGCCAGGCTGACCCGGCCCGGACAGCAGTCTGGCGAGGATGTGGTGATGGGGCGCCTCGACTCGAGGCGCCCCAAAACCACTGGCCTAGTTGGCGTCGAAGGCCGCGTACAGGCTGGTGTCGCCCGTCGCGTTGAGCGCTTCGGCCGCGACCAGCGGGTTCCAGAAGTCGACGTAGCGGCTGATCTTTCCGTCCACCGTCTCCACGACGGAGATGTAGGTCTGGTTGTACGGCTTGCCGGTGCTCAACGCCTGGCCCACGGACTTGAACTCGGCGATGACCAGGGTGGGGTCGACGGTCTCGTGGAAGCGCAGGTCGATGAACTCCACCTTGAAGTGCTCGGGGAAGTTCTGCATGTAGTCGAACAGGGCCTGCTTGCCTTCGACCTTCTTCGGGAAGTCGGCCGGGCCGTACGGGAACTCCAGGACTCCGTCCTCGGTGAACAGATCCACCCACTCCTCGATCCGCCCGGACGACAGGTACTCCAGGTGGTTCTTGAAGGTCTGCTGGGCGGTTTCGCGAACGCTCACGGCATTTGTCCTTTTCTTGGGTGCGTGCGATGGGTGTTGAAGGGGCTCGGGTTGGCTGGCCGGCCGACTAACGCGAACATCTTCGCGTCAACGGTAGCCCATGCCGCGCTAAACGCAAAGCTCTCCGCGTTAAGATTGCCCCGTGAGTGACCAACGCCAGTCCCGCCCCGGTGGACGCACCGCGCGAGTCCGCGCCGACGTCCTACGCGCAGTCGACGACCTGACAACCGAACAACCGCTGGCCCAACTCACCCTGGCCCAGGTGGCGGAGCGTTCGGGAGTGCACCTGGGCACCCTCTACCGGCGCTGGGGCTCCCTCGACGGCCTACTACTCGACGCGGTCGCCGAACGCCTCACCACCGGCTCGCCCGTCCGCGACACCGGCAACCTCCACGCCGACCTGGAGGACTACGCCCACCACGTCGCCGAAGACCTCTCCGGCCCCGACGGAGAACTCCTGCTACGCACACTGGTCGCCGTCCGTCTCGGAACCCAGGCGCAACTACCACCCGCCCTCACCCGACGCTACGACGAGATGCAGGCACTACTCGATCGGGCCCGCGCACGTGGCGAGAATCCGCCCACACTCCAACAGATCGTCGACGTCGTCGTGGCACCGCTGTACACAGCCCTACTGTTCGGGACCACACCAACCAACCCAGCCACCCTCGTCGACCGACTGCTGCAGCTTCACCCCGACCAATGACCAGGCCGGCGTCGACGTGATCGACCGGGCCCTGCAGGGCCACAGGGTCCTTTACCGAAGATGAACTCGCCGCCATGCCTTCTTGGGCGGCCGGTGGCACCGGGCAGCAGGGGTGGCGGTCTGTCTCGGCTGCTGCCTCTACGTGGCCGCCGCAGTCTCGGCCCTCACCGCGTAACCGACCGGGGGTCCGTACCTGCGGGGGCGGCGCGCGACGCTCGCGCCCGGACGAGGGCGGCCAACTCCGCCCGCCCGGTCACGCCGAGAATCCGGTACGCGTTCGCCAGATGGTATTCGACGGTGCGAACCGAGAGGGAGAGCCGCTCGGCGACCTCCCGGTAACTCAGATTGTCCGCGACGGCGGCCGCCACGCTCCACTGGCCCGGGTAGGGCGCCCGCCACACCGTCCGGCCCGGCTCGGCGCCGACCGCAGGCGGCGAGTTCCACCTCTGCCTGCGCCATCCACGGTGCCGCGCCGAGCGACCGGAACAGGGAGCTGGCCGCCTCCAGATGTGCCCGCACCCGCCCCTTGCGCCGCCGCCGGCGCCGGACGATGCCGTAGCAGAGCAGCGTCCGAGCCCGCGCGAGCAAACTCGTTCCCTGCTCGTGCAGGCGCAGCGCCTCCTCGAACGCCTGCTGGGCCGCGATCTCGTCGTCAGTCACCCGATGATGGTCCTGGCCTGCTGGCAGACACCGACCGCGATCCGGCACGCCGGCGTCGACCGCATCACCGCCCTGCTCCGCCGCGGCCACGTCAAGAACGCCATCCAGGTCGCCGAGGCGATGGTCGCCGCCGCCCGGCAGCAGACCGTCACCCTGCCCGGCCAACGTTCCGCCGCGGTGGTGGTCGGGCAGATGGCCACCGAGATTCTCGCCCTCGAACAACGCATCGCCGCCGTCGACGACCTCATCGCCGACCACCTCGACCAGCACCCCCTTGCGCCGATCATCGGAAGTCTGCCCGGCATGGGCCCCCTGCTGACCGCCGAACTGCTCGTCCACACAGCCGGCATGAATGAGTACGACAGCCCGGCGAGGTTGGCCGCGCACGCCGGTTTGGCGCCGGTTTCTCGCGACTCCGGAACGGTCTCCGGGAACCATCGCCAGCCTCGCCGCTTTCACCGAAGGCTGCGACACATCCTGTGGATGGCCGCCTTCATCGCCGCCCGAGAATGCCCCACCTCCCGCGCGTACTACGAGAAGAAACGCGCCGAAGGCAAGAAACACCGGCAAGCCATACTCGCCCTCGCCCGACGACGCGTCGACGTCCTCCGGGCACTCATCCGCGACCGCAAAACCTTCGCCCGACCGACGCCGGCAGTCCGCGCCGCAGCCTGAACTAGCACGCTTCCCGCCGACGCGACCCCATCGTGCCGGCCGCTTCACCCTGCCCGCCAAGATCTGCCGGAGTCACATGGAGACTCGAGCTGTGGTCCTGGGCTGGCCGAACAGGGGTCCGGGTGACGTGGGTGAACGTGGGCCACTCCCTGCCACCCCAGGTGAACCCCAAGGTCGCTAGACTAGGCCCTCGCGCCCTCGTAGCTCAGGGGATAGAGCATCGGTTTCCTAAAACGGTGCTCTATTTGTGTCCGCAGGCCGACTGCCTGCGGTTTCCCTATTTCTGCCCCTTGCGTGCGGGTCGCAACGGACGGGTGCTGTGCTCGCTTGCTGAAGATTAGTTTCTTTATTCGGTAGTTGTCGTGGCTGTGGTGATGCCGGCGATGATGTGGGCTGGTAGGGCTGTCCGTGCGGTCTTGCTGTGTGGGGCTTCAAGGTAGCTGAGCAGGCGTGATGGCGTCTCGGGTGGCCCGAGTGGGACTGGTTCGAGGCGTCGCCATCCGCGGGCAGAGGAGGCCTTGATGGCTGTGAGGTAGGTGCTTTCAGTCATGCGGCCTAGGGTGCGGGCGCGCATGAGTAGGGCGGCTAGGGACACCTGCCAGTATCGCTTGAGTTCGAATAGCTTGGGCCAATCTACTGTGGTTGGTAGTTGGTTTCGGATCTCGTCCGCTGGCATGAGGAATGCCGCAGCGAATTGGTGCGCCTGTGTTTCGACTTCTTTTATTCCCCAGATTTGTTCGCCGTGGAGGACGAGGTGGGCGAGTTCGTGAGCGGCGTCGAAGCGTGAGCGTGCCCGGTCATTCTTGTCCGTACCGAGGACAACGACTGGGTGGTCGGGGAAGGGCAGTGAGAAGGCGTCGACGTCTGCGGTTCCGAGCGGGAGTCGGATGACGGCGATGCCGTGCCCTTCGAGGAGCCGGACGACGTCGGTGATCGGGCCGGCGGGGAGCTTCCATGTCTTGCGGACCTGGTCGGCGATCCGCTCGATCTCGCTGCGGGGAGCGTCGAGTCCGCTGGAGGGGATGCGGGGGACGTCGCCGCCGGCGAAGTGCCCGGTCCGAGTCGCGTGGAGGGCTAGATCATGGGCGACGTGGGCGATCGCTCTTGCGCGACGGCGGTCCACCACTGCGGTCCGGCGCAGCGACCTGAAGAAACCTTCGTGTGTCTCGGTCAACGGCTGGGCGAGGAACTCGGTGGGCACGTGCAGCGCGGCGCTGAGGGCGTGAACGCTCTCCAGGCTGGGCCGTGCTGCGCCGCTCTCGAACTGGCTGATGGCTGCCGGTGTCAGGCCGACGGCGGCAGCGAGCTGTGCCTGGCTGAGCCCGACGAGTTCCCGGGCCACCCGCAGGCGTCCCCGTTCGAACGTCGACGTGCTCATGACTCTCCCAACCCGATCTTGTACTTCCGCATTGTGGCTGATCCGGCGCGTCGTGCCCGGTTGGCGCGGCGAAACAGTTACCTTCCGAGTGTAGAAGCACGCGCGGAAGCAGGCGTCGTGATATTAAGTACCAGGGAAAAGTCGATGATCGTCGAGGAGGGTGGATCGCGGTGGTGACGGTGACGAGGCCGGGTGCCGGCGGGTGACGACGCAGCGGTTCCAGATCCTGTCGCTGGACGGCGGGGGGTTGCGGGGGATGTTCTCCGCAGCCGTGCTGGCCCGGCTCGAGGAGGATCTCGGCATCCGGGTCACGGATCACTTCGACCTGATTGCCGGCACGTCGACCGGTGGCATCATCGCGTTGGGCCTGGGGTTGGGCATGACACCTCGCGAGATCCTGGAGTTCTACACCGACCTCGGTCCGCGGGTCTTCCGTGACCGCAGCCGGTTGCGGGGGCTGCGGCACGTGGTCCGGGCCAAGTACGCCGCTGGGCCGCTGCGCGCCGCGCTGACCGAGGTGCTGGGCGAGCGGACTTTCGGCGAGAGCACCAAGCGGCTGGTGATCACCTCTTACAATGTTGGCGCCGACGACGTGTACCTGTTCCGCACCCCGCACCTGCCGCAGCTGACCCGGGACTGGCGCGAACGGGCCGTCGACGTCGCCATGGCCACCGCCGCCGCCCCGACCTATCTGCCCGGCATGCCGCTGGGCGGTACCCGGCTGGTTGACGGTGGCGTCTGGGCGAACAACCCGGCGATGGTGGCCCTGACCGAGGCCGTCGGGCCGCTCGGCCTGCCGCTGGACGCGATCCGGGTCTTCAGCTTGGGTACCACCACCGACGTGCGCCACCGTAGCCGCCGCCTCGACGGGGGAGGGCTTCTGCCGTGGGCTCGAGACGCGGTCGAGGTGCTGATGCGCGCGCAGAGCGAGAGCGCGATTAAGCAGGTCCGCCACTTCCTCAGCAACGACCGGGTGCTCCGGCTCAACCCGACCGTGCCAACCGGGGTGCTCGCCTTGGACAAGGTCGACGCAGACGACCTCATCGGCCGGGCGGCCCACGAGAGCCGCACCGCCTCCCCGAGCTTCAACCGCTGCTTCGCCGACCACCGCGCGCCGGCGTACGTCCCGTACCATCCGGCCCGGAAGGACTGACGCGATGGACACGATCGAGCAGATGCTTTCCATGCTCCTCGACGGGGCGGTGGAGACCCTGGACATCTCCCCGCACCTGCAGCAGCTCGCCGTCGAACGCTACGAGGAGGTTGGCACCTGGCTGGCCGAACACGGCGAGCCGGACTGGCGCATCTACCCCCAGGGATCCTTCCGGCTGGGTACCGTGGTGCGTCCGAGCACCCGGACGGGGGAGTACGACATTGACCTGGTCTGCCGGGTGCTGCGGCGCAAGGAGAGCATCACCCAGGCCCAGCTCAAGCAGTTGCTCGGTGACATGCTCCACGCCTACCTGCGGTGGAAGAACCGGCAGGGCCACACCGACGGTCCCAAGTCCTGCGAGTCCCGCCGCCGCTGCTGGACCCTTGAGTACCCGGACCATGGCTTTCACCTCGACGTCCTGCCCACCATCCCGGACATCGAGCACCCGCCCACCGGCATCCTGCTGACCGACCAGAACCTGCGCGAGTGGCAGCACAGCAACCCGATCGGCTACGCCGACTGGTTCAAGCGGCGCTGCGAACAGGGCCGGAGCCTCGTCGAGGCCAAGCGCCACCTCAACGTCGCTGACGTGCCCGACTGGACGGTCCGCAGCACGCTGCAGCGCATTGTCCAGGTTCTCAAGTGGCACTGCATGTTGCGGTTCGCGAACGACCCGGACAAGCGGCCCCCGTCGATCCTGATCACTACCCTCGCCGCCCGGGCGTACCGCGGCGAGCAGGACCTGTTCACCGGCGCTCGAGCCGTGCTCGACGGGATGACCTCCTTCATCGAGAACCGCCACGGCGCATGGTGGGTGCCCAACCCGGCGCACGAGGAGGAGAACTTTACGGACAAGTGGAACGAGTACCCCGAGCGGCGCCTAGCCTTCATTGCCTGGCACCGGGACATCGTCACCGTGCTCGACGACCTCGCCGGCCTGCAGGGCAAGGGCCTCCAAGTCATCGCTTCCCGCATGTCCGAGGGCTTCAGTGCCGGACCTGTGTTCAAGTCGGTGGAGGGTTACGGTGACCGCATGCGCCACAGCCGGGAGACCGGGGCCCTGCGCATGACCTCCACCGGCCTGCTCACCACCACCGCCACCACCGGCCCCCGGGTCCGCGACCACCACTTCCATGGCGAGCACCCCGACCCGCGCCGTTAACCTCCGCCGTCAGCTCATCGCGATCACCGCACTGCTACCGGACGCCGTCGGTGCGGTCCACCGCGGTGAGCTGGCGTGCATCATCCGCCTGCAACCGTCCCCGGTCAGCCAGATCTACACCGTGCGGCTGACCTATCGGCACGGCCGACGCCCCGAGGTGATGGTCACCGACCCGCCGCTCGCCCGGCACCCAGGGGCTGCCGCCCTGCCGCACGTCTACGCCGGCGATGAGCTCTGCCTGTACTACCCCGGCCAGTGGAAGCAGGACATGTTCCTCGCCGCCACGGTCGTACCGTGGGCTGCGGAGTGGCTCATGCACTATGAGATCTGGCTCGTCACTGGACGATGGACTGGAGGTGGCCACACCCATGCCGGCGCAGGCCGATAGCCAGCTAGGAGCTACAGGGTCGTGGACCCCGGTTCCGCTCGATTCTCGGCTGCACCGGGGCCCTGCGGCCATCACCTTCGCTCCCGTGCTCGGGAAACTCGAGTCGCTGCCGTTGGACCAGCTCACCTGGGAGAACTTCGAACGGATCCAGTGGCGGGTCATGCGCGATGTCGAGGGTCTGCGTCACGCGCAGATCTACGGCGAGCGCGGCCAGAGTCAGTACGGGCTGGATGTTGTCGCGCTCGCGCCGGACGGGGTCGGCGTTGCACTGCAGAGCAAGCGCTACAAGCGGTTTGGCCCGGCAGAGCTCAAAGCCGCTGTGACGAAGTTCCGGTCGACGACCCGTCCGTTCCAAGTAAGTCGGCTCATCATCGGCGTGAGTCGCGAGGTCACGTCGACCAAAGTCGTCGAGGACCTCGCTAAGTTCCGGGCCGAGTTTCATCCGATCACGTTGGATCTGTGGGACAGGCAGGAGCTGTCTCGACTCCTTCGCGGCGCGCCGGAGATCGTCATCGAGTTCTTCGGCCTGCCGACAGCCGAGGCCTTCTGCCTGCCATTCGAGCTTGAGCCCGTGCGGGTGCCGACTGCCGACGCGGTAGCCATCCGTGAGGCGCTGGCCCGGACGCCGGAGGAGACCACGGGTGCAGCCGCCCTACTCCGGGAGGCGCGCGCCGCGTCGGAAGAGCCCGAGCGCGCCTTGGCTCTGATCGAAGAAGCTCAGGCAAAACTGCGCGCAGCGGGATTCGGCAGCTACGCCGAGCAGCACGAAAACGAGCGTAATCGCCTTCTGGCGGGTCTCGGTCGCGTGGGCGAGGCGGCTCGGCGGACCCTGGATGGCATCTGGACAGCTCTCGACCGAGGGCTGAGCACAACCGCGCAGATCGGCCAACGGCGACTGCGCGAACTCGCCCGCGACGGGGCAACGGAGGGGCCAGCGAGGGAACTGGTGAAGGTCGCCGACGCGGCGATGGAGTTGTATTTCGACCCGCTGGCGTCCTTGCCGGAAGCCAGTGTGCTGGTCATCGGTGAGCACGCTGACCAGGTCCGACTCGCCGTCCTTGCCGGCGAGACCGCACTCGCGAATGGCGACCATGCCTGGCTTACCCGCGAGCGGCAGAATTTGGCCGCGCTGGCGGAGACGGAGACCAGTGACCGAGTGCTCCGGACGCGGCTGCGGCTGCTGGTCGCCGAGTCGAGCGGTGACTGGTCGAACGTTCTTGAGGACGCGCGGAAGCTGCGCCTCGGGCACGCCCTCGGTGGCCTGGTGACAGCGCGCTATGCGCGGCACTGTGCGCTGCATCAGAGATTCGAGGAGGCAGAAGCCCTCTGGGACGAGGCAGCCGGCGACGCGTGCCTCGCCCAACGCTGGACAGACGCGGCAACCTGGACATTCAGCCGTCGAGCCTTCCGGGGCCGCTGGAAGCCATTTACAAGCGACGAACTGCTGCCGCTGCAGACGGCGCTACGCGAGATGGGGCCCACTCGCCCCGTCATCGCGACTGCGGAGGGCGCCTACGAGGAGGCTCTGGAAGGGCTACGCGTTCAGAAACTACGCTCCGCAGCAATTTCCGCTCAACGAGCACTGCGAGACGCTGTGGCGGTGAGCGACTGGGTGGCAGAGGGTAAGGCCAGGCAAGTCCTGGCCGCCGTGCTGGTCGAGGCGGACGAGCCGGTGGTCGCCGCGCGTCACCTCACTCGGGCGGGCGACGTCGAAGCCATCAAGAACCTAGGCAAGGCGTGCTCCAGCAGCTTTATCGACATCACCGCTGAGCTGTCGGCCCCCAACTACTGGACCGTCGGTACCGCCTACCGGCTGATCGCGCAGCAGGCAGACGTGATTCCCGACGGCATGGTAAGGGTGATCGCGGGTCACATTGTCGCCGAGATCGCAGGCGCTGAAGCACACGAGCTGGTCGACCTCAGATCCTTCGCGACCTCTCGTTACCGCGGAGCACTGAGCGCTCTCGCCGGCATCTCTGACCGCCTCACGTCTGAACATGCCGAGACGGTCTTGTCCCACTTCGAGCGGCAGCCGAAGGTAGAAGTGAATCACTATCGCCTCCACGATGAGGACGAAGCCGCAGCGGTAGCGCGTATCGCAATCAACCAGCCGGCACTCAGCCAGCGAGCCATACCGCACTTGGTGGCGTTGTTGGCCCGGTCGCAGTCATCGCGCAACCAGGCCGCGCGGGAAGCTATCGACCATTACATCGAGATCGCGAAACCTCACCTCGCCGAGCTGGCCGCCGAAGATGACGGGTGGGCGCAGGAGACGCTCGCCTATCACGATCCCGAAGCCAACCCGCCGGAAGTTGTCGAGCAGGCGTTGAGCCGCCTCACTACCCCCCTCAGCCACCAGCCGGGCGTCTACAGCACGGGAACCACCGCCGTCGGCGACTCGCTGCTCGTTCGTGCGATGCCCTCCACGCGCCTGGAGCCGGCCGTCGCGGAGCTCCTCCGGCGAGCCGACGACCCCCACGTCGGCTCCAGCGACCGAGGGGAATACCTGGTCGCCGCGTCCAATCTCGCTCCCCATCTCGACGACGACGACCGCGACAAGCACTTCCCGGTCGCCCTGCGATGTGCCTCGGCGCCTACATCGTCTGACCACGATGAATTTGATCAGCGGTTCGACCATCGGCTCGGATTCCTACGGATCACCAACCCCGACCAGGACAGCCGTGACCGCGCGTTGTTCCTCGCGGCCTGCCTAGCCACCGACGACGCTCGACGCGCCGCAGTCAGAAGCCAGGCGTACGCACTTCTCGGAGCCGGCGAAAACTCGGACTACTGGCCGACCCGAGCCCTGCAACAACTCGGTGACGCACTGAAGGACGATGTTGGATTCCTGGTCGCGCAGGGGTGGGCACTCAGGTCGTTCGCGGCAATCCTCTGGACGCGGCACGGCAACCCGCCGCAAGTCGGGGCACGGCTCGCCGCCGACAAGGACGTCCGCGTCCGACGAGCCCTTGCCGAGGCCCTCGCCAGCGTCGAAGTCGCGGGCTATCAGTCCTCCGCGCGCGACCGGCTCGCCCAAGACCCCTGCCACAGCGTCCGCTCCGCCCTGTGTATCCGGACAAGATAGTCCGAGTAGCGTGACCCCACGCTGCGCTTGACTGCCGCTCTTCGGCCGGGATGCTCCGCCTTTCCGGGGTGCTCAACGTTGCGCCAAGGCATCAGAATGGACTGCGTGGCAGTTTCGCCCGGCACAGCAAGAGCGACCGGCCCCAACGGCAACTCGTCGGCATCGACGGTCCCGGGTAGGTCTAACAGGCCCGGTGGCCTATCTGGCCCTGCCTACGTCAGATATTCCCGCGACACCCTGACCGTGGACGGCGGGCCGGACGGCCGGTGGATCGCCGCAGACGAGTCGGGCTGGGATGGCGAGGCCCTTTTTCAGCCCACCGAGCCGTACATGACCATCGGTTCGGTCGCCATCGACGACGGCGACGCCGGGACGGTGTTGGCCCTGCTGCGTCGCGACGCCGGTATCAAGCAGGCTGGTGAGCTGAAGTTCAGCCACTTTGCCCGGGGCGGTAACCAGCGGCGGCTTGAGGTACTCGCAACGGCGCTGGAGCCCGGCGGCATGCTTGCCGGCAGGGCGAGCATCTTCATGATCGACAAGCGGTTCTTCGTGACAGCCAAGATCATTGACTTGCTGCTTGAGGAGTATGCGCACGAGAACGGCGTGGACCTGCACGCGGACGACCAGGCTCGGCGGTACGCGCAAAAGCTGATCGAAGAGGGCCCGCGGGCGCTTGGGGCCCCCATGTTCAACGAACTGATCAGAGTGTTTGTCCGCTTCGGCGGCATCCGCAACCGAGGACAGGCGTTGGTCGAGGTAGCCGAGTTGTTCCAGGTACTCGATGTTGCCGAACGCCGATCGCATCGCCGAGCGATCACGGACATCCTGGGCATGCTGGTACGGTGCCGCGCGCAGGCTGATGAACTGCAGAAGACGATGCTTGAACCGGACTTCCTTCTGGCGATGGAACCGTTGATCCCGGCGATGCCCGCCGTGCTCAACGAGTGGTCACGGCAAATCGGGCCGGCCAGCCTGCTCATGGACGCCCACAAGGTTCTGACCGACGACCGCATCGACATCTTGTGGAAGGCCATGACGGCGGGTCACCCAGACTTTCGATTCCTCTGGACTGGCGTCAGGCCGCGAGGGCTGGCACGGGGTGACTCATTGGAGCATCCGTCGATCCAACTCGCCGACCTCGTAGCGGGGGCGGGACGCGCAGTGGCGCACTTTCACGAAGGCCTGACCACCCCCACCGCAGAAGTCGGCGCCGCACTCGCAACCAGCGTCGCCCCGCTCATCACACCGCACAGCCTGATCGCGCACGACGAGCCCGCCCGCTTCTCCCGGCCAAAAGAGTCGAGGGGCCACCCGCCTACACGCTCGTAGATCTCAGACAGCCGGATCTTGTTCGGTGTCAACCCGGGTTCAACCTTGACCCCTCTGATCAGGCGGGTTCCAAAACACGGGTCAGTTTCAGGCGGAGCCGACCAGTTCGGTTCGTTCTCGGGCCGGGGCTGCCATATACGACCGTGTTCAGCTCCATCGAGTACGCCGTGCCCCTTACTGTCGGGTGGTGCAGCGATGGGATTCGCTCAATGAGCGGCAGCTCGACCTGCTTCGCCGGATCCACGGCGGTGATGACCTCAGCGGCCCGGACGGCGTCGAGTACCGCCGGTCGGCGCGTGCGCTCCAAGACCGGAACCTGGTGATGGTGACACGCAAGGCAGGGGTGTGGAGGGCGTGCTCGACCGATGCCGGTCGCTTCTACCTTGAGCATGGCCACCATCCCGATCATCCCGACCACCGTGCTTCCCTCCCGCGGTCCGAGACGCCGGCACCCGGCGACAACACCGGCGGCGCTTCGTCGGCGGACCTGCTGCGATCGGCTCGCGAACTGCTCGACCGCCTGCAGCACGAGGGCGGCATGGTCCGTATCGAGAGTCCCGACAGTGGAACGCGGGCCCGGTACCGCCGGATCATTCACGCGTTCAAGCAGCAGGGACTTGTGTCATCGGGTCACCATCTACGCCACACTGGCCGCGACGCCGGCGACATCGTCATCCGCCTGTACACCGATGCCGGTCCGGACGAGACCGACTGGAACCGGATCCGGCTCAACACCCGACGTGTCACCACCGACCCGCATCTGGCCTTCAGCGCCCTCGAAGCCGATCCGACCAACCTCGCCGTCAGCCCGGACTCACTGCCCCGGGCGTTGCTGCTGATCCGGCAGCTCGCCGGCGAGGCGGCCCGGCGTGGGCACCGGCTCGGGGTCAACACCAAGGCGAAACACCCGAGGGTGTTCCTCCAGGCCGGGCAGGTCCGACGCACGGTCACCCTGACCGAGGAACGCGACCAGGTCCCGCACGAACCCACCGCCGAGGAGCTGAAGGTGCTGCGCCTGCGGCCGTGGATGAAACCCGCGGAGTTCGACGTCGTCGACTCCGGCAGGCTCCGCTTGGAGATCGCCCGGGCCGGACACGACAACCGGGACACCTGGACCGACACCCCACGCGTACGTCTGGAACAGCGCGTCGCGCAGATCATCCAAGGGTTCGAGGCTGGCGTCACCGCCGACGAACAGCAAAGGCGGGCAGCCGAGGCCGCGAGGGAGAAGGCCGAGGCCGAACACCGTCGGCGGCAGGAGGAAGCCGCGGCCGAGCGCAGACGGCAGGAGGAGGCCACCCTCGCCCGATGGCACGCCGCGATGGCCGACGCCCGCGTTCAGGCCGCGGACAAGATCCGCGCGGAAACCTTCCGCAACGCCTACCAGGCGTGGACCACCGCAGCCGGCATCCGCGCGTTCTGTACCGCCCTTGAACAAGCGGCCGAGGGGCGGACCGGCGTCGGCGGGTACCTCGCCAGCTGGGTCGCGTGGGGCAGGGCCGCCGCCGACCGGATCGACCCCATTCGCAATCCCCGCGTGCTAGCTGACATCGATTACAACCCCGAACCCGGACCCGACGATCTGCGCCCGTTCCTCGGTGACTGGAGCCCCCATGGGCCGCGCAAGGAGCACCGCCCTGATCACGACCGGCAGGCCCACGCCGGCATCCGCCGACAGGCCGAATCGTGGCACCACGGGCTGCTCGACCGCGGCGCCTGAAGTGCGTCCACCTCAACCTCCACCACCCTCCGGCCGGATGCGCACGAGCCTGCGCCGGGACCTGCCGCCATCGCGGCGCGAACCGCCAGCACGACCCGGTACCACGCAACAAGCGACGCTCACCCGAAGGACGGCTGGATGAGAATCGACCCCTCCTGCTTCACCGTCGGCGACGCATGGGCGTACCGGCAGTCGGACCACGGACCGTCCGAACGCGTCCGCATCCTGGCCGTCGAGCCGAAGAAGACCAGCGCTCGCCTCGAGATCAGATTCCTCGACGACCCCGACGAACGGGTGGAGAAGGTCCCCGGATCGCGGCTGCGGGTGCCGTGGAACGAGGTCGGGACCTTCGACGCGCTGATGGCGAACTGGCAACGCATCGACGACCTGAGCCTCGATCACACAGAGGAAGCCTGCATCGAGGAGATCTTCGGCCTCCTGATCAGCGAAGACGTAGCCGAACTGCTCTGGTCCCCGGTGTCATGCGCCACCGACATCCACGACAGGGCCCGGCTGAGCGAGATCATCGACGGCCCGGTCGACGACATCCTCGCCTCGGCTGAATGGTTCGACCACGACGGCCGGACCATCCTGTCACCGGCCGGCACCCTCCACCTGGTCGAGGCCGCGTGCCATGCCCATCCGACCCAGGTCCTCGACCTCGTCATCGAGCAGGAAGCCCAGTCCCGCCGCAAATGCAAGTTCGGCGATGAGCACCGCGTCGGCCGCGACAGCCGGTCGACGACACCGGAATGGGAGTACGACTGGTACCGCCGCCACGACCGGCCCCGCCACGAACTACTACGCCAGTGGTGCGGCCACCGGGCAGTCACCCACCACGAACGGTTCCTCGCCGCCGAAGCCGAAACCCACCGCCTCGACATCCTGATTACCGACCTCCTCAAGGCCCTTGACACCCTCGGCGAACACGAACAGGCCACCCGGTTCGCCGAGGAACACGAACGCGACCGCATCACACCCCACACGATGCGCCCCGTCGTCGAACGCCCCCTACACCCCTCCGAGATACCCGTACGCGAGATCAAGGTCAGGCGCCGCTGGTGGTGAACTCCCTGCGCGAGTTGAGCTGCGGCTTGTCTCCGCGCTGAGCAGCCAGCGAGCTGGCCGCCGGCCGATCTGGATGCGCGGGCGTTGGCGTGGGCGGCTGTTGGGACGTCGGCGCCGGTTGTCAACGCCGGCTGAATTTTGACCCCTCTGTTCCGGCCGAATTTTGACCCCCTCGTTGGTTGTTGATGTTCAGTCGTTGGTCTTGGTGGCTGCGGGGACGCGGCCGAGGTCGCGGTCTTTGAGTCGGTAGCTGTCGCCCTTCATCGAGATGACTTCGGCGTGGTGGACGAGGCGGTCGATCATGGCTGCGGCGACGACGTCGTCGCCGAACACTTCGCCCCAGCGGCCGAAGGGCTTGTTGCTGGTGACGATCAGGCTGGCTCGTTCGTAGCGGTTGGAGACGAGTTGGAAGAACAGGTTCGCGGCTTCGGCTTCGAAGGGGATGTAGCCGACCTCGTCGACGATCAGCAGCGGGATCCGGCCGAGCTTGACCAACTCGTCTTGCAGGCGGCCGGCGTGGTGGGCGTCGGCGAGGCGGGACACCCATTGGGCGGCGGTGGCGAACGCGACCCGGTGTCCGGCCTGGCAGGCCCGGATCCCGAGGCCGATGGACAGGTGGGTTTTGCCGGTGCCAGGCGGGCCCAGGAAGACGACGTTCTCTCGGCCGGTGATGAAGTCGAGGGTGCCCAGGTGGGCGATCGTTTCCCGCTTCAGAGAGCGTTGGTGGTCGAAGTCGAACTCCTCCAGGCTTTTGCGGGCCGGGAACCTCGCGGCCCGGATGCGTCCCTCACCGCCATGAGCCTCCCGAGCGGCGACTTCCCGTTGCAGGCAGGCGGCGAGGAACTCCTCGTGCGTCCACGACTCCGCCCGGGCCCGCTCCGCCAACCTCTCGACGGAGGCGGCCAGGGACGGCGCCTTCAGGGCTCGGGTGAGGAACGCGATCTCGGATGCGACGTTGCGGCTGGTCTTGGCGGCCATCACGCAGCCACCTCAACGTCGAGGCCGAACAGACGGTCGTAGTCGCTCAACGGCCGACGTTCAACCTGAGCGTCGACGGCGGTCGTCGGGGTGCGTTGGACGGCGACGCGCAGGTCCGCTGCGGCTTGGCGGTGAGCGGGGTCGGTGATGCTCTGATGGTTCGCCCAGCACCGGTCATGCCTGGCCACCACCCGACCGTCGCAGAGCACCGTCACCTGGTCGCCGTCGGCGGTGACGTCAACCCGCCGGCCGACCACGGCTGGGTGCACCGAGTAGTCGTTGCCGTCCAAGCGAACGTAGTGATCGCGGGGCAGCCGGGTGGTCTGCCTCCAGCCGACCACCGGCGCGACCGGTGGCAGCGGCAGCATCACCTGCCGGTCGGCGTCCCACCGCTCAGCCGGCCGGCAGCCCAACACCCGGTGCTGACGGTTGTTCGCCCGCACCAACCACTCGGTGAGCTGGGCGTTGAAGTCGCCGGGTGAGGCGAAGCGGCGTCCGGGCAGGAATGAGGTCTCCAGATAGCCGTTGGCCCGCTCGACCAGGCCCTTCGATTCGGGGTCCGCCGGCCGACACTGGATCACCTTGATACCGAGGGTGCCGCGGAAGGCGTTCATCGCCTCGGTCAGCTGCGGCCTGCCGGCCCGCCACTGCCCGATGGCGGACTCGTTGTCCCACACCAACGCCTTAGGCACCCGCCCCCAGCCGGAGATCAACGTCCAGTGCCCGGCCAGCAGATCCGGCGACTGCCGCGACGGGATCATCACCGCCGACAGCCACCGCGAATAGCCGGACACCATCACCAACACCGGCGGACGGCCGACCTGCCCGAAGCCCAACGGCACGTCCGCCGGCGGGAACCACAGATCACACTGCGCCAGCTCACCCGGCAGATACTCCGTCCGCTGGCTGGGGTCGGGGCGGCGGAACAGCGGCCGCAGCTGCTGCACCCGGTCGGCGAACACCGTCGTGCCGCGAGTCCACCCGACCCGTTCCATGATCACCGTCGTTGGCATGTCCGGGAACTCCGCCAACAGCGCCCGGATCTGCGGCTCGACCGCGTCCACGATCGAGCCCTTCGCCGCCCGCTGATAGCGGGGTGGCTCATGACTGGCCAAGGCCTTGCGCACCGTGTTCCGCGAGACCCCCAGCCGGCGGCAGATGGCCTTGATCGCCATCTGCTCCGCCCGGTGCAACCGACGGATCTCCGCCCAGTCCTCCACGCTCAGCACCTCCCGATGCTTCCGGAAGGGGTCAAAATTCAGCCGGAACCACGGGGTCAGTTTTCAGGCGGAGTCGACACCGGTCGGACTTGGTCGAGTCCACGGCTATTGCCGCCCCTGTTGTGCCGGCTGTAGACCTGGCCACCAGGCTGGAGCTGCTGGTGACATCTGTCAGGCTGGGTGCGCCCCAGCCGTCAAGCGGGTGCCCCAACTACCAGCCAGCCCCACAGTCTTCGGTGGCGAGAGCCTCTGCGAGTTCCACGACGCCCAGACTGGCACAAACACCAACAGGCGCAGGGACCGCTGCCGTGCGCACCTCGCGTCGGGCACGACACGCCATCTGGCGAGCTCGTCGGGTTCCAAATCAACGTGTCGTAGATGCCCAACATCCCCAGCACCGGCACGCCCGGTGAACGAACGTCCGCCGAGGTGCGCACCTCCCCGAGCGCCGGCCGGTCCCGCAATTGCATCGAGTCCATGCTGCACCTGCTCACCCGAATGCTGTGGGCTGACCACCGCTCCACCTCGACCCCATCACCATGCAGGTCACATCAGCTGCCCGCACAGCCAACCTCATCGCCTCCGTCGGCGGGATCAGCGACGATCGCTGTTCACGTTCTAAGATCCCACCGAAGCTCATGCTGAGTCGCCTTCACACGTCACTCCGCTGGGCGCGGCCATCCAAGGTTGATCACCCCGGGTAGGTTCCCATATGCCAAACAACTTCACCGCCGACCCCTCGACGCTTCGTCAGCTGATCCTGCAGCCGGGGCAGGGGTTCTATGTTCCTGCCTATCAGCGCGACTTCACCTGGGGCAAGGACGAGATCAGTCGGCTGTTCGAGGATCTAGAGCAGGGAATCACAAGGGCCACGCAGGGGCAGACGCCCTCAACCTTCCTGGGCTCGGTGATCCTCGTTAGTGACAGAGACAGCGTGATGCCAAAGCATGCAGACGCGCTTCCTACGACGGTACTCCAGGTCGTAGACGGCCAGCAGAGGCTTTCGACACTACTCACCGTGTTCGTGGTCCTGTCGAGGTTCGTCTCTGACGATATGCGATGGCTCCAGCAGCAAATCGACGGCGGGTCTACAGACCCGCTCGATATCTGGTTGCTGAACACCCTGGGTGAACGGCGCGACGAACTCCTCGACGCGATCGCTTTCAAGACATTCTCAGGAACCGGCGAGTTCAAGTGGAAGCCTCGGCTAATTCGTCAGGTGAGTGATGTATGGGGTAATGACCCGACTCATGCTACTTATCAGAGTGACATCGCGTGGCTGCTGATGGAGGTAACTCGCCACCGTAATCAAAACAAGCAACATGTCGCAGTATCCGCACCCTCGATCCGGCCACACCTGGGGCTGGTACTCGCGGTGATCGGCGATCAAATCGATGATCTACGGAGGGGCGAGGGCGAGGTTGATTGTGATGTCCTCACAGAGCTCCAGTTTCTTTCGAACATCGGTATGGCGAACTCCCTCGTCGGGTCCAGCTCGGATCCTGTGGTAGACCCAGACGCGTTGGATGACCGGAGGAAGTCAGCCGCGCGTCTTCTAGTCGTTGCGTCGTTCCTCCTGAACGGCGTGCTGGTAATCGACGTCAAGGCCCCCGACGAGGACTACGCCTTCGCGTTGTTCGAACCCCTCAACACTACCGGACAGCCTCTGACCGCCTTGGAGACGCTAAAGCCGTTGGTCGTTCGTAGCGAAGGCGGAATCTCGAATTACAGTGTGTCGCCTTCGGCGGGGCTGTTCAAGGGCGTTGAGTCTTATTTTCCGGCCAGCATGCGCGCAGAAGACCGCTCGAAATTGGCAGCGGACATGCTGACCGCGTTCGCGCTGGCGGACACCGGGCGAAAGCTGCCGCGGACTCTTCTCGATCAACGGCGGTATCTCCGCCTTCAGTTCCAGTCCGTGGCGCCGCCGGACGGAAGCATCGAAAGGGCTCGGGCGTTCGTGGGGCAGCTTGCCGACGTTTCGGCCTTCCTATTCGAGGTCTGGCGTGCCGGCCAATCCCCGCTTATGGCCTCCGCCACCGACCTGGACCGTTTGTGCTTGGAGGTATTGCGATCGACTAAACACACGGTCGTCCTTGCCTTGCTAGCACGCTATTACTCGCAGTGGGTCGCTAACCCGAGTCCGGCCAATCGAGATGAGTTCATGAGGGTCTTGCGAACCGTGACTGCCTTCTGGGTGCTCTGGCGGACGTCGCGGGCGACGACGAGGGGGATCGACGACGTTCATCGCAAACTGATGGTCACTGGCCACCCCACGACAGGACTGCCGGCGATGGCGAGGCGCGCTGCTGGTGCTTCGGCGACCCTGCCGGCCGCCACGGAGGTCAGCGCGGCCTTGAAGAGCCTCCTGTCGACGCGCGGGAACATAACCGCCGAGGCGGACTGGGTCGCAAAGGTGACAGTGCAGCCGCTGTACCAGACCAGTCAGCAACTCGCGAAGTTTGTCTTGCTGTGCGCCCATGACGATCGAATCGATGATGATGCCGTACCCGGCTTGGTTAGGCGAGGCGTTTCCGGGTGCTTCCGAGCCTTGACCCCCGAGGCCTGGGAATCCCATTACTCGGTCGAGCACATCGCACCCCAGAATCTTGCCCGGGGTGACACCTCATACGAGCAGGCGATCTACGACCAGGGACTCATGGACCGTCTGGGTAACCTCACGCTAATGCCAGTCGACCTCAATGAGCTAATCGGAAACAAGGCATGGCCATACAAGAGGAGCATCTATGCGGTCCTGTCCGAGACTGACCCGGGTGCGCGGGTGGCCCACATGAAGCAGCAACTACCGGGTCTAGCCGACAAAACGAAGAGCGTTCTACAGTCGGCCTCATACCTGCCGTTCTGTGAGTTCCTTGACAAGCAGACAGCGTCAATCCTGCCCCGCACGTATGTGATGCAGCGGGGACAGCGCCTAGCGGAGCTCGCGGTCGAGCGGTTATGGCCAATGCTGGCAGGACCGGCATCAGAATCCGCTAAGAACGAGGACCTCGGCTGACCCTTGTCATTGATCAATGAGACCCTAGCCGCGTTCGTCGAGGCGTGCTTGCCAACCCCAGGGTCTCCAACCGAGGAATCCACCTCCAGTAGCCCAGTACGCCCTTCTTGATCAGTGGCCGGACGGACTTGTGCCGCTGGGGATGGCCGATTGTCTTGAGCTACGTCATTGGATGCCGGTCGGGGAAGTCGTCGTTATGCGAATGATGCGGTGCCCGGCTAGCCGATAGCCTCGGTCCTGTAGCCGTCGCTCCCAACCGGCATAGGTACCAATGGTCGCGGACTCATCCAGTAGGCCGGCACGCTCCTCCTGCTTCGTGAGACGCGCGAACTTGTCGCGGCCTGGGTAGTCAAGGGGTACGAACGTCTCTTTGCGATGTAGTACAGGTGGGTTGGTTGAGTTCCGAAAATCGGTGTATTTGACGTCCAGCGTCCTAAGATTTGCTCGCAAAGATGACGCCAACACGGGGTGCGGGGATTTGTCGAAGTCCGGATATGAGAGGTAGGAAACCTTGGTCGCCATCCGTGAGAACTTGATAAGTGTGCACTCTTGCGCTGACCCGATGAGCGCACGAGCGCATCCTTCGTAGATGCGAAGAAGTGGGTCGAGCGCTTCGATTGCTATGGCGTGGACGTACAGGGCATCTGCCGTTAGCTTCCCGATGCTAGAGGCACTGCATACATTGTTTAACGCTTTCTGATCCGCGATGGCCTGCAACAGTTCATCCGCCTTGGAGCAGGCCATGCGATACGATCCGCATAGCGCTCGCACATCGAGTGCTATGCCTTTGGGTAGATCCGACGCTTTGGGGCGTCCTCTAAAAGCGGCGAGCGCGAGATAGACCAGGAGATCCTGTTCCGCTTGCCGGCGGGCTCGTTCGAGATCCTTGTCCCAATCCTCGCTGCCGACAACATCGCGCAAAGTCGCTGCGGCCTGTTTCAGTGAAGGGAAGACGCGCAGGAGACGGTCCGCTGTTTCAGGGGCTTCCTCTGGGTCAGGAAGTCGGCCGCGGCTGCTGATGAAGGCGGCTAACGCATTCATATCTTCGCGGTGGGCGTCGTAGAGGGTTTGCCGGATACGTGGCTGCCGCGTGGGTTTCGGGCGGTGCCGCATGCGCGACGATAGGAAGTTTTGGGCCTGAATGTCTTGCCGGAAGATATAGAAGATACCGGGAGCAGCGGCGATGCAGTCAGTACGGAGCTGCAGGTTGATCCAGTTGCGCAGTTCCTCCTGAGCATAGAACTTCTGGAAAGTGCCGCGCTTGGTAATGATGCCGTCGCCGTGACGGTGGCCTGTGACGGTTCGCGCTTCCCAGTCGGGTCGGGCCGCAACGATAAGTACCTGCCGAGCGAGTGCCCAGGCCGATGCCAGCGTTTGGGCGCGTTCAATGGGGTCTTCGATGACGTTGATGACGTATCCGAGGTTGACTACGTCCGCTGCGTGCCGGTTGGCCTGGGCGTCGTGCACCGGGTCCCAACCGTGAGCGGTGTAGCCCATGGCCTGCAGACGTGCGACGTCTCCGCCACGTCCGCAGCCATAGTCGAACAGCGTCGAGGCTGCGGTCAGGATGCCGTCCGCCACCGCCAGCGCGACGGGCTTGGACAGGTGCTGGCGGGCGATCGCTGTCTGGTGTCGGGGAATCGCCTGCGCGGTGTCCATAGGTCACGATTCTGCCGGTTCATAGCCGAGACTTGAAGCGTACACGCGGCAGCGGGCCTTCGCTGCCGTTTCACCGACCCGGCCACATTGGGCGGGCGGATCGGTAAGCTTACTTAGCGTCATTCTGCTAGTTCAACAGCGCATAGTCGACTTGACTGGGCCCAATATTCAGCGGTCACTGTCTAGAGAGAGGTCTACCCACTGGAGCTAAGGTGATTCTGAAAGCACGCGCAACTGATGAAGATCACATTTGTTTTTTGCTTACGGACTCAGTTGGCAGACAAACTGAATTCGTTGCAGCCAGGGTGCCGCCTTCAGACGTTCAGCGGTCGACAGGCACCTTCCGCGACCCAGATTTGCTGGTCGACTTGACGCCGGCGCTGGTTTCCGCGCTGCTCGATGCGTCCGAGCCTGAGGTTGGCATGGTGATGACGCTAATTGTTCACACGGTAAGCCGGCGTGCAGCTGCAGTCGGATCATTTACGGACACGGCAGCGGCCAGGGTCTGGTGGCACCAGCCATACAACAGGTTGGCACGTGACCCGGACGTACTGTTCCTGACGGTGCCAGTGGAGGCCGACGCTTAGAGGTGGCAGACAGCGCAGCCCGCCTCGTCATTCTCCTCGTCGAGGGCATCGGTGAGCACCTCGATGAGGGGCAGATTGGGACGGGGTTTAGCTGCCGCGCGAGCAAGAGCGGCGGCATGCCGCTCTTCGATTGCATCGCGCCGTTCGAGAAGGTCGCGCAGCGACTCACCCTGAGACCACGTGTACTGACGGCCGCGCATCGCCGTGGCCTGGTAGTTGACCTTGTCCTCGTATTCCACCGCGCGTTCGAACAGCTCCGGGTGTCGGTCGGCGAGGCCAACCCATTCGTGTTTGCGCTGGAAGAAGCAGAAATAGCAGCCGGAACGGGTGCGCCACTCGTAGTAGGCCGGCAAGCCGATCCCGGACTCCTCCAAGATGCGGTTGACTCCGTCACGGTCGATGCCGTCTTCTCTGAACGGGAATACAGCCTTGATGTTCGGCTTGGTGCTGACGTAGCCGAGACGGTTTTCATCGGCGCGGATGGCGACGTACGAGATGGCGGGGCTGTCGCCCAGCCATTCCTCCAGCGGCTTGATCTTGAGGTTCTTGGTGCACCACCGCATGGACGCGCTCGGCAGCGTGCCCTGGTAGACCTGCAGCCAGTGGTCGAAATCGCGGGTGGCGTTCAGGCGGACGATCTGCTTACCGAGGGCCGCTTCGAGCCGATTGAGGTAGTCGTACGTCTCGGGAAGCTCGGCGCCGGTGTCGCAGAAGAAGTACTCCATCTGCGGCACCTTGGTGCGCATGTAGATCGCGAGGGCGGAGGAGTCTTTACCTCCCGAGATGCCGAGAACGTGGCGGGTCTCACCGGGCGTACGTTGCCGGGGTGCAGTCATCGGGTCGACTTCCTTCGCGTGGATGGTGCGCCGTCGCTGCCAGCGTCCCTCTCGACTATGACACTTTCGGCCAGCAGGGCGAGCAGTGCCCGCTCACCGTTCTCGCTGATCTTCCTACGAGCTAGGGCGATCACCTCCGGCAGCAGGGCCTGCGCGCTGGCACGTTCGTCGTCGGAGAGGTGGACGACGGTGTGGAGCTCGTGTCCGTCGGCCTGGGTGACGGTGATCGCCTGGGAGACGAAAGTGGCGTCGGTCGGTTCGGCCGTCGTGGGCTGGTGCAGGTTAGCCAACCGCTCGATAGCGCGAGCGGCTGCGCGGACCTCGTTGGTGAAGGTACTGATGTCACCGTCACGCCAGTCGGAGAGCCCACGGCCAACGATCCGTACGACGAACGGGTCGAGCCATTCGTCATCGCTGAGCGTGGTCTCCTGAGCGAGAGTAATGACACCGCGGAGTTTCGCCTCGACCAGGTTCACGTCGGCGAGGTGTCGGGTGTAGACCGCAAGGCGCTGACGTAGCTTGCCCAGATTCGTGGGCATGTGGAACGCCTCGGCGATGGCCTTGACAACTTGTGTGCGGAGACGTTCGTCCGCCCGGCCGAGTTCGGTAAGCGCCTTGCTCAGCGACTCGGCGTAGCGGCGCGCGACTTGCTCGTCGATCTCACCGTTCGCTGGGATCGGCTCGAGGTCGAGGGCGGACGGCAGGTCGGTGAACAGGAGCGTGTCGGGTTCGCGAGCGGTCTTGAGCGCTTGGCGTACGGCCCGTGCCTGCTTGGGGAGTTGTTGGGTGTGATCGGCGTACGCGGACAGGCTCCGGGCACGGTCGAGCAACTCACGCGTGAGCGTCAGAGGCGCGACGTTGCGGACGTTGACCGGTGGTGCTGCCGGCATCCGCGCACCGATCACCTGGGCGATCTCGGTTACTGCGGTCTTGCGCGGACCTGCTTGAATGCCCATGGCTTTGACCGCGAACCGTTCCGGGCTCTTGATCATGCGCTCAGCGAGGGCAGCGGTTAGTCGTGTCTGGTAGGTGCCCTCCTCGAAGAGGGCGAGTTCTTGGCTCCCGATGATGAGCGCGGTCAGCACGATGACCGGGATGACGCCTGGCCGTATCCCGAAAGGAGGCGCTTCGAGCAGTTCGTAGACGGCGTCGAGCCTCAGCGGCTGTGCGGTGGCTGCCCGCATCTGCTGCTGCATGGCGGTCCAGGCCGGGTATAGCGAGTTGCCGGGCTCTGGTTCGCAGAAGCCGAATGGAAGCAGCTCGGTGTCGTCGTCGGTGCGCTGATCGGTGGGGCGGTGCAGCTGGAGGTATTCCAGGACTCCGCTGTACATCGCGCGTTCCGGCCCGTAGCCCTCGATGCCGAGGTACTGATGGGAGGGTGCCGTGATCATGGCGATGATCAGCTCACGGCGTGCCTTGGCTGCTTGGCTGGTCAGCTTATGCCGGCCCAGCATTTCGTTACGGATGTGCGGAGCGTGGGGGAACACGCTCTCGCACGCCTTGGAGACGAGCTCTGCGAGGCTTCGGCCCTTGATGGTCTCGGCGTCAGCTGTGAAGACGGCGGCCCCGGCCCTAGCCGGCAGCAGGTACCAGGTGGGGGCTAGCTGGCTTGGCAGGAAGGCTTCTGCGACCCGGGTGGCCAGTTCGGCGCTGGCCTGCGCGATACGTTCGCTGACCTCGGAACTGGCCACGGCGTCGAGTTCGACGTTGGCCGGTAGCTCGTGGAGAGCGTGCAGGTAGCGGGCGGTACTGAGTACTTTCTCCGCGTGAGCGGTCACGCCGGCGATGACAGGGCGGTCGGTTCGAACCGTGGGGATGGTGTATTCGTCCCCGAAGTGGAACAGCAGGAGTCCGTCTTCGGCGTCAGCGGCGGACGGCCCGATGAGCTCGGGCGAGCCTGCGTCGGTGGCCTTGGTGACGAAGTGGCGCAGCATACCGGTGCGTTGGCTGTGCTTGCCCGCCACGACGGCGGTTGGCAGGTAGGTCGAGATGACCTTGACTGCGGCGTGATCGTCGCAGGCGTTGATCAGCTGCTCGATGTGGCTCGTGAGATCGACGTCGCTGCCCCGCCATACCCGGTACTCGTCGCTGAACTGTCGGTACACCAGGAAGCCGCGGTCGACGAGGCTGGTGACTTGGTCGGCCAGCAGTTGTCGGGCCGTGGGGTCGTTGAGCGTGATGGGGTCGCTCAAGGCGAACAAGACGGTGTCCATGCTGGCGCGCAGGGCGCCAGAGGCGTCGACGAGGTTGAGCATGCCAATGGTCTTGAGGATGACCTGGTCTTGCTCAGGGAGCCCGTTGGCCTCGGCGATGCGGTTGTCAATCTCCATCCACCGGCTCGCATTGGCCGAGGCCAGGATGGTGGTGCGGCCAGCGGTGAAGAAGTAGTCAAAGGCGTCTGCGATGCGGACGGTGGACGCTGAGGAGGGGCGATTCGATGCGTAGCTCTGCAGGAAGCGTCGCACTGTGTGAGGTTCGTCGTTCGCGATGAACCCGGTCATGCTGCGATCGTGCTGCCCGATCTGCGCGGCCAGCAGCGGCGCGACCACCGTGGTCAACGGGTGCAGGGGGTACACGTGGGTGAACGTGTCGTGACCTGCGGCGAGGATGCCTTCGAGACCGCGTTCGGTCCAGGCCTGAGCGGACGCGGCGGCATGCTGGGCTATGAGCTTGCTTCCCTTGGGCGACACGCCGTTGTGGTCGAGGGTTCGGCGGATCAGCTCGACGGTGTCGCCGAGGTGGATCGTCATGAGGATGTCCTCGAACCGGCCCTGAACCTTCGCCCACTCCCGGCTTTGCAGCGTGCTCGCGCGGGAGGCGTAGTCGGCGAAAGACAGGTGCTGCAGCGTAAGGAGGTAGAGCGGCACGCCGCGGGAGCCTGCACCGAGCTCAGCGAGTTCCTGCAACAGGAACACGTCGCTACCGGCATCGCTGAACTCACCATGGGAGGCGAGGTGCTCTAGCGACTTGCCGAACTCGTCAATGACCAGCATGACCGGTGCCTGCTCGCAGAGAACCTTTACGGCGGACACGAGCTCCTGATTGCTGAAACCCGGAGCATTGAGGGGCGCGAGCGCTTCCTGCACGGGTGTGGGCATGTGGTTGTCAGGCCAGGCGCGGGCGGCACCATCGAGCAGCGCTCGCATGATGCTGTCGAGCAGAGGCTCTCGTCGTGCCGTGGCGACGCAGGTGATGAATCCGTTGGGCGCGGTGCGGTCACGAGCTGCTGCCAACCGGCGGGCCAGGATCGGACTCGTCTCGGCGAGTACCTCTTCGGCCTCCATCCGGCGGTTCCCCGCACGGCCGAGCAGCGACACGACGACCAGAGCCAGTGTCGACTTGCCTGAGCCGTAGGGCCCCGTCAGGGACCAGGCGCGGGTGTTTGCTTGGTCCTCCAGGGCGGCCGTGACTCGTTCCAGCATGTCCTGTGCCCGGATGCCAATGTGCACCGGGCCGAGATGCTCGTCGCGGACGTCGCGTTCGATGTTCGTCGACCGCAGTCGGCTGCTGACGATGTTGATCCCGGCCGGCGTCTGTGGGCTGATGCCCGACGGTGCACCATTGGCGGTCATACCAGGGCTCCTGCGAGTCGATCGAGAGTCGGCTGGTCGAGCAGGTCGGTGCGGCCACGTCGCCGCATCTCTCGCAGCATCCCGGGTGGTTGCGTGGCGTACCAAGCTTCCCGATCTGGGAGGCTTGCGCGGGTGCGAACGTTGCCGTAGTAGCCGTCCAGCACGTCCCAGGCCAGGTCCTTGGGATTGCCCTCGAACCGGAGGCTGCGTTGTCCGATGCCCTCCACCAGGGCCATCTGCGGGTACTCGCCGGCGACCTCCTCCAGGGCATGCGCGATTTCCGGCTCTCTGAGCCGGAAGGCGCGCCCTGGGCCACCCGGCTCATTGGTGAGACGGGCCAGGGCGATGGAACCACTCTGCAGAGGCTCGCTGCGTGCCGCGTAGTCCAGGCATGCGTAGGCGACCAGGGCCGGCGGCAGTGAGGTGCGGGCGTTGCTGGTGAAGTGCCAGCGGCTCGCTGCGTTGTTGCGGCCGAACCCGGTGGGCTCCAGTAGCCCGAGTTCCCGGAAGGGGGAATCGAGCAGGTCCTCGAAACTTCCGCCCGAACCCGCGGTGGGTTCACGCCGGCGTGCGTACATCTTCGTGAGGCAGTCCGCGTCCTTGGTTACGGATGCCTCTACCGGGGGCTCCCAGCCAGCCAACCGTACGTGTCGCAGCGTGGTCTCGGTGAGCTCGCTTGTGGTGAATCGGGACGTCGACTGGGCGTGGAAGGCCACCCACCAGGTGGGAGTGTGGCAGGGTTTTGCCAGTAGCCACCAGTGCAGCAGCCACAGACTCGCAGTGTCCTCAAGGTAGGGGTCGGCGCCGTTCTCGTCGAGCAGCCATTTCGCCTCCCAGGTCGGTGAGGCGACGTTCGCCCGAGACGTGGGGTCCTTTGGGTACTCGATGGTGAGTTTGAAGGCGTACGACCAAAACCGGATTGCATTGACCATGTTCTTACCCACGCCGAGTTTCACCGTCGCGTTCTCGCGCAGAAACACGTCACTGCCGATGTTGGGGTCAGTCAAGGCGCTGTACGCCTTATGCAACCAGCCGAACCGGGGGTGGAAGGTCTCATGGCGGGAGAACGACGGCTCGGCGACGTCCTTGAGCTTGGTTTCAAGCATCGTGTCTCCGCGGTCCTTCCTGCCCCTGGGCGGTTCCAGAGGCAGACGTGGTGGTGTTTGGGTACAGGGCAGCGTGAACCCGGCGCTCAGCGTCGATCACGTGGCGAATGGCGCTATCAATGTCATCGGCGGTAGTGGCGTAGCCCAGAGAGAAGCGGATAGTACATTCGGCTTCATCCCGGCTCAGGCCCATGGCCAGCAGGACCCGGCTCGGCTCCATAGCGCCGGCCGCGCAGGCGCTGCCCTCGGACGCGGCTATGGCGGGCATGGCGGCGAGCATCGCGTCGGCCGGCAGGCCGTCGAAGGTCAGACTCGATACGCCGGGTAGCCGCCGGTCGGGATGACCGTTGCGGCGGGTGCCGGGTAGGGCGGTCATGACAGCGGTCTCGAAGCGGTCCCGCAGCAACCGGATACGCGAGGCCTCTTGATCGAGGCAACGGGCGGCAGCTTCAGCAGCGGCACCCAGGCCGACGATGCCGGGCACATTCAGGGTTCCCGGCCTCCGTCCGCGCTCATGACCGCCGCCGTACGCCAGCGGCCGGATCGCCATCGGTGTGCCCCGCCGCACGAACAGCGCTCCGACGCCCTGAGGAGCCCCGAACTTGTGGCCTGACAGCGACAGAGAGTCAAGGTCCAATCTGCGAAGATCGATGGGCAGTCGACCCACTAGCTGTGTCGCGTCGGAGTGCACCAACGCGCCGGCTTCGTGTGACAGCTTCACGACGAGTTCCAGGTCGTTCAGGACTCCGGTCTCATTGTTAGCGGCCATGATCGATACCAGCGCGGGTTTCGCCGCCAGTGCTTCTTCTAGTTCATCGAGACACAGCGTGCCGTCGGGGTAGACACCGATCGTGTGAACCGTGCCGTCGAGAGTCGCTGCGGCCTCACTCACCGCCGGGTGTTCTACGGCGCTAATCACTAGACTGCGGCCAGGTGCCGCGGCGGACCGGATGGCTAGATTGTTGGCCTCTGTCGCACCGGATGTGAAGATCAACTCGTTTGCGGCGCAGCCCAACAGTGCCGCTACCCGGGCGCGCGCCTGTTCAACAGCGGCGGCAGCTTCCCTGCCGGGGGCATGAGCGCTCGATGCGTTGCCCACCGATCTGAGGGCCTCCGCCGTCGCGTGTAGCGCTTCGGGGCGGATTGGGGCGGTGGCGTTGTAGTCAAGGTAAACGATGGGACCAGTGCCTGTGCGGCCCATCCTCCTCCCTTCGTTTTGCACCCACCCTATGGGCTGGTGGCAGTCGGCAGAACCTCGACACGCCCCACCAGCCGTGATCATGGATGGCAAGGCTACCGCATGAGGGTTCCCGTCCGCTCTACGCCGGCCACGTCGTTACGCCGTCGACTAGAGAATGCCAACCATCGCGTTGGCGCAGTCGGGCGCCCGCTCATGTCGATGTCGTAGGCGTCCGTCTCATGATCCACGCGGCTAGGGACTTCGAGGCGGAGCGCGCGGCGGATGTCGTTCAGGCAACCGCACTGCTGCACTGCTGCGGGCAACGTGACGCTGCGTACCCTCTTCGCCGTTGTCCCCTCGCCCACCACACTCGTATGCCGACTCAACGCCCTAGCCGGTCGACCGGACATCTCCGGCGCGACGAGCAGGCCGATGGCTCGCAATCACTGCCCTGCTCGCAAGGCGCTCGGTAGCACCGGACTCCGGCGGGCGACGCGAGGCTAGGTTGAGCTCGACCCTCGCCATGCCGGCACCCGGAAGGGCCATGGTGGGGTCGAGTGACGTAGCGGCTCCCTGATGGCTGCGGTCCACGTAACTAGAGCGTCGCGGGGTCCAAGTAGTTCATGAGGGTCAGCGTAGGCTCGTTCTGCCCAGTCAACGTATCGACGAGAAGCTCGAGTCCATAGTTCGCGTGCTCGGTGGCCAGTTGTATGACATCGCGCGGTCGAGTCAAGATGTCCTCACCGCGGAGGCCGAGCGCAATCAATTCCAGATGGACAATCCGCCAGGGGTCGCTGCTGAGGATCGTTCCGTCCATGAACTTGGTGCGCCTGTCAGGCAGGGGCCGCGTCTGATTGTGCCGGACGCCTAGGCAGAACGCGATCCACCATGCGTCGACTTGCCGTTGGAATGGCTGTCCTGTCCCAACATACTCACGGATGACCCGGTGCTCGTCCTCCGGCATGAATAGGTCGATGGCTGCGTACCGATTGTTGATCTCTACCATCAGACAGTGACCTCAATATCCTGAAAAGCCAGTCCGTGTGCGTTGTCGATGTGACGGGCGCAGATGCGGCATGACTGCTCGTGGGTGCAGGCGCACGCACGCACCTCGGCCTGTTCGCTGTCCTCGCCTAGCCAGTCGTACACGAGGTCCGTAGGGTAGTCCTTGCTGCATGAGATCGTGGTGAAAGCCCCGGCGTGCTGTTGCAACAGGTCGCCAACCTCCATGATTTCGGAACGGGTCAGCAGGAGGATGACCTGGTATGGCGGTTCGTCGCCGGTCGGTGGGTGGGTGATGGTGTTCACCATCCGCTGCTTCACTCCTCCGGACACCATGCCCAAGGGCGTATCGATCAGACGTGGCGCCGTGATGGCTGCCACCTCCATGAGCGACCAGATGAACGCTAACGTGAGAGCACGTTGCGAAGCGCCGTTGAGTTCATAGTCGGTGTCAAGATTCGTGCCGTTCTGGCTCTCGACCACGATGTCGAACTTGTCGGTGATGGATACACCCTTGAAAACCCCGAGATGGGCGTCCGGCTCTGCTCCGACAATTGACAGGAAGATCTCCTGAAGGCGCGTCGAGACCTTTTTTACGTACTCGTCCTCCAGGCGTCGTTGCACCCGTTCGGCAAGTTCGCGTAGTTCCTCGGCTACGTCACGCTTGATAATGAGGTCTTGGTTCGCCCGGTTTTTCTGCGTGACTTTAGACAGCTCCTGTTCGCGCTCCTCGAGCTGCCGCTCGTACTGGGCGATGCGCTCGGCGATGCGGCCTAGTTCGAGGACACCGGCGGCGATCTTCTTACCGACAGCGGCGAGCTCATCGGTCAGTGTTCGCACCCGCGCGTCATCGATGCGGCTGCGCTTCGATTCTGCCTGCTTCAGCTCGACATCAGCTCGGTTAAGGTCATCGCGGGCTGCGGTGTAGTCGGCCAACGTTGCTTGACGCTTGGCCGCGAAGGCGTCGACGTCAGCGGCAGCGAGATCGAAGGCGGCCGCACTGTACCTCAGCTCAGTCAACCGTTGGGCCATGTCTGAGTGCTCGCGTTGCTCTTCAAGCAGTTGGACAACGTGGTCCCGCAACGCGGTACCCGGATGCAGGTCAGACCCGCAGATGCACTCCTCTTCTTCGAGCCGATCTTGAAGCACCTTCAGGGACGTGTTCGGGATGACGCGCCGGTCGGCGAGCTCCTCGAGCTTCGCTTGCCCGTTTGCCAGGCCAGCTGCGGTGAACGCTCGCGACAAGGGTTGCCCCTTGAACGCGGATTTCATGTCGGCCAAGGCTGCGTCCTCCCGGGCACGACAAGCCTGTATGCGGCCCTTAAGCGTACTGATCTGAGCGTTCAACTCGTCGAGGTCGCCTATACCGCGCAGCTGTGCGAGTTCCCGTTCCCACTCGTGCTGCTGGGTCTCCATTGACTTCTTGCGGCCTTCGGTCGCGGTACGAAGCTGCTCTTGCTCGGTTATCTGCTGCCGGAGCGCCTCGCACTGCTCCTCGAGTTCCTCGGCGTCCTTGCCGCTCTCCGCCGACACTCGCCGCTTCAGCCCGCCATGGACATTTTTGAGGTCGCCTACGGCGGTCGTCAGTTGATCGATACCGAGAAGTTCCCGGATTGCCTGATGTACCTTTGCCTGCCGCTCGTGGGAGTACACCCGCCCCGAGATGAACTTCTGGATGTCGTCACCATTGGTAAAAAACAGCTCCGACAATCGCAGTGGGACGAGTCGTTCGACCCACGCTTCCGCCGCCGGCACCAACTTGTCGCCCTCTGGGGTGAGCCTGGCGAGCGTGAGCGAATCTTGGCTGCGCCGCGGGGGACCCTCTACCTGAGGCGTCTCCAGCACCATGCGGCGCAACCGAAATTCACTGTTCGTGCCCATGTCGTCGGTGTGGCTAAAGACGATCTCAACCTCCACCGCCACAGGCGAGCCTGCACGACAAAAGGTTGAGGTGAGCCGAGGGGCCTCGATGTTGGCGACCTTCGTCAGCCCTGCCATGCCGTAGAGGCCCCACAGCATCGCGTATAGCAAGCTGGTCTTACCGGATCCGTTCTCACCGCGGATGACCGTCAGCGGCCGCTCTGGATCCACCGAGAAGTGGATCGTCACATCACGCAGCAGCTTGAAGCGAGAGATGTGCACCGACTTGATCATCATGAGCTTGCTCCCCCACGCGAGGTGACGGCGGATCGACCGAGAGCGTGGACAATCTTGGCGACTTCGTCACGACGCTGGTTCGTATGTGCTATCGACTGCTTAACAACAACCTCGTCGAGAGCCTTGACCAGTGCTGCCCGGAATCCGGGATACCTTTCGGGGATTGCAAGTACTTCCTGCTCGGCGACATCGTGAATCCGGGGGGTGACTGCCATTCTGACCTCTGCTCTAGACGCTGCGTTCGAGCCTGCTGATGATTGTTCGGGGGCCGTCGGGGTCGTACTCGTTCTCCGCTGCGCCGGCGAACTCTCGAGCCCGGGCAAGCTCGCCCGCAAGAATGGCGCGGCCTTCGTTGGTGTCGTCGCTGGGCGGCAGGACGATGAAGTCGTGCAATATGGCATGGGATTTACCGACCGCCCGTCGTAGGATCCTGCCTCGACGCTGGACCCATTCCCGGCGTACTGTGCTCGATGCCAACAGGTACGCGGTGTCGGTCTCCGGCAGGTCGATTCCCTCGTCGAGAACCTTCATGGCGGTCAGTGCCTGGTACTCGCCGCGGCCGAATGCCTCCAGATACTGCTCAGATCCGCGCCGGCCGGTCTCCGCACTGGTGAATTCGTGGAACCGGATCCCGAGCCGCCGAAGCAGGGCGTTGGCCTCGTCGAGCTGCTTGGTGCCGCCTAGCACCTGTTGCTTGGCGGAGGCGTAGATCAGGGTGCGAGCTACCTCACGGACGCCGGTCTCCACGAGGAGCGCTTCTAGCGCAACGATCTTGGCGGAGGCTTGCTCCAAAACGGCGCGGCGCTTACGCAGCAGGTGTTCGATCTGATCCTCCAGACCGTCGACCGAGCCGTCGTCCTGTCTGTTGAATCCTTTACGCCGCAACTGTCGGCTCAAGTCGACATAGACGGCGAACTCGTCGGCGGTGAGTCTGACCTCGTGCAAATAGTACCGGTACGGCGTTAGACATCCGACCTCAATCGCATCAGCAAGCGTGAACTCGTATATCGGCGGCCCGAAGTAGTTGAACAGCTCGGCGCTCCCGGCTTCGTCGTACTGCCGCGATGGCGTCGCGGATAGGCCGAGCCGGACGTCGAAGCGGTGTGGCGCCACCCGCAGAAACGTTGGGGCACCTAGATTGTGCACTTCGTCGCCGATTAGCATTGTCAAGACCCGTTGCGGCAGTGCTTCGATGCTCTCGCGGAGGCCTTCATCACGAACAAACAGCTGCTGGGTGCACAGCACCACTGTCGTATAGGTGGCTTCCGTGGTCAGACTGGCTTTCAGCTCTTCAAGCCAGACGCGTCGCTTCGGTATGGTCAGCGCGCTCGGTACGGCAGGTTCGATACCGAAGCGCCGCACTACCTCGATCCATTGACGCATCAGCGGCGCGGTCGGCACGATGATGACTATCAGCATCGGCCCGGTATGACGGTCCTGTTCGTTCGCCGCGGCGATCAACGACGTTTGGGTCTTGCCTCCCCCTGTAGCAATGGCCAGGATCCCCCGTGAGCCTGCGCCGATGAAGGTCCGCACGGCGACACCTTGATGCCGGTACAGCCCTGTCTCCCATTCGACGTCGTCGGGTACGACCAGTACGCGAGGAGGGTGTGTCACCACGCCCGGCGGTAGGGCGGGCTCGAGCCCGCGCATGTGGTCGGCCTGCCAGGCTCGCCAGAAGTCGTCGATAGTGGGTACGGAACGCTTGGCGCCACGTCGGTCAAGCATTCGCAGGCCGTCGGTGACGTCGATGGACAGCACGTGCGGATTCTCGTTGTTCCAGTCCCGCTCCCAGCCGCGGAGCAGCTTTGTCACCCTGGTCTCGGCCGCCGGACCGTCCGCCCATGGCCGGTCGACTGTCATTTGCTCACCGTTGACCAGCAAGCCGCGAGCGGTTGCGTTGCCCGAACCATGCACGGCAAGCCAGTCGGTCCCGCCGCGTAGCAGCCACTTCTTCTTGTGGTACTGGCCCCGAGCCATCAGCGCGAAACGTACCGTGAGCCGGCCGGTGGCGATCAGATAGGCGAGGCAGTCGAGCGTGTGCTGCACGAGGGCCGACGCCGACACGACCGCGTCGGCGAGCAGCCGCTGCTCGATATCGTGTATCACCTGCTCAGGCTGCTTGGTACCTCGCTCAAGAGCCTCACGGTCCGCATCGTCGATTTCGGGACTGATGAGAAGGCTGAGATGACGGCCAGAGTGAGCCAGGAAGTCGGCGAGCCCGGGCGCGATCTGAGCGAAGCAGCGCGAGCTGAAGAACCCTGCCCCGATGCGAGCCTCATCGGCTGCGGCCATCGCCGGAATCAGGACCTCTCCGACAAGGTCATCGTCGGGAATCTGGTAAAGAGGGTCGACCTTGATCATCGCCGCGACAAGAGGCGAGTTCAACCGGCGCCTCCATCCTGTCCTCGCTGACCGTCCCGGGCCTTCCTTCGACCACCAAGCCGGGCCCTCTCGACCACTGATCTCGGCGTTCCTAAGTCTACGGACAAACCTCGTCGAAGTCTCGATGGTGCAGCGGTCGCCTGGCGACGACCACGAACGGGCAGTCTTTGACTGTCGACTCCGGCCGACAGCAGGGCAGGTTAACCCTGCCTCCGTGCCGGCAGTAGGTTGTAACCGGGGGAGGGTAACGACCCATTGCCTGAGCAGAAGGTGCACCAGACCGCCTCTCGGCCTGCTCATGACGGGGCGAGCAGAAGCACAGCGAGGGCACCGGCCACGAGGTACGGCCCGAAGGCCATGCTGCCCTCAACCCGGCCGACCAGGCGGATGAGCGCGGCAGGCGCGGCAAGCAGGTACGGCAGGACCGCGCCGAGGAGCACTGCGTCCCAGCCGAGCGTGCCGAGGGCGGCGCCGAGTAGGGCGGCGAGCCGAAGGTCGCCGAGTCCCATGCCGCTGCCGGCGATGAGGGCGAGCAGCAGGTATCCGCCGCCGAGCACCGCACCGGCCGCCGCAGCGCTGGCTAGCCGCCGCCCGTCAGCGGTGATGGCCGCCTCTGTGGCGAGGATGGCGAAGACCGCTGCTGCCGCGGCGGCGATGACAGGAGTGGGCAGGCGGCGCGCGGCGATGTCGACGGCCGCGAGCAGTGCCCCGCTGTAGAGAACGACCAGCCATATCGCCAAGGTCGCGAGGCGGGGTGGCTCTGCAGACCGTAGGCGCAATTCGATGCCGACCGAGGCGACCGCGAGGCTGGCGCTACCGACCAGCCACCCAGGCACGCGCATCCACCGCCAGCTTGCAAGCCGTTCCCGGCTTCCCCGGAACGTGCCCTCTGTCGATCCCGTGGTGATGCTGCCACACGGGCTGGCTGGCACCGCTAGCAGCCGCGCGGCCCGTGGTAGAGCTGCGCCCGCCAGCGCACCGGTGAGCCCGACACTGGCGAGCACGACGGCCACGTCAATGTGACTCACCACGACTGAGCCCGTGCCTCCTCGGCGCCACTCAGGCGCGGTCGCGGTTGTGGACCGAGGACTGGTTGGTCTCGTCGCCGTAGGTGTCGAGCCACTGCCCCAGGTCGGCCATGAATGACATGAGCACAGGCAGTAGTTCCTCGCCGGCTTCGGTCAGGGCGTAGCGGCTGCCCTCGGGGCCCTCGACGTGGCCGACGAGGCCGTGCTCCTGCAGCCGCCGCAGAGCCTCGTTCAGCGATTTCGAGCTGGGCGCAGGGCTGATGGTGTGCAGCAGATCGGTGAAGCGCATGGGCTGCCCCTGCTGCAGCGCGGTCAGGATCTCCAGGGACCACCGGTGTCCGCACAGCCGGACAGCGTCGTAGACGCGTTGAAAGGAATGCACCGCCTTCCCTCCCCGTCAAGGTCGGCTACCCCGAAGAGTGTAAGGGCAGCACTGCGCAGCGTGAATAGTAAAATTCACGACCTCCGAAGGATGAGGTGCTGGCTAATCGACAGGTGTGCGTCCTGGAGAGTGGCGTTCGCCCAGCTTGTCGCACGCCTGCGCCAACGCCGCGAGGGAATCGGCAAGGGCCCGACCGGGCCGTGAGAGCAGGTAGACCGACGCGGTATCTGTTACGTCCCAGCTTCCGGCTCCCGAGGCGCGTCGCACCAGTCCGGCAGCCGCCAACCAGCGCAGGTCGCACGCGAGTCCAACACCGTCTCGGCAATTACCAAGCCGCGCGAGCTCGTCCAGGTTGGAGTCACCGTGGTTGCGAAGAGTGACAAGAGCGGCGACCGCGTTCGCTCGCCGGCTCAGTTCGCGGGCTAGGTCGCGGGGGCAGCGAGCCTCGGCACTGCGACTCATATCGGGACTCCCTCGAACTGTTCAGAGGGATTCTAGAGGCATCGATGCCTGCGGGCATAGTGTCGCTAACCCGACACCCGGCCGCCGGTTTGCTCTGCTTTCAGACCATTGGCGCTTACCGAAGAGTGCTCACGGAGTCGTAATCACCTCACGGTAAGTACGTTGCGGTAACTGCGGGGTCCGGGTGTAGAGGTGGATTCAGACCGCGCTCCCTGGAACTTCCACGCATCGCTCCAGGAACGCCGGCGCGTGCTGTGGAGGGGCGCACCTGAGGAGGGAAAGTGACTGTCCGTGATCGACGGAGGCGTCGGGTCAGGCACCGACCATGCCGACCCCGCAATCCGCTGCCCGCTGTAGCTGTTCTCGCCGCACTGGTCGCTATCGCGGCTGCGGGCGGCTGCACGGGTGCCGAGCCCGCCGAAGACGGCCGAACTCCGCTGCCATCTGTTCCCGCGCCGACCCAGGACGCCCGCGGCAGAGCCGAGGAAGCGGCGCTGGACGCCTACCGAGGCATGTGGCAGGCCTACGCGAAGGCCGGCCTGACGGCCAACCCGGACGAGCCTTCCCTGGCTGTGCACACCACCGGCGAAGCGTTGACGAACCTGAAGAACGGCCTGGCGAAGCTTCGCCGGGACGGCGAGGTCGTCAAGGGCGAGTACCAGTCGGATCCGCAGGTCACGGAAGCCTCGCCTGCTGCCACGCCGTCGAGCATCTCGGTGCTGGACTGCCTGAACACGGCGCGATTCCTCACCTACAAGACGGCGACTGGAGCATTGGCCGATGACGTGCCGGGCGGGAACCGTGCCGTGAGGGCGACCGTGACCCGCGACGACGGCGGCTGGAAGGTGTCCAGCTTCGGTGTACAGGCGGTCGGCTCATGCTGAGGCGTGCTCTGCGCGCTGGGATCGTGCTCTTGATTGTTGGCGTCGGCGTCGGCGCCTTCTCCCCGGCTTGGGCCGACGACGGGCTGGGAAACGTGGACTGCAGCCAGACCCCGAACGCGGCCGAGTGTGACATCAGCGTCGGCACCCCGGGCGGACCGGGCGGCTCGAATGGCGGCAACCAGGGCGGCGGCGGTTCCGATGACGGCTCGGATGGCGGCGGCGAGGACGGCTGCTACTGGGCGCCGGTCGACGTAGACCTCCCGCCGCCGCCCGGCAAGGGCCCTGAGGGCGGTTGGTATTCGCGGACCTGCGTGGCCAACGGGCTGGGGTCGCAGGACGTGCCGGTGTGGCTGGACCAGGCGCCGACGGTGGACCTGGCGGCGTTGGCGCAGTCAGCGCGTTCTCGGCTGCGCCTGCCTTCGCCGCAGATCCGCACGAATCCCGGCACGGCGCCGTTTGTGCTGGTGCAGGTGCCGGTGTGGTTGTGGGTGGACCCGGCGACATGGGGTGCCCGTTCGGCGACCGCGTCGGTGCCAGGGGTGTCGCTCACCGCCACCGCGACGCCAACGCAGGTGGTGTGGTCCTTCGGCGACGGCAGCGACGACCTGACGTGCACTGGTTCGGGCAAGCCGTGGGAGCCGGGAACCGACCCGCGGGCGTCCTCGCCGTGCGGGCACACCTACACCTCCTCGTCCGCTGCTGCGGCGGGGGCGGCGTTCCGGCTGCGGGCGACGGTGACGTGGTCGGTCACCTGGTCTGGCGCCGGTAGTGGGGGCACTCTCGCCCCGCTCACGACGACTTCGATGGTGTCCGTGCGGGTGGCGGAGTCCCAGGCGATCGTCGGAGGTGCCCGGTGAGCGTCACCACGGACCGTCCCCGCGCGGGGAGCAGCGCCGCTGCGGATCTGCCGCCGGTGCCCGCCGGTACGCGGCGGGCGGGGCGGCGCAGCGGCCGGCGGGTGGTCGCCGGCCTGCTGCTGGTCCTGGCGACGGTGGTGACGTTCTGGCAGGTGGACCTGCGCCGGCACGCCGACGAGCAGTTCCTCGCCGTCGCGCGGGACGTACCGGCGGGTCAGGTCATCACCGACGCCGATGTGCGGGTGGTGCGGGTGGCGAACCCGTCCGGCCTGGACCTGGTCCCGGCCGAGCGGCGCGGCGGGATCGTCGGCCGTTCGGCGGCGGTGCCGCTGGCGGCAGGGAGCCTGCTGGTGTCGGCGCAGGTCGGGCCGGCAGCCTGGCCCGCGGCGGGGCAGGCGGTGATCGCGGTGCCGGTCAAGCCGGGCCGGGCCCCGACGAGCCTGACCGCCGGGTCGCGGGTGGTGGTGCTGGTCGCCCCGCCGACCGGAGGCGGGCAGCAGGCGCCGCAGCAGAACAACGGTATACGCCGGGCGGTGGCCACGGTCGTGTCCGTGGCGGCGGGCGCCGACCAGGTGGGCACGCAATTGGTGACGGTACTGCTCGCCGCGGATGCGGCGGAAGCGGTCGCGGCAGCCCCGGGGGACGTGTCGCTGGTGCAACTCGGCCCGTCCCAATGAGACGTGAGGAGGCGCGGGAGATGTTGGTGGTGGTGGCGTCGGTGTCCGGCGCGCCGGGCGCGTCGACGGCCGCGTTGGGGATGGCGGCGTTGTGGCCGGAGCGCCCGGCGTTGCTGGTGGAGGTCGATCCCGGTGGCGGGGTGGTCGCGGCGCGGTTCGGGCTGGCGCAGGAGCCGGGCCTGGCGTCCCTGGCGGCGGCGGCCCGGCACGGCGGGCACGCCGGTGGGGCGGCGCCCTACGTGCAGCAGGTGCCGCTGGGTTTGCACGTCCTCGTCGGGCCGGGTGCGGCCGAGACCGCCGCGGGGGCGGTGTCGGTCCTCGCCGGCCAGGCCGAGGCGGTCGCGCGGTTGGCGCCGGTAGTGGTCGCCGACGCGGGTCGCCTCTACGCCAACAGCCCGGCGTGGGGCCTGCTGCGCTCCGCCGACGCGGTCGTGCTGGTCACCTCGGGGTCGACGGAGTATCTGGACCACCTGGACACCCGCCTGCCGGCGCTGCATGCCGCGGCGCGGCCGGGTGTTGTCGGGCTGGCGGTCTGCGGCAGGTCCGCCTTCACCCCGGCGGAAATCAGCGGTCGCCTCGGTGTTCCGGTGTGGGCGCAGCTGCCCGCCGACCGGTGGGGCGCGGGCGTCCTCGCCGGGCGGATGACGGGGCGGGCGTGGACACGTACCCGCCTCGCCCAAGCTTTGCGCGCCCTCGCCGCGTCCGTCGCGGCCGGCGGGCAGCCCGCCGGTGCGGCGCTGGAGGTCGTGCGGTGACCGCCCCGACCCTGAACGGCGGCACGACGGTGGCGCCGCCGGAGGTGGTGGCGCGGCTGCGGGCCCGGGTCAGCGACCGCCTTTCCGCGCACGGCGCGCAGCTTCCCGACGCCGAGCGGCACGCGGTGATCGCGGGATACATCGCCGAGGAACTCGTCGTCCACGCCCGCGAGGACATCTCCGCCGGCCGTGTCCCGCTCACTCCGCAGGCCGAGGCGGCCTTGGCGCGGGCGTTGCGGGACAGCTTCACCGGCCTGGGCGGCTTGCAGAGGTTGATTGACGACCCGCGGGTGGAGGACATCTTCGCCAACGGCTGCGACAACGTGTGGATCCGCACCACCGACGGGCGGGTGCAGCGAATGCCGCCGGTCGCCGCCTCCGACGACGACCTGGTCGACCTGGTGCGGGTCGCGGCGGCGCGCAGCGGGCAGGAGGAGCGCCGCTTCGACCGCGGTTCCCCTGGCCTGTCGCTGCGGCTGCCCGGCGGGCAACGCCTGTTCGCCGTGATGGCGGTAGCGAAACGCCCCTCGCTGTCGATCCGCCGCAACACCCTGCACCGGGTGACCCTGGACGACCTGCTGCACCGCGGGGAGATCACGGTGGGGTTGCGGGAACTCATCCGGGCGCTGGTGCGGGCGCGCAAGAACATCGTGATCTGCGGAGGCGTCGGCGTCGGCAAGACCACCATGCTGCGCGCCGCCGCCGGCGCGATCAGCCCTCACGAGCGGATCGTCACCGTCGAGGACGCCTACGAACTCGGCCTCGACGAGGACACCGAGGCGCACCCGAACACCACCGCCCTTCAGCAGCGGGAACCGAACCTCGAAGGCGTCGGCGGCATCGACATGTCCACGATGGTGCGCTGGGGCCTGCGGATGCGCCCGGACCGGGTCATCGTCGGCGAGACCCGAGGCGCGGAGGCCGTACCCATGCTCCTGGCCATGTCACAGGGCAACGACGGCAGCATGTGCACCCTGCACGCCTCCTCCAGTAAGCAGGCGCTGACCCGGCTGGCCATGTACGTCATGCAGGCGCCGGAGAAGCTGACCTTCGACGCGGCGAACGTGCTCATCGGTCAGGCCGTCGACTTCGTCGTCCACCTGGACGTCGCCACCGACAGCACCCGCGTGGTGTCCTCCATCCGCCAGGTCCTGGAGGCCGACGGCACCCAGGTCCCCTCCAACGAGATCTTCCGCCCCGGCCCCGACCGGCGCGCCATCCCCGCCGCGCCGATCCGCGCCGACACCCTCGACGAGCTCACCGCCGCCGGCCTCAACCCGAACCTCCTCGTCCGGGACCGGTGGTGAGCATGGACCTGCTGCCGATCCTGCTCGGCCTGGGCTGCGCCGCCGGCCTGATCCTCGTCGCCGACGGGCTACGCCGCCGCCCACCCGGCACCCCGACCACCCGGACACGGCAACGCTGGACGTCGGCCGACCGCACCCGGCTCCTCGCGGCCATCGTCGCCGGATTCGCCGCCGCGGCGGCGACCCGTTGGCCGGTCGCGGCGCTGCTGACCGCCGCCGCGGTGTGGGCGCTGCCCCGCGTCCTCGGCCCAGACAGGGAACACACCCGCGCGATCGCCCGGATCGAGGCGATCGCCACCTGGGCCGAGCTGCTGCGCGACACCCTGTCCTCGGCCGCCGGCCTGGAGCAGGCCATCACCGCCACTGCCCCTGTCACCCCCCAGCCCATCCGCCCCCAGGTGCAGGCCCTCGCCGGGGCGGTGCGCGGCGGAGCACGGCTGCCCGACGCGCTGCGCGCGTTCGCCGCCGACCTCGCCGACCCCACCGCCGACCTCGTCGTGCGCGCCCTGACTCAGGCCGCCGGCTACCACGGCGGGCAACTGTCCCAGTGCCTGACCAGCCTCGCCGCCACCGCCCGCGAGCTCGCCGGCATCCGCATGCGGGTGGCCACCAAACGGGCCGCGACCCGAACCGCCGCCCGGGTCATCACCGGCACGTCGGTCGCGATGGTCGCCGGGCTGATCCTGCTCAACCGCGGGTTCCTCGCCCCCTACCGCAGCGTCACCGGACAGCTCGTGCTCCTCGTCGTCGGAGCGGTGTTCGCCGGCGGATTCTGGTGGCTGGCCCGCGCCTCCCGCGTCCCGCAACCACCACGGGTGCTCTCGGCCGACCAGCCCGGGCAGGTGGCGTGATGGCCGCCTTCGTGGTGGCGTGCGGCGTCGTCGCCGGCCTCGGCCTGGTCCTGGCCGGCACCGGCCTGCATCCCGCCCGCCCCAGCCTCGCCCAGGCCCTCGACGCCCTGCGCCGCACCCCGGCTGCCCCGGAAGAACCAGTGGGGGCCAGGATCCGGCTGCTCGCCGCGCCCCTGCGCGCCCTCGGCCTGCCCCGGCAGCGGATGCGCGCCGACCTCGCCGTACTCGGACGGCCGACCGCCACCCACCTGGCCGACCAGGCCCTCGCGGTCCTCGCCGGCCTGCTGCTGCCCCCGGTCGCGATGGCCGTCCTCGCCTCCGGCGGGGTCAGCTTCGCCGCCGGCATGCCGCTGTGGGCGTCGCTTGCTGGCGCGGCCGGCGGCTGGTGGCTGGCCGAGACCACCGTGCACGCCGAGGCGCAGCGGCGCCGCGACGAGCTGCGCTACGCCCTGTCCGCCGTGCTCGACCTCGTCGTCATCTCCCTCGCCGGCGGCGCCGGACTCGAACAAGCCCTCGACGACGCCTGCGCCGACACCCATGGCTGGGCCGCCGGACGCCTGAACCGTGCCGTGGCCACCGCCCGGCTGCTGCGCATCCCGCCCTGGCAGGCCCTCGGCCAACTCGGCGAGGACACCGGCGTCGTCGAACTGCAGGAACTCGCCGCGACGATGAGCCTCGCCGGCACCGAAGGTGCCCGCATCCGCGACTCCCTCACCATCCGCGCCGCCACCCTGCGCGCCCACCAGGCCGCCGCCCTGGAGGCCAGAGCCAACTCCGCCACCGAACGCATGTCCATGCCGGTCATGCTCCTCGCCGCCGCCTACATGCTGTTCCTCCTCTACCCGGCTGTCACCGCCGTGGACAGCTTCTGACCCCGACACACCAGAAGGAGAAACGCCATGCACCCCAGCAAGCTGATGGCCCTGCTGACCCTGGCACACCTCACCCTCACCGACCGGGCCCGCCGGCTGCGCGACTCCGGCGACCGGGGCAGCGAGACCACCGAGAAGGTCATGTGGATCGCCCTGCTCGTCACCCTCGTCCTGGCCGTCTACGCCATCTTCCAGGGCAAGATCATCACCAAGATCACCGGAATCAATCTCTAGCCATGCACCGCACGCGACGAGGCAGGCGACGCCGGCTCGGTGGTGACCGCGGATCAGTCACCACCGAGGTGGTCCTCTACGCGCCTCTGCTGTTCCTGCTCGTCCTCGTCGGCGTGCAGTTCGCCCTGTGGGCCCTGGCCCAACTCGGCGTCCAGCACGCCGCGAACCACGCCCTGCAAACCACCAGGGTGTCCGGCGGTACCGCCGCCGCCGGCCGCGCCGACGCCACCGAGGTGCTCCGCCAAGTCGCCGGGCAGGTCGTCGTCGAGCCGCGCGTGTCGGTCACCCGCACCGCCGACACCGCCACGGTGGCCGTGGCAGGGCGGGTTCCCGCCGTCGTGCCGTTCCTGCGCCTGCAGGTCAGCACCCAGGCCAGCGCCCCGGTCGAGCGTTTTCGCCCCTCGACCCTGTCGCTGGCCTCCTCGCCGCCTGGAGTGGAAGGAGACTCGACGTGACCCGCGAGCAGCGACGCAGCCGACATCCACGCCGCCGGGCGCCGCGGCTGCGGGGAGACCGGGGTTCGGTCAGCGTCGAGATGGCGCTGAGCTACGTACCCCTGATGGTCCTGGCCGCCCTCGCGGTGGTGGCGTGCCTGCGCCTAGCCTCGGCCGCCATCGACGTCAACTCCGCCGCTGCCGCCGCGGCCCGCCAGGCGTCCCTCGCCCGCACCCCCGGCGAGGCCCGCGCCGCAGGCGCCGATGGCGCCTCCGCCACCCTGGCCGGGCGGGACTTCACCTGCCAGCCGTCCACCGTCACCGTCGACCCCGGCGCGTTCGTCCCCGGCGGGCAGGTCAGCGCCACCGTGGCGTGCACCGTCCGCCTCGAAGACCTCTACGGCCTCGGCCTGCCCGGCACGATCACCATCCGCGGCACCTCAAACCAGCCCCTCGACACCTACCGCGGGACAACGGCGCCATGAACCGGCTGCGTACCCGCCTGCGGCAGGCCCGCCACGACGACCGCGGCCAGATCACCCCGTGGACGATCTTCGGCGTCGTCCTCGTCCTCGTTCTCGCCGGCCTGGTCCTCGACCTGGGCCTGGGCATGTCGGACAAGGTGCGGCTGCTCGACGTCGCGCAGGGCGCCGCCCGGGCCGGCGCCCGCGAGATCGACCTCGCCACCTATAGGGCCACCGGCACTGTCCAGCTCCAGCCGGCCCAGGCCGCCGCAGCCGCGCGGAGCTTCGCCCAACAGGCCGGTGTCGACGGGCAGGTCACCGCGTCCGCCACCCCCACCGCCGTCACCGTCACCATCAGCGGCACCCGACAGACGCAGCTGCTGCACCTCGTCGGGATCAGCGCCCTGCCGGTGTCCGCGACCGCGACCGCCAGCCCTCTGACCGGCGTTACCGCACCGAATTGACCAGGACCGCCACGCCACGACCGGGAGCCCCAGTGTTCGCATTCCTCGCCGCCACCGCCCGCCGGCTGGCCGGACTCGGGATCCTGGTGCTGCTCACCGCCGGCGTGCCGTATGCGCTCATCCGATACGTCGGCTGGCCGCTACCCCGCGAGGTCCCCACCTGGCAGGACGTCGGCACCGCCCTCACCTCACCGCTGACCGACGCCATGCTCGGCAACGCCGTCGTGTGCCTGCTCTGGGCGGTGTGGGCGGCGTTCATCTGGTCGCTGATCGCCGAGGTCGCCGAAACCGCCACGGGCATCCGCCTGCCGCAACCCCGAGCCATCGCGCCGGCCCGCGGGCTCGCCGCCATCCTGGTGGCCGCCATCAGCGGCGGCGTCCTCGCCACCGCCGCCCAGGCCGCACCGGCCCTCACCCAGCCAGCACAAGCGACAACCGCCCACACCAGCGCCACCGCGACGGCCCCGGCAACCACCGTGCCCAGCAGCACCGTGCGGCTGGTGAGCACGGATGGGCACCACACGCAGCCCTGGCAGACAGCCGCGTCGACGTCCGCCCTGGCGGACATGGGGGAACCGGTGCCGACCCGGCTGGTAGCGGGCCACGTGACGCTCGTGTCATCCGGGCAGACCTACACCTGCGAGGTGCGGCGCGGGGACACCCTGTCGAAGATCGCCCAGCAGTGGCTCGGCGACGCCAACCGGTGGCCGGAGATCTTTGCCCTCAACCGGGGCACCCACTTCCGCGACATCGGCGGCACCCTCACCAACCCGAACCTGATCTACCCCGGCTGGACCCTGGAACTGCCCGACGACGCCACACCACCCGCCGGCACACCCCGGACCCCACCACCCGCCGACCCCCCGGCGACAGGCCCCGAACAGCCGACACACGGCACCGCAACGCCCGCGCCGACACCACCGAGCCAAACCAATCCGCAGCCACCCGACGCGTCATCCGTGAGCCCGTCGCCAGGCTCCACCACCCGGGCACCGCACGACGGTGACGACGGCGTAGTCCACGTCCCCTCGCCGTCGGTCTTCACCGCGCCCGCTGACCCGCCGTCGGCCTCCGGAGCCTCGACGACGCCCCGCCCCTCGGTGGACGGGCAGCAGACACCCGGGCCGCGAACGGAGGCGTCACCCGGTGTCTCACTCGGCACCGGCAGCTGGCTCGACGCCGGGCTCGTCGCCGCGATCCTCGCGGCCGTCGCCCTCGTCTGGGCCCACCGCCGCCGCCGCTACATCCGCCGGCCCGTGTCGGCCGACCTGCGACTGGACGACCCCGACGTGGCGCCCATGCCGCCCGTGGTGAACCAGATCCGCCGCCGCCTGCGCCACGCCACCACGACCTCCACCGACCCGGCCAGCCACGAAGGTCCGGACGACGACCTCGGCCTGTTCACCGACCCGGACGACACCGAAGCGAACGACAAGACCGACGACGGCACCTCCGCACCGGACAGCCCTGCTGCCTCCGATCAGGACGCCGACCTGCTCGACGACGACCGTCCAGGGATCGCCGGGCGGTACGACGAGAACGACGCCCTCGACGATGCTGGTCTCGACGACGAGGACGATCCTGAGAAGCCGGCGCCTGCCGCGGACCCGAGCCTGGGCGATGACGCTGCGCTTCGCCCGGTGGTGCCGTCGCTGGCGCACCCGATCGCCGCGGTCTGGCCGCCCGCCGGCCTGGGGCTCACCGGTCCCGGCGCGGAGGCCGCCGCCCGCGGGTTCATGGCCGCCGCCCTGGCCGCCGGAGGCCTCGACGCACCAGAAGACCGCACCTGGCTGGTCATGCCATCAGCGACCGCGGCGACGCTGCTCGGCGCCGGTGCCGTCGCACTGCCCCGCACCCCGCGGCTGACCGTCACCGGTGGCCTGGACGAGGCACTCGACCTGCTCGAGGCGCAGACCCTGCACCGCAGCCGCATCGCCTACGCCCACGAGGTCGACACCGTTGCCGAGGCCCGCGCGGCGGACCCGACCGGGGAGCCGATGCCGCCGGTCCTGCTGCTGGCCGACGCCGACACCCGCCACCAGCGCACCCGCATCGCCGCGCTCCTCGCCCAAGGCCAGCGCCTGGACATCCACGGCGTGCTGCTGGGCGCCTGGCCCGACGGCGACACCATGGTGGTTGCCACGGACGGCGTCACCAGCCGCGCCGACGGCGAGGGCTCCCGCCACGGCGGTCACCCGGCCGACATCGGCCGGCTGGCCGTCCTCACCCCGTCCGAGACCAGCGACCTGCTCGTTACCCTCGCCGAGTCCCACACCGGCCAGCCGCAGGCTCCCGCCCCGGCCGAACCCGTCACCACCGCCCAGGCCACGACCGCCGCACCCGATGCGCAACCTTCTCCCGACACCGAGCCGGCGCCACCCGACGTCCCCTTCTGCGAGGGTGAACACCTGCCGGCATCCGGCCCGGAGCCCGTGCCCGCCGCCCCGGCAACAACACCAGACAGCGCCGACAGTCAGACCACCCCGGGCACCCAGGCAGCGGCGACAACTCCGCCCACCGGCGCCCATGCCCGCGGCACGGAGACTCCCCGCGACGGTGCGCCCCCGCCCGCCGTGGAGGAACCGGACACCGACGGCGCGGCCGAGAACAGCCAGGAGACCAGCCACGGGAGGGTACAGGTCACCGTCCTGGGCACCGCCGCGATCGTCGACGTGCCGCCCGGGCCGACGCTGCGCAAGAAATCCCTCGAAGTGCTCGTCTACCTGGCCGTGCACGACGGCGACGCCTCCGCCGAGGCGATCCTCGACGACCTGCTCCCCGACGCCCCCGCCAACAAGGCACCCGGCCGGCTCTACACCTACGTGTCCGACCTGCGCACCATCATGCGCCGCACCGCAGGACGTGGCACCTACCTCACCCACCCCCACCAGCGGTACGTCCTCAACCGCTACGCCGTCGACGTGGACCTGTGGCGCATGCGCGCCGCGATCCGCGACGCCAACCAGGCCACCGACCCGGCCGAGCGCCTCGCCGCTCTGCGCCGCGCGGTCGACACCTACCGAGGGCACCTGGCCGACGGCGCCGACTACGAATGGATCGAGCCCTACCGCGAAGCCGTCCGGCAGCAGGCACTCGACGCCTACCTCGCCCTCGCCGACGCCCTCGCCGACAGCCCCGCCGAGCAGCTCACCGTCCTCGACGCCGCGATCGGCCACAACCCGTACGCCGAAGAGCTGTACCAGCAAGCGATGCGGGCCCGCGCCGCGCTCGGGCACCTCGACGCGATCCGCAGCCTGCGCCGCGCCCTGATCCGCGCCCTCGGCGAGATCGACGCCGAACCCAGCGACGACACCATTGCCCTGGCCGACGAGTTGGTCGCCCAGGTGCAGCGCCCCGCTCGACGACCCGACCTGCGGCCTGCACCCCGGCCCGGTGACGGAGCCGCCGCATGACTGCCACGCCGCTACCCCGGCACACCTCCGCACGTACCCCGGAGGTGGCAGAGGCCGACCTCCGGCATCTGACCCGTCTGCGGTGGGCCGTGCGGGCGGTGCTCGCACTCGGCGTCGCCGCGTCCATCGCGGCGAACGTCCTACACGCCCGGCCGAACCTCATCAGCCAGGTCATCGCCGCGTGGCCACCCCTGGCGCTGCTGCTGACCGTCGAACTCATCTCCCGCGTACCCGCGAACCGCCGCGGCCTGGCCGCCGCGCGGCTGATCGCCGCCGCCGTCATCGCCGGCATCGCCGCCTGGGTGAGTTACTGGCACATGGTCGGCGTTGCCGCCCGATACGGCGAAACTGGCGCCGCCGCCTCCTACCTCCTGCCCATCTCCGTCGACGGGCTGGTCGTCGTAGCCAGCATTAGCCTGGTCGAGATCGCGGGGCGGATCCGCACCCCCTCCGTCACTCCGGTTGACCGCCTGCAGTCCGCCACCACGCCAACGGAGACGCCGTCCCCGACGGCCGAATCCCTGAGCCTGAGGGCACCGGCCCTCGTATCAGGGCCGCCCCGTGCAGCGCAGACGTTCCGAGGCTTCGACGTATCGCCGACGGAAAGGCCGGAGGCTGCGATCCGCGGCGACGAGGGCGAGCATTCGAATGCGGACGCCACCGCGCACGCGCCGACCGATGCGCGCGACACCGAGGAAGTTGCACCTGAGCCGCCGCAGGACGATACACGCGACCACGAGGACGCTCACCTCGTCCAGACCGGTAACGACGCCTCACCGTCCCCGCACACGCCGCCGATGCGGGGCGCGGACCCCTCTCACCACGCCACGGACCGATCTGGAATCAGCAGGTCCGGCACCACTGGCTCTCCAGGCACGCCGGTCGAGAATTCCGACGAGCAGGACAGGGCCAACCCTCCGGGCGCTGCCCAAGAGATTGAGTTGGACCCTGTCGAAGGCCAGGGTCATAACCCCCACCCGGACGACGGCACAAGCAGCGCAAAGGTGCCGCCCGACACCGCCGGGGCCGTGGCCTACTGGTACCGCCAGGACCCGTCCCTGCACCCAGCCGAGATCGCCACCAGAATCGGTCGGTCCGAGCGCACCGTCCGCCGGTACTGGCCACCCGTGCCGCAAACCGCGAACGGACACGACACCAGCCGTGTCGCCGAGCAAATTGGCGCCTCGTGACCACCCTCGTGCCTCGGGGCGGCGCCACGGCAACCTGTGGGCCCGCCAGCGCAAGCACCGACAGGGTGCGGCTCGAGGTGCGGAGCGGTGCTGCCAGATCCTTAGGATTCTTTCCGGTTTCACTCCTCGCCGTCGGTCAGACGAAGCGCGTCCTTGATCTTGTCGTTGCGCAGGGGCAGGTATTCGCCCTCGACGAAACGGCCGCCTTCGAAGATCTTCATGAGCGCGGCCGTGGTCTCGTCGCTGAGCAGGGAGGAGTTCGCCTCCAGCATCCGGTTGAGGGTGTCCGTGAGGTCTAGGGCGGAGAGTCTCTCCAGCGCGCTCTTCAGTTCCGGCGGAGCGTCGGCGTCTTCGACGCGAGCACGGGATAGGGTCCGGATCTGATCGGCGATGAACGCCGCGGCGATCATGATCATCGCGAGTCGCCGTTGCGCTTCTTCGCTGCTCATATCGGTCCGGAGGTCGTCCAGCGAGGCCTCTACCTGTTGCGAGAAGTTCGTCGCGGCGGTGCCGTCCAAGGCGGGTTGACTCTCGCCCTCGCTCATCTCGGAGTTCCCACTCGACTTCGACTTCAGATCGTTGAACCAGCCCTTGACGTATGGCGCCGACTTGACTGCTGCGATGATCCCGCCGGTGGCGACTGCGATGATTCCGCCAGTGGCGACAGCCCCGATGATCACGCCTTTCAGCTTGCTTTGTGCAAGCAGCTTCGCTATTTCGGCATCCGCCGATAGCAAGTCGACGCGGCCGAGGCTGCGAGCAGCATTGAATGTATTCGAGCTTAAAGCGCCGAGGTTCCTTGCTGACGCTGCAAGTTCGTGACCGGCATCGACGATGATCGTGTAGTATTCGGACATTTCTCACATTCGCTTACGGCGCTGTTGCGATTTGGTTTTTCAGCTCGGCGACCCCTCGCAGCCACGCGCCGAACTGTGCTGGCGGCGATTAGCGGTTCGGCGGCTCGATGCCCGCTTGCTGAAGGCGCCAGCGTGCGGCTGCTCGGTGCTGCTCGCTGAATAACGGATCCCACCTTGGGTTAAGGATCTCCCATTCGATAGTTAGCTCGGGGCGACCAGCTTGAACAAGCCGACCGAAGCCTGTCTGGATGTCCCCGCTAACGACCAAGCGTCGCGCAGCTTCCGCTGCACCCAGGGTGGAAATCATCCCTTTCCATGCCGTTGGCCGGTAGGGCGGAGAGAGGCGGAGGCATGTCTCGATCGCGATCTCGCATACCGCCCGAAATTCGGACTCAAGAGTCGCAAACGCCTGGAGATCGTCGTCGTGGTGATTAAGCACGATAGGCCTCCGCAGATGCTAGGTCTCGCCGCGCTCTGCGGTCGAACCGCAGTATCGCTGTGAACGGAGAGTAGAGCAAGAGGCCCCGAGCAGCGACGAACAGACTTGCTGCCGCTCGAGCGTGCGGGCGTTCAGTGCCCCCATCGCTACGGGTAGCCGGTTCTTGCCGCGTCGGCGAGGATCCGGGCGGCTGTGGGTGACAACGGCAGTGAGCTGGCCGAGACTACGCGGACTATCCGAACGCACGGCACGGCGGACGACGAAAGACCCCGCCTTTTCACTCCATGCCTGCCCAACCACCGGGAAGGGCCGGGCACTCGCTAATGCTCAGTGACTGGCTACCGGTGTTGACCCCAGTGACGGCGTTGACATCGATGGCGACACAGCCCGAGCCGACATAGGCGAGCGCATCCGGTCGTGGCCGGAATCCGAGCGCCGATAGGGGGCGCCCGGATCCCGGCGGGCCGCAGTTGGCGTGCTCTGTTACAGCTGGGCGATGAGCGGCTGTGCCTGCGGGGCGAAGTCGTACCCGTTGTCCCAGGGGAACCGGCCCTCCTGGTCAGGCCACACCAGCTGCTGGAGGCGGATCTGGTCGCGGCCGTAGCGGTTGATCGCCATCGCGGGTAGCAGTTCGTCGGTGGGTGGTCCGTCGATGATGATGGCGTCGTAGCCGGCGATGAGGTCGGTGATGCGCTGGCCCTGGGTGAACCGTTCGGCCTTGTCGTAGACCCGGCGGGCTAGGTCGTTGAGGAGGCTGTGCGCGACCTCGGGTGGCAGTCCGGCGGTGATCAGTTCGGGGTAGGCGTGGGCGGTGAGTCCGACGGTGTAGGCGAATGGGGCGGTGGTGTCGGGGCCGTCGTCAGTGGGCAGGACGTGGGTGACGGCCCAGCCGGTGGTGTCGATGATCTGATTCTGGCGTCGGAGAAAGTCGTCGATGTCACGCATGGTGGGTGTCTCCTGGGCATTCGGGGGTGCGGGCGGGGTTCGGGTCGGGTGGCTCGACGTCGACGAAGCCCCAGATTCGTTCCATGACCTGGAGTTGCCAGGTGCGGTAGCGGTCGGCGAAGCCACGGCAGAGCGCGGGCGGGACCGGACTGCCGGCGTAGGGCAGCGTCGAGTGGCAGATGATGTAGCCGGCGTCGCCGCGCGCTTCGGACACCATCTGCTTGAGCCGGCCGGGATCGAGGTGCATCGGGTTGCCGGGCTTGAAGATGCAGGTGTCGCACTCGCGGGCGAGCCGTCGGGTCTTGCTTAGTTCCGGGTCGCCGACGCTAAGTCGGGGTGACCGGTCGGCGTCCGGTTCGAACATGCTGTCCATAGTCAGCTCCATCTCGTTGCGGCGCGGGGCCCGCATGCGTGGATGCAGGCCCCGCGAATCCGGGTGAACGGAGTTCCTCGGTGCCGGTATGACCTGGTCAGAGCTGACCCAGCCAGGTCAGCACTGTGTCGACGTCGGCACGGCGCAGCCCGTGGTACGGGTCGACCGGGTGGAGCAGGGTGGGTGCGCCGCCGACGGTGCGCTGGTCGGCGGTGGTGGGGTCCTTGCCGCCGAACTCGTCGTCGAGGACGGCGAGTGGCCGCCGCGTGGCCCAGGCGTACAGCGGGCTGAGTTTGTTCTGGTGGCCGAAGCGGACCCCGCCAGCGTGGACGGGGACGTGGGGCCAGGCGGTCGGTAGGCCGAGCCGTGGCGCGATCCATGCGGCGGCCAGCTGGTTCCAGCTGGTGCACCACACCGGTTGGGCGCGCTCGGCCAGTTCCCGCAGCCACGGCCCGTGGTCGGGGTTCAGCCAGACGGTGCCGGTGACGCGCCGACCGTCCGGGCCGGGCCCGTCGTAGCGGTGTGGCCGGTAGCCGAGTGTTTCGGCGTGGGCTGGGTTGGCGGGGTTGAGGACGCCGTCGACGTCGATGGCCACGATCGGTGAGGAGCTGGGGTGTGCCAGCGGTGGGGTGGTGGTCACGGGTGGGCCTGCTCGATGGTGATCGGGTGTAGGGGCACGGTGAGCCGGTCGGCGGTGCGGCCGGGTCCGTCGGCGGGTTGCCACGTGTCGGCGGCGGCGCGGTTGGGGAACGGGCCGATGGCGGCGAGCCAGCCTTCGGTGCGGTCGAGCAGCACGAGGACGGCGGTGCGGGCGTCGTCGAGGGCCGGGCGCAGGACGTGGGCGAGGTCGGGTGGTAGGTCGACCCAACTGGTGGCGGGTAGATCCGTGACGGCGGGGTCGTGCAGCGGTACGGGCCTGGTCACGGCGAGGGTGGTGCTGTCCAGCGCGAGCGTGGCGGCGTGGGAGTGGGCTGCTTCGGCGCCGCTGGTGGGGCCGTGGGCGCCGAGTTCGCCGTTGGTGTGGACCGCGAGCAGCGCGTGCGGGTCGCGGATCTCCAGGGAGTCGAGGACGGCGAGGGTGACTGTGTCTCCGGTGCGCATGTCGCGCAGGGTGAGCAGGACCGGCCGTCCGTCCGGGTCCCGGTTCCAGGTGATGGCGTCGAAGTGTTCGCTGGTGACGTCGCTGAGGCGCCGCCAGGCGCGGTTGTCGGTGTCGAAGGGATGTTCGTCGTCTGTGCCGTAACGCATGAGGAACTCCTTGGTGGGCAGCGTCGTACCGCGTCCGGACCCGGGGTCGGTCAGGACGCGATGCATGCACGCTTCGATGGCGCGGGATGGTCAAGTCGCGGGGGCAGCAGCGAGGCCGCCCGACGTCGGCCCTCCGCGAGATGCGGGTGGGGCTGCCTGTGGCAGCCCCGCATTCCAGGCCGGGTTTGTCATGGATCGCGGCGCGCGGCGCTGCGCTGGCCGCAGCCGGCGCAGCGGCGCGGCGCCGAGTGGAAGCCGGATCTGACCTGCTCGGTCGGGATTCAGGCCTGGGTGAGTGCGATGACGGCGGCGTCGGCGATCGCCGCGATGGCCTCGGTCGGGTCGGTGACGGTCAGGGTGGTGGCGTGGGTGAAGGTGTGTCCCCAGATCTGGTCGGGGTCGGTCAGTTCGCCGTCGGTGGGCGGGTCGGCGGGGTGGAGCCACAGCACGGCGCAGCCGGCGCGGTGCAGGGTGGTGACGAGTTGTTGGCCGGCGGGGATGTCGTCGAGGTAGCCGTCGGAGACGACGGCGAGCATCCGCAGTGTGCGGCCGTGGCGCAGGTCGAGGAGTTGGTCGGCGACCTTGACCGCTTCCGGGAAGGTGGCGGTGGCGAGGCCGGTGCGCATGGTCAGCACCTGCGTGGGGCGGGTGCGTGGGGGTACCAGGACGGTGGTGCGGTCGCCGAACCCGATGGTGGTGGTCGTCGCGTCAGCGCGGCGGGCCGCGTTGGCGAAGATCCACGCGGCGGAGGACATCGCCTCGGTGTAGCGGTCCATCGACCCGGACAGGTCGACCAGGACAGCCAGGTGCAGACGGGGTTTCTCCGGTCGCAGCTGGGCACGTTGCTGCCACGGGGCGGCGGTCGGCATTTGCCCGGCGGCGATTTGCGCTTCGGCGGTGACGGCCTGCCGGGTGCGCAGCCGACCGGGTGGTATCGCCGAGGGGCGCCGGCCGGGTTCGGGGTGTTGGGTGCGGGCCTGCCGCAGCCGGTGGGCGAGGTCGCGGGCCGCGCGGTGTTCCTGCTCGGTCGGGTCCCGGCGGTCCCACTCCGACGGTGGGCTGTGCCGGTGGGCCAGCAGCGCCGCGGCGTACTCGGCCGGGGTGACGCCGGCGGCGACGGCGAGGTAGTCGACGAGGGCCGCGGCGAGGCGGCCGGCGAATTGCCCGGCGTCCGGTACGGGGGTGTCGTACTGCTGGTCGGCGTCGATGCCGAGGACTTGGCACCACCGGCGGGCCAGGCAGATCATGGTGTCGGCGTCGGTGTCGTCGCAGGTGTGGGCCTCGCGCCAGATGTCCCGCAGTTGCCGCAGGCGTTTGCGTCCGAGGACGCCGCTGACGGCGGCCCGGACGGGGCGGACGTCTTTGCTGGTGACGATGCGGGCGTCGACGCGGGCCAAGAGCAGGGCGGCGAGTTGCCCGGCGTGCCACGCGTCGTCAACGGCCGCGTCCTCGGGGTCGAGGAGGGTCGTCACGACGTGGCGCAGCCAACGGCGGTCGCCTCGACGGCGGGCGCGTTGGCGTCCTTCGGCCCGGGATTCCTCCAGCATGTCGGCGACAGCCGCGAGGATCGGCCGGGTGCCGGGCGGGGTGGTCCAGCGGCTGTGCGCGGCGTGCGCGGCGCCGTGCACGAGCAGCCCGTATCCGGTGGGCACGCGCCGCTTGTGGCGGGCCTTCGTCGGGTCGGTGACGTCGGGGCTGTCGGCGATGTAGGTGGCGTCGACCTCGATCCGGTTCAGGGCGGGGTAGAAGCACTCGGGTGCGTCCCCGGCGGCGCCGGGAGCGACGAGGACAGTGAGGTCGGTACGGCCGGTCAGCAGCGGCACGTGCTGGGTCCACGCCGCGGACCAGGCATGCCAGTCGCTGGCGCCGACCGGCGTCGGCGGTGCGCCCTGCTGGAGGTGGGTGCTGGGGTGTGACACGGATGGGCTCCTTCCAGAAACCTGAGGTGGGCGGCGGTTAGCGCTTGCCGAGGGCGAGCGCGGTGATGGGCGTGCCGGTGTGACGGGACAGGGCGGCGGTGACGTCGTCGCGGGCATCCTCGGGGGCGATACCGGCCAGGTTCGCCAGGGCGGCGGGCATACCCAGGTGGTCGCGGACCTTCACGAAGCCGAGCAGTTCGCGCAGCTGCGGCGCCCACACGGTTGTGCCGGCGGCGAGGTCGGCATTGAGGTCGATCGCTGCGGCCACGACCGGTTTGGGGACGCCGAGTTGGCGGGCGAGGTCCCAGTCGGTGGTGACGTGCAGGTGGACGGTGAACCGGGAGGCCAGGGCCTCGGTGAGCACCGCGCCGTGCACGCCCGGGTTGTGGCCGGCGACGATGTAGAACCCGTCGACGGCCTGCACGGTCTCGTTGCCGTTTGCGGGGATGGTGATCACTCCGCGGCCGTCCATGGCCGGGTACAGCACTGCCAGGACGCGGGGCGGGATGAGGGTGGCGTCGTCGACCAGCAGCACCCGCCCCTCCCGCATCGCGGTCACGAGGGGGCCGTGGACGAACTCGTAGCCGCCGCCGGGGACCGGGTTGTACGAGCCGAGGAAGTCGTCGACGACGGTGTCGCCGGTACCGGCGACGGTCAGCAGGTCGGGAAACGCCGCCTCGACCATGGCCGTCTTGCCGGTCCCGGGTGGCCCGTACAGCAGCACGGGCACCTGCTGGGTGCGCAGTCGCCGTAGTTCCTCGACGTCCCAGCCCCGGCCGAGCCGCCGCGGGTGGTACAGCGTCCCGTTCGGTCGCGGTACCGGCGCAGGCCGTCCCTGCCTGCCACCACCGCTGCTGCTGGAGCGGGTGCGGGGCGCGGCGGGTGGGAGGGTGCCGGCGGCGTCGATGCCAGCCGGGGTGATCTGGAAGCGGTGGTGCGGGTCGCGGTGGTGGGTGGCGTGCCCGGCGGTGGCCATCTTCTTCAACGCCTCGAACACCGCCCCGGACGACGGGGCGCCGATCGCCCGGGTGATCTCGCCAACCTTGAGAATCTGGTCGGGGTGATCGGCCAGGTGCAGGGCCACCTTCCGGTACAGGTAGCCGGACCGGCCAGAGGCGGCCTCAGCGGTGGGCGTGTCGGTCGCGGCCGGGTTGTTCTGCGGCGCGCCGGCCTGGGGAGCCGGTGGGGTTGGTGTGGTCATGGCGATGCCTCGATTCCAAGGTCGAGCCCGCGCACCCGTCTCCGGGTGCGCGGGCGGTGGATACCGCACAGCGGAGACGGGTGGGGCCAACCCCGTGCCGGCCTGGTCGGGCCGGGCGGGTGGGCGACCACACCCCGGTGGTGCTGAAGGGTTACGGCGACACGTGGGTCGCCGCCGGTGCGTGCTGGTCGGTGTCGACGCCGCGCGGGCGGTGTCTGCGCCGACGATGGAACGCCCCACCGCCCAATCGATCAAGTCGAATTGGTGCGGGGCGCGGGATCGCTGACGTGCCGGCTGTCTACTCGGGCACGTCGAGGGCCGGGAGCTGGGCCGGTGGCCAGGTTCTGGTCAGTCGGCGCAGCCCCGTTCGCAGCCCTGCGGGTCGCACTGCTGACCGTCAGCCATCCGGGCCAGGGCCAGCCCGTCGTCGCCGTCGAGGAACGGCCAGCCGAACCCGTCGGCGAACGCCCGAACCTTGGGCGCCCCGTACATCGGGTAGCCGGCGTGGTCCATCCCGGCCACGATGTCGTCGCGGCCGAGGAGCCAGGCGAGTTCGCTGAGCTTGTCCACCGACCGGCTCGCCGAGTTGCCCCGGTGGTCGAGGATCTTCCCGATGGCGAAATCGAGGTAGTCCCGGGCGTAGGTCTCGTGGTCGACCCGCTGGGTCCACTCAACCGGGTGGCGGGGGGTGATGACCTGGCGGGCGTGGTCGAGGTCGAGTGCCTCCACGAGCACGTCCTCCCGGAAGCCGAGGATGTCCTGTCGGTTGGCCCGCAGAGCCCAGACCCGGGTGACGATCTCCTCTTGAGTACGGATGGTCACGTGGTTTTCCTTCCTGTTGGTCCTACCTGTCGTGGTGGTGTGTCAGGTGCCGCTGCCGGAGACGGCTCGGTTCCGGGTGACGCGGCGCGACCTGGCCGGGGGTCGCCGGGCCTATGCCTGGTCGGGGTCGGGCAGGTCGCCGACCATCCGGTCGCAGGCGTACGGGTCGACGGCCTCCCAGCACCAGCTGCGGCCCATCACCACGTACCGGCCGTCACCGTCCGGGGCGACGCGTTCGATGGCTTCCGGATCGTCTGATAGGGCGCGCTGGTCGACCACGAGGACGTCTTCGTCGAAGGACAGGTCGGCCAGATCCGCGTCGACCCGGCGAGCCAGGTCGTCCTCCGGTACGCCCTGCTCGCGCAGGCTGCGGCGGTGCTGGTCGCGGAGCCGGTGCTGGTCGGCGACGATCGCCTCCGCCACCGGGCGGGTGCAGGAGAACACCGCCCACCCGTTCCAATGGTCGATGAGGACGCCGACGAACCCGATCTCGAAGCGGTCATCGCCGTCCGGGCCGACGGTCATCGCCCACTCGCCGGAGAACACGCCGACGTCGCCGAGATGTACCCGGTCGGGGTGCAGGTGGGACACGTCGCGGCCGGTGGGGCTGGCCGCGAGGTGACACAGGTCGGCGACACGCTCTTCGGCTGCGGTGGCGAAGGCGTCGCGGTAGACGGTCATCGCCTCGTCGCGCTGCTGGATGCGCAGCCCGAACCAGCCGGAGACATCGCCGGTGGCGTCGGCGAACAGCTCCCACCCGGCGGCATCGACCGAGTCTCCAGCCGAGGAGAAGTGGGGCAACGTGTCGAGGACGGCGGGATCACCGTCGTGGATGCCGGCCAGGATCCGGCGGGCGGCCAGGCGGGTGTCGCCGCTGACTCGGGCGCCGATGGTGTCCTGCGCCCACCATGCGGCGGCGGTGTGGCCGGCCTCGGTGCCGGCGGCCCGCATGCGCCGCAGCGCGGCGGCCCATTCGGTGGCCTCGCCGACCGGATCGCCGGTGGGCGGCGGGGTGGTGGCTGGTGCGATGCGGTCGCCGTCGTCGAGGCTCATCGACAGCGTGGAGCCGCTGTCCCAGGCGACCTCGACGATGTTCTGCCGCTGGTCGTGGTGGCGGACGGTGCCGGTGTCGCCGGCACGCAGCCGGGTATGTGGGTCGCTGGTGTGGACCAGCGCGACGCGCTGGCCAGGCTGGTAGCTCATGGTGGTCTCCGATCGGTGAGTGGACGGGCCATCGCTGCCGCTGGTGGGCGGCGACGGGGTGGGGTCGGGTGTGTTCATCGGGCGCTGCCCGTCGCGTCACCCGTCGTGGGGTTGTGCGGCGGCCAGGGCTTGCGGGTGACGTGGTCGCCGAACATCGGGTCGGTGGCGACCGAGGAGCCGCAGCGGGTGCAGCTGGTGGCGGTGTCGTAGCCGTAGCCGGCCATGGACGGCACCTCGACGTGGTCGATCTCGTCAACCGCGCCGCAGACGGGGCACACCGTCATCTCCGGGCCGCCGCCGTCGTCGTCGGCGGGTTCGGTGATGAACAGTTCGTCGGCGGGGTCGAGGTGGTGGGCGCTGTGCCGCAGCCAGCGGCCGTGGACCGTCGCCTCGTACACCACCAGCCGCCGCTGGTCGAGGTGCAGCAGGTACAGCCACTCGAGGGCCCCACCGACGTCCTCGCGCAGCGCCCCGCGCCGGATGGTGTCGTTGTCGGCGGGGTGGCCCAGGCCCGGTACGGGCGGCTGCTGGTCCCAGCGGCGGGGCTTGGGGTTGACGGCGAGGGACCACCAGTCGTGGGCCAGCAGCGCGGCGGCCATGGCGTCGGTGTCACGGCCGAATGTGTCGGTCCAGATCCGGCGCAGCAGCGGCACCAGAACCTGCGGATCCTCGCCGAACTGGATCAAGCGGGCGGTGTACCTGCCGCGGAACGCGGCGACACCGACGAGCGTGGGTGTGCTCACGGGCTTTTCCTCCTCAGGGTTGTGTGGATGGGGGTTGCGGTGGTCGTCCCGGGGTGGGCCGACCTCCGAGCTGGGGGTGGATCACGCAGCCGCCGCCGGCGTTCGCGATGGCGACTACTGGTTGAGGGGCGCGCCGACGGAGGCCATGAAGGCGACCGGGTCGACGGCCGTGCCGGAGGTGTGGTCACCGAGGTGCACCTCGAAGTGCAGGTGAGGTCCGGACGAGTGGCCGGAGCTGCCGGAGACGCCGATGACGTCACCCGCCGCGACCTGTTGGCCCTCGGTGACGGAGGGGTGGGCGAGCATGTGGCAGTAGCGGGTGATCACCCCACCGGGGTGGGTGATGTCGACGTACCAGCCGCAGCCGCGGGTGAGAGCGGGGTCGCCGTCGCGGTCGCAGTCCCAGCCCGCGCCGGTGCGCACGTCGACGGCGTTGCAGCGCACGACGGTGACGGTGCCGGCAGACGCGGCGTGGATCGGGGCGCCCTTGCCCACGATCAGGTCGACGCCGTCGTGCCCGGGACGGCCAGGGGTGCGGAAACCGGAGCCGACGTCTGCGTGCACCGGTTGGGTCCAGCCCTGCGCGCTGACGGTCACGCCGCAGGCGGCCAGGCCGGCGGTGACCCCGGTCAGGGCGGCGACGATGCGGGTGGCGTCGGGTTCCCACCTGGCGTAGGCGTCCGGGTAGGCCGACCGCTGCACCGCCTGGGCGGCCTCGGTTAGGGGCATCGCCTGCCAGCCGTCGACGGCCTGCAACTTCTGGTAGAACTTCGTCGCCGCGTACTGCGGGTCCCGTAGCTGCTCGGGGGTGCCCCAGCCCTGGGAGGGCCGCTGTTGGAACAGGCCGACCGAGTCGCGGTCCCCACCCGGGGTGTTGATCAGCGAGGATTCCTGCATCGCGGTGGCCACGGCGATGACCCAGCCGCGGGGCGGGACGCCGAGACGCATGCCGACGGCGGTGATGGTGGCGGCGTTGCCGACCTGCTCGGTGCTCCAGTCACCGATCGGACCGATCCCGCCCGGGGCGGGGCTGCGCGTCGCCGACGGTGCGGTGGGCGTGACGCTGGCGATCGCGGCACACGCGGCGGCGCCGGTGCCGCCGCTGAAGATCAGGGTGGTGGCCAGTCCGGAGCACAGCAGCAGGACGCCGACGACCGCGACGGTGATCCCGGACAGCACGCGGGTGGTCATGACTGGTCACTCCTTCAAAGCGGCGGCCGGGTGGTGGGCGGGGACGGCGAAGGCCGCGCGGGCCCGTGGAGGGGGCGTCGCGCGGCCTTCGGCGGGGTGCAGGGAATCAGCGGGCGAGAACGGCGACTTTCTCGCCGTGCAGCAGGGGTGCCCCGTCGGGGCCTTTGATGTGGGCGTTGATCCAGATGCGGTAGGGGTGGCCGTCGCGGTCGATGAGGCGTCGCCAGTGGCCGCGGACAACGAACCGCACCCGGTAGTGCCACTTGGGCTCGCCGTCGGTGGGTTCGGCGAGAGGGCTGGTGCGGCGCAGCATGACCACGCGGGTGTCGTGGCGGATGCTGGCGCGCACTGCGCGGCGGCGGGCGGCGCGGTCCAACGGGGCGGCGGCGACGGTGGCCAGAGGTTGGGCCTGAATTCGCCAGAAGGCGTAGGCGATAGCGGCGCAGGCCCACATCGGGGTGGTGGTCTCGTCGATGCAGAACCGACCGTCGGGTGCCGGTTCCCAGTCATGGTCGTCTCCGTCGAGGACGGGCAGGTCTGGGCGGGGGTCGACGGGTTGGCCGATGGGGATCTCGGTGAAGTCGGTCAGCACGTAGGGGCCGAACTGGCGGGCGAGGTCGGGCCGGTCGGTGAGCTGCTGCCGGCGGCGCACGGCCGCCGGGTCGTGCGCGTCGTGGTGGTCGGCCCAGCCGGCGATAGCCCAGAACGACCGGCCGCTGCCGGTGTTGGTGGTGCGGGCCCAGGTGATCGCACCGATGGAGGACACCTCGCCGCGGAGGTTGCGGTGGTAGATCGGTTCGGGGAAGAACAGCACCCCGCCGTCGTCGGGGGCGATGTCGGCGGGGAGCACCTCGCCGGTCAGGTCGAGGGCCGCCGCAGCGGCGGCGATGATCGCGGTCATCGCGGGGGCGATGACGTACGGCTCGCCGAGTCGCCACGGGTTGGCGGTGATGGCGCGGACCGCGTCGAGGACCTTCGCCATGCCCGCTGGGCTGGGACTGGGGTGGTTGGCGAGGCGGCTGTCGAAGAACGCCTGCAGGTACTGCGCCGCGAGCGGGCTGCGGTGGTAGTCGACCATGCGGGTGCGCAGGTCGACGGCGGTGCGGGCGTAGCCGGCGAGTGTGTCGTTCGGTAGGAAGTTCACGGTGCACCTCCAGGTGCGTGCTCAGGCGGCCAGCGCCGCCGCGGGTGGACGCCGGTAGACGCGGGATTCAGGCGGCACCGCGTCCGGTACGGGCGCGGACCGCGTCAGGGGTGCCGGCGGGCGGGCGGGGGTGAACCAGCCGGTGAAGCGGCGCGGCGGGGCGGGCACGGGGCGCGTCCCCGTACGACCCCGACCGGCGCGGCGACGGCGGCGGGGCGCCGGGGCGAGGGTGGTGGTGGCGCGGCGGGCGTGTTGTTCGGCGCGGCGGGCGGTGCGCAGCGCCCAGCAGGGGCCCTGCTGCCCGCGGCACTGCAGGTTCGTGCAGGCGCCGTCGGGTCCGAGTTGGTGGGCGGCGGCGACGTCGACCGCGAGGGCCCACAGGAGCCGGTCAGTGACGTCGTCCGGTACGGCGGTGCGCTCGCTGGGGCGCCGGCTGCGGCCCTTGGGATGTGCGGGGTGTGCCATGGCGGGTGGCCCTTCGGTCGGCGGATCGCGTGGTGTGCGCGGTCGCCGCCCGACTCGCGTCGGGGCCCTCGGGAATGCTGGTGTCCGGACGACGGACGACGACCAGCGGTGATCGACGCTCATCTCTCAATGAAGGTCAAGTCGTACGGGGCGAGCAGGACCTTGCCCGCCCCATACGACGGCGAGGGTCCGTGGTTCAGGTGGTCTGTTCGGGGTCGAGGCGTACGCGGGTGGGGTCGACGGTGGTGAGCAGGTGGCGGGAGACGCCGCGCCAGTAGCGGCCGTTGTTGCCGCCGAGCGGGACGAGGGAGACACGGCCGTTGCCGGTGTCGCGCAGCACCACGTACAGCTCGCCGGGAGGCTGCTTCCAGCCCGCTCCGGCGACGGTGACGAGGGTGCCCGGATGCAGCGGCGCCTCGTGGATCATGGTCCACTCGCCGCTGTGGGTGCCGCCGCCGGTGCTGCTGCTGTCGGTTGTGGTGGTGCTGTCCGCCGTGGGGGCGGGCCGCAGGTAGGTGGGGTTGACCTTCGCCGGTCGGCCGCCGTTGACGGGTTCGACGATGACGTTGACCGGCAGCAGCCGGGTGACGCGGTAGGTGACGCCCCGGGTGCTGGCGCGGGCCACGGTCGGGTCGATGGTCACCCGGTCGCCGACGGTGTACGTGTGGGGGCTGCTCATGGCGGACGCGCTCCTTAACGGGGTCTCGGCGACCGACGCCGAGGAGAGGGAAAGCAGGGCTGGGCAGATAAGAGCGGGCACGGTGAGGACCTCGCGCACGTCGACGGGCGCGAGGTCCTCTTGGTGTGACCGTGAGCGGTCAGCGGCGGCGCAGGTCCCGCAGGCGGGTACCCGGCGGCGGTGGGGTGTGGCCGGTGGTGGCGGTGGCGCCGTGGACCCCGGCCCCGGTTTGTTTGGCCTGGTACATGGCGATGTCGGCCTGGTGCAGCAGGGTGCGCGGGCTGACGCCGAGGGCGGCGCTGGTGTGCCCGACGCTGGCGCGCAAGGCCACCGCGTGCGTGCCGAGGTCGACGGGGTGGCGGCCGACCGCCCGCCAGGCGGCGCGGGCGGTGGCCGCCACGTCGTCGGGGCCGCCGGTGACCAGCAGGGCGAACTCGTCGCCCGACAGCCGCGCGGCGAGCCGCACCGGTCCTCGCAGGGCGGCCAGCCGCCGGCCCACCTCCGTGAGGACGTCGTTGCCGGCCTCGTGGCCGAGGGTGTCGTTGACGGCTTTGAAGCCGTCGAGGTCGAGCAGGACGAGCCCGAACGGGCCATCTGTGTGGGTGGCGCGGGTGAGGGCGGCGAGCAGGGCCCGCCGGTTGGGCAGGCCGGTGGTGTCGTCGTGGTCGGCGGCGTAGCGGGCGCGGGTCAGCGCCTGCTGCTGGCGCCAGAGCAGCGCCGCGGCGAGGGCGAGACCGGCGAGGATTCCACCGGCTGCGGTGACGATCGAGGTCAGGATGGGAGACACTTCGGGAGCTCCTTGTCTGTGAAGGAGCACCGGGGGCGGGCGTGGTTCCGGGAAGTTCGACGCCCGCCTCCGGGCTACCGGCTGGCGGGGTCGTTCAGGCGGTGGTGTCGGCGAGGGCGAAGGTGGCGGGTTTCTCGGCGGCCAGGACCGCCCGCCCGGTCCCGACGAGTTTCACGGCGGCGTTGTGGACCGCGCCCGCGCTGGCCTTCTTCGCGCCGGTTCCCTCGTTGGCCCGGTCGACCAGCTTGCACAGCTCGCTGACCTTGTACTGCTGGCCGGGGTTGGCTTCGAGGATGTCGAGGACCGCGCCGCGCAGGGAGCCCGATGCCCGCCGGGTAGAGGGCTGTGCCGAATCGCCCGCCGCCTCCGTGGCCGGCGTAGCGGCGGGTGCTTCCGGGGCGGGGTCGCCCGTGGTGCTGTCGGTGGCCCCGCCGGCAGGGCCACCATCCGGTGTGGCCGGTCTGACGTCCGTGTCGTTCGCTGCGGGCATCGTTCCGGTGGCCGGGTCGGTGTCGTCGGTCGCGCCCGGCACGTCGGGGTCGGCAGTCGAGCGGTCGTCATCGTCGCCGTGGTCGGTTTCGGTGTCCTCGGCTTCAGCGGCCTCGTCGGGTGCGGCCTCGACGTCACCAGCAGCCGGCGATGCTTGCTCCTGGGCGGCGTCCGGCTGCCCATCGGCGGGAATCTCGGCGGCTGGATGCTCGTCGTGGTCCTGCCCGGCGGCATCTCCGGCTACCTGCGTGTCGTCGCCGCGTGGCTCGAGATCTGCAGCGGTGGTGACTGTGTCCACGTCTGAAGTGGAGGATTCCGGTGCGGGCTCGTCGTGCTCGCCCTGCTCGACGTGCGCGCGGCCGGTGTCGGTCAGCCGCCACAGGCTGCGTCCGGTGTCGTTTCGGCTGGGCTCGGCCAGTCCCGCGGTTTCCAGGGTGCGCAGTTTCGGGGTGGTGGTGGAGTAGCCGAGGCCGGCTTCGGTGGCGATGGCGGCGGCGGTGGCTTCGCCGAGGCGGTGCAGCGCGGCGAGGACCTTCGCGACGCTGGGTACCAGTGGTGCTGGTGCGGCCGTGTTGGTGGGGGTGCTGATCATGGGCGCGGGCCCCTTTCTCCTGCCGTCGGCAGGGGTCGGTGAGTGAGGCGCGTGCACTGATGCACGCTTCGGATCGGGCATTGATCAAGTCGTTTGCCCGGAGTGCGGGACTCCGGCGACGCGCACAGGTGTGCCGCCCGGCGAACGCTCGCCGGGCGGCCTGCTGGTGACAGGGGGTCAGTGCGCGGCGTGGTAGGCGTCGCGGACCGCGGCGGGGATGACGCCCCCGGTTCGTGGCCGGGGCAGGTTCAGCTCCTGCCAGTTCGCGGTCCACCACCAGGTGCGGATCTCCTGGCTCTGGGTGCGGCCGGTCGCGGTGCCGTGCTGCCGCCGCGGTGCGCGGGTCTGTTTCGGCAGGCGGCGTCCGGCCGTGATGAACGGGCCGAACGCCGCGGCCATCCGGTCGAAGTTGCCGGCGGACAGGTCGATCTCGTAGGTGATGCCGTTGAAGGCGAACTGGTAGGTGCCGACGTCGTCGGTGGAGCCGTCGAGGTCGTCGACGACGATCGCGGTGGTCTTGGTGGCCACGAGGGCCACCTCCTTTCCTTCGAGGGGTGGGTTACTGGGCGGTTTGGTGGGTGCCGAGGCCGAGCTGGTGGCCGATGGCGGGCCCGCGGTGTACGGCGGCGACGGCGGCAGGCAGGTGTCGGCGTTGCCAGCCGTGCAGGGCGGCGGTGAGGTCGGCGCCGTACTTGCGGTGCTGGGTGAGAGCGGCAGCGAGGCCGGCGGCTTGTTCGATGCCGTTGTTGGCGCCGCGGGCGGTGTGCGGGCGGACGGGGGCGAGGGCGTCGCCGAGCAGGACGGCGTGGCCGCCGCCGACGGGCCAGACCATGCGGTCCGGTGGGGTGATGTCGAGGACTGGCACCGCCATGCGGGTGGTGGTGGCGTGGACGACGGCGGCGTGGTCGGCCGGGAGGAGCTGGTCGGCGTGGGTGTCGACGTGGGTGCGGGCGGCGGGGCTGACGTGTCGGGGTAGGGCGAAGACTCGGCGGGTGGGGTCGGCGCCGAACCGCTGCGCGTACTCGGTGCTGGTGCAGTTGAGGTAGAAGGTCCAGTCGCAGCCGCCGGGTACCGGGGCGAGGTTGAACTGCGCACCGGGGCAGGGCTGAAGCCGCAGAAAGTCCCGCAGGCCGGGCTGGGGGGTGATGTCGGCGATGCCACGGTGGGCGACGTAGCCGGCGTACCGCAGGGTCCGATCAGGGTCGAGGAGGCGGCGGCCGGTGGAGGACCGGCCGTCGGCGAACACGACCAGGTCGGCGGGTGCGGTGTGGCCGTCGCGGAACCGCAGCACCGGCTGGCCGGCCTGCTCGGCCAGGGCGGTGACCCTCATGCCGGAGTGCAGGACACCGGCAGGTAGGCGGCGTGTCAGTGCGTGGTGCAGCAGGGTCCAGGTGGTGTTCCGCCCCGGGTAGGTACGCCGGATCGTCTCGGCGGGGTGGCGTTCGCGGATGGTCATCTGGACGATGGCCTCGGAGTCATGGGCGACGAACTCGTGCTGGCCGATGTCGAGGCGGTCGAGCACGTCGAGGGCGGGGTGTTCCAGACCGATGAGGCCGCCGCCCAGGGGCGCGGACGCCGGTGCGGCTTCGTACACGGTTACATCGTCGAACCCGGCGTGCAGCAACAGCAGCGCGGTGACGGGGCCGGTGAGGCTGCCGCCGATGACCGCGATGCGGGGCCTGTTGGTGGATGTCATGGGGGGTTCCCTTCTGGAGGGTGGGAACCCGGGCACGGCCGTGCCCGGGTCTGCGCGAGTGCGCGGGTGGCCGGGCATCGGCCAGGTAGTGCAGTGAGAAAGCGCGTCAGCGGCGGTGGGCCGTGGACGCGCTGATCAGCCCGCCGTGATGCGGCGGGCGGATGAGGTTCGGAGGATCCGGCGCTGGGCTGGGTCCGCTGGTGCGTGAGGTGCGACCGGGCGGGCAGTGCGGCGCGGAAGGGCGTGGCCTTGGCGGGTTACCGGCCGGGCGTGGTGAACGGCGGCGGCACGGGAAGGATCCACCGCGCCCGCTGCAGCACCTCGTCGGCGACCGGGATCAGCGGCGTCGCGTCCGGTGAGGTGGTCGGGGTGGTGCGGTGCCAGCCGCTACCGGGGCTGCTGGCGATGATCGTCCAGGTGAGCAGAGGGGTGAGGACCTCGGCGACCGCTGTGCTCTGCTTTGCGTAGCTGTCGCGGTAGACCCGGACCCGCAGGACGTACCCGTCGGTGTGGTGCACGCGGGTCAGCTCGTAGCTGCCGGGGCCGCCCTGCTGGAACGCCTCGTCGACGATCACCGCGACCTGTCCGTCGGGTCGGCGGCGCGGGAGGTCGCCTCGGACGCGACGAGGGTCCATGGCCACTGGTAGGCGCCGATGGCGTAGCAGCGGTTGGCGTCCGGGGTGACCCGGTCGTCCTCGATCCAGCGACTGTCCAGGCCGTCGTCGTTCTCCCACTCGACGGCGACCTCGTCGCCGTCGAACCGCAGCCTAGGGTGCTCCCCAGGCATGTCACCGGGGTAGAGGGCGTCGAGGTGAGCGGCCATGCGCTGCACCGCGAACCGGGGGAAGCGGCACAGCAGCCCGGTGCGGGTGAGGGTGGTGTAGCCGGGGGCGGCCATGGCGCGGTAGGTGCCGCCGCCGACCACGTCGCAGGTGACGGCCGCCGGGGTCCAGGTGGACAGCGGTGGGGTGATGTCGCCGCGGTGGCGGGAGATGCGGTAGCGGTCGCCGGTGGCCTCGCTCGCCGGGTCGGGGTGTAGCCCGAACCAGTGCATCCCGTGGCGGCGGGCGTAGCGGAGCAGGTCGAGCAGGTCCCGCCGCCCGTCGAGGTGGTTGGCGTGCAGGGGCAGGAATCCGTGCCCGTCGTCGGCGGGGACCGGGTTGCCGGTGGCGCCAGTGGCGGTGTGGGTCCAGGTTTCGGCGAGGGCCCGGTGGTCGGCGCCGTCGGCGTCGTACCAGCGGGGGACGCCGTTGGAGGACAACCAGTCACCGTCGGCGTCGTGGGACCAGATGAGCGCGGCCTGGTCCGGGACACCGGCCCGGTACTGCTGTCGGGTCTTCAGGTGCGCGCGGGTGGCGGCGGCGTGTTCGGCGAGGGGTAGGACGTCGTCGACGCGGAACCACAGTCGGTCGGACATGGCGAAGGAACCTCCTGATGGGGGAAGAGGGAAAGGTCGGCCGTTCGCCGGCCGGGCTTGCGGGGCGCCCCAGCCCGGGGCGCCGGGCCGCGCGCGGGCGGCAGAGTGCTCACACCCGCTGCGGCGACGTACGGCGTCGGAGCGGAAATCCGGATCGAGCGTGAGTGCCAGGTGGAGCTGAGGTTCGGGTGGCGGTGTCGGCGAGTACCCCGACAGGCGGTGACCTGCCATGGCGGTCTCGCCGCGCTGGTCGGGTTAGGGGTGTGCGTCGCAGGCCGGCGGGGCTCATGGGTGCGGTTGGTAGAGCTCGCTGTCTGCTGCCAGGGCCGGCGCGGCGCGGTTGGGAAGGGGGTGGAGCCGGTCGGGCCGCCGCCGATCCCCAGGGAAGAGGGAGATGGGTGCGGTGCCCGACCGGTTCCGGTGCGGTGGTGTTACAGGGCGACGGCGAGCAGCCGCTGGTCGGTCTCGACGCTGTCGAGATACCGGGTCGCCTGCTCGAGGTAGGTCACCCGGTGGGTGAGGGCGTCGCTCGCGGGTGCGAGCTTGTGCCCGTCCGGCGTGAGCAGGACGTCGCCGCAGACGGCGGTGGTGGCGCTGTAGTGCTGGTAGGCCATCGGGCCCGCCTGGAACATCTCCAGCTCCCCCACGGCGAGGTGGGCGGCGCCGTAGCTGGCCGCGTTGTGCATCCGCATCGCGTTGACGCGGGCCTGGTTGTGGAAGTCCGCCTCGGCCCGCTCGCGCGGGTATTTGGCGGGGTCCGCCAGGTGGCGGGCCAGCAGGGTCGGCCATGGGGTGGCCGGCCGGGTGCCGTGCACGACCTGCTGCCACAGTTGGTGGCGGATGCCGGCGCCGACGCCGGCGGCGTGACGCATGGCGGCGAGGTCGAGCAGCTTGACCGGTCCGCCGGCGCAGTACACCGGACGTCCCTTGCGAGGCGCGACCAGGTCGCGCCGCTGCCACAGCCACATGTCCGGGATGGCCCAGAAACGGGGCTGCAGGGTGCCGGACACACCGAAGTGCCGGTCGAGCTGGGTGGCGGTCAGGGCCTGCGACGGCAGGCCGTCGGGCAGGCAGACGATCATGGTGTTGATCGTCGCGGTCGGCGTGACCACCGGGCTGGTGGGCGCCGTAGTGCTGGCGGTGGTGGCCGCGGGGGTGGGCTTGCGGCCCGGGCGGGGCGTCACCGTCGGCACGCGGGTGCCGTAGCGGCTCAGCGGGGTCGCGGCACCGTTGGTTGCGGTCATCTGGGGTTCCTCCTTCGGTAGGGCGCGTTGTTGGGCGCGCGGAAGCGGCCGGCCCACCGGGTACATGGGTCGACTCACGGGACGAACAGGGATGGGTGCAGCAGAGGGCTGCTGGTGGAGCGGGATGATGCGGGTTGGTGCTGGTGGTGCGGTACGACCTGGGGGTCGCCGCTTGGCGCGGGCGCCGACCGGCCGACAAGGGCGGGTGGGCGGAGCGCACCGTGAGGTGCGGCGGTGGTTCCCGAGGTGGGACCGGACCGGGTGGAGCGATATATGGGTGAAGGTGGTGCCGATGAAGGTAGCGGCCGGATCTGTCAGCGCCGGCCGCCGTCATGATCGTCAGTAGTGCCGGTGACCTGCACTGTCAGACGACCGCTCGATTCCGCGGGCGAGGGACGGCGGGACTGTGAGATCCGGTCGGTCTCACAGCCGCCCAAGGCAGTGGACGGCTCCCCTCCGCGTGTGTTGAAGGTGAATGTCAGGGCTCCGGGTCGGCGGGGCCGCTGGGGTCGGTGTCGGGGAAGCGGTGCGGGTTGGTGGCCGGGTTGTCCGGGCCGTGGTCGGCGGGCAGTTCGTGCAGCCAGCGGCGCGGCCCGGGGTCGGTGGTCAGCGTCCAGGCAGGCCCGGCGGGATGCTCGCCGTGGAGGCCGGTGGCCACGGGCATGGCGGTGGGCACCCCAGCGAGGGCGTCGAGGAGGTGCTGCTCGCGGCGGCGGCCGGGGACGCGCAGCAGCACCGGGTAGCGGGGCCCGTAGCGGGCAAGCTGCTCGTACCCGCGCAGCTTGCGCAGCACGATGCCGAGGGGTTCGGTGCCGTTGTCGTGTTCGAGGAAGAACCCGACTGTGCGCCCTCGGGCGTGCCAGATGCCGTGCCCGTCGGGCTGGACACCGGTGCCGCTGCCGGCGGCGTAGGAAGCGGCGGCGAAGGCTGCGGTGGTGTGCTGTTCGGACCACCACCGCGCCAGACGAGCGTGTTCGTCGGTGCGGGCGTAGCCGAGCAGGTCGACGAACAGCTGGTTGGTGCCGAGCAGGTGGGCCAGGCGGCGGCTGCCGATGATGCGTTCGGTGCGGTCGATGCTGGTGCGTGGAGCGCGGGCGTCGACGTGGTTCGGGTCGTTGAACTGGGTGGGGTGGACCACGGTGCCGAGCGGGCCGAGGGTGTAGAGGTACTGGCCGCTGCCGGTGGTGACGTCGACGAACCGGCTGACCGCCTCCATCTGGTGCAACTGGGCGAGTCGGAGCCGGGCCGAGCGACGCGATGGGAACAGCGCCGTGGTGATCTGTTCGGTGGACAGCACGTAGTGCTCGGCGAGCCACCGCAACAGCTGATGATCACGGGTGGTCAACCGACGAAGCCGGTCAAGACGAGCAAGACGAGATGACGAACGGGAACCAAGCGAAGAGGACGAGGAAGAGGCGGAAGCCGAGCGGGAGTCGGAGTTGTTGGTGGACACGGTGGATGCTCCAAGCGGAAGAGGAGTTCCCTCCGAGGGAGGGTGTCTGAGTTCGGTGAGGTGGTCACCGGAGGCTGGACACGGCCGGTGAGCGGCACTGACAGACCCGGACGGCCGGATCTGTCAGTGCGGTGTGGTGATCGGTGGTGAAGGGCTGGTGAAGCCCGCACGGAAGGGGCGACCGGGACTCGGTCGACCTCGGTCGACCGATCTGTCGATCTTGCTTCAACCGTCCTGCGGCGTTCAGGTGTTCGCCTTCGGAGCGCTCTTGCCTCGGGACCGGCGGTTGTCGTCGGGGCGGGCCGAGAACCGGTCGACGAGGTCGTCGATCGCGCTGGTGTCCTGCGCCGGAACCGCCTGCGCCGCGGCCTGACGGATCGCCGTCGCCTCGCCCACGGCCGGCTTCGGCGGCCGGGTCTTGAGGGTGAACGCCGGCGTCTGCCGCCCGCCGACGACCAGGCGCCCGACAGCGGTGTAGGCGTCCAGGTGCGTCAGGTCGTGCTCATCGAGCTCGGGCAGGGTGTGCCTCGCCAGGACGCGGGCGTCTTCCGGGGCGACGGAGAAGTACAGCTTGTTGCGGGCGTTCGCCGACGCCGCTGCCAGGAGGTCCTTCGGGAACTGGGCGAGGTCCTGGTGGGCGAGGACCATCGACAGTCGGTACTTCCGCGCCTCCGCCAACATTGAGTCCAGGCTGTTGGCGAGGGTCAGGAAGTTCTGACACTCGTCGATGATCAACGTAGCGTCGCGGCGTTTGTCCGCCGGCACGGCGGCGCGGGCGGTCGCGGCCTGCCACACCTGCGCCAGGACGAGGGAGCCGAGCAGCTTGCTGGTGTCCTCACCCAACTGCCCCTTTGGGATGCGTACCAGCAGCGCCCCACCGTCGAGGACTGTGCCCATGTCGAAGCTGGACCGGGGGTAGCGCATGGTGCGCTTGACGAAGTCCCGCAGGAGGAACGCCCGCAGGCGGGCCAGGACGGGGCCGATGACCTGGGAGCGCAGGGCCGGGTTGAGGTCGTCGTACCACTGCCAGAACCCGGACAGGCCGGCCGGGTCGTCCAGGCCGACGGTCATCGCCGACCGGAACTGTGCCGAGTTGAGCAGGGGCGGGATGTGTTGGAGGGTGACGTTGGCGTGTCGCAGCAGGGTCAGGCAGGCCACTCGCATGACGTCGTCCATCCGGGGCCCCCACGCTTTCGCGAAGATGTTCCCGAAGATCGACACGAGGTTGTCCACGACCAGGTCTGGGTCGCTGCCGGATAGCGGGTTGAGGGTGGGCGGGTTGGGCTGGTCGGGGTCGAACAGCACCACCCGCCCGGCGACGCTGGCGGGAAGCCGGTCGAGGATGTCCAGGACCATGTCGCCGTGCGGGTCGATGACCACGGTGCCCCGGCCGGCTTTGATGTCCTCGACGGCCATGTTGACCAGCAGGGTCGTCTTCCCGGAGCCCGTCGATCCGACCACATGCATGTGATACCTCGCGTCGGCGACGGACAGGGCCACCGCGTGGCCACCGACTTCGGCGTCGCCGAGGACCTTCATCCCGCGGCCGCCGGTCGGCACCGCCACCGGGGCGGGCATGGACTTCGCCCGCGCCCGATCCAACCCCGGCACGGCCAGATCCCGCGGCAGCGCCGCGAGGACGGCCAGCTCGGGGGTGGAGGCCAGGAACCCGGATCCGAGCCGCCGGGTGGCCAGCACGGCCACCGGTTGCGCCATCCGCGCCCGGTGGGCGAGGCGGTTGCGGCCGGCGTACACGGCGAACGACGAGGCGACCGCGTCCGCGACACCGCGCAGCCTGGCCTCCGGCCGGGACCCGCCGCGGTGGTTGTTCTTTGCGATGGCGTAGCGGATGCCGATCGTCCACAGCGGGTGGGTGGTCTTGTCGAGGATCGCCCGCACGTCCCTCTCCACGCCGGGGTCCCGGCGGCTGGCTGGCTGGCCGCCGCTGCGGGCGGTGGCGGTGCGGCCAGGTAGGAACGCCTCGATGAGCCACAGGAGTGGGGCGGCGGGATTGATGGCCGGTACGGCGGTCTTGCCGTCGCGGAGCCGGCCGGCGGCGCGGCGAGCTCGTGCGGCGCGGCGTGGGGTGGCGGGGCGGGTGAGGACCTGCACGCAGGCGTACTCGTCCGGTTTGAGCTGCGACCCGGCCGACATGAGTGCTCGGAGCGGGTCGTTGTCGTGGTCGGTTTCGAAAGGCAGCCACTCGGCGGCCGTCGGCAGCAGGTGCCCGCCGACGGCGGCGGGCACGTCGAGCGGGATCGGCGGTGACGCCTGGTCGTCGGTGGTGCAGGCGGCGCCGGGCCAGGCGGCCCGCACGGCGGCCTCGACCGCCCCGTGCGGCACGCTGCCGGGCACCCAGATGCTGATGAGTAGCTGGCGGCCGGTCCAGGTGTAGTGCCACACCACGTGCGGGGCGCCGTACAGCAGCCGGCGTCGGCGGGACGGAGTGAGGGTGCCGTGCAGGTTCGCCCACAGCGCGGCGGCGCTGTGCGGGTCGACCTCCGGCGGTGGGGCGACGGTGACGAGGCGGGCGCCGTCGGTGTGGCGGCGGTGCCGCCACCCGTCGAGGAGGTTGCGCCCGGCGACATAGGCGACGAGCAGGGAGGCGGCGACGCCGAGCAACCACGGCCGGCCGGCCGCCCACTCCGCGGCGTGCAGAACCCACCGCGCGGGCGCGCCCGGCGGAGAGATGAGACCGGCGCCCGGCCCGGACGGGCTGGGCGCCGGCATCGGCGAAAAGGCATGCAGGGGTGTCACAGGGCCTCCTCCCCGTCGTCGGAGTCGAGGTCGGCCAGGTCGGACGGCTTCGTGGTCGCGAGAAGGTGTTCGGTCTGCGAGGAGATCGACTCGAACGCGGTCCGGTTCGTACCGGAGATCAGCAGGCCGTGCCCGACCCGGGCAGACAACAGCATCCGCCGCTCCCCGACGGTCAGGCCGAACGCGTCGGCGACCTGGTCGATGGCCTGCGGTGCCTGCTTGAGCAACACCTGCGTGGCCGCGTTCGACACGACGGCGTGGCCGAGGTCGGTGCCGAGCACGTCTGCGACGTCCTGGGTGATGACCGACAGGCCGGCGTTGCGCTTCCGGCTGGCCTTGGACATCTTGAACAGGAACCGGGCGCCTTCCCCGTCGCGCATCAGCAGCCACGCCTCATCCACCACGACCAGCCGCCGGCCTTGCGGGCGGGATCCTTCGTGGGACCGCCGGTGTTGGGGTGGGAGGTCGACCTGCCGCCAGATCTCGTCCAGGGCGAGGAGGGTGCCGACGGCGCGCAGTTCGTCTGGCAGGTTTCGCAGGCTCCAGACGACGAGGTGCCCCTGCGGGCGGGTCGTGGTCGGTGAGTCGAACAGGTCGGAGAACGAGCCGGCCACCCACGGGGCGAGTCGGGCGGCCAGTTCGTGGGCGGCGGCGTTGTCGTCGGCCCGTAGGGTCGCGGCCAGATCGCGCAGCAGCGGCGCGGGCCGGTGGTGGGTGGACGGGTCGGCGGTGATGCCCGCCTGCCGGTACACCTGCAGGATCGCCCGGTCCAGGGCGGCGCGCTCGGCCGGCGGCGGCAGCTGCCCCAGCAGCACCGCGATAAGGGTGTGCAGGAACAGGCCGCGGCGGGTGAGCACGTCCGGGCGGGTGTCCCCGGCCGGCAGGTCGAGGGGGTTGATCTTCACGCCGGGGGCGCCGAGTCGCACGATGGTGCCGCCGACCGCGTCGGCCAACCGGAGGTATTCGTCCTCCGGGTCGACGACGGCGACCTGCACCGCCTGGTAGAGCTGGCGGAGGATGTCGAGTTTGACGAAGTAGGACTTCCCGGCGCCGGAGCGGGCCAAGATCACACTGTTGTGGTTCTCGCAGCTCCAGCGGTCCCACCAGACGATGCCCTGGGAGTCCGGGTTGACCCCGTAGAGCACGCCGCCGGTGGTGGCGGGGTCGCCGGGCAGCGGTGCCGGCAGGTCCGCGCTGGCGAGGGGGAACGCGGCGGCCAGGGCCTGGGTGTCCATGGTGCGGCGCATCTGCAGCGAATCGGTCGCCAAGGGGAGGGTGGTGGTCCAGCCGGGCAGGTGCCGCCACGTCGCGGGTTGCACCTCGATCAGCGTGGAGGCGGCGGCGGCCTTCACCTGCGCGCACGCGTCGAGGAGTTCGGCCTCGGTGCGGGCGTGCACGGTCAGGTACAGGCCGACGCGGAACAGCTTCGCCGCCCCGCGGGCGAGGCGTTCGGCGAGGTCGGCGGCGTCGTCGGCGGCGGCCTCCACGTACGGGTCGGCCAGCTTGCCCTTCTGCTCGTCCGCCCGCCGGGACGACTCGAACCGGGCCCGCTGGTTGCGCAGCCGCGACGCCGCCACCGGTGCGGGGATCGGGTCGATGTGCAGGGCCAGGTCGAGGCGGCCTGGCCAGGACAGCAGCGGCTCCAGCCACGCCGGCCCGACCTCGGCCGGATACCCAGTCACCACCAGGGTGGCCGCGTAGCCGTCCCCGACCCGCAGGAACCGCGGCGTCACCTCCACCGAGGCCGGGGCCACCGTCGCCGCGAGTCCTGCGGACGGCGGGCTGGTGCTGTCGTCGATCGGGGCATGTCGGCGCTTGACGAAGATCATGATGTCCTCCTGGTACGTGGCCTCCTCGCCGGAGGCGCGGTGATGGTGGTGTCGGGGGCGGCGAGGCCGCCGGGGCGGGGCGGCCGGTAGGGGTCCGCCGCAGCGGCCAGGGCGGCGGTCGTGGCGTGGCCGTCGAGGGCGCGGGTGGTGACGCCCAGCCCGGCTAGCGACCGGACCGTCTGATCGGCGCGGCGCCGGGCAGCGTGTTCACCGCGCTCACCGGAGTTGGTGCGGGTGACGATGAGGACCTGCCGGCGCAGCGGATCCCGCCGTTCGGCGAGGTCGTCGAGGAACCGGGCGTGATCGGCTGCCGCGTCGGCGAGAGCCGGGTGCGGCATCTCGTCCGCCGCCCGCGCTAGGGTGCGGGCGGCGGAGCGCAGGTCGACCGGCTGCGCCGACACCACGATCTGCGTCGGCGTGGACAGGCTGTTGAGCCACCGGCCGAAGGTGTCGACCAGGGCGGCCTGCTCGTCGGCGGTGCGCAGAGCGAGGTTGACGCTGGTTGCCGCGACCATCGCCGCCTTCACACCGTCGAGGCTGATCTCCCCGTGGTCGTCGATGGCGTCGGCGGGCAGTTTCAGCGGCGCCGGCAGCATCACCTTCGACGCCGGGGCCTGCACCCAGTCGGGTGTCTTCGCGGTGGTGTCGGTGGTGGACAAAGCGCGCGGCGCCCGGGAGTGGCGCACCGCGGAGGCCAGCCACACGTCCATGGGCAGGCCGTCGCGGCGGCCGACAGCGAGGCCGAACACCAGGCCGCCGAGAACAACCGCGGCGCCGAGTAGCACCGGTGCGGGCACGATCGCGTGCAGGGCGCGCCAAGCGCCGTAAAAGATGACGGCGGCGACGGCGAGGATCGCGAGTTGCCGGAACGTCAGCCCGTAGAGCACCTTGTCCGGCGCGTCCACGTCGGCGGGCATGCGGGCGGTGACGGCCTGTTCGTCGCGGCGGGCGCGGCTCATCGTCGCACCGCCCCAAGGCCGGGGATGCGCAGCCCGCGGGTGAGTTGCTGCACCACGACGACCCGCACGACCGCGCCGAGCACGTTGCCGCCACGCCCGCCTGCGCCGCTGGTGGCGTAGCGGCGCATCAGACCCGGCACCTTGAGCGTGGTCCACAGCAGGACCATCACGACGAACAGGTTGAGCACTCCACCCGGTTCGACCGGCAGGCCCAGCAGCGGCAGCATGGTGCTGGTATCCAGCAGCATCCACTGGCCGGCGAACAACACGAACGCCTGCACCACCGGGATCGCCAGCATGGCGACGTACGACCGCCACCACAGGCGGGCCACGCCGTCGGTCTGCGGCAGCGCGTGGCAGGCCAGCGCGATCGGCGCGACCGCGGTGAGCACCAGCGCGACCGCGAAGCGGACGATCACACTGCAGGCCGTGGCGGCGAGCAGGAACACGATGATCGCCAGGCAGACGACGAACAGCAGACCGGCGGTCTGGTCACGCGCGGCCATCAGGTGGGTCTTGACGGCGTCGAGGGCCCCGTCGCCGTTGAAGTCCTGCGCGGTCAGTGCGGTGGTGAACGCATTGGCGTACTCGATGAGCGCGCCGGCGATCAGTTGGGAGAAGTGGGCGGTGACGAACCCGACGACGCACCGCGGCAGGAGGTCCTTGGCGGTGTAGCGGGCGCGTTCGTCGCCGCCGGCGACCATGGTCAGGACACCGGCGGCGACGAACACCAGGACGAAGACGGTGTCGACGACCCAGATCGACCGTCCGGTGAGGGCCTGCACCTGCGGCAGGCTGGTGACGTCCGGGGTGATCAGCAGCGCGTGGGTGATCGCGGTGATGAGCCCGTTCAGACAGTCCAGCAGCAGGCCGGCGAACCAGTCGAGGATCTGGTTGAGCGCCCAGGCCATCGTCAGCCTCCGACGATTCCCTGGACGACCTCCAGCAGGATGGGCGCGAGCACGGCCAGGCCGTAGCCGATCAGGGCGTTCTTCAGTGCGCCCTTGGCCTTGTCGACCTGGGCCGGGTCGCCGCCGGCGGTGGCCCAGTACACGCCGGCCAGGACCAGGAACAGGGTGGCGACGGCTGCCAGGATGCCCATCACCCAGGTCTGCAGGTTGGCGATGACGGTGGGCAGGTCGTTGGCGGCCAGGACGACCGGGCCGCCGGGGTCGGCGTAAGCGACGGCCGGCACGGCCAGCGTCACCACAGCAGCCGCCGCGGCGGGCGCGGCGACCCGGGCGACGAGGCGAAGCGCGCGGGTCGTCATCGGTGTGTGGGAGAGGGCGGTGGTCAGGGCACGGGAACGTGCCAACAGCGGGCGGAACATGATGGCTGCACCTCCCGCCCCGGCTCGCGCCGGGGCGATTCGTCGAAACGGTGGGCGGAGAGCCGCCGCCGGGCTCGGGAAAGACACGTCGGCCGGGAACCGTGGTGAACCTCGGGAGGAGCTCGTCCTCCCGTTCGGGTTGGCGATGATCGATGAGGTGTCAGCGCATCAACGTGGCGCGGCACCCGAGGTCGCCCGGTCCCGTGCCGACCTGGCCTCCCGGCCCGGCGGCGGGCGGAATCAACCCCCTGCCTGACGCCGTGGTGGCGTCGGAGGAGTTCCGCACCCTCAAACCGGCGTTTGTGAGCTGTGGCGAACACCTGCCGATCCCACAGCGCTCCGACACGACCTCACAGACCTCTGACAGCCCTGGTCAGCGGCCTGTCCGACGATCGTGCCGCTGGTGGCGGACCTCGCCGTCGGCGTCGGCGCCGGAATCTCACAGCCGCCGGATCAACACCCCGCCGGGGCCGCTGTCAGATCCGTGGGAGATCCGTCAGACCCGCTTGGCAACGGCCACGGCGGGTTTCCCCGCACCGGGGTGAGGGCCGGTAGCAACGGTGGGAAGTGGCGGGTTCGTCGCACACGCTCGCGGGCCCGACCAGATGGTCGGGCCCGCGAGCAGAGAGCCTGCGGGATGGTCGGCGGTCAGGCGGCTGCCAGCGTCACCTGCGCCGCAGGGTGCCGAGCGCTGCCGCCGCGGGCGGCCCGGATGTGCTGCCGTCGCTCGGCCGCCACGGCGAGGTCTTCCCGCGCCCGGGATGAGGTCGCCTCGGTGAGCATCCCGGTGGCGAGCGCGTCGGCGATGCGGACATCGATGCGCTCCACACGTCGCCGCAGCGTGTCGACCTCTAGGCCGAGGCGGGCGGCGATGGGTTCGATGGCCCGGTGGCCCAGCCGCACGTCGATGTAGGGCTGCTCATCGCACTCGTCCACGATGCCCAACTCGACCGCCCGGCGTACGAGGAGGTCTGGATGCCCGTACGGCCGCTTCGGCGTGCGGGAGCCGGTGACGTGTTCGAGGTCGTCCACCGGAACAGCCTCGGCGCCGTCACGTTGCCGCAGTTCGTGGCCGGCCCGCCACGCGGCCATGCACAGCGCCGCGTACGGCGCTGGTTTGGCCAGGTCGACCCGGTCGCGCAGGGCGGTCAGGAAGCCGGTGAGGATCTCGGCGTCCAGGTCGTGGGCGTCGCCGGCCCAGCCGGTGTGCAGCCGGCCGGCGTAGCGGCGCAGCGCCGGCATCGCCAGGGCGACCGCGGCGATGACCCAGGCGGGTCCGTCGAGGCGGGCGCGGCGGACCAGCTCCCGCCACACCACGTCCCGCGCCGTGTAGGCGCGGGGATGTTCCAGCAGCCACTGCCGCAACGCCGGCAGGTCGATGACACCGCCAGGCAGACCGCTGTCAGCGCCGAGTTGGTCGGCCAGCGGGTCGAGGTCCAGTGACAACGGGTCGGGGTCGCAGGTCAGGTCGGCGAACGCGGTGTCCACGGCGTCCAGCGGCGAGTCGGGCCAGTCCTTGGCGGACGCGGTCATGTCACGAACTCCCATGTCGGAGACGAATGTCGATGACGGGCCGGAGCGGGGTGGCCGGCGCGTCTGACCGCCATTGCGCCACCGGGGTCTCACCGGCCCCTGACAGCGCAGGCCGGCAGGCATGAATTAGCCGGTTCGACGGCGTCGGCCGCCCCGGCCATCCGCTGACTGACGACCGGCGTCGGCGTGCTTCACCGTTCTGACAAACCGCGTTGACCTGCGCGTTGACACGACAGGAGGCGGCGGACACGGGACAAGGCCGCGAGGGACATGACACCGCCGAGCGGCCTGACAACGGGGGCACTGCCGGTCTCACAGCGTCTGACAGCGCCCCGCGGGCGGCACGGTGTCAGATCGCGACCGGCTGACACCGCCGCCGAATGTCATCGTCACCCCGCGCGCCGCGGCGGCCCGCGCCGTCTGACAGCGTTCGTTCGGCGTGGGGACGGTCTGACACGGCCGCCGCCTCCGATGACAATCCGGCACCGGTGTCCTCGGTGACGCTGCCGCCGTCCGGGACAGACGCCGCTGCCGTCCGGGACACCGGACGGCGATCTGACAAGACTGGCCAGCGCCCCCGTGTCATCGACGCAAGTTGCGGTCATGGTCGAGGTGGTCGTGACCGTGCATGTCTGACAGCCGGGGGTGGCCGAGCGCTGTGACGATCTCACGACGCCGACCCCGGCTCGATCGAGCCGGCGACCGCCGGATCATCCCGCGTCCCCGGGGCCAGCCGAGCGGACAGGAATCGGCTGTCAGACATTCGTGAGATCACCGTGAGGTCGGCAGGTGTTCGCCACAGCTGACAAACACCGGTTTGAGGGTGTCAGCGCACCACGGCGCGGCGCGGAGCCGACACCACATGAGCGAGCACACGCCGCAGCACCACAACCCGCAGCACGATCCCATCGTCGACACCGGCCCGCTGGCCGGGGTCGACCCGACGCCGACCGACCTGGTCGCCGGTGACCCGCCGGTACCGCTCACCGTCTGGCGCACCGCCCGCACCCCGGGCGACGCCGGACGCAGCATCGGCACCCGACTGGCCGGCCGTCTCATCGCCGCCTACAGCCGCCCCGGTGAGGCGGTCGTCGACCTCACTACCGATTACGCCCTCATCCAGGCCTGCGCGGCTGGGGCGCGCCGTCACCACCCGGCGTGGTTCACCGACGCGTCCAGCCTGATGATCGGCCCGGCCACTGCGGTCCCGCCCGCCGGCACCACCGGCGACGCGGACGCCGACGAGGACCTGCCGGAGATGGGGGCCTGGTTCGGGGACGACCTCACCGACCCGGACCTGCACCCACCGGCCGACACGGGCGCCGGCCTGCCGCTCGGTGGCTCCCTGCAGCAGGCGACCAGTCTCGTGGTCGCCTGCTGGCCCCTCGACCCCAACGCCGCCGCCAACCGGGTGCGGCTGGCGTGGCTGCTGACCGGCTGCGCCCAGCTGCTGGAGCCGGGTGGCTGCCTGATCCTCGTCGTCACCGTCCCGGCCGGCACCACCGCCGGCCCGGAGGACTTCTCCGGCGTGGTCGAGGCCGCCGCTGGCGTCGGACTGGGCTACCTGCAACACCTTGTCGCGGTCACCGCCGACACCGACGGGGACGCGTTCGTCTACCACGTCATCGACGAGGAACTGCTCACCCTCACCACCGCTGTCGACCAGCGGTGGCAGGTGGCGCACCTGCGGGTCCACGCGGACCTGATGGTCTTCAGTCAGGCCCAGGGCCAGGGCCACGCCCGGCGTCGACGGGGCGGGCGTGAGGGCGGTGGTCGCCGTGGCTAAGCACCGCGCAGACGCCGCCCCGGCCGAGCCCGACGAGCAGAGCACGCCGACTGCCGCCACGAGCGTCAGCCCGGTCGGACGTCATCGGGCTGCTCCTGGGCCGGAGGGCCTGTCGGTGTGGGCGACCGCCCAGTCCACCGGACCGGTCCAGCGCCGCGGTCGGTACGTCCGCGAGTCGGTGCAGCACCCGGCGCGGATGCTCCCGGCGATCGCCGCGCACGCCGTGACCGCCTACACCCAACCGGGGGACTTGGTGCTCGACCCGATGTGCGGGATCGGCACCACCCTGGTCGAGGCGATCCACGCCGGCCGCGACGCGATCGGGGTGGAGTACGAGTCCCGCTGGTCCGACATCGCCGACGCCAACATCACACACGCCCACACCCAGGGCGCGACCGGCCGGGCCGGCGTCATCCGCGGCGACGCCACCAGCATCCTGTCGCTCGTACCCGGAGCCCTGGCCGGGCAGGTCGCCCTCGTCGTGACCTCCCCGCCGTACGGGCCGACCGTGCACGGCCTGGTCCGGCCCGGCGCGGACGGGGTGGCGAAGTTCGACAACGCCTATAACGACGGCACCGACCGCGGGAACCTCGCCTACCGCGACCTCACCGGCCTCGCCGACGGGTTCGCCCAGATCCTCGCCGGTTGCCACACCCTCCTCAAGCCCGGTGGGGTCGTCGTGGTGACCGCCCGACCGTGGCGCAAGCACGGTGAACTGGTCGACCTGCCCAGCGCGGTCATCGGCGCCGGCATTAGGGCCGGCCTCACCCCCGTCGACCGGTGCGTGGCGCTGCTCGCCGCCGTGCGCGACGGCGGGCTCGTCGCCCGCCCGTCGTTCTTCCAACTCCAGGCCGTCCGTAAGGCCCGGGCCGCCGGCACCCCCATGCACCTGATCGCCCACGAGGACGTCCTCGTGTTCATCAAGAGCCAGACCGATTCGGATGTAGAAAGCCCAAAGGACACCCTCGGGGGAGGGGTGGTCGCGTGAGTGCGCCTGCCCACCGCCACCCGAGCCGCATTTCTCGAGCGCAGACCTGCCGCATTCTGCGGTTGGCGGCGCGCGGTGAGGATCCGACGCTCGACGCGGCGGAGGTGCGTGATTGACCACCGACCCGCACCGCGCATCGGATCGCTGTGCACCGGCTACGGCGGCCTTGACCTGGCCGTCGAGCTGGTGCTCGGCGGCCAGCTCACCTGGTACGCCGAAACTGACCGGCACGCCGCCACCGTCTGCGCCCACCACTGGCCCAACACACCCAACCTCGGTGACATCCGCACCGTCGACTGGACCCGCGTCGCACCCGTCGACGTCCTCACCGCCGGGTTCCCCTGTCAGGACATCTCGAATGCCGGCAAGCGCGCCGGCATCACCGGAGCGCACTCCAGCCTGTGGCGTGCCGTCGTCGACGCCGTTCGCGTCCTTCGACCGCCGCTCGTGTTCGTGGAGAACGTCGCCGCGCTCCTACGGCGAGGGTTCGACGTCGTCGAAGCCGACCTGGCCGCGATCGGGTACGACACGAGCTGGACGTGCCTACGCGCGTCCGACATCGGCGCCGCCCACCGCCGCGACCGGCTGTTCCTGCTGGCCGCACCCACCGGACGAGTGGGAGGAGGTGCGGACGCTGCCGACACCGTGCGCCCGTGACGGCAAAGGACCCGGCCTTCCGTACGGGCTGCCCGACCTCATCGAACCGTCAGGCTCGACCTACGGCCTCCTATCCACCTCCACCGCGGGGCGCAGCGCACGCGACGTTGAGCACCGGCATGCGCGGGCCGACGGCGGGCGTCTGCTGCCCACCCCCAGGGCGAGTGACACCGGGACGCCCGGACGACGTGCGGGGGCCGGGTTTCGGCCCCCGCTATCCCAGGTGCTCCTGCCCACCCCACGGGCCACCGACGGCGAGAAAGGTTGCCCTGGGCAGCGCGGCTCACACGGCGACCTGACTCTCCCTTCCGCGGCGGTGCGGGTCCCGACCCGGCTCCTGCCCACCCCGCGCGTGTCCGACGGGTGCGGTCCTGGGCGGCATGGCGACGGTGGCGCGGACCTGCGCACCACCGTTGCTGGGCTCGGGCAGCCCGACGAGCAGCGGTGGGGCGCCTACGCCGACGCGGTCGCCCGCTGGGAGCTGTTGCTCGGCCGGCCCGCACCGGCACCCACGCAGATCGGCCGGCACGGCAAGCCCGTCCTCGCGCCGCCGTTTGTGGAGTGGCTCATGGGCCTCAACCCAGGCCATGTCACCGGCCCCGACCTGGGGCTGCCGCGCACGCGCGCGCTGCGGGTCCTCGGCAACGGCGTCGTCCCCCAACAGGCCGTCGCCGCCCTGCAGCTGCTGCTGTGCCCACACAGGTGGTAACGGCAGAAGGTTCCTTGGCCTATTGACGTGGCCAGTGATGGCGCCGGTCGAGGCCAGGGTGCCAGTGAGATCCCGCTAACCAGCATCGGCGTGCTCCGTGCCTCCACGGCCTCGCTCCGCAGGCGGCACCGCCAGTCCGACGTGACGGCGGTGCCGCCTGCGGAGAGCCAGCCCTTGTCTGAAACCCAGGACCCCACCGCCCCTGCGGCTGGCGGTCCGAGATTAGGAGTCAAGCCCATGCGATCAGCACGACGAACCCGCAACCTCACCCCTGCCGCCAACCCCGACAGCGACGACGCAGCTTGTACCTGGACCACGGAGCGCATCCTGGCGCTCGGGGCGACCACGGATCTCGCCACCGCCGCCGCCATCCTCGGTATCTCCCGCTCGGCGGCCTACAAGCTGGCCGCCCGCGACGCCTTCCCGGTGCCACTGTTCCGAGCCGGCGCGTACTACCGTGTGCCGACCGCCCCGATCCTGCGGAAACTGCACCTCGATTCCCCGCCGGTACCGACATCTGGTGACACCGGCGGGGCGGGTGCCGACGAGGACGGCGGGTATTCGGGCGGGGACAGGGACACCACGGGCTGCAGCCCTCCGCCGTGACCCCGCCGCGGGTAGGACGCCCAATGCGCGGCTCCGTATGCCGTGCCGGTGCAGTCGCGCCGACTACTGCTCGACAACGCCGGAGAGGAGCCCGACCAGGGCGCGGCGCAACACCAGCTCGATGTCATCCACGACGGCTGACAGGTCCTCTGTCGGCTGACCGGTCAGCGTATGCAGTTCCCGCCTGCTCGGGTCGTCGCCGTGCATCTCGTCGTTGCGGAGCCGGTATCCCAGACGCAGGAGTGCCTCGAGTCGCTCGGGCGGCGCCTGCAGGACAGGGTCGTCCGCCAGGAGCGCATTCGCTCCGTCAACGATCTTGACTTGCTTGCGGGGATCCGCTGGTAGGCCCGGCAGTTTGATGAACAGCACTTCGGCGCAGACGATCAGGTCGATGAGCCGGTCGGTCGGTACCCGGTCGGCCCCGGCCAGGACCAGCCGGCGCAGCGCGGTTTGCAGACCCCGGTTCCCCCGTACTGCGGGACGCGCGAGGAGGTCGTACACCTCGAGCACCGCCTCAACCTGCTCTCGCCCAAGGATTGTCGGTCGCTCTTCGTCGAAGGTGGGTAGCGCCGACAGTGACGCCGTCGGCCCCAGTCCCTGGGGAAAGTCGTCGTCCGGTGGGCAGCGGATCGCCCGAGTCGCGGTGACGGACCCGCCGCACACCAGCCGAAGCGCGGTCACGAGACGGCTGGCTGGCTCGACCAGCGCGCCTGAATCCGGCGCCGTCGGTTGGGCGGGCACGTCCATGGCTGAGCACACCGGGTACGAGGTGCAGCGGGTGAGGGCCCACTGGTGGAACCGCGACACGGTCACCGAGGTCGGGCCGCCCGCGAAGGCGATCGGCACCGCGAGGTAGCCGATCGCGGCGCTCACCTGCCGGTCGCTCATCGCTTGCAGCACCAGGCCGTCCGGCAACGTGACCGCCTCGATGCCCGCGGTGGGGGTGAAGGCGTTCAGCGGGACCACCTCGACCAGCCGCGCCCGCGTGGCCAGCAGACCGTCCTCCAACCTGCTGTACGCGGCGTCGAATGCCTCCTGGTCGAACCGGTAACCCCCGACGGCGGCAACTATGGGTTCGAGGACGTGCTTAACCAGCGTCCACCCCAGTTGCCGGAGCGTGAGGGCGAACTCCACGCCGACGAGGCAATCCACCCGCGAGCGCAGCACCTCATCGGCGGCCACGACGGCCCGCACCGCCCCGATCTCGGCGAAGGTGTCCAAGAACCGGTAGTCGGTGACCCGAGCCGGCATCTGCCAGGCGCCGCGGCGGATCGCGACGAACGACTCCTGCCCGTGGCGGTGCCACTCGCCGAAGTCGGGAACGGTCGCGAATACCGGCACGCCGTCGCGGGCGGCCAAGTCGCCGAGCACCGCCGCCATCAACTGGCCCACTGCCGCGTGCAGCTGTGGGCGCCGCACTCGGCCCCTCGCCACGTCATCTGTCGCCACCATTGGCCGTCCTCCATGCCCGATCTCACGCGAACCGGACAGGATCCCAGACTCCGCAGCAGGGCGCATCTGACTTTCGCCGGTCACCGGCCCCAGCGGATGGACCACCCACCGGACCTGGAACCGCGGCGACTTGATCGTGGCCGCCGGTCACGCGTGGATGTCGATCGACCAAACCGATGCCCCATCACCCAGACGAACGGGAGCACCACCTCCGATGCCAGACGGAAGCATCTTCAAGCGCTGCGGTTGCCGCCACCCCGACACCGGCAAGCCACTGGGAAACGACTGCCCGAAACTACGCCGCGCGAACCGTGCCTGGAGCTCCGACCACGGCCACTGGGCCTACCAGCTCGAACTACCACCCACCACCGACGGCGGGCGCCGGCAGCTACGCCGCTCCAGCTTTCCCACCCGCCGTGCCGCCGCCGACGAACTCGACCACGCCCGCGACCTGCTCGCCCTCGCCGACGGTGACCGGCGCCGCCGCACCGAGATCGCCGACCTGCTGCAAACCGCCGTACGCGCCAAACGTCCCCTGCCCGAGGTCGACCGTATCCGCCAGCGGCTGCGCGGCGACGGCGCGCTCGCCGACATGCCCACCGTCGCCGAGTACCTCACCGGCTGGCTGACCCACCTGACGGTCGACGCGAACACGCACCGCGGCTACGAATCGATCGCGCGGGTCCACTTGATCCCACACCTGGGTGACATCCCGCTGGACAAGCTGCGCACCACCCACGTCCGCGCCATGTTCGCCGCCATCGAGCGCCGCAACGACGAGATCGCCGCCGCGAAGGCGAGCACCGACCCAGCCATCCGCGCGTCTGTCACCGGCGTGCGACCCACTGGTGCCAGCACACGCCAGCGCATCCGCGCCTGCCTGCGCAAAGCGATCAACGACGCCCTCGCCGACGAACTCATCGTCGGCGCCAACCCCGCCGCCCTGGTCAAGGTCCCCGCCGACAGGCCCCTGCCGATCGTGTGGGAGGACGAACGCGTGCAACGGTGGAAGGCCACCGGCGAGGTCCCCGGACCGGTGATGGTCTGGACCGACGCCCAGGTCGTGCAGTTCCTCGACTACGCCGCCGTACACGCCCCCGACCTGCACCCCATGTGGCACTACATGGCCTACCGCGGGCCCCGCCGCGGTGAGGCGTGCGGCCTGCGCGACAGTGAGGTGCGGTTGCACCGCCGCGAGACCACGATCAACAACCAGATCGCCACCCACGGCTACACCGCCGTGCAGAAACCGCCGAAGAGCAGGGCCGGAAACCGCGACGTCGCCCTCGACACCGACACGACCAAGGTCCTCACCGCCTACAAGGCCCGCCGCGCCGCCTGGCAACTCGCCTCCGGCGACGCATGGCCCGACACCGGCCTGTTCTTCGTCCGCCCCGACGGACAGCCGTGGCACCCCAACGCCGTCACCCAACGGTTCCGCAAGCTTGTCCGCAAGGCCGGGCTGCCTCCGATCCGGCTGCACGACCTGCGCCACAGCGCCGCCACCATCGCCCTCGACGCCGGTGTCGACATCAAGGTCGTCTCCGAGCAACTCGGCCACTCCACCACAACCCTGACCCGTGACACCTACCAGAGTGTCACCAAGCGGATGCACCAGGACGCCGCAGATGCCGTCGCCAAGAAGATCAACCGGAAGCGCCGCGGTCCCTGCCTCGCGGGGTGATGCCACTATCGTCGCCGAGCTGTAGCAGGCCGCCCTCCTACGAGGCCTCGGTCGTTCCGGACGACGCTCGCGCCGTGAGAGGTGACGGCCAGTGGATGAGGCAGCGGGCAGCTTCGACGATGATCCCGACAATTTCAGGCAGCTCGGCCGGGGTAGCTGCGTAGGGTATGAGGTGCTTGCCGAGTGCGGGCTGCGACCGGGTACGCGCGTCTCTGAGATTGGGGCCCAGAGCAGGGCAGGTGACTGGGTCCCCTCATGGCCGCTGGCGCGTCGGCGCTGGCCGTGGAGATCGGTGGTCGGCTGGCGGCCCGGCGGCGAGCGAACCTGGCGGGCCACGACGTGACCGTCGTCGAGGGCGACGTCACCACCGTGCGGAGTCGATGCGCCCGTGTACGCCCTCGAGCGGACGGGGCAGCTCAAGGCCGCCCGCCAAGCGTTGCGGTGTCGGTGCCGGTGTGGCCGTGTTCGAGGATCAGCACGTAGGAGAACAAGCCCGCCTTCGCGCCGTGCACTCGTTCTTGGGCAGAGAGGATCTCGCCTGTGCGGGGGTGGACGATGAGCTGCGTCTGGGAGTTGTCAGCACTCACGGTGAAGCCGAGGCCAGTTCGTCCGGCGAGGTCAGTCTGCTCGCCCTGGTAGGAGATGGCCGGCACGTCTGCGAGGACTCCCAGTGCGGCTGCGCGCTGTTCCTGATTGAGGTACTGGCTGGTGGCGACGCCGATGACGCCTTGGACGAGCATGCGCGGGTACGCGGGCTCACCGGCCAGTTCGCGTGGGGCCAGCGCACCAACAAGCTCGGCGATGTCGGTGGTCAGCGGTTCGGGAAGGTAGGGCTCGAGTTCGCCGCTGACGTATCGCGTCGTCTTCGTCCCGGCAGCGGCGAACTGGCGGCGCTCGTCAGGTGTCGGACGGTGGGCGAGGCCACGCACGTCGGGGAGCCGGCGCGTCACCTCACGGCCGGAGTCGTCGGCGTCGCGGCGCCAGCGCTGTAGGTCCGAGCGGGTGATGACATTGGTGGCACGAGTCCAGGATTGGGTGTGGAGGTAGGTGTAGGGCAGGTCGATGGTGCGATCGGCGGGGGCGGCCGTGATGGTGCCGGCGAGCAGACGCAGGCGCTGCGGTGGGGTGAGGCCGGGCGCGGTCGCTACGAGTGCCGGGGATGGGGGCATCGGAGGCGTCGTGGGGGCTGGTGTGGCCGGTGTCGGGCTGGCGGGTCCGGGTTGGCAGCCGGCGAGGAGGAGGCCAGCGATCAGTCCTGCCGACCATCGGCGCGTGGTGGGGGTGGTGCGGAGCAAGGTGTTTGGTGTCCTTTCGATGCGCATTTGTTTCGGGTGCGCCCAGGCCGGTTGTCCCGGTGGTGGGTGGTCAGGTGCGCGGCGGTCTAGCTGGCGCCGGGCGTGGCGGACGTTGCGATGTGCGGGGGATGCCCCGGCGGGCCGGTAGCTGTGGTGTGCATGCGGTACAGGGCGGCTGTCATGCGCGCGATGGCGGGGTGGTGGGGATGGACACGGCGGTGGTCGGCGATGGTGCGGGCGAGGAGTTGCTGCGCCGGTTCCTGGTGGCCGTGTTGGTACAGGACGACGGCGAGGGTGGCTTGGGTGGCGAGGGTGGGTAGTGCGTAGGGTCCGTCGGCTTGGGTGTGGTGGCGGATGAGGTCGCTGTAGCAGTCGGCGGCGGCGGTGAGGTTCCCGGCGGCGCGGTGGGTGGCGGCCAGGACGCGCAGGGCGGCGCGGACTTCCGGGTTGGTGGGGTCTCGGAGGAGGTGGCGCAGGCCGCGGTGTCCCCACTGGGCCCAGGGGAGCGCGGCGGCTGGGTCGCCGCTGGTGAGGGTGAGGGTGGCCAGGAGCATGGCGGCGCGGGCGGTCGCGGTGTCCAGGGCGAGCCTGCCGCTGGTGGGGTCGATGTGCAGGAGCCCGCTGTGCAGGACGTCGATGGCACGCTCGGGCTTGTTGTCGGCGGCGTGGCGCTGGGCTAGGTGTAGACGCTGGGCCATGACCATCATCGGGCCGGTGACCTGTAGGGAGATGGCTCTCCAGGTGATGTGCAGGTCTGTGCCGGTTGCGCCGACGGTGACGCGTTGGATAGGGCCGAGCGCGTAGGAGGCGGCCTGGGTCGTCTTTCCGGGTGGGACGAGGTGTGGGGTGCGGTGCAGGATCACCGCGGCGACGGCGTCGCGGATCTCCTCGGCCGGCACCGGTGTGCGCCCGCAGGACGGCGCGCACAGGTAGACCCTGCCGCTGCCGGGCAGCTGGATGAGGATCATGGATCGCGCGCAGGTGTGGCAGGCCAGGAGGCCGGGTGGCACGGGCGCGGCCTGCACGGCGCGGGCCCGCGAGACCCATTCCTCAACCGTCGCGGGCGACAGGTGGTGGCTGCGGGCAACGTCCCGGGGCGCTTGGTGCAGGCCGTGGACGGCGGCTTGTTCGATGGTCGCGGCGACGACGTCGGCGACGAAGGCGGGTGTCCACGCGGGGATGGCGGTCGTCCGCGTCGGCATCGGCGTTCCTTCCTGGGGGTTCATGGTTGCGTTCAGGCGGTGGGAGCAGCGCCGGATTTGTGAAGTTCGTAGGGACCCGCAGACGGCGCATGTGAGCGGAGGGTGTGGCCGGCGACGACAGTGGGGGGCTGTCGTCGCCGGCCACGTCGGTCGCCGCTGCCCTCCCTCAACGGGCGGGCGACCGGCTTGGACGCCCCGACGTGGGCCCGACGCAGAGGGTGGGCGATGACGCGGGGCGGCGACAGAGAGGGGCGGTGCTAGCCGGACCTGGCTACCGAAACCCAGGGCCTAGCGTTGGGCGTCGGACTGGGCGCGGGCCGGGGCGGTGACGGTTGCCGGCCTGGCTGTGTTCAGGGGCCAGGAGCCGCGGTTCGGGTGAGGGTTGCGGCCCATCGGGACGAGGACCGGCCCGTCGGGCAGGGTGAGCGTGGGTCTCGGGAGGTAGCCGTGCTTGCGGTACAGGTCCTGGCTGTCGGGCGCGATTTCGGTCCACGAGGGCATGTCGATGCGGTCGACGCGGCTTTCATGGTGGGTGAGCATCGCCTTGCCGATGCCGCGTCGTTGGGCGGCGGGAAGGACGGCGAGGACTGCCAGGTGGTGGTGAGGTTCGGTGGGTCGGACCGGGGTGAGTAGCTGGTCGAGGAGTTCGAACTGCCGCACGTGCGGGCCGGCGGCGTCGGCCAGTCGGCTGTGGTAGTTCGACGGTGGCGGGATGCTGCGGTAGCGGTGAAACCCCATGGCGGCGGCGCTCAGGTCGTCCATGATCTGGATGTCGCCGAAGAACATGGCGTGTTCCACCCAGATCACCGCCACGTCGGTGAGGATCCGCTGCCGGCAGGTCGGGTCGGGCACCAGCCACTGGGCGAGCGGGCCGGAGTGCAGGGCGTCGGCGATCAGCGCGGCGACCGGTTCCTTGTCCGCCCACCGGGCGGCACGGATACGCGGAATGACGTCCATGGGATGCCTCCAAGGGCAGCGGGTGGGTGGGGCGGGCTTACCGGTAGGTGGCGGTGGCGAGGTCACCGACGGCGGCGTCGACCGCGGCGGTGATGTCGCGTACCTGCCGGTGGTGCTGCGCGGCAATGGTGCGTAGCTGCGCGGTGAGGGTGGCGATGTCGTCGGCGAGGTACAGGTGGTTGGTCAGGCCGAGGGTCGCGACGAGGCCGCCGAGGGCGGCGGTGTGGTTGTCGGGCTGGTCACGGCCGGCGGCGATGTAGTGCAACCGGGCGCGGGCGACGACCGGCCACTTGAGGTCCGTGGGCAGGTAGCGGTCGGTGCGGGCGAGCCCTCCCAGGCGGCGACGCACGTCGTGGCGCAGGATCCCGCCGGCGTGCAGGCCGGCGCGGGTGCGGTCGTACAGGTCGTCGGCGAACCCGCGCAGCCACCTCCGCAGCGGCGGGGTCGGGTGGGCGTAGCGGATGGAGGCCAGGGCGGTGTCGGCGATCAAGTCCCCGACCGGGCGGTCCAGGTGCAGCCACAGCCGCTGCTCCTCGCCCGATTGGGTGTCGTCCGTGGTGTCGAGACCGATCCGCCCGGCGAGAAAGAGGTCGATGAGCACCGCACCCGCCAGGCCGAGTGCGAGGGCCTGGCGGTGGATGTGTGGCTGGCCGGTGTCGTCGTCGTGACCGAGCAGGAACAACTCGTCCCGCAACGGCAGCTGGGGGATGGAGGAGGCCATGTGGATCCCGCCCTCTACCTCGGCCCGTCGGTGTGCTGCCGGAAGCGGGCGTGCACCCCGTCGTAGGCGGCTTGCGGCTGCGGAAGCAGTACCTTGTCGACGGCGGCGAGGAGTGTGTAGTTCGGGTCGCAGACGTTGCCGATCGGCGCCCGTCCCGCCTGTGACACCAGCTGGTAGGCGTCGAGCTGCTCCAGGCCGGTGAGGTCTACCACCCAGCCGACCAGGTCGCGGTGCGCAATCCGGTACGCGTCTTCAAGGGGACGGGCGCAGCCGACCGACATGATCGACGTGTCGGTCTCCAGGCGGGGCCACACCGTCGGGACGCCTTTGATGACCTCGATGATCAGGGTGGTGGTTGTGGCGATCTCCACCCCGACGCCACAGGCCTCACCCTCGCCCTGGCAGGCGTGGCCGTCGCCGAGGGCGAGCATCGCCCCGTGCACGTTCACCCCCAGGTACAGGGTGGTACCGGCGCGCAGCTCCGGGGTGTCGAGGTTCCCGCCATGGCTGTCGGGCACGATTGTCGAACGCGACTCGAACCCGCCCGGCGCCACCCCGATGGTGCCGATCATCGGGTCCAGCGGCAGGTCGACCGTGTGGTCGCTGTCGGTGGCGTGGAAGCGGACCGTGCCGGCCTGCCGGTCGATGTCGTACACCCACACCCGCTCCTCGAGAGGCGGCTGCAGGGTCGCCGTATGCGAGGTGGAGGTCAGTGCCCCGAAGTGCGGGAACGTCGAGGAGACTCCCCAGTCGCGGGCCGGAACGATCGAGGCGAGGTGGACGGCGAGGGTGTCGCCTGGCACTGCGTCCTCGACGAAGAACGGCCCGGACACGGGGTTCAGGTACGGCATGCGGCACACCTGCGACGGCAGGTCCGCCGGGCCGCGGACGAGGCCGCCGAAGCAGTCCTCGGTGTGCACCTGCAGGGTGTCACCGGAGCGGATGTGGGCCACCGGCATCCGCCCGCCGAAGGTGTAGGCCAGCTCGTCGCGGGCGGGCCGGTAGGTGATCGTGTCCATGGTCGTCACACCCGCTCGACGTGGCGGGCCTGCGGCTGCGCGGGCGCCAGACCCGACAGGGCGGGCCGGCGGCCGGTCAGGTACAGGCCGGCGAGTACGACCATGCCGAGGGCGAGCCAGGCCAGACCGAGACGCTGCGCGGCGATGTTCGCGTTGATCACCACGTAGGCGAGGATCACGAAGCCGATACCGGGCATCACCAGGTGCGCCCACCAGTTGCCGCTGCGCTGGCGGATGAGGTGGTGCACAACCACGGAGACGTGCAGGACCAGGAACGCGACCATCGCCCCGAAATTGATCAGCGACGACAGCAGCGTGATCCCGTCCGCCCGGGTGGCCATGTACAGGCCCAGCGCGAGGGACACGACGCCGGTGAGCAGGGTCGCGTTGATCGGCACGTTGCGGCGGATCGACACCTTCGCCAGGAAGCCGGGCAGTTGCCGGTCCCGGGCCATCGCGTACAGCAGCCGGGACGTGGCGACCTGAGCGACCATCGAGTTCGGCAGGCCCCACGCGATCGCGGTCGCGACCGCGCACAACGTCGCCAGCCAGCCTCCGCCAGCCACCTGCGCGGCATCGTAGAAGGCGGTGCCGTTCGGATCCCCGTCACTGAGCAGCGAGGCCGGCTCGGGGACGAGCATCGCGGCCAGCCACGTCTGTGCGATGAACAGCACACCGGCCAGGACGAGGACGGCGGCCATCGCCCGGCCGATCTGCCGAGAGCCGCCCTTGGTTTCTTCGGCCAGCATGCTGATCCCGTCGAAGCCGAGGAAGGACAGCACCGCGATCGACACCGCTCCCGCTACCAGGGACCAGGTGAAGGTGTCGGCGTTGTAGAACGCCTCCCAGCTGAACCGGCCCCTGCCCGAGGCGAGGGCCCAGCCGGCGACGGCGAGGAAGATCGCCAAGACGATCAGCTCGCCGACGAGCATCACCCGGGTCACCATCGCGGTCATCCGGATCCCCACCGAGTTAACCATCGTGTTGACCGCGACGAACCCGAGCAACCACAGCCACACTGGCACGGCCGGCACGGTCGAGTGCATCGCTACCGACGCCACCAGGTACAGCAGGCCCGGTACGAGGACGTAGTCGAGCAGGATCACCCAGCCGGCCAGGAAACCGACCGGCGCGCTGATGCCCCGGCCGGCGTAGTTGTAGACGCTGCCCGACATGGGGAAAGCCTTCACCATCTGCGCGTACGAGAACGCGGTGAACACCAGCGCGACCACACCGACCGTGTACGCCAGAGCCACCATCCCGCCCGAGCCGGCGTAAACGCTGCCGAAGATCGCCATCGGCGCGATCGGCACCATGTACACCAGGCCGTAGGCCAAGAGGTCCCGGAACCGCAGCCTCCGAGCCAACTCCTGGCGATAGCCGTAACGAGCCAAGTCGTTCTGTTCAAACATTCGACGCCCTCCTCCTGCATCGGCACTTGGATGAGGACGTATGCGGAGGATTGCCTCTCGTAACTCACACGCCCTACGGGTTCCTGCACACCGGTGATCCGTTCTGCACCCCCGGGCAGTGCAGGACGAATGAACGATTTCGTGATCACGGCAGGCGGGACAGCCCACGGTGAGGGGCCACCGTGGGACCCCACCGTGAGGTGTCCCGGTCAACACTCTCAACGCCAGAGTTGACATCGGTATCCGTCGAAATGATGTCGGCGGCCGAGCGTGGGGAGGTGGGACCGGTGCGTGTGTCAGCGATGACGTCGGACCCGGCGCCGTGGGAGTGGGAGTTCGACTGGCACCTGACGAACCGCTGCAACTTCTTCTGCGAGTACTGCCATCCGCAGATTCGTTACGTCTTGAACAAGAAGCACCTGAACGAGCCTGACGCCGACCTGGTGGTTCAGCGTTTCGAGGACCTCGGCCGCACGAGTCTCGTGCACATGTCGGGCGGAGAGCCGTTCCTGTTTCCCGGTTTCGTGGAGCTCTGTGCCGGGCTGACCCGCCGCAACTGGATCAGCATCAACACCAACCTGGCGTCGCCCGAGCTGGTCACCCGTTTCGCCAACGAGGTGGACCCGACGCGGGTGGCGAAGATCGTGGCAGCCCTGCACGTACCGGAGCGTGACCGCCTCGGTCTGCCGATGACGGAGTACGCCGAGTCATTCCGGATCCTGCGTGGGGCCGGCTTCGACGTGGTGGCGTTGTACGTGCTCTTCCCGCCGCTGCTCCCGCGACTACGCGACGACTTGGCGTCGCTGGCGGCTCTCGGAGTGGATCCGCTGCGGGCCAAGGTGTTCAAGGGCGTCTACGAAGGTCGCCGGTACCCCGAGGCGTACACCGACGCGGAGCGTGCGCTGATCCTGGAGAACTCCGGCGAGTACACCTTCAACCGGCCGTACCTCGACGGAATGCTCGCCTTCCGCGGCCAGCCCTGCACGGCGGGGATGACCTCCTTCAAGGTGACCGTGACCGGTGAGGTTCGGCGGTGTGCTTCCGTGCCGACCAGCTACGGAAACCTCTACGACGGCACCTTCCGGCCCGCCTCCGCACCGGAGCCGTGCCCGGCGAAGCGTGTCCTGGTCCTGTCGCAGTGCATGGCGTACCTCGTCGATCCGCCGCTGCCCGCATCCGCCGTCCCGGCCCCGCCGCGCCGGTGAGGAGAGGAGAAAGCGCCATGCAGGTCATCACCAGCCTCGGGGCGATACACCCCGACCGGGCACCGTTCGATGTCGCGGAGCGCAAGGGCATCGGCCACCCTGACAGCCTCGCGGACCTGGTCGCCGACAGCTTCTCCCGCCGCTACTCCGCAACCTGCCAGGAGCGCTTCGGTGCTGTACCGAACCATTGGGTCGACAAGGTGACGCTGGTGGGCGCGGCCGCCGACGTCCGCTTCGGTGGGTACGACATCCGCAAGCCGGTCGACTGCTACCTCTTCGGCAAGGTCACGGAGCGGATCGACGGCAACGAGGTGTCCATCGCCAAACTATTCGACGACACGGTCCGCGCTGTTCTCACCAGCACGTTGGACGACCCGGCAATCCTTGGGCACCTGCGCATACACGTGAACAACACCGCCGGCACCGGGGTCGATCACGACAGGGAGTTCTACCAGCCTCGGACGGCTGCCGGGATCACGAAGGTGCTCGCCAGTGAATCCGTCGCCAACGACACCGTCGTGTGCGCCGGGACGAGCCTTCGTGGCATCGCGGCGCGGACGGCGGTCCGACTGGAGACGCTGCTGACCGGCGCCACCTTCCGCACCCGCTACCAGACCGGCACCGACGTCAAGGTCATGGTGGTCCGCGACCGTGGCCAACTGGACGTGACCGCGGCAGTGCCCTTCCATCCCGCCAACGTTCACGGCTGGTCGGAGTATCGGACGGCGCTTGACGCCATCCGCGACGAGATCGAGGGTGAGCTCAAGCGGGTGCTCGACGAGACACCGACGGCAACTGGGGCACGGCTGTCGCTGAACACCAAGGACGTGCCCGGTCGTGGCTACCTCGCACCCTTCGGCACCTCACTGGGCAAGGGAGACTGTGGCGCCGTCGGACGGGGCAACCGGTACAACGGGGCGATCGAGCCCCTTCGTCCGGCGAGCGGCGAGGCGCCCGCAGGCAAGAACCCGCTTCACCACGTCGGGAAGATCTACACGGCCGTAGCCGATGAACTGGCACGACGCATCATGGCCGAGCTCGGGACGTACGCCGAGGTGCTCATCGCGGCACGCAACGGCGGCCAGTTGGACGATCCGGCGTACGTGCTCATCCGATCCGAGGCGCCCATCGGGGTCGCCGGCGAGGCGCTGGCCCGGGCAACGATGCGGACGGCGCCGGGATACATCCAGCGGTTCCTGAAGATCGACCCGGTGAGCCGCTTCCGCGAGCAGGAGCCGTGCTGATGCCGGTGACGTTGGACGAGGTTCATCTCCGTCATCTCCGCGAGCTGTGCGCCCGCCCGGCCATGATCGACGACGAGGGCCTCCGCCTCGGAGGCACGTACGTGATGTTCTTCGCCGAGTCCGCCCTGATGGCTGAGCACGCCGCCGCGCTACTCGGAGATCAACACGGAGCGCACGTGCTGGAGATCGGTCTTGGCCTGGGCGTCTTCGCCCAGCAGATCGCACCGCTGCGACCCGCCAGTTACACCGCCGTCGAACCCCATCCGGCGGTCGTGGACCTGGTCGCGCTGAGAATCCGCGAGCACCTGCCCTGTCCCGTCATGGTTGTCGTCGAACCATGGCAGGTGCTCGATCTTGAGCCGGAGAGCATCGACGCGATCATGTACGACACCTGGCCGCCAGACGGGCACGCCGACGCCGATTTCACCAGCTTCGTGGAACGGATAGCGATCCCTGTCCTGCGGCCCGGAGGTCGCTTCAGCTTCTTCCACAGCGGCACAGAGTTGCCCGAAGCGCGCGTCGAAGTGCTGGACCACTTCTTCCCGGGCTGGAGCGCAACGAAGGTGACCATCCCTGCGAATCAACTGCCGAGCGGCTGGACGAAGCCGACGGGTGACTTCCTCGTGCCGTGCGCCCGGAAAGGGGTCCAATGATGCGAGCGACCGGCGAAGACCTCCGGCACCGCTACCGTCAGGACGGCTACCTCGCCATCGAGGGATTCCTGGAGCGCGAGACGTTGTCCCAGTTGCGCGTCGCCGCCGACCTGGCATTCGAGCAGATCATCGGCCAGACCGTGTCCCTGCGGACGGCGCATCCTCGCCTCACCTGGTGGCGCCTGCCGGATGGCCGACCGTACGTCTTCAAGATCAAACCTGTCGTCGATCTCGCACCGGCCTTCGCGGGCATGGCGGCGAGCGAGGATATCGGATTCCTCGCCTCGTCGATGCTCTCCGCCAAGGCGACACTGATGGAGGACAAGGTCACCTACAAGGCGGCACTCGCCGACCCCGCCGATTGGGCCGAACTGCCAGTTCTCGGCGAGGACGTCCGCAAACACTCCGACGCCTCGTACTTCGCGGCGCGCGGCTACGACCGAGTGATCACGGTGGCGCTGTGTCTCGACGACTGCCCCGCAGCCGCAGGGGCGCTGCAGGTCTGGCCCGGCAGTCACCGACGCCCTGTGCGACACGAGCCGACACCAAACCAGGGGCCGGTCGTCCCGGACGATGACGCGCCCGACGAGCAGGCGGTGACGCTGGAGGCATCAGCGGGATCACTGCTGGCCTGGGATGCCGCGCTCGTGCACGCCAGCGGGCCGAACAGCACCGACAGACCGCGGCGACTGCTGGTTCTCGGTTACTCGGCGAGCGGCTCATGACCGCCTCACCGAATCCGCCGAACCGAGCGACCATCAGCGCCTCTCAGCCTCCCAACAGCGGCTTCGACCCGCCGTACACCCAACCGCACCCGTACTTCGGTCAGTGGGGTGAGGACCGCTGGCTCGTCGAACACCTGGCCGCTCCGGCACAGGGCGTCTTCGTCGATGTCGGGGCAGGCGACGGGGTACGGGGTAGCAACACCCTCTACTTCGAGAGGCGGGGATGGACGGGGTTGTGCGTCGATCCTGATCCGCGGAACCGCGCGTCCCTGACGAGACGCCACTGCGTGGTACGCCACTGCGCCATCTCTAACACCGCCGGCGAGCAGACCTTCAGCCAGTACGACGCCAAGCCCTCTTGGTCCGGCCTGGGTGACCGGGGCCAGGGCTACACCGTGGGCACCGCTCCCTGCCTCCGGCTCGGAGACCTGCTCCACGACCTCGGAATCGAGCGGATAGACCTCCTGAACATCGATGTCGAAGGCACAGAGCTGGACGTCTGGTCGTCCTTCGACCCGGCCGAGCACCGCCCTGGGATCGTTATCATCGAGTACGACTCCCGAGACCCTGACCGCAGTGAGGAGCGGATCATCCGCGCTCTCGGGGCTGATCGCTTCGAGCTCATACATCGAACTCCGGCCAACCTCGTCCTGCGAGGGCTGGACCCGGTGAGCCAGCGACGGTGGCGCCATGCGAGATGATTCTCTCCTCGAAGCGCTCGCCACCGCGATCCAGCCAAAGGTGACCGGTGAGAGGGCGGTGGTCTTCTGCTCCCACAGCGCGGACGAGCCTCACTGGCGAAATCTGCTGGCGGCTGCGGGCGCGGCCGACGTCCTGGTCCTGGCCTTCGACGGCAACCTCCTCGCCTCCTTGCCGAGCCCGCCCGGCACCCGCAGCGCAGCCCAACTGCTCGCGGACCGGCACGCTCTCCTCGCCACCCTCGCGACGGACTCGCCGCTGAGCGCACTCGTGGATCGTTTCGATCCCGACAGGCGAGCAGCGCTTTTCGTCACCGACCCTCTGGAGCCGCTGGTGACAGGCAGCCGGCCGCTCATCGGCGCCAAGCACCCGAGCTGGAGCCTCTTCGAACACAAGAGCGTGGTGGATGTGCTGTGGGACTCCATCGGCCTGCCGCGTGCGGAATCAGTGGTGTACGACGAGCCAGCATCGCTGTGGCAGCCTGTCAGCCCGCCGGGGACCGAAATCGTCACCGCAAGGCAGACGTGCGGGGCCGAGCCCTCGGCCGGCGGTGGGGACATCCAATGGTCGAGCGCGGGCATGCCCAGTCGGCGGGCGGAGTCGACAGAGCGACGGCGGATCCGCGCCATGCCGATGCTCCCCGGCGTGCCCTGCCGCCTGCACGGATTGGTGCTCGTCGAGTCGACTGTCGCATTCACCCCACTGGAGCTTCTCGTACCGCGGCGGCCCGCCGACGGGACCTTCCTCTGCGCGGGCACCGCACCCATGCCCGTGGCCCGACAGCGAGCCCTGATCGAGCTGACCCGGTGGATGGGCGCGGCCCTGCGCCGCCGGCTGGGCTACCGCGGCGGATTCTCGGTCGACGGAATCCTCACCCAGAGCGGGTTCCGCCCCACCGACCTCAACACCAGGGTGACCTCGGCCTTCGAGGCCGCACCGCCACCTCTGCGGGTCGCCGTGCACGCGAGCGCGCTCCTCGCGCGGGAGGGCCTGCGCGGCGTCGACGCGGCCAGGCCCGGGCTTACGGAGAGCGTGCATCGCGCCCTGAACGACACCACCGACCTCCACCTGCTCGCGATGATCGGGCAACCGGTCCCGTTGGCGAGGCGACACGTTCGCTGGCGCGATCGCGGGCTTGAAGAGTGCCGGCCCGACAAGGCGCACGGCTCGGTCGAGGTCATCAACGGACCGCGGGGGACAGCTCTTCGGGCTCAACTCGCGCGGAAGCACCTGCCCGTGGGCGTCTCGCCGCAGGAGAGCGTCGTGGTAGCTCTCCGAATGGCTGACGAACTCCTCGGCACCGGGATCGGCGACCTTCAACCGCCATCTATAGGGAGCGGCGCCGCCCCCACTCAGAGAAGCGGCACCACCTAGACCCTACGGGAGCCGGTCGATCGCACTCCTGATCCTCGTGGCAGTGCGGCTCCGACCGAGCACCTCCAACGACTCGAACAGGGGTAGCCCGACGGTACGGCCGGTCACAGCAACCCGGACCGGCGCCTGAGCCTTACCCAGCTTCAGACCGCGAGCTGCCCCCAACTCCTCGACCGTGCGCTTGAGCGACTCGGCATCCCATTCCACCTTCTCGAACGCGGTAGCCACCTCGGTGAGTAGCGCCAGGGCCTCCCCGGTCATGGCCTTCGTCCAAGCAGCCTCGTCGATCGACGGGAACGGCAGGAACAGGAAGTCCACCATGGCGACGATCTCGCTGAGCACCGCGACCCGGGTCTGCGCCAGGGGCGCGACAGCGGCGAAGGCCACGTCGTCGTAGTCCTCAGCCCGCCACGGGGCGTACTCACCGCGCAGCCACGGCTGACACGCCGAGATGAACTCCTCCGTGCTCAACGCGCGGAGGTAGTCGCCGTTGAATGCCCGCAGCTTCTTGACGTCGAAGAACGCCGGCGACGGATTGACGTCGGCCATCCGGAACTCCGTCACGATGTCGTCCCAGGGGACGATCTCCCGGTCACCGGAGGGGGCCCAGCCGAGCAGCATCAGGTAGTTGCGCATCGCATCGGGCAGGTACCCCTCGGCACGGAAGTCCTCCAGCGCGACCCGATCCCGGCGCTTGGACAGTTTCTGCCGCTTCTCGTTGACCAGGATCGGCGCGTGGGCCCACACCGGCGGTTCGTGCCCGAGCGCCACCCACAACAGCTGCTGCTTAGGCGTGTTCGGCAGGTGCTCCTCGGCGCGGATGACATGGGTGATGCCCATGACCATGTCGTCGACGACATTCGCGAGCAAGAACACCGGGGAGCCGTCACCACGTGCGATGACGAAATCCTCAATCGTGGCGTTGTCGAACGTGGGCTCGCCGCGCACCAGATCCCGCACGACGGTCTGACCCTCGTCCGGTGTCCGGAACCGCACCGCGCTTCCGGGCGCCGCGGCCAGGCCGCGGTCGCGGCAGTAACCGTCGTACCCCTTGTGTTCGCTGCCGGTTCGCTCCACGACCTGCGTACGCACGCAGTCGCAGTAGTAGGCCTGACCTGCCGCGAGCAGCTTCGCGATGGCGTCGCGGTGGTGCTGGACATAGGCGGACTGGAACAGGGGGCCCTCGTACTCATCGGGGCCGGCGCCGAGCCAGGCCATGGCGTCGATGATGCCCTGCACCCACTCCGGCTTACTACGTTCGGCGTCCGTGTCCTCGATCCGCAGCACCATCGTGCCGCCGGACTGCTTGGCTAGCACCCAGTTGTAGAGCAGAGAGCGGGCGTTACCCACGTGGAACATGCCTGTCGGTGATGGGGCAAATCGAACGCGCACGGGGGAGTTTGGCGATGCCATGCACGCAGCGTACCGATATGAGGCGGTCGCCTAACCGCATATCCCGGGCCGAAGTTCCGCGTCCGAGCGCATCAGGTTGGAGCGCCGTCTGCCTTTCGGTCAGAGAATCTGCCAGCGACGCAGCTCGGCACCATTCTCGTTGCGAAGGCCGTCAAGCCGTCGATGCACCTCGGCGGCTGCCGACGTGCCGGGCCGGGACTTGCGCGCGTTGGTGGCGATCATCTGGAGTTCACGCAATCGGCAGAGCTCTTCGAAGCCCGACCAGGTGGTGGCGTCCCAGCCGTAGCTGGCGGTGAAGTCCGCGAAGGCCTGCCGGCCGCCGCCGAATCGCCGACAGTGAACCGCGACGGTGGCGATGTCCCACTCTCGTGGCCCGATCGCGATACCGTCCCAGTCGGCCAGGACCGGGGTACCGTCGAACCGTCGTAGAGCGTTGCGGGTCTGGGGGTCGGACTGGATCAGGCTGTCTCCCAGCGGGAACGCCATCGATGACCAGGCCGCTTTGAGAACCTCGAGCCGGCTCAGCAACAGGTCGCGGTCCAGATCGTCGATGAGGTGGGCGTTGTCCACGGATCTGCGGACGCTCTTGGCTGGTTGAAGCCTTGGCAGCTCCACCGGCGGCATCGGAAAGCCGTGCAGTTCCCGCAGGAGTTGCCCGAGCTCTGCGGTGGTGACGGGGTTGTCGTCCGCCGGGTCCAAACGCTGCCACACCGTGACGGCGTGCCCGTCGACCACGAGCGGTTGAGCCGGCACCTGGGAGCACAGACCCACGGTCGGGAAGCCCTTGGCCGACAGCCAGTCAACGACCGCCACCACCGTCCGTGAGCGGTCGAGTCCGAACTCCAGCGGAGCGATCTTGACTACTACGTCGCCCACGGCGTACACCGCGTTGGTGTGATGCCGAAGCAACTGCGCCTCGGCAGCAGAGCAGCCCAGCTTCCGACACACCTCGGCGAGCATCGGACGCGTTCGTGCCTCGACGAACATGTGGCCCCTAGGGTTCGAGCACAGCAGTTCCGGCTGCAAGGGTACGGCTCCGCTCGCGGCACGCCCGCACGTACTCCGCCAACTCGATCACCTCCCTGCCCTGTGCGGGTTGCGGAATCGCCGATACGACCTGAACCGCCTTGGACAGGACGATCTCCGTGCGTTGCAGCTCGGGCAGCCCGGCGACGGCGGCGCAGGCGGCTACTGCAGCCTCCGCGAACCGAAGGTCGCGTACGAGGCAGAGGGCACGGTCCAGGGCGATAAGAGCAGGATCAATCGGCACCCTCGGCCTGGGACCGTACAAGCTCAGCGCTTCGTCCTGGATCCGGTACGCCTCTTTCGTGTCGCCAAGCCATGTCCTTGCCCCGGACAGGTAGAACAGCAGCCGCTTCGCGGGAAAGCGGAACGCTGCATCGCTGTCGTCGTCCCCTGCCTCGTCGAACATGCGGTGCGCCTGCTCGATCCCCGCTCTCGCCTGGTCAGCCGCCCCGAGGCGGGCCAACGCCCTCGCGCGTCCGGCGGCTGCCAGCGCGCCGGACGGCGACGCCGAAGCCGTGATGGCGAGCGCCTGATCCGCCATCGCCACCGTCTGGTGCGGGTCACCGAAGTAGTAGGGCAGCATCGCCGCCTGAGCGCGCGCCAACACCTGGAGCCGCGGGTCCGCGCTGTCGTCCGCGGCGTGGATCGCCGTCCGGTACCACAGCCGCGCCTCACTGGCGTTGCCCAGTCGCATGAGCGCGTCGGCACACATCGTTGCCAGCAGAGCTGCGGCACCCGACAGGCGGGCCTGAACCGTCGCGGGTTGCCGCCGGCGCGAAAGAACCTGCACCTCGGCACACTCATCCGCAAGTCTCGACAGCATGACGGTCGGCGCCGCCGAGGGATAGACCCGCATGTGCTCGCTCGTCGACTCTTCAACCAACTCGAGGTGCCGAGGCGACACGCTGGAGGACGACAGTGCCTCGTCCAGTTCCGCGCGCAGGCGAGCGAGACCGCCCATGTCGGCGGATGGACGCCCACTCATCATCTGGGGTAAGTGCTGGACGCTCGTGGGTACCTGCCTGCGTACTGATTGAACCTCTCCGACGGCGGGCACGTCCTGCTCACGGCCGAGACCCATGGCAGCCCGCGGGATGTTCAGGCCGAGGGCGACCCGCTCCAGCACCTCGTAGGCCGTAACCTGCCGCGCCCCCTTGGCGATTTCGGCGGCGCGGTTGGCGGAGACATCGACCAGAGCGGCGATCGCCCCGTAGGACACGCCGCGAGCGTGCAGAAACCTGAAGATCACCGCGACATCGCGCTTTTCCAGGAACTGCCTGATCGGCCGCCCCTCCCAGGTGCCCGACGTCCACCAAGCCGGGTCGATCCGGGCGACCATAATCACCTCCAGCGTCTGATGCGCTGCCGACAAGCACCCTGCCGTGATGAGACGTCTGCACGGCTTGCGGTGCGACCAAGCTACCTGTTGTCTCGCTAAGACTCCATAGCGTTAACCTGCCCCTCTCCCTCTCGTAGCAGCGCCCTTGGAGCGCGCCGGGTGCGATCATCTGCACCCGTGACCTTCGATGGTGTGCGCGGTGTGCTCCCCAGCGGATGCCACCCCGGGTGAACCGGTGCCAACGCAGGTCACCGCGGCCGACCGCCGGTCGCAAATCGGGGTCCGTGTGCTCGGGGTGTGCTCCTGGGCTGCGAGAACGGCGGTGCGGGGAACGTGGGTGAACGTGGGCGACTCCCTGCCACCCCAGGTGAACCCCCAGGTCGCTAGACTGGGCCCTCGCGCCCTCGTAGCTCAGGGGATAGAGCATCGGTTTCCTAAACCGTGTGTCGCAGGTTCGAATCCTGCCGGGGGCACCAGCTCAGCTCTCCCACCACCAGCGGCGACGCCGCTCAGTCAGTGGGCAGAAGCGGGCGCATGAACGTCCGCTCGTAGCGCACGACGCACCCCGACTCGTCCCGGATGCGGTCGGCGGCGACGAACTCCGGATCGGTGCCGAACCGCGCGCGGTAGCGCTCGTACGCCGTCAGGCTCTCGAAGCTGAACAGCGCCTCGGCCTTGTCGCTGGCGCCCTCGGCGGGCAGGAAGTAGCCGTGGTGCACACCGCCGTGCTTGGCGACCAGCCGCATCCACGCCCGCGCGAACCGTTCGAACGCCTCGATCTGGGCCGGGTCGATGGTGTAGTGCACGACGCAGGTGATCACGATGTCACCCTAGGGCGCGCGGCGGGACAAACCCAGGGCGCGGGCGGAGACCCTGATGTCGCCGAACGGGCCGTGCCGGTCGCCGCGCGGCTGTTAGCCTGCGTCGGAGAGGGCTGCGGCGCGTGACGACCGGCCCTCGGTCGTACGCCGGCCCTGGGCCTCCCGGGGGTCAGCGGGTCATCGTCGGTACCCTGCTACTCCTGGCCTGCCCGCGACGACATGGTGGTACCTGATGAACGATCTTCGAGTGGTGGCGTTCGACCTGGACGACACGCTGGCGGTCTCCAAGTCCCAGATCGATCGTCGCATGGCTGACCTGCTGGGTCACCTGCTCACCGAGGTCGAGGTCCTGATCATCTCGGGTGGCCGGTTCGAGCAGTTTGAGGCGCAGGTCCTCGCGCACCTGGAGTTGACCGAGGAGCAGCGCCGCCGGCTGCACCTGATGCCCACCTGCGGCACCCGCTACTACCGCTGGCGGGACGGCGACTGGCGGCTGGTCTACGCGGAGGACCTGAGCGAGGCGGACAAGGCCCGGGTGGTCGCGGCGCTGACCGAGTCGGCGCAGGCGCTGGGTCTCTGGGAGTCGAAGACCTGGGGCGACATCATCGAGGACCGGGGCAGCCAGATCACCTTCTCCGCGCTGGGCCAGTCCGCCCCCCCGGCCGAGAAGTACGGCTGGGACCCGGACGGCGGCAAGAAGAAGCGGCTGCGGGACGCAGTGGCGGAGAAGCTGCCGGACCTGGAGGTGCGCGGCGGCGGCTCGACCTCGATCGACGTCACCCGCAAGGGCGTGGACAAGGCGTACGGCATGCGGAAGCTGCTGGAGTTCCTGGACCTGAGGACCGACAACGTGCTCTTCGTCGGTGACCGGCTCGACGTGGGCGGCAACGACTATCCGGTGAAGGCGATGGGCATCCACAGCGTGGCCGTCACCCGCTGGGAGGAGACCGCCGACTATGTCGAGGCGCTCGTCGACGACCTGGTGAAGCGCGGGGTCGACCGGGTCTGACCGCTGGCTGCCCCGGACCGCCGGGGTCCGGGGCAACCAGCCGGGTCGGCTCAGAGCGCGGCGCGGATCGCCTCGGCGAGGCCGGTCGGCGGGCGACCGAGCAGGCTGGTCAGGTCGTCGCCGGGAGCCTCCAGCTCGCCCAGGGCGAGTCCCCGGTCGGCGTCGGCGAGGGCGGCCGCGTACCCCTCGGGGAGACCGGCCGCGACCAGCAGTTCGGTGTACTTCTCCACCGGCAGGTCGGTGTAGCCGACGTCGGTGCCGCTCTGCCGGGACACCTCGGCGGCCAGGTCGGTCAGCATGAAGGGCGCGCCGCCCAGCTCGTACACCCGGTTGGTGTGTCCCTCGGTGGTGAGCACCGCGGCGGCGGCCTCGGCGTAGTCCGCGCGGGTGGCGGCGCTGACCCGCCCGTCGCCGGCCGCGCCGGCGACGCCGTGCCGGAGGTACGTCGGGAGCTGGCCGGTGTAGTTCTCCAGGTACCAGCTGTTGCGCAGCAGGACGTACGGCAGGCCGCTCTCGCGCAGTGCCGCCTCGGTGGCCCGGTGGTCGGCGGCGAGGAGCAGGCTGGAGGTGTCGGCCCGGACGATGCTGGTGTAGACGACCAGCCCGACGCCGGCGGCCTGCGCGGCGGCGATCACGTTGTGATGCTGGGCGAGCCGACGGCCGACGTCGCTGCCGGAGACGAACATCAGCTGCTCGGCGCCGGTGAAGGCGGCTCGCAGCGACTCGACGTCTTCGTAGTCGGCCCGTCGGGTGACCACTCCCTGCGCGGCCAGTTCGGCGAGGCGGTCGGTGTCCCGGCCGAGCGCGACGATCCGGTCGGCCGGTACGCCCCGGCGCAGCAGCGAGGTGACGATCAGGCGGCCGAGGTGGCCGGTGGCGCCGGTGACGACGATGGACATGGGAACTCCCGGGGTGCTCGCGGTGGGGCCTGTCACCGGTGAGCAACGGGAACACCGTCGGGCCACTTCCCGTTGGAGAGTAGGCACCTTGAAGTTCGGTACGCACCGAAAGAGAGTGAACTCGTGAAGCCAGATCCGTTCAACCGGAACTGCGGCAGCCGGAAGGTCCTCGACCGGATCGGCGACCGCTGGAGCGTCCTGGTGGTGCTGACCCTCGCCGACGGGGAGCGGCGCTACGGCGAGCTGGCCGAGCGGATCGACGGGATCAGCCAGAAGATGCTCACCCAGACGCTGCGCGGCCTGGAGCGCGACGGGCTCGTGACGCGCGCCGTGCACGCCAGCGTCCCGCCCCGGGTCGACTACGCGCTGACCGCGCTGGGCCGCAGCCTGCTCGACCTGGTCGCCGGCCTGGAGGCGTGGGCCACCGGTCATCTCGCCGAGGTCGAGGCGGCCCGCGCCCGGTACGACGCCCGCTGAAGTTCCGGAACCGGCGGACCCTGGCGCGACCGGCGAACAGGGGGTAGAAACAGGAGGTCCCGGCCGTGAGAGCGCTCTCAGCTGCACGGTCGACCCCTACCCCCACCCCCGAACAGGCAGGCCGATGAGACCACTCGACCCCTCCCGCCGCCGCTTCCTCACCCTCACCGCCGCGTCGGCGGCTTCGCTGACCGCCCTCGGGCTCCCCGCGCTGCCGGCCTCGGCCGCGCCCGCCGGTACCGGGGAGAGCAGCGACCCCGACTTCGGGCCGAACGTCTTCGTCTACGACCCGACCACCCCGGTCGAGGAGATCCAGTCCACCCTGGACCGGCTCTTCACCGCGCAGGAACACAACGAGATGGGCACCGACCGCTACGCCGTGCTCTTCAAGCCCGGCCGCTACGAGGTCAATGCGAAGCTCGGCTACTACACGACCGTGGCCGGCCTCGGCAGCCACCCCGACGACGTCGAGATCCACGGCGCGGTACGCGTCGTCGGCCAGGCCGACCCCAACTCGCCGGCCGGCATCTCCGCCCTGACCAACTTCTGGCGCTCCGCCGAGAACCTCGCGGTCACCCCCACCGACTGGTCGAACCAGTGGGCCGTCTCCCAGGCCTCCCCGATGCGCCGGGTGCACATCAAGGGCATCCTCTGGCTGGAACCGGGCAACGGCGGCTACTCCAGCGGTGGCTACCTCGCCGACTGCAAGGTGGACGGCATCACCATCAACGGCTCGCAGCAGCAGTGGCTCACCCGGGACAGCGAGCTGGGCGGCGACTGGACCAACGGGGTCTGGAACCAGGTCTTCTCCGGCGTGCTCGGCGCGCCCGCCCAGGGCTTCCCGAACCCGCCGTACACCACGCTGGCGACCAGCCCGGTGATCCGGGAGAAGCCGTACCTCTTCGTCGACCAGGCGGGGGCCTGGCGGGTGGCCGTGCCGGCGCTCCGCCACGACACGACCGGCACCACCTGGGCCACCGGTGACCGGCCGGTGCCGTCGCTGTCGCTGGCCGACTTCTTCATCGCCGAGCCGACCGACTCCGCCCAGAAGATCAACCAGGAGCTGTCCAAGGGTCGGCACCTGCTGCTCACCCCGGGCGTCTACCACCTGGACCGGGCGCTGCGGGTCAAGCGCCCGGACACCGTCGTGCTCGGCCTCGGCATGCCGAGCCTCAGCCCGACCGGCGGTGACGCCGCCCTGCGGATCGAGGACGTCGACGGCGTCCGGATCGCCGGGGTGCTGGTCGACGCCGGGCCGGTCGAGTCCGAGGTGCTGGTCGAGGTCGGCAGGCGCAACAGCCACCGCAACCACGCGGCCGACCCGATCTCGCTCCAGGACGTCTTCTTCCGGATCGGCGGCCCCGGCGTCGGCAGGGCCGGCACCAGCCTGGTGGTCAACGCCCGGCACACCATCCTGGACAACATCTGGGCCTGGCGCGGCGACCACGGCAACGGCATCGGCTGGACCGAGAACACCGGCGGCACCGGCGTGCTGGTCAACGGCGACGACGTGACCGCGTACGGGCTCTTCGTCGAGCACTACCAGCGGTGGCAGACCGTCTGGACCGGTGAGCGCGGGCGCACCGTCTTCTACCAGAGCGAACTGCCCTACGACCCGCCGAGCCAGGCCGCGTGGCGCAGCCCGACCGGGAACGGCTGGGCCTCCTACAAGGTGGCCGACGGCGTGCGCGAGCACGAGGCGTGGGGGCTCGGCGTCTACTCGTACTTCAACCAGGGCGTCGACATCCGCTGCGACCGGGCGATCGAGGTGCCCCGCCGGGCGGGGGTGCGGATCCACGACGCGGTCACCGTCTTCCTGGACGGCAGCGGTGGCATCGAACGGACCGTGAACGAGGCCGGCACCCCCGTCGTCGGCTCGTACGGGACCAGCCCGGTGGTCAGCTACCCCTGATCCACGGCACCCGATCGGCCGCTCCCTGTAACGAAAAGTCGTCCGAAAGCGCTGCGCCCGTCGACCCGTGCCGGATCGGGTAGCCGGTCATAGGCTCCGTCCTGTCTCGATGACCGGTTCCTCACGGCCGCCGGGCACCGGACACGAACGAGGGGGCGGGTCCGGCACCGGCCGTCGTCGATGTCCGGACAGCGCTGCGGGATCGATCCGACACCATATCGGCGGCCGGCGGGGAACCCGCCGGCCGCCCCCGTGCCGGCCGGCAGGCCCCGGGCGTCAGACCGGCAACTGCTCCGCGCGGCTGAGCACCCGGTCGATCAGGCCGTAGTCGCGGGCCTGCTCGGCGGTGAACCAGCGGTCCCGGTCCCAGTCACGCTGGATCTCGTCCAGCGTGCGCCCGCTGTGCTCGGCGATCAACTCCTGCATGGTGCGCTTCACGTGCAGCATGTTCTCCGCCTGGATGGTGATGTCCGCGGCGGTGCCACCCATCCCGCCGGACGGCTGGTGCATCATGATCCGCGAGTGGGGGAGCGCGAAGCGCTTGCCGGCCGCGCCCCCGGAGAGCAGGAACTGCCCCATCGAGCCGGCGAACCCCAGCGCCAGGGTGCCCACGTCGTTCTTCACGTAGCGCATGGTGTCGTAGACGGCCATGCCGGCGCTGACCGAGCCGCCCGGTGAGTTGATGTAGAGGTAGATGTCCCGGTCCGGGTCCTCGGCGGCCAGCAGCAGGATCTGCGCACAGATCTGGTTCGCCGAGGCGTCGGTGACCTCGGTGCCGAGGAAGATGATCCGCTCCCGGAGCAGCCGTTCGAAGACCTGGTCGCCGAAGGACGGCTGCCCGCCGTCCAGCATCCGGATGTCGTACCCGATCATCATGACCGCCTTCCACGCGGCCGGCGGGCGATCCACCGCCCGGGGAACCGGCGGTTTCCAGCCTGCGCCGGCCCGGCGGCCCGGCCCAGCGATTCTGCCCGCCGCAGATCGGCCGTGGGCAGAACCGCGCGGCCTACGCGGCGGTCGCGCGCCGTCGGCCCGCCCGGGCCCGTCGCCTTGCCAGCGCTCCCGAGGTACGCGGACGGCGGCGGACGGTCGGCACGGAGGCGATCAGCCGCACCCGCAGGCCCGCCCCGCCCACGGTCGTGCCGAGGAAGCCACCTGGGCCGCCCGCGAGCACGACGTGCCCGTCCAGCGGGGCCGTGCCGATGTGGTGCCCCGCCGTGCCGCTGCGGTGTCGCGCCGCGTCGCCCGGGCCCGCCAGGTGCCGCACCTCGCGGGCGAGGTCCAGCAGGTGTCCGGTGCCCCGGGCCGGTGCCACGTCGACGGGCGGCAGCGCGCCGTCGGGGTGGAAGCCGATCCGCAGGCGGGGGCCGGCGGTGTCGCCCCGGGCGACCGGCACCCGGTCCGCGCGGACGGTCGACACGGAGCCGGCGGGAACCCGCCGTTCGACCCGGCGCAGCTCGTCGCGGGCCTCCTCGAGCAGGTCGGAGAGATGGATGCCGAGCGCCCGGCAGATCGCCGCCAGGATTTCGGAGGAGGCCTCCTTGCGCCCGCGTTCGACCTCGGACAGGTAGGGCAGCGAGACCCCGGCCGCCGCGGCGACCTCGCGGAGCGTGCGGCCCTGCCGCAGTCGGACCCGGCGCAGCACTCCGCCGATCACCCGTCGCAGCAACGACATGCGGGCCTCCTCGCGGTCGGCGTCCCGGGACACCCCCATCATGCCCGCTGACCGTCCCGCCCACCGACCCGCTGCGCCACCCGGGCGTGCGGAATCTCCACCAACGGCTATGTTGTGCTCGTGCAGGCGACGGCGAGGTCGGGACAGGTCCCGCGGTGATCCACTTTCCGGCCCAGCGGCGTGGCCCGCTCAGCGCGTTGAGTCTGCGCCTGGCCGCCGCCCTCGGACTGGTCCTGCTCACCGTCCTGGTGGTCTACCTCGACCGGGACGGCTACCGGGACGTCGACGAGAACGGGCTGACCCTGCTCGACTGCGCCTACTACGCGGTGGTCACCCTCTCGACCACCGGATACGGCGACATCACCCCGTTCGCCCAGTCGGCCCGCCTGGTCAACGTCCTGTTCATCACCCCGGCCCGGGTGCTCTTCCTGATCATCCTGGTCGGCACCACCCTGGAAGTCCTGACCGAGCAGTACCGGACCGGCCGTCGCCTGTCGCGGTGGAGGAGAACCGTGAAGGACCACGTCATCATCTGCGGCTACGGCACGAAGGGCCGCAGCGCGGTCTCCGCCCTGCTGGAGAACGGCCTGGACAAGTCGCGGATCGTGGTGGTGGAGCGCAGCGGCACCGCCCTGCGCCAGGCCACCTCGGCCGGGCTGGTCGCCATCGAGGGCTCGGCGACCCGGTCGGCGGTGCTGGAGCAGGCCCACGTGCGGACCGCCAAGTCGGTGATCATCGCGACCGACAGCGACGACGCCTCGGTGCTGGTGGCGCTCACCGTCCGGCAGCTCACCGCCGGCCAGGTCCGGATCATCGCGGCGGTACGCGAGGCGGAGAACGCCCCCCTGCTCAAGCAGAGCGGCGCGCACCACGTCATCGTCTCCTCGGCCACCGCCGGCCGGCTGCTCGGCCTCTCCACCTCCGCCCCGCCGCTGATCGACGTGGTGGAGGATCTGCTCACCCCCGGGCAGGGCATGGCGCTGGCGATGCGTTCCGCCGAACGCGACGAGGTCGGTCGCTCCCCGCGCGAGCTGGAGTCGCTGGTCATCGCCCTGGTCCGCCGGGGCAAGGTGGTCGCCCTCAACGACCGCGCCGGCGCGGTCATCGAGACCGGCGACATGCTCGTCCACGTCCGCGACGACCGCCCCCAGTCAACGACGACCGCCCCCTGACCCGCCCGCCACCCCCGCGCCGCCCGCCGCCCGCACGGGTCCCGCGCCGCGCGCCGCCCGCACGGGTCCCGCGCCGCGCGCCGCCCGCACGGGGTCCACTTTCACGGAAAGAGTGGTCATTCCCCGGGGAATGACCACTCTTTCCGTGAAAGTGCGTGGATCTCGGCGCGTGCGGTCTGGTGTCAACGTGCGTTGATCTTGGCGGGTGGGTCGTCGGCGGTCAGGGGCGGGTCAGCTGATCCGCCAGGTGTCGCCGCTGGACAGGAGGGCGGCGAGCTGCTGCTCGGGGGTCTCGGTGACGCTGGCCCGGGCCGTGGCGACCTGCTCCTGCACCACGCTGTCGTACGACGGGCGGTCGACCGAGCGGAACACGCCGATCGGGGTGTTCCGCAGGTCGAGGCCGGGCAGCCGGGACAGTGCGAACGCGTACGCCGGGTCGGCGACCGTCGCGTCGTGCACGACGATCTCCTCGGGGCGTACCGAGGCGGTCTCCCGGACCTCCAGGCCGAAGCCGCCCGGCGGGTGGACGACGCAGAACTGCCCGTCCTTGCCGAACGTGATCGGCTGCCCGTGCTCCAGCCGGATCAGGAAGTCGTCCCGGGTGCCCGGCTCCTTGAGCTGCTCGAACGCGCCGTCGTTGAAGATGTTGCAGTTCTGGTAGATCTCCACGAACGCCGAACCCTGGTGCTCGGCGGCGGCCCGCAGCACCGACTGGAGGTGCTTGCGGTCCGAGTCGATGGTCCGGCCGACGAAGGTGGCCTCCGCGCCGAGCGCCAGCGACAGCGGGTTGAACGGGGCGTCCGCCGAACCGACCGGGGTCGACTTGGTGATCTTGCCGACCTCGGAGGTCGGGGAGTACTGACCCTTGGTCAGGCCGTAGATCCGGTTGTTGAAGAGCAGGATCTTCAGGTTGACGTTGCGGCGCAGCGCGTGGATCAGGTGGTTGCCGCCGATGGAGAGCGCGTCACCGTCACCGGTGACCACCCAGACCGACAGGTCCGGCCGGGACACCGACAGGCCGGTGGCGATCGCCGGGGCGCGACCGTGGATCGAGTGCATCCCGTACGTGTTCATGTAGTACGGGAAGCGCGACGAGCAGCCGATCCCGGAGACGAAGACGATGTTCTCGCGCGGGATGTTCAGCTCCGGCATGAACTGCTGCACGGCGGCGAGGATCGCGTAGTCGCCGCAGCCGGGGCACCAGCGCACCTCCTGGTCGGACTTGAAGTCCTTGGCGGTGAGCTTGAGGGTGACGGGCTCAGACATTCTTCAGGACCTCTTCCAGCATCGTCTCCAGCTCGACGGCCGTGAACGGCAGACCGCGGACCTGGTTGTAGCCGATCGCGTCCACCAGGTACTTCGCCCGGATCACCTGGGCGAGCTGGCCGAGGTTCATCTCCGGGACGACCACCCGGTCGTACGCCCGCAGCACCTCGCCGAGGTTGGCCGGCATCGGCGAGAGGTGGCGCAGGTGCGCCTGGGCGACGGCGAGCCCGCGCTGGCGCAGCCCCCGGCAGGCCGCACCGATCGGCCCGTACGTGGAGCCCCAGCCGAGCACCAGCACCCGGGCGGTGCCGTCCGGGTCCTCCACCTCGACGTCCGGCACCGGGATCGTCTCGATCCGGGCCGCCCGGGTCCGCACCATGAAGTCGTGGTTCGCCGGGTCGTACGAGATGTCACCGGTCTTGTCGGCCTTCTCCAGGCCACCGATGCGGTGCTCCAGCCCGGGGGTGCCCGGGACGGCCCACGGTCGGGCCAGGGTCTGCGGGTCCCGCAGGTAGGGCAGGAAGGTGCCGTCCTCGCCGTTGGGCTCGGTGGCGAACTCCACCCGCAGGTCGGGCAGGCTCTCCACGTCGGGCAGCAGCCACGGCTCGGAACCGTTGGCGACGTAGTTGTCCGACAGCAGGATGACCGGGGTGCGGTAGGTCAGCGCGATCCGCGCCGCCTCCAGGGCCGCGTGGAAGCAGTCCGACGGCGACTTCGGCGCGATCACCGCGACCGGGGCCTCGCCGTGCCGGCCGTGCAGCGCCATGTTCAGGTCGGCCTGCTCGGTCTTGGTCGGCATGCCCGTCGAGGGCCCGGCCCGCTGCACGTCCACCACGACCAGCGGCAGCTCCAGGGCCACCGCCAGCGAGATGGTCTCGCTCTTGAGCGCCACGCCGGGACCGCTGGTGGTGGTGACGCCGAGTGCGCCGCCGTAGGAGGCGCCCAGCGCCGCGCCGACCGCAGCGATCTCGTCCTCGGCCTGCATGGTGACGACACCGAACCGCTTGTGCTTGCTCAGCTCGTGCAGGATGTCCGACGCCGGGGTGATCGGATAGGCCCCGAGGAACACCGGCAGGCCGGAGCGGACCCCGGCGGCCACCAGACCCAGCGACAGCGCCGCGTTGCCGGTGATGTTCCGGTAGGTGCCCGGCAGCATCTTGGCCGGTTTCACCTCGTACCGGACGGAGAAGTTCTCGGTGGTCTCGCCGAAGTTCCAGCCGGCCCGGAAGGCGGCCACGTTCGCCGCGACCAGCTCCGGCCGGGCGGCGAACTTGCGCTCCAGGAACCGCAGCGTGGACTCGTACGGCCGGGAGTACATCCAGGACAGCAGGCCGAGGGCGAACATGTTCTTGGCCCGTTCGGCGTCCTTCTTGGACACGTCCTGCTCGGCCAGCGCGCCGACCGTCATCGAGGTCAGCGCCACCGGGTGCACCACGTAACCGGCGAGCGAGTCGTCGTCCAGCGGACTGGTCGCGTAACCCACCTTGGCCAGGTTGCGCCGGGTGAACTCGTCGGTGTTGACGATGATGTCGGCCCCGCGCGGCAGGTCGGCCAGGTTGGCCTTCAGCGCCGCCGGGTTCATCGCCACCAGCACGTTCGGCGCGTCGCCGGGGGTCAGGATGTCGTAGTCGGCGAAGTGCACCTGGAAGCTCGACACACCCGGCAGGGTGCCGGCGGGTGCCCGGATCTCCGCCGGGAAGTTCGGCAACGTGGAGATGTCGTTGCCCAGCTGCGCCGTCTCCGACGTGAACCGGTCCCCGGTCAGCTGCATGCCGTCCCCGGAGTCGCCGGCGAACCGGATGACCACCCGGTCCAGTTGGCGGATCTGCTTGGTCACTGTGCCACCTTCGTTCGCGCCTGCGGGGCTCGCAGAACCGGCTCACTCCTCGCGCTCACCGAACTGACTGGAGTTCGCGACTGCGGGGCTCGCAGAACCGGCTCACTCCTCGCGCTCACGCCTGCACCTCGCTTCGTTCCGCGCCGACGCAGGGGCGGCTGAACATGATGGCGACCCAGCCTTGCCCGGCCACGTGACCTCCTTGACGCGACGCCGTGCCGGTCCGCCCACAGGTGGCCCGGCTTGCTCCGTTCCTCACGTCAGAGCCTACGTCGCGCCGTTAGGGCCGCCTTAGTGGAGGTCCGACGTGTGGGACCCGATCGGGCGGGTGTATGCCCGGCTTTCGGGCGTTTAGTACCACCAGCCGTAACCCAGATCACCGCACGTTGGGAGATCGACGCGTCACTCGGTGCCGGTGGGTGTCGGGGTCGGGTCGGGGGTCGACCCGCTCATCCGGCGGCGCAGCGAGGTGGTGGCCAGCGCCAGGGCGAGCACGACCAGCAACCCGGAGACCGCGATCAGGGTGATCGCCGTCCGCTGCACCGAGGTGAGTCCGTCGGAGTCATCCCCACCCTGCCCGGCGGCGACCAGCACACCCTGCGACCCGGTCGGGACCGGCGTGGCCACCGGGGTCGCCCCGGCCGCCGCCGCAGTGATCTTGAAGCTCATCTGCATCTGGCGGGCCCGGCCGCTGCGCGGGTCCAACCGACCGACCACCGCGCCGGAGAGCGGAGCCATCCGCTGTGCCTCGGGGGTCGCGGAGACGGGCAGTCGCAGGTCGGCGGTCCGGCCGGCCGGCACCTGGCCGACGTCGCACCGGGTCCGGGTCGCCGTCACGCCGACGCAGCCGGCCGGCAGGCCCGGGACGGTCACCCCGTTCGGCAGGACCACTTCGACCCGGCCGGCGGCGTCCACCGCGCCGGTGTTGGTCAGGCGTACGGCCAGGGTGCTCGGGCCGCCGCCGATGTCGAAGGCCACCTCGTCGGCGCGGAGCGAGATGCCCGGCACCGGGGGGCCGGGCGGGAAGAGCACCGCGAAGCCCTCGTTGTCGGCGGTCGAGCCGCTGACCCCGGGGGCGGTGGCGGTCACCTCGACCGAGCCGCTGAGCGGCATGGCCCGCCACGCGGTGCCGCTCACGCGTACCTGGACGGTGCTGCTGAACCGGGCACCCGGCGCGGTCGCCCACTCGCCGCACCGGTAGGCGCCGCCGCCCGCCGCGGCGCAGCCCGGCGTGCCGGCGTCGGTCAGCCCGGCCGGCAGCGTGTAGCCGAGCCGGACCAGCTCCGGCGCGGTGCCGGTGTTCGTGACGGTCACCCGCAGGGTGGTGACCGTGCTGTCGGCGTTCCAGTAGGCCGGGGTGAGCGCGACGTCCTCGGTGGTCACCTGCACGCCGAGGTGGCCGACGGGCTGGCCGGGCGCGGCCGGCGGGACCGTCGGCGGGGCCGGGGCGGGCGGCGGCGGCACCGGCGCGGGCGGAGGTGCCGGTGCGGTGGTGGTCGGCGCCGGGTTGGCGGGCGCGGTGGTGGTCGGGACCGGCGCCGGTCCCGTCGTCGGCGGGGGCGGCGGGGGCGGGGGCGCCGTGGTCTCCGGGGGGTGCGCTCTCGGTGGGCGGCGCGGAGGTCGGCGCCGGGGCCGTCGTGGTCGGGTCCCCGGTGGGGGTGGGGTCGGCCGGATCGGCGTCGGGATCGACGGGCGGGTCGTTCACCGCGGCCACCGCCCCGGTCACCGTGGGTGACGCGGTCGCCCACCCCGGTGCCACCGCGACCGCCGCCGCCAGTCCGACCGACAGCGCTGCGGCGAGCAGTACGGAGGTGCGAGGGGCGGAAACCCGCCGGGCCGGGCGTACGCGGGGGCGGGCCATCTATCCTCCGTGACACTGAGTGAGACTTCATTATTCGGTAACAGTTGCCCGAAGGCACTAGTCCGGGGAGGAAACAAATCCGTAACGTGTTCGACCCGGCGCGACGAGCGGCCCGGTAGGCTGACCCACCGTGACCGGTTACCTCGGCTCGTACGCCACGCTCGGTCTCCTTCTGGTTGCCAGCGTGCTCTTCTTCGTTACGGCGTTCTCGGCCAACCGGATGTTACGTCCCGGCCGTCCGGCTGATCCCTGGGGCAAGCGGGCCAGCTATGAGTGCGGTCTCGACCCCGTCGGCGGCGACTGGGCGCAGATGCAGATCCGCTACTACGTCTACGCCTACCTGTACGTGCTCTTCGCGGTCGAGGCGGTCTTCCTCTTCCCCTGGGCGCTGGTCTTCGACCGGCCCGGGTTCGGGGTGACGACCGTGGTGGAGATGGGCGTCTTCGTCGCCGTGGTGGCGCTCGGCATCCTCTACGCCTGGCGGAAGAACATCCTCCGCTGGACCTGAGCGGCCCGGCTCAGCGGGCCGGACCCGGGAGCCCCGGCTCCGGCGGTCCGACTCGCCAGGCCCGGCTCAGGCCAGGCCCCGGCGGGTGGCGGCGGGTGGCCGGTCGCCGCGGATCGAGGCGACCATGTCCAGCACCCGTCGGGTCGGCAGCACCTGGTGGGCGCGGAACACCCGGGCACCCAGCCACGCCGACACCGCGGTCGCCGCGAGGGTGCCCTCCAGCCGTTCCGGCACCGGCAGGTCGAGCGTCTCACCGATGAAGTCCTTGTTCGACAGGGCCACCAGCAGCGGCCACCCGGTGCCGGCGAGCTCCGCCAACCGGCGGGTGATCTCCAGCGAGTGGCGGGTGTTCTTGCCGAAGTCGTGCGCCGGGTCGATCAGGATGCCGTCGGCCCGTACGCCGAGGGAGACCGCGCGTTCGGCGAGCCCGGTCACCGTCGTCACCACGTCGGCCACCACGTCGTCGAAGGCGGCCCGGTGCGGCCGGGTACGCGGGCTGAGCCCACCGGCGTGCGAGCAGACCAACCCCGCCCCGGTCCGCGCGGCCACCCGGGCCAGCGCGGGATCCGCCCCGGACCAGGTGTCGTTGAGCAGGTCCGCGCCCGCCGCGACCGCCTCCACCGCCACCTCGGCCCGCCAGGTGTCGATCGAGATGACCACCTCCGGGAAGGCCGCCCGGACCGCCGCGATGGTGTCCACCGTCCGGCGGATCTCCTCGGCCACGTCGACCTCGTCGCCCGGGCCGGCCTTCACCCCACCGATGTCGATGATCTCCGCGCCCTCGGTCACCGCGCGCTCCACCGCCCGCAGCGCGCTGTCCGCCGCGTAGGTGGCGCCCCGGTCGAAGAACGAGTCCGGCGTCCGGTTGACGATCGCCATCACCACCAGGTCACCGGGGGCGAAGGTCCGCCCGCCGAGCCGCAGCGCCCCGGTCATGTCCGCCTCCTGGTCTCCGCCGGCCGCCGCCCGTACCGTCGGCCGCCCCCGACGCTAGCCGGTCCGCCGCCGGCCGGCCGGGTCGGTCCGCCGGGTTGCGATTGATGATCGGAGGGCGCGGAGGGGTCGCCCGGGGCCCGCCCGCGTGCCACGATCTCCCCATGGGTGAGGTTCTTCTCCTCTTGGCCGTCGCGCTCACCGTCGCAGCGGTGGTGTTCGGCGTGACCGTGCTGGTCTCCGGGCGGGATCCCGGCCTGGCGCCGGCCGAGCGGGACGGCCGGGCCGTCCCGCTGCCCGGCAGCCGGCCGTTGCGCGAGGCCGACGTCGCCGAGGTCCGCTTCGACACCGCCGTGCGCGGCTACCGAATGGCGCAGGTCGACCAGGCGATGCGCCGGACGGCCTACGACATCGGCTACAAGTCCGAACTGATCGGCGTGCTGGAGGCGGAGGTCGCCGCGCTCCGCGAGGGCCGTACGGCGGAGGCCGACGCGTTGCGCCGGGCCCGGGAGGAGTCCGCCGGCACCGGGACCGGCATGGCCGTCCCGCCCGTCGCGGACGAACCCCCTACGGCGGACGAATCCCCTGCGGTTGACGACTCCGCAGCGGTGCAGCACTCCGCCGCCGAGGACACTTCTGCCGTCGACGGTTCGGCTGCCCCGGAGTCCGTCCCGGCCACCGCGCCGGCAACCGGGCTGAGCCGCGACGGGGAGGTCGTGGCGCTGCGCCCGCCGACCGACCCCACCGCCCCCACCGAGCCCGACGACGCTCTGACCCCGCCCACCGCCGCCGCGCCCGGCCCGGACGTGACCGGTCCGGAGCGGGTGGACGCCGGTGCGGACGCCCCCGGTGCGGACGCCCCCGGTGCGGACGACGGCGAGCGGGACCGCGGCCCGGTGGTGCGATCGGAGTCGGCGTGACCCGGCCGCGGGACACCGACGGCTTCGCCGAGGCGGCCCAGCCCGGGGCCGGCGAGATCACCGCGACCGTGATCGTGAACGCGCCCGCCGAGCGGGTCTTCGCCGCGCTGACCGCCTGGGAGCGCCAGTCCGACTGGATCCCGTTCACCACGGTCCGGGTGGTCGAGGGCGACGGCGGCGAGGGCAGCCTGGTCGAGGCGGTCACCGCGCTCGGCCCGGCGGTGCTCCGCGACGAGATGCGGGTGGTCCGGGTCGACGCCCCGTACGAGGTCGGTGTGGTGCACTGCGGCAAGCTGCTGCGCGGCCCGGGGGTACTGCGCTGCACCCCGATGGAACGGGACCGGACCCAGGTGGTCTGGCACGAGTGGTTCCACCTGCCCGGCGGGTCCGCCGGTCGGGTCGCCTGGCCGGTGCTCTGGCCCGGCTCCAAGTTCAGCCTGACCCAGGCGCTGAAGAAGTTCGCCCGCCTGGTGGAGCAGGGCCGGCTGCCCTGACGGGCGGACCGCCGGTCCGGCGGGTCGGCGGCCCCGGACCGCCCGGGCCGCGGGCCGCCGCAGGTCGCTGTCGGTGGGCCCGCCTACCGTGTACGCCGTGAGTGACCTGGTTACCGGCCCGGACGGGCTGCCCCGCTGCGCCTGGGGATCGAGCACCCCGGACTACGCCGTCTATCACGACCGGGAGTGGGGCCGGCCGCTGCACGGCGACGACGCGCTCTACGAGCGACTCACCCTGGAGGCGTTCCAGTCCGGGCTGTCGTGGCTGACCATCCTGCGCAAACGGCCCGCGTTCCGGCTCGCCTTCGACGAGTTCCGCATCGAGCAGGTCGCCGGCTACGGCGAGGCGGAGGTGGCCCGGCTGCTGGCCGACGCGGGGATCGTCCGCAACCGCGCCAAGATCGAGGCGGCCGTGGCCAACGCCCGCGCCGCACTGGAACTGCCCGATGGCCTCTCCGCGCTGCTGTGGTCGTACGCGCCGGCGCCCCGGGCCGCCCGACCGGAGTCGTTCGCGCAGGTGCCGGCGCTGACGCCCGAGTCCACCGCGATGGCCAAGGCGCTCAAGAAGCGCGGCTTCCGCTTCGTCGGCCCCACCACCGCGTACGCCCTGATGCAGGCAACCGGGATGGTCGACGACCACCTCGCCGGCTGCCACGTGGCCCGGGAGGCACCCGGCGCGTGACACGGGCCGACCGACGGCCGACGTGGCCGGACCGGCACCCGGGCGGCGTGATGGGATTGGGACATGACCGACACCGAGCAGCGGGCCACCGGGACGACCGACGGCGGCAGCGGGACCGGCGCGTGGGCGGTGCTGCTGCCCGCCGAGCGGTACGACGCCGAGCGGCTGGTGCACCACGACACCCTGGAGCTGACCGGCCTCGACGGTGCCGCCCGTCCCCGTACCGGGGAGCCGGTCGCGGTGCTGGTCGACGCCCCGCCCCGGCTGGTGGCGCTGGGCCGGGTCGCGGCAGCCACCGGGGAGACCCGGGAGGACCCCGACGACCCGCAGTCCGAGGCGGGGCCGGGGACGCTGGTGGTGACGTACACCCGGCGGGCCTTCGACCGGCCGGTGCCGGTCGACTCGCCGGCCCTACGCGGGCCGGTGACCGCGCTCGACGTGGCCGCCTGGCGGGAGCTGGCCGACCGGCTCGGCCCGCCGCCGGCCCGCCGCACCTGGCTGGTCAGCCTGGACCTGCCGATCGAGGCGGCCTCGCCGGCCGAGGCGGTCGGGATCTTCTGGTCGTACGTGCAGGAGCTGGGCCCGCGCGAACTCCCGGCGTTCGTCTCGCCGTCCGGCGACGAACTGGCCATGCAGGCGTTCGTGCTGGGCGCGGAGGCCAACCAGGATCCCGAAGAGGACGACTGACGCCCCACCGGCCGGGTTACGGTGCCGGGGAGGGCCGGCGCGGGCCGGCCGCGCGAGGGGGTCCGATGCGGTTCCAGGACAAGGTCGCGTTCGTCACCGGCGGGGCGTCCGGGCTCGGCGCGGCGGCCGCCCGGCGGTTCGCCTCCGAGGGCGCGAGGGTGGTGATCGCGGACATCAACACCGAGGGCGCGGAGCAGGTGGCCGCCGGGCTGCCCGACGCGTACGCGGTGACCGTGGACACCGGCGAGGCCGTCTCCGTCGAGCAGGGCATCGCCGACGCCATGCAGCGGTACGGCCGGCTCGACGTGATCTTCAACAACGCCGGCATCGACGGGCAGCAGCAGCCGCTGCACGAGATGGACGTGGAGAACTGGGAGCGGGTCCGCCGGATCAACGGCGACGGCGTCTTCTTCGTCCTCAAGTACGGCATCGAGGCGCTGCTGCACGGCGGCGGCGGGTCGGTCGTCAACACCTCGTCCACCACCGCGCTGGCCGCCCAGGAGAACATCTCCCCGTACACCTTCACCAAGGCCGGCATCGTCGGCCTGACCCGGTCGGCGGCGATCGAGTACGCGGCCCGCAACGTCCGGGTCAACGCGGTCGCCCCCACGGTGGTGATGACCCCGCTGGTCGAGCACTTCATCGACACCGCGCCCGACCCCGCGCAGATGCGGCGGCAGATGGAGTCGTTCAACCCCAAGCCCGGCATCCCCACCCCGGACGACGTGGCCGGCGTGGTCGCCTTCCTCGCCTCGGACGACGCCGCCTGGATCACCGGCCACACCATCCCCATCGACGGCGGCTACGTCGCCCGCTGACGCCTCACCCACGCGCCCGCGCCGCGCCCGCCCCACGCCACGCCGTGCCGCCTCGCCCGCGCTGTGCGCCCCGTCCTGTGCTGTGGGGCCCCGCCTCGTGCCGTGCCGCGTAACGCCGTGCCGCCTCGCCGCGTGCCGTGCCGCCCCGCGCCGCCCCGCCTCGCCGTGCTGCGCCGCCCGCGCCCGCCGCCCGCACCGCGGCGGCCACTCTTTCCGAGAAAGTGTGGCCATCCGGCGTGGAACAACCACACTTTCCCGGAAAGAGTGCGGATCTTGGCAGGCGCCAGGCGCCGGGCGGTGGGGGTCAGCGGCCTTCGAAGGTGGGCTTCTGCTTGTTGACGAAGGCCGCCGTGGCGGCGCGGTGGTCGGCGGTCGCGCCGCAGATCGCCTGGGCCTGCGCCTCGGCGGCCAGGGCGTCGGCGAGCGTGCCGGCGTCGGCGATGGAGAGCTGCCGCTTGATCGCCCCGTACGCGACGGTCGGGCCGGCAGCCAGCCGGGCGGCCAGCTCCTGCGCGGTCGGCAGCACCTGCTCGTCGTCGTCCACCAGCCTGGTCAGCAGGCCCAGCCGGCACGCCTCGTCGGCGGCCACCGGCTCGGCGAGCATCAGCAGCTCGACGGCCTTGGCGTGGCCGACCAGCCGGGGCAGCGTCCAGGAGGCGCCGGTGTCGGCGGCGAGCCCTACCCCGGCGAAGGCCATCAGGAAGCGGGTCTTCGGCCCACCGATTCGGAAGTCGGCCAGGAAGGCCAGCGAGGCGCCCGCCCCAGCGGCCATGCCCTGGACCGCGGCGACGACCGGCTTGGGCAGGTTGGCCAGCCGGGCGGCGATCGGGTTGTAGTGGGCCCGGACCGTGTCCAGCGGGGGCCCGCCGGCGGACTCCAGGGTCCGTACGTGCTCGCGCAGGTCCTGCCCGGCGCTGAACGAGCCGCCCGCGCCGGCCAGCACCACGGCCCGGCAGGACCGGTCGGTCTCCAGCTCGGCCAGGACGTCGCGGAGCGCCTCCTTGAGCGCCACGTCGAACGAGTTCATCGCCGTCGGGCGGTTCAGCGTCAGGGTGACGACGGCGTCGGTGCGGTCGACGAGCAGCGGCTCGGTCACGTGTCTAACGACCCTTCTGTCGGGCGAGGCGGTGGCTGGCGTCGAGGCACTGCTCGACGTACCGGTCGGCGGCCGGCCGGAGCCGGGCGGCGTGCCGGTCGAAGAAACTGGCCGCGCTGGTGCCCGGCCAGCGCTCCGGGAGCAGCGCCGGCGGCAACTGCGGGTCCCGGAACAGGAAGGTACGCCACGCGTGCACCAGCCGGAACCGGGCCGCGTACGCCTCCTCGTCGTCGCTGCGCACGGTCACCCCGGCCAGCAGCGGCTTCTGCTCGGCGACGAAGCGCTCGTACGCCCGGCCGATCTCGGCGAGGTCCCAGGCCCGGCGGACCACCCCCATCGCGCCCGGCGTGCCGGCGGCGTGCGCGGCGGTGAAGCGTTCATAGCGCACCCCGGCCTCGGCGAGCAGGACGTCGACGTCCTCACCGGGCCGGGTGGCGACCCAGGTGCAGTCGTCGAGGGTGCCGTAGCCGAGGAAGGTCAGGTTGGCGGCGAGCCGCTGGCGGTCCCGGCGGGACGTGGGCGCCTCCAGCACCAGGAGGTCGAAGCGGCCGTCCCAGCTGATCCGGCCCGTGCGATAGATCCGGGCGGCCGCCTCGTCGAGTCGCCGCGCCGCTTTCGGTGTGATCGAATATCCCGGTCCGGAGGCCAACCGGAGCGGGTCCAGCCAGCCCTGGCGGACCATCCGGGAGACCGCGGTGCGTACGGCCGGTGGTGCGATCCCGAGCGGTGCCAGCAGCTTGACCAGGGCGGCGACCGGTGCGCGGCCACCTCTCGCCCGGAGGTGGTCGCCGTACAGGTCGAAGAGTGCCGACCGTGCCTGCATGACCGCACATTGTGACAGGCCTATCCAAGATAAGCTAGGTGCTGTTACATCAATGCTGCTTCGGTTTGGGTCCGGCGGTGTTCATCAGGGAAAATCGTTGGTCGACACTCCCGCGATGGCTGCGGGTGGTCATGGCGAAGTGGCTGTGGGGCAACCCACCGACCCTGGTGTAGGTCTGAGGGGAGACAACATGGCGGCGATGAAGCCGCGGACGGGCGACGGTCCGCTGGAAGTCACCAAGGAGGGCCGGGGCATCGTGATGCGGGTCCCGCTGGAGGGTGGTGGCCGGCTCGTCGTCGAGATGACTCCCGACGAGGCCAATGCCCTGGGTGACGCGTTGAAGGCAGCCGCCGGCTGATCGAGGAGCGGTCCGCGCGGCGCGCCGCGCGGCAGTTCGTCCTGCCCTGAGCCACCGGCCCCGCCGGTGGCTCAGGGTCTTCACCGGCGTCGGGAGCACAGACCTGCGCCGCTTCGAGACCTTTCTGGAGGTACGGTCCCGCGTGCTGGCCATCCGTCTGCTGAGCGAGCCCGACCGGCTCGACACCCTCGTCCTGCCCATCCGTCCCGCCGAGGACGGGGACGTCCCGGCCGAACTGCTGCCGACCGTGCCGGCCGCCGCGGACGAGGTGCGGGCCGAGGCGACCGCCCTGCTCCCGGCGACCCGGCTCACCGGCCGGGCCGGTGACGTACGCGAGCACCTGCGACCCGGTGGCAGTCCGCTGCGGTTGCTGCTGCTCGGTGCCGGGGCGGCCGACGAGCCGAACTGGCGGGCGGCGGGTGCCGCGCTGGCGCGAGCCGCCAAGGATGAGACACATGTCACCCTGATGCTGCCGGCCGCGCCGGCGGCGGCGCTGCGCGGTCTGGTCGAGGGGCTGCTGCTGGCCTCCTACCGGTTCCGGCTGACCGACGCGGGCGACCCGCCGGCGCTGGCCGAGGTGGACGTCGTGGTGGACGACCCGGACGCGCTCGCTCCCGTCCTGGCCGCGGCCCGGACCACCGCCGAGATGACCCGGCTGGCCCGCGACCTCACCAACATGCCCTCCTCGGTGAAGAACCCGCAGTGGTTCGCCGAGCAGGTGGCGACCGCCGTCGCCGACCGGCCCGACCTGCACCTGCGGGTACGCGAGCCCGACGAGCTCGTGGCCGAGGGTTTCGGCGGCATCGTGGCGGTCGGCCGTGGCTCGGCCAGCGGCCCCCGCCTCGTGGAGCTGGACTGGCGTCCCGCCGACGCGCGTACCCACGTGGTGCTCGTCGGCAAGGGGATCACCTTCGACACCGGCGGCATCTCGATCAAGCCGTTGGCGGCGATGAAGCTGATGCGCAAGGACATGGCCGGCGCCGCCGCCGTGGTCGCCGCGACCCTGGGCGCCGCCGCGCTGCGGCTGCCGGTGCGGATCACCACGCTGGCCCCGCTGGCGGAGAACATGCTCAGCGGGTCGGCGTTCCGCCCCGGCGACGTCATCCGCCACTACGGCGGTCTGACCAGCGAGACCACCAACTCCGACGCGGAGGGACGGCTGGTGCTCGCCGACGCCATGGCGTACGCGGTGCAGCAGCTCCGGCCCGACGTACTGATCGACCTGGCCACCCTGACCGGCGCGAACGCGGTCGCGCTGGGCAAGCGGCACGGCGCGCTCTACAGCGAGAACGACCAGCTCGCCACCGACCTGCTCGACGCCGTCGAGGCGGCCGGCGAGCACGCCTGGCGGATGCCGCTGCCGGCGGACTACGTCGAACACCTCGGCAGCGAGCTGGCCGACCTGCACAGCAGCCCCGCTGCGGGTGCGGGCTCGGTGACCGCCGCGCTCTATCTGCGGGAGTTCACCGGCGACCTGCGGGACCGCTGGGTGCACGTCGACATGTCCGCCCCGTCGTGGGCCGACGGTGACGACGCCGAGCTGACCCGGGGTGCCACCGGCTGGGGCGTACGCGGACTGCTGCGCTGGCTGACCACGCTGTGACGGTCCGGTCCGACCGCGCGCCCGGCGGCGCGGGTCGGACCGGTCAGCACTTCACTGCGGCGAGCAGGCCGTGCCCCACCGGGAGGAGCGCGGGGATCCAGTGCTCCGACTCGCGGATCGCCTTGATCGCCTCCCGGACGGTGACCGTCTCGACGTCCCGGGCGGCCGGGTCGCCGATCCGCCCGGCCGCCAGCGCGCCGTTGAGCGCCAGCACCCCGCCCGGCCGCAGCAGCCGCAGCGCGGCGTCCACGCAGGCGGTGAAACCGGTCGCCTCGGCGTCGACGAAGACCAGGTCGTAGGCGCCGTCCGCGAGCCGCGGCAGCACGTCGAGGGCCCGGCCGGTGATGATCCGGGTACGCCCCGACGCGAAGCCCGCCTCGACGAAGATCCGCCGGGCGATCCGCTGGTGCTCCACCTCCACGTCGATCGTGGTGAGCACCCCGTCGGCGCGCATCCCGCGCAGCAGCCAGACGCCGCTGACGCCGGTGCCGGTGCCGATCTCCACCACCGCACGGGCGTTCCCGGCGGCGGCGAGCAGGCGCAGGGCCGCGCCGGCCCCCGGCGTCACCGCGTCGACACCCACCTCCCGGGCCAGGCTGCGGGCGGTCCTCAGCACGAGGTCCTCGGTGACGTACGACTCGGCGAACTGCAGGGCCTGGGCCATCGGGTTGCCGGAACTGGCGACCGTGGCGATGGGACACCTCCGGGCGGCGTCAGTGCCGACCGCTCGCGGCGCGGCGTCGGACGCGCCGGGCTGGAGTGGTCGAAGCGAGGGGCGGGTTGGCGCTATGAGCGTAGAGCCGAGCCCCGACGCGCGCAGCCGCGAGGCCGACCCGTCGTGGATCACGGCCCGCAACCGCTGACCCCCTCCCGGGTATCCGTGCAATCCTGGACGGTATCCCGGTGACGCGGTGGCCGATCGCGGCGCGGGATGCGGGATGCGACTGGGAGGCACCGACGTGACCGACGGCTGGGACTGGCGCCGGCCCGGCGGGACCCCGGGACCGGCGGGCGGGCCGGCGCCCGGAACGCCGCCGACGGGCTCGCCGCAGGGCGCCAACCAGGACGACCGCCTCGCCCTGGTGGTCCGACGCGCTCGCCGACCCGTGGCGGGACCCCGACGCGCCCGCCGCCGTGGTGGTGCCGGTGGCCCCCGGTGGCGGTGCCGAACCCGAGCCGGTCAGCGACCCGGACGCGGCCGGCCGCCCCTCACTGCGGCAGGTGGTGCTGGTCTCGCTGATCACCGCGCTGCTCGCCGGATCGCTCGGCAGCGCCCTGACGTACGCCTTCCTGCGCGGCGGTGGCGGCACCACCGTGCTCGGCGCCCGTCCCGCCGAGGCCCCCGCGCTCGCCCAGCGAAAGCCGGAGTCCCTGGCCGGGGTCGCCGAGCGGGTCCTGCCCAGCGTGGTCACCGTCCGGGTGGCGAGCCTCGGCGGCACCAGCGAGGGTTCCGGCTTCATCGTCAGCGGCGACGGGCACGTCATCACCAACGACCACGTGGTGGCCGGCGGCACCGGCAAGGCCACCGTGGTCTTCAACGACGGCAGCACCGCCCCGGCCAACGTGGTCGGGCAGGACCCGGAGTCCGACATCGCGGTGATCAAGGTGTCCCGCGCCGGGCTCAAGCCGGTGGAGTTCGGCGACTCGGACGCGCTCGCCGTGGGCGACCCGGTGCTCGCCATGGGCTCGCCGCTCTCGCTGGCCAACACGGTCACCGCCGGCATCGTCAGCGCCCTGGACCGGACCATGCAGGCCGGCGAGCCGGGCGGCCCGACCCGCTACTACGCGGCCATCCAGACCGACGCCGCGGTCAACCACGGCAACTCCGGCGGCCCGCTGGTCGACGCGGCCGGTCGGGTCGTCGGGGTGAACTCGACGATCAAGTCGCTGGTCGCCGACGGGCAGGAGGCCGGCAACATCGGGCTCGCCTTCGCCATCCCGATCAACCAGGCCAAGCGGGTGACCCAGGACATCATCGGCACCGGCAAGGCCCGCCGTACGGTGTTCGGCGCCCAGGTGGGCGGCCTCGGCACCACGGCCGGCACCGGCGTACGACTCAACGCCGTGGAGCCGTCCGGCCCGGCGGCGGCGGCCGGGTTGAAGACCGGCGACGTGGTGCTGCGTCTCGACGGGCACCCGCTGACCGAGCCCACCGACCTGGTCGCCCTGGTCCGCAAGTACGCGCCCGGCTCGGTGGTGACCGTGGAGTACCGGCGGGGATCGAGCCGGCAGAACGCCTCGGTGACCCTCGCCGCGGACGCGAAGTGAGCACCGGTCACCCCCTCCCGGTGCCCCCTCCCACGTGCGTAGTCTTGCTCTGACAGCCACGAGGAGGCCGGAGTGCTGGACAACCTGAACTGGTGGGAGATCGGGGCGCTGCTGCTCCTGGCGCTGCTGATCTTCGGGGACCGGCTGCCCACCGTGATCAACGACGGTCTCCGGATGGTCCGCAACCTTCGCAACATGGCCCGCAACGCGACCGGCGACCTGAGCCGTGAACTGGGTACGGACATCCAACTGGAGGACCTGCACCCGAAGGCGTTCATCCGGAAGCACCTGCTCAGCGAGGAGGACGAGCAGGCCATCCGGAAGCCGCTGCAGGGCATGTACGACAACCTCCGGGCGGACGTCACCGGCGTGCACAACGAGCTGAAGGACGTCGCCAACGCGGCCGACCTGCGTACCAACGGGTCCCGCCCCGCGACGGCCACCGGCGGCACCGCCCCGGCCCCCGCCCCCCGCCCCAGCTACGACGACGCCACCTGACCCACCCCCACCCGCGCGGCGTGGGCCCCGCCCCGCGCGGCGTGGAAAGCACTGAAACACGGAAAGAGTGGCCTCCCGGCGCGGGGAGGCCACTCTTTCCGTGAAACTGTGCGGATCTTGACCGCGGAGCGCGGGGCGCGGGGTGCGGGCCCGGCCGGGGGAGGGGTCAGCGGCCGGCGGGCTTGAGGCCGAGGGGCTTGCCCAGGAGGGACTCGCGGCGTACGGCGAGGCGGTCGGCGACCTGGTAGAGGGCCTTCGCGGCGGGGGCGTCCGGGTCGGAGAGCACGACCGGGGTGCCGGCGTCGCCGCCCTCGCGCACCCGGGTGTCGAGCGGGATCTGCCCCAGCACCGGCACCTGCGCGCCGATCGTCCGGCTCAGCGACTCGGAGACGGCCGCGCCGCCACCCGCGCCGAAGACCTCCATCCGGGAGCCGTCCGGCAGCTCCAGCCAGGACATGTTCTCGATGACGCCGACCACCCGCTGGTGGGTCTGCAGGGCGATCGCGCCAGCTCGCTCGGCCACCTCGGCGGCGGCGGCCTGCGGGGTGGTGACCACCAGGATCTCCGCGTTGGGCAGCAGCTGGGCCACCGAGATGGCGATGTCGCCGGTGCCCGGCGGCAGGTCGAGCAGGAGCACGTCCAGGTCGCCCCAGTAGACGTCGGCGAGGAACTGCTGCAACGCCCGGTGCAGCATCGGGCCGCGCCACACCACGGCGGCGTTGCCCGGGGTGAACATGCCGATCGAGATCACCTTCACGCCGTGCGCCTGCGGCGGCATGATCATGTCCTCGACCCGGGTGGGGGCGCCGTCCGCGCCGAGCATCCGGGGCACCGAGTGACCGTAGATGTCCGCGTCGACCACACCGACGGAGAGGCCGCGGGCGGCCAGCGCGGCGGCCAGGTTGACCGTGACGCTGGACTTGCCGACGCCGCCCTTGCCGCTGGCGACCGCGTAGACCCGGGTGCGGGAGCCGGGCTGGGCGAACGGGATCACCGGCTCCTGGGAGGCGCCGCCGCCGCGCAGCTTCGACTGGAGTTCCTGGCGCTGCTCGGGGCTCATCACGCCGAACTCGATCTCGACGCCGGTCACCCCGGGCACCGCGGCCACCGCGGCGGTGATGTCGCTGCGCAGCTTGTCCTTCAGCGGGCAGCCGGCCACGGTGAGCAGCAGCTCCACCCGGACCACGCCGTCGTCGCCGAACTCGGCGGAGCGGACCATGCCCAGCTCGGTGATGGGCCGACGGATCTCCGGGTCGTTGACGGTGGCCAGCGCGGCCTGGATCGCGTCGGAGACGGTGCTGACAGGTGCGGACATGCGGGCAATGCTACGTCGGCGGTGATCGGCGAACGCCGCTGACCGGCCCGGTGTGAGCGAATCGATGGGCCGGGCGAGGGGTGCGGACGCCGCCGCCGCTCCGGTCAGCTCTCGACGCGGTCGTCGCGGACGAAGTCGCCGTCCAGCTCGTCGCGGGGCTCGTCGAGCGGCTCCGCGCCGCCACGGGCGGCCCGCTCCTGCTGCCGGCGCTCCAACCGCTGCCGGCGCTGCGCCGCCTCGTCCAGCTCCTCCGCGAGCCGGGCCAGCTCCGAGCGGAGGAAGTCCCGGGTGGCCACCTCGCCCATCGCGATCCGCAGCGCGGCGATCTCCCGGGCGAGGTATTCCGTGTCGGCCTTCTGCATGGTCGCCCGCCGCCGGTCCTCCTCCAGCGACACCCGGTCCCGGTCCGCCTGCCGGTTCTGCGCGAGCAGGATCAGCGGGGCCGCGTAGGACGCCTGCAGGGAGAGGACCAGGGTCAGGAACGTGAAGGTGTACGGGTCGAAGCGCAGGTCCGGCGGGGCCAGGGTGTTCCAGAGGAACCAGGCGCTGATCACCACCGTCATGTAGACGATGAAGTTCGCCGTACCCATGCCCCGGGCGATCCCCTCGGACCAGCGCCCGAACGCCTCCGGATCGAACCGGGGCAGCTTGACGCCCCGGGGCTCGCGCGGCTGGTCCAGCCGCTCGGCCCGTCGCTGGTCAGCCATCCGCGCCGTCCATGGTCTCGTCGGCGGCGGACGGGCCGGCCAGGGCGTCCCGGTCCCGCCAGTCGCGCGGCAGCGAATGGTCCAGCACGTCGTCCACGGTCACCGCGCCGACCAGCCGGTTGCTGCGGTCCACCACCGGCATGGCGACCAGGTCGTACGTGGCCATCCGGCGGGTGATCTCCGGCAGCGGGGTGGCCGGTCGGAGCGGGTCGATGTCGTTGACCACGACCCCGCCGAGCAGGTCGGCCGGCGGCTCGCGGAGCAGTCGCTGGAAGTGCACCATGCCCAGGTAGCGGCCGGTCGGGGTGGTCATCGGGGCGCGGGTGACGAAGACCTGGGCGGCCACCGCGGGGGAGAGCTGCTCCTCGCGGATCCGGGCCAGCGCCTCCGCCACCGTGGCGTCCGGGGGCATGATGACCGGCTCGGAGGTCATCACGCTGCCCGCGGTGCCGGAGGCGTAGCGCAGCAGCTGCCGGACCGGGTCGGCCTCGTTCGGCTCCATGAGGTCGAGCAGCACGTCCTGCTCCGGCGGGGGCAGCTCGTTGAGCAGGTCGGCGGCGTCGTCCGGGTCCATCTCCTCCAGGATGTCGGCGGCGCGTTCCCGGTCCAGCGCGGCCAGGATCTCCACCTGGTCGTGCTCGGGCAGCTCGCTCAGCACGTCGGCGAGGCGCTCGTCGTCCAGGGCCGCGGCGACCTCGTTGCGCCGGGCGTCGGGCAGGTCCTGGAGGGCGTTCGCCAGGTCGGCGGGGCGCATGTCCTCCAGTACGGCCAGCAGGTTCGCCGTACCCCGGTTGTCGGCGATGCCGCTGAGCCCGCGCACCCGGTCCCACTCGACCTGGTGCAGGTGGCCGCGGCGGGTCAGCCGGCCGGTCTGCTCGCGGACCGCGACCCGGCTCAGCGACCACTCGCCGCCCCGGCTGCACTCCATCGCCACGTCGACCACCGCGCCGGGCTGCCCACCCGGGTCGAGCTGCACCCGCCGGTCCAGCAGTTCCTGGAGCACCAGCAGCTCGTTGGGGCGCTTCTCGAACCGGCGCAGATTGAGGGTTCCGCTGCCGAGCACGACCGCGTCCGGTTCGATGGAGGTGATCCGGTTGATGGAGAGGAAGATCCGCCGTCGCATCGGCATCTCGGCGACCAACCCCACCACCTCCGGTGGGCGTTGGGTGGGCCGCAGCCGCGCCACCGCGTCACGGACCCGACCCACCTGGTCACCGTTCGGGTCGAAGACGGCGACTCCGGCGAGCCTGGCTATGTAGACCCGGTTCGGCGTACTCACGCCGACCAGCCTAAGCGCCTACTGTTTATCAACATGTCGACCTTGGCCTACGAGATCGTGGACGTCTTCACCGACCGCCCGTTCGCCGGCAACCCGCTGGCCGTGGTGTTCGGCGCGGAAGGGCTCGCCACCGAGCAGATGCAGGCGCTCGCGCGGGAGTTCAACCTCTCCGAGACGGTGTTCGTGCTGCCACCCACCCAGGTCGGCGCGACATACCGGGCACGGATCTTCACGCCGGCCGAGGAGGTGCCGTTCGCCGGGCACCCGAGCGTGGGGGCGGCGGTCACCGCCGGCCGGCGCGGGCTGTTCGATGTGGGGAACGTCACTCAGGAGTGCGGTGCCGGGGTGCTGCCGATCGAGGTCACCGCCACCGGGGCCACCCTGACCGGCGGCCCGCCCACCCTCGGCCCCGAACTCGACCCGGAGCCGCTGCTGGAGCTGGCCGGTCTCACCGCCGCCGACCACGCCGGCCCGGCACCCCGGGTGGCCGGCTGCGGACTGGAGTTCCCCTACCTGCCCGTGCACCCGGACGCGGTGGCCCGCGCCAAGGTGAACCCGGCGGCCGGGGAGCGGTACGGCGTGCAGCACGTCAGCGTCTTCTCCTGGGAACCCGCCACGCAAACCGCGTACGCCCGGGTCTTCGTGCCGGGGCTCGGGGTGCCCGAGGACCCGGCCACCGGTTCCGCCGCCCTCGGGCTCGGTGTGTGGCTGGTCGCCAGCGGGCTGCTGCCCGGCGAGGGGCACTCCGCGTACACGGTCCACCAGGGCGTCGAGATCCACCGCCCGTCGTTGCTGGCCTGCACGGTGACCGCCGCCGACGGCGCGGTCGTCGGCGCGACCGTGTCCGGCCACGTCATGCCGGTGGCCCGCGGCGAGATCACCGTCCCGCCCTTCATCGGCTGAGGTGTAAGGAGGGGCCCCCTGTTAACGCCTCCAGTAGAGCAGGGGCCCCCTTTTAACAGCCCGTCGGCTCGCCCGCGCGGTCGGGAATGCGGGAGGATGCCGGGGTGACCGACGAGGTGGACGAGCGGGTCAGCGCACCGCTGGTGGACGAGGCGGTGAAGAAGGCCGCCGTCGCGTGGGTGGCGGTGGCCGGCGGGCCGGCGTACGCGCTGTGGTGCCTGCCGTCGGACGGCACGCTGCTGGTGGTGACCGGGCCGGGCGAACAGGCCGCCCCCGGCCTCGCCGATGCCACCGAGGCGCAGGTGACCCTCCGCGGTGACCACGGTGGGCGGATCGTCAGCTGGCCCGCCCGGGTGACCCGGCTGAGCCCCGGCACCGAGGAGTGGGACGCTGCCGCCCCGCTGGTCGCGGCGAAGCGGCTCAACGCCCCCGGGCCCAGCGCCGAGCTGGTGCAGCGGTGGGCGGCCGACGGCTGCGCGCTGAACCGGCTGGCGCCGGCGGGCACCCCGGTCTCCGGTGCCGACCTGCCGGCCGACTCGCAGGCCGAGGAGCCCCGGGACGCTTCCGTCGTCCGCACCACCCGCAAGCCGTTCCGGCTGCACAAGGTTCGCCGCCGCTGACCCGTCCCGAGGTGTTAACAGGGGGCCCCTGCTCTACCGGAGGCGTTAACAGGGGGCCCCTCCTTCTCGCCGGAGGCGAGGGCGAGGAGGTCGGTGAGGGAGTGCAGGGTCGGGCCGGTCCACGAGCGGTCCGCGTTGAAGACCATGTGTTCGGTCAGGTCGGGGGCGACCAGGCGGACGGCCGTCAGGCCGGCCCGCTCCGCGCCGGTCAGTTCCTGGCTGCCGCCGTCACCGACGTAGAGGCAGTCCGCCGGGTCCAGCCCCAACAGCCGGCACGCCGTCAGATAGAGCGCGCGGTCGGGTTTGCAGCGGCCCACCTGGACCGAGAAGACCCGTACGTCGAGCAGCGGGGCGACCGCCAGCTGCGGCAGGAACGCCGGCAGCTCGTGGGTGCAGTCGCTGATCAGTCCGGTGCGTACGCCCCGCTGGCGCAGCGCGGCCAGCACCGGCACCGCCTCGGCCCGCAGCCGGGTGTCCGCGCGGACGGCCCGGTGCCGGGAGGCGACGGCGGCACGTACCGCCCCGTCGGTCGGGTGCACGCCGGCCTGGGCGCAGACCCAGCGCAGGGTCGCCTCGGCGTTGCCGAGCGCACCGGTGGCCCGCTGGTAGTAGGTGCGGTCGAGCACCTCGGTGAAGGTGTCGGCGGGGCAGCCGAGCAGTTCGGCGGTGGACCGGTGGGCCGGGCCGCGCTGGACGGAACGCGTCAACGTGCCGAAGAAGTCGAAGAGCACGGCCTGGAACCTGGGCATGGGGGAGCGCCTCCGGACGTCGAGGGGAGGGATCGCCGGCGCGGACGGCGATGATCGTAACGGAACGCTGACGTACCGTGGCGTGTGAGGATTGCTCTCCGTGTCCTCCGCCCCGCACCGTCCGCCCCTGGACCCGCTGACCGCCGGCGTCGTGGTGCTCGCCGTCGTGGCCGTCTCGTCGTCCGCCCCGCTGATCGCCTTCGCCGCCGCGCCCGCCCTCGCCATCGCCTGCTGGCGGAACCTGCTCTCGGTCGCCGTGCTCGGCCCCTTCTCGCTGGCCCGGCGGCGGGCCGAGTTCCGCGCGCTGACCGTGGGCGCCGGCCGCCGGGAGGGCCTCTACTGCGTACTCTCCGGGGTCGCGCTGGCCGCGCACTTCGCCACCTGGATGCCGAGCGCGCAGCTCACCTCGGTCGCGGCGGCCACCGCGCTGGGCGCCACCCAGCCGGTGTGGCAGGGGTTGATCGCCGGCTGGCAGGGTCGGCGGCTGCCGGTGGCGGTCTGGGCCGGCATCGCCGTGGCGGTCCTCGGCGCGGTGCTGGCCACCGGTGCGGACTTCGGCGCCTCCGGCCGGGCCTTCGCCGGTGACCTGCTGGCCGTGACCGGCGGGATGTTCGCGGCGGTCTACACCGCCTTCGGGGAGCGCGCCCGCGCCACCATCAGCACCACCACCTACACCACCATCTGCTACGGGGTCTGCGCGGCGATCCTGCTGGTGGTCTGCCTGGCCGGCGGCGTACGCCTGCACGGCTACGACCGGAACACCTGGCTGGCGATCCTCGGGCTGGTGGTCGGCGCCCAGCTGCTCGGTCACTCGATGTTCAACTACGCGCTGCGTCGGATCTCCGCCACCACGGTCAGCGTGCTCATCCTGCTGGAGGCCCCCGGCGCCGCCCTGATCGCCTGGGCCTGGCTCGGTCAACTGCCCCGCACCCTGGCCGTGCCCGGCCTGGCGCTCCTGCTGGCCGGCGTCGCCGTCGTCGTCCTGGCCGGCGCCCGCACCACCCGCCGCCCCACCCCCGTCCCCATCCCCGCCGACTGACCGTTGCCGCCCCCGCGACCGCAGGAACGCGCCCTCTTTCCCGGAAAGAGTCGCCATTCCGCCGCCGGAGCCGCCGCTTTCCGTGAAAGTGCGAGGGGAGGGGGTGGGCATGGCGCGGGAGGAGGGGGGTGGCGGGGAGGCGCAGGGCGGGACGGTCGTGACGCCGTCGGCGGAGTTCCCGCCGCTGGCCGAGGCGGAGTTGGCCACGCTGCGCGGGATCGGTGCGCGGTGGCGGCCGGGGGGCCGGCCGGGCGAGCTGCCGGTCGATCCGACCCTGGGGCGGTACCGGCGACGGCCGCCGAGCCGCTTCGGCCGCCTCGCCCCGATCGAGCTGTTCAAGGTCGAGGAGCCCGACGAACTGGTCGCCACCGAGCCGGCCAACCTGCCCGGCTCCCGGTGGGGTCGCGCGGTGACCCGGCTGAGGCGGGCGCTGTTCGGCCCGCCGCTGTCCAGCGCCGCGGTGCTCTACGAGCGGATGCGCAAGCTGGTGGCCCTGCCGATCCTCTCCTCCGACCTGCTCAGCTCGGTCGCGTACGGGCCGGAGGCGATGCTCAGCGTGCTGGTGCTGGCCGGCAGCGGTTCGCTGGGGCTGTCGCTGCCGCTGGCCGCCGCACTGGTGGTGCTGATGATCGCGGTGGGGTTGTCGTACCGGCAGACCATCCCGGCGTACCCGCACGGGGCGGGGTCGTACATCGTGGCGGGGGACAACCTGGGTGTCACCCCGGGACTGGCGGCGGCGGCCGGGCTGATGCTCGACTATGTGCTGACCGTGTCGGTGTCGGTGGCCGCCGGGGTGCACGCGGTCACCTCGGCACTTCCGGGGTTGACGTGGGCCACCGTGCCGCTCGGGGTGCTGGTGATCGCCGTGCTGCTCGCCGGGAACCTGCGCGGGGTCCGTACCGCCGGCAACATCTTCGTGCTCCCCACGTACGCCTTCGTCGTCGCGGTCCTCGCGGTGCTCGCGGTCGGATACCTGCGGGCGGCGGGTCGGGGTTTCGCGCCGGTGCCGCCGCCGACGGTGCCGGCCGCCGAGGGCGTCGGGCTGCTGCTGGTGCTGCGGGCGTTCGCGTCGGGTGCGGTGTCGATGACCGGTATCGAGGCGGTGTCCAACGCGGTGCCGGCGTTCCGGCCGACCGAGTGGCGCAACGCCCGCACCACGCTCGGCTGGATGGTCACCATGCTGGTGGTGCTCTTCGCCGGGCTGACCGTGCTGATCCACCTGGCCGGACTGGTGCCCCGACCGGACGAGACCGTCCTGTCCCAACTCGGTCGGCTCACCTTCCCGACCGGCCCCTGGTACGCCCTGCTCCAGGTCACCACCGCGCTGATCCTGCTGCTGGCCGCGAACACGGCGTTCAACGACTTTCCCCGGCTGCTCTTCTTCATGGCCCGCGACGGGCATGCGCCCCGCCGGTTCCTGCACATGGGGGACCGGCTGGCGTTCAGCAACGGGCTGGTGGCCCTCGCGGTCGCGGCGACGGTCGTCTTCGTCGCCTTCGGCGGGCACACCGAGGCACTGATCCCGCTCTACGCGGTCGGGGTGTTCCTCGCGTTCACCCTCTCGCAGGCCGGCATGGTGGTGCACTGGCGGCGCCGCCGCGGGCGGGGCTGGCGGCACCGGCTGGTCCTCAACGCGCTCGGCGCCACCCTCTCCGGCCTGGTGCTGCTGACGGCCGCGGTCGCCAAGTTCACCGAGGGAGCCTGGGTGGTGGTGGTCGCGGTGCCGCTGCTGGTGCTGCTCTTCCACCGGATCCACCGGCACTACGCCACCCTGCACCGGGCGCTGGCGCTGCACCGCCCGCCGGCCGCCGGGGCCGGGCCGGCGCCGACGGGTGCCGGGCCCGCCGAGGGTGAGGAGCTGCCCCAACAGGTACGCCACCTGGTGGTGGTGCCGGTCGCCCGGCTGAACCGGGCGTCGCTGCGCGCCCTGGCGTACGCGGCGTCGCTGGGGCAGCCGACGTTGGCCGTGCACATCGCTCCGGAGGAGGCCGAGGCGGACCGGTTCCGGGAGCAGTGGCGGGCCTGGGGTGACCAGGTGCGGTTGGAGACGATCGTGTCGCCGTACCGGGCGGTGATCGGGCCGCTGGCGCACTATCTGGAGGCGCTGCACGCCTCCCGGCCGGAGCTGACGCTGACCGTGATCGTGCCGGAGGTGGTGCTGCGCCGCCGCCGGCACCGGCCGCTGCACAGCCGGGCCGAGCAGCGGCTGCGGACGGCGCTGCGACCCCTGCCCGGGGTGGTGGTCACCAGCGTGCCGGTGCACATCGCCGAGTGAGGGTCACAGGTACGCCGCGAAGTGCTCCGTCACCAGCTCCGCGACCGTCTCGGCGTCCTGCTCCCCGTCCACCTCGATGACCCGGATGCCGAGGTCGTGGGCGCGGGCCACGGCGTCGGCGGCGACCAGTTCGTCGCGGGCGAGGCGGTTGCGCAGCGCCCGGTCGGGGTCGGTCACCCCCGGGTGCCGGGCGGTCGCGCGGGGCAGCCGCCCCAGCTGGTACGCCCGGAACTCCGGCGTCGGCACCAGCACCACCATCTGCTTGGTCGACTCCACCACCGGGGCGACCAGTTCGGGTCGCAGCCCCCAGCCTTCGGCGACCACCCGCCGGCCGGCGACCAGCGCGCTCAGGTCGTCCAGCACCCAGGCGAAGCGGCGCGGGAAGCCGGCGAGGGTCTCGGCGGCCATCCGGCGCGGGTCGGTGTGCACCCAGACCGTGTCCGGTCGGGACCGGCGGGCGGGTCCCCGAGCCGGACCCGGTCGGCGACCCGCCGGTCCTCGTGGCCCCGGGCGTCGTGCCGGTCGTAGAGGTAGGCGGTCAGCCCGTGCCGCAGGGCCAGGGTGACGGCGAGGGTGGTCTTGCCGGCCCACTGCGCGCCGCCGATCCACAGGGCGCGGCGGGCGGTGGCCAGGGGATCGAAGTCCATGCGTCGAGCCTGGGGCCTCCCGCTCACAAGATCAAGTCTTGTTTCCCCTGCCCAGCCGTGATGAAGTAACGGTGAGAGGGTCAGCCGTCGGTGACCTCCAGGACCCGGGTGACCGGGGCGTCGTCGCCGAGCGCGGCGCGCAGCGCGGCCCGCTCCGGGTCGACCAGGAACGACTCGTAGCCGGCCCGGCTGGCGAACCGGATCACGTGCACCTCGCCGCTTCCGTCGCCGGTACGCAGCCGCCGCTCCAGCCGTCCGCCGTGCCGCCCGAGCAGGGCCAGCACCGCGTCCTCGTACCGCCGGCCGGCCTCGACCGCGCGGAACTCGACCAGCGCGACCAGTCGGACCACGGCGGCCGGGTCGTCGACCAGCGACTTCCAGAAGTGGTGGTCGACGTGGCCGCCGGGGATGCCGTCCCGGATGCCGGTGTCGCCGTAGCCGTGCCGCCGGTAGAAGTCCGGCGCCTGGAAGGAGAACGACGACACGGAGATCTCGGTGCAGCCGCGCGCCCGGGCCTCCTCCTCGGCGGCCCGCAGCAGCCGGCCGCCCCAGCCCTCGTGGCGCCGGTCGGCGCGCACCCAGATCATGTTGATCCCGGCCCGGGCGCCCCAGGTCCAGCCGGTCAGCCCGCCGACCAGCTCCCCGTCGGCGTCGGCCACCCGCACCGACAGGTCGGCCTCGTCGTCCGCGCCGGTCGCCGCGTTGTTGAACGCGGTCAGTTCGCGCTCCAGGCGGGCGGAGAGTTCCGCGTCCTCGCCGCCGACCCGCAGGGCGGGTGCCGTGTCGTCGTTCCCCGTCGTCATGCGGGGGAGTATCGCAGCGCCCCGGACGCCCGGGGCACCGCAATACCGGTCAGCCGTCGATGCCGACGGCCTTGGCGCTGGCCGTCCAGAGCCGGGCGGCGAGCCGGGGGTCGCTCGCCTTCGGCCGCGGCCGGGTCAGCCGCCGATCGGCGTAGTAGCCGCCGTCCACCAGCCGGGCCGGGTCCTGGCGGGCGAGCCAGACCAGCGTCTCCGCGCCCTTCTCCGGGCTGCGGAACGGCAGCAGCCGCATGCCGAGGGCGACCAGCCGGCTGTCGTTGCCGAACCGGGTCCGCACCACGCCGGGATGGAAGGAGTACGCCGGTACGTCCGGCCAGCGCCGGGCCGCCTCGGCGGTGAAGAGGATGTTCGCCTGCTTGCTGGTCCCGTACGCGCGCATCGGGCGGTAGCGGCGCAGCGACGCGTTGAGGTCGTCCGGGTCGAGCACGCCGCTGCGGTGCGCGCCGGAGGCGGTGACCACCAGCCGCCCGATCCGGTCGGCGAGCAGGTTGCTCAGCAGGAACGGGGCCAGGTGGTTGGCCTGCATGCTGAGTTCGAACCCGTCGACCGTGGTGACCGGTTGGAGCACGATCGCGCCGGCGTTGTTGGCCAGCACGTCGATCCGGTCGTACGTCGAACGCAGCTGCTCGGCGAGCCGCCGGACGTCGTCGAGGACCGCGAAGTCGGACCGGAACAGCTCCGGCCGCTCGCCGCAGGACTCGCGGACCCGGTCCCCGGCCGACTGCAGGCGCGCCGGGTCCCGGCCGACCAGCACCACCCGGTCACCCCGGCGGGCGAGGTCGACGGCGGCGGCCAGGCCGATGCCGGAGCTGGCCCCGGTCACCACCACGGTCCGACGCCCAGTGAGATCTTCCACAGGTCCATTCACCCCGGTCACGGCACGAGGTTACCGTGTGGTCACTACGACCTTTGGGATCGTTAAGTCCCGTCTTTCATTCCAGGCGGCGTCGGCGTGCCCGCCGGACGCTGGAAGGAGCGCATCCATGGCCGCTGTCGGTCGCCCCCGCCGGTCCTGCCTCGCGGTACCCGGTTCCAGCGTCAAGATGCTCGGCAAGGCCCAGGGCCTCCCCGCCGACCAGGTCTTCCTCGACCTGGAGGACGCGGTGGCCCCGCTGGCGAAGCCGGACGCCCGCAAGAACATCGTCGCCACGCTGAACGAGGGCGACTGGGCCGGCAAGACCCGGGTGGTCCGGGTCAACGACCTGACCACGCCGTGGACCTACCGGGACGTGATCGAGGTGGTCGAGGGCGCCGGCGCCAACCTGGACTGCATCATGCTGCCCAAGGTGCAGAACGCCGAGCAGGTGCACTGGCTGGACCTGCTGCTCACCCAGATCGAGAAGACCCTCGGCCTGGAGGTCGGCCGGATCGGCATCGAGGCGCAGATCGAGAACGCCGCCGGCCTGGTCAACGTCGACGCGATCGCCGGCGCCTCGCCGCGGGTGGAGACCATCATCTTCGGCCCGGCCGACTTCATGGCCTCGATCAACATGAAGTCGCTGGTGGTCGGCGCGTTGATCCCCGACTACCCGGGCGACCCCTACCACTACATCCTGATGCGGATCCTGATGGCCGCCCGGATGCACGACAAGCAGGCCATCGACGGCCCGTTCCTGCAGATCCGGGACGTCGACGCGTTCCGCGAGGTGGCGAAGCGTTCCGCGGCGCTGGGCTTCGACGGCAAGTGGGTGCTGCACCCGGGCCAGATCGACGCGGCGAACGAGGTCTACTCGCCGGCCCAGGCCGACTACGACCACGCCGAGCTGATCCTCGACGCGTACGACTTCTACACCTCGGAGGCGGGCGGCAGGCTCGGCGCGGTGATGCTCGGCGACGAGATGATCGACGAGGCGTCCCGAAAGATGGCCCTGGTCATCGCCGCGAAGGGTCGGGCGGCGGGGATGACCCGTACGTCCACCTTCACGCCGCCGGCCGAGTAGCCGGCACCACCCCGGTGCGCCGCCGGGCCGTCCCGTCCATCGGGACGGCCCGTTCGCGTCAGTAACCGGTGCTGTCGTAGCTGGACGTGTCCTGGTTGGCGATCCAGACGAAGAAGATCACGATCGCGATGGTCGCCAGCACCGCGATCACGGTGGTGATCCAGCCGACGATGATGCCCGCCGTGGCGAAGCCCTCGCCGCTCTCGCCGCGCTCCCGGATCTGCTTGCGCGACACGTGACCGAGGATCGCGCCGACGAGACCGATGTAGCCGCCGAGGCCGTAGCCGCAGAGCCCGAGCGCGCCGACGATCGAGACGATCATCGCGGCGATGGCGAGGCCGTTCTGCGGCGGGGCCACCTGATAGCCCGGCGGGTACGCCGCGGGCGGGTAACCGCCGGCACCGTACGGGTCGACGGTGGGCTGCGGTGACTCGAACTTGTAGCCGGCGTACGGGTCGGCCGAGGTCGGCTGGCTCGGGATCGGGGCGGCCAGGGTCGGGTCGGCCGGCGGGCCCGACTGCGGGCCGGGTGCGTACGGGTCCTGCCAACCACCGGACGGCGGGGGATAACTCATCGGGTTCATCTCCGTTGGGTGCGGGTGCGCCGTCAGGGTAGCCAGGCAGGGGCAAATCCGAGCACCCCCTTTCCGGGTGCCGCGTTGCCCGGCGGGTCCCCAACGGGCAGGATCTCGGCATGGCACTTGACGCGCGCGGCGGCCGATCGAGACGGGACGTGAGCCGTCCGGGGCTGGTCCGGCGCAGCCGGGGCACCGCCTCCCCGGGCCCCGCCGACACCGACCAGCCGGCACCGCTGGCCGAGCCGGTCACCATGCGGCTCGACGGCCGGGTGGCGTTGGTCACCGGAGCCGGCAGCGCGGACGGCATCGGATACGCGACCGCCCGCCGGCTGGCCGACCTGGGTGCCCGGGTGGCCATCGTCTCCACCACCCGCCGGATCCACGAGCGGGCCGGTGAGCTGGGGGTGACCGGTTTCGTCGCCGACCTGACGGACGAGTCCGAGGTGGGCGCGCTGGCCGACGCGGTGACCGATCAGCTCGGCGACGTCGAGGTGCTGGTCAACAACGCCGGCCTGGCCAGCCGGGCCAGCCCGGAGGTGCTGCGGCCGGTGGCCCAGCTCAGCTACGACGAGTGGCGCGGTGAGATCGACCGGAACCTGACCACCGCGTTCCTGTGCAGCCGGGCGTTCATCAGCGGGATGGCGGAGCGGGGCTGGGGTCGGATCGTCAACCTGTCGGCCACCGCCGGCCCGGTCAACGCGCTGCCGACCGAGGCCGCGTACGCGGCGGCGAAGGCGGGCGTGGTCGGGCTGACCCGGGCGCTGGCGATGGAGATGATCGCGGACGGGGTGACCGTCAACGCGGTCGCGCCCGGCACCATCTACACGGCGGCCTCGACGATGGCCGAGCTCAAGCAGGGCCTCGGTACGCCGGTGGGTCGGCCGGGCACCCCCGACGAGGTGGCCGCCGCCATCGCCTTCCTCTGCTCGCCGGCCGCCTCCTACATCACCGGCCAGATGCTCGTGGTGGACGGCGGCAACAGCGTGCGGGAGGCCGAGTTCCGCTGAGGCTCAGTTGTAGGAGCCGCCCCCGTCGGAGTTCGCCCAGAACGCGAAGGCGATCCAGCCGCAGCAGGCGAGCAGGCCGAGCGCGGTGAAGACGTAGCTGAGGATCAGGCCCCAGGTGGCGAGCTGGGCGCCCTCCTCGCCGGTCTGTCGGATCTGCCGTTTCGCCAGGTGGCCGCAGACGATGCCGGCCGGGGCGAACACGAACGCGAGCACCAGCGACAGGATGGCGAGCACGTTCGGTCCGCCGCGCGGTCGGGGCCCCTCGCCGGGCGGCCCGTACTGCCCGTACGGCGGCTGCGGGGCGTACGACGGCTGCTGTCCCCACTGCGGCTGCTGCTGGCCGTACTGCTGCTGTTCGCCGTACGACGGCGGCTCGTAGGACGGCCCGTAGGGCGGCGGCTCGTACGGCGACGGTGGCTGCTCCGGCTCGCCGCCAGGTGGTTGGCTCACCTCTGTCCGCCCCCTTCCGCCCAGCTCAACGGCCCTCTCTCTTGCGGACGCTACCCGCAGCGGTGAACCTTTTCACAGCGGTTGTGTGGACTGGTCACCTTGGCGCGGCAGGCCCGGGGACAGATACTGACCGAGCGTTCAGTTACCCACGAGTAATGCGCCGATCCCCCGGAGGCTGAGATGGCCCGACTCGCCCAGACGCCCGGCCTGACCGACGTGCAGCGGTCGATCCTGGAAACCGTCCGGGAGTTCGCGGACAAGGAGATCATCCCGCACGCCCAGCGGCTGGAGCACGCCGACGAGTACCCGACCGACATCCTCGACGGGATGCGCGAGATGGGGCTCTTCGGTCTGACCATCGACGAGGAGTACGGCGGCCTCGGCGAGTCCCTGCTGACGTACGCCCTGGTGGTCGAGGAGCTCTCCCGGGGCTGGATGTCGATCTCCGGCATCGTCAACACCCACTTCATCGTGGCGTACCTGATCTCCCAGCACGGCTCGGCGGAGCAGAAGTCCCGGCTGCTGCCGAGGATGGCCACCGGCGAGGTGCGCGGCGCCTTCTCCATGTCGGAGCCGGAGTGCGGCTCGGACGTCTCGGCGATCAAGTCGAAGGCGGTCCGCGACGGCGACAACTACGTGCTCAACGGGCAGAAGATGTGGCTGACCAACGGGGCGTACTCGTCGGTGGTGGCGACCCTGGTCAAGACCGAGACCGGCGCCGACTCGGTCTACGGCAACATGAGCACGTTCCTGCTGGAGAAGGAGCCCGGCTTCGGCGAGACCGCCCCCGGCCTGACCATCCCCGGCAAGATCGACAAGATGGGCTACAAGGGCGTCGAGACCACCGAGATGGTCCTCGACGGGGTCACCGTCCCCGACTCGGCCGTCCTCGGCGGCGCGGACAAGGTGGGGCGCGGCTTCTACCAGATGATGGACGGGATCGAGGTCGGCCGGGTCAACGTGGCCGCCCGCGCCTGCGGCATCTCCATCCGCGCCTTCGAGCTGGCCGTCGCGTACGCCCAGCAGCGCCGCACCTTCGGCCAGCCCCTCGCCAAGCACCAGGCCATCGCCTTCAAGCTGGCCGAGATGGGCACCAAGATCGAGGCCGCGCACTCGCTCATGGTCAACGCCGCCCGGCTCAAGGACGCCGGCCAGCGCAACGACGTCGAGGCCGGCATGGCCAAGCTGCTCGCCTCGGAGTACTGCGCCGAGGTGGTCCAGGAGGCGTTCCGCATCCACGGCGGCTACGGCTACTCCAAGGAGTACGAGATCGAGCGGCTGATGCGGGAGGCCCCGTTCCTGCTGATCGGCGAGGGCACCTCGGAGATCCAGAAGACCATCATCTCCCGCGGCCTCCTCAAGCAGTACAAGCTCTGACCCCCCGCGCTTCCGGGGTTGATCAAGAAGTTTGCGTCGGATCCGAGCGCCCGGCTGACGCAAACTTCTTGATCAACGGGCCGTGTGGGGGCCGGTGAGGCCGGCGGCGGCGCGTTCCACCACGAGGCAGCGGTCCTCGACGTAGTCGATGCCGGCGTCCTCGGCGATCCGGCGGGCCTCCGCCGAGAAGATGCCGAGCTGCAACCACACCGCCGGCGCACCGATCGCCACCGCCTGCCGGACCACCTCCACCGCGTCCCGCGCGGGGCGGAACACGTCGACCAGGTCCACCGGGTGCGGGATGTCGGCCAGCGACGGGTACGCCCGCTCGCCGAACAACTCGTCCACCGTCGGGTTGACCGGGATGATCCGCCAGCCGTGGCGCTGCATCTCCAGGGGCACCTGGTGTGCGGCCTTGCCCGGGTCGCGGGACGCACCCACGACGGCGATCACGGTGGAGTCGGCGAGGATCTGCTGGGCGGAACGCATCAACCGAGCCTAACCCCGCAGCTCAGCCGGCACCCGGCAGCGCGGCGCACAGCCGCTCGTGCCCGTCGCGGGTGCCGATGGTGGTCCGCTCACCCGGCCGCGCCAGGTAGCACCGGATCGTGTCGGCCCGCCGGGATCGGCTAGAGCAGCGACAGTTGCTCGGCGGCGGGCGGCGGCGCCTCGTCCGGCAGTCGCCGGTTGTCGCCGACCTCGCCCCGGTGCAGCCCGTGCCGGCGGGCCGCCATCCGCACCCGCGCGGTCACCTCCCGCTGGTACGCCTGCGGCGCGTACGCGCCCGCCTGGTAGAGCCGGCGGTAGCGGGGGACCAGCTGCGGGAACTCCCGGGCCAGCCAGTGCGCGTACCACTCGCGGGCGCCGGGGCGCAGGTGCAGCGCCAGCGGGGTCACGCTGGTCGCCCCGGCGGCGGCGATCGCCGACACGGTGGCGTCGATCGACGCGTCGTCGTCGCTGAGCCCGGGCAGGATCGGTGCCATCAGCACCCCCACCTCGAAGCCGGCGTCGGTGAGCTGCCGCACCGCGTCGAGCCGGCGGCGCGGGCTGGGCGTGCCCGGCTCGACCGCCCGCCACAGCTCCTCGTCGACGAAGCCGACGGAGTAGGAGATGCCGACCCGGGTGACCTCGGCGGCCTGTCGCAGCAGGGGCAGGTCGCGCAGGATCAGGGTGCCCTTGGTGAGGATCGAGAACGGGTTGGCGAAGTCGCGCAGCGCCTCGATGATCGGCGGCATCAGCCGGTAGCGCCCCTCGGCCCGCTGGTAGCAGTCCACGTTGGTGCCCATCGCGACGTGGGCGCCGCGCCAGCGGGGGGCGGCCAGCTCGCGCCGCACCAGCTCACCGGCGTTGACCTTGACGATCACCTTCCGGTCGAAGTCCTCGCCGGCGTCCAGGTCGAGGAAGGTGTGAGTCTTCCTCGCGAAGCAATATTTACATGCGTGACTGCATCCCCGGTACGGGTTGATCGTCCACGCGAACGGGACGCGGGACTCGCCGGGCACCCGATTGATGATCGACTTTGCCTGCACCTCGTAGAAGGTCATGCCGGCGAAGCCGGGGGTGTCGAAGGTGCGGGCGACGGCGCCGGGGAGCGCCAGCGGCAGGGGTGGAGTCGCTGGCGCTGCCCCGTCGGGACGCTCCTCGTCCGGGGGAGCGGAGAGGTTGTCCCAGCGCATGACCATCATTCGAACACGTGTACGACAGAAGCGCAAGCGACCCGCGGGTGGACGATGGAGGGTATGGACACCGCCACCTTCGTCTACGACGGCGACTGCGCCTTCTGCAGCCGCTGTGCCGAGTTCATCGAGCGTCGGATCCCGACCGGGGCCCGCGTGGTGCCGTGGCAGCACGCCGACCTGACCGAACTCGGCCTGACGGAGGCGGAGTGCGAGGAGGCGGTGCAGTGGGTCGGCGTCGACGGCGCGCGTGCCTCGGGCCCGGACGCCGTCGCGAAGCTGCTCGGGGGCAGCGCGCCGCTGTGGCGGGTCGCCGGCACCGGGCTGGGCCTGCCGCCGGTGCGCGCACTGGCCTGGCCGGCGTACCGCTGGGTGGCCCGAAACCGGCATCGGCTCCCGGGTGGAACGGCCGCCTGCGCCCTTCCGCAGGAGGCCCGGGGACACAGCCATGGGCCGCTCGACGCCCCTGAACGGGGTGCTGCCGGTCGGGAGTCGTCACCGCCGGCAGTGGATGGGCGGTAGGGGGAGTCGGCCCGGAGACGACGCCGGCCGGTCCCCGTGCGGGGACCGGCCGGCGTCGAAGCGGTGCCGGGGTCAGTGCTTGTGCTCGTGGTCGGCCAGCTGCTGCCGGACCTGCTCCATGTCGAGCTTCTCGACCTGCTCGATCAGGTTCTCCAGCGCGGACTCGGGCAGGGCGCCCGGCTGGGCGTAGACGATCACGCCGTCCTTGATCGCCATCACGGTCGGGATCGAGCGGATGTTGAACTTGGCGCCCAGTTCCTGCTGCGCCTCGGTGTCGACCTTGCCGAAGACGATCTCCGGGTGCTTCTCCGAGGAGCGCTCGTAGACAGGGGCGAACCGCTTGCACGGGCCGCACCACTCTGCCCAGAAGTCGAGCAGCACGATGCCGTCGCGCTCGGTCACCTCGTCGAAGTTGGCCGTGGTCAGCTCAACCGTTGCCATTGCACTCTCCGATCAGCGCGGATTTCCTACGTCCACTGGAACCAGGGCGGGTGTCGTTGAATTCCCGCCCGGTGCCGACCGAAACGCCGCGCGACGCTGCGGTGACGCTCGGAGCCATCGAGAAGAATCTGTCTCTTCCGACGTGCGGAACGCAAGTGCAGGCCGCATTTGCGTGACCGGACGTGATGGGAGCGTTTCCATGGCGGTCACCCTCCGGGCCTGCGGCAACTTAGCAATTTGCCTATTGACAAGCACGTATCGGGCCTGCGGAGATCGCTCGGAAGGTGGATCTCCGTCACGCTCCGCATTGTTACAAAAAGATAAATGTGACGCTGGTCTCTGTCCGCCCGATGGCCCCGTGCGGCAGAATCTGTCGCATCAGAGCGTGGGCGGCGGGTGCCGGGGAGGGCCCCGCCGCTCATTGCGTCTCCCCCCGGTTGTGGCCGGTGTGACATTTCCTCACCACCAGCGCCCCCGTCGTCGCCTTAACCAGCGGTAAGGCATGCTGTGCCGAACTCCATCGCCGCCCGTCGAAGGGGACAAGGATGCAGTTCGGCCGCTACTACGAGGAGTTCGAGGTCGGCGCGGTCTACCGGCACTGGCCCGGCAAGACGGTCACCGAGTACGACGACCACCTCTTCTGCCTGCTCACCATGAACCACCACCCGCTGCACATGGACGCCCACTACGCCGAGACGGCGAGCCAGTTCAAGCGCAACGTGGTGGTCGGCAACTACATCTACTCACTGCTGCTCGGCATGTCGGTGCCGGACGTCAGCGGCAAGGCGATCGCCAACCTGGAGATCGAGTCGCTGCGGCACGTGGCGCCGACCTTCCACGGCGACACCATCTACGGCGAGACCACCGTGCTGGACAAGCGGGAGTCGGCCTCCAAGCCCGACCGGGGCGTGGTCGCCGTCGAGACGCGCGGCTACAACCAGGACGGCACGCTGGTCTGCGTGTTCCGCCGCAAGGTCATGGTCCCCAAGAAGGAGTACGCGGCCGCCGCCGTGCCCGACGGCGTCGACCCGGAGCGCCCGAGCTTCCCCGAACCCCGCTGACCTCCCGTACGAACCAGGGGCCCCTTGCCCACCGGATCCGGTGGGGAAGGGGCCTCTTTGTGCTGCCCGGGGCTTATGCTGACGCCGGAGGTAGGTCCCATGAGCCACCCCGTCGCCGGCGAGCCGTCCCCTGTCGGGCGTCGTGCCGCACCGCTGACCACCGCCGTCTACTCCGCGGTCGAGTGGGACCTGCTGACCGACCTGCCGGGCCGGGTCCTCGTCGCCGCCGCCTCGCCCGGTCCCGGGCGACCGCCCCGGGGAGTCGCCGCCGGGCTCGCCGGCCTGGACGCGGTGGCCGCCGGCCGGGGCTTCGACAGCGACCTGGTCCGCGCCGTGGTCGCCGCGATCTATGCCCGGCACGACGGGACCACCCCCCGCGACGAGCACCTCACCGACCTGGTCGACCTGCTGGCCGCCTGTCGGGCGGCGGTACGCGTGCTGCACCGCCGGGCCGACCCGGCCGACTCGGCGGCGTACCGGCAGTGGGTGGAGTCGGTCGCCGCCCGGGTCTGCCGGCCCGCCTCCGGCGAGCCCGCCCCCGCCGACCGGCGCTTCCTGGACCGGCTCGGTGGCGCGCTGGGGCTGCGGTGACGGTCGGGGTCCCGGCGACGGGGGTGGCACCGGGCCGTACCCTCTGGAAACCGTGACCGGTGACCAGCTCGACGTGGGTGTGGGGCCGTGGCCCGGCGACCCGCCGGACGACCCGCACTACGACCCGGAGCTGCTCGCCGAGGGGGACCGGCGCAACGTCGTCGACCGCTACCGGTACTGGCGGCAGGAGGCGGTGGTGGCCGACCTGGACCGGCGTCGGCACGACTTCCACGTCGCGATCGAGAACTGGCAGCACGACTTCAACATCGGCACGGTGGTGCGGAACGCGAACGCCTTCCTCGCCGCCGAGGTGCACATCGTCGGCCGACGGCGGTGGAACCGGCGGGGTGCCATGGTGACCGACCGCTACCAGCACGTCCGGCACCACCCGACGATCGAGGAGTTCGTCGACTGGGCGGCGGCGCAGCGGCTGCCGGTGGTCGGCATCGACAACCTGCCCGGCTCGAAGCCGCTGGAGACCACCACCCTGCCGCAGCGTTGCGTGCTGCTCTTCGGTCAGGAGGGTCCGGGGCTGTCCGACCCCGCCCGCGCCGCCTGCGACCAACTCTTCTCCATCGCCCAGTACGGCTCCACCCGGTCGATCAACGCCGGCGTGGCCAGCGGCATCGCCATGCACGCCTGGATCCGGTCCCACGCCGGCCCGCCACCGGACTGACCGGCGCGCCCGCACTCCGTGGCAGGCCGGGCCGGTCGGCGGTGCCGGGTGCGCCGACCCGCCCGGCCGGGGCTTCCCCGGCGTCGCCCGCCGACGCAAGACCCGGATGTCAGTTCCGCCGGCCGGCGGAAATCCCACGGCCGGTCGGCCCGCTCCGCTTGACGGGCCGGCGGTCCGGGGTGACGGTGGGAAGGTGAGTGTCGTGGTGAGTTGTCCCAGATGCGCGGGGCCGGTACGGGAGCCGGACCTCATGCACAAGGAGTCCCGTTGCCTGCGGTGCGGTCCGGTGTCGCCGCTGCACGTGCCGGAGCACATCGGTGGCGACATCGTGGCGAGTGTGGTCGACCGGGTCGCCGCCGCCGCCGCGCCCCCGGACCGGCCCGGCATCCCCCTCTGGTGCCCCTGGCCGCTGCCGGCCGGGTGGACCCTGACCGGAGTGGCCTGGGCCGGCGACGACCGGACCGGCGTACGGGCCACCGCCGTCGCCTGTGCCGGTCCCGCCCCGCTCGACGGCGGCCCGGCCGATCTGCTCTTCGTGGCCGAGGAGCCGGGCGTCGGCCTCGGTTCCCGCTTCGCGGGACTGCCCGGTCCCGACCCCGGGCCCGAGGTCGAGGAGGCGTTGAGCGACCCCGGCCCTGGTCACGCCGAGCGTGTCCCGCACGCCAAGATCCGCGTGGCGGGTCATCCGACTCCACTGTGGCTGGTGAATTCTCCGACGGATCGAAGCGCGTACGCCGGCGAGGCTCGGGGAATGTGGCTCCATGCGATAGCCTGGCCGGCGAGTGCGGGTCACCTCCTCGCGGAAGACGTCGTCTTGCACGACCTCACCGAGTGGACTCCGCCCGAGCTCGTGTACGGCGCACCGTCCCCGTATCTGCACGGCCAGGCCTGACCGGTCTGACCTGCGGTGTCGGGGAACGGACGCAGATATTCACTGTACGACACCATGCTGATACTCTGGGTGCCGCTGCGGTAAACGGACCCGGCGCCGCGCGAGAGGATGGCCCGCTATGGTCAAGAAGGTCCTCACCTGGGCCGGCATCGCGTTCTTGGTCTTTTTCGTTGCCTACCGGCCCAACTCCGCCGCGGACGTCTTCAAGTCCCTCGGCGGCGGCATCATGGACATCGCTCAGGGCTTCGGCGACTTCTTCACGAACCTCGTCGCCTAACCGCCCATGGGAAGCCCCTCCGGTCCACCGTTCGATCCCGACGACCCCGACTGGGACCGCCGGGACACCGAGCCCATCCCCCGGGTCGGGCCCGACGACGGCCCCGGTTACGGTGCCGGCCCGGGCCTGGGGGACGGGCCCTCCCTTTCGGACGACGCCGGCTACGGCGACGGGCCCGGCTACGCCGGCGAGGGCCGGTCGGGCCGGGCCTGGATCCGCGACCCGGAGGGCGGCTACCAGCAACCCCCGATCTCCGAGGACGAGCTGGTCGGGCTGCGGGTCGACGCCCAGGGCATGGCACCCCGCCGGGTGCTGCCGCTGGAGGACGAGCCGAGTTCCCTGGTGGCCCGCTATCTCTTCCCCACCGAGCGCTACCGGGGCGAGTGGAAGCGGCACTGGATCCATCTCACCACCCCGATCATCGCCGGCATCGCGGCGACCTTCGTGCTCGGCTACCTCTCCGGCTTCCTCGCCGGACGGGACGTCGGCGCGCTGACCACCGTCGCGGTCCTGCTCTGGTTCGCGGTGATGGGCTGGGTGGCCTGGCGGGTCGCCGACTGGTGGTACGACCGCTTCATCCTCACCAACAAGCGGGTGATGGTGGTCAACGGCATCATCACCCGGCGGGTGGCGATGATGCCGCTGGTCCGGGTCACCGACATGAAATACGAGCAGACGCCGACCGGCCGGGCGCTCAACTACGGCACCTTCGTGCTGGAGTCGGCCGGCCAGGAGCAGGCGCTCCGCGAGATCAAGAACCTGCCCAACCCGAACGAGCTCTACCTGCGCGTCGTCGAGGAGATGTACGAGCCGCAGGCCGTCGAGGCGCGGTTGGGCAAGGAGGCGGACGAGGCCAAGGCCGACGACGGGGCGTGAAAGTTTTCGTCCGAACATCGGATGAACAGCGCACCATTTGCCGTCGACCCGAACCGCCCCACCGTGGCAGCCTGCCATGCAGGACGGGGTGCGGAGGTGAGCGGTGGCGGCCAGGGACCCGCTGGAAGAGGAGTTCCGCGAATTCGTCGCGGCCCGCTCCGGTGCCCTGCTGCGCACCGCCTACCTGCTCGCCGGCGACTGGGCGACCGCCGAGGACCTGCTCCAGACCGCGTTGACCAAGACGTACCTGGCCTGGAAGCGGCTCGGCGGGATCGAGGCCATCGAGCCGTACGCCCGCCGGGTCCTGGTGAACACCTCGACGAGTTGGTGGCGCCGCCGTTGGCACGGTGAACGTCCCACCGAGGTGCTGCCCGAGCGGGCCGGGGTGGACGAGATCGAGCAGCAGCTCGACCGGGACCTGCTCTGGCGGCACCTGAGCGCGCTGCCCGCCCGACAGCGGGCCGTGCTGGTGCTCCGCTTCTATGAGGACCTGTCCGAGGCGCAGACCGCCGCCCTGCTGGAGATCTCCCCGGGCACCGTGAAGAGTCAGACCTTCCGTGCCCTCGGCACGTTGCGCCGTCGACTGGGCTCCGCGGCGGCCCTCGGGTTGCCGGCCGAGCCCGAACCGACCCCGGCGTCCGGTACGCCGACCCGGCGCCGGCCGGCCCGGACGACGACCGCGCCCGCCGCCCCTGCCACCGGCACGCCCGCCGCCGGGGCGACCAGAGCCGGCGCCTCGGCCGGCGGCACTCCGGCCACCGGGGCGATCAGGCCCGGCACCCCGGCCGGCGGCACGCCGGTCACCGGGGCGACCACGGCCGGCACACCGGCGACCGGCATGCCGGCCGTACCGGTGGCGACGGGGGCTCCCACCACCGCGGCGATCGCCGCGTCCGGAACCGCTCCGGCGGCGCGACCGGCGGCGTTCGCCGGGGTCCGGCCGCTGCCGATCGTCCGGCCTCGGGTGCGCGGGCGGAGACCCGATGAGCCACCACGACAACCGACCAGCAGGTCGCAGCGTCCATTCACAGTGACCGAGGACGAACCGGTGCGTGCCGACGGGCCGGTGGGCGAGGACGAGCTGGCGCGGCCCTGCGCGCCACCTTCGCCGACCGGGTCGCCGCGCCCCGCCCGCTCGCCGTCGACCCGGCCGGAGTGGCGATCCGGCGGGCCCGGCGCATCGGTCGCCGACGCACCCTGACCGGGCTGGCCCTGGCCGGCGTCGCCACCGTCGTGGTGACCACCGGCATGGCGCAGCTCGGCGAGCGCCCCGGTCAGCAGGTCATCCCCACGGTCGTGCTCGGTGACCCGCCCGACCGGTCGGCGGCCCCGTCGCCCACCGCCACCGCGTCGGGCCGCCCGGCCGACGGACCGGTCCGCGCCGGGGTCGACCTGGTCCTCGGCTCCACCCTCGAGACCACCGGTGGCGAGCAGCGGCCGCTGCCCGGAGTGGACCTGGTGGACCGGGCCCAGCGGATCAGCGGTGACGGCGGCTGGCTCCTCACGTCGGCCGCGACCGCAGCCGGTCGTACCCTCTGGTGGGTGCCGCCCGTCGGCGGCGACCCGCAGGTCGTGCTCGCCGCGGCGGACGCCGTCGCGCTGTCGCCGGACGGGCGACAGGTCGCCTGGCGCGACGGCCGCGACATCGCCGCCGCCGGCGTGATCGGCGGGCAGTTGATCGCCGTGGTCCGGACGCCGGCGGCGGCGGACGCGGTGCCGGTCGGCTTCGCCGGCGACACCGTCCTGGTCCGGCAGCCCGGCACGTCCGGCTTCAGCGCCTGGCGCCCGTCCGCCGGTCCGCTCGCCGCCCACGCCGAGCGGGACGTCCTGGGCGTCTACGGCACGCTGCCCGACGGGCGGGTCGTCGGGCAGGTCTCCGCCGGCACCCCCGCCGGCCCTGCCGGCGCTGCTCGACCCGGCCGACCGGCTCGCCCCGGTGCGTACCGGCTGCGGCCCCGACCTGGCCACCGACGGACGCGGCGGGATCTCCACCGACGGGCGGTGGCTGCTGGCCAACGGCGGCGGGAAGCAGGGCGCCGTGCTGGTGGACCTGACCCGGCTCACCGCCGACCCCGCGGTCCACGCCGCCGGTCCGGCGGTCACCGGCGCCGTCACCTGGACCAGGGACGGTACGGCGCTCCATGTCGACGACCAGGGGCGCCTGGTCCGGCTGCGGGTCGACCAGCTCCTCGCCGGGCATCCGGCCACCGCGACGCCACTGGCCGGGGTCACGCCCGACCGGCACCCGGTGCTGGTGACGGATGTGACCTCCTGACCCGCCCACCGGACGACGCCCGGGACCGCCCGGCGGCGCTCGGGTCCGGCCGGTAGCGTCGGCGGATGACCGCTGCCCGGATCGACCTGCACGCCCACTCCACCGCCAGCGACGGCACGCTGGGCCCGGCCGAGCTGGTGCGGGCCGCCGCCGAGGCGGGGCTGGACGTCGTCGCGATCACCGACCACGACACCACCGCCGGCTGGGCGGCCGCCGTGGACGCGCTGCCGGCCGGGCTCGACCTGGTCCGCGGTGCCGAACTCTCCTGCCGCTGGTACGGGGTGGGACCGGCGATCCCGCTGCACCTGCTCGCCTATCTGTTCGACCCGGCCGAGCCGGAGCTGGCCGCCGAACTGGCCCGGGTCCGGCTCGCCCGGGAGGTGCGCGGCGAGCGGACCGTCCGACTGCTCCAGGCCGACGGGATCGACGTGAGCTGGTCGGAGATCCTGGCCGGCGCGGCCGGCGGCACGGTCGGACGGCCGCACATCGCCCAGGCGCTGATCCGGGCCGGGCTGGTGGCCACCACCACCGAGGCGTTCGGGCCGCAGTGGCTGGGGGAGCGTTACCGGCTGCCCAAGGACGACATCGAGGTCTTCCGGGCGGTGGCGCTGGTCCGGGCGGCCGGCGGGGTGCCGGTCTTCGCCCATCCCCGGGCCAGCCGGCGCGGGCGGATCGTGCCGGACGAGCTGATCGTCGAGCTGGCCGGGGCCGGGCTGGCCGGTCTGGAGGCCGACCACGAGGACCACTCGCCGGCCGAACGCGCCCACGTCCGCGCCCTCGCCGCCGACCTCGGCCTGCTGGTCACCGGGTCGTCGGACTTCCACGGCACGCACAAGACGGTCCGGCTCGGCGCGCACACCACCGACCCCGAGGCGTACGAGCGGATCGTCGCGGCGGCCGGCGGGGTGACCCCGGTCGCTTCCGGCTGATCCGCCTGGACGGCACGACTACGGTGGCCGCGTGGATCTGAAGCTTTTCGGCGAGGTCTTCGTGACCCTGCTGGTCATCGTCGACCCGCCGGGCATGATGCCGATCTTCCTCGCGCTCACCGGGCCGTTGCCGGCCCGGGACCGGAACCGGGCCGCCTGGCAGGCGGTCGCGCTGGCGCTCGGGGTCATCGTGGTCTTCGCGGTGGCCGGCCAGACGATCCTGGCGTACCTGCACGTCGACCTGCCCGCGTTGCAGGCCGCCGGCGGACTGCTGCTGATCCTCGTCGCCCTGGAACTGCTGACCGGCAAGGCCGACGACCCCGGTCAGCAGGTCACCTCCAACATCGCCCTGGTGCCGCTGGGCACCCCGCTGCTGGCCGGGCCGGGCGCCATCGTCGCCACCATGCTCTTCGTGCAGCAGGCCGGCGGGATCGGGGACTACACCGCCATCGCCGCCGCGATCGTCGCGGTGATGGTCGCCGTCTGGGTCGTACTGCGCTTCTCCGGCGTCATCGTCAAGATCCTCCGGCCGGGCGGGATCGAGGTGCTGACCCGGATCGCCGGCCTGCTGCTGGCCGCCATCGCGGTGCAGCTCATCGCGGACGCGATCGCCGCGTTCGTCACCCAGTACCTCGCCGTGGGCTGACCGCCCGGCCCGTCGCCGTCGGGCTGTCGTACCGGGGTGGCAGGATCTCAGGCGTGCGACGAGCCTCCTCCACCGGACGATCCGGCGGCCGGCCGCCCCGGCCCCGCGCCGAGCAGACCGAGCAGCTCGGCTTCGAGGGCATGCCGGAACGGCTCTTCGTCTGCACCCCCAGCAAGCTCGGGGCGTACGCGGACTGCCCCCGCCGCTACCGCTACTCCTACGTCGACCGGCCCGCGCCGCCCAAGGGCCCGCCGTGGGCACACAACTCGCTCGGCGCCAGCGTGCACACCGCCCTGAAGAACTGGTACGCCCTCACACCCGAACGCCGCCGGGTCGAGGCCCTGCCCCAGCTGCTCAAGGGCACCTGGGTGCGCGAGGGCTACCGCGACGACGAGCAGGAGCGGGCGGCCTACCGCCGGGCACTGGCCTGGCTGGAGTCGTACGTCGCCGGGCTGGAGCCCGGGGACGAGCCGGTCGGAGTGGAGCGGGTGGTCGCCGTCAAGACCGGCGTGCTCGCCTTCAACGGCCGCGCCGACCGGATCGACTCCCGACCCGGCCCCGACGGGCCCGAGCTGGTCATCGTCGACTACAAGACCGGCCGCACCGGGCTGGACGCCGACGACGCACGCGGCTCGCAGGCCCTGGCCCTCTACGCGTACGCGGCCGAACGGGTCTTCCGCCGGCCCTGCCGCCGGGTCGAGCTGCACCACCTGCCCACCGGCACGGTCGCCGGCCACGACCACACCGTCGAGTCCCTGGCCCGGCAGCTCACCCGGGCCGAGGAGACCGCCCGCGACATCATGGCCGCCGAGCGGGCGGTCGCCGACGGCGCCGATCCGGACGAGGCGTTCCCGACCACCCCCGGTCCTCGCTGCGGCTGGTGCGACTACCGCCGCAGCTGCCCGACCGGTGCCCAGACACCCGGCAAGGATCCGTGGGCGGCCGTGGAACGCGTCGCCGAGCCGGCCGCCGGCCAGGACTGACCCGGCCGGCCCCGGTGACGGCTCAGGCGGCCGTCGCCGTGTGTCGGGCCGCGCGTTCCTTGGCGGTCTGCTGCAACGGCCCCTCCCGGAAGCGGCGGGGCAGCGCCGTCAGGGCGAGCCGGAGCGCGCGGACGCTCAGGTCCGCCGAGAGCTCGGTGGTGGGCAGGCCGAGGCCGCCGTACAGCCTGCGGGCCCACGGCGGCAGCAGGGCGAGCGCGGTGCCGGCGATCCCGAGGTACGCCCAGCGCGGCGGCCCGAGGTGCAGCCCGAGCTTCACCGGCAGGCTGAGCTTCCACGGGATCGGCGGCGCGGTGAGGAACAGCGCGGTCTCCGCCGCCTCCTTCGTCATCCGCAGGTCACTGCGGACGCGCCGGTAGTAGTCGTCCACCTCGGCGGCGGTGCCCGGCACGTCGGCCGGGTCCAGACCGACCAGGGCGGCGGACCGGCGCTGCTCGGTGTAATAGCCGTCGACCTCGGCGTCGGTCAGCGCCAGGCCGGCCCGGCGGGCGGTGCTCACGAACGACTCCACCTCGGTGACGTGCACCCAGCGCAGCAGTTCCGGATCGTCGATGCGGAACTGCTCGCCGGTGAACGGGTCGGTGGCCCGCAGCCGGGCGTGCAGCGTACGCAGCCGGCGACCGGCCTCCTCGGCCTCCGCGGTGGTGCCGTAGATGGTCGTCGCGACGTAGGTGGCGGTCCGGGCCAGGCGGCCCCACGCGTCGCTGCGGTAGTTGCTGTTCTGCGCCACCCCGGCCATCGCCCGGGGGTGCAGCGCCTGGAGATAGAGCGAACGTAGGCCGGCGACGATCAGGATCGGCTCCTCGTGCACCTTCCACGTGACCGATCCCGGACCGAACAGGCCGAGGTCATCGGAGTTCACCGCCCAAGAGTGCCACGCGCCCGGCCGGTACGTCCGGCCGCCGGAGTCGGCGGCCGGCTGTCAGTCGTCGGCGTGGCGGCGGGCCTGGCAGGCGGGGCAGAGCCCCCAGAACGTCACTTCCGCCTCGTCCACCTCGAAACCGTGTGCGCTGCTCGGGTCCAGGCAGGGTGCGCTGCCGGTGGCGCAGTCGACGTCCGCGATCTCACCGCAGCCCCGGCAGACCACGTGGTGGTGGTTGTCGCCGGCGCGGGCCTCGTACCGGGCGGGACTGCCGGCCGGCTCGATCCGGCGGGACAGGCCGGCCCGGGAGAGCGCGCCGAGGACGTCGTAGACGGCCTGGGTGGAGACCGAGTCGAGGCGTTCCCGCACCTGTCGGGTGATCTCGTCGACCTCGAGGTGGCCCCCGGCGGCGAGCACGTCCAGTACGGCGAGGCGCGGTCGGGTGACCCGCAGGCCCCTCGACCGGAGCAACTCCTCGGCACTGGACATGGGGTAATGACAGCACGGGCCCATCGGGCCGACAAGCGAGCCGGGAGCGAGGGTGTCCCCGGCCACAACGGGCCGGCGAAGGGTGAACCGGGACGGGTCGGCCCGCGTGTGTCCCAGGTGACGAAGGGCGCAGCACGGTCACCCGTCGTACGCTGATCGCCCGCGGTACCCGTCCACTCGCCGGAGGTGTCGGTGTTCAGGGAAGTCAATGGTCTGCCGGTCCACATCCTGGTGATCCACGCCGCGGTGGTGCTGGTGCCGCTGCTGGCGCTGCTCTCCGTCGCGTACGGGGTGCTGCCCCGCTGGCGGGGCCGGTTCGGCTGGGCGGTGGCCGCTCTGGCGGTGGTGACGCCGATCGCCACCTGGGTGGCCACCGAGTCCGGTGAGGCGCTCGAGGAGGCCTTGGAGGAGCGCGGCTACCCGGCCGAAGGGCTGCGGAAGATCCATGAGCACTCCGAGTACGCCGACACCCTGTTCTGGCTGGTGGTCGGCCTCGCCGTGCTGGCCCTGGTGCTCCTGGCGGTGACCAGCGGCCACGAGCGGGTCCGCCGACTGCCCACCTGGTTGCCCTGGGCGCTCACCGCCGTGATCGCCGTGCTCGCCGTGTTCGCCCTGGTGTACGTCTACCTGACCGGGGACAGCGGCGCCGCCATGGTCTGGACCAACGTCATCTGACCAACGTGGTCCGACCGGCGACGGCGTGCCGGCCGGGCCGCTCAGAAGAGCAGCCGTGAGCAGAGCAGGCAGGTCAGGATCACCAGCACGGCGGCGGCCACGGCGCCCACGCCGTAGGTGAGCCGTTGCGCCTGCTGCTCCGCGCTGTCGATGGCGGCCATGTCCTGCGGCGGCAGCTGCCGGGGCGGCGGCACCCGCAGGTGCACGGGGGGACGCCAGCCGGGCGGTGGCGGGACGGTCCGCGGCGGACCGGCGTATCCCGGGGCGACCGGCCCGGAGCCCGGTACCCCGCCCGCCGGGGCCTCGCCGGCTGCTGCCGGCTGCTGCTCCGGGGCGGGGCGCCGCCAGAACTCGTCCTCGGGGCTGGCACCGCTGGGCGTCGTCACGCCGACCGACGCTACCAACGGGCCGGTCGGCGTGCCGGCCGATGCGCGGCGCGGCGGGCGTATCCTTACCGCTCGTGAGCGATCCCGGCAGGCGCGGCGACGACGACCGAGCGGTCGACCTCGGCGAGGACTTCGTGGTCCTGCCCGAGCAGACGGCCGACGACACCGACCGTGGTTGGGGCGAACGGGCCGGCGGCAACGACGACTGGCTCCTCGCGGAGCGTCCCCCGCACTGGGACTGACCCGGTCTCTCCACGCGGCGGCCCACGGGGGCGCGGCCGGTCAGCTGCGGACCACCACCGCGAAGCGGCTGCCCGCCGGCATCCCGATCGCGTGCCGGGCCTGCTCGGGCGGCAGCGCCAGATAGAGCGCCGACGGCCCGTCGACCGGGTCCGCGCCCACCACGTCCAGCACCAGCGCCCGGGACGCGAGCAGGGTGGGCCCGGCGGACGCCTCGGGCACGACGAGCAGGTCCACCCGGGAGCCGGGACGGAGCACCGCGAGCGCGGCCGGCTCGGCCAGCCGCACCGGCACCCCCACCGACCCGATCGGCAACGGCAACGCCCCGCCCGTTCCTGTCCGACCCCCGTCCGCCCCGGCCGGGGCCCGATCGCCGTCAACCGGGTCGCGTGCGGTGGCCGGGGCCCGATTCCCGCCAGCCCGGTCTCCCGGGGCGGCAGGGGCGGCGCCCGAGGTGCCGGGAGTCGCCTCGGGCCGACATTCGCCGGGGCTCTCCAGTACCGCCGCGGCCAGGCCGAGCAGTGCCGCGACCAGCGCCACCCGCAGCAGCGTGCCGCCCCGGGGCAGGCCGCGCCAGCGGACCGGACGCAGTGAGCCCTCGTTCGCCGTCACCGCTGCCTCCCGAACTCGGTCCGGGCGTCGCCGTCAGGACGACGCCCGGTCAGAGGCTAGGAGCAGAGGGAAGGTCGGTGTCGGCCCGACCGGCGGGCCTGTGGAAAACCTGTCCGCCTGTGGACAACTCCCGCGCCGCGCGATGATCTGCTAGCGGGACACGGTCAGGAGGGCGACGAGTTGGAGGTGCTGGCCGCCGGGGTCTTGGTCGAGCTGCCGCCGGTCGAGGAGGTCGAGCCGCCGCCCGACGACGACTCGGACTTCGACGACTCGGACTTCGCGGGCTTGGCCGGCGCGCTCTTGGCGGCCTCCGAGCCGGACGAACGGGAGTCGGTGCGATAGAAACCGGACCCCTTGAAGACGACGCCGACCGAGTTGAAGACCTTGCGCAGCCGCCCCGCACACGCCGGGCACTCGGTCAGCGGCTCGTCGGAGAAGGACTGCACCGCCTCGAGCTGCTGGCCACACGCGGTGCAGGCGTACTGGTACGTGGGCACGTTCTCCTCCGGATCTGGCACGGCCGGTTGGCACTCGACATCTTCGAGTGCCAATGGTGCGTCATGGGACCCGGGTTCGTCCAGCGGAAGCGGGCCGTTCCACACCGGGTGCCCCGGCAAGGGTACGCAGCCCGTCGGCGGGCGTGATCACGGCGCGGACCGGACGGTCGTGCGGCTCGGCGGGCAGCCGCTCCACCAGCTCCCGTCGTGCAGCAGGGCCACCGTCACCGTGGCCGCCGGCACCCGGGCCAGCGCCCGGTCGTACGAGCCGCCGCCGCGGCCCAGCCGCCGGCCGCGCCGGTCCACCGCCAGGGCCGGTACGACCACCAGGTCGGCGCCGGCCACCGCCGAGGGCCCCAGCCGTGGGCCGCTCGGCTCGCGCAGCCCACGACCGGCCGCCACCAGCGACTCCCCGTCGACGTACGCCGCCCAGTCCAGGTCGAGGTCGTCGCGGAGCACCGGCAGCAGCAGTTCGGCCGTGGGCTCCAGCGCGGCCCGCAGCACCTCGGGCAGGTCCGGACCGCCCGGCTCGGAGCCGACCGGGACGTACCCGGTGATCCGGGTCGGGCGCAGCCGGCGTACCAGGGAGACCAGCTCGGCCTGGACGCGCGCCGCCGCTTCGGCGCGGCGCGGCGCGGTCAGCGCCCGGCGGGCGGTGAGCAGCGCGATCCGGGCGTCCCGCTTCGCCTCAGGCGTCACTTCCGCTCCATCAGATAATTCCGGCATCGCAACACTCCTGACGCAACGCTTGTCTCCCCGTCGCTCTGTGTCAGCATCGCAGGATCGGGCGCGGAACTTCCGGGGGAAAGCTTGACGCTACGCGGGCGGTTGACGGCGGCCTTCCTCGCGGTGGTGCTCGGTCCCGTCCTGCTCGGCGCGTTCTTCGTCGGGTCGACCATGTCGGCCGTCGACCGGAGCCGGTCCACCGAACGCCTCGGCCTGGCCGCCACGGCGGTGCGGACCTCGGTGGACGCCCTCTGCCAGCAGTTGCGCGCGGCGGCGGACGCGGTGGCGTTGGTCGCCGACCCGGCGGCCCGGCCCGGTGCGGCGACCCAGGTGGTCGGCCGCGGCCTCGCCGCCGCCGTCCGGATCACCGACACCGCCGGCCGGACCAGCTTCGCCACCCCGGGGCCGGCCGAGCCCTGGCAGGACTGCTCCGGCGCGTCGGCCGCCGGCCCGGTCCGCGCGCTCGCCGCCCGCGTCCAGCTCCGCGACCCGGCCGGCGTCGACCTGGGCACGGTCGCCGCCGCCCAACCCGTCGACCGGGCCTTCGTCGCCCGGCTCGCCGCGGTGACCGGGGTGGCGGTCACCCTCGTCGACGACGCCGCCGGGCCCGTCCGGGTCACCCACACCACCGAGAACCAGGAGGTACGCGAGGCGGTGCTCGCCGCCGCCGAGCGGGCCGCCGGGAACCAGGTCACCGAGACCGGTGACGGCCGGTACGTCCGCCGGCTCGACCCCGATGCCGGTCAGCCGCTGCCGCTGGTGCTCTCCGTTCCCGGCGAACGCCCGCCCGGCCTCCATGCCGCGCTGGTCGGCGCGGTGGTGCTGGCCGCGCTGCTGGCCGTGCTGGCGGCCGGGCGGCTGGCCCGGGTCACCACCCGGCCGCTGGTGGAGCTGGCCGGCGCGGTGGACCGGGTGGCCGACGGTGACCTGACCGCCCGCGTCCCGGTGCGCAGCCGGGACGAGATCGGCCGGCTGGCCCACGCCTTCAACCGGATGACCCGGGAGACCGGCAGCTATGTGACCGCGCTGACCAGCAGCCGGGACCAGCTCCGTGGTCACCTGGCGGTGCTCGGCGACACCCTGGCCAGCACCCACGACCTGCACCGGATCCTGCGGGTGATCCTGCGCAGCGCGATCGCGGCGACCGGCGCGCGGGCCGGGGCGGTGCTGCTGCTCGACGGTGGCGGGGTGCTGGTCGGCAAGTGCGTCGAGGGCCTGGCGGGGCGCTGGCCGGCGGGGAGCACACCGACCCGGGCGCGCTGCGGGTGCCGGTCGGCACCGGGGTGGTGGGCGCGGTGGCCGCCACCGGGGAGCCGCGACGCGGCCGGTGGTCCCCGGGCGGTACGCCCACCGGGGAGCCGACCTGCGAGACGTACGTGGCGGTGCCCTTCGCCCGGCCCGGGGCGACGGACCCGGCCGGACGCGGTGGCCCGGAGCGGCCCGGGCACCCGTCGGCCGGCGACGGCGGCGCGGCCGGCGGCGCGCTCGGCGTGCTGGCCCTCTACGACCGGCTCGGCGGCGACGGCTTCGACGACGACGACCTGGTGACCCTGCGGACCTTCGCCGGGCACGCGGCGGTGGCGGTGGAGAACGTCCGGGTGCACGAAGAGGCGCAACGGCTGTCGTTGACCGACCCGCTCACCGGGCTGTGGAACTACCGCTACCTGCGGGAGTCGATCCGCCGGGAGGTGGAACGGGCGAACCGGTTCGGTCGGATGCTCAGCGTCCTCGCCCTCGACCTGGACCGCTTCAAGAACGTCAACGACACCTGGGGGCACGCCGCCGGGGACACCGTGCTGGTGGAGTTCGCCCGCCGGGTACGCGGTGAGATCCGCGAGGTGGACCTGGCCTTCCGGCACGGCGGCGAGGAGTTCGTGGTGCTGCTGCCGGAGACCGACGCCCGGGGCGCGGCCATCGTCGCCGAACGGCTCGGCGCGGTGGTCCGGGACAGTCCGGTCCTCATCGACGCGCACGGCGGGGAGCGGGTGCCGGTGGCGGTGACCGTCTCCATCGGTATCGCCGTCTATCCGGACCACGCCGCGACCGGTCAGCAGGTGCTCGACGCCGCCGACGACGCCCTCTACGCGGCCAAGGCCGGCGGCCGGGACTGCTATCGGCTGGCGCGGGTGCCGGACCCCGCGCCGACGCAGGAACTTCCCGTGGTGCCGGTGGCGGTCAGCCCACCCGACGGGCTGCCCCGGGCGGGTGCGACGGACGTCGCGGGCGCGGGTTCGGGCGGCGCGTCTTCCGGTCCTCACCCGCCGCGGCAGAGCCGTGGCCGATAGTCTCGCGACATGTCGGAGCACTCAGCGAACCCCTCAACGACCGCCGCGACCGGTCGTCCACGCGCGGTCAAGGCCGTCATCCCGGCCGCCGGCCTGGCCACCCGGTTCCTGCCGGCCACGAAGGCGGTGCCCAAGGAGCTGCTGCCGGTGGTCGACCGTCCGGTGCTGCAGTACATCGTCGAGGAGGCGACCCAGGCCGGCATCACCGACGTGCTGCTGATCACCGGGCGGGGCAAGACCGCCATGGTGGACCACTTCGACCGCCGGCCCGACCTGGAGGAACGGCTCGCGAAGAAGCCCGAGCTGCTGGCCGCCGTCAAGCGCACCGAGGAACTGGCCGACATCTACACCTGCCGGCAGCCCGAGCAGCTGGGCCTCGGTCACGCCGTCGGGTACGCCGAGGCGCACGTCGGCGACGCGCCCTTCGCGGTGCTGCTCGGCGACGAGTTCGTCAAGCCGTCCGAGCCGCTGCTGCCGGCGATGCTGGAGCTGCAGGCCCGCACCGGCGGCGTGGTGCTGGCCTTCTTCGAGGTCGACGCGGCCGAGACCAGCCGGTACGGCATCGCCTCGGTCGAGCCGGCCGAGCCGGAGTTCGGCGACATCGCCGAGGTCGTCAAGGTCACCGGCATGGTGGAGAAGCCGAAGCCGGAGGATGCCCCCAGCAACCTGGCCGTTCTCGGCCGGTACGTGCTGCCGGGCCGGATCTTCGACGCGATCCGGCGTACGCAGCCGGGCAGCGGCGGCGAGATCCAGCTGACCGACGCGATGGAGCTGCTGCGTACCGAGGGGGTGCCGGTGCACGCGATCGTCTACCGCGGCACCCGCTACGACACCGGCCAGCCGCTCGGCTATCTGCAGACCGTCGTCCAGATCGCCAGCGAGCGGGACGACCTGGGCGCCGAGTTCCGCAAGTGGCTGGCCGAGTTCGTCAACACCGACGCGTCCGGCGGTGCCAATACATGACCGCGACGGCCGACGCCGAGGCGGCCGCGAACGGGTTGACGCCGCTCGCCGACTACCTGGGCAGCGTGCTGCGCAGGTTACGCGCGCTGCCTCCGCTCGACCTCGACCTGACCCAGGCGTACGGCAACGTCCTCGCCGAGGACGTCGTCGCCCCGCACTCGTTCCCCGCCTTCGACCAGGCGGCGGTGGACGGGTACGCGGCGCGTTGGGAGGACATCTCCGGGGGGAGCCGGGGCCCGGGTTACGTCCCGGCACCCTCCGGTGCCCGTGGTGGGCACAGCATCCGGCTGAACGTGGTCGGTGACCTGGGCGCGGCGAGCTGGCGGCCGGTCCGGCTCACCCCCGGCTCGTGCTTCTCGGTGGCCGCCGGGGCGCCGCTGCCGATCGCCGCCGACGTGGTGGTGCCGGTGGAGTGGACCGACCAGGGCATGGCCGCGGTGGAGATCTTCCGCGCCCCCAAACGGGGGTACGGGGTCCGCCGCGCCGGTGAGGAACTGCCCGCCGGCAGCCTGCTCGCCCGCGCCGGCACGTACGTGTCGCCGGCGCTGGTCGCCGTCTTCGCCGCCACCGGCATCGGGCACGTGGTGGTCCGGCCCAGCCCGCGGGTGGTCATCGTGGCGACCGGCGACGAACTGGTCGACGTGGGCAGGGGCAGCCAGCCCGGGCAGGTGGTGGACGCGAACTCGCACGCGCTGACCGCCGCCGCGGCCGAGGCGGGCGCGCTGGCGTACCGGGTGGGGATCTGCGACGACGACCCGGAGGGGCTGCGCGGTCTGCTGGAGGACCAGACCCTGCGGGCCGATCTGATCATCACGACCGGTGGCACCGGCACCGGTCCCGGCGACATGGTCCGCCGGATCCTGTCCCGCCGGGAGGGCGGCCGGGCCGGGCCGGTGGCCTTCACCGAGGTCGCCCTCTATCCCGGAACGGCCCTCGGGTTCGGTACGGTCGGCGCCGAGGAGGTGCCGGTGGTCTGTCTTCCCGGTGAGCCCGGCGCGGCACTGATCGGCTTCGAGGTGCTGGCGCGACCCGCCATCCAGCTGTTGGCCGGGGCGGAGCCGGTGTTCCGGCCGAGCGTCCGCGCGCACCTGTTGGAGACGGTGTCGTCCCCGGTGGGGCTGCGCGAGTTCCGTCCGGCGCACGTCGCCGAGCGGCGCGGCGGCGGCTACACGGTCCAGCCGCTCAGCGGTGGTCCGTTCACGTTGTCCGGTCTCGCCGAGGCGAACGGCCTGCTGGTGCTCGGCGAGCGGGTCACCACCGCCGCGGCGGGCTCGACTGTGGACGTGTTGTTGTTGGACCGACGCCGGTGAGCTGGTTCGGGCGGGCGCCGGGATGGCCGGTGACCCTGGTGGACGGTCCGGTGGTGCTGCGGCCGTACCGGCGGTCGGACGCGTCGGCCTGGTCGGAGATCCGGCGGGCCAACCAGGCCTGGCTGTCCCCGTGGGAGTCGCACCTGCCCGGTAGCTGGGACGAGTCGAACTCGCCGTCGGCGTTCCGCTTCGTCCACGCCGATCAGCGGCGGTCGGCGCGTACCGGTGACGGGATGCCGTTCGCGGTCTGCCTGCGGGAGGAGGGCCGGGAGCGGCTCGTCGGGCACCTCAACGTGGGCAGCATCGTCCGGCGCGCGTTCTGCTCCGGGTACGTCGGGTACTGGGTGGACGCCCGGGTGGCCGGTCGGGGGGTGACGCCCACTGCGGTGGCGCTCGCCGTGGACCACGCCTTCGGCCCGGGTGGACTGCACCGGGTCGAGGTGAACATCCGGCCGGAGAACCGGCCGTCCCGGCGGGTGGTGGAGAAGTTGGGCTTCCGTGAGGAGGCGTACCACGTCCGCTACATGCACATCGACGGTGCCTGGCGGGACCACATCGGATACGCGATGACCAGCGAGGAAGTGGCCGCCGAGGGCGGTCTGCTGGCCCGCTGGCACCGCGTACGTGACAGCGTCGGGTGAAGCGTCCCACCTGCTGTCCTCGGCGCGGCGCACAATCAACCGGGTCGGCGGCCCGTAACCTCAAGTAACTGCAAGCTGCGGCAAGCGCTGCCCACCCGCATTATCTGCGCCGTAAACGACGGACCGCGGAATATGTTGCGGCCGGCCGGCGGTTGCCCCGAATTCGGTGACGGGAGGGGTGAGGGTGCCGACCTCGGTGCTCCTCGCCGTCCTCGCCGCCGCCGGTCTGCTCGCCCTCGCGCCGGCGCTGGTCCGCCGGTACGACGCCACCGAGCGGCTGGTGGCGGAGCGGGCGCAGTCGACGGCGCGGGTGCTCCAGCGCCGGCGACGCCGTCGCACTGTGCCCGGACGGCGACCGGTCAACCCGTCCCGCGCACTTGTGGTAACCCTCAGTGAGGATGTGAGCACGGGCGGTCTGACCGCGCCGGTCTCCGCGCCTCCCGCGCCGCGCCGGTCCAAGCGGCTGCGCGCGGTGCCGCCCGCCCCGGCCGGGTCCCGCCGACGGAACCCGCCGGAGCGCCGGCACCACACCCCGGCGATCTACCGCCGTCGTCGGGTCCTCGCCGCGCTGCTGCTGCTCAACTTCGTCGAGCTGATCGGCGTGGTGCTGGTCAGTCCCGGGTTCTGGATCAGCTTCTCGGTCACCGGCACCCTGCTCGGGGCGTACGTCGTACATCTGCGGAAGCGGGCCCTGGCGGAGCGCCGGCGGCGGCGCGCGGAGGCCCGTGAGGCGGCGTGGCTGGCCGCCCGGCAGGCCGAGGTGCGCCGGGAGCAGCGCGGCGCGCGGCGGCCCGTCGGGAGGCCCAGCGCCGGCTGGCCGCGCAGCGCGCGAGGCGGTCCGGCGTACGGCGATGGGCCTGGACCGGCCGGCGGACCTGCCGCCGGCGGCGTCCGGTGGCTCGGTCTCCTACCGGCGCACCGGCGGCCTGCGGGGGCGGCCCTACCAGTCGGGGCGAGGCTCCCACTCCGCCTGACCCGCCCCGAGTTTCATGATCGACCCGCCGGGTCGTCGGCCTGGCGGTCCCGTCCGGGGTGGGACCCGCCAGGTCGCCGACGTGGAGTCGATCAACCGGGTGGGGCGGAGGGGTGATTCGCGGGAGGGGTCGGCGACCTGTTAATCTAGGCGCCGGCCCGCCCGGTGAAAGCCGGGTGGGACCGAAGCCGGTTCGCCGGCGGAGGGGTTGTGGCGCAGTCCGGTAGCGCACCTCGTTCGCATCGAGGGGGTCAGGGGTTCGAATCCCCTCAACTCCACCCAGTTCAAGGCCGTTTCCGCTCGTCGGAGACGGCCTTTCCGCTCTGACACGGGCGGCCCGCAGTAACCGAGACGGTCGTCGGCGTCAGTAGAAGCCCCCTGCCTGGGCGGCCGGCGGGCTGTCCAGTCCGGCGATGATCGAGAGGCACGCGTCGTAGGACGCAGACTGCTCCGGTGACAGGACATCGGCAATCGCCCGTTTGGACTGGCTCAGTCGCAGACACATGAGTGAAGCGCCCTCGTAGTTGCTGAGCTTGACCTTCGATTCGCGTCGACGCTGACGGGCGAGATCCTTGGGGGTCAGTTGCAGGTACGCCTCCGTCACTATCTTTGATACGTCGTTCAGTGTGGTGAGAAGCGCATTGCAATACTGTTGGCGACGCAGGAGCTGCTCGGTCAGGAACTTTCCGAAGGCAACCCTCATCCCCCATGCGTCGCTGTACTGCTTGACCGGCCAAAGCCGCACGAGGGGCTCGCCCCACTTCTCACTGTCCCGGGCGGCGATGACGTACCTGTCGATGACGAACCCGAAGCCGTAGTTCACGGTTGACAGGGCCAAGTAGAGGCCCGGGTGGTCGGCTCGGTGGCCGGAGGCCAGCTGGTTGATCTCTATGAGGCTGTCGTAGTAGCTCTCGTACGTCTTCGCGTGCACGGCCGCCGGTATGGAAATGCTTGTCCCTATCTGTCGTGCCCGCTCGAAGAACTCCTCTTGGCTCTCGCTCCCGTAGAGGTTCACGAAGAAGCTGTCGAGGCGCTCGCTCTTGACCGTGTCATGGGCGACCTCGTCCGGATAGGTGAAGGAGATCGCAGTCTGGAGTCGGCTGAACTTGCCCATCAAATTCGTTATGTCTGCCTTGAAGCGGGTGGCTCGCTCGTCGTGTATTCGCCGCCGATAAAGCTCGAAGGCGGCATACAGGCTTCCCGCGGCGGCCAGAGCGCCGAAGGCGCCGATGATCGACGAGACAGCCTGCCAGCTCACGCCGTCGTCCCCCGCTCGGTCAGCGGCAAAAACGTCTGTTGCCGAGAGTGCCGAGACTAGTGTCGCTCGATTCGCCGGACACGGTCGACCGATGCCGTCACTCGGAAGGGTGAAGCTGTTTCATCTGTCCGAACCGGACAAAGCGTGTGCGACGGGTCGTGACGCCAGCAGGCAAATAATGTGATCCAGGTCACATCAGTTGCCGGGTCGACGTGTCGATTCGGTGGTCACGCCGGTCGTGGACAGGGTGAAGGCCGGCGCGAGGCCGGCAACCGAAGGAGGCACCACCGTGCGACTCACGCTCACCACGTTCCTGACCCTGGACGGCGTCGTGCAGGGCCCGGGCAGCCCGGACGAGGACCGCACCGACGGCTTCGACCTGGGCGGCTGGGTGCCGCCGCACTTCGACGAGGCGGTCGGCGAGCGGATCACCGGGATCTTCGAGCAGGCCGACGCGTTCCTGCTCGGCCGCCGCACGTACGACATCTTCGCCGCCTGGTGGCCGAACGTCACCGATCCGGCCGACCCGGTCGGCGGCAGACTCAACAACCTGCCCAAGTACGTCGCCACCGGCCGGGACGACGAGCTGACCTGGTCCGGCAGCGAGCGCCTGGACGGTGACCTGGTGAAGGCGGTCACCGCGCTCAAGGAGCAACCGGGTCGGGAACTGCAGGTGCACGGCAGCGGCCGGCTCGCCCAGTCGCTGATGCGGGAGGGCCTGATCGACGCGTACCATTTGATGATCTTTCCGGTGGTCCTGGGCCGCGGCCGGCGACTCTTCGCCGACGGCCTGCCGCCCACTGGGCTGCGCCTGGCCGACAGCCGGGCGTCCGGCAGCGGCGTGACCATGCTGACCTACGAGAACGCCGGCGCTGCGGCGTTCGGCTCGGTGGAGGGCTGACGACGATGGCAACCAAGTACATGCTGTCCGTGCACGGCGTCGAGGGCGCGCCCGCGCCGTCGGCGGAGGAGATGCAGCGCGCCTTCGCCCAGGTGGACGCGTTCAACAAGCAGTTGCAGGAGAAGGGTGCCTGGGTGTTCGGCGGTGGGCTCTGCCCGCCCGACACCGCCACCGTGGTCACCGTGTCGGACGGCCAGGTGATGACCACCGACGGGCCGTTCGCGGAGAGCCGGGAGCACCTCGGCGGCTTCTGGGTCATCGAGGCCGCCGACCTCGACGAGGCGCTGGAATGGTCCCGCCTGGCGAGCGAGGCCTGCGCCAACCCGGTCGAGGTGCGCCCGTTCCAGGCCGACACCTGACCGGTGACCGACCCCGCCGACGCCATCGCCGCCGTCTTCCGCGCGGAACACGGCCGGGTGGTGGCCACGCTGGTCCGCCTCCTCGGCGACATCGACCGCGCCGAGGAGGCGGTCCAGGACGCCTTCGTGGTGGCCGCCGACCGGTGGCCCCGCGAGGGGCTGCCCCCCAACCCGGGCGGCTGGCTCGTCACCACCGCCCGCCGCCGCGCCATCGACCGGCTGCGCCGCGACGCCATGCGCTCCGACCGGCAGGCGACCGCCGTACGGCTGACCGAACGCCTCGCCGACCAGCCGGAGGAGGACACCGCCGTGCCGGACGACCGCCTCCGACTGATGTTCACCTGCTGCCACCCGGCGCTCGCCCAGCCCGCCCAGGTGGCGCTCACCCTGCGGCTGCTCGGTGGCCTGGACACGCCCACCATCGCCCGGGCGTTCCTGCTGCCCGAGGCCACCCTGGCGCAGCGGCTGGTCCGGGCCAAACGGAAGATCCGCGACGCGCGCATCCCGTACCGGGTGCCCACCGACGCGGAACTGCCGGACCGGCTCCGACCCGTGATGGCCGTCGTCTACCTCGTCTTCAACGCCGGCTGGATCGCCGAGGGCGGCACCCTGGTCGACACCCGGCTCTGCGGCGAGGCGATCCGGCTGGCCCGGCTGCTCGTCGAGCTCATGCCGGACGAGCCGGAGCCCCGGGGGTTGCTCGCGCTGCTGCTCCTGCTCCAGGCCCGGCAGCCGGCCCGGACCGCCGCCGACGGCACGCTGGTGCTCCTGCCCGACCAGGACCGCAGCCGCTGGGACCCGGCGCTGCTCGCCGAGGGCCGCGCGCTGGTCCGCGGCTGCCTGCGCCGGGGTGCCCCGGGGCCCTACCAGATCCAGGCCGCGATCAACGCGGTGCACAGCGACGCCGCCACCGCCGAGCAGACCGACTGGGCGCAGATCCTGGCCCTCTACGACCACCTGCTCACGCTGCAACCCACCGCCGTGGTCGCGCTCAACCGGGCCGTCGCCGTCGCCGAACTCTCCGGCCCGCGGGCCGCCCTCGACCTGCTCGACGGGCTCGACGGGCTCGACCTGGCGGCGTACCAGCCGTACCACGTGGTGCGGGCGGAGCTGCTGGGCCGGGCGGGCCGGACCGCCGAGGCGGCGACGGCGTACGACCGGGCCCTGACGTTGACCACGAGTGACGTGGAACGCGCCCACCTGACCCGCCGCCGGGCCGAACTGCCCCGCGCCGGGCGGAACGCCTGAGGTCCCGTACGCCGACGGGGGCCGGTCCCCGCTGGGACCGGCCCCCGTCGTCCACGTGCGCGGGTCAGGGCTTCCAGGACCCGGCCGTCTTGAACTTGTGCTCGTACTCCAGGGTGCCGTTCTTGTCCTTCACGTCGAAGACCAGCTGGCCGGCGCGCTTGCTGCCGGTCGGGAGGTCGTTGCCGGAGGGGAGCAGCTTGCCGCAGCCGGAGAACGCCCCACCGATGCCGGTGGTCTCCGTGCCGTCGCTGGCGATCCACTTGAAGTAGAACGGGTTGATCGAGCTGGTCCCCTTGGTGACCTCGGCGGTCACGTCGGCGATCAGGTACATGCCCTCGTCCGGCGCCGGGAAGTACTTCTTGCAGGCCGTGGTGGTGGTGCGGAAGTTCCCCACGGTGATCCGGATGGTGCCGTCGTCATCGTTGATGATGAGGGTGTCACCCGGCTTCATGTTGGTCGTGTTGCCGTCGGTGACGCCCGCGTCCGGCGTGGACGTCGCCGACGGTTCGGTGGTCGCCGGGTCGGTGGTGGCCGGCTCGATCGGCGCCGTGGTGGGCAGGTTCTTGGCGACGTCCTCGGCCTTCTTCGCACCGCTGTAGACGGCGAACGCGCCGCCGCCGCAGCAGAGCAGCAGCAGCACGGCCGCGACGATGCCGACGATCAGCCAGACGTTCTTCTTCGAGCCACTCTTGGCGGGCGGCGGGCCGAACGGCTGCCCCGGTGCCGGCGGGTACGACTGGCCGGGCGGCGGCGGGTAGCCACCACCGGGCGGCGGCGGGAGCGGCGAGCCGGAGACCGGCGGGTACGGCGAGCCGGAGACCGGCTGCTGCGGCGCGTACGGGTCGGGCGCGTACGGGGAGCCGGAAACCGGGGGCTGCGGGGGCGGGTACGCACCACCCGGCGGCGGGTAGCCACCGGCCGGGGGCTGCGGCGCCCCCGACACGGGCGGCATCGGGGCGGTCGGGAACGGCTGCGTCGGCGGTTCGTATGGCGGCTGGTTCGGGTCGTGCGGTCCGAACGGAGGCTGAGGGTGGCTCACCGTACTCCTTGGCACCTTCGAGAGGTCTTCAGTCGCACAGACGGTACCGGGCCGGGGCAAGCCGCTCCGCGACGCCTCAGCGCGGCAGCAGCACGGCGGCGGTGCGGACCAGTCCGGCGTCGACCACGAACCGGCCGGTGACGCGGGTCGGCGGGTCGGCGACCGGGGCGGCGTCGACCCGGGCCGGTGCGATCCGGGCGGTGAACGTCCCCGCGTCCGGGTCGAGGTCGACGTGCGCGTCGTGGAAGTCCAGCCAGGTGCCGACGGTCGGGTGCCAGACCTTGTAGACGGTCTCCTTGGCGCTGAACACCACGGCCGGCCAGGACACCCCGGCGGGCAGCCGGCGGAAGGCGGCCTCCTCCTCGGGCAGGCAGATCAGCCGGCGTACCCCGGCGTCGAGCTCCTTGTGCCGCTCGGCGTCCATGCCCACCGAGCGGACCTCGGTGCGGCGGGCGACGGCGGCGGCGCAGTAGCCGTGCGTGTGGGTGATGGTGCCGACCACTTCGGTCGGCCAGACCGGCGAGCGGTCGGCCGCCGACGGCACGGCGGCGGCCGGCAGGCCGAGGTCGGTCAGCGCCCGCCGGGCGCAGACCCGGCCGGCGGTGTAGTCGCGCCGCCGGCTCTGGACCGCCCGCTCGCTGAGGCAGGCCAGCTCCGCGGGGAGCAGCTCACCGCACCAGTCGTCGGGCCCGGCCACCGCCACCGCCACCGCCGCTGGCAGCAGGTCACGCATCGCCCTCTCCCTCCGGTACGACCCCAGCCGCCCGGCCGTCGGTCATGGGTGGTGAACGTACCGCAGTCGGTCAACGTCGGAGCGTCCCGTGGCGGTGCCGGGGTCCACAGGGGAGGCCGACCGGTGGCCGTCCGGCGGGGACGGCCACCGGTCGGCGGTCAGCGCCGCCGGGGTCGCCGGGTGAGGGCGAAGCCGACGACGCCGCCCACCGCGGCGAGGATCCCGCCGACCGTGGTCCAGATCCAGCGGGAGCCGAGTGCCGGGAGCCAGCCGGTGAGGCTGCTCGCCTCCTCCTCGGCCGGTGGGGCGGTCGGCTCGGCGGTCAGCACCGTCCCGGCCCGGTCGTTCGGCACCAGCGGCGCCGCCAGCTCACCGTCGTCACCCGAGGCGCCGCCCTCGCCGTCGGCGGCGACCAGCAGGTCCACGTCGACCGGCTGGCCCAGGTCCGGCTCCGGCAGGTCGACCACCGAGAGGCGGACGTAGTAGGTGCCGGGCAGCGGGTCGCCGGACCACGGCTCGGCCCAGGGGCGGACCCGGCGCAACGTGCAGCCGAGGGTGACGCTGGTGGCCGCCTTGTCGACGGTCGGGGTCTGCGCGCCGGCCGTGCAGGCCTGCCGGCGGCGCAGCCCGTCGAAGACCTCGACCGTCCAGGTCGAGGGGCCGCCGCGGGCCTTCGGGAAGGTGACCGTGGCGGCGATCTCGTGGGTCTGGCCGGCCTCGGCGGGGAACGACCAGTAGAGGTAGTCACCGGTCGAGGCGCCCACCCGGACCGGCTGCCCGGCGGTGATCGCGGTGGCGGTCAGGAACGAGGTGCCGGCCTTGGTGACGGTGGCGGCACCCGGTGAGGGGGTGGGCGCGGGGGCGAGGGTGAGTCCGCCGGCGGCCAGCGCCGCGGCGGACCAGAGCAGGGTACGCATCCTCAGTTCTCCCTCCAGGTGGCGACCCACCAGCGGGTGAGCAGCCCGGCGACCAGCCCGGTGAGCAGGCCGGCCAGGGTGAGCAGGAGCAGCAGCGCCCAGCCGCGACCGAGGTCCGGCCCGTCCGGCGCGGGCGACGCGGCGACCACGTCGACGGTCAGCTCGACCGGCATGCCGGGCGAGGTGCCGGTGCCGGGCCGGGGGGCGAAGGCGTTGCTGACCACCAGGCAGACGGTCTGCGCGGCCTGCGTACCGCTCGGTTCCGGGGTGGGGGTGGCGGACTCCTCGGCCGCCGACCAGCGCAGCCCGGCGGAGACCACGTCGGTACGACCGCTGCCCGCGTCCACGCCGCGGACGAGTTCCCGGCCGTCCGGCGCGACGGCCCGCAGCAGCACCCCGTAGTCGGGGTTGACCGGCCGGTCCAGCCCGACGCTGACCGAGGCGCGCAACTCCTGCCCGGCCCGGACGGGCACCCGGTACCAGCGGTGCTCGGCGAACGCCTCCCGGTCGGTGTAGACGCCGGGCGCGAGCAGCGGCGCGTTGTCGCACTCCGCCGACCCGCCGACCTTGGTCGGGGTGGCGGTGTAGGTGTCCCGGGCCCGGTCGACCAGCTGCTTGATCCGCCCGGTGAGTTCGTCGGCGCTCTGTGCGGCCGTGTAGGTGCCGCCGGTCGCGCCGGCGATGCAGAGCAGCTGCCGGCGGACCTTCTCGTCCGGCGCGAGGCCGAGGGTGTCGACGACGAGTCGGGTGCCCTGGGCGGCGAGTTCCCGGGCGACCTCGCACGGGTCGGGCGGGGCGCAGGTGTCCTCGCCGTCGGTGATCAGCACGATCCGCCGGGCGGTGGTGCCGGTGCCGAGGTCCTGCGCGGCCGAGCGCAGCGCCAGCCCCACCGGGGTGAAACCGGTCGGGCGCAGGGTCGCCACCGCGGCCTTGGCCTGGCTGCGGTCCACCGGGCCGACCGGCACGATCTGCTGGGTGTCCAGGCAGCCCTGCTTCTTGTCCTTGCCGCGGTAGGTCGCACCGAGCACCCGGATGCCGAGCTGGGTCTCGTCCGGGAGCGCGTCGACCACCTCGTTGAACGCCTGCTGCGCCACCGCGATCCGGCTGCGTCCGTCGATGTCCCGGGCCCGCATCGAGCCGCTGACGTCGAGCACCAGTTCGACCTTGGGTGGTTCGGCGGGCGTTTCCGGGGTGTCGTCGTCGGCGGCGGCGGGCAGGGGGCCGATCAGCGCGGTCGCCGTCAGCAGCCCCAGCAGGACGGCCGTCGATCGTCTCTTGTTGATCACCGGCCGAAGTGTAGTGAGATCCACATTGGATGATCATCCGGGTGGCCGGTGGGGAACCCGGATGGTCCCGGTGGGGTGACCGACCGTTAAATGTCAGATGTAAACCATTTGGCGGGTGGCGCAACGGTCGGAAATCTGACCCAACCTCACCCGTTGTGCCACTGGTTCAGTGTGGTTAAGCTCTTCTTGCGCGCCCCAATCGCCCGCTTCCCCCGTGGCAGGCGATCGGGGCGCGCTTCTATGTCCCCAGGTCCGGACGGGTCAGATCCAGCGACCGTCCAGCCACATCCGGGCGGACCAGTCGGCGTACGGCAGCAGCTTCCCCACGAAGATCGGGTAGAAGTAGCCGAAGCAGAGCGCCACCAGCAGCACGTACGCCCCGGCGATGATCCCGCCCACCATCCGCCGGTCGGAGACGTCCTCCTCCGACGCGGCCCTCGCAGCCGGAGCCCCGGCCGGCGAGATGATCGCGCCGAGCACGTAGACCACCGCCAGCACCAGGAACGGCAGGGCGGGCGCGGCGTAGAAGGAGAACATCGTCCGCCCGTCCAGGGCGAACCAGAACCACGGCAGCAGACCGGCGGCCACGCAGAGCAGGATCGCCCCGGCCCGCCAGTCCCGTCGGGCCGCACCCAGCCAGGCCAGCGCGCCGAGCGCGGGCAGGAACGACCACCAGAGCAGCGGCGTGCCGAGCAGCAGGATCTCAGAGGCGCAGGTCGGTGCCCCGCAAGCGCCCTCGCCCGACCAGTAGAACGCGACCGGCCGGCCCAGCAGCAGCCACTGCCACGGCCAGGACTGGTATTTGTGCGGGTCGTCGAGCTGGGTGTGGAAGCCGTACGCGGCCTTGTGGTATTCCCACAGGTTGATCAGCGCGCCGACCACCGGGGTGTCGCTGAGCGGGGCCTGCGGGTAGCGACTGGCCAGCCGGTAGTAGCCGTCGTCGCTGAGCAGCCAGCCCGACCAGGTCGCCAGGTAGGTGCCGACCGCCAGCACCCCGGCCAGCAGCAGCCAGGGCAGTTCGTCGAGGAGGGTGTCCCGCCACGGGCGCCGTACGCCCGCGGAGCGGCGGACGCCCACCTCCCAGAAGATCACCAGCAGGCCGAAGGCCGGCAGGAAGTAGAGGCCGCTCCACTTCACCGAGCAGGCGCAGCCGAGCAGCACCCCGGCGAGCAGCCGCCACCAGGGCCAGTCCCGCCAGGTCGACGGCGGCCGGCCGGCCCGGCCGGGGCGGGAGACGTCCAGCCCGGCGTCCAGCGCCCGCGCCCAGCGGCGTCGCCGGGCGTCCCGGTCCAGCACCAGCGCGCCGAACGCGGCCAGCACGAACAGCAGCAGGAAGATGTCGAGCAGCGCGGTGCGGGACAGCACCAGGTGGAAACCGTCCAGGGCGAGCAGCAGCCCGGCCGCGCAGCCGAGCGTGGTGGAACGGAACATCCGCCGGCCGATCCGGACCAGCAGCAGCACCGAAAGCGTGCCGGCGACCGCCGCCGCGAAGCGCCAGCCGAACTCGGGGGCGGTGGTCATCAGGTGTCCCGGTACGGAGATCTTCGTCTCCGCGTCCTGGTAGCCGAAGGCCCACTCACCGAGCCCGATCAGCCACTTGCCCAGCGGCGGGTGCACCACGTACGACGGGCCGTTGTCCTTGTAGTTCCACTCGACGCCCCGGTCGATGAGCCCGTACGCGTCCCGGGCGTAGTAGATCTCGTCGAAGATCTTGCCCTTGGGGCCGCTGAGCCCGACGAACCGCAGGATCGCCGCGATCGCCACCACGACGGTGGTGGCCAGCCAGGCGTGTCCGTCGAGCCGCGCGTCGACGCCTGCGAGCCGGCGCCGCACGACGGCCGGCACCCTGCCCCCGCCGCTCGGGGCGGCCTGGTCGGCGGCGGAGCCGCCGTCGGTCGTCGGGTCCGGTTCGGCCCGGCCCGCGCTCTGCGCTGTCGACGCACTCGTCACCCGGCGATCGTAGGCTGCGGAGGTGCCCGGTGGCGCCCGTCGTCTCCGAGATTGGTACGGCCGTCGATGAAGGAGCAGCATTCGTGGGTGAAATGTCCGAGATCGGACGCCTGATCCTGCTCGGCGCGCCGCTGGGCAATCCCGCCGACGCCTCGGCCCGCTTTCGCGAGGTGCTCGGCACGGCCGACGTGGTCGCCGCCGAGGACACCCGCCGGCTCACCCGGCTCGCCCGCGACCTCGGCGTCACCGTCCCCGGGCGGATCGTCTCCTACTTCGAGGGGAACGAGGAACGCCGCACCCCCGAACTGGTCGACGCGCTCACCGCCGGCTACACGATGGCACTGGTCACCGACGGCGGCATGCCCAGCGTCTCCGACCCGGGCTACCGGCTGGTCACCGCCGCGCTCGACGCCGGCGTGCCGGTCACCGCCGCGCCCGGGCCGAGCGCGGTGACCACCGCCCTGGCGCTGTCCGGGCTGCCCAGCGACCGGTTCTGCTTCGAGGGCTTCCTGCCCCGCACCCCCAGCGCCCGCCGGTCCCGGTTGCGCGCGCTCGCCGCCGAGGAGCGCACCCTGGTGCTCTTCGAGGCACCGCACCGGATCACCGCCGCGCTGGCCGACCTGGCCGCCGTCTTCGGCGCCGACCGGCCCGCCGCGCTCTGCCGGGAACTCACCAAGACCTACGAGGAGGTCGTCCGCCGGCCGCTCGGCGAGCTGGCCGAGTGGGCCGCCGAGGGGGAGCCGCGGGGGGAGATCACCCTGGTGGTGGCCGGGGCGCCGCCGGCCGTCGCGAGCCGGCCCGACGACGACACGCTGCGCGCCGCGGTCGCCGAGCGGGAGGCCACCGGCCTGTCCCGGCGGGACGCGATCACCGAGGTCGCCACCGAGTACGGGCTGCGCCGCCGGGACGTCTACACCGTCGTGCACAGCTGAAAGGAGGGGCCCCTTGTTAACGCCTGCGGTATAGCAGGGGCCCCTTCTCACCACTCCGAACCCGGGTCACCAGGCGGCGACCAGGAAGCCGACGGTGATCATCGCCGGGCCGGCCAGCGCGACGCCCACCGCCCAGCGCCGGTGACGCGGGTCGGGCAGCCGGGTCGCGCCGGTCCACCGGGCGATCCCCGCCGCGCAGGCCAGCACCAGCAGCAGGCCGAGCAGCCAGCGCAGGTGCCGGCCGATCCCGGTGTCGGCGTACGCGGTGCCAGCGTCCGGGCCGGTCATCCGCGCCGGCAGCGTCGAGCCGGTGGCGGTGCGCCCGGCCGGCACGCCGCTGACCCGTACCCCGTGGGCCACGAAGCGCTCGCCGTCGGCGACGAAGATGCCCCGGCAGCGCTGGGTCAGCCCGGCGCCGGTGCAGCCGGTGACCCGTACCGTCCCCGGGGTGGCGTGCCCGACCGCCAGCCAGAGCGGACCCGCGCTGACCCAGGCGAAGAAGGCGGCCAGCAGGCTCAACGCCAGCAGCGCGGTCAGGCCGCGCACCGGGGTCGGTGGGTGGCGGGGACGCCGGACGCGAACCCGTCGGAGCCGGCCGGCGGAGCGACCCGGACGGTGGGGCTCCTCGCGCAGCGGGGTGCCGTCCCAGTGCACCTCCTCAATCGGCGCCCACAGGGCCGGCTCGCCGTCCGGCGTATCCGGGGCGGACCACCGGCGGTGCCAGCGCGGCTGCCGGACCGGCACCCGGCGCGGCACCGCGTCCACCGGCGCCCCGGTGGTCGGCTCGACCTCGACCGCCGGGGCGGGGCGGGATCCGGCCGCGGCTGCGGGGCCACCGTCCCGCCCCGGGCGGGCGCCGCCGCGAGCCGACGGTGGTCACCGTCCGCCGGGCCGTCCTGCTCCGGGGCCGCTCGTCTGCTGGTCACGGCGTTCATTCCACACCTGCGGCGGTACGTCCCCGGGCAGCTCAGGCCGCGTGTCGGCGACAAATCGGGCGAGCGGTCGGGGGATCCGCCACCCCGGAGCGCCTATTGGTTCGCAACCGCCGGGCAGCGGTCACTAGGCTTGCTGGTCATGAGTCACGTTCTCGCCGCGGTCGCCTGGCCCTACGCCAACGGCCCGCGCCACATCGGCCACGTATCCGGATTCGGCGTTCCCTCCGACGTCTTCGCCCGGTACATGCGGATGGCCGGTCACGACGTGCTCATGGTCTCCGGCACCGACGAACACGGCACCCCGATCCAGGTGCAGGCGGACGCCGAGGGGGTCACCCCGCGCGAGCTGGCCGACCGGTACAACCGGGTGATCGCCGAGGACCTACGGGCGCTGGGTCTCTCCTACGACCTGTTCACCCGCACCACCACCCGGAACCACTACGCGGTGGTGCAGGAGCTCTTCACCGGGCTGCACCGCAACGGCTACATCATCCCCAAGGTCACCACCGGGGCCATTTCCCCGTCCACGGGCCGGACCCTGCCCGACCGCTACATCGAGGGCACCTGCCCGATCTGCGGCTACGACAGCGCCCGTGGCGACCAGTGCGACAACTGCGGCAACCAGCTCGACCCGATCGACCTGATCAACCCCAAGTCGAAGATCAACGGCGAGACGCCGGAGTTCGTCGAGACCGAGCACTTCTTCCTGGACCTGCCCGCCCTGGCCGACGCGCTGCGGCAGTGGCTGGACACCCGGGAGGGCTGGCGGCCCAACGTGCTGCGGTTCTCGCGCAACCTCCTCGACGACCTCCAGCCCCGGGCCATCACCCGCGACCTGGAGTGGGGCGTGCCGATCCCCCTGGAGGGCTGGCAGGACCGGAACGACAAGCGCATCTACGTCTGGTTCGACGCGGTCATCGGCTACCTCTCCGCCTCCATCGAGTGGGCCCGCCGCACCGGCGACCCCGAGGCGTGGCGCAAGTGGTGGTCCGCCGACGGGGAGGGCAAGGACGCCCTCGGCTACTACTTCATGGGCAAGGACAACATCGTCTTCCACTCGGTGATCTGGCCGGCGCTGCTCGGCGGCTACTCCGGCGCGGGCGCCAAGGACGGCGAGCCGGGTGAACTGGGCCGGCTCAACCTCCCCACCGAGGTCGTCTCCAGCGAATACCTGACCATGGAGGGGCGGAAGTTCTCCTCGTCCCGCAAGGTCGTCATCTACGTCCGGGACTTCCTCGAACGCTACGACGCCGACGCGCTGCGCTACTTCATCGCCGTCGCCGGCCCGGAGAGCAACGACACCGACTTCACCTGGGCCGAGTTCCTGCGCCGCAACAACGACGAACTGGTCGCCGGCTGGGGCAACCTGGTCAACCGCTCCATCTCGATGGCGGCGAAGAACTTCGGCGCGATCCCGCCCGTCGACCCGGCCGGGCTCACCGAGGCCGACGAGGCGCTGCTCGCGGTGGCCCGCGCCGGCTTCACGACCGTCGGCGACCTGATCGCCAAGCACCGGCAGAAGCAGGCCATCGGCGAGGCGATGCGGGTCGTCGCCGAGGCCAACAGATACCTCTCGGACCAGGCGCCCTGGAAGCTCAAGGGCGAGGACGACAAGCCCCGGATGGGCACCGTCCTGCACGTCGCCCTCCAGGTGGTCAGCGACGCCAACACGCTGCTCACCCCGTTCCTGCCGCACTCCGCGCAGCAGATCCACGAGCTGCTCGGTGGCACCGGGGTGCACGCCCCCATGCCGGTGATCGAGGAGGTCGAGGACCTCGACGGCGGGCCGGCGTACCCGGTGCTGACCGGGGACTACACGGTCGGCGCGCGCTGGGAGTCCGTACCCCTGGAGGTGGGCCGACCGCTCGCGGCGCCGAAGCCGGTGTTCCGCAAGCTCGACCCGTCCATCGTCGACGAGGAACTGGCCCGGCTGGCCGGCTGAGCCCGACCTCGACGCGGCCCCGGGGGATCCCCCGGGGCCGCGGTCGTCGGCGGATCAGGCGCGGGCCATCTTCGGCGCGCCGATGAACTCCATGATCGCCCGGTTCACCTCGGTCGGGTGCGTCCACGGGGTGCCGTGCGGCGCACCCTGGAGGGTGACCAGCCGGGCGTCGGAGAGCATGTTCTGCAGCCGCTGACCCGTCTTCGGGTAGGGCAGCACGTTGTCCTTGTCGCCCTGGATGATCAGCACCGGGATGTTGATGTTCGGCAGGTCGCCCCGGAAGTCGGTCTGCCAGGCGTCGACGCAGTCGTGGGTCGCCTTCGCCGACGCCTGCGCGCCGATGTTCCAGTGCGCCCGGTACGCCTCCTCGCTCACCCACCGGCCCTTGTTCTCCGAATAGTTGAAGAACGCGTCGCAGAACTGGGTCAGGTAGGCGAACCGGTCGGCGACGATGGCCTGCTGGAACCCGTCGAAGAGGCCCTTCTCGACACCTTCCGGATTGTCCGCCGTCTTCAGCAGCATCGGCGCCAACGGGGCCATCAGCACCGCCCGGTCCACCCGGTCCGAGCCGTACGCGCCGAGGTAGCGGGTCACCTCGCCGGTGCCCATCGAGTGCCCGACCAGGATCGCGTTGCGCAGGTCCAGCTCGGTCATCAGCACGTCGAGGTCGGCGGCGAAGGTGTCGTAGTCGTAGCCCATCGCCGGTTGGGCGGAGGCACCGAAGCCGCGCCGGTCGTACGTGATCACCCGGTAGCCGGCGGCCTGCAACGGTCCGCTCACCTTCTCCCAGGTCGCGCCGTTGAACGGGAACCCGTGGATGAGCACGATCGGCTGACCGGAACCGTGGTCCTCGTAGTACAGGTCGATGGGGGCGGAGTTCTCCGTCCCCACGGTGATGAAGGGCATGGGCGTCTCCCCGTGGGTGCGTCTCGGACGCCCGCGCATTCCCGGGGTGGTCCCCGTTATGCCAGCTCGTACGGCAGGTCCACGATCCGGTCGTCGGTCACCTCGGCACCCGGCGCCCACGTCTCGTAGACGCCCCGCTCGTGGCACTGCGCGCCGGTGAGCGCCACCGCGTCCGCGTCCGGCCGGCACAACCGCAGCCGCAACCAGCCCGACTCCTCCCGCAGCACCAGGCAGGGCACGCCCCGCCAGTCGGCCCGGCGCAACCGGCGGGCGGCCGAGTCCACCGGGTAGCGGGCCGCCCGGGTCATCGCCAGCACCCGGAACCCGCCCGGCAGGTCGGCCACCGCCTCGTACTCGCCGCCCGCGTAGCCGCCGACGAGCTGGGTGGAGCGGGGCGCGTCGCCGGTCGGGACGTACTCCTGGTCGGGGGAGAGGCCCGGCACCGCGGCCAGCAGGTGCCGCCACTGCGGGCCCACCATCCGCAGCCAGCCGCGCTGCTCCGCCTGATAGCTGTAGAGCACCACCTCCACCCCCTGCGCCGGATAGGCGAGCAGGGTGGCGTTGGCCGGCATCGGCAGGTCGGCGAAGTCCCGGGTGACGAACTCGGGGACGAGCTGCGCGGTGCTCGGCACGAAACCGGTGCCCAGCACCGGCGGTCCGAGCCGGTCCCTGGGCGGCAGCGTGGTCAACCCCCGGTGCGCGGGGCCCACCGGCACGTCGTAGTCGGCCGGGTCCGCCGCCCGCCAGCGCAGCGCGTACGCCACGTCGGTGCCGTTCCGCCCGCCCTCGGAGTCGCCCCGCAGCACCGACAGGGCGGCCGGGGTGCGCAGGTGCGCCACGTCGTGCTCGCGGTAGCAGAAGCCGTGCGGCAGCCAACCGCGTACGTGACCGGCGAGCTGCCGGGCGGAGAGCACCTTGACCATCCGGGTGCCCGGCCGGACCACCGCCGACGCGCGGACCGCCGCGAGCACCGGGTCACCCGCCGCGGCCGGCTGCTGGCTGAGCTGGTGCAGCTGCGCCCAGCCCCGCTCCCGGTGCACCGGCATCAGCAGCGGCGCGTCGGTGTCGTCGCCCGGCGGGGCCGCCCCGTGCACCGCGGTCACCTCGGTGACGTGCACGAACCTGCGCCACGGGTACGCCGCACCGGGGCGGGGCGCCAACTCGAAGCCGGGCGCCTCCTCGGCGCTGAACAGCTCGTACGCCGCGCCCCGGGCGATCTCCTCCGCCGGGTGGACGCGGCCGTCGTACGTCACGTGCAGCCCGGTCCGCTCGGAGGCGGTGCCGCTGGCCTGGGGGGTGACGGTCACCCGGGCACGCTAAGCGGCACAGATGTTGTCGGTGTGAACAGTCGATGGCGGTCCGGGAACGCCACCCGACGGCGGTGTGTGATGCTGGCCGCGATGACCGAGCAGACCGAATCCCGCAAGCAACGGGCCGCCCGCCGGGCCGGGGAGTTCCCGCCCGCGCCGGAGGCGCTGCCCCGTCCCGTCCTGGACAGCCACACCCACCTGGACATCACCGTCAGCGAGGCGGGTGTGCCGGGGGGAGGGTCCGCCGACGACCCGGTCGCCGCCACGATCGAGGTCGCCGCCGCCGTCGGGGTGGACCGGCTGGTCCAGGTCGGCGTGGACGTCGCCTCCTCCCGCTGGGGCGCCGACGTCGCCGAGCGCCACCCGGCCGTGCTGGCCACCGTCGCGCTGCACCCCAACGAGGCGCCCCGACTGGCCGACCTCGACGAGGCGCTGCGCGAGATCGAGACGCTCGCCGGCCGGGACCGGGTCCGGGGCGTCGGCGAGACCGGGATGGACTTCTTCCGTACCGGGGACGAGGGGCGGGCCGCGCAGGAGGAGAGCTTCCGCGCGCACATCGCCATCGCCAAGCGGCACGGCAAGGCGCTGGTCATCCACGACCGGGACGCGCACGCCGACGTGCTGCGCATCCTCGACGACGAGGGTGCCCCGGACACGGTGGTGCTGCACTGCTTCTCCGGCGACGCCGAGTTCGCCGCCCAGTGCGTCCGCCGGGGGTTCCTGCTCAGCTTCGCCGGCACGGTCACCTTCGGCAGCGCCGGTGCGCTGCGGGAGGCCGCCGCGCTCACCCCGCTCGACCAGATCCTGGTGGAGACCGACGCGCCCTACCTGACCCCGATGCCGCACCGGGGGCGGCCGAACGCGTCGTACCTGATCCCGCTGACGGTCCGGTCGCTCGCCGCGACCACCGGCGCCGACCTGGACGAACTCTGCGCCGCGATCTCCGCCACCGGTGACCGCGTCTTCGGCCCGTGGTGAAAGGATGCCCGGCGTGAGCGGTCTCCTCGGCCCGGCGGAGATCCGGGAACTCGCCGCGCGTCTCGGCGTCGCGCCGACCAAGAAGCTCGGCCAGAACTTCGTGCACGACCCGAACACGGTCCGCCGCATCGTCACCGCCGCCGGCCTGACCCCGGACGACGTGGCGCTGGAGGTCGGCCCCGGCCTCGGCTCGCTGACCCTGGCCCTGCTGCCGGTCGCCGCGCACGTGCACGCCGTCGAGATCGACCCGACGCTGGCCGCCGCCCTGCCGGAGACCGCCGCGCGGCACGCCGGCCCGGACGCCGCCCGGCTGCGGGTGCACCGCGCCGACGCGCTGCGGGTCACCGCCGCCGACCTGGCCGACCCCGCGCCGACCGCGCTGGTGGCCAACCTGCCCTACAACGTCGCCGTGCCGGTGGTGCTGCACCTCCTCGCCGAGCTGCCCACCCTGCGGCACGGCCTCGTGATGGTGCAGAAGGAGGTCGCCGACCGGCTCGTCGCCGGTCCCGGCTCCAAGGTGTACGGCATCCCGTCGGTGAAGCTCGCCTGGTACGCCCGCGCCCGCGCCGCCGGCAAGGTGCCGCCGAACGTGTTCTGGCCGGTGCCCAACGTCGACTCCGGCCTGGTGGCCTTCACCCGGCGCGAACCGCCCGTCGCCGACGTACCCCGGGAGCGGGTCTTCGCGGTGGTGGACGCGGCCTTCGCGCAGCGCCGCAAGACCCTGCGCGCGGCGCTGGCCGGCTGGGCCGGCGGCGCCGACCGGGCCGCCGCCGCGCTCACCGCCGCCGGGGTCGACCCCGGCGCCGTGGGGAGTCCCTCACCGTCGAGCAGTTCGCCGCCATCGCCGCGTCGGCCCCGACCGCCGCGTCGGCCGCCCAGTAGGCTGGCGCCGTTGTCCGACGCCGCCGAGGAGCTGACCGTGGAGAAGCCGTTCGACATCCGCCCGCGCCGGCGGGACCTCGTCCCGTGACCGAGGCCTGGCGACCGGACGACGAGGACGAGCAGCGGCGGCGGGGAGCCGGCGGGCCGGTCCGGGTACGGGTGCCCGCAAAGGTCAACCTGCACCTCGGGGTGGGTCCGCTGCGCCGCGACGGCTACCACGAGCTGAACACCGTCTATCACGCGATCTCGATCCACGACGAGCTGACCGCCCGCCGGGGCGACACCCTCACCCTGACCATGGAGGGTGAGGGCACCGGCGAACTGGCCCTGGACGACACCAACCTGGTGATCCGGGCCGCCCACGCCCTCGCCGGGTACGCGGGCGTCCTGCCGCACGCCCGGCTGCACCTGCGCAAGCAGATCCCGCTCGCCGGCGGACTGGCCGGGGGCAGCGCCGACGCGGCCGCCGCGCTGGTCGCCTGCGACGCGCTCTGGGGCACCGGGCTGTCCCGCGACGAACTGGCCGGCATCGCCGCCGACCTCGGCTCCGACGTGCCGTTCCTGATCCACGGCGGCACCGCGTTGGGCACCGGCCGCGGCGAGGCGGTCAGCCCGGTGCTGGCCCGCCCCACCTCCTGGCACTGGGTGGTGGCGGTCGCCGACGGCGGTCTCTCCACCCCGCCGCCTACGCCGAACTCGACCGGCTCCGCGACGCCGGCACCGCAGGTGAGCCGCTGGGCAGCACCGACGCGCTGCTCGCCGCGCTGCGCCAGCGGGACCCCCGGGTGCTCGCCGCCGCGCTCGGCAACGACCTGCAGGCCGCCGCGCTGGCCATGCGCCCGTCGCTGGCGGAGACACTGAAGGCGGGGGAGGCGGCCGGCGCGCTCGCCGGTCTCGTCTCCGGCTCCGGCCCCACCTGCGTCTTCCTCGCCACCGACGAGTCCCACGCCACCCGCATCGCCGCCGACCTGGAATCCGCCGACGTCTGCCGCGAAGCCCGCATCGCCCACGGCCCCGTGGCCGGCGCCCGCATCATCTGACCCCCTCGGCCCTGCCCCCTCCGACCGGCCTCCCTTCGACCCGGTCGATCATGGAGTTGTGGTGGCGCATCAGATGGACATAAGCCTCTCTCTGGGCGCCCCGACTCCATGATCGCGCGCTGGGGGGGTGGGGAGCGCGGCGGGGAGGTGAGCGGGGGTCCGCGTACCCTGGGGGGAGGCGTCCCACGTGCCGGCCGGCACCTGCGGGACGCCTTGATCATGGAGGTGGGTGAGGTCGTGGCCAACATCGTCAACCTGGACCGGGTGTCCAAGGGGTACGGCGCCGCCGGGCCGCTGCTCACCGACGTCTCACTCGGCCTCGACGACGCCGACCGGATCGGCGTGGTCGGCCTCAACGGTGCCGGCAAGTCCACCCTGCTGCGCCTGCTCACCAAGCAGGAAGGGCCCGACGACGGGCGGGTCACCCACCGTCGCGACCTGCGCGTCCTCTGGCTGCCGCAGAGCCTCACCCTGGCTCCCGAGGCCACCGTCCGGGACGTGGTGCTCGGCACTGCCTGGCTCGGCGAGAGCATGGGTGCCGAGCACGAGTGGGCCGGCGACGCGGGCGTCCGGGCCATCCTCGACGGGCTGGGCATGCCCCACCTCGGCCTCGACCAGCCGGTCGGCCCGATGTCCGGTGGCGAACGCCGCCGGGTCGCCCTGGCCGCCCTGCTGGTCCGCGAATCCGACCTGCTCATCCTCGACGAGCCCACCAACCACCTCGACGTCGGCGGCGTCGACTGGCTGGCGAAGTACCTGGTCACCCGCAAGGGCGCGCTCGTCGTGGTCACCCACGACCGATGGTTCCTCGACGCGGTCTGCACCACCACCTGGGAGGTCGCCGACCAGACCGTCCGGGCGTACGAGGGCGGCTTCGCCGCCTGGACCCTCGCCCGGGTCGAGCGGGAGCGGGTCGCCGCGGCCACCGAGGCGCGCCGGCAGAACCTGCTCCGCAAGGAGATCGCCTGGCTGCGTCGCGGCCCGCCGGCCCGCACCTCCAAGCCGAAGTTCCGCATCGACGCCGCCAACGCGCTCATCGACGACGTCCCTCCGCCGCGCGACACCATGTCGCTGCAGCGGATGGCCACCGCCCGGCTCGGCAAGCAGGTGTACGACCTGGAACACGTCCGGCTGCACGCCGGACCCAAGGAGATCCTGCACGACACCACCTGGCAGGTCGGCCCCGGCGACCGGATCGCCATCCTCGGCCGCAACGGCGCCGGCAAGACCACCCTGCTGCGGATGCTGGCCGGGGTGACCCGCCCCGACGGCGGCCGGTTCGTCACCGGGTCGACCGTCAAACCGGCGTTCCTCTCCCAGGAACTGGCCGAACTCCCCGGCCACCTGCGCGTCCTGGAGGCCGTCGAGGAGGTCGCCCGCCGGGTGCAGCTCGGCGACCGGGAGATCTCCGCCGCCCAGCTCGCCGAGGTGTTCGGCTTCGACGACCGGCGGCTCTGGACGCCCGTCAGCGACCTCTCCGGCGGAGAACGCCGCCGGTTGCAGATGCTCCGGCTGCTCGCCGGGGAACCCAACGTGCTGCTCTTCGACGAGCCCACCAACGACCTGGACACCGACACCCTCGCCGCGCTGGAGGACCTGCTCGACTCCTGGCCGGGCACGATCGTCGTGGCCAGCCACGACCGGTACCTGATCGAGCGGGTCACCGAGGTCGCGTACGGGATGTTCGGCGACGGCCGGCTGGTGCACCTGCCCGGCGGCGTCGACGAGTACCTGGCCCGGGCCGACGGCGCCCGGTCCGGCGCCGCACCCGCCCTGACCACGCCGGCGCCGGCGGCCGGGGCCGCCAGCGGCATGTCGGCGGCCGAGGTCCGTGTCGCCCGCAAGGAACTCGGCAAGCTGGAGCGGCAGATCGGCAAGCTGGAACAGAAGGAAGCCACCCTGCTCGACCAGCTCGCCACGCACGCCACCGACTACGCCAAGGTCGCCGAACTCGACGCGCAGCTCAAGGAGTTGCGCGCCGAACGGGAACGCACCGAGGAGACCTGGCTGGCCCTCGCCGAGGAGCTGCCGGCCGACTGACCCGCCGCGGGTGGGGGGTGTGCGGCGTCACAGCTCGGCGTGCGGGACAATCGCTGTCGACCCCTCACCCGAACGGTCTTGGAGACACAGACATGGCCCACACCCCCGTCAACCACCCCGCGCGGCCGATCTACCGGGCGATCGGCGGGCTCGTTGGTCTGTACTTCGTGGTCTTCGGAGTGCTCGGCATCATCGCCAGCGCCGGCAACGACGTGCTCGCCCAGGACGACACCCAGGTCCTCGGCCAGGGCACCAACCTCGGCTTCTCGCTCCTGGCCATCGTGCTCGGGGCCGCGATCCTCGCCGGCACCGTCATCGGCCGCAACCTCGACGTGGCGATCAACCAGTGGCTGGCGTACGCCCTGATCGTCCTCGGCCTGGCCTCGCTGGCCTTCATCCGGACCGATGCCAACATCTTCAACTTCTCCATCGTCACCGTGATGGTGGTGCTGGTCCTGGCCCTCGTCCTGCTGATGGTCGGCATGTACGGCAAGGTCGGCACCGAGGAGGAGAAGGAGGCCTGGCAGAAGGCCCGCCTGGTGCTCTGAGCAACTCCCGCTGCGAGGCCCGGCCCGGTGCCGGGCCTTCGGCGTTTCCGGGGACAGGTGGTCGCCGGCCAGGGGACAATGTGGCGAAATCGGTCATCTGGCTGGAGGAGTTCATGCCGCACTTTCCGGTGAACCATCCCGCGCGGCCGCTCTACCGGGTCCTCGCCGGGCTCGTCGGCCTCTACATCCTGGTCTTCGGGGTCTACGGCGTGTTCGAGACCTGGGGCGACGGGCTCTTCGACCGGGGCAGCAACTGGGCGCTCGGACTCCGTACCAACCTGGCCTTCTCGCTGGTGTCCGTGGTGTTCGGCATCGTGCTGATGGTCGGCGCGTCCCGGCGCGGCAACCTCGGCCACTACATGAACCTGACCGCCGGCGTGGTCTTCCTGGTGACCGGGATCCTGATGATGTCCGTGCTGCAGACCCCGGCGAACTTCCTCAACTTCTCCATGTCGACCGTGCTCGTGTCGCTGCTGTTCGGGCTGATCCTGCTGGCCACCGGCCTCTACGACAAGGTCGGCACCGACGAGCACGCCGCGGCGGAACGCAGCCGGCGCGAGCACCCGGTTTCGGGGCTGCCCAGCCCCTGAGCCGCCGGCCCGCCCGGCCCGCCCGCCCGGTCAGGCCGGCTTGCGGCCGGTGATCAGCCCCGGCTTGGCCTCCAGGTGCGACAACCCGTTCCAGGCCAGGTTCACCAGGTGCGCGGCGACGGTCTCCTTGCGCGGCTTGCGCACCTCCAACCACCAGCGGCCGGTCAGCGCCACCATGCCCACCAGCGCCTGCGAATAGAGCTCCGCGAGCTTCGGGTCGTAGCCCCGGCTGGAGAACTCCGCGCCCAGGATGTGCTCGACCTGGTGCGCGACGTCGTTCATCACGCTGCTGAAGTTCCCCGTCGCCGACATCAGCGGTGACTCCCGGACCAGCACCCGGAACCCGCTGGTCTCCTCCTCGATGTACGTCAGCAGGGTCATCGCCGCCTGCTCCAGCAACTCCCGGGGATGCCCGGCGGTGAGCGCACCGGTGACCCGGTCCAGCAGCGAGCGGACCTCCCGGTCCACCACCACCGCGTACAGGCCCTCCTTGCCGCCGAAGTGCTCGTAGACCACCGGCTTGGAGACCTTCGCCCGGGCCGCCACCTCCTCGATCGAGGTGGCGTCGAAACCGCGCTCGGCGAAGATCTGCCGGGCGATCGAGATCAGCTGCTCACGCCGCTGCCCCGCCGACATGCGTACCCGGGAGGAGGGCTTCGCCGCCGGGACCGCCCGCCGCCGGGCGGCACCGGCGTCCTTGCCGGGAACCTCGGTCATCTCGTCACCTCGCCGGCGCTCGGTGACGCCCTGTCGTGGAATGGGAGCGGTCACGTGGTGGCCCCGCCGGCGCCGCGGACGGGCCCCGGCCGGCCGTCGTGCCGCCCCGTCGGGCCGCGCCGTGGAAGCTGGGTCACCCGGCCATCCTGCCAGGCGGCCGACGGTGCCACCGACCGGTTTACCGCTCCACGGCCGGTTCCTCCGGCGCGACCCGTTCCGCCGGAGGCTGTCGTACACCCGTACTAACGTGCGGAGCGTGACCGATCCCCTCGCCGCCGAGGCGCGCCGGCTGCGCGTCGTGGAGCAGCTGTCCGTCCGTGCCATCCAGGCCCGCACCGGCCTCGGCCGCAACCGGGTGTACGCACTGCTGCGCGGGGTTCCGCCGCCCGAGTGGACCCGGCGGCCCAACGCCAAGGACGACCTGCGCGCCGAGGCGCTGGCGCTGCGCGCCGAAGGCTTGTCGGTCAACGCCATTGCCGAGCAGCTCGGCGTCGCGAAGTCGACCGCGTACCAGTGGGTGCGGCACCTGCCGCTCGACCCGGACGACGCCGCCGAGCGTCGACGGGCCCGGTCGAAGGTCATGACCGATGCCCGGTGGGCCGCTCATCGGGAGGCGCAGAACGCGGCGATGGCAGCCGAACGGGCTCGCGGGGCCGAGGTGGTCGGTTCGCTCGGCGAACGGGACACGCTGCTCCTCGGTGCGGCCATCTACTGGTGCGAGGGCGGCAAGTCCAAGCCGTGGCGACAGCAGGACCGCCTCCAGTTCATCAACAGCGACCCGGGGCTGCTCGCCCTGTTCCTCCGCTTCCTCGGCGCCTGTGGGGTCGGGCCGGACGCGCCGAGCTACCGGGTCAGCATCCACGAGTCGGCCGATGCCGAAGCGGCGGTGCGCTGGTGGGCGGCGACCTTGAGGCTGCCACCGGAGCGGTTCGGGCGAACGGCGCTGAAGCGGCACAACCCCACTACCGTCCGCCGGAACACCGGGGCCGACTATCACGGCTGCCTGGTGATCACCGTGCCGCGCAGTCGCGCGCTCTACTGGCGGATTGAAGGTATGATCGCCGAGCTGTTCCGGATCGGGGATGTGCGCGGGCCCGGCTTGGCGGGCCACAATCCTTGACAAGGCAATGGGGTATGGGGTAACGGCAACCCGCAGACCTTTGGAGTCTTGAGCTCCTGGTTCGAATCCAGGTACCCCAGCTCAGCCCCGGTCAGCAGGCTTGTCGGCGGCATTGTCCGGCCGGCTGGGAATTGTGACGGGCCGCGTGGTTAGCATGGCCGCGAGACTGTCGCCGTCCCGACGGGAGCCACGTCGTGCCCCAGCCCCACCCTCGCACCGTTGTCGTGCTCGCCGCCGGTGAGGGCAAGCGGATGAAGTCTGCCCTGCCCAAGGTGCTGCACCCGCTGCTCGGTCGTACCCTCGTCGGGCACGTGCTGGCGGCGGCGGCGCCGCTGCGCGCGGACCGCACCGTGGTCGTGGTCGGGCACGGTGCCGACCAGGTCCGTGCCCACCTGGCCGAGGTCGCCCCGGCGGCGACCCCGGTGCTCCAGGCCCAGCAGCTCGGCACCGGGCACGCGGTCCGGATCGCGCTGGAGGCCGTCCCGGAGGCCACCGGCACCGTCGTGGTGATCAACGGGGATGTGCCGCTGCTGCGCGCGGAGACGGTCGCCGCGCTGGTCGAGGCGCACGAGGGCGCGGGCGCCGCGGCCACCGTGCTGGCCGCCGAGGTGCCCGACCCGACCGGCCTCGGCCGGATCGTGCGGGACGACGCCGGCCGGTTGGCGCAGATCGTCGAGGAGCGGGACGCCACGCCGGAGCAGCGCGCGCTGCGGGAGATCAACGCCGGCATCTACGCGTTCGACGTGGCGCGGCTACGCGACGGGCTGGGCAAGCTCTCCACCGACAACGACCAGGGCGAGGAATACCTCACCGACGTCTTCGGCCTGCTCCGCGACGCCGGGGAGCCGGTGGCCGTGCACGTCGCCGCGGACCACGTGGAGACGCTGGGCTGCAACGACCGGGTCGAGCTGGCGGCGCTGCGCGGGCTGCTGCGCGACCGGGTCAACGAGTCCTGGATGCGCAGCGGGGTGAGCATCCTGGACCCGCACACCACCTGGATCGACGTGACGGTGACCGTCGAGCGGGACGCGGTGGTCGACCAGAACACCCAGCTGCGGGGTGCGACCGTGGTCGGGGCCGGCGCGGTGGTCGGGCCGGACGTGACGCTGATCGACACCACGGTGGGCGCGGGCGCGACGGTGCTGCGCAGCCACGCGGTGAGCGCCGAGGTGGGCGCGGGCGCCAGCGTCGGCCCGTACGCCTACCTGCGGCCGGCCGCGCGGCTGGCCGAGAAGTCGAAGGTCGGCACGTTCGTCGAGGTGAAGAACTCCGAGCTGGGCGTCGGCGCGAAGGTGCCGCACCTGACGTACGTGGGTGACGCGACGATCGGGGCGAAGGCGAACATCGGCGCGGCGACGATCTTCGTGAACTACGACGGGGTGAACAAGCACCGCACCGTGGTCGGCGAGGGGGCCTTCGTCGGCTGCGACACCAGCCTCATCGCCCCGGTCGAGGTGGGTGACGGGGCGTACGTGGCGGCGGGCAGCGCGATCGCGCAGGACGTCCCGCCGGGTGCGCTCGGGGTGACCCGGGCACCGCAGCGCAACATCGACGGCTGGGTGGCCCGGAAGCGCCCGGGCACGGTCTCCGCGGCGGCCGCCGAGCGGGCCCGGCAGGCTGCGGAGGGTGCGCCGTCCGGTGTCGCCGCCGCAAGGGAAGGTGAGCGAATCCACGAGGGTGGCCGGAGCGTGGGTGGACCGTCCGACGCGGGGGATACTGCAACCGAATAGTCCCCGGCGCCACCGCCGCCGGGAACCACCGACCAACGGGAGCAGACGGGCCCATGGGCAGCATCGTCGCCGAAAACCGCAAGAGCCTGATGCTCTTCTCCGGACGTGGCTTTCCGGAGCTGGCCAAGGAGATCGGCGAGGTGCTCGGTGTGGCACCGACGCCGGCCGACGCGTACGAGTTCGCCAACGGCGAGATCTTCGTACGGTTCAAGGACTCGGTGCGTGGTTCGGACGCCTTCGTGGTGCAGTCCGTGACGCACGGGGTCAACACCTGGGTCATGGAGACCCTGATCATGATCGACGCGCTGAAGCGGGGTTCGGCCAAGCGGATCACCGTGGTGCTGCCGTTCTACCCGTACGCGCGGCAGGACAAGAAGCACCGCGGCCGGGAGCCGATCTCGGCCCGGCTGGTGGCCGACCTGCTGAAGACCGCGGGCGCGAACCGGATCCTCACGGTGGACCTGCACACCGCGCAGATCCAGGGCTTCTTCGACGGTCCGGTGGACCACCTCTTCGCGATGGACGTGCTGGCCGAGTACGTGGAGCACCGGTACGCGGGCCGGCCGATGACCGTGGTGGCGCCGGACTCCGGCCGGGTGCGGGTGGCGGAGCGGTGGACGGACCGGATGGGTGGCTGCCCGCTGGCGTTCATCCACAAGACCCGGGACCCGATGAAGCCGAACCAGGTGGTGGCGAACCGGGTGGTCGGTGAGGTCGAGGGTCGGGTCTGCCTGATCGTCGACGACATGATCGACACCGGTGGCACGATCACCAAGGCCGCCGACATCCTCAAGGAGCAGGGCGCGGCGGAGATCGTGGTCGCCTCGACCCACGCGCTGCTGTCGGACCCGGCGACCGAGCGGTTGAAGAACAGCCCGATCAGCGAGGTCGTGGTGACCAACACGCTGCCGCTGCCGCCCGAGAAGCAGCTCGACAAGATCACCGTGCTCTCCATCGCGCCGCTGCTGGCGCGGGCGATCCGCGAGGTGTTCGACGACGGCTCGGTGACCACCCTGTTCGGTGGTCTGAGCTGACCTTCCGCGCTGTGCGCGGCACCGTTCCCGCCGGCCTGCGTGCCGGCGGGAACGGTGATATGGGGACTGCCGGAAGGCCGGGAAATCGCTCGGGTAGACTGGTGCGGTTGCCACGGCGAGGGTGCCCGGCGGGCCGCTGAAAAGCACCGCACCGGAAGCACCGTGATCGACGCGGTGCTCCGGGCAGTCGTTCATGACGCTTGAGCCCCAGCGAGCCCCTCGCCCCAGCACCGCCAGTCGACAAGCCGCCGCAGCGAAAAGCATCAGGAGTTTCCCCGTGTCCGAGGTAAAGATCAGCGCCGAGCCCCGTACCGAGTTCGGCAAGGGTGGTGCCCGTCGTACCCGCCGGGCCGGCAAGGTGCCCGCCGTGCTGTACGGCCACGGCGAGAAGCCGAAGCACATCGCGCTCCCGGCGCGGGAGTTCGCCGCCGCCATCCGTAAGGGCGGCGCCAACCAGCTCTTCGCGATCGAGGTCAGCGACGGCACCCAGGTGCTGGCGCTGCCGAAGGCGATCCAGCGTGACCCGATCAAGGACAGCTTCGAGCACGTCGACCTGCTGCTGGTCCGCCGTGGCGAGAAGGTCACCGTCGAGGTCCCGGTCCAGCTGACCGGCGACGCCGCCAAGGACACCCTGATCGTGCACGACCACGACACCCTCTCGGTGACCGCCGACGCCACCAAGGTGCCGGACCACCTGGAGGCGTCGATCGAGGGCCTCGAGGCCGGCACCCAGGTCACCGCCGCCGACGTCGAGCTGCCGTCCGGCGTCGAGCTGGCCGCCGACCCGGAGCTGGCCGTCGCGTCGGTCACCGCCGCGCCGACCGCCGAGCAGCTCGAGGCCACCCTCCCCGAGGTCGAGACGGCCGACGAGGAGACCGAGGCCGGTGTCGGCGAGGAGACCGCCGAGGGCGCCGAGGGTGCCGAGGCCGGCGAGCCCGCCACCGCCGGTGGCGGGGAGACCGCCGAGGCCAAGACCGAGGCCTGATCGGTCCGCAAGCTGTGCGACAGGCGCTCCCGGTTCCCGGGGGCGCCTGTCGGCGTATCGGGACGGCCGCCGGGTGGCGGCGGCGCGGGAGGGGCGAGGCGTGACGGACGAGGCGGGGCCGTGGCTGGTGGTCGGCCTGGGCAACCCGGGCCGGGAGTACGCCGGTAACCGGCACAACGTCGGCTTCATGGTGGCGGAGCTGCTCGCCGGTCGGGTGGGCGGGAAGTTCGGCCGGCACAAGCGGGCGGTGGCGGAGGTCGCCGAGGGGCGGCTCGGCTTCGGTGGCCCGAAGCTGGTGCTGGTGAAGCCGTTGACGTACATGAACCTCTCCGGTGGGCCGGTGGCCGGGCTGGCGCAGTTCCACAAGATCCCGCCGGACCGGGTGATCGCGGTCCACGACGAGTTGGACATCGCGTACGGGCAGGTGCGCTGCAAGTGCGGCGGTGGCGAGGGCGGGCACAACGGCCTGCGGTCGATGTCGAAGTCGCTGGGCACGAAGGACTACGTCCGGGTGCGGTTCGGCATCGGCCGGCCGCCGGGGCGGCAGGACCCGGCGGACTACGTCCTGTCGGACTTCTCCGCCGCCGAGCGCAAGGAGTTGGACTTCCTGGTCGACCGCGCGGCGGACGTGGTGGAGTCGGTGATCACCCGTGGGGTGGAGCCGACGCAGAACCTCTACCACGGCGGTTGAGCCGGGCGGGGCGTACCGGAACGGGCGGTTCCGGCCGGTAGTCTGCGCCTTTCCGACGCCGGGCCGGTGCCGGCGACGGCGAGCGACGGGAGCGGAAGAGCATGGGCAGTCCTCCGATGATCGACGGCGCGTTCGCCCGCTGGCTGGCGGCGCGGGCCGGTCAGGCGCTGATGAACCTGCGCGCGGAGCTGGGCTTCACCGATCCGGGGGCGCTGAAGTCGGCCGGGGACAAGGTCTCGCACGACCTGATCCGGACCGAGCTGGCGAAGTGGCGGCCGGCGGACGCGGTGCTCTCCGAGGAGGACGAGGGTTCCCGGCTGGCCTGGACGGCGGAGGTGACCGCCGAGGCGGTGCCCCGGCTGGCCGCCGACCGGGTGTGGATCATCGACCCGCTGGACGGGACCCGGGAGTTCGCCGAGGAGGGGCGTTCGGACTGGGCGGTGCACGTGGCGCTCTGGGCGCGTACCGCGCCGACGCCGCACGGGCTGGTCGCGGGCGCGGTGGGCCTGCCGGCGCAGCACCGGGTGCTGGGCACGGACTACCCGCCGGCGTACCCGCCGATGACGGTGGAGGCGGCCACGGCGGCCGGTACCCGAACCATCCGGTTGGCCGCCAGTCGTAGCCGTCCGCCGGTTTTCCTGACCGACCTGGCGGAGGATGTCGGCGCTCATCTGGTTCCGATGGGCTCGGCGGGCGCGAAGATCGCCGCTGTGGTCACCGGTGAGGTCGACGCGTACATCCACGCCGGCGGTCAGTACGAGTGGGATTCCGCCGCTCCGGTCGCTGTGGCGACGGCCACCGGACTGCACGCTTCCCGGATCGACGGTTCTGCGCTGAAATACAACGAGGCCGACCCCCGGCTGCCGGATCTGCTGGTCTGCCGCAAGGATCTCGCCAGTCGGTTGCTTGCAGCGCTGCAGCGGCACAACGGGTAACCTGAGCAGTCTTCTTCACGAGTCCGACCGGAAAGGTCTGGAATCCCATGAGCGGATCCGAGCGAATCGAGCCCGTGTCATGACCGCGTCCGCCGCATACCAGGTGTCCCACCTCGACGCGCTCGAGGCGGAGAGCATCTTCGTGATGCGCGAGGTGGTCGCCGAGATGGAGCGGCCCGTGCTGCTCTTCTCCGGTGGCAAGGACTCGATCGTGATGCTGCGCCTGGCGCAGAAGGCCTTCGCCCCGGCCAACATCCCCTTCCCGGTGATGCACGTGGACACCGGCCACAACTTCCCCGAGGTCCTGGAATACCGGGACCAGCGGGTGGCCGAGCTGGGTCTGCAGCTGATCGTGGCGAGCGTGCCGGAGGCGTTGGCCAAGGGGATGGTCCGCGAGGCCGCCGACGGGACGCGCAACCGGATCCAGACGCCGGTGCTGCTGGAGGCGGTGGAGAAGCACCGCTTCGACGCGCTCTTCGGCGGGGCCCGGCGCGACGAGGAGAAGGCGCGGGCCAAGGAGCGGGTGTTCAGCTTCCGCGACGAGTTCGGCCAGTGGGACCCGAAGAACCAGCGTCCCGAGCTGTGGTCGCTCTACAACGGGCGGCACCACCCGGGCGAGTCGATCCGGGTCTTCCCGCTCTCCAACTGGACCGAGCTGGACGTCTGGCACTACATCGCGCGGGAGCGCATCCCGCTGCCCTCGATCTACTACGCGCACGAGCGCGAGGTGATCGAGCGGGACGGCATGTTCTACGCGGTGAACGAGTTCTTCCGCCCCCGGGCGGGCGAGGAGCGGTTCAAGGCCCAGGTGCGGTACCGCACCGTGGGTGACGCCTCCTGCACCGCGGCGGTCCGCTCGGACGCCGACACGGTGGAGAAGGTGATCGAGGAGGTGGCCGCGACGCGGATCACCGAGCGCGGCGCGACCCGCGGTGACGACCGGGTCAGCGAGGCCGCCATGGAGGACCGCAAGCGGGAGGGCTACTTCTGATGAGCGTCGACACCGCGGCTCCGGCCGTCGACTCCGGGCTGCCCGAGGGGCGGGCCATGGACCTGCTGCGGTTCGCCACCGCGGGCAGTGTGGACGACGGCAAGTCGACCCTGATCGGCCGGCTGCTGTACGACACCAAGTCGCTCTTCACCGACCAGCTCGCCGCCGTGGAGGCGGTCAGCGCGGCCCGGGGCGACGAGTACACCAACCTGGCGCTGCTCACCGACGGTCTGCGGGCCGAGCGGGAGCAGGGCATCACCATCGACGTGGCGTACCGCTACTTCGCCACCCCGCGGCGGAAGTTCATCATCGCCGACACCCCGGGGCACACCCAGTACACCCGGAACATGGTCACCGGCGCCTCGACCGCCGACCTGGCGCTGATCCTGGTGGACGCCCGCAAGGGCCTGGTGGAGCAGTCCCGCCGGCACGCGTTCCTCTGCTCGCTGCTGCGGGTGCCGCACCTGGTCCTCTGCGTCAACAAGATGGACCTGGTGGACTGGTCGCAGGAGGTGTTCGAGCGGATCGCGGACGAGTTCACCGCGTTCGCCGCGAAGCTCGACGTACCGGACCTGACCGTGGTGCCGATCTCCGCGCTGCAGGGTGACAACATCGTCACCCGCTCGGAGAACATGCCCTGGTACGAGGGCCCGTCGCTGCTGCACCACCTGGAGCGGGTGCACATCGCGTCCGACCGCAACCTGGTCGACGTCCGCTTCCCGGTGCAGTACGTGATCCGTCCGCAGTCCACCACCGTCACCGACTACCGGGGTTACGCCGGTCAGGTGGCCTCCGGCGTGCTGAAGGCCGGCGACGAGGTGATGGTGCTGCCGTCCGGCTTCACCAGCCGGATCGCCTCGGTGGAGACCGCCGACGGCCCGGTCGACGAGGCGTTCCCGCCGATGTCGGTGACGGTGCGGCTGACCGACGAGATCGACATCTCGCGCGGCGACATGATCTGCCGGCCGAACAACGCCCCGTCGGTGGCGCAGGACATCGAGGCGATGGTCTGCTGGATGGACGAGACCCGCCCGCTCCAGGTCGGCGGCCGGTACGCGATCAAGCACACCACCCGCTCGGCGCGGGCGATCGTGCGAGGGCTGCACTACCGGCTGGACGTCAACTCGCTGCACCGGGACGAGGCGGCGGCCGAGCTGAAGCTCAACGAGATCGGCCGCGTCCGCCTGCGCACCACCGTCCCCCTGCTCGCGGACGAGTACCGCCGCAACCGCACCACCGGCGGTTTCGTCATCATCGACGAGACCACCAACCGCACCGTCGGCGCCGGCATGATCGTCGAAGCCGCCTGACCGCACCCCTCTGCGAGGACGCAGATTCACGGAAAGAGTGGCCATCCGAGCCTGGATGGCCACTCTTTCCGTGAATCAGGGCGCCGGGGTGGACCGGGGTGGGGGTGGCCGGTCAGTCGAGGCGGTGGGCGCCGGGGGCGGGGGTGACGGTGACGGTGCCCGGGGCGGTGAAGCCGCGGGCGGCGTACGCGGCGGCGACGGCGTCCGCCACCGTGTCGGCGGCGGACGCGTCGACCAGGGCGAGGACGCAGCCGCCGAAACCGCCGCCGGTCATCCGGGCCCCGTACGCGCCGGCGGCCAGGGCCGCCTCGACGGCGGTGTCGATCTCGGGCACGGTGATCTCGAAGTCGTCCCGCATCGAGGCGTGCGAGGCGGTCAGCAGCGGGCCGATGTCGCGTACCCGGCCGGCGCGCAGCAGCGCGACGGTGTCGAGCACCCGCTGGTCCTCGGTGACCACGTGCCGGACCCGGCGGCGGGTCTCGTCGTCGTCGAGCCGGGCCAGCGCGGCGTCCAGGCCGTCGGTGGCCACGTCCCGCAGGGCGGGCACCCCGAGCTGCGCGGCGGCCCGCTCGCAGGACTTTCGCCGGGAGGCGTACTCGCCGTCGGCGTGCCGGTGCGGGGCGCGGCTGTCGATCACCAGCACGGTCAGCCCGGCGGCGGCCAGGTCGAACGGGATGTGTTCGACCTCCTCGCTGCGGCAGTCCAGGAAGAGCGCGTGCCCGGCCCGGCAGCGGATCACCGCCGACTGGTCGAGGATCCCGGTGGGCGCGCCGACGTAGTCGTTCTCGGCGCGCTGGGCGAGCCGGGGCCACCGGTCGGCGGGCAGGTCCAGTCCACCCAGGTCGACACACGCGGCGAGCACCGCCGCCTCGATGGCCGCCGAGGAGGAGAGCCCGGAGCCGACCGGCACGTCGGAGGCGATGGCGAGCCGGGCGCCCGGCACGGGGTGACCGGCGGCGCGCAGCGCCCACACCACCCCGGCCACGTACGCGGCCCAGCCGGTGACCCGGCCGGGCTCGTCGGCCTCGGCGGCGTCGAACTCGACCGGGGTGTCGGAGAGCTCGGACCAGACGGTCCACCGGTCGCCCTCCTGCGGACCGGCGGCGACCACCGTGCCGAGGGGCAGCGCGAAGGGGAGCACGAAACCGTCGTTGTAGTCGGTGTGCTCGCCGATCAGGTTGGCCCGGCCGGGAGCCGCCCAGCGGCCCGCCGGCTCGGTGCCGTACCGCTGCCGGAAGCCGGCGGTGGCGCGGGCCGCGACGGCGTCGAGGGCCGTGCCCTGGTCGGTCATCGCTGCTCCAGCACGTTGCTGCGGTAGAAGGCCCAGGCGTCGCCGATCATGTCCTGGAGGGTCGGCTTGGCCGGCACCCAGCCCAGCTCCTCGTGGGCCAGCGCGGACGAGGCGACCAACTCGGCGGGGTCGCCCTCGCGGCGGGGCGCCACCTCGACCGGCACCGGGTGGCCGGTGACCTCGCGGACCGCCTCGACCACCTGGCGGTTGGTGAAGCCGTTGCCGTTGCCGAGGTTGTAGATCCGGTGCCGGCCGGGCACCGCGGCGGTCAGCGCCAGCAGGTGGGCCCGGGCCAGGTCCTCGACGTGGATGTAGTCGCGGACGCAGGTGCCGTCGACGGTGGGGTAGTCGTCGCCGAAGAGCTGGAGCTTCTCCCGCTTGCCGGCGGCCACCTGGAGGGCGATGGGGATGAGGTGCGTCTCCGGGTCGTGCCGCTCGCCGATGGCGTGGTCGCCGTGCAGGTACGCCCCGGCGACGTTGAAGTAGCGCAGCGAGACGGCGGCCAGGTCGTGGGCGATCGTCTCGGAGGTGAGTGCCATGTCGACGGCCAGCTTGGTGGCCCCGTAGGTGCTGGTGGGGGCCTTGACGGCGGTCTCCGGGATGGGCAGCTCGGTGGGGTTGCCGTAGACGGCGGCGGTGGAGGAGAAGACCATCCGGCGCACCCGGGCGGCGCGGACCGCGTCGATCAGGGCGAGCGAGCCGATCGTGTTGGTGTGCCAGTACAGCTCCGGCTTGAGCATCGACTCGCCGGCGGCGATCAGCGCGGCGAAGTGCAGCACGCCCTCGAAGCCGGCGTCCGGGGTGAGCACCCGGGCGGCCTCGTGGATCGGCAGGTCGACGTGGGTCGCCTCGGGGGCGAGTGCCTCCCGGTGCCCGGTCCGCAGGTCGTCGAGGACCGTCACGTCGTGGCCGTTGTCGAGCAGCATCCGGGTCACCACGCTGCCGATGTAGCCGGCGCCGCCGGTGACGAGCAGTTTCACGTCGGGTTCCTCCTGCCTGGCCACGTCCCGCCGCGGCCGTCCGTGGTCACCCTACGGCGGGGCCCGGCGCCCACGCTCTCCGCCGGTATTCCATCATAATCCGCCACGACTGAACAGATCCAAACATCAGGGCGGCCGTCGGGCACCGGCTGTCTACCATCCTTGTCATGCGGGAAGCAGGCGCTCCCGGATCCCGGCGACGACCGCCGGGACGGCCGCGACGCGAACCCGGCCCGGTCGCCAGGACCGTCGCCCGGCTCGTGGTCCGCGCCGCGGACGGGGCCACCAGACTCGTCACCGACCTGCTCGGGGCCAGCCCCACCGCCGGCCGGGAGCAGATCAGCGAGGCCGAACTGCGCGACCTCGTCGCCGCGAACACCGTGCTCGACCCCGACGAGCGGCGGATCATCGACGAGGTGCTGGTCGCCGGCGTGAGCCTGGTCCGCGAGGTGATGATGCCCCGCACCGAGGTCGTCTTCCTCTCCGCGCGGCTCACCATCGCCGAGGCGGAACGCCTCGTCCGGGCCGAGCCGCACACCCGCTACCCGGTGGTCGACGGCACCCACGACGACGTGGTCGGCTTCGTCCACCTGCGCGACGTGCTGCTACGCCCCGACCGCGACCCGTGCACCACCATCGGGGAGCTGACCCGTGAGGTCAAGCAGCTGCCCGGCAGCAAGCGGGTGCTCGCCGCGCTCACCGAGATGCGCCGCGAGGGCCACCACCTCGCCGTGGTGGTCGACGAGTACGGCGGCACCGCCGGCATCGTCACCTGCGAGGACCTGATCGAGGAACTGGTCGGCGAGATCCACGACGAGTACGACAGCGCACCCGACCCGGCCCACGCGGGCCTGCCCGCCGTCGTCGACGGCCGGCTCAACCTCGCCGACTTCGCCGAACGCACCGGCGTACCGCTGCCCGCCGGTCCCTACGAGACGGTCGGCGGGTACGTGATGGCCGCCCTGGGCCGGCTCCCGGTGGCCGGCGACGAGGTCCCGGTGACCCCCGGCGCCGACGGCCCCGGCGGGACCGACCCGGACGATCCGCCCGGCGGCTGGCTGCTGCGGGTGCTGGCCCTGGACGGTCGGCGGGTGTCCCGGCTCGCCGTCTCCGCGGCCCGCCTGCCGGAGCAGCGGCGCGAGGTCACGGCCCCGGCGGCGCCGGCCGGGACCCGACGCGCCGGCCCGTCATGACGTACGCCGTGCCTTGCTGACAGAATTGCCGGCATGCCCGACGTACCCGCCCGCCCCCGCGTCTTCTCCGGCATCCAGCCGACGGCCGACTCGTTCCACCTCGGCAACTACCTGGGCGCGGTACGACACTGGGTGGCCCTGCAGGACACCCACGACGCGTTCTACTGCGTGGTCGACCTGCACGCGATCACCGCCGGGCACGACCCGAAGGTGCTCAAGCAGCGCACCCGGGTGGCCGCGGCCCAGCTCTTCGCGGTCGGCCTCGACCCCGAGCGCAGCACGCTCTTCGTCCAGTCGCAGGTGCCGGAGCACCCGCAGCTGGCCTGGGTGCTGGGTTGCATCACCGGCTTCGGCGAGGCCAGCCGGATGACCCAGTTCAAGGACAAGTCGCAGAAGCAGGGCAGCGAGCGGTCCAGCGTCGGCCTCTTCACATACCCGATCCTGCAGGCCGCGGACATCCTGCTCTACCAGGCCCACGCGGTCCCGGTGGGCGAGGACCAGCGCCAGCACCTGGAACTCTCCCGCGACCTGGCGCAGCGGTTCAACTCGCTGTTCGGGTCCACCTTCACGGTCCCGTCGCCGCACATCGTCAAGGACACCGCGAAGATCACCGACCTGCAGGACCCGACGGCCAAGATGTCGAAGTCGTCCTCCTCGCCGGCCGGCATCATCGACCTGCTGGAGGAGCCGGCCCGCTCGGCGAAGAAGATCCGCTCCGCGGTCACCGACACCGGCCGCGACATCGTCTTCGACGCCGAGGGCAAGCCCGGCATCTCCAACCTGCTCACCATCTACTCCGCGCTCTCCGGCCGGGGCATCGACGACCTGGTGGCCGCGTACGCGGGCAAGGGTTACGGCGACCTGAAGAAGGACCTCGCCGAGGTGGTGCGGGACTTCGTCACCCCGATCCAGGAGCGCACCCGCGGCTATCTGGACGACCCGGCCCAGCTGGACAAGCTGCTCGCGCAGGGCGCGGAGAAGGCCCGCGCGGTCGCGGCGGAGACGCTGCGGACGGCGTACGAGCGGGTCGGGTTCTTCCCGCCGGTCCGCGTCCACTAGCGGGCCGGGCGCGACGGGAACGGGTGGGAACGCAGTCGGTGGCCGGAGGGGTGGCGCGGAGCGTGGATCACAGGGACGGGGCACCGGAGGTCGGTGACACGATCCAGATCGGGATCGCGGTGGACATCCCCGAGCCCTGGGGCGGCATCCTCACCCGCCGCCGGGTCGAGGCCGGTGACCCGCAGGTGGTGCCGGCCCACGTCACCCTGCTCGGGCCGACCGAGATCCCGGTGGCGGCGCTGCCGACCGTGGAGACGCACCTCGCCACGGTGGCCGCCGCGCACCTGCCGTTCACCCTGCACCTGCGCGGCACCGGCACGTTCCGGCCGGTGACCCAGGTGGTCTTCGTGACGGTCGCGGCCGGGATCAGCGAGTGCGAGCTGCTGGCCGCCGCGATCCGGGCCGCCCCCGAACTGCACCGGGAGACCCGCTTCCCCTACCACCCGCACGTGACGGTGGCCCAGGACGTCGCGCCGGAAGCGCTGGACCGGGCGTACGAGGACCTGGCCGACTTCTCGGCGCTCTTCGAGGTCGAGGCGTTCACCCTCTTCTCGCACAGCGGGCAGACCCGGTGGCAGCCGCGCCGCGACTTCCGCCTCGGCGGCTGAGCTGACCAGCCGGCCCGCCTGCCCGCGCGCCACCGACGGATCGGCGAGGATGACGGGGTGAACGTGATCGGCCGGATCGAGGCCGGCCTGGAACGCCGGATCGACGCGGTACGCGACCGCTCGGCGACCTTCGACCACCTGTGGCGGGCCGGCACGCTCTACACCGACGTGCTGGCCGGTCGACTCGCCGCGGCCATCGCCTACTACGGCTTCTTCGCGGTCTTCGCGCTCGCGCTGGTGGCGTACTGGGTCTTCGGGGCGATCCTGCAGGACAACGACGAGGTCAGCGCCGCCGCCGCCGGATTCCTCGAGGAGAACCTGCCCTTCCTCGACCCGCAGCAGATCGCCCAGAGCAGCAACACCGTCGGGGTGATCGGTCTGGTCATCCTGGTCTTCACCGGCATCGGCTGGGTGGAGGCGATCCGGTCCTCGCAGCGGCTGATGTACGGGCTCAACCAGCAGCCCGGCAACCTGGTGGTCCGCCGCCTGGTCGACCTCGGTGTGCTGGTGGCGGTCTTCGTGATGCTCGGGGTGTCGGTGGCCGCCGTCGACGCGCTGGAGTCGGTGCTGCGGTTCCTGCTGCGCAGCACCGGGTCGGTCGGCCTGACCACGATCAGCGCGGTGCTCAGCATCCTGGTCAACGCGGTGCTGGCGACCGCGCTGCTGGTGGCGGTGCCCCGGCTGCGGATGAGCCGCCGCCGGCTGCGACCGGTGGTGCTGCTGGTCGCCGTCGGGATCACCCTGCTGAACACCGTCGGCCGCTACTACGTGGTACGCACCGAGCGGAACCCCGCGTACACCGTGGTGGCGACGGCGGTGGGGCTGCTGCTCTATCTCTATCTGCTCAACCAGTTGGTGCTCTTCGGGGCCGCCCTGGCGGCGACCAGCCGGGCCGGTCGGGTGGTGGACCTGGCCGAGGGGGGCGCGGCGGCGGCCGAGGTGGACGTGGAGGCGGACGAGATCGACCCGGACACCGATCCGGGTGCGCCGGGAGGGGCGGGCTGAGGTGCGGATCAAGATCGACCAGTTCTCGGCGGTGCCGCCGTACGAGCAGGTGCGGGCGCAGTTCGCCGCAATGATCGGCGACGGTCGACTGGCGGTCGGCACCCGGCTGCCGGCCGTCCGGCAGCTCGCCGGCGACCTCGGGCTGGCGGTGAACACGGTGGCCCGGGCGTACCGGGAACTGGAGACGGCCGGGCTGGTGCAGACCCGGGGCCGGCACGGGACGGTGGTGGCCCCCGGCCGCGACGACGCGATCGACCGCCTGCACCGCGCCGCCACCGAGTACGCCGCCGAGGCGGCCCGCCTCGGCGTCCCCCCGGACCGCGCCCTCGCCCTCGTCCGCGCCGCCCTCACCACCCCCACCCCTGACCCACCCCCACCCCCACCCCCACCCCCGCCCCACCCGCCGGCAAATTCAGAGAAACTGTCGTCTCCCGCGCCCCGGAGGGCACTCTTTCGGAGAATCTGCGCGGATCTCGGGGGAGGGGAGGAGGGGGAGATCAGGTGAATGGGGTCCACGTTCGGGGTGGGGTCGACCATGATGGGGCCGTGGGGGCACTCGTGACGCTGGACCTGCCGGACGACTCGCCGATGCTGGGGCTGCCGTGGATCATCACCTTCGGGCCGCTCGGTGACGCCGACGAGTGGGAGCCGGTGGTCTGCGGGCCGTACGAGCGACCGCACGCGCTCGCCCTGGCCGAGGCGGTGGTGGCGGAGGAACAGCTGATGGCGGTGGTCGAGCCGCTGCTGCCGGCGCTCTCGGCCGAGGAGATCCGGGGTGAGATCGCCGCCGCGCAGATCGCCGCCGAGGACGAGGCCGCCCGGACCGACGAGGCGGACCTCTACGGCGACTTTGAAGACGTCATCGACGAGGAGCTGGAGCTGGCCGCCGAGCGGGAGCCGGCCCCCGAACGGGTGGTCGCGCCGAGCGAGGCGGAGCTGCGGGACGGCTTCGCCCGGATCGCGGAGCTGCTGCGGACCAGGGGCGCCTGAGGGGGCCCAGACGGACGCCGGCACCCCGGGAAGCGGACTCCCCGAGGCGCCGGCGCCACCTCACCCCCCACCACAAGGGGTCGGTAGCCCAGCCGCCCGTCGGCGCGGGGCACAACGGACGACCAGGTCAATGGCGGGTTACCCGGCTCAGCGCCGTTCGAACCACGCAGCTGCGTCCACCGGCAGGACGTGTCCGTCGCCCCGCTCGGTGAGGTCGGCGCTGGCCACCAGGGGCCGGCCGTAGCCGGCGACCGTGACCTCGGCGCCGCTGAGGTTGACCACGCAGGTCAGCTCGGTGTCCCCGGCGGCGCGCCGGAACGCCAGCACGCCGGGCTCGGTCTCCAGCCAGGTGATCCCGCCGGTGGTGCCGGCCAGCGCCGGGTGCGCGTGCCGGATCCGCAGGGCCGCCCGGTAGAGCTCCAGGGTCGAGCCGGGCACGCCGGTCTGGGCGGCCACCGAGAGGGCACGCCAGGTCGCGGGGGCCGGCAGCCAGCTCAGCTCGCTGCTGGCCGGACCGAAGCCGTACGGGGCCAGCTCGCCGCTCCACGGGATCGGCACCCGGCAGCCGTCCCGGCTCTCGCCGGTGCGCAGGAACGCCGGGTCCTGGCGCAGCTCGTCGGGGATGTCCAGCACCTCGGGCAGGCCCAGCTCCTCGCCCTGGTAGACGTAGGCGCAGCCGGGCAGGGAGAGCATCAGCAGGGCGGCGGCGCGGGCGCGGCGCAGGCCGACCTCGCCGTCGCCGTAGCGGGTGACGTGGCGCTGCCGGTCGTGGTTGGAGAGCACCCAGGTGGTCGGGGCGCCGACGATGGTCGACTCGGCCAGCGCGGTGTCGACCACCTTGCGGAACGAGTCGGCCGACCAGGTGGCGTCGAGGAAGTCGAAGCTGAACGCCTGGTGCAGCTCGTCCGGGCCGATGTAGCGGGCCAGCCGCTGCGGGGTCTCCGCCCACGCCTCGGCGACCGCCATCCGCCCGCCCGGGTAGCTGTCCAGGATCGGCCGCCAGGCGCGGTAGATGTCGTGCACCTCGTCCTGGTCGAAGTACGGCAGCCGGCCCTTGCCGAGCAGCTCGGACTGGCGCCGCCCGGTGGTCATCGAGTTGAAGCCGACGTCCGGCAGCCCCTCGGCCTTGATCATGCCGTGGGCCACGTCGATCCGGAAGCCGTCCACGCCCCGGTCGAGCCAGAAGCGCAGCACGTCCTCGAACTCGGCGCGCACCTCGGGGTGTCGCCAGTTCAGGTCGGGCTGGGCCGGGTCGAACAGGTGCAGGTACCACTGGCCGTCCGGCACCCGGGTCCAGGCGGGACCGCCGAAGATGCTCTCCCAGTCGTTCGGCGGCAGCTCGCCCTGCTCGCCCTTGCCGTCGGCGAAGAGGTAGCGCGCCCGTTCCGGGGAGCCCGGCGCGGCGGCCAGGGCGGCGGTGAACCAGGGGTGCGCGCTGGAGGTGTGGTTCGGCACCAGGTCCACGATGATCCGCAGGTCCAGCGCGTGCGCGTCGGTGATCATCGCGTCGAAGTCGGTGAGCGTGCCGAAGAGCGGGTCGACGTCGCGGTAGTCGGCGACGTCGTAGCCGGCGTCGATCTGCGGCGAGGTGTAGAAGGGGGTCAGCCAGAGCGCGTCCACCCCGAGGTCCCGCAGGTACGGCAGGCGTTCCCGGATGCCCTGGAGGTCACCGACGCCGTCACCGTTGGCGTCGGCGAAGCTGCGGACATAGACCTGGTAGACGACCGCGGAGCGCCACCAGTCGTCGTCGGAGGTCAGCGGGGTGGGGGTGGGGGCGGAGGTCATCGGTGTCGAACCCCGTTCTCTGGCGCGGGACCGCCGCGCGGGCGTGGGTGGTGGGCGCGGGTGTCAGAGCAGGATGCCGCGCTGACGCTGCAAGAGTCAAGCATTCCTTGCGCAAGAAATGATGCCCGTCACCCATCGGTCAGCCCGCGGTCGCCCGCCGTGCCGTCCCACTGGGCAGGACGCGGGCTGCGGGCGGTGGCAGGTCAGGCCGGGACGGCGAGGGTGGCGGCGGACGGCCGTTGCCGGGTGGCACCGGGGTGCGCCGCGGCCGGCTGGCGCAGCACCGCGGTGGAGCCGCGTACCACCAGCTCGGGACGGAACAGGTATTCCGAGTGCGGGGCGGCGTGTCCGTTGATCTCGTCGACCAGCGCCCGGACGGCGGCCACCGCCATCGCCGCGACCGGCTGGCGCATGGTGGTCAGCGGCGGGTCGGTGAAGGCCATCAGCGGCGAGTCGTCGTAGCCGACCACGGAGACGTCCTCCGGTACGGCGAGCCCGCGCTGCCGGGCCGCCCGGATGGCGCCGAGGGCCATCAGGTCGGAGCCGCAGACGATGCCGGTCACGCCGCGCTCGATCAGCCGGCCGGCGGCGGCCTCGCCGCCCTCCACGCCGAAGAGCGAGAGCTCGGCCAGGTCGTCCAGCTCGCTCTCCGGCACGCCGGCGAGCCGGGGCACGGCCGCCCGGAAGCCGGCCACCCGGCGCTGCACGGGCACGAACCGGTCCGGACCGGTGATCAGGCCGATCCGCCGGTGCCCGAGCGCGACCAGGTGGGCGACGGCCAGCTCGGTGGCCTCCCGGTCGTCGCAGGAGACGAAGGGGGCGGGGATGCCGGGGGCGTACCCGTTGATCATGACGACCGGCAGCGGCCGGGCGATCAGCGCCCGGTAGCGGTCGTGGTTGGCCGCGGTGTCGGCGTGCAGCCCGGAGACGAACACGATCCCGGAGACCTGCCGGTCCAGCAGCATCTCGACGTACTCGTCCTCGGTGACGCCGCCGGGGGTCTGGGTGCACAGCACCGGTGTGAAGCCGCTCTGCGCCAGCGTCGACTCGATGACCTGGGCGAACGCCGGGAAGATCGGATTCTCCAGCTCCGGCACCACCAGGCCGACCAGGCCCGCGCTGCGCTTGCGCAGCCGGGCGGGGCGCTCGTAGCCGAGCACGTCGAGGGCGGTCAGGACGGCTTGCCGGGTCTCGGGGGCCACTCCGGGGCGGTCGTTGAGCACCCGCGACACCGTGGCCTCGCTGACTTCGGCCTGTTGGGCGATGTCGGACAGTCGAGCGCGCATGGCGGCACTTTAGCTCAAGGGCAAGTTCTTGCGTACACTTCTGCAAGCCCTTCCATTCTCTGCAACCTCTTGCTAACGTCCCCGCAACATGCGAGAGCAGCGGCGCAGCACCCCGGCGCCGGTCGGCAAGAACTTTCAGAGCTTTCCACTGGCGGGCCGCCCTTCCCCCGGCGGGCCGCCATGACGACAGGAGTACCGATGCGCATCCGTACCGCGGGTGTGGTCGCCGTCCTCGGCCTGGCGCTCGCCGCCTCCGGCTGTGGCGGTAGCGACAGCGACAAGCCGGCCGCCAAGGAGTCCGCCAAGCCGGCGGGCGCGAGCGGCAAGCTGGTCATCTGGGCCGACGACAAGCGGACCGCGGCCCTCAAGCCGTTCGCCGAGCAGTTCGGCCAGGAGAACGGCGTCACCGTCGAGGTGCAGGCCGTCTCCAAGGACCTGCAGACCAACTTCGTCACCGCCTCCCAGCAGGGCAGCGGCCCGGACGTCGTGGTCGGCGCGCACGACTGGATCGGCAACCTGGTCCAGAACGGCGCCATCGACCCGGTTCAGCTCGCCGCCGAGCAGAAGAGCGCGTTCAACGAGACCGCCATCAAGGCGGTGACCTTCAACGGTCAGCTCTACGGCGTGCCCTACGCGACCGAGAACATCGCGCTGATCCGCAACACCGAGCTGGCCCCCGAGGCGCCGAAGACGATCGAGGACCTGGTCGCCACCGGCAAGAAGCTCAAGGCCGACAAGAAGGCCAGCGAGATCCTCTGCCTCCAGTCCGGCCAGAACGGCGACGCGTACCACATCTACCCGCTGTACACCTCCGGCGGCGGCTACCTCTTCGGCACCGGCGCCAACGGCGACTACGACCCGAAGGACCTGGGCGTGGGCAAGCCGGAGTCGATCGCGGCCTTCCAGAAGATCGCCAAGCTCGGCGAGAAGGGCGACGGTGCGCTGAAGCGCTCCATCACCGGCGAGAACTCCATCGCCACCTTCACCGGCAAGAAGTGCGCCTTCCTGGTCTCCGGCCCGTGGGCCATCGCCGACGCCAAGAAGGCCGGCATCAAGTACGACATCTCCCCGGTCCCCGGCTTCGCCGGTGGCAAGGAGGCCCAGCCGTTCGTGGGCGTCCAGGCGTTCTACGTCGCCGCCAAGGGCAAGAACAAGGCCCTGGCCCAGGAGTTCGTCAGCAACTACGTGACCAAGCCCGAGCTGGCCGTCGCGCTCTACAAGGCCGAGCCGCGCCCGCCGGCGCTGACCGCCGCCTTCGACCAGGTCAAGGGCGAGGACCCGGACCTGGCGAAGTTCTCCGAGGCCGGTAAGAACGGCCAGGTGCTCCCGGCGATCCCGGCCATGGCCGCGATCTGGGACCCGTTCGGCAAGGCGGAGGCCGCCATCATCGGTGGCGCCGACCCGGCCAAGACGATCACGGCCGCTGGCAAGACCATCCAGGGTCAGATCAAGTAATGAGCACGTCGCTGTCCGGCCCGGGTTCCGCCACGCGGAACCCGGGCCGGGAGCCCGTCGGCTCCGGGCTCCCGCGCAAGTCCCGTACCGCGCGGAACCACGCGCCGATCACCCTGACCGGCCTCATCGTCAAGGTGGTCCTGCTCGGCCTGGTGGCCGGGATCGCGCTCTGGGCGGCCTTCCCGCTCATCGAGGCCAAGATGTGGACCGGCCTGGCCATCCTGGTGGCCACCACCGCCGTCCTGTTCTACCTCTACCTCACCCGGCGGCACATCCCGGCGAAGTACCTGGTCCCCGGCACGCTCTTCCTGATCGCCTTCCAGATCTTCCCGGTGCTCTACACCGCCAGCACCGCCTTCACGAACTTCGGCGACGGCCACCGCGGCAGCAAGGACGACGCGATCGTCGCCATCCAGAGCTCCTCGGTGAAGCAGGTCCCCGGCTCCGCCGAGTACGCGCTCTCCATCGCCACCAAGGGCGACCCGGCCACCGGCCCGCTGGTCTTCCTGGTCACCGACCCGAAGACCCGTGAGGTCTCCGCCGGTGACGCCGGTGGGCTGCGCAAGCTCGACCCCGGCCAGTTCACGGTCACCCCGACCGGCAAGGTCACCGCCGCCGACGGCTACACCGTGCTCAACTTCGGCCAGGCCAGCGCCCGCAGCAAGGAGATCACCGACCTGGTGGTCCCCACCGCCGGCGGCGCGCTGCGCTCCTCCGGCCTGTCCCGCGCCTACGAGGGCAAGGCCATCCGGGCGTACGACGCCGGGTGCGACTGCATCAAGGACAGCGAGAGCGGCAAGACCTGGGCCGCCGACGAGGCGACCGGCTCCTTCGTCGCGGCGGACGGCGACCGGCTCACCCAGGGCTGGAAGGTCGCCGTCGGGCTGCAGAACTTCAGCCGGGTGCTCACCGACCCCGGCATCTCCGGGCCGTTCTTCGGCACGCTGGCCTGGAACTTCGCCTTCGCGCTCGGTTCCACCGGCTTCACCTTCCTGCTCGGCATGGCCATCGCCCTCGCCCTGCACTCGCCCCGGATGAAGGGCACCAACTTCTACCGGGTGCTGCTGATCCTGCCGTACGCCATGCCGTCGTTCGCGATGCTGCTGGTCTGGCGGGACATGTTCAACACCGACTTCGGTCTGATCAACAACCTCTTCGGGGTCGGCGTCGACTGGTTCGGCGGTAGCTGGTCGGCCCGGATCGCGGTGCTGCTGGTGCAGCTCTGGCTCGGCTACCCGTACATGTTCCTGGTGGCCACCGGCGCGCTCCAGGCGATCCCGCGGGAGCTGACCGAGGCCACCTCGGTCGACGGCGCGTCGCCCTGGCAGTCGTTCAAGGCGGTCACCCTGCCGCTGCTGCTGGTCGCGCTCTCGCCGCTGCTGATCGCGTCGTTCGCGTACAACTTCAACAACGTCAACGCGATCCTGCTGACCACCGAGGGCGGCCCGTTCGCGCCGGACAACCCGGCCAACGGCGCCACCGACCTGTTGATCACCTACACCTACCGGCTCGCCTTCGGTGCCCAGGGCGCCGAGTTCGGGTTGGCGGCCGCCGTCTCGATCTTCATCTTCGCGATCGTGGCCACGGTGTCTGCGGTCAGCTTCGCCCGGACCCGCAAGCAGGAGGAGGTCTACTCGTGACCACCTACGCGGACGCCCCGATCGCCAACCGCAACGCGACCGGGAAGTCGAAGAACCGCTGGTTCGTCCGGGTGGGCTGGCGGCACCTGGTCGGGATCCTGGCGGTGGCGTTCAGCATCTTCCCGATCCTGTTCGTGATCTCCGCGGCGCTCAACCCGCTCGGCACGCTCTCCTCGACGGAGCTGCTGCCGACCGGCGCGTCGGTGGAGAACTTCACCAACCTGTTCCAGAAGACGGCCTTCGGGCACTGGTTCCTCAACTCGCTGCTCCTGGCGGGGGTGGCCAGCTTCGCGTCGATCTTCCTCTCCTCGCTCGCGGCGTACGCGTTCTCCCGGATGCGCTTCGCCGGCCGCCGGGTCGGGCTGCTCACGCTGCTGCTGATCCAGATGTTCCCGCAGTTCCTGGCCATCGTGGCGATCTTCCTGATCTTCACGACGATCACCGACCTGTACCCGGCGATCGGCTTCAACACCCCGTGGGGCCTCTTCCTGCTCTACATGGGTGGCGCGCTGGGCGCGAACACCTGGCTGATGAAGGGCTTCTTCGACACCCTGCCGAAGGAGTTGGACGAGTCGGCGACGATGGACGGGGCCTCGCACGTGCAGGTCTTCTTCCGGATCATGCTGCCGCTGGTGGCGCCCATCCTGGCGGTGACCGGCCTGCTCGCCTTCATCGGCTCGATCAACGAGTTCATCATCGCCAACGTGTTCCTCACCGAGCCGAACTCGAAGACCCTCGCGGTCGGCATGTTCGGCCTGGTGGCCGGTGAGCGCAACAACAACTTCGGGATGTTCGCGGCGGGCACCCTGCTCACCGCCATCCCCACGGTGCTGGTGTTCCAGATCCTCCAGCGCTACATCGTCTCCGGCCTGACAGCTGGAGCAGTAAAGGGATGAATTCGATGGGTGGGCGCCCTCCGCGGAGGGCGAGGACAGTGGTCCGGGTCCGGACCGGCCACTGATCCCACCCCGACAAGCAGCGCTGCGGCAAGGGCGTCGGGACGACGTACACCGGAGCAGTTTCGGGTTGGCCGCCGCGGCCGGGAGACCGGTCGCGGCGGGCGACCCACTCATCTCCCCGTCCGACCGACGCGAAAGGCATCGTCATGTCCCTGCAGCCGCACCACGACGGATCCGCGACCTACGTCCCCGAGCAGGAACCCGGGCTCGGGGAGACCGTGCCGGTCTTCGTCCGGGTGCCGGCGGGCGCCGACGTCCGCCAGGTGCACGTCCGGACCACCGGGGACGGCGAGCCGCACTTCGCCGAGGCCACCGTCGACCGCACCGAGGGCGGCGACGTCTGGTGGCGGGCCGACGTCGAGGTCCGCAACCCGGTCAGCAACTACCGCTTCATGCTCACCGGCACGACGGGCTACCGCTGGCTGAACGCCGCCGGGCTCGTCGACCACGACGTGCCCGACAACGGTGACTTCAAGCTGGTCAGCCACGCCCCGCCGCCGGCCTGGGCGCGGGACGCGGTGATCTACCAGATCTTCCCGGACCGGTTCGCCCGCTCCGCCGCCGCCGACGGCCGGACCCCACCGGACTGGGCCATCCCCTGCGACTGGGACACCCCCGTCATCGGGCGCGGCCCGGAGACCCCGTACCAGTTCTACGGCGGTGACCTGGACGGCATCACGGCGAAGCTGGACCACCTGGACCGGCTCGGCGTGAACACCGTCTACCTCACCCCGATCTTCCCGGCCCGCTCCAACCACCGGTACGACGCGGCCAGCTTCGACACCGTCGACCCGCTGCTCGGCGGGGACGCCGCCCTGGCCCGGCTCGCCGACGCGGTCCGCGCCCGCGGCTGGCGGCTGCTCGGCGACATCACCAGCAACCACACCGGCGACGCGCACGAGTGGTTCACCCGCGCCGTCTCCGACGTGCACGCCGACGAACGGGAGCTGTACTACTTCGACCTGCCCGGCGGGGACTATGAGTCCTGGAACGGCGTGAAGTCGCTGCCGAAGCTGAACTGGGGCAGCGCCGAGCTGCGCCGCCGCTTCGCCACCGCCGAGGACTCGCTGCTGCGTCGCTGGCTGCGCCCGCCGTACGGGCTGGACGGCTGGCGGGTCGACGTGGCCAACATGACCGGCCGGCGCGGTGCGGACGCGTACACCCACGAGGTGGCGCGGCTGCTGCGTGAGGTGGTCGCCGACACCCGCCCAGACGGGCTGCTGCTCGCCGAGCACGGTCACGACCACACCGGGGACCTGGACCGGGACGGCTGGCACGGCACCATGAACTACGTCGGCTTCACCGACCCGGTCTGGTCCTGGCTGCGGCACGGCGACGACCCCGTGCCGAACTTCCTCGGCACCCCGGGCGGGGTCCGACGGCGGGACGCGGGCGCGGTGCTGGCCACCATGAACACCTACCGGTCGCTGATCTCGTGGCGGTCGTACGTGCACTCGTGGCAGCTGCTCGGCTCGCACGACTCGGCCCGGATCCGGACCGTGGTCGGCGACGCCGCCCGGCAGGAGGTGGCCGCCGGACTGCTCGCCACCATGCCGGGCACCCCGGTGGTCTTCGCCGGTGACGAGCTGGGGCTGACCGGCACCAACGGGGAGGGCTCGCGCACCCCGATGCCGTGGCACCGGCCGGAGAGCTGGGACCGGCGCACGTTCTCCGCGTACCGGTCGCTGCTGGCGCTGCGGCGCGGCGAGCCGGCGCTGCGGCACGGTGGCCTGCGCTGGGTGCACGCCGACGCGGACACCCTGGTCTTCCTGCGGGAGGCGCCGACCGGCGCGGTGCTGGTGCTGGCCCGCCGGGCGGCCGGCGCCCCGGTCCGGCTGGCCGGCCTCCCGGCCGGGGAGAACGTGTACGGCGGCGCGCCCGCCCTGCGTCCCGACGCCGACGGCACGGTCGCCCTACCCGCCGACGGCCCCACCTTCCAGGTCTGGCGCCTGGGCTGACCGCGCGGGAGATCGCGCTCGTACCGTGAGCCAGTGGCCTTCCGACGCCAGGGAGGCCACTAGTTCCGGGTCCGGGGCCGGTCGTCCCGGCGCGCTGGCCGCCCGGGTCACGGTATGGGATCACTCGGCGGGCCGGCTACTACACACCGTCGTTGATGGGGGAGGATGGCCCGCGTGGAAGCTCTCCGGTTGGTACTCCTCTACGTCCATCTGATCGGGTTCGCGCTGCTGCTCGGCGGCTCGATCGCCCAGTACGTCGGCGGTCGGCTGCGGATCAACCCGGCCATGCTCTGGGGCTCGGTGATCGGTCTGCTGACCGGTCTGGGCCTCGCCGCGCCGCTGCGCGACGGCGACGAGCCGGCACCGGCCAAACTTGTTACCAAGTTGGTGCTCGCGTTGCTGATCTTTGTCATGGTCTTCTTCTCCCGTAAGCGGGAGTCCGTGGCCCGTGGCCACTTCCTCGCCATTGTCGGGTTGACCCTGGTCAACGCGGCTGTGGCGGTCTTCTGGCGGTAGCGCTCCGACCAGCGGAAAGGCCGCGGGAAACCGGACGTTCGTGACACCGATCCGGAACGAGCACGACACGAAAAGTGATCTGGCCCACCCAAGGGTTACGTAGGGGTAACAGGCACTCAACAGTCGTGCACGATTGTCGGCCGGTGGGTGGGCGCGGGCGTACGCTCCCGTCCGTAACGTGGGACGCCGGCGGCGCAGGGCAGGCCGGCTCAAGGGCTGCCACCGCTTTGAACGCGGTGTGCAATGGGAAGGAGACGTCTTGCGCTCTGTGCGTGGGATGCGGATCGCCTCCGCTTTCGTGGCGGGTGGGCTCGTGCTGGGCGCCGCCGCATGTGGTGAGGCCCCCAAGGACGACAACAACGCCGGTGGCAACGGCGGCAAGAAGTACAGCGCCTGCATGGTGACCGACGTCGGCGGCATCGACGACAAGTCCTTCAACACCTCGGCCTGGAAGGGCCTGCAGGAGGCGGCGAAGGAGAACAGCAACATCGACGCCAAGTACGTCGCGTCGAAGGCCGAGGCGGACTACGAGGTCAACCTCAACGGCTACGTCAACCAGAAGTGCGACTTCATCCTGGCCGTCGGTGGGCTGATGGCCAAGGCCACCACCAAGGCCGCCGAGGCGCACAAGGACCAGCAGTTCGCGATCGTCGACGCGAACCCGGGCGTGGACAACGTCTACCCGATGCAGTTCGACACCGCCCAGGCGGCCTTCCAGGCCGGCTACCTGGCCGCCGGGATGAGCAAGACCGGCAAGGTCGGCACCTACGGTGCCATCCCGATCCCGCCGGTCACCATCTTCATGGACGGTTTCGTCGACGGCGTGGCCTACTACAACAAGGCCAAGAGCAAGAACGTCCAGGTGCTGGGCTGGGACAAGGCGACCCAGAAGGGTTCCTTCTCCAACTCGTTCACCAAGCAGGACGACGGCAAGAAGGTCTCCGACACCCTGGTCGCCCAGGGCGCGGACATCATCATGCCGGTTGCCGGTGGCGCGGGCCTCGGCACCACCGCCGCGGCCAAGGCCTCCGGCGGCAAGTTCTCGGTGATCTGGGTGGACGTCGACGGCTGCGAGAGCACCCCGGACTGCGCCGCGCTGCTGACCACCGTGGTCAAGAACATCCCGGACGCCGTCAAGGAGGCCGTGCTCAAGGCCGCCGGTGGCGAGAAGCTGGCTGCCAAGCCCGGCTTCGTCGGCACCCTGGCGAACAACGGTGTCTCGATCGCCCCGTACCACGACTTCGACAGCAAGGTCCCCGCGGACCTGAAGGCCGAGGTCGAGAAGCTCAAGGCGGACATCGCCGCCGGCACCATCACGGTCACCTCGAAGGCCCAGCCGACCAAGTGACCATCCGTCCGGCCCTCGCGGTGGAAACATCGGCAGCGGGGGCCGGCGGGCACCAGGCATGACGATCGGCCGCTCCGGCGTACGTGGGGAGACCCGCGACCGCCGGGGCGGCCGATCCGCTCCACCCCTCGGCCGGCCCGCCCCGGGCGGCCGGCCAGGCAGCGGCTACGCTGCACACCCTCGCTCGCACTCCAGGAGGTTGCGCTGAGACTCGAACTGCGCGGCATCACCAAGCGGTTCGGTGATCTGGTCGCCAACGACCACATCGACCTGACGGTGGAGCCTGGAGAGATTCACGCCCTGCTCGGCGAGAACGGTGCCGGCAAGTCCACCCTGATGAACGTCCTCTACGGGCTCTACCAGCCCGACGAGGGCGAGATCCTGGTGGACGGGAAGCCGCTGAAGCTGAAGGGCCCGTCGGACGCCATCGCGGCCGGGATCGGCATGGTGCACCAGCACTTCATGCTGGTGCCGGTCTTCACCGTGGCCGAGAACATCATGCTCGGCGCCGAGCAGGTCCGGGGCGGCATCGCCGGCTTCCTGGACCGGCGGCGGGCCCGGCGCGAGGTTGCCGAGGTCTCCGAGCGCTACAACCTGCGGGTCGACCCGGACGCGGTGATCGAGGACCTGCCGGTCGGCATCCAGCAGCGGGTGGAGATCGTCAAGGCGCTCACCCGCGACGTCGACCTGCTGATCCTGGACGAGCCGACCGCCGTGCTCACCCCGCAGGAGACCGAGGAACTGCTCACGGTCATGCGGTCGCTGAAGGCGGCCGGCAAGTCGATCGTGTTCATCACCCACAAGCTCGGCGAGGTCAAGGCGATCGCCGACCGGATCACGGTGATCCGGCGCGGGAAGACGGTCGGCACCGCCTCCCCCGAGGCGAGCCGGGACGAGTTGGCCGCCCTGATGGTGGGGCGCAGCGTCCGGCTGACCGTCGACAAGCAGCCGGCCACCCCCGGCAAGCCGATCCTGGAGGTCGCCGGCCTGGTCGTCGACGACGACCGGCACATCCGGGCGGTGGACGGCGTGGACCTGACCGTGCACGCCGGTGAAGTGCTCGGCGTGGCGGGTGTGCAGGGCAACGGCCAGACCGAGCTGATCGAGGCGATCATGGGCCTGCGGCCGGTGCTCGCCGGCACGGTCACCCTCGACGGGCAGCCCGTGCACGGCTGGTCCACCAAGAAGGTGCTCCGCGCCGGGGTCGGCTACGTCCCCGAGGACCGCAGCGTCGACGGCCTGGTCAAGGAGTTCTCCGTCGCGGAGAACCTGGTGCTGGACATCTACGACCGGCCGCCGTTCGGCAAGGGGATCTCACTCAAGCCGGACGCGATCGAGAAGTCGGCGGGGGAGCGGATCGAGCAGTTCGACATCCGTACCTCCTCGGCCGACGCATCGGTCGGCACCCTCTCCGGTGGTAACCAGCAGAAGGTGATCGTGGCCCGGGAGCTGTCCCGGCCGCTGAAGCTCCTGATCGCCGCCCAGCCGACCCGGGGCGTGGACGTGGGCTCGATCGAGTTCATCCACGGCCGGGTCATCCGCGAGCGTGACGTCGGCACCGCCGTCATGGTCGTCTCCAGCGAACTGGACGAGGTGATCGGCCTGGCCGACCGGATCGCGGTGATGTACCGCGGCCGGATCATCGGCATCGTCGGCCCGGACACCCCGCGCGAGGAGATCGGCCTGCTGATGGCCGGCATCACCCCGGACGCCGCCGGCGGCGACACCGCCGGCACGGCCAGCCCGGCCGGCGCTGCCGACGGCACCGTGGCCCCGGCCCCCGAGGGCCCTGGTACTGAGGACGAGGCATGAGCAACCCGAACCCGGTGTCCGGCTCCCCGGACAAGGAGCCGGCGACCGAGGCGCAGGTGGCGGAGAGCGTGGGAGGCGGCACCGACCGTGCCGCGGCGATGACCGCCCCGAAGCGGCCCGACGAGGAGCCCCGTCCCTCGCTGGGCCGGCTGTTCCTGGACAATCTCTGGGCCGCCAACACGGTGACCGTCACCCTGCTGGCGCTGGTGCTGGCGATGGTGATCGGCGCGATCCTGATCATCGTGTCGGATCCCGAGGTGCTGGCCACCTACGGCTACATCACCGCCCGCCCGGCCGACGCGCTGACCTCCAGCTGGACGGTGGTCAGCGAGGCGTACGCGAACCTGTTCAAGGGCGCGGTCTTCGACCCGGAGGCCTCCGGTTTCACGGCGGCGCTGGGCCCGATCTCGGAGACCCTCACCTATACCGCGCCACTGGTCTTCACCGGCCTGTCGGTGGCGCTGGCGTTCCGCGGCGGCCTGTTCAACATCGGCGCCCAGGGTCAGGCCATCATCGGCGTCATCCTCGCCGCGGTCGCCGGCTTCGCGCTGCCGTTGCCCCCGGTGCTGCACCTGCTCGTCGCGCTGCTCGCCGGTGCGGTCGGCGGCGCGCTCTGGGGCTTCATCCCGGGCATCCTCAAGGCGCGCACCGGCGCCCACGAGGTGATCAACACGATCATGCTCAACTACGTCGCCGTCTACTTCCTGTCCTGGATCCTCGTCCAGAACGCGGTGAAGGACCCGGCCCGGGCGGACGCGATCAGCAAGCCGGTCGAGTCGTCCGCCCAACTGCCCCGGCTGCTCGGCGCGGACCTACGGGTGCACGCCGGCATCCTGCTCGCGGTGCTCGCCACCTGGTTCGTCGCCTGGTTGCTCAACCGCTCCACGCTCGGCTTCGAGCTGCGGGCGGTCGGCGCCAACCCGGACGCCGCGCGGACCGCCGGCATCAGCGTCACCCGGACGTACGTGCTGATCATGGTGGTCGCCGGTCTGCTCGCCGGCCTCGGCGGCTCGAACATGGTGCTCGGCTCGACCGCGGACGCGCTCACTCCGGAGGTGATCGCGCAGATCGGCTTCGACGGCATCCTGGTCGCCCTGCTCGGCCGGGTGAAGCCGTGGGGCGTGCTGCTCGCGGCGCTGCTCTTCGGCGCGCTGCAGGCCGGTGGCAACCGGATGCAGTCGTACTCGGGGATCTCGCTGGAGCTGGTCACCGTGCTCCAGGCGCTGATCGTCATCTTCATCGCCGCACCGGCCCTGGTGAAGGCGATCTTCCAGCTCCGGGCCGCCCGCGCCGCCCGGTTGCAGACGAGCCTGGCGAAGGGCTGGTAAGGCGATGTCCACCACCGCTGTCCCCGACGTCGCTGTCGCGACGGTCGACGAGGGCTTCTGGACCCGTACCCGCAAGGTCGGTGCGGTCCTGCTGGGGCTGGGCGTGCTGGCCGCCGTGCTCTTCGGTGCGCTCGCCACCGGCCAGGCGGCCCGCTTCACCCTCAGCGAGACCGAGGGCGGCGCGGCTCTGGAGATCAACGGCACGATCGGCGCGATCGCCTTCGGGATCATCGCGGCCGTGGCCGGCGCCGCCCTGCTCGCCGGGGTGCCGAAGCGCTGGTTCACGGTGCTGCTCGGCGTCGGGCTGCTCGCCTTCGTGCTGAGCTTCCTGTGCTGGCAGGTCTCCGCCGCTCCCGCCGGGCGTAACTTCATGCCGCTGGTCAACATCATCCGGGGCACCTTCGTGCTGGCCCTGCCGCTGATCTTCGGCGCGCTGGCCGGCGTGCTCTGCGAACGGTCCGGCGTGGTCAACGTGGCGATCGAGGGGCAGCTGCTGATGGGCGCCTTCAGCGGCGCGCTCTTCGGCAGCCTCTCCGGCAACGTCTGGGTCGGCCTGGTCGCCGCGGCGATCGGTGGCGCGTTCATCTCGCTGCTGCTGGCCGTCTTCGCCATCCGCTACCTGGTCGACCAGGTGGTCATGGGCATCGTGCTGAACCTGCTGGCGGTCGGCGTCACCGGCTTCCTCTACGAGCGGCTGATGCAGACCGACGCGACGAAGTACAACAGCGCGCCGCGCTTCTCCAACTGGGAGATCCCGCTGCTGAAGGACATCCCGCTGATCGGGCCGGCGCTGTTCCGGGGGAACATCTTCCTCTATCTCGGCCTACTGCTGGTGCTCGTCATCCACATCGCGCTGTTCCGTACCCGGTGGGGTCTGCGGACCCGGTCGGTCGGTGAGCACCCCACCGCCGCCGACACGCTCGGCGTGAAGGTGCTCCGGCTGCGCTACCGCAACGTGCTGCTGGCCGGGCTGGTCGCCGGCGTGGGCGGCGCCTCCTACACCCTGGCGCTCTACTCGTTCACCAAGAACATGATCGGCGGTAAGGGCTTCATCGCCCTCGCCGCGCTGATCTTCGGTCGCTGGAGCCCGACCGGTGCCCTGCTGGCCGCGCTCTTCTTCGGCTTCGCCGACCAGCTCGCCACCTACCTGGGTGCGATCGGCAGCGGCATCCCCAGCCAGTTCCTGGCGATGCTGCCCTACCTGGCGACGATCCTGGCGGTGGCCGGCCTGGTCGGCCGGGTCCGGGCGCCGGCGGCGGACGGCAAGCCGTACATCAAGGGCTGACCAGGACCTGGCCGTGATGCCCGGCAGGCTGGTCGGCCGGGCATCACGGTGAGCCAGGAGACCTCCGGCCCGGTGTGGGCGTCAGCACCGCACACCTCGCCGGAGGTCTCGCCTCGTCTCAGGCCGTCACGCCGTCGACAACGCTCATCGGCACGGCCCTGGCCAGGGGCCGCTGCGAAGCGTCAGGCCGCTCGGCCGGGCCGCGGCAGCCGTTCGACAGCTGCGCTCCGGTGGCCCGTTCCGATGAGTGAATAGGCCGCGCGGATGTGGGACATGGCCTCTTCGAGGTGGCGTACCAGCTCCGACTCGTGGCTCACCACGTTGTTGACGTGCGGTTGCATCGAGGCGAACGCCGACAGGTCGGTGTCGATCCGACCACGACGCGAGCCCGACGCGGGCGAAGGGGTGTCGGAGGCCAAGGCCTTCTGAATTCGCCGTTCCGCCCCTCGGGCCGCAGGCCCTGGGCGACTGCCGAAGTCTTCAGCCAGGCCCGTCGCGAAGGCGCGATAGGCGGCCAGGGCCTCCGGATACCGATGGCTCAGCAGCAGGGCGTCGACCAGTAGCACCAGGTAGCGTTCGTCCGCAGGATGCAGTCGGGTCTGACACCGCAGGTCTGCCACAGCCTCGTCCAGACGCCCCAACTCGATCTGCGTCTCGATCAACCGCTCGGTGGCGGCCGCCCGCAGTTCGTCGAGACGGTGTGCACAGGCCCGGAGCTCGACGCCGTCCATGCCCTCGAGTGCCGGGCCCCTCCACAGCGCGAGGCTGTCACGATACGTGGCGACCGCCGACTCCGCCCGGCCTGCGGCGAGGTGTTCGGCAGCGGTACGCAGGTCGCGCTCGAAACAGTGGGCGTCGATCTCGCCAGGATCCACGTTGAGTTGGTAGCCGCGCCCGCTCCGGCTGATGTCGACGGCGTCGGCTCCACCACCGAGGACCCGGCGGAGCATCGACATGCAGTTCTGGACCTGCTCACGAGCGGTTGCCGGAGGCCGCTCATCCCAAACGGCGTCGACCATCCGGTCGACGGACACACTCTTGTTGACGTTCGCCGCGAGCATGGCCACCAGCACGGTGGCGCGACGTCCTGTTACACCGGCTGTGTTCTCGACGCATGGAGCGCCCAGGATTCTGAAACGCATTGTCTTTCCCCCGTTGTGCCGGCTGTTACGGAACCGGCTCGAGCCATCCTGCAGGCGGCCCTAACGGAGTGTCAAGATCTGCTCACGACGAAGAGGTCATTCGGGACGGAGGGTCCGAAGGGGGTGGATCGGCGTGAAGCGTGACCGGGTGCCCCCGGTCACGCTTCACCCGGCGAACGGGTTCGACGAGATCCGGTCAGCGCCTACGACTGCTGTCGGGTGGCGAGGGTGGAAGCCGCCCGCCGACGACCGGGGGAGTAGATGTCGGCGGGGGTACCCGCTCCGTTGCCCGGCGTCGCGTCCCACGAGCCGATCTTCCGGGCCACGCGAAGCAGCCGACCGTCACCGGGTCGTACGTCGATCTGGAAGTGTCCTTCCTTCGGCCGGGCCCGGTGGTCGCCGCCCCAGCGAACGACACCCTCGCACTCGGCCAGAATGTCACGCACGACCGCCACCTCGTGGGCGAAGAAGCCGCCGCGTACCCCGGCCGGGTAACGGTCAGGCCAGATGGCGACGGCGGTACCCGAGAGGTAGTTCGACTCGTACGGAGCCGAGATCCGGCGGTTCGTGTGGTGGCCGGAGACGGCACCCACCGTCACCGCGCTGATCTCGTAGTGGAACCTGCGCACCACGTGCAGCAGGACGGTCGCTACCTCACCGGTCAACAGGGCCACCGAGGCGTTGGACCCCTCCACGTGGTACGTGCGGGTGGCCGTCGAGCCGATCACCGGCCAACCGTTCTGCGAGGTGGCTCGGGTCCACGGCTGCCCGGCGGACGTCGCGGTCGGTGACGCCGCTGCGGCGGGACTGCCGGCGAGCGCGACGGCCCCCGCACCGGCCACCCCGGCGAGAAGAACATGGCGGCGGTGCCACCCGTTACCGGAGTTGTCAGACTCAATCATGTGTTGGTACTCCTGGGCTGCTTGCCTGCGGATCGATGTCACAGCGAAGTGGGCGAGCCCCTACGGCGGCGCCGTACGAGTTGGACCGCCCCGATGAGCGCACAGCTGAGCGCACCGGTCAGCAGGAGGATGATGAGGGGATTGACGTAAGCGGGCACCATGTCGACGTACTCGGTGCACTTGCGTTCCAGCGGCCAGTACCGCGCGTGGCCGTGCATGCCGTCCCAGTTGTCGTAGCGGGACACGCATGCGTCCCGGGGACTCGCACCCCAGTACGCCTGCATGTGCACGAGGCCGAACAGGTACATCTCGCCGGCCGCCAGGAGAAGGTAGGCGGCCGTGCGTGTCCATCCCCTCGCCGGTCCCTCGATTCGGCGGGTGGCCCGATGCAGTGCACGGGCCGCCGGCAGAACGAGGACGAGCGCGGTGAACAGGACCATCGCCAAAGCGAGCACGGTCGCTCCTTCTCGAGCTAACGCTGGGCGGCGCGCAGGCGTGCCATCCTGGCGTCCTGGTTGACCAAATTCTGGAGGGTGTCCACGTACCCCTTCAGGAAGGGGTCGAGTTTGCTGGCCGGTAGTGCGCTCGGCGGCAGGGCCCCCGAGGTCTCCAGCTGAACGGCGGCCGTCTTCAACGCGTCGGTCACGAGGTCGTGGGTGCCACAGAGCATGGTTCTCGCCGCGGTCGTCACGTCGGCGGTGCTGCCGTTGTAGCGCTTGGTGAAGAACTGCCGGAACCGGGTGAGGTAACCGGTGCCACCGAGGTGACCACGCAGGGCCGCCTTGACCGTCGATCCTCCGCGCAGTGCCTTGCCGAGCAGGTAGCCGTCGACGTCCTCCACCAGGTCACCGAAGCTGAAGGACGACACGACGTTGATCTTCGCAAGCCGATCCATGCAGAAGGCGTAGCCGGAGGCGTACTCGTCCTCGTTGTTCCACCAATCGGCGTAGAACGTGGTCAGGTCGCCACCCCAGCCGCCGAAGTCTCCGCGCCAACCGACGGAGCCGTTCGCCGTCAGACCGCCGCTGCCCTTCGCGTAGACGGCGCAGGCCGTGGCGGCGAGGTGGTCGACGTTGATCTCCACTCCGTAGCCGGGGTCGACGAAGATCGGTTGGCGCCGAGGACCGTTCGCCTGTGCATAGGACAGCCAGGACTGGTCCACGCCGGTGGTGTCGAGCAGCGTGTTCCAACCGCTCTTCTCACCGTCGTAGACGGGGTAGCGCAGGAAGTCCAGAACCAGCCGGTTGGGTTCACCCTTGGCGTACGCCACGGCGGTCGCCTGAAGTTGATCGATGTAGGTGAGGAACTGCTCGATCGGCGTACCGGTGGCACCGACGTTCTCGGCGCCCACGCCCGGGTCGCTGAAGGGGCGTTGGACGTCGCGATCGAGGTCGAACGAGTCGGTGCCCGTCGTGTAGCGGAATTCCTTGATCTGGTTGAAGGACCAGTTGGCGGGCATCGAGAAACCGAGGTTGCCGGAGAACCCCCACGACATTCCCGATACGAAGGAGTAGCGGGCATACGTCTCGTCGCTGACCCGCGAGCACACGTTACGTGATCCGTAGACGCCGGCGAGGTACCGCTTGCCCTGACTGGAGAGTCCTGCCTGCACGCCCCTGAAGTACGGGACGATGTTGCTCGTGATCTCCTCGTCCGTGGCGTCGTAGTCGACTGCGAAGTAGATGACGGTGCCCCGGTTGAACCCGTATCCGAGGGCTCGCGCGTGGGCACGTACCGCATGGCTGTAACCCTGCGAATAGGTGAAGTCCTCAAGGCCGCGGCCGTTGTACTGGGAGATCGGGAACATCCGCATTCCGCCGGCGAAGATGGCATTGAGTTCGCCGGGCTGAATTTCCTTCTGCAGACTCTTCGGCTCGTCCTCGTCGAGGTATCGTCCGACCGTGTAGTACCCGGATGCGACGAGAGCGCGGGCACGGGTCTCGCTGATGTGGTAGCGGGTGTCGCAGGCGTGCGCCGGCCGGTCCGGATCGCCCGTGGAGACGAGCAGCTGAGCCCACGTCTGGTAGTCGCCGCGTCCGTTGACGGTCAGGGCGGAGAATCGCTGGAACTCCCCGACGTAGGTGGCGAGCGCCGCGTCGAACACGCTCTTGAAGGTCGTGCTGTAGGAGCCCGTCGCGCTGAGCACCACGCCGTTGAAGACGCAGGCGGCGCTGAACAGCTGGACGAAGATGCCCGACGAGCCCTGGGCGACGGGGTGATCGCGCAGGCCCTGCTGCGTACCGGGGCCGAAGTTCCCGTTGACCTGGTCCTGCGGGATGCCGATCTCGTACTGGATCGCCTTCATCAGGGCCTGCTGCACGTCACGGGAGTAGTGGCCGTCACACGGCACGATGAAGAACGTCGACTTGCTGAGGTAACGGCCGTTGAGCCACCGTTGGATCTCCCGGACCTCGGGCCGGCCGCCGGAGAGCAGCACGTACGCGTCCATGGTCAGCAGAGACTTGAAGACCTTCGGCTGCACGTCGGTGTTCGAGGCGTCCAGACCGGCGTCCGCCTTGAGCTGGGCGATGGCCGAGGCCGTGTCGGTGCCGTACACGCCGTCGCCGGGGCCGCCCCAGTAGCCCTTGCAGAAGAGCGCGTACTGGACAATGTTGACGATGTTCCCGTTGGTGGTGTCAGGGCCGATGTCGCCGAGCGTGGAGAGTCGCGACATGGTGGTGGGACCGAAGGCGTCGGACAGCACCTCGATCCCGAGTTCGTGCTGCAGTGCCCGGGTGAGGGAGTACATGGTGGCCCAACCGGTCTGACCGTTCTCCGGGCACGGATTGTAGTACGGCACTGATTGGTAGGTGGAGTTCACCCACTTCTGGGCCTCCAGCACCTTGGCGTCTGCCATCTTTCACCTGTTTCCGTTGAAACGCGGCGGGGAATAGGTGCCGCCGACGGGGCGGATGCCTTCTAAGAGGCACCCTCGGTAATCGTCGGTGAAGCGTACTTTCGTTTTCCACCGCTGGATCATCGATTTCCCATCTCGCGCCGGTGGGCCGAAGGTGGCCGCACGATGTCCATTTGATGAGCGGCTCTTCTAGCCTCTGATCCAGCGACGTCACATCGGCGTCTCTGGTGTGAAGAAGTGGAAGGTGCACGACTCGATGCGTAATCGACGTATGGCCGGCGCGTTCGCCGCAATCGGGGCCATCGCGGGTCTGACGGCGGTCGTACTGCCCGCCGGCCCGGCCTCGGCATCCTGCAGCACGGTGCAGTACGCCCACTACGAGGCGTCCGGGGAGCACGGCTGGAAGTTGATGGGTGACGGCAGTTGCAGCGAGCGGTGGGGACAGTTGGTGATCGACAGTACCTATCCGACCGCCCCGGGTTTCTCGATCAAGATCGAGCGTCAGATCAAGTCGCCGTACGGTTACGCCACGCAGGCGGCGTACACGGCGACCTTCGGCAGTGGCGCCACGGGCTCCAAGAGCACCACCCACACGGCGAACAGCTCGGGTGACGCCGACCGCCACCGCGTGTGCTGGGACTACGCCCACTACAACGGCTCCAAGTGGGTGCCGGACGGCAGCTGGACGTGCTCGGGCTGGTACTACTGACAGTTGTGACGAAGCGGCCGACGGAGCACTCTCCGTCGGCCGCTTCGTGCTGTGTGCCGCCGCGTCGTCGGGCCCGCCGCAGCTCAGCCCCGGCATGCGGCAGAATCGGTGCCATGGAGATCGACTGGGAGCGGCTGCGGGCCGCCGCCACCGAGGTGATGCGGCACGCGTACGTGCCGTACTCGAAGTTCCCGGTCGGGGCGGCCGCCCTGGTCGACGACGGCCGGATCGTGGTCGGCTGCAACGTGGAGAACGCCGGCTACGGCGTCACCCTCTGCGCCGAGTGCGGGGTGGTCTCCTCGCTGCACGCCACCGGGGGCGGCCGGCTGGTCGCCATGTCCTGCGTCGACGCCACCGGTGAACCGCTGATGCCGTGCGGCCGCTGCCGGCAGCTGCTCTGGGAGAACGGCGGCCCGGAGTGCCTGGTCGAGGCGAAGGGCGGGCCGCTGCGGATGGCGGAGCTGCTGCCGCACGCGTTCGACGTCGCCGACCTCGAGGCCGTGGTCGGCGGGACCCCGGTGCCGGTGGTGCCGGACCGGCTGGCCGCCTGGCGCGGGCGCGGCAGCGTCTTCGTCCACCCGGACCTCTCCGCCGGGCAGCAGGTCTGGACGGCGTACTGGGAGCGGTCGGCCGGGGACACCGAGGGCGCCGAGACCGGTGTGCTGGAGGAGGGCCCGACCTGGGACGACCCGGCCGAGGCGATCACCTGGGGGTTGGCCCGAACGCCGCGCGTGGTGGTGGTGGACGCGTCGGGCACGATCTTCTGGGCCGGTGAGGGTGAGCCGCCGATGGAGATCCCTGTTCGCTGGTCTGCTTCTTGAGCTGGGGGGCCGGGGCCGACCGTCCCCGGCTCCGGGCGGTCAGGCTTGATCCCTCCGCCGGGGACGGTCGGCCCCGACCCTCGGTGGTTGCGGCCGTCGGGCGGAATCTGCGATGACGACGAGGAAAAATCATCTGATGAGTGCTTTCACGGCGGTTGATGTCATTCGGGCGAAGCGGGACGGCGGGGTGCTCTCCGACGCCCAGATCGACTGGGTGGTCGACGCGTACACGAAGGGGCTGGTGGCCGACGAGCAGATGTCGGCGCTGGCCATGGCGATCCTGCTGCGCGGCATGACCGGGCCGGAGATCGCCCGGTGGACCGCCGCGATGATCGCCAGCGGCGAGCGGCTGGACCTGTCGTCCGTGGCCCGGCCCACCGTGGACAAGCACTCCACCGGCGGGGTCGGTGACAAGATCACCCTGCCGCTCACCCCGCTGGTCGCCGCGTGCGGCGGCGCGGTGCCGCAGCTCAGCGGGCGCGGGCTCGGTCACACCGGCGGCACCCTGGACAAGCTGGAGTCGATCCCGGGCTGGCGGGCGGCGTTGAGCAACGACGAGTTCATCGCCCAACTGCGGGACGTGGGCGCGGTGATCTGCGCGGCGGGCGAGGGGCTGGCCCCGGCGGACCGCAAGCTGTACGCGCTGCGCGACGTCACCGGCACCGTGGAGGCGATCCCCCTGATCGCCAGCTCGATCATGAGCAAGAAGATCGCCGAGGGCACCGGTGCGCTGGTGCTGGACGTGAAGGTCGGCTCGGGCGCGTTCATGAAGAACGTCGACGACGCCCGCGAGCTGGCCCGGACCATGGTCGAGCTGGGCGGAGCGCACGGGGTGCGGACGGTGGCCCTGCTCACCGACATGTCGACCCCGCTCGGCCTGACGGTCGGCAACGCGGTCGAGGTGACCGAGTCGGTGGAGGTGCTGGCCGGTGGCGGTCCCGCCGACGTGGTGGAGCTGACCGTGGCGCTGGCGCGGGAGATGCTCGACGCGGCCGGGCTGCCGGACGCCGACCCGGCGGCGGCGCTGCGCGACGGCCGGGCGATGGACGCGTGGCGGTCGATGATCCGCGCGCAGGGCGGCGACCCGGACGCCCCGATGCCGACGGCGAACGAGGTCGAGGTGGTGCGCGCGACCGAGGACGGGTTCGTCGCCGAGGTCGACGCGTACGCGATCGGGGTGGCCGCGTGGCGACTGGGTGCCGGTCGGGCGCGCAAGGAGGACCCGGTGAGCATCCCGGCGGGGGTGGTGCTGCACAAGCGCCCCGGTGATCCGGTCCGGGCCGGCGAGCCCCTGTACGAGCTGCGGGCCGAGCACGCGTCCCGGATCCCGGCGGCGCTGGCGGAGGCCGAGCGGGCGGTCCGGATCTCGCCGGACGCCCCCCGGGTGACGCCGCTGGTCATCGAGCGGATCGGCTGATCGATTCCGGTCTTGCGGTGCCGTGGTGCCGGCCACCCGGAACCGCTATCCTCCCTGCCCAGGGGGACCGACCGGCATTGCGATGCGAGCAGACAGGGGCCTGAGCCTTGCGTGTATCCGCCCCCGATCCCCGGGCCGTCCGCGAGGCGAGCCTGGACGAGCTGGATCGGCTGGGGCTTCCCCTGCCGCCACCGCAGTTCCCGCTGGTCTGGGAGCCGGGTGACGAGATCGAGCTGCGCCCGATCGTCGAGATCGAGGCCAGGATCGCCGTTCTGCACCTGATCCTGGCCCGGTGCTTCGGGATGCCACCGCAGGCGGCCATGACCTGGCTGCTCGGGTCGCACCTGGTCGACATGGTGACCCCGCCCGAGTGGCAGTTCGTGATGGGCGGCAAGGGCGACCACCGGTCGTTCGTGCTGCACCACGACGCGCTCTTCTCGCTCTGCTGGGTGCTCGGGTTGACCAAGGAACTGGACCCGACGGTGCCGGTGGACGAGCGGCTGGTGGAGCGGATGCCGCACATCCCGACGGGGGAGACCTTCGCCGACTGGCGGTCCCGGATCCTGGCCGCCCCGCAGCACCCGGCGGACGCGGCCGCCCTGCTCGACCTGCACTACTGCCTGGACTGGGCCTATCTGGAGACGGAGAAGGCGGGGCTGCGGCCGCCGGGGCTGGTGGACGCGAACGCGATCGGGCAGCGCCGGTGGGCGCTGGAGTGGGCGGTGGTCCTGCGCGGGCCGTACCACGACGAGCCGCCCGGGTGGGAAGAGGTCGACCTCTCCACCTGAGCGCGGTCAGCGGGGCCGGTGCACGCCGAGCCGTACGGCGAGGGTCACGCCGACCGGCTCGGGCAGGGCGGCGATCCGGGCGCCGAGCCGGGCCGGGTCGGTGTGCCAGGCGCTCGGCCCCATCCCGACCAGGGTCGCCACCTCCGCCCGGCTGAGCATGAGCCCGGTCCGGTGCAGCTGGTGCGACTCCTCGGTGAAGTGCGCGGCGAGACTCCCCGCCACCCGGTCGGCCTTGGCCGGGTCGACGCGCAGCAGGTCGAGCGCGTCGACCAGTTCGGCGAGGTGGTCCTCGGCGGGGGTGACCACCAGCAACGCGCCGGCCGGGTCGAGCACCCGGTGGAACTCGGCGCCGTTGCGCGGGGCGAACACGTTGAGCAGCACGGTGGCGGAGGCGTCGGCCAGCGGCAGCCGCTGCCAGGTGTCGGCGAGCGCCGCGGCGGCCCGGGGGTGGGCGCGGGCCGCGCGGCGCAGCGCCGGCTTGGAGACGTCCAGGGCGAGACCCACGGCGTCCGGCAGCGCCGCCAGCACCGCCGCGAGATACCACCCGGTCCCGGCCCCGGCATCCACCACCAGGGGGTACGCGCCGCGGTCCGGCGGTGCTGCGGATGCGTACCCGATCTGCCGTGCGGCGGCGGCCAGCGCGGCGGCGACGGTGTCGTAGTGGCCGGCGGCCAGGAAGTCCGCACGGGCGGCCACCATCTCGGCGCTGTCCCCGCTGTGCGGGGCGCGGCCGGCGAGCAGGTTCACGTACCCCTGGCGGGCGACGTCGAAGCTGTGCCGGCGCGGGCAGGACAGGGCCCGCGCGGTGCCCGCGGTGGTCGCGGCGAGCGGCCCGGCGCAGATCGGGCAGCGCAGCCGGTCCACCACGCGGGGGTCCAGCTCGCCGGTCGCACTCCTGCTCATCCGCCCATTGTCCCGGTGCGGACCGGCGCGGCCCCGGGCGGTCGGCTGCCGGCGCGGGCCCGGCGGTGACTAATGTCGGAGCATGGTCGCAATCTCGTACGAGGACATCGTCAAGGTCCCCAAGGCACTGCTGCACGATCACCTCGACGGGGGGCTGCGGCCCGCCACGATCGTCGAGCTGGCCGCGGAGATCGGCCACGAACTGCCCGCCACCGGTCCGGAGGCGCTCGGCCGCTGGTTCGTCGAGGCGGCCAACTCGGGTTCGCTGGAGCGCTACCTGGAGACGTTCGCGCACACGGTGGCGGTCATGCAGACCGCGCCCGCGCTGCGCCGGGTGGCCCGGGAGTGCGCGCTGGACCTGGCCGCCGACGGGGTGGTCTACGCGGAGGTCCGGTTCGCCCCCGAGCAGCACCTCGAGCAGAACCTGACCCTGGACGAGGTGGTCGAGGCGGTCGTCGCCGGCTTCGCCGAGGGCAGCGCGGAGGCCGCCGAGGCGGGCCACCGGATCCGGGTCGGCACCCTGCTCACCGCGATGCGGCACGCCGCCCGGTCGCAGGAGATCGCCGAGCTGGCGGTCCGGCACCGGGACACCGGGGTGGTCGGCTTCGACATCGCCGGCGCGGAGGCGGGCTTCCCGCCCACCCGGCACCTGGACGCCTTCGAGTACCTCCAGCGGGAGAACTTCCACTTCACCATCCACGCCGGCGAGGCGTTCGGGCTGCCGTCGATCTGGCAGGCGATCCAGTGGTGCGGCGCGGACCGGCTCGGTCACGGCGTCCGGATCGTCGACGACATCACCCCCGGCCCGGAGCCGGTGCTCGGCCGGCTGGCCGCGTACGTGCGGGACAAGCGCATCCCGCTGGAGCTCTGCCCGTCGTCGAACGTGCAGACCGGTGCCGCCGCCTCGATCGCGGAACACCCGATCGGGCTGCTGCGCGACCTGCGGTTCCGGGCGACGGTGAACACCGACAACCGGCTGATGAGCGGCACGTCGATGTCGCGGGAGATGGCGCTGCTGGTGGAGGCCTTCGGCTATGGCTGGAAGGAACTCCAGTGGTTCACCATCAACGCGATGAAGAGCGCCTTCATCCCGTTCGACGAGCGGCTGGCGATCATCGACGAGGTGATCAAGCCGGCGTACGCGAAGCTGATCGGCTGATCAGTGCCGGGTCGGGTGGCCGGCGACCAGCGCGGCCACCCGGTGCAGCACCTCCCGGGCCCGGGCCGCCTCCGCGCCCAGCCCGGTCTGCCGGCGCAGCACCGCGGGCTCCGCGCGCAGCAGCGCCACACCGCGGGTCAGCAGCACCCGGGGCGCCTTGCGCTGCTCGGCGAGGTCGCGGGCGAGCCGGCGGAGGAAGGTCGCCCCGCGGGGCCGGCGCAGCGCGTACGCCCCGGCGAGCAGGCCCCGGCGGCGGCACTCCTCGACGATCTCGGCGGCAAAGATCCCTTCGGCCACGAAAAGTGGCGATCCGGCCACTTCGAACGGCCGGGTGGTCACCCGACGGTCCGCGCCGATCGCATAAACCGGCACATCGGCCTTGCCGTGGCGGGCCAGTCGGGCAATTGTTTCCACCGCCGCGTCGGAGTCCCAGGACAGGGGCGATTCCCAGTCCACCTGACCGTTTCGGCGCGGCAACGTAGGGTCATCGCCGTCCTTGTAGAAGTCGTCCAAACAGAGGACGGGAAGTCCGGTTCGTTGTGCTACATACGACTTTCCGGAGCCGGAAGGGCCAGCGAGCAGGACAACGCGATGCGGGTGTTCCATTACCTTCAGTGACTCCGGCCAGACGGATTGCGATCAAATTGCATCAACATCTCATCACACCTCCGGTGAGGGACAACCTGGGCTTTCTCTTTGCGGGGCGGCGTGATGGAATCTCGGAGGTCCGACCCGCCGGGTCGGTCGCTCGGCGTTGCCCAGGGCAACGTGCGGACGCTGTGATGCGAGGGCGGTGACGTGAGCAAACGGCCAAAGACGGCGGGCTCCTTCCTGTCGCGGCTGAGTCGGCCCGCCAGCCGGCTCCGCGACATGCCGATCTGGTCCAAGCTCGGTCTGATCATGATCGTGCCGACCATCGCCACGGTCGTGGTCGGCACCAGTGGTCTGGTCGACCACCTGGAGACGCTCAACAGTGCCAACCGGACCGGGGACCTGGCCACCCTGATCGGCCGCTCGGGTGACCTGGTCGACACCCTCCAGGACGAGCGGACCGCCGCGGTCCTCTTCCTCGGGGCCAACGACCCGAAGAACGTGCAGGCCAAGGCCCAGTACCAGGAGGCGTACAACCGGGCCGGCACCCGGGTGGACCAGGCCAAGAGCCCCTACCTGCAGCAGCGGGTCGAGATCGACGGCCTGCCGAAGAACTTCGAGACGCTGCTCGACAAGATCGACGGCGACCTCACCAACCTGCCGGGCACCCGCAGCCAGGTCTTCAACGGCAAGCTCAAGCTGACCGACGCCAACTCGGTCTACGAGGGCCTGATCGACGAGCTGCTCTCGGTCCGCGACTCGGCCACCCAGCTCGCCGGCGACAACGACCTGAGCGACCACATGCGAGCCGTCGCCGCGGTCGCCCGGGAGAAGGAATACCTCTCCCAGCGCCGCGTGGTGGGCCACCGTGCGCTCGGCGCGAAGCAGCTCTCCCCGATCCTGCGGGACGACTTCATCGCCACCACGACCGGTCAGCTCCAGTCGCTGCAGAGCTTCCAGTCCGTCGCCACCCAGAGCGACCGCGAGTTCTACCAGCAGACCGTCGCCGGCTCCGACCTGCGCGAGGCGAAGCTCTACAGCGACAAGATCGGCCAGAGCATCAACGGTGAGCTGACCGGCCTGCCCTTCGGGGCCGACCAGTGGGACGCCGCGATGGTGGCCAACGCCAAGCTGATCCGTACGGTCGAGGCGCAGCTCGACGCCAACGTGGTGCGGCAGGCCGACCGGCTCCGCTCCGACGTGCAACGTCAGGTCTTCCTGGAGACCGGCCTGCTGCTGAGCATGCTGCTGCTGGCCATCCTCTTCGCGTACCTGGTCGCCCGCTCGATGGCGCGGTCGTTGCGCGACCTGCGTCAGGGCGCCCTCTCGGTGGCCCAGTACGGCCTGCCCCAGGCCGTCGCCCGACTGCGCGACCCGCAGGTCACCGGGCAGCTCTCCCCGGTCCAGCTGGCCAACCAGATCGCCGAGCCGCTGCCGGTCCGCAGCCGGGACGAGTTCGGCCAGGTGACCGAGGCGTTCAACGCGGTCCACCTGGAGGCCGTCCGGACCGCCGCCGAGCAGGCCGCTCTGCGGGCGTCCGTCGCGACCATGTTCGTCAACCTGGCCCGCCGCTCGCAGATCCTGGTCGACCGGCTGATCGGTCACCTCGACCGGCTGGAGCGCGGCGAGGAGGACCCGGACCGGCTGGCCGAGCTCTTCCAGCTCGACCACCTGGCCACCCGCATGCGCCGTAACGACGAGAACCTGCTGGTGCTCGCCGGTGCCGACTCCACCCGGGTGCAGCGCGAGCCGGCCGCCCTGATCGACGTGCTCCGCGCCGCCCAGTCCGAGGTCGAGCACTACACCCGGATCGAGTTCGGCGTCATCGACCGCGACATCGAGGTCTCCGCGCACGCGGTCAACGACCTGGTGCACCTGGTCGCCGAGCTGTTCGACAACGCCACCGCGTTCTCCCCGCCGGACTCGGCCGTCATGGTCGAGGCGCGGCGGGTCGGCGACCGGGCCTCCCTCTACGTCGAGGACCGGGGCATCGGCATCAGCCCCGATCAGCTCCACGACCTCAACGAGCGGCTCGCCACGCCGCCGCAGGTCGACGTGGCGGTCTCCCGGATGATGGGCCTCGTCGTGGTCGCCCGGCTGGCCTCCCGGCACGGCGTGAAGGTCGAGCTCCGGCCCGGCGTCGACCGGGGCACGGTCGCCGACGTCACCCTGCCCACCTCGGTCCTGGTGCCCCGCGCCCTCGCCGGCCGGGGACCGGGGGCTCCGGCCCTGCCCGCGGCCAACGGCCCGGCACCCACCTTCGGTGGCCAGCCGTCCGGTCCCGCCCCCAGCTTCGGCGGCCAGCAGCCGGCCGGCCCGACGCCCGCCTTCGGCGCCCTGGCGGCGCTCGGCCACGGCCCGAGCAACCCGCCGGGCCCGCGTCCGGGCGAGTCGGGCAACCAGGTGACCCTGGGCGGTCGTCCGTTCGACCCGGCCCCGCGCAACGGCTCGGGGACGCCGGTCTCCGGTGGCGCACCGCGCTCGATGCCGGCCTGGTCCGACCTGACCGGTGCCAGCGCCCTCAACGGCGGTGACCCGTTCACGCCGCGCCCCACCAACGGCCAGCCGATCGATCCGCTGCCCCAGCGGCGTAACCCCGGCGACGGCGACCCGGCGGCCACCGGCCAGCAGCCGGTGATCCCGGCAGCTGCCCAGCAGCCCGGAGGCGCGGCCCTACAACCCGCCGCCGGTCTCGGCGCCCCCGATCCCGCCGGTGTCCGCGCCGCCGTTGCCGCCGGTCTCCGGCGTCCCGGTCTCCGCCTCGCCGGTCTCCGGGCAGCCGGTCTCGGCCGCGCCGGTCTCCGGTCACCCCGTGTCGGCCGCGCCCGCCGGTCAGCCGGTCTCCGCCGCGCCCGCCCCGGGCCAGCCGGTCTCCGCGCCGCCCTCCTACGGCCAGCTGCCGCCGCGTCCGGCCCCGCCGGCACCCGCGCCCGGCGCCGCCGCACCGCCGGCCTGGCCGCCGGTGGCCGCCCCGGACCCGGCGACCCCGCCGGTGCCCGAGCGACTGTCGGCCGCCCTGGACATGACCACCGAGCTGCCCCGGATGCCGCGCGGCACCGAGAGCCCGGCCCCCGCCCCGCAGCCGGCCGCCAGCCGACCGCCGGTCGCGAACCGGCCGCCGGCCCCGCCGCAGCAGGCCCCCAACCGCCAGCGGTACGCGGACGAGACGATGGAGCTGCCGATCTTCCGGGAGCTCGAGTCGGCCTGGTTCCGCACCCGTCGGCCGGGGCCGGAGGAGGCCGCCACGCCGGCCGCCGCCCCGCAGCCGGCGAGCCCGCAGCCGACCGCACCGCAGGCCCCGCCGCAGCCCGGTGGTGCGGCCGCGACACAGCAGTTCGCCAGGGTCGACGCCGCCGGCCGGGCCGTCCAGCAGCCACCATCCGGGACGACAGGTAACACGCCGATGGCACACACCCCGACGGCCGGCGCCGCCGCGCGCGACAACGGCCCGACGACGAACGGGGGCACCCGCCCCGGGCTCGCCGACGCCCTGCCCAACCGGCGGACCCAGCCCCCGGCCGGTGGTTGGCAGACGGCGGCCGACGACGGCTGGCGCGCCGCCTCGGCGGCCACCGAGGTCCCGGTCGAGGCGACCACGCCGAAGGGCCTGCCCAAGCGGACCCCGATGGCGCAGCTCGTTCCCGGCGGCGTCGAGAAGCCGAGCACCTCGGTGCAGAAGCGGACGCCGGAAGGGGTCCGGGGCCTGCTCTCGGCCTACCATCGAGGCGTGCAGCGCGGGCGTACCACCCCCACCGACAGCAACTCGACCGGCCCGGAGGCGACTCCGGGTGGGCAGCAGTCCTCGCAGTCTGGCTCAGGCCCGGTGGCCGGGAGCGGGCAGAAGGAGCAACAAGGATGACAACTACGCAGGATCTCGGTTGGCTGCTCGCCAACTTCGCCGACCGGGTGCCCGGTGTCGCGCACGCGGTCGCCGTCTCCGCGGACGGCCTGCTCCTCGCGTCGTCCCGGGACCTTCCGCGGGACCGGGCCGACCAGCTGGCCGCCATCGCCTCCGGCCTGGTCAGCCTCACCCAGGGCGCGGCGCGCTGCTTCGAGGGCGGTGCGGTGCTGCAGACCGTCGTCGAGATGGACAACGGCTTCCTGTTCCTGATGTCCATCTCGGACGGCTCGTCCTTCGCGGTGCTCGCGGCGCGTAGCTGCGACGTCGGGCAGGTCGGGTACGAGATGGCCCTGCTCGTCGACCGGGTGGGTGACGCCCTGACCCCGCAGCCGCGTACGGCTGTCGGGATGATGGGCTGATCCACGCGCCGACCGGTGGGTCAGGGGCGGCAACAAAAACGACAACGACGGGTTCCACCGACGCGAGCCGGTGCCGGGTACGAAGGAGGTGAGCGGCGACATGGCCGATCGTGACGAACCGACCGGAGCGTTGGTCCGTCCATACGCCGTCACCCGAGGTCGTACCCGTCCCCGGCTCGACATCGCGCTGGAGGCGCTCGTCGAGACGACGGTGCGCGGTCGGGCCGCTGCCAGTGGATCTGGCGGCGGCGGCCGGGAGCACCAGTACATCGCCGCGCTGTGTGACGGACGCGTGCAATCGCTCGCGGAGATCGCGGCGCGGATGCAACTTCCGCTCGGCGTGGCCCGGGTGCTCATCGCCGACATGGCGACGGACGGCCTGGTCGCGGTCCACGAGCCGACCATTTTGGACGACTCCGATGACGCGGTGGGCACTGAACTGCTGGAGAGGGTGCTGAGTGGACTTCGCAGGCTCTGACATGTCGCACCGGCCGCCGGCCCCGAGCGGGCGCGTGACGTCGGCGAAGATCGTTATCGCCGGTGGATTCGGCGTCGGCAAGACGACGCTGGTCGGCTCGGTCTCGGAGATCACGCCGCTGACCACCGAGGCGATCATGACCTCGGCCGGCGTGGGCGTCGACGACACCCGGCAGGTGCCGGGCAAGACGACGACCACGGTGGCGATGGACTTCGGTCGTATCTCGATCGACCGGGACCTGATCCTGTACCTGTTCGGTACGCCGGGTCAGACGCGGTTCTGGTTCATGTGGGACGAGCTGGTCCGCGGCGCGATCGGCGCCGTGGTGCTGGTCGACACCCGCCGACTGGCCGACTGCTTCGCCGCGATCGACTTCTTCGAGCACCGGCGGCTGCCGTACCTGGTGGCCATCAACTGCTTCGACGGGATGCAGTACCACGACCCGCAGGACGTCCGGGACGCGCTGGCCATCTCCAGCGAGGTGCCGGTGGTCGCCTGCGACGCGCGGAACCGGGAGTCGACCAAGCACGTGCTGATCTCGCTGGTCGAGTACGTGCTGACCATGCGTCGTTCGCGGGCGGTCGCGCCCGCCTGACCGGCGTGCTGAGCGCCCGGTGACCGCTCCGGCCGTCACCGGGCGCTTCCTGTTGTCCGCCCGCGAACTGCTGGCCGCCGGATGCCCGGTCGGGCCGCCCTGAGCCGGCCCGGTCCGGCTCAGGCGTGCCGGACCCAGGCGCCCTGCTCGACCCGGTAGACGCCGAGCGAGTCGCGTTCCATGCCGCCGTGCCGGATGGGGGCGAACGCGTACCCACCGGCGATGCCCTCGGTCACCTGCGTCTGCAGGTACGCCCGCAGCCGCCCCCGGTCGACGCTGCTGGCCAACCGGGCCGCCGTGACGAGCAGCTGGACGCCGTCCGAGGCGTACGGGGCGAAGCCACTGAAGCCGCCGTGCCGCTGCGCGTACCGGAAGATGAAGTCCCGACGGGCCAGCGCGGCGGTGGTGGCGGTCGTCAGGGTGGAGTTGCCGAGGCAGGCCGGGTGGACGGCGTACGCGCCCTCCACGGCGGCGGCGTTGCTGCCGGCCAGGGTGTCCTCGGCGACCGCCCCCGCGTCGAAGAAGAGCGGCCCACGGTAGCCGGCCCGGCGCAGCTCCCGCGCGGCGCTCCCGCTGTCCGGGGCGGTGCCCCAGACAACCACGCCCTCCGGGTCGCCCGACAGGGCCCGCTCGACCGCGCCGCTGAGGTCGGCCCCGGTACGCGGCAGGCGTACGGCCCGCTGCAGCTTCACGTCGGCGGCGCGGAGCGCACCGGTCATCGCCCGGACCCCGGAGTCGCCGTGCAGCCCGTCAGCGGCGAGCAGGGCCACCCGCTGCAGCTGCTGCGAGCCGATCAGCCGGGCCAGCCGGCGGGCCACGTCGGGGGCGTCCGGGGTGAGCTTGTAGACGTAGGTCCGCTCGGCCAGCGGCAGCACGAGGCCGTCGCCTGCGGCGAGCGAGAGGAAGGGGACCTGGAGCCGCTGGGCCACCCCGATGATGGCCATCGAGGTCTCCGCCAGGGTGCCGCCGAGCAGGGCGTGCACCTTCGCCTGGCGGGTCAGCTCGGTGGCCTGGCTGGCCGCCACCCGGGGATCGCTGCCGTTGTCCCGCACTTCCAGCCGTACGGTCCGGCGTAGGTTGCCGACCGGGATGCCGGTGGCGTTGAGCGACTCCACGGTGATCGCCAGCGCCCGCTCCTGGAGCACGCCCAGGGCGGCTCCCCGACCGGTCAGTTCCAGGCTGACGCCGATCACCAGTTCCTGGCCACCGGGTGCGGCGGTGCGGCCGGTGTCAGTCCCGGCCGAGCGGCCGGTCTGTCCGCAGGCACTGAGCAGCAGGCTGCTCGTCGCCGCGGTGAGGACGCCCCGCCGGGTCAGCGCGGAGGAATCTGTTACCGGTGTCGCCATTGCCAGTCGCCTTCCCGCCCCGGCGACGTCCGCCGCCGGCTGTTCCGCGGGTATGCTCCCGGCCGCCACGACCCGGCGTCAAATTATCCGGGTGTGGGTAGGAACACGCAGGTGGAAGGCGGTGTGTGCCCAATCAGGACCGGTAGCCGGCGGAACGGTACTCGTATTCCCGCTCGTCGTCCCGGTCGCCGGTGTCGCGACTGAAGTCCCAGCCGCCGGCGGCTTCCCGGCCCGGCCGGCCGCCCACCGCGAAACCGCCGATCTCCTGGCCACGGCGCCAGCCGCGGAAGTAGCCGGTGGTGTTCTCAGCCAGGCTGGCCGCGTTCCGGACGATCCGCAGTGGACGCTCCTCGCGCAGCGGGGAACCGGGAACCAGGTTGGCCTGCGGCACCCGCTTGGGCAGGCCCGCCGTGGTCTCCTCGCCCACCGCCGGCCGGGCCGCCTGCTCGGCGGCCTGCCAGCCCGTGTCGGCGGTGGTGGACCAGTCCAGTTCGGACTCCTCGGCATGACCGACGAACCAGGCGGACTTGGCCGCGGCGAAGATGAGCAGGTCGCCGTCGCCCTCGTCGGACACCGGCGGCGGCCGGTGCTCCTTCGGCGCGGGCCGTCGTTCCGCCGGGCCGCGCAACTCACTCCGCCCGGGGAACTCGCCCCGGCCGGGCAGTTCGCCCCGACCGGGCAGTTCGCTGCGGCCGGGCAGTTCGCTGCGGCCGGGCAGTTCGCTGCGGCCGGGCAGTTCGCTGCGGCCGGTCAGGTCGCCGCGACCGGGCAGTTCGCTGCGGCCGGTCAGGTCGCCCCGGCCGGTCAGGTCGCCCCGGCTGGGCAGGTCACTGCGGCCGGTCAGGTCGCCCCGGCTGGGCAGGTCACTGCGGCCGGGCGCGTCGGTGCGGGGGGTCGGGCGGCCGGTACGGGACGCCTCGTGGTCGACCAGCCGCAGCGGGGGAGCCTCCAGGCCCGGGTCGGTCGGCGGGTTCAGCCCGTCCCGCAGGGCCCGATCGGCCAGCGGCGGCGGCTCGACGAGCCGCAGCATCGGTGGCTCCTGCGGCAGGTCGTCGGCGAGCCACGGCGGGGTGACCCGCCCCTGGCCGGGATCGGTCGGCGAGTCCACCTTGCGCCCGGGGCGGTCGCCGTACCCGAAGGCGGGCGGGTCGGCCGGCGCGTCGGCCAGGTCTTCGTTGGTGTTGACCAGCGGCCAGTTGGCCCGCGAGCCGGGCGGCGCGGCCGGCGCGGACGGCTCCTGGCCGGGACGCGGGGCGGGCACCGGCACGCTGAGGTCGGTGGCGCTGAAGCCGCCGGTCGGCGGCGCCTGCTCCGGGGTGGTCTTCGGTCGCGGCGGGATGATGGTCCGCTGCCGTTCCGCCCGCGCGCTGTTGATCGCGGCGGTGGTCAGGGTGGGCCGGAACGGCTCGCCCGCCTCGGCCGGCGGGACGTTGCCGCGCTGTGCCGGCGCGATCGGGGTGATCCCGGGCGGCGGCGGGGGCGGCGCGGAGACCGGCCGGTTGGTCGGCGCGTCCACCCGGTGCGGCAGGCCCGGCTCGGGACGCGACGGTGGCGCGGAGGTCGGTCGGCCGGTGGCGGCGGCCGAGGTGACCGGGGCCGGGGCCACGGGCGGCGGCGCGACCGGGGCCGGGGCGACCGGCGGTGGGCCGAGCGGACGGGGGAGGGCGGCGCGGCAGGGCCGGAGACCGGCTCGGGGCGGTTACGCGCCCCACCGGCTCGGGCCGCCGGTGCGGACCGCCCGCAGGCCGGTGCCGGTGTTGTTCAGGGCGGCGGAGAGGTCGCTCACCTGCTCGCCGCGTCGGGCGGCGGCCCGTCGGCCGGCTGTCGGGGCCGGGGCGGTGAGCCGGGCGTGGAGCGCGCCGACCAGCGCTTCGCAGCCCGCGTCGCAGGCGCGGACCGCAGCGACGGCCTGGCGGACGGTCTCCGCCACCGCCGAGGTGAGCGCCCGGCTGACCGCGGCCCGTCGGGGCGTCTCGGAGATGGCGACCCGCAGCGCGGTGACCGCCTCGTCGACCTCGTTCTCGTCGGCCACCCCGTCGGCGACGAGGTGCGCCGCGACGGCGTCCACCGCGACCGGGACCTCGCGGCCCCGGGCGGCGGTGCCGGTGAGCATGCCGGGCTCCGGCAGTGCGTCGAGGATGGCGAGGGAGACCGGCTCGGCCGGGTCCGGGTAGGCCCGGAGGGCGGCCGGGTAGAGCTCGCGCAGCACCTCGCGCAGCGCCACCGCTGCCGAGTGCCGGCCGCTGGCCAGCGCGGCGTGCGCGGAGAGGACCTGCTTGTAGCCGGCGAGGTCGCGGGGGGCGGGGAGGGTGACTGCGGAGAGCGCGCCGGCCTGCAGCGCCCGGGCCAGGCCGACCGCGCGGCGCTCGGCCTCCGGCGACTGCATCTCCTCCAGGGAGTCGTCGTCCGCGAAGCGCTCGGCGAAGTCGTCGACCGAGTCGTCGTCGGCGATCGCGAGTGGACGCCCCGCCGCGCTCAGCAGCGAGGTGACCGTGTGGTCGTCGCTGTCGGCCGCGATCGCCGCGCCGCTCGGGCCGCCCGACCGCTCCACGAGCAGCGCGACCAGCTGGGCGTAGCCACCCGGGTCGTCGCCGATCTCGCAGACATGCAGCAGACGGCCTGCGTCGTCGACCACAGCGGACGTCAGCGTCGATCCGGCCGAAGCCGGTCGGTCGGCCGGATCCGCCGAGGCCAGACCGCAGTACACGCGCACGAGCGCCACGGCGTCGTCCTCCTCCCGGGACACAGGGCTATCTTCTGCCAGAGACTGATGCTCCCCGCTCGGGGTCAGTCGCGCCAGTCCACGACAGCAGAGATCTTGCCGACAATGGTGCGCCAACCCAAACTTGCGGTTTGTGCCCCGATTTTCTTGAGTCGCCGCCGCCCCATGAAGCCGCCGATCCCGCCGTTGACGGTGGCCCGCAACGCCTCGTCCAGGTCGTCCAGGCTGGAGCCGGCGGAGAGCATGTCGAGCACGGCCGGTAGGCGCAGCGCGTACGCCAGGTCACGGGCGACCTCGCCGGCCTCGATCAGGAGCGCGGGGTCCCAGGTGTCGTGCCCGCCCCGCAGGTTCTCCACGACCAGGTCGAGCTCGTAGGCGTCCTCGTCCAGCGGCGCGATGTCGGCCGGTTCCACCCGTTCGGACAGTTCATTCCAGCTGTCCAGTTGAGACAGGTCGTTGGGTGCGCCGGACCGGATGAAGCTCACCAGCGACTCGGGCGTCTTGAACAGCAGCAGTCGGCCCCGGTGGCTCAGGAAGACCGGCACCTCCTCGTCGCCGGCCTCGTCGTCGTCGGCCTCGTCCTCGGTGTCGTCGTCCGCAGCCTCGTCGTCGGCCTCGTCGGCGTCCGCCTTGCGGCGCCCCTCGGGCTGCTCGTCCTCCTCGGCGGAGAGGGCGGCGAACTCCTCGTCGAGGATCACCACCTCCTCGTCGTCCTCGGTCTCGACGACCTGGCGGCGGGCCAGGAACGGGTCGTCCTCGTCGCGCTCGGCGACGTCGGTCGGGGTCAGCTCCCGCGCCGGCCGGTACGCCCGCAGGGTGAAGCCGCTGCCGGCGGGGAGGGCGATCTCCACCGGGTCGATCCGCAGCTCGTCCCAGAGCGCGCGGTCGGCGGCCGGACGGTCGACGTCGACCTCGTCTGCTGTGGCCGACGCGGTGGTGTCGTCGAGCTCGGGCTCGTCGGCGTCGGGCCGGTGGGGCGACTGGCGGGCCACGCTGACCTCCGTGTGCTGTCGGATTGCCCACCCGGCGGCAGCTTCGGCCGCCGAGTGACTCTGGGCACATACCCTAGTGGTCGCCCCGGCACGTCCGGGACCGCACCCCGGTGGCGTGCCGCCCGGCCGACAAGTAGCGTTACTACGCATGAAGGCGCAGGAGCTGCACGGACACCTGGACGCGCTGCTGCTGGCGGTCCTGGAACAGGGCGAGCTGCACGGCTACGCGATCATCGAGGCGCTGCGGGCGCGCAGCGGCGGCGCCCTCGACCTGCCCACCGGCACCATCTATCCGGCGCTGCGTCGACTGGAGCGCGCCGGCCTGGTGGCGAGCTCCTGGAGCACGGTCAACGGGCGGGAGCGCCGGACGTACCAGCTGACCGAGGCGGGTGGGCGGGCGTTGGCGGGCGAGCGGGCCGGCTGGCGCGAGTTCAGCGCCACCATCGGCCGCTTCCTCGGCACCACCCCACCCCCCACCGCCCCCGCCTGACCCCGGCCCGGCCCGCCCGGCTCCCCCGCTCGAACTCTCCTCGCGAAGATCGTCTGCACGTCCCGGCAACGACACGCCGGAGGACCGCACCGCCAAGTGCAGACGATCATCCAGCCCAGCCCAGCCCTCAAGCCCAGCCCCCAGCCCAGCCCTCCAGCCCAGCCCTCCAGCCCAGCCCTCCGGCCTGCGGGCTCCGGGAGAGTCAGGGGGTGGCGGCGAGCCAGAGCCGGGCGGCCCGGCCGAGCGCGACGTCAGCCGTGCCCACCAGCGCCGCCCCGATGATCATCGGCGGCCAGGTCAGGGCCTCGTCCCAGAGCGCGACCGACCAGGCGAAGACGCCGACCCCGGCCCCCGCCCCGAGCACGAGCACACCGGTCAGGCCCAGTCCCCAGGCGCGGACGACGGTGGGGACGTCGCCGCGCCGCGCCGACCACCCGGCGAGCGCCAGGCCGGCGAGGGCGAGCGCGGCGACCACCAGCCAGATCCAGTTCAGCGCGGCGGAGAGCAGCAGGTAGCCACCGGGTGGTCGGGGGCCGTCGCTCCAGCTCGACCCGCGCCAGGTGAGGTCGCCGCCGACGGTCAGCACCAGCGCCACCACCAGTGCGCGCCACGCCAGCCCACGCGACGCGCCGGCCGCCAACTCGGCCTGGTAGGCCGGCGCGAGCTGCGCCGCCGTGCCGAACTCGGCCACCGCCCGCCGCTCGGCCTCCGCCGGCGACAGGCCACCCTTCCGGTACGCCTCGGCGGCGTCCAGCAGCGCGTGCCGCGCCTCGGTCAGCAGGTCGGCCTTGAGTCGTGCCGGTCCGGACAGCCGCCCGGACAGCTCACGCAGCCGGTCCTGGACGCGTACGTCCTCGCAGCCCCCCATGCGCCCACCCTGCCACCCGGCCCCGGGCGGGCGCGTCCGGGAATTCCCCGGAGAATCAGGGGTTCAGGGCCAGGTAGCCGCGTTCCGCCGCGGCCTGGAGCCGCCACTGGTCCCGGTACCAGCCGGGCTGCGCCACCAGCTCGTCGTGCCGGCCCCGCTGCACCACCCGGCCGGCGTCCAGCACCACGATCTCGTCCAGCCCGGCCAGGCCGGTGAGCCGGTGGCTGATCAGCAGCACCGAGTGCCCGGCCGGGGTGGCGGCCAGCGCCGAGGCGAGCACCGTGTCGGCGGCGGCCGGATCGAGCCCCTCGGTGGGTTCGTCCAGCACCAGCACGCCCGGTGCGGCGAGCAGCGCCCGGGCCAGCGCGAGCCGCTGCCGTTGGCCGCCGGAGAGCTGTCCGCCCTGCTCGCCGACCACGGTGTCCCAGCCGGCGGGCTGGGCGCGTACCCAGTCCAGCAGTCCGGCTGCCCGGGCGGCGTCGGCCAGCGCCTCCTCGTCCGCCTGCGGGCGGCCGAGCAGCAGGTTCTCCCGCACCGTGGCGTGGAAGACGTACGCCTCGGCGAGCAGGCCGCCGATCGCCCGGGGCAGCTCCTCGGCGGGCCAGCCGGCCAGCTCGACCCCGTCCAGGGTGACCCGACCGGCGTCGGGCCGGACCGCGCCGGTCAGTACGCCGGCCAGGGTGCTCTTGCCGGCCCCGCTGGGCCCGACCACGGCGATCCGCCGTCCGGCGGGCAGGTCGAGGCTCACCCGGTCCAGGGCCGGCGCGGCCCCGGCCCGGTACCGGACGAGCACCTCGTCGAACCGCACATGGTGCCCGCCGCCGACCGCCCCGCCGCCGACCGCCCCGCCGGGGACCGCCCCGCCGGGGAGTCGCTCGTTGGGGACTGCCGCCCCTTCGGAGGCGACCAGCCCCGGGACGTCGGCGCCGGCGGCGGGGACCGGTGCGGTGGAGCCGGGGACCGGGGCGGGCTCGGTGAGCAGGTCGGCGACGCGGGCCAGCCCGGCGCGGAGCTGGGTGTGCTGGCGGGCGGCGCCGACCAGCGCGAGGGCGCTCTCGACGGCGGCGAGGGTGCCGACGGCCAGCACCCCGACCAGCACCCCGCCGACCCCGGCGCGGAGCGCGACGAGCACCACGGCGGCGGCGGTGAGCCCGGAGACGAGCACCCCGGTCGCGTCGACCGCGAAGCCGGTGGCGGCGAGCCGGCGCTCCAGCCGGGCCAGCCGGCGGGCCCGACCCTCGGCGGTCGCCAGCGCCGTGCCGGTGGCGCCGAAGGCGGCCAGGTCGGCGGCCCCGTGGGTGAGGTCGACGGCGTCCACGGCGAGCGCCCCGCGCAGCGGGGCCACCTCGTCGGCGGCGCGGCGGGTGAGACCGGTGGCCAGCGCGGGCAGCGCCACCCCTGCGACCAGCAGTCCGGCCGCCAGGACGCCGGCCGCGGGCGGCGAGATCAGCGCGGCGACGCCGACGGCGAGCAGGCTGACCAGCGCGGCGGCCGCCCCGGGCACGAGCACCCGCAGCAGCAGGTCCTGGACGGCCTCTACGTCGGAGACGAGCCGGCTCAGCGCGTCCCCGGACCGCTGCCCGGTGTCCCGGCGGCCGGCCAGGGTGGCGAAGACCCGGGCCCGGACGTCGGTGATCATGCGCAGCACGGCGTCGTGGCCGGCGAGCCGTTCGGTGTAGCGGAACACGCCCCGGCTGATGGCCAGCGCCCGCACCGCGACGATCGCCACGGTCAGCCGGTCCAGCGGGGGACGGCCGGCGGCGCTCATCAGCAGCCAGGTGGCGGTGGCCATCAGGGCGAGCCCGGCGAACTCGGTGGCGGCGGCGAGCAGCCCCGCCCCGACCAGCCGCCCCAGATAGGGCCGGGCCAGCCGCAGCACCGCCCGTTCCGTCCGGCCGCTCATCGGCTCGCCTCGCCGGCGGGTACCGGGGTCAGCTCGGTGACCCGGCCGTCGGCGACCCGCAGGATCCGGTCGGCGTCCTCCAGCAGCGCCGGCCGGTGCGCGACCAGCAGCGCCGTCCGCCCCGCGACCAGTCGCCGGGTGGCGGCCAGTACGACGGCCTCGCTGGCACTGTCCAGCCGGGCGGTCGGCTCGTCGAGCAGCACCAGCGGGGCGTCCCGGAGGAACGCCCGGGCCAGCGCCACCCGTTGCCGCTGACCGCTGGACAGGCCGTGCCCGCGTTCGCCGAGCACGGTGCCGAGCCCGTCGGGCAGGGCGGCGACCACCTCGTCCAGTGCGGCGTCGGTGACCGCGCCGGCCAGGACGTCGTCGGGGGTGTCCGGTGCGCCGAGGCGGATGTTGTCGGCCAGCGTGGCGGCGAAGAGGTGTGCCCGCTGCGGCACCCAGGCGACCTGCCGGCGCCACTCGTCGAGGTCGACGTCGGCGAGGTCGACGCCGTCCACGGTCATCCGGCCGGCGGTCGGGGTGACGAAGCCGAGCAGCAGGCCGAGCAGTGTGCTCTTGCCGGCGCCGCTGGGCCCGATGACGGCGATCCGCTCGCCGGGGCGGATGGTCAACGTGACGTCCCGCAGCGCGGTGGTCCGCTCGTACTGGACGGTCACCGACTCGAAGCGGATCTCGCCGCGACCGTCGGGCGCGGGCCGGGACCCGCCGGCGGCCCGGCCCTCGGCGGCGGCCGGGACGGCGGAGACGGTGAGCGCCTCGTCGAGCGCGGTCAGCCCCTCCATGCTGGCGTGGAACCGGCTGCCGGCGGCCCGCAGCGGCAGGTACGCCTCCGGGGTGAGCAGCAGCACCAGCAGCGCCGTGGAGAGGGTGATCCCGCCGCCGAGCAGCCGGATGCCGACCGGCACGGCGACCAGCGCCACCGAGAGGGTGGCGACGAGTTCCAGCACCAGGGCGGAGAGGAAGGCGATCCGCAGCGTCTTCATGGTGGCCTGGCGGTGCCCGTCGGCCATCCGGCGGACCACCTCGGTCTGGGCCCGGTGCCGGCCGAACGCCCGCAGCGTGGGCAGCCCGGCGACCATGTCGAGGAAGTGCCCGCCGAGCAGGGCGAGCCGCCGCCACTGGCGTTCGGTGGCGGCCTGCGCCTGCCAGCCGAGCAGCGCCCCGAAGACCGGGATGAGCGGGATGGTCACCGCGATGATCAGCGCCGAGCTCCAGTCCGCGAGGACGATCCGGGCGAGCACGGCGATCGGCACGGTCACGCTCAGCACGAGCTGGGGGAGATAGCCGGTGAAGTAGGCGTCCAGGGCGTCCAGGCCGCGCCCGGCGAGGGTGGCGAGCTGGCCGGCCCGCTGGCCGGCGACCCAGCCGGGACCGTGCCGGCCGACCGCGCCGAGCAGGTCCGCGCGCAGCGCCGCCTTCACGGTGGCCGCGGCCCGGGCCGCGACGGTGCCCTGGGCCCAGCCGACCAGCGCGCGGGCGGCCACCGCCGCGACGCCGGCCAGCGCCGACCGGTGCAGCCGCCCGTCGACCGCGTTCGCCAGCACCGTCGCCAGGGTGGTGGCCTGCGCGACCACCAGCAGCGCGGTGAGCCCGCCGAGGACCGCGAGCACGGCGAGGTCGCGCCGGGCCGCGGGGACCCGGCGCAGCAGACGCGGGTCGAACGGGCGGCGGCTCACCAGTACACCGGTGCCCTACCGTCGGTCCGTCCCCGGAACACCCACCAGCACATCGCCTGAAAGCCTAGTAGGGCCGGCAGGAGCGGCAGCGCGAGCCAGCCCAGCAGCCGCAGCGTGGGCCCGCTGGCGGCGGCCTCGGCGACGGTCAGCCCGGCGTCCGGCTCGACCATGGAGACCAGCACCCAGGGCCAGAGGGCCGCCCCGACCAGCACCACCGGCAGCGCCAGCGCCACGCCGGTGGCCGCGAAGGCGACGCCCGGCCGCCGCCTCCCGAGCGCCGCCGCGCCGCCAGCAACGCCGCCACCAGCACAGACAGCAGGAGTACGGCGGCAGCCGGCTGCGCCACGGCGGCGCGTACCCGGTCGGAGAGCGCGCCGAGGAGGGCGGCCGTGCCGACCGCGGCGACCGCCACCGGGATCAGCCGTCGGGCCAGCCGGGCGACCCGGGCGGCGTCGGCGGCCGGGAGCCGGAGGGTGAGGAACGTCGCACCCTGCGCGGCGACCAGCGTCACCATCGCGAGCCCGGTGGCGGCGGCGAACGGGGTGAACAGGTGACCCAGCCCGGCGACGTGCCCGTCGGCCCGCAGCGGTACGCCCTGGAGCAGCCCGCCGAGCAGCGCGCCCCAGCCCAGCGCGGCGAGTGCACTGCCGGCCGTCACCACCCGGTCCCAGCCGGCCCGGGCCGCCCCGCCGGCCGGGCGGCTGCGCAGCTGCACGCCGGCGGTGACCAGGACGACGCCGACCAGCGCGCCGAGCACCGCCGGATAGAGCCCGGAGAGCAGTTCGCCCTCCAGGGTGGGGAAGGCCCCGAAGAGGATGCCGAGGGCCGCCACCAGCCAGACCTCGTTGCCGAGGAAGAACGGCCCGACGGCGGTGAGCGCGGTGCGGCGGGCGGCCGGCGTACCGGCCCGGGTCAGCAGCAGCCCGACGCCGTAGTCGTAGCCGCCGAGGACCAGGTAGCCGGCGAGGAAGAGGCCGAGCAGGGCGTACCAGGCGAGTTCCACGATGCCCTCCTCAGGCGAAGACGGGGTCCGGGTGGGGGTCGGTGTCGGGTGCGGGGGGCCGGCCGAGGGCCGGGTCGGCGGCGCCCCGGGCGGCGTGCCGGGCGAGCAGCACCCAGTTGGTGCCGGCGAGGGCACCGAGCAGCAGGGTGAAGCCGATCAGCGAGGCGAGCATCACGCCGGGACCGACCGGGGAGACCGCCTGACCGGTGGGCAGCAGCCCGTACGCCACCCAGGGCTGGCGACCCACCTCCCGGGCGATCCAGCCGAGCAGCACCGCGACGAAGGGCAGCGGCAGGGCGAGCAGGATCAGCCAGAGCGGGAAGCGCAGCCGGATGATCGCGTCCCGGGCGAGCAGCGGCACCAGCAGCAGGCCGGCGAAGAGCGCGAACCCGATCAGGATCATGAAGCCGAGCCCGACGCTGGAGAGCACCGGCGGGGTGTAGTCGCCGGGGCCGAACCGCGCGGTCCACCCGGCGACCAGCGCGTCCCGGCCGGGGCCGCCGCCGTACTTCGTCGGCTGCACCCGGTTGATCGGGCCGAACTGGGCGAAGCCGAAGCCGATCAGGAAGACCACCGAGACCGCGGCGGTGAGCACCCCGAGCCGCAGCGCCGTCCGGTGCAGGTCGAAGTCTGGGGTACGCCGGAGCAGGTGCCAGGCGCTCACCGCCGCCATCAGCATGCCGCCGGCGACCAGCCCGGCGGAGACCACGTGGCCGAGGGCGAAGCCGAGGGTGGGGTTGGTGAGCAGCGCGCCGAAGTCGGTGAGGTGGGCGACGCCGTCGCGCAGTTCGTAGCCGACCGGGTGCTGCAGCCAGGAGTTGGCCACCATGATCCAGAACGCCGAGGCGTACGCGGTCAGCGCCACGCCCCAGAGCAGCGCGAGGTGTACGCCCCGACGCAGCCGGTGCCAGCCGAAGATCCACATGCCGAGGAACGTCGACTCGAGGAAGAACGCGACCAGCGTCTCCATGGCCAGCGGGGCACCGAAGACGTTGCCGACGTAGCGGGACAGCCCGCTCCAGTTCAGCCCGAACTGGAACTCCATCACGATGCCGGTGGCGATGCCGAGCACGTAGTTGATCACGTAGAGCTGGCCCCAGAAGCGGGTCAGGCGCTCGTAGACCGGCTTGCCGGTGACGAGGGCTGCGGTCTGCAGCCCCACCAGCAGGGTGACCAGACCCAGGGTGACCACCACGAAGAGGAAGTGGATCGAGGTGGTGGTGGCGAACTGGAGGCGGGCGAGGAGCAGGGTGTCCATGGTCGATCTCCCCACGGGTTGGCTCGCTTTAGATAGGCACCCTACACGTAAGATCGCTACCTATGGGGACCGCCGGTCGCCGGGTGGGGTGCGGACCGTGAGGTCAGCTCAGGAACATCGAGATCGGCATCGCGACCAGGGTGGCCGCCACCGTCAGCGCGGTCGCGCCGATCAACCGGGGCGGCCGGCCCGCCACCAGCAGTCGCCGCACCCGTACGTCCAGGTCGCGGTCGCCCAGGCCGAGCGTCCCGGCCGGGGTGATCCGGTCCCCGCAGGCGGCGAACCGGCGCAGCGCACCGGCCAGCGGCGCCTCGGCGTGCAGCTCGCGGGCCTTGTCGTCGGCGCGCATCTCGACCAGCAGCGCCACCCGCTCGTACGCCTCCCGGACCCAGCCGAACCACGGCAGCGCCCGGCAGAGCGCGGTGAACGGCAGCAGCACCAGGTCGTGCCGCTCCTGCGCGTGCGCCCGCTCGTGGGTGAGCACCGCCGCCAGCTCGGCGCGGTCCAGCAGGCTCAGCGTGCCGGCGCTGACCACCACCCGAGGCTTCATCCCCGGCAGGCAGTACGCCGCCGCACTCGGGTGGTCCAGCACCAGCGCGCCGGGCACCGTGGGGTCGCGGCGGGCGACCAGGGTGAGTAGGTCCCGGTGCCGGCGCTGGGCCCGTACGCTCGCGTGGACGCTGCGGACGGTCGTGGTGACCAGCACCGCGCCGATGCCGAAGCCGACCCCGACCAGCCCGAGGTGCACGGCGCCCAGCCCGGCCGGGAGGGTGCCGTGCAGCAGGTCGGTGGCGAGTGCCAGCAGTGCGCCGCCGGTCGGCCGGTCGTAGGCGGCCAGGCCGAGCGCCATCGGCACGCCCATCGCGGAGAGGCCGAGCGCCAGCCCGACCGCCTGCCAGCAGACGATGGCGACCCGGGGTGCGGCCCACGGCCAGGTGGAGTGGGACAGGGCCTGCGCGGTGAGATAGCAGGCCAGCATCGACGCGGCGAAGTGCAGGGCGTACGCCACGGTCGTCGCCCTACCGGTCCGTCGCCTCGTCGGCGGCGCGGGCCCGCCCGGCCCGGGGATCCCCGACGCGGTCGGTCAGCCCGGCCGGTCGGTCGGCGGGCCCGGTCGGCCCGGCCTGTCGCTCGGTGGACCCGGCCCGTCCCGCCGGTCGGTCGGCGGGCCCGGTCAGCCCGGCCGTCGGCACCCAGGGCGGCGCGCAGCACCTCGGCCTCGGTGCCGGTGACCGAGCGGGCGAAGCGCACCAGCGCGGCGTCCCGGCTGCCGCCCAGGTCGAGGGCGTCGAGCATGAGCTGGGCGATGTGCGCCTCGCGGCTGGCGGCCGGCCGGTAACGCCAGGCCCGCCCCTCGCGTTCGCGCTGCACCATGCCCTTGCCGGCGAGCCGGTCGAGCACCGTCATCACCGTCGTGTACGCCAGCTCGCGCCCGTCCAGCGCGTCGGCGACCTCCCGCACGGTGACCCCGTCCGACGTGCCCGGGACCACGTCCCACAACACGTCCATCACCGCCCGCTCAAGATCCCCCAACCGCGTCACACCCCCAATCCTACCTCCCGTAGTAGACCCCCACCGCCCCACCCGACCCGCCCCACCCGACCCGCCCCATCCCGCCCCGCCTCGGCCTTCGAAGGGCCTCGAACACGGAAAGAGTGGCCTCCGCCCACGCGGAAGCCACTCTTTCCCTGAACCAGTGCGGATCTTGAGCGCACTCCCGCCCCGAAGGACAACGGGAGGCGGCCCTCAGCAGGGACTCAACGAGAGGCAACCCGGCTGACCGGACCCTCCACAGCTCACACCCCCTTGGGATGCCAGACCGTCTTCGTCTCCAACAGCACAGTCATCCGGCTGACCCCCGGACCGGCGAACCAGTCGTGGTCGGCCGGTGCGGGCCGGAGCACCCGCTTCAGGTTCTCCGCGGCCTTGACCTCCAGGTCGACGGCCAGCTCGGCGTCGGTCACCCCGGTCAGGTCGATCGCGTTGACGTCCATGTGCGCGGCCAGCGTCGGCACCGTCTCGGTGATCCTCCCGGTGAGGATGTTGACCACACCGCCGGGCAGGTCGGAGGTGGCCAGCACCTCGGCCAGGGTCACCGCCGCCAGCGGCGCCGCCGGGGAGGCGGCCACCACCACCGTGTTGCCGGTGACGATCGCCGGGGCGATCACGCTGACCAGGCCGAGCAGTGCCGGCTGCTCCGGGGCCACCACGGCCACCACGCCGGTCGGCTCGGGCGCCGAGAGGTTGAAGTACGGCCCGGCGACCGGGTTCGCGCCGCCGTACACCTGGGCGAGCTTGTCGGCCCAGCCGGCGTACCAGACCCAGCGGTCGATCGCGGCGTCGACCTCGTCGGCCGGCAGGCCGAGGGCGACGAACTGGTCGCGCCGGCCCTCCAGCATCTCGGCGACCCGGTAGAGGATCTGACCCCGGTTGTACGCGGTCGCCCCGGCCCACCCCTTCACGGCGGCGCGGGCGGCGACGACGGCGTCCCGCGCGTCCTTGCGGGAGGCCAGGGAGACGTTGGAGTCCTGCACGAGATACGACCGTCCCGACTCACTGCGGGGGAACTTGCCCCCGATGAAGAGCTTGTACGTCTTGCGTACCGCGACCCGCTCAGACATTGAGGTAGCCCTCCAGCCCGTGCCGGCCGCCCTCGCGACCGTAGCCCGACTCCTTGTAGCCGCCGAACGGCGAGGTGGGGTCGAACTTGTTGAACGTGTTGGCCCAGACCACCCCGGCGCGCAGCCGGTCGGCCAGCCAGAGGATCCGGGAACCCTTGTCGGTCCAGATCCCGGCCGACAGCCCGTACGGCGTGTTGTTGGCCTTCTCGACGGCCTCGGCGGGCGTGCGGAACGTGAGCACCGACAGCACCGGCCCGAAGATCTCCTCACGGGCGATCCGGTGCGCCTGGGTGACCCCGGTGAAGATGGTCGGCGCGAACCAGAAGCCCCGCTCGGGCAGCTCGCAGGCGGGCGACCAGCGCTCGGCGCCCTCGGCGGAGCCGGCGTCCGACAGCTCGCGGATCCGCTCCAGCTGGGCGGCCGAGTTGATCGCGCCGATGTCGGTGTTCTTGTCCAGCGGGTCACCGACCCGCAGCTGGGCCATCCGCCGCTTCAGCGACTCCAGCACCTGCTCGGCGACGTTCTCCTGGATCAGCAGCCGGGAGCCGGCGCAGCAGACGTGCCCCTGGTTGAAGAAGATGCCGTTGACGATCCCCTCGACGGCCTGGTCGACCGGGGCGTCGTCGAAGACGATGTTGGCGGCCTTGCCGCCGAGCTCCAGGGTGAGCTTCTTGCGGGTGCCGGCGACCGACCGGGCGATGGCCCGGCCGACCTCGGTGGAGCCGGTGAAGGCCACCTTGTCGACGCCCGCGTGCTCGACCAGCGCGCGGCCGGTGTCGCCGGCGCCGGTGACGATGTTGACCACGCCGGCCGGCAGGTCGGCCTGCTGGCAGATCTCGGCGAAGAGCAGCGCGGTCAGCGGGGTCGTCTCGGCCGGCTTGAGCACCACCGTGTTGCCGGCGGCGAGCGCCGGGGCGATCTTCCAGGCCAGCATGAGCAGCGGGAAGTTCCACGGGATGACCTGCGCGGCGACGCCGAGCGGCTTCGGGTCCGGCCCGAACCCGGCGTGCTCCAGCTTGTCGGCCCAGCCCGCGTAGTAGAAGAAGTGCGCGGCGACCAGGGGCAGGTCGACGTCGCGGGACTCCTTGATCGGCTTGCCGTTGTCCAGCGACTCCAGCACGGCCAGCTCGCGGGAGCGCTCCTGGATGATCCGGGCGATCCGGTACAGGTACTTGGCCCGGTCGCGGCCCGGCATCGGACCCCAGACCTGCTCGTACGCCGTCCGGGCGGCCCGGACCGCGCGGTCCACGTCCTCGGCGTCGGCCTCGGCGACCTCGGCGAGGACCTCCTCGGAGGCCGGGTTGATCGACTTGAAGCTGCCACCGCCGGTCGGGTCGACGAACTCACCGTCGACGAAGAGCCCGTAGGAGGCTTTCAGGTCCACCACCGAGCGGGACTCGGGGGCGGGTGCGTACTCGAACATCACGCTCAGTCCAGGGTGAAGTAGTCGGGACCGGAGTAGACGCCGGTCGTCAGCTTGGTGCGCTGCATGAGCAAGTCGTTCAGCAGGCTGGACGCGCCGAAGCGGAACCAGTCCGGGTCCAGCCAGTCCGCGCCGACGGTCTCGTTGACCATCACCAGGTACTTGATCGCGTCCTTGGTGTTCTTGATCCCGCCGGCCGGCTTCACGCCGACCTGCCGGCCGGTGGCGGCGCGGAAGTCGCGGACCGCCTCCAGCATCACCAGGGTCACCGGCAGGGTGGCCGCGACCGGCACCTTGCCGGTGGAGGTCTTGATGAAGTCGCCGCCGGCCAGCATGGCCAGCCAGGAGGCCCGCCGCACGTTGTCGTAGGTGGCCAGCTCGCCGGTCTCCAGGATCACCTTGAGGTGGGCGTCCCCGCAGGCTTCCTTGGTCGCGACGATCTCGTCGTAGACCTCGGAGTAGCGGCCGGCCAGGAACGCGCCCCGGTTGATCACCATGTCGATCTCGTCGGCGCCGGCCTCGACGGCCGCCCGGACGTCGGCCAGCTTGATCTCCAGCGGGGCCTGGCCGGACGGGAAGGAGGTCGCCACGCTGGCCAGGTGGACGGCCGAGCCGCGCAGCACCTCGGCCACGTACGGGACCATCGCCGGGTAGACGCAGACCGCGCCGACGTGCGGGCAGGACGGGTCCGCCGGGTCGGGGCGCAGCGCCTTGGTGGCGAGCGCCCGCACCTTGCCGGGGGTGTCCGCGCCTTCCAGGGTGGTCAGGTCGACCATCCGGATCGCCAGGTCGATGGCCTGGGCCTTGGCGGTGGTCTTGATGGAGCGGGTGCCGAGCTGTGCCGCCCGCTGCTCCGCGCCGACCTGGTCCACGCCGGGCAGGCCGTGCAGGAAGGTCCGCAGAGCGGTCTCGGATCGTCCCAGCTCGGAGAGGTCCGACCGGGCCGACGTCGCTGTCGCCGTCATGCCCCGAATACTACGCATCCGTGCGTCGCGTGATCTTGGTCACGTTCGCTCGGTCGCGGACGCCACACACGTGAGCGGCGTCGCTGGTCACCCCGCACCCGCCGTGCCCCGGGCCGGGGACCGGTAGGTTGAGCGATCGTGGACGTACACGTCATTGACCACCCGCTCGCCCAGTCGCGGCTGACCGCCATGCGGGACGCCCGGACCGACTCGTCGACGTTCCGGGCCGCGCTGCACGAACTCACCACCATGCTGGTGTACGAGGCCGCGCGCACCTTCCCCGTCGAGAAGTACCCGGTGCAGACCCCGGTCACCGGCACCGAGGGCACCCGACTGGCCAACCCGCCGCTGCTGGTGCCGGTCCTGCGGGCCGGTCTCGGCATGGCCGACGCCGCGCTCGGGCTGCTGCCGGAGTCGTCGATGGGCTTCGTCGGCCTGGCCCGCGACGAGCAGACGTACGAGCCGCGCGCCTACATGGAGTCGCTGCCCCGGGACCTGTCCGGCCTGCCGGTGCTGGTCCTCGACCCGATGCTGGCCACCGGCGGCTCCCTGGAGCACTGCTGCCGGCTGCTCGCCGACCGCGGCTGCACCGACATCACCGTCCTCTGCGTGCTGGCCGCCCCGGTCGGCATCGAGCGCCTGGAGCGGTCCGGCCTGCCGCTGCGCCTGGTCACCGCCTCCATCGACGAGGGCCTCAACGAGCACAAGTTCATCGTCCCCGGCCTCGGCGACGCCGGCGACCGCCAGTTCGGCGGCATGCCCCGCTTCTGACCCCCACCCCGCCGTCCTCCCGCTCCCCGCGCTCCCCGCGCGCCGCTGCGGAAGCGCCAGTTTCACGGAAAGAGGGCCCATCCCGCCACGGATGGGCCCTCTTTCCGTGAATCGGCGCGGTGAACCGGCGGCGTGGTGGGGCGGCGGCGCGGTGGGGCGGCGTGGTGGATCGGCGTGGTGGGGCGCGTTGGTGCGCGAGGGGTGCGGGGAGGGGATAGCCTCTCGGGCCATGACTGGTGTTGCGCTCGCCGAAGAGCTGCTGCTCCTCGCGTATGACGACGAATCCGGCAAGGCGACCATGCCGCGGATCAGCCTCGACCTCGGCATGGCCGCGGCGGTGCTGATCGAGTTGGCGCTGGCCGGGCGGATCGCGTACGCCGAGGGAAACCTGGCGGTGACCGATCCGGCTCCGGTCGGTGAGCCGATCATCGACGAGGTGCTGGCGCGCGTTGCCGCCGACACCCCGCACAGCCCGTCGTCCTGGGTGCAGCGGCTCCGGCACGGCCTGCGCGACCGGATCCTCGGCGACCTGGTCGCCCGGGGCGTGGTGCGGGACGTCGAGGAGACCGAGCTGGGCTTCATCACCGTGCACCGCTATCCGGTGGTGGACGCCACGGTGGAGAAGGACACCCGGGACCGGCTCGCCGCCGCGCTGACCAGCGGTCAGCTCCCCGACGAGCGGACCGCCGCGCTGGCCACCCTGGTCGCCGTGCTGCGGATGGAACCGGCGCTCGGCCTGACCGGCACGGCGGCGGACGACGCCCGCCGCCGGCTGGAGGAGATCGCCAGCGGCGCCGGCTTCTCCGGCAACGTCAGCCTCGACGACTCAGTCGTCCGCCCCTCCATCGGCCTGGTCGTCGCCGCCCTCGGCCAGGCCGTCGACCAGGCCCTCGGCAAACGTCCCTGACCCCACCCCCCACCGGCCCCACCCGGGCCCTCAGCAGAGTCGATCATGGAGTTGGCGCGGAGAGCGATCTCCGACGCCGCCAACTCCATGATCACCGGGGGAAGTGGGTCAGAGGCCGAGGGCCTGGGCGATCTCGGCGCGCAGCGCCGTGATCGCGGCGTGCGCGCGGGTGCGGGCCGCCGGGACGTCGCCGTCCGTGACCGGTTCCACGACCTCGAGGTACGCCTTGAGCTTCGGTTCGGTGCCGGACGGGCGGATCACCACGCGGGCGGCGGCGGTGCGCAGGATCACCACGTCCGACTCGGGGAGCAGGTCGGTCGACTCGGTGACCGGCTGTCCGAGCAGGCTGACCGGGACGGCGGCGCGCAGCCGGGTCATCATCTCCGCGATCAGCCGCAGGTCGTCGACCCGTACGGAGAGCTGGTCGGTGTGGTGCACGCCGAACTCGGCGGCCAGCTCGTCCAGCCGGTCGGTGAGCGTACGGCCCTGTGCCTTCAGCCCGGCGGCCAGCTCGGCGACGGTCAGCGCGGCGGTGATGCCGTCCTTGTCGCGGACGTGCTCCGGGGCCACGCAGTAGCCCAGCGCCTCCTCGTAGCCGAAGACCAGCGGCTGCGCCCCGCCCCCGGCCCGCACGATCCACTTGAACCCGGTCAGCGTCTCGTCGTACGGCAGGCCCCGGGCAGCGCACATGGCCCGCAGCAGGGACGACGACACGATGGTGGTGGCGTAGAGGCCCCGCACGCCGCGGCGCATCAGGTGGTCGGCGAGCAGCGCGCCCACCTCGTCGCCGCGCAGCATCCGCCAGCCCGTGTCACCGGTCCGGACGGCCACCGCGCACCGGTCGGCGTCCGGGTCATTGGCGATCGCCAGGTCCGCCCCGGTCGAGTCGGCGAGCGCCACCAGGTGGTCCACCGCGCCGGGCTCCTCCGGGTTGGGGAAGCTCACGGTCGGGAAGGCCGGGTCCGGCTCGGCCTGGTCCGGTACCACCCCCGGCACCGGGAAACCGGCCCGGGCGAACGCGGCGGTCAGCACCGCCGCCCCCACCCCGTGCAGCGGCGTGTAGGCCACGTTCAGGTCGCGGGGCCCGTCCGGGTCGATCACGGCGGCGGCCCGCGCCACGTACGACGCGACCAGGTCGTCGCCGAGCACCTCGCCCGCCGGACCGAGCGGCACCTCGGCGAGCGCGCCGACCGACCGGATCGCCGCCTCGATGCCGGCGTCGGCGGGCGGCACGATCTGCGCGCCGGCCCCCAGCTCACCGCCGAGCCGGGCACCCAAGTAGACCTTGTAGCCGTTGTCCTGGGGCGGGTTGTGGCTGGCGGTGACCATCACGCCGGCCACCCCGCCGAGGTGCCGCACCGCGTAGGCGAGCACCGGGGTGGGCAGTGGTCGGGGCAGCAGCAGCGCCGGCCGACCCGCGCCGGTGGCGACCTGGGCGGTCCGCTCGGCGAAGGCCCGGGAGCCGTGCCGGGCGTCGTACCCGATGACCAGCGGACCGGTGCCGCCCTGGGCGGCGAGCCAACCGACCAGCCCGGCGGCGGCCCGGGTGACCACCGCGAGGTTCATCCCGTTGGGGCCGGCCCGCAGCGGGCCGCGCAGCCCGGCGGTGCCGAAGGTCAGCGGCCCGGCGAAGCGGTCGGCCAGGTCCGGCGCGCTGCCCGGCAGCCGGTCGAGCACGTCACGCAGCTCGTCCCGGGTGGCCGGGTCGGGGTCGTCGTCGAGCCACCGTCGGGCCTGCTCGCGAACGTCGTCAAGGTCAGTGGTTTCCGCCGCCATTGCCTCTTGATAGCACGGCGGCGGATCACCACTGACCGTCGGCCTCGACTCAGTTGTCCCCGGAGAGCCGGAAGGAGGCGGCCATCGCGTCGAAGATCGGCCGGCTCGCGGCGAACCGGGCGTCGGTCGAGGAGAGGTAGAACGAGTAGACCTTGCCGTCCTTCACCACGCCCCGCCACACCCCGTGCCGCATGGTGTCGCCCTCGCCGCAGGTGTATTCCAGCTCGGCCGCCTGCCCACCCGCCAGTGGCTGCTCTTTCACCGACAGCTGCCGGTACGGCTGCGGACAGGTCTTGCTGGTGTCGCTCTTCGACTTGAGGTTCCGCGAGGCGAACTCGGCCCAGCTGATCGAGGTGCCGCCCCACTTCTCGGCGATGATGCGGACCTTCCGGCCGCTGTCGTCCGGGTCGACGAAGTCGACGTACAGGCCGCCGGTCTGCCGCTCCCAGCCCTTCGGCACCTGCACGGTGATGCCCTTGGCCGAGTGTTCCTGCATCTCGACGCCGGGGTCGGCCGGTGCCGTCGCGGTCGGCAGCGACGTGACGATCGGCCGGGTCGGCTCGTCGTCGCCGCTGAACATGACGACCGCGCCGATCAGCAGCAGCACCGCCACGCCGCCGGCCGCCGCGAGCTGGACCTTGCGGGGCCAGCCCTTGACGGTGCCGACCAGTTGGCCGGCGACACCCTTCGCCTTGCCGACCGCCCCGCCGGGCTGGGCGGGTGCGGTGCTCGGCGAGGTCCACGGCTGGCCGGTGCCCGGCACCGACCACTGGTTGCCGGCGTAGCCGCCGCCGATCCGCTGCGTCGCCTCCGGCGCGCCGCCCGGCACCCGCTGGGTGGCGTCCGGGTGCCCGCCGATGCGCTGGGTGGCGTCGGGGTGCCCGCCGCCGATCCGCTGGGTCGCGTCGGCCGGACCGCCGATCCGTTGGGTCGCCTCGGGTACGTCGCCGTAGACCCCGCCGGAGGACATCGCGCCGGTCGGGGTGTGCAGCGGGCCGGCCAGGGCGTCGGCGCTGGTCTCGTCGAGTGCGGCGGCTCCTGCGGCGGAGCGGCGGCGGGGCGTTCCCCCGGCGCAACGCGGCCAGCCGGTCGGTGAGCGACTCGCCGGGGCCGATCATCGCCCGGCCGCCGATCTGCCCGGTCGGCTTGGGTTCCGGCTTCGCGGCGGGCGGCGGGGGCGCGGCGGGCCGCTGCACCGGCACCACGGCGTACGGGTCGGTGACCGAGTTGACCGCGGTGGCGGTGCTGGTCAGCGGGCCGGCCAGCAGCTCGCGCAGCATCCGGCGGGCGCCGTGCACGTCGAGCCGGCGGGCTGGGTCCTTCTCCAGCAGCCCCATCAGTACCCCGGTCAGCGCGCCGCTGCGCTGCGGCGTGGCCGGCGGGTCCTCGACCACCGCGTGCATGGTCTCGATCGGGTCGCCCTTGTCGAACGGGGGCCGCCCCTCCACCGCCGTGTAGAGCGTCACGCCGAGCGAGAAGAGGTCGCTGGGCGGGCCGAACTCCTGGCCCATCGCCCGCTCGGGCGAGATGAAGTGCGGCGAGCCGAGCACCATGCCGGGGGTGGTGAGCTGCACGTCCGTCGGCATCCGGGCGACGCCGAAGTCGGTCAGCACGCAGCGGCCGTCGGTGCAGATCAGCACGTTGGCCGGCTTGACGTCCCGGTGCAGTACGCCGATCGCGTGCGCCACCTCCAGCGCGCCGAGCAGCGCGATGCCGATCTTCGCGACCGCGCGCGGCGCCACCGGGCCGTCCTCGATCACCATGTCGGCGAGGCTGCGGGCGTCCAGCAGCTCCATCACGATCCACGGCCGGCCACCCTCGGTGACCACGTCGTACACCTGGACCACGGCCGGGTGCTGGATCGCGGCGGCGGCGCGGGCCTCGCGGAGGGTGCGCTCGTACATCGCGTCACGGTCGCTGGGGGCCAGCCCCGGCGGGAGGACGACCTCCTTGACCGCGACGTCGCGGCGCAGCAGCGTGTCTGTGGCACGCCAGACCGTGCCCATGCCACCGTTGCCCACCGGCGACCGCAGCGAGTAGCGACCACCGATGGTGGTGCCGGGCGCCGCGCGGCCGTTGGAGGGAGTGTTGACTGGTCCGCCGCTCCACGTCGGGATCTGAGTCACAGAAAAGCCACCGGGGGATATCGAGGGGGCTGGGACACAACCCCCCTATCTTGCTGGTTCCGACGGCCGATGCGAAACCCGACGCGGCCGTCGATTGCCTACCGAACGGTACGTGGCCAGCCGTTCACCTCTCGTCGACCTGGGCGACGGGTGTGCGGTATCCCTCACCCATCGAAGCCCGCTCCCGTCCTACCATCCGTTGATGAGCGAACGGCGGTCAAGCGAGTCCGGTTTCCCGATCAAGGCCGTCTACACGGCGGACGACCTCCCGGCGGAGCTGGACCACCGGCTGGGCGCCCCCGGCGAGTTCCCGTACGCCCGTGGGGTCTACCCCACCATGTACACCTCCCGTCCGTGGACCATGCGGCAGTATGCCGGGTTCGGCACCGCCACCGAGTCCAACGCCCGTTACCACCAGTTGTTGCGGGCCGGCACCATGGGTCTCTCCGTCGCCTTCGACCTGCCCACCCAGATGGGGTACGACTCCGACGACCCGATCGCGCACGGCGAGGTGGGCAAGGTCGGCGTCGCCATCGACTCCATCGAGGACATGCGGCTGCTCTTCGACGGCATCCCGCTGGACAAGGTCTCCACCTCGATGACCATCAACGCGCCCGGCTCGGTGCTGCTCCTGCTCTACCAACTCGTCGCCGAGGAGAACGGGGTCGCCGGGGGCGCGCTCAACGGCACCATCCAGAACGACATCCTCAAGGAGTACATCGCCCGGGGGACGTACATCTTCCCGCCGAAGCCCTCGCTGCGGCTGGTCGCGGACACCTTCGCGTACTGCCGCAAGGAGGTGCCGAAGTGGAACACCATCTCCATCTCCGGCTACCACATGGCGGAGGCCGGCGCGACGCCCGCGCAGGAGATCGCGTTCACCCTGGCCAACGGCGTGGAGTACGTCCGCGCCGCGCTCGCCGCCGGGCTGGCCGTGGACGACTTCGCGCCCCGGCTGTCGTTCTTCTTCGTCGCCCGGACCACCCTGCTGGAGGAGGTCGCCAAGTTCCGCGCCGCCCGGCGGATCTGGGCCCGGCTGATGCGCGACGAGTTCGGCGCCAAGGACCCGAAGTCGATGATGCTGCGGTTCCACACCCAGACCGCGGGCGTGCAGCTCACCGCCCAGCAGCCCGAGGTCAACCTGGTCCGGGTGGCGATCCAGGGGCTCGGCGCGGTGCTCGGCGGCACTCAGTCGCTGCACACCAACAGCTTCGACGAGGCCATCGCGCTGCCCACCGAGAAGGCGGCCCGGCTGGCGCTGCGGACCCAGCAGGTGCTGGCGTACGAGACGGACCTGACCGCCACCGTCGACCCGTTCGCCGGGTCGTACGTGGTGGAGGCGATGACGGCCGAGATCGAGGCGGCGGCCGACGACCTGATGCACCGGGTGTTCGACCACGGGTCGGCGGTGGACGCCATCGAGGCCGGCTTCCAGAAGCGGGAGATCGAGCAGTCCGCGTACCGGATCGCGCAGGAGATCGACGCGGCCGAGCGGGTGGTGGTGGGCCTCAACCGGTTCGCGGTCGAGGAGGAGGAGCCGTACGAGCCGCTGCGGGTGGACCCGACGATCGAGGCGGCCCAGGCCGAGCGGCTGGCCAAGCTGCGTGCGGAGCGGGACAACGGCGCGGTCGAGCGGGGTCTCGCCGAGCTGCGGGACGCGGCCTCGGGTTCGGCGAACGTGCTCTTCCCGATGAAGGAGGCGCTGCGCGCCCGGGCCACGGTCGGTGAGGTCTGCGGGACGCTCCGCGAGGTGTGGGGGATCTACCGCCCGACCGACCGGTTCTGACCGACCCGCGCCGCGGCGCGGTGCGTGTGCGATTCCCCGAATGCGGGTAACCCGTTCGGGTGAACGGGACGGACAGCGTGTGCGGTCGCGTGCCGCGCTGTCGTGTAACCGTCGGGAGTCACCCGACCGCCCTCCGTTGTCGGGCAATTGTCGGACCGGCAGTTAATTGCAGCGACTAATGCGACAATTCGGAACGACGGCCCGAAGTCGAGGGTTTATCTGGTGGGCCGTAGAACCGGTTACGCGTTGTAGGAGGTGTGGGGCAGATGACAGCGTTCGACCGCGATCTACCTGCTGTCCCGCAGATAATCGACCCTTCCCACCAGGGCATTCACGAGGGGATTCGTGACGCTGTGCGGTCCGACCGCTACGCGAAAGATGTTGCGCAGCGTCACCGTCGGAGGTCTAGGCTGTCTGCTGTCCTGCCCGATGATCCATCCATCTCTAGTGATCGAGAAAACAACGTGACGAGTGCGTTGACGCTGCCCGTGAGCGGCCAATCGGCGTCGTCCTGGCCGGACGCGCCTTCCGGGTCCCAGCCGCTGCCGTTCGAGCTCGACCATCTGCTCGCCCTCCGGGTGCCGGGGCTGATCGCCACCCGCCGTCACATCCACTCCCACCCGGAACTGTCGGGTGAGGAGTTCGAGACGGCCGCGCTGATCGCCCGGGAACTCTCCCTGGCCGGGCTCAACCCGCGAATGCTGCCCAAGGGCAACGGCGTCATCTGCGACATCGACGGACGCCCCGACGGGCCGGTCATCGCCCTCCGGGCCGACATCGACGCGCTCCCGTTGACCGACCCGAAGGACGTGCCGTACCGCTCCACCGTGGAGGGTGTCTGCCACGCCTGCGGCCACGACGTGCACACCACGGTGATGCTCGGCGTCGGCATGCTGCTGGCCCAGCTCGCCGACCTGGGCCAGCTCGACGGCCGGGTCCGGCTCATCTTCCAGCCGGCCGAGGAGATCCTGCCCTGCGGCTCACTGGAGGTCATCGAGGCCGGCGGCCTGGACGACGTGGTGCAGATCTTCGCCGTGCACTGCGACCCGAACCTGCCGGTGGGCAAGGTCGGCCTGCGGGTCGGCCCGATCACCGCGGCGGCCGACAACGTCACCGTCCGGCTCACCGGCCCGGGTGGACACACCGCCCGCCCGCACCTGACCGTGGACCTGGTCGACGCGCTGGGCCGGCTGGTCACCGAGGTGCCCACGCTGGTCAGCCGCCGGGTGCCGGCCAACAGCGGGCTGCTGCTGGTGTTCGGCCACGCCTCGGCCGGCACCCGTTACAACGTCATCCCGTCGGAGGCCTGCGCCGCCGGCACCCTGCGGGTGATGGACCGCGACACCTGGGAGCAGGCCCCCAAGATCGTCGCTCAGGTGGTCCGGGACGTCATCGCGCCCACCGGCGCGACGGTCGACCTGGAATATCTGCGCGGTCGGCCGCCGGTCAGCAACGACGCCCGGGCCATCGGGGTGCTGACCGCCGCCACCGCCGCCGCGCTCGGCCCGGAGGGCATCGCGGAGACTCCACAGAGCATGGGCGGCGAGGACTTCTCCTGGTACCTGGAGCACGTGCCCGGCGCGCTCGCCCGCCTCGGCGTCGGCCGGGCCGGGCCCAACGTCGACCTGCACCGGGCCTCGTTCGACGTGGACGAGCGCGCCATTCCCGCGGGCGTACGCCTCATGGTGCAGACCGCGTTGCGGGCACTGGCGGCGGCGCGCTAGGCAGCGGACCACCCGCCGGTCCGGTCGGCTGCGGCCCGACCGGCGGGGTGGGCCGACGCCGCGTGCCGCGGCGGCGCAGCACGACGACCAGCGCCGCCACCGGCAGGCCCAGCAGCACCAGCCAGGGCAGCAGCGCGCCGAGTACGGTGAGCGCCACGGTCAGCGACGCGAGGAACGCCGACCAGCCACCGCGCAGCCCCGCCAGGAAGCCGGTCTCGCTCTTCTCGTCCTCCTCCGCCGGGGCGTCCTTCCCGACGAAGGTCACCGTGATGGTGGAGAGCGCGGTCAGGTCGGCCAGCCGGCGCTTCTTCGCCTCCAGCGACGCCAGGTCGGCCTCCCGTCGGCCCAGTTCGTTCTCCAGCGAGACGAGTTCGCTGGTCGAGTTGGCGCGGCCGAGCAGCTTCCGGGCGCTCTCCACCCGGGCCCGCTGACTGGTGATCCGCGCGTCCAGGTCGACGGTCTCCTCGGTGACGTCCTCGGTGTGCACCTCCCGCTGCTGCTGCCGGCCGAGCTTCGCCAGGTCGTCGACGACCGGGGTGAACTTCGCCGCCGGCACCCGCAGTTCCAGTTCGGCCCGGGCGTGGTTCTCGTCGCTGCGTCGCTGGTCCCCGCCGACGAAGCCGCCGGCCGCGGTGACCGCGACGATCGCCGCCCGGGCGGCGGCCTCCACGTCGTCCACCTGTACCCGCATCGTGCCGGTGTAGATGATCGACCGCTGGTCGACCCGCAGGTCCGGCGCCTTCGCGCCGCCCTGCTCCGGTGCCCCGCCTGCGGCGCGACCGCCCCGGGCGGCGGCGTCCCCGGCGGGTGCCTCCGCGGCCGGCGCGGACCTGTCACGCGTCCCGCTGCTGCCGCCGCATCCGCCGGCGACCAGCACCGTCGACAGTCCCACCACCGCCAGGGCCACGGCCCTGCGGCGTCCACGTCGTACGCCCATCCCCGCTCCTATCCTCCACGCGCCCCGAGCCGGGGCCGATACGTCGGACGTGACGCGACACCGCGTCGGTTCCGGCAGACTGCGCTGAGGACATCACGATTCGATAATCGAGGAGTCACGATGCAGGTCACCAAGTACGCCCACTCCTGTCTGCGGGTGGAACACGACGGGGGAGTGCTCGTCGTGGACCCGGGAGTGTTCAGCGACCCGGCGGCGCTGGACGGGGCGGACGCGGTGCTCATCACGCACGAGCACCCGGACCACGTGGACGTCGAGGCGCTGACCCGGGCGCTGGACCGGCGACCGGTCCCGGTCCACGGGCCCGCCTCGCTGACCGCGTTGCTCGGCGACGCCCGGGAGGCCCTGACGGTCGTCGGGCCGGGGGAGTCGTTCACCGCCGCCGGCGTGGCGGTCCGCACCTACGGCGGTCGGCACGCCGTCATCCACCCCGACATCCCGGTGATCGACAACGTCGGCTACCTGCTCAACGACGTGGTCTACCACCCGGGGGACTCGCTGGTCGTGCCCGAGGACGTCCAGGTGGACACCCTCTTCGCGCCGATCCACGCGCCCTGGTCGAAGTTCTCCGAGGTGGTCGACTTCATTCGGGCGGTGGCCCCGCGTCGGGCCTTCGCCCTGCACGACGGGCTGCTCAACGCCAACGGCTTCGGCGTGCTCGACCGGCAGTATACCGCCCTGTCCAGGACCGAGTACCGGCGCCTGGAACCCGGCACCCGCGTCGACGCCTGACCGGCGATGACCGGCCCGTCCCCGGAGCAGGTCCAGCAGCTCTACGCCACCCCGCCGGACCGGTTCGTCGCCGCCCGGGACGCCGCGGTCGCCGAGGCCCGCCGGGCCGGCGACCAGGCCACCGCCCGCCAGCTCGCCCGGCTGCGACGGCCCACCGTGGCGGCCTGGCTGGTCAACCTGCTGGCCATCCGCCGACCGGACCTGGTGGCCGACCTGGTGCAGCTCTCCGGGTCGCTCCGGGCCGCGCAGCGGGAACTGCGCGGCGCCAAGCTGCGCGAGCCTCCGCGCAGCGCCGGGCCGTGGTGGGCGCGCTGGTGGCCGAGGTACGCAAGCTGGCCGCCGCTGAGCCCGCCGCCCCGCCCGCCGCGCGGCTGCCGCTGGCCGAGGTGGAGGCCACCCTCAACGCGGCGCTCTCCGACGCGGAGGTGGCCGAACAGGTCCGCGCGGGCCGGCTGCTCCGGCCCACGCACTACGCCGGCTTCGGTGAGGTGCCCCGACCCCAGCTGCGGCTGGTCACCGGGGGCACGGAGGAACCGCCCGTACCGGACCGGGCGGCCGGGCGGGCGGAGACCCGGCGGGCCCGGGACGAGCGGGCGGCCGAACGTACCGCCCGTGCCGAACGGGCGAAGCGGCGCCGGGCGTTGGAGCGGGAACTGGCGAAGGCCCGGACCGACCAGGAGCGGGCCGAGGCCGAGTTGACCGGGGCGGTCCGGTCCGAGCAGGAGGGCGCGGCGGCCCTGGACCGGATCGAGACGGAACTCGCCGAGCTGGAACGCCGCCGGGCCGTCGCCGAGCAGGAACTGAGCCGGACCCGGTTGGCCCGCCGCGCCGCCGAGCGGTCGGTCAGCCTGGCGCGCCGACGCACCGGTGAGGTCGAGGGCGCGGTCGAGGCGCTGGAGTCCGAAGAGGGGGCTGCCGCCGAGGGCGGTGAGCGGGCAGACTGATCGACGATGGCTGACCACGTTGGACGGACGTCGTCCGCACCCCTGACCGAGGTCTCCGACGGATGACCCCGGAACAGGTCGCCGCCGCGGGCAAACCCCTGGTGCTGGAGCTGGGCGAGGCGTTCGGTCGTTGTCCGGCCACGCTGCGCCGGGCGCGGCTGCTCGGGATCTCCGGCTGGGCGTTCTACATCACCGGCCGGGCCGGCGCGCTCGGTGACGTCCGGGCCGAGACGGCCGCGGCGGCGCTCGGCTTCATCGCCCCGGACGCGGTGGCCGACGGCTGGGACGCTGCCGCGCGTACGGTCCGGCCGGCGGAGGTGGCTGCCGCGAACCTGGCCGAGTGCTGCCGCTGGGGTGCGCAGCACCTGGCCGAGGTGCCGGGACTGCCGCGACTGGTCGGGCTGCTGGAGCGGGCGGTGGACGCGGCGGACGCCAGCGGCATGCCGCTCTTCGCCGCCTGGCGGCCATGCCGGTGCCGTTGGACGTGCCCGGCGCCCGGGCCGCGGTCGGGCTGCTGCGGCTGCGCGAGCACCTCGCCGGCGCGCACCTGTTGGCCGTCCGGGCCGGCGGGATGACCCCGCTGGAGGCGGTGCTGGCCGGGCCGGAGGGCGAGACGGGTGCGGCGGCCTGCGGCTGGCCGCCGCCGTACCCTCCGGTGGCCCCGTTGGTCCGGCGGCGGCTCTGGGCCGAAGCGGTGACCGACCGGCTCGCCTCGGCCGCGTTCCGCACGCTCGCCCCCGGCGAGGGGGCGGAGTTGATCGACCTGCTCACGGCCACCCGGCTGCACCTGCGCCGCCCCGGGACGCCGGGCTGACGCGCCGAAAATCGGCGGCGCGGGCGACGGGTGGCCTGTCAGGATCTGCGGCGTGACGCTTCCCGCCGGCTGGACCGCCCGCCGCCCCACGCTGGACGACGTACCGGCGATCCTGAAGGTCGTGCACGCCGCCGACACCTTCGCCGTCGGCTACCCCGACTTCGACGCCGAGGACGTGACGGCCGTGCTGACCGCGCCGTTCTGCGACCCGGCGCGCGACTCGTGGCTGGTCACCGACCCGGACGGGGCAGTGGTGGGCTGGGCGATCGTGGACAACCCGACCGGGGTGGGCCGCGAGTGGGTGGAGGTCTACGTCGATCCGGAACGCGGCGAGGCACTGCGGGCCCCGCTGCTCGCCCGGCAGCTCGACCGGATCGCCGAACGGGCGGCCGAACGCGGTCTGCCCGGGCTCACCGTGCGTACCGGTGTGTACGCGCCGGAGACCCGCTGGGCGGCGGAACTGACCGAGGCCGGCTTCACCCGGCTCAAGCGCTACGTACGGATGACCCGAACGCTCGCCGACCTGTCCGCCGAGCCGCCGCTCCCGGCCGGGGTGACGGTCCGGCCGCTGCGCGCCGACGACGAGACCGACCTGCGGGAGTTCCACCGGATCTACGACGCGGCGTTCCGGGACACCCTGGACTACGAGCCGCTCGGTTTCGACGCGTGGCGGCAGCGGCTCGGCCGGTCCGCCCCCACCTGGGACGAGTGGTTCGTCGCCACGGTCGACGGGGTGCCGGCGGGGGTGCTCCAGTCCTCCGACCAGGCGCTCGACCAGAACACCGGTTGGGTGAGGACCCTGTCGGTGCTGCCGGAGCACCGGCGGCGCGGAGTCGGGGCGGCCCTGCTCCGGCGGGCCTTCGCCGTCTATGCCGGGAAGGGCCGGACCGCCGCCGGGCTGGGTGTCGACCTCGCCAACCCGACCGCCCCGGTCACCCTCTACCGCTCGGTCGGGCTGCGCGAGGTGCGCTGGACCGACATGTACGAGCGGACCGTCCCCGCGGTCGGTGTGCGCTAGGCGACCCGTTCCGGGGTCGGCCGCCGGTCGTACCCGGGGCGGGAGCAGACTGGTCGGGTGGGATACGCGCTACGCCGACGCGGTGCCGGTGGGGCGGGACCGCAGCTCGGTGACGTAGTCGTCCGGCGCGCCCGCCTTCTCCGCCGCGTTCGCGATCTCCGACAGGTACCAGGACGTCGGCAGGCCACCCTCGTACCCGTCGAAGACGTAGACCCAGGCGGTCACGTCGCCGTCCAGCGTCGAGACGCGTACCGTGATCTTGCGATAGGTCCCGGCGGTGACGCCCTCGATCTCGTCGAGCTGCGCGGCGTCGTACGGGTGGATGTCGTAGAGCGCCACGAAGACCCGGTCGCCCGGAGACTCGACCACGGTGCTGACCGAGCCCTCCCAGCCGATGACGTCCTCGCCCGCGAAGGTGAGCCGCCAGCCCTCCAGCCAGCCGGTGCCCACCATCGGCGAGTGCGGGCAGTAGGCGCGCATCCGGGCGGGGTCGAGGTTTGAGCCGTAGGCGGCGTAATGACGCACGGCGATGACGATAGCCCGACGGACGGGTGGGGGAGAATACGACGGTGCGTGTCGAACACGTTCGGGAGAAGAAAGTCACTGTGAGCACTGACGAGGGGCGAGCGTTGTGAGCCAGATCGTGATCATCGGCGGCGGACCGGCCGGGTACGAGGCCGCGCTGGTCGCCGCCCAGCTCGACGCCGATGTCACCGTCGTGGAGGCCGAGGGTGCCGGCGGCGCCTGCGTGCTCTCCGACTGCGTCCCGTCGAAGACCTTCATCGCCAGCTCCCAGGTGGTGACCGGCTACCGGGACACCGAGGAGTTCGGGGTGCACTCCGACGGTCTGGAGGCGGTCACCGTCGACGCCCGCACCGTGCACGAACGGGTGAAGCGGCTCGCGCTGGCCCAGTCCGCCGACATCCACGACAAGCTGGTCAAGGCCGGCGTGGAGTTCGTCGCCGGCAGCGCCCGGTTGGGCGAGGACGCCCTCGGTCACACCCACAGCGTGCTCGTCACCCCGACCGGCGGCGGCGAGGAGTACTCGATCGCCGCGTCGACCGTCCTGGTCGCCACCGGCGCGACGCCCCGCCAGCTCCCCACCGCCCTACCGGACGGCGAGCGCATCCTCACCTGGCGCCAGGTGTACGACCTGCCGGAGCTCCCCGAGCACCTGATCGTGGTCGGTTCCGGTGTGACCGGTGCCGAGTTCGCCAGCGCGTACCTGGCGATGGGCGTCCAGGTCACCCTGGTGTCCAGCCGGGACCGGGTGATGCCGCACGAGGACGCCGACGCGGCGATGGCCATCGAGCGGGTCTTCCGCAACCGGGGGATGAGCATCCTCAACAACTCCCGCGCCGACGCGGTCCGCCGGATCGGCGACGGGGTCGAGGTGGTGCTCGCCGACGGCCGGGTGGTGGTCGGCTCGCACGCGCTGATCGCCGTCGGCTCGATCCCCAACACCGCCGACCTGGGCCTGTCCGAATACGGCGTCGAGCTGGCCCGGGGCGGCTACGTCACCGTCGACCGGGTGTCCCGGACCAACGTGCCGGGGATCTACGCCGCCGGCGACTGCACCGGGGTGCTGCCGCTGGCCAGCGTCGCCGCCATGCAGGGCCGGATCGCGATGTGGCACGCGCTCGGCGAGGCGGTCCGGCCGCTGCGGCTGCGTACCGTCGCGGCGAACGTCTTCACCGACCCGGAGCTGGCCACCGTCGGCGTCTCCCAGGACGAGGTGGACGCCGGCAAGGTCCCGGCCCGCCAGGTGATGCTGCCGCTGTCGGGCAACGCCCGGGCGAAGATGGACGACCTGGCCGACGGCTTCGTCAAGCTCTTCTGTCGCCCGGCCAGCGGTCAGGTCGTCGGCGGCGTGGTGGTGGCCCCCAAGGCCAGCGAGCTGATCCTGCCGATCACCATGGCGGTGGAGAACAACCTCACCGTCAACGAGCTCGCCCAGACCATCACCATCTATCCGTCGCTCTCCGGCTCGATCACCGAGGCCGCCCGCCAGCTGATGCTGCACGAGTTGGAGTGACGGCCACCCGCCGCCGCCGGCCCCGGCCCGGGCCGGTCGCGGCGGGCCACCCTCAGCGGAACGCGTCGGCCCGGTCGGCGACCCATTCCGGGTACGACCGGGCGGGGTGCCCGGTGACCTGCTCGACCGTGTCGGTGACCTGCTCGGGTCGGTCGACGAAGGCGGCCCAGCCGGCCAGGGCCACCTCGGCGAACGCGGGATCACCGAAGGCGGCGGCCAGCATCTGCCGGGCCTCGTCGAGCGGCATCTCCGACCAGCGCAGCTCCCGGCCGAGCACGCGGCCGATGGCGTGCACCTGCTCCTGTTGGGTCAGCGTGGTCGGCCCGCTCAGCACGTACCGGGCACCGGCGTGGCCGTCGGAGGTCAGCGCTGCCACGGCCACCTCGGCCAGGTCCCGCTCGTGCACCAGCGACCGGGCCGCCCGCCCGTACGGCCAGCGCACCACGTCACCGGCGCGGATCTGGTCGGCCCACATCAGGGTGTTGGCGGCGAAACCGACCGGCCGGAGGAAGGTCCACTCCGCGCCGGACGCCTCGACGGCCCGCTCGACGAGCGCCCAGAACGACTCCGGCTGGTCGGCGGCGCCCGGCGCAGAGAGGTAGACGATCCGGGGCACCCGGTCGGCGATCACCCGGGCCACCTCCGGTGCCGTCGTCCGGGCCACGGCGGGATCGGTGAACGGCCAGATCAGGAAGACCGCGTCCACGCCGACCAGGTGCGGCGCGAGCGACGCCGGATCCGCCAGGTCGGCGGCCACCACCTCGACCCCCGGCGGCAGCCCTGCCGTCGCCGGGTTCCGGCTGACCGCGCGTACCTTCTCGCCACCTGCCACCAACAGCGACACGACCTGCCGGCCCACCGTGCCGGTCGCCCCCGTCACCAGGATCATCTCCGCCTCCTCGCCTGCGGGCCGCTGCCGGCCCGGTCGCTCAGACCCTAGGAGCTGAACCTTCCTTGAGGTCAAGGGCGGCACCGTGCCCCGCCCGGTCTCCCGGTCGGGCGAGCGTCGCCGCGACCACGGCGAGCAGGGCCACCTCGGTGAGGAGCAGCAGGCGTTCGACCAGCCCGATCAGCATCCGGTCACCGGGGTACGCGGACCAGGCCATCGCTCCCGCCAGCAGCAGACCGACCACGGCGAGGCCGCGGACCGGTCGGCCGCGGGCCGGCAGTCGCGGGGCGAGCAGCCAACCGGCCGACGGGAGGGCGAGGAAGGCGACCACGGAGGCGTACCGGTGCACGTAGGCGGCGGTGTCCATGGGCAGACCCGGCTCGTTGGTGGGTACCACCGCGGCAGTCACCAACCCGGCGGCCCAGACCGCGAGCAACAGACCCGCCGGCCCGCCGTATCGGCGTACCGCGGGGATGAGCAGGGCGGTGGCCGCGGCGACCAACACCATCGCCACGTCGACCACCCCGCCCCGGTCGGAGACGGCGAAGTCGCTGACGGTCAGCGACCAGGGATTCAGGTCCTCGTTCACCTCGAGGTGGCCGAGCACGACGAGGGTGGCCGCCAGGGCGATCCCACCGAGGGCCAGCAGGCCACGCATCCGCGTTCCAGGCATGCCCCCAGCCTGTCGTCGCCGGCACCCGAAGCGGATCCGGGACACCCACCGACCCCGATCCCCGGGACGACCCCTAGGCAGCCGCTGCCGCGCCGACGACCTGGTTCAAGCGACGTTCAGGTGAATGTTGCCGATCCGAGCCACCACGTCGAGATGCCCACCCAGGCCGGTCACGTAGGCGCGCAGGGTCTCCAGGTTGGTGCTCTCCCCGTTCTCGATCTGACTGATCCTGGCCTGGGAGAGGCCTGCTGCCTCGGCGAGTTGGGTCTGGGTCACGCCAAGTTGCTTTCGGATCTCAGCGAGTTGGGCACCGCTGACCGCGGCGAGCATCTGCTCGCGCATTTCTCCGCGCCGCGCCACCCGCTCAGCGTCGTCCCACGCGGGATCCAGCTCCCGTGCTTTCGCCTTGACGTCCCGCCAGTCGGATCCACCGGTCATCGTTGGGCTTCCTTCAGGCTGATCAGGTGTTCCTGGAACCGTTCATCCGCCAAGGGTATGGCCGTCCGGTACCAACTTTGCCATTGGCCGGACTTGTCGCCGGCAACCAGGAAAACCGCTTTCCGTAACGGATCGAACGCGAAGATCATGCGCACCTCCGTCGAGCCGGTCGACCCGGGCCGCAGCTCCTTCATGTGGTGGAAGGCGCTGCCCTTCAAGCGGTCGACCAGTGGTCGGCCGAGCCCGGGACCGTGCTCCGACAGCAGGTCGATCGCCTCGGCGACCCGGTCTGCGGTGACCGAATCGACCGAGCACAGATCGAGAAACCATGCTTCGACCTCAGGGTGAAGTCTGACTTCCCACACCTGGTCAATATAAGAGCAGCTTATATCGGATTAGGTGAAACACGCCGGTGGTCCGGTCTTCAGTCGACGGGGATCTCGGTGCGGGCGTTGCGGGCGGCGAGCGCCGTCATCGCCCAGCCCGCGCCCGCGAACCCGGCCGCCGCGGCCGCCCCGATGACCGCCAGCCGCCATGCCGACTCGGTCAGTGCCGTCCCGCCCAAATGCCCGACCAGCGTCCCGTACGCCGCCCAACCGGTCGCCGCCGCGCCCTCGTAGAGCAGGAAGAGCCGGTACGGGTAGCGGCTGCGGCCGGCCGAGAAGCAGGCCGCCATCCGGCCGCCGGGCACGAAGCGGCAGAGCAGGATCACCAGTGGTCCGGGCTCGCGCAGACCCCGGGTGACCCGGCCGGCGACCCGGCGGGCCCGGCCCGGCACGGCGTGCCGGGGTGCCCGACGATCGGGGGCACCCCGCCCGAGCAGATAGCAGGCCAGGTCCCCGGCGAAGACACCGGCCGCGCCGACGGCGATGGTCAGCGGCAGGCTGAGCACGCCGTACACGGTGAGCGCGCCACTGGTGATCATGACGGCCTGGGTGGGGATGACCGGTACGAAGGCGTCCGCGACCAGCAACCCGAGCAACGCCAGGTATGCCCAGGTCGGTGACACGATGTCAGTGAGTAGTTGGGCCACGACCGCCACCTCGACGAATTCCCCCGCTTGCCTGCCCCGAGCCTGGCCCCGTGTCCGGCGTCACCTCGGGCTGACCCGCCCCCGGGTGACGGCGCACACGGTGGGGCCCCGGATTCACAACGACACCACGACACGGAACGTGACCGAATTTCGGTGTGCCGCGGAGCACGGTTCCGGACGGCGGATCCGCGTCGGGCGGCGTACCGTTGTCGGCGCGCGGCCCCACGGACGTCGGGTCCCCCGTTCCTGACGACCGGGCCGCCGCGGGTCGCCGGCAGGTCCCGTGCCGGCGGCCCGCCCCCTCTCCCTGGTCCCCGTCCCCGCCCGCTTGCCCGACCTGCTGCCGGCCGGCCATCCTCAGCTCCCCACCGTCGTCTGCCGGGGGAGCGGGTCGGCCACCTGATCGGTGACGGGCGCGGTGAACTGCGACCGGTACAGGCGGGTGTAGGCGCCGTCGGCGGCGACCAGTTCCTCGTGGGTGCCCTGCTCGACGATCCGGCCGTGCTCCATCATCAGGATCAGGTCGGCGTCGCGGATGGTGGAGAGCCGGTGCGCGATCACGAAACTGGTCCGGTCCGAGCGCAGGGCCGCCATCGCGCGTTGCAGCAGCACCTCCGTCCGGGTGTCCACCGAACTGGTCGCCTCGTCGAGGATGAGCAGCGACGGCTCCGCCAGGAACGCGCGGGCGATCGTGATGAGCTGCTTCTCGCCGGCGCTGACGTTGCTGCCCTCCTCGTCGATCACGGTGTCGTACCCGTCGGGGAGGCTGCGCACGAAGCGGTCCACGTAGGTGGCCCGGGCCGCGGCGAGGATCTCCTCCTCGGTCGCGTCCGGCCGCCCGTAGGCGATGTTGTCCCGGATGGTGCCGTGGAAGAGCCAGGTGTCCTGGAGCACCATGCCGATCCGGCCGCGCAGCTCGTCCCGGGGCATCGCGGTGATGTCCACCCCGTCCAGGGTGATCCGGCCGGAGTCCAGTTCGTAGAAGCGCATGACCAGGTTGACCAGGGTGGTCTTGCCGGCGCCGGTCGGACCGACGATGGCCACCGTGTGACCGGGCTCGGCCACCAGGGACAGGTCCTCGATCAGCGGGGTGTCCGGGTCGTACCGGAAGTGGACGTGCTCGAACTCGACCCGGCCGGTGACCCGGGCCGGCGCGGCGGCCGGGTCCGGGCTCTGCTCGTCGGCGTCGAGCACGGCGAAGACCCGCTCGGCGGAGGCCACCCCGGACTGGAGCAGGTTCGCCATCGAGGCGACCTGGGTGAGCGGCTGGGTGAACTGCCGGGAGTACTGGATGAAGGCCTGCACGTCGCCGAGGGTCATCGTCCCGGAGGCCACCCGCAGGCCGCCGACCACGGCGATCGCGACGTAGCTGAGGTTCCCGACGAACATCATCGTCGGCATGATGATCCCGGAGATGAACTGGGCGCTGAAGCTGGCCTGGAACAGCTCCTCGTTCTTCGCCGCGAAGGCGGCCTCCACCTCGCGCTGCCGGCCGAAGACCTTGACCAGCTCGTGGCCGGTGTAGGCCTCCTCGATCTGGCCGTTCAGCTCGCCGGTGTGCCGCCACTGGGCGATGAACCTGCGCTGCGACCGCTTGGCGATGAGCTGGGTGACGACCATCGACAGCGGCACCGCCACCAGCGCGACCAGCGCCAGCAGCGGCGAGATCCAGAACATCATCGACAGCACGCCGACCAGGGTCAGCAGCGAGGTGAGCAGCTGGCTGAGGGTCTGCGCGAGGGTCTGCGAGATGTTGTCGATGTCGTTGGTGACCCGGCTGAGCAGTTCCCCGCGGGGCTGCCGGTCGAAGTAGGGCAGCGGCAGCCGGTTCAGCTTCTCCTGCACCTCGGCGCGCAGCCGCAGCACGGTCTCCTGCACCACCCCGTTGAGCAGCCAGCCCTGCGCCCACATGAGCACGCTGGCGGCCAGATAGAGCGCGAGGGTCAGGGCGAGCACCCGGCCGAGGGCGGCGAAGTCGATGCCGGCCCCGGGCACCACGCCCATCCGGGTGAGCAGGTCGGCGAAGTTGTCGTTGCCGGCCGCCCGGGCCGCCGCCGCGGCCTGCTCGGTGCTGGTCCCGGCGGGCAGTTGCCGGCCGATCACCCCGCTGAAGATCAGGTCGGTGGCGTGCCCGAGGAGCTTCGGCCCGGCCACGCTGAGCCCGACGCTGACCACGGCCAGCGCGATCACGGCGGCGAGCCGGAACCGGTGCGGTCGCAGCCGGCCGAGCAGCCGCCGGGCCGACGGCCCGAAGTTCATCGACTTCTCCGCGGGCATCGCGGCGCCCATCCACGGCGGGCCGCCGATGCGCCGACCGGCGGCCGGCAGCCGCGTCGGCACCGCCGCCTCCGCCGCCTGCTTCTGACCGGGTACGCCGTCCCGGCCGTTCCTCGCGCTCATGCCGGCACCTCCGCCGTCTGCTGGGACGACACGATCTCGGCGTACGTCGGGCAGCTCGCCAGCAGTTCCTGATGCCGTCCGATGCCGACCACGCTCCCGTTCTCGAGCACGATGATCTGGTCGGCGTCGACGATCGTGGAGACCCGCTGGGCCACGATCACCACCGCCGCGTCCGCGGTGACCGGCCGCAGCGCCGCCCGTAGTCGGGCGTCGGTGCTGAGGTCGAGCGCCGAGAACGAGTCGTCGAAGAGATAGATCTCCGGCCGCCGGACCAGGGCCCGGGCGATCGCGAGCCGCTGCCGCTGACCGCCGGAGACGTTCGTGCCGCCCTGCGCGATCGGGGCGTCCAGCCCGCCGGGCATCGCGGTCACGAAGTCCCGTGCCTGGGCGATCTCCAGCGCCTGCCAGAGTTCCTCGTCGGTGGCGTCCGGGTCGCCGTACCGGAGGTTGCTGGCGACCGTGCCGCTGAACAGGTACGGCCGCTGCGGCACCAGCCCGATCCGCCGCCACACCTCGTCCGGTTCCAGCAGCCGGACGTCCACCCCGTCGACCAGCACCGCGCCGGCGGTCGGGTCGACCAGCCGGGGGACCAGCGTGAGCAGGGTGGTCTTGCCGGCGCCGGTGGAGCCGATGATGGCGGTGGTACGTCCCGGGCCGGTCCGGAACGAGACGTCGTGCAGCACCGGCGCACTCGCCCCCGGGTACTGGAAGGTGACGTTCCGCAGTTCCAGTTCGGCGCGCCCGGTCACCGCCAGCACCGGATCCTTCGCCGGCACCACCGACGACTCGGTGTCCAGCACCTCGACGATGCGTTCGGCGCAGACGGCCGCGCGGGGCACCATCATCAGCATGAAGGTGGCCATCATGACCGCCATCAGGATCTGCATCAGATAGGCCAGGAACGCGGTGAGCGCGCCGACCTGGATCTGGCCGGCGTCCACCCGGTCCGCGCCGAACCAGAGCACGGCGACGCTGGAGGCGTTGAGCACCAGCATCACGATCGGGAAGATCAGCGCCTGGAGGCGGCCGATCCGCAGCGCGGTGGCGGTCAGGTCGGCGTTCGCGACCCCGAAGCGGCGGGTCTCGTACGGCTCGCGGACGAAGGCGCGGACCACCCGGATGCCGCTGATCTGCTCGCGCAGCACCCGGTTCACGGTGTCGATCCGGGTCTGCATGAGCCGGAAGCCCGGCATCATCCGCCGGATCACCAGGCCCAGCGCGATCGCCAGCACCGGCACGCTGACCAGCATCAGCCAGGAGAGCCCGAGGTCGGTACGGAGCGCCATCACCACCCCGCCGACGCTCATGATCGGCGCGGAGACCAGCATGGTGCAGCTCAGCAGGACCAGCATCTGCACCTGCTGGACGTCGTTGGTGTTCCGGGTGATCAGCGAGGGTGCGCCGAAGCGGTTCACCTCCCGGGCCGAGAACCGGTTGACGTGGCCGAAGATGGCCGCCCGGACGTCCCGCCCGAAGCCCATGGCGGTCCGCGCGCCGAGATAGACCGCGGCGATGGAGCAGGCGATCTGGAGCAGGCTGACCAGCAGCATCCACCCGCCCGTACGCATGATGTAGCCGGTGTCGCCGCGGGCGATGCCCCGGTCGATGATGTCGGCGTTGAGGCTCGGCAGGTAGAGCGAGGCGATCGTGCCGACGAACTGGAGCAGCACGACCCCGGCCAGCACCCGCCGGTACGGGCGCAGCCGGTCGCGGAGCAGACGGATCAGCATGGACAGCCCCCCGGTGTGGTGTCGTCGGTGGAATCCCGCTCACTGTTCAACCTGCGCAGGTCCCCCTCGGACATGGTCGTGATCACTTCGATCAGGAACTCGCGGATCACCTCCTTCTTCGCCGGGTCGGCGTCGACGGAGGTGAGCGGGCGATCGCTGTGGATCATGTCGATGAGGGTGCGGGTGTGTTCCCGCCCCTTGTCGGTGAGGGTCAGCTGGACGGTGCGCCGGTCGGCGCTGTCCCGGCGACGTTCGACGAAGCCGTCGCGTTCCAGGGTGTCGACGATGCCGGTGAGGGTGGCGGGCCGGACGAAGCAGCGTTCGGCCATCTCCCGGTGGGTGCTGTCGCCGACCCGGGCGAGGATCAGCAGCACCCGCATGCCGGCCGAGGTGAGCCCGTGGTGCTCGGTGAGGTAACGCCCCCAGCCCTGTTCGACGACGTGACCGGCGATCGAGAGCAGTCGGCCGAGCGGCGCCTGACGCACCAGGTCGGGGAAGCTGACGAGCGGTTCCATCTTCACGGACGTCAGATTAGCTCCCGGACCGTAAGGCCCCAAACTATTTTCCGGCGGGACGGCTCAGTCGCGGGGGGTGGGCCGACGTCCGGCGGCGGGGTCGTCCGGGGCGGTGGCGATGTAGTCGCGCATCACCTCGGCGACCTCGTGCAGGAACGCCGCGGTGGCCGCCGCCTGCTCCGGGGTGAGCCGGGCGACCGCCTGTTCGACCCCGGTCAGCATCGGCCGCAACGCCGCCAGCACCTCGGTGACGGCGTGCTCGGTGACCTGGAGCGAGAGCCGACGCCGGTCGCTCGGGTGTGGTGCCCGCTCGACGTGACCGGCCTGCACCAGGCGGTCGACCAGGGTGGTGGCCGAGGCGGACCGGATGCCGAGCCGGTTGCCGAGTTCCACCGGCCCGAGCGGGTCGGTGCTGGAGACGAGGTGGTCGATGGCGGCGGCGTCGGTCATGCCGATGCCGAGCCGCCGGGCCAGCGCCGAGCGGGTGTCCCCGGCGATGCGGAGCACCTCGCGCAGCGCGCGGGCGGCCTCGCTGCTCGTCGGCGGGCGGCCCGCCGGTGGCGGTCCTGCGGTTGACGAAACCCCCTCCATGGGTAAAAGCTAGCAGGCCGGGTAGCTAGAAAATCTAGCTAAAGTCGAGGAGGTCGTGATGCGGAGCGACGGACGCGGACGCTGGTGGGGGCTGCTCGCCATCAGCCTCGGCGTGGCGATGATCATCGTGGACGCCACGATCGTGAACGTCGCCGTACCGCAGATCATCCGGGACCTGAAGATCACCGCCACCGACGCGCAGTGGGTGCAGGAGGCGTACACCCTGGTCTTCGCGGCGTTGCTGCTGGTGGCCGGGCGCTTCGCCGACCGGTCCGGACGCCGCCGGATGTTCGTCACCGGGGTGACCGTCTTCGTGCTGGCCAGCGTGCTCGCGGCGCTCGCCGGCTCCGGCGAGACGCTGATCGCCTCCCGGGTGCTGCAGGGCGTCGGCGGCGCGATGATGCTGCCCACCTCGCTCTCCCTGCTCAACGCCAACTTCACCGGGCGGGAGAAGGGCATCGCCTTCGCCATCTGGGGCTCCACCATCGGCGGTGCCGCAGCCCTCGGCCCGCTGCTCGGCGGCTGGCTCACCACCACGTACTCGTGGCGCTGGGCGTTCGGCATCAACATCCCGGTCGGGATCGCCGTCGTCGTCGCCACCCTCCTGCTGGTCGCCGAGTCCCGCGACGACCGGGCCGAACGCGGCGTCGACCTGCTCGGCGCGCTGCTCTCCGTGGTCGGCATGACCGGCGTCGTCTTCGCCCTCATCGAGGGGCGCACCTACGGCTGGTGGCAGCGGGAGAAGCCGTTCAGCCTCTTCGGCCTCGACTGGACCGCCGCGATCTCCCCGGTCCCGGTCGCCGGCCTGCTCGGTCTCGCCGCGCTCGGCGTCTTCCTCGCCCAGCAACTGCGCCGCAACCGGGCCGGCCGTCCCGCACTGCTCGACGTGTCGCTCTTCGGCATCGGCTCGTTCCGCAACGGCATCCTGGCCGCCGCGATCGTCAGCCTCGGCGAGTTCGGCCTGCTCTTCGCCCTGCCGCTGTGGTTCCAGAACGTGCTCGGCTACAGCGCCTTCCGCACCGGCCTGGCGCTGCTGCCGCTGGCCGTCGGCAGCTTCCTGGCCAGTGGGCTCGGCGCCCCGCTCACCCAGCGCTGGGGACCGGCCCGGGTGGTCCAGCTCGGCGTCGCCGCCGAACTGGTCGGCGTGGCCGGCCTCGGCTTCGTGGTCGCCCCCGACACCGCCTGGTGGGCCCCGGTGGGCTTCCTCTTCGCGTACGGGGTGGGCGTGGGCCTGGCCACCGCGCAGCTCACCGGCGTCTCGCTGTCCGAGGTGCCGGTGCAGCGCAGCGGCCAGGGCTCCGGCCTGCAGAGCACCGCCCGCCAGGTCGGCTCGGCGCTCGGCATCGCGGTGCTCGGCACGGTGCTCTTCGCCAGCCTCGGCGGCATCCTCACCGACCGGCTCGCCGACCAGCCCGGGGTGCCTCCCGCCCAGCGCGACCAGGTGGTGACCGCGGTCAAGGAGAGCGCCGGCGCGGCGATCACCGGGCTGGCCGCCGACCCGCGTACCGCACCGATCGCCGAGGAGGCGAAGGTGGCCTTCTCCGACGCCACCCGGTACGCGGCCTTCTCCGCCGCCGGCTTCCTGTTGCTCGGCCTCGTCGCCTGCCTCCGGCTGCCCCGGGTACGCACCGAGGCCACCGAGGCCACGCCGCCCCCCGCCGCCGAACCCGCTCAGGTGTAAGGAGGGGCCCCCTGTTAACGCCTCGCGTTGTACAGGGGGCCCCGCTTAACGCGTAGCCTTCACCAGCTCGTCGGCAGCGGCATGCCCTCGGTGTAGCCGGCGGTGCTCTGCACGCCGACCAGGGCGCGCTCGTGGAACTCGTCCAGGTTGCGCGCGCCCGCGTAGGTGAAGGCGCTCCGGACCCCGGAGATGATCTCGTCGATCAGGTCCTCCACGCCGGGGCGGGTCGGGTCCAGGTACATCCGGGCCGAGGAGATGCCCTCCTCGAAGATCGCCTTCCGGGCCCGGTCGAAGGCGCTGTCCTCGGCCGTCCGGGCGCTGACCGCGCGGGACGACGCCATGCCGAAGCTCTCCTTGTACCGCCGGCCGTCGGCGTCGGTGTAGAGGTCGCCGGGGGACTCGTAGGTGCCGGCGAACCAGGAACCGATCATCACGTTCGAGGCACCCGCGGCCAGCGCCAACGCCACGTCGCGCGGGTGCCGTACGCCGCCGTCGGCCCAGACGTGCCGGCCCAGCGCGCGGGCCGCCGCCGCGCAGTCGAGCACCGCCGAGAACTGGGGTCGGCCGACGCCGGTCATCATCCGGGTGGTGCACATGGCACCCGGCCCGACGCCCACCTTGACGATGTCGGCACCCGCCTCCACCAGGTCGCGTACGCCCTCGGCGGTGACCACGTTGCCGGCCGCCACCGGGACCTGAGGGTCGAGCTTGCGGACCGCCCGCAGTGCGGAGATCATCCGCTGCTGGTGGCCGTGCGCGGTGTCCACCACCAGGGTGTCCGCCCCCGCCTCCAGCAGGGCCGCCGCCTTACCGGTGACGTCCCCGTTGATGCCGACCGCCGCGGCGATCCGCAGCCGGTTCCGGTCGTCGACGGCCGGCCGGTAGAGCGTGGCGCGCAGCGCGCCCTGCCGGGTGAGCACCCCGACCAGACGCCCCTGCGCGTCCACCACCGGGGCGAGCCGTCGCCGCCCGGCCGAGAGCCGGTCGAAGCCGGTACGCGGGTCCGCGTCCGCCGGCACGGTGTGCAGCTCGGTCGACATCACGTGCCGGAGCTGGGCGAACCGGTCCACGCCGACGGTGTCCGCCTCGGTGACCACGCCCAGCGGTCGGCCCTCCGGGTCGACCACGATCACCGCGCCGTGCGAGCGCTTCGGCAGCAGGTGGATCGCGTCGCCGACGGTGTCGGTCGGGCCGAGGGTGATCGCCGTGTCGTGCACCAGGTGCCGCTGCTTGACCCAGGCGACGACGTCGGCCACCACCTCGATCGGGATGTCCTGCGGGATGACCGCGATCGCGCCACGCCGGGCCACCGTCTCGGCCATCCGTCGGCCGGCGACCGCCGTCATGTTGGCCACCACCAGCGGGATCGTGGTGCCGGTGCCGTCACCCGTGGCCAGGTCGACGTCGAGCCGGGAGGCCACCTCCGAGTGGTTGGGCGCCATGAAGACGTCGTTGTAGGTCAGGTCGTGCGCGGGAACCGCGCCATGAAGGAACCTCACCCGGCCATCATTCCTGGCCGGCGGCGGCACCGCCGCCGGTGGTCGCGGAAAACACTCCGGCTCAGCCGCCCAGCAGCAGGGCCACCGCCACCGCCGCCATCACGGCGGCGACCGCGCCGTCGAGCACCCGCCAGGCTCCGGTACGGGCGAGCAGCGGAGCGAGTCGCCGGGCTCCGCCACCCAGCGCGGCGAACCAGAGCAGGCTGGCCGACGCCGCGCCCGCGCCGAACGCCCACCGGTGCTCGTGCTGCTGGGCGACCCCACCGAGCAGCAGCACGGTGTCCAGATAGACGTGCGGGTTGAGCCAGGTGAACGCGAGGCAGGTCAGGACGGTGGCGCCGAGGGTGGCCGACGGCCGGTCGGCCGGCCGCAGGGCGCCGGGGCGTACCGCGCGGCGGGCGGCGAGCACGGCGTAGCCGAGCAGGAAGGTGGCGCCGGCCCAGCGGAGCGCCGTCAGCAGTCCCGGCCGGTCGGCGACCACCGTCCCCATGCCGGCGACGCCCGCGGTGATCAGGACGGCGTCGGAGAGCGCGCAGATGGCGACGACGGGCGCGACGTGCTCCCGGCGCAGGCCCTGCCGGAGCACGAAGGCGTTCTGCGCCCCGATGGCGACGATCAGGGCGGCGGAGACGGTGAGCCCGGCGAGGGCGGAGGCGAGGATGTCCGGCACGACCCGACGCTACGAGCGCCCGATCCACCAGTCCAACTAAAGATTCTGTACTTCCATAAGCTCAACTGATGGACGGTGTCGACTCCACCCAGCTCCGTACCCTCGCCGCGGTGGTCGGGGAGGGCAGCTTCGAGCGCGCCGCCCGGGTACTGCATGTCACCCAGTCGGCGGTGAGCCAGCGGATCAGGGCCCTGGAGGTGACGGTCGGCCAGGTGCTCGTCCGCCGGGGCCGGCCGTGCCGGATCACCGAGGCGGGCCGCCCGCTGCTGCGGCTCGCCAGCCAGCTCCAGCTGCTGGAGAGCGAGGCGCTCGCCGAGGCCCGGGGGCCGCTGACCGGCGCGCCGGACGGCACCCGGGTGGCCGTGGCGGTCAACGCCGACTCGCTCGCCACCTGGTTCGTCGGCGCGCTGGCCCGGGTGCCGGCGGAGCTGGCGCTGCTGTTCGACGTACACCAGGACGACCAGGACCACAGCGCGGAGCTGCTGCGCGACGGCTCGGTGCTGGCGGCGGTCACCGCCCAGCGCGAGGCGGTCCAGGGCTGCCGGGTACGCCGGCTGGGTGCGATGCGGTACCGGGCGCTGGCCGCCCCGGCGCTGGCCCGGCGGTGGTTCGCCGACGGGCCCACCGCCGAGGCGTTCGCCACCGCGCCGGTGCTCGTCTTCGACCGCAAGGACCGGATCCAGCACCGCTTCATGCACGCGGTGACCGGTCGGGACCTCGACCCGCCGACGCACTACCTGCCGTCGGTGCCGGCGTTCAGCGAGGCGGTGCGGCGGGGGCTCGGCTGGGCGCTGATCCCGGAGCCGCTCGCCCGCGCGGATTTCGCCGCCGGGGTCTGCGTCGACCTGGACCCGACCCGCCACGTCGACGTGCCGCTGTACTGGCAGCACTGGCGGCTGGAGTCGACGGTGCTGGACGCCCTCACCACCGCGGTCCGGGCGATCGCCGCCGAGACGCTGCACTGACCGCCGCCCGTCGGGTCGGCCGGGCTCGCCGGGTCGGGCGGGCTCGCCGGATCGGGCGTCAAGAGGGGGCCGTTCCTATACCTGAGGCGTTAAGAGGGGGCCCCTCCTTACGCCTCAGGCGATGGTGCAGATCGCCGCACCGGCGGTGATCACCGCGCCGACCTCGGCGGAGAGGCCGCTGATCGTGCCGGCCTTGTGGGCGTGCAGCGGCTGCTCCATCTTCATCGCCTCCAGGACGACGACCAGGTCGCCCTCGGCGACCGTGTCGCCGTCCGCGACGGCGATCTTGACGATGGTGCCCTGCATGGGGGAGGCGAGCGCGTCGCCGCTGACCGTGGTGCCGGCCTTGGCCCCGCCACCCCGGCGGGCCGGCTTCTTCGCGGCGGGTGCGGCGGCTGCCGTACCCGCGCCGAGGCCGGCGGGGAGGACGACCTCCAGCCGCTTGCCGGCCACCTCGACCACGACGGTCTCGCGCTCGGCCGCCGCCTCGGCGGGGCCGGCGGCGGCGGTGAACGGCGGCACGGTGTTGTCGAACTCGGTCTCGATCCACCGGGTGTGCACGGTGAACGGCTCGGCGGTGAACGCCTCGTCGCGGACCACCAGCCGGTGGAAGGGCAGCGCGGTGGCCATGCCGTCGACGACCATCTCGTCCAGCGCCCGGCGGGCCCGCTCGATCGCCTCGGTACGCGTCTCGCCGACGATGATCACCTTGGCCAGCAGCGAGTCGAAGTTGCCGCCGATCACGTCGCCGGCCGAGATGCCGGTGTCGACCCGGACGCCCGGGCCGCTGGGCAGCCGCAGCGCGGTGACGGTGCCCGGGGCGGGCAGGAAGCTGCGGCCCGGGTCCTCGCCGTTGATCCGGAACTCGATGGCGTGCCCGCGCGGGGTCGGGTCCTCGGTGAGGCGCAGCTTCTCGCCGTCGGCGATCCGGAACTGCTCGCGGACCAGGTCGATGCCGGCGGTCTCCTCGGTGACCGGGTGCTCCACCTGCAGGCGGGTGTTGACCTCCAGGAAGGAGATGGTGCCGTCCACCCCGACCAGGTATTCGACGGTGCCGGCGCCGTGGTAGCCGGCCTCCCGGCAGATCGCCTTGGCGCTGTCGTGGATCTGGGCCCGCTGGGCGTCGGTGAGGAACGGCGCGGGGGCCTCCTCGACCAGCTTCTGGTGCCGCCGCTGGAGCGAGCAGTCCCGGGTGCCCACCACGATCACGTTGCCGTGCTGATCGGCCAGCACCTGCGCCTCGACGTGGCGGGGCTTGTCGAGGTAGCGCTCGACGAAGCACTCGCCCCGGCCGAACGCGGCGACCGCCTCGCGGGTGGCCGACTCGAACAGCTGCGGGATCTCCTCCATGGTCCGGGCCACCTTGAGGCCGCGACCGCCGCCACCGAAGGCGGCCTTGATGGCGACCGGCAGGCCGTGGTCGACGGCGAAGGCCATCACCTCGTCGGCGTTGTTGACCGGGTCCGGCGTGCCGGGCACCAGGGGCGCGCCGGCCCGCTGGGCGATGTGCCGGGCGGTCACCTTGTCGCCCAGGTCGCGGATCGCCTGCGGGGTCGGGCCGATCCAGGTCAGCCCCGCGTCGATGACCGCCTGGGCGAAGTCGGCGTTCTCGGAGAGGAAGCCGTAACCGGGGTGCACGGCGTCGGCGTCGGCCTTGCGGGCCACGTCGATCAGCTTGTCGATCCGCAGGTAGCTCTCGGCCGCGGTGTCGCCGCCCAGGGCGTACGCCTCGTCGGCCAGGGTGGCGTGCAGGGCGTCCCGGTCCGAGTCCGCATAGACGGCGACGCTGCCCAGCCCGGCGTCGCGGCAGGCGCGGATGACGCGGACGGCGATCTCGCCGCGGTTGGCGATGAGTACCTTGCGCACCTTGGGGGCTCCTCCCGGGAGGTCGATGCCGGGAGTGTATCGGCCACCCTGGCCGGCCTAACGATCGCTCAGTGTGGGATGCCGCACTGTCGGGCCCACCCCCTAGTCAAACTTGTCTATTACGCTTGTTCGATGTCAGCGACGCGGATGATGATTCTCGGTCTGGTCCGGTGGATGCAGCCGGTGCACGGCTACGACGTACGCCGGGAACTGCTTAGCTGGGGCGCCGACCGGTGGGCCAACGTCCAGCCCGGCTCGATCTATCACGCCCTGCGCAAGCTGGCCGACGAGGGACTGCTCCGGGAGGTCGCCACCGAGCAGGTGGGCGCCCGCCCGGCGCGGACCACGTACGAGGTGACGCGGAAGGGCGAGGACGAGTTCGAGAGCCTGCTGCGGGCCCAGTGGTGGCAGGTCCAGGAGCGGCCCGACCCGTTCACCGCCGCCTTCTCCTTCCTGCCCGCGATGCCGCGCGACGAGGCGGCGGCCGCGCTGCGGAACCGGGCCAACCTGCTGCGCGCCGGGATCGAGTCGATGCGCGCCTCGCTGGCGTCCGACTGGATCCGGGCCAGCAAGCCGGTGCACGTCGGGTGGATGTTCGAGCTCTGGTCCGCCCGGGCCGAGGCGGAGATGACATGGTGCGAACGGATCGCCGAGCGGATCGACTCCGGGGTGTCGTACCTGCCTGCGGGGCTGGAGCCGACCGAGCAGTGGTCCGGCTGGTCCGACGGTCGGCCCGCCGCCGACCATGACGCGAAATAATCAACGTTGACCAAAGAAGTTATATCGCGTTAGCCTCGGCGCGAACGCGAAGGAGGGGTGCGTCCCCGTCGCGGACGATCGGCGGCCGGTCCCCTCCGGCCCGGACGACCAGGAGCACACATGATCGAGACCAGGGGGCTGCGGAAGTCCTTCCGCTCCCGGGCGGGTCGCGAGACGAAGACCGTGGACGCGGTCCGGGGCGTCGACCTCGACGTCACCGAGGGGGAGATCTTCGGGTTCCTCGGCCCCAACGGCGCCGGCAAGACCACCACCCTGCGGATGCTCGCCACCCTCATCGAGCCGGACGGCGGCGAGGCCACCGTGGCCGGCGCCGACCTGCGCACGGACCCGGCCGGAGTGCGCCGCCGGATCGGCTACGTGCCCCAGGGCGGCAGCACCTGGGACGAGTCCACCGCCCGCGAGGAACTGGTCCTCCAGGCCCGGATGTACGGCATCGGCAAGGCCGACGCGGAACGCCGGGCCGCCCGCGCCCTGGCCGCCTTCCAGCTCACCGAGTACGCCGACCGCAAGTGCAAGACCTACTCCGGCGGCCAGCGCCGCCGCGTGGAGATCGCCCTCGGCATCATCCACGCCCCCGCCATCGTCTTCCTCGACGAGCCGACGACCGGCCTCGACCCGCAGAGCCGCGCGCACATGTGGGACGAGATCCGCCGGCTACGGGCCGACGGGATGACCGTCTTCATCACCACGCACTACCTGGACGAGGCCGACGCGCTCTGCGACCGCATCGCGATCATGGACAACGGCGAGATCGTCGCCGAGGGCACCCCGGCGGAGCTGAAGCGCGAGATCTCCGGTGACGTGGTGCTCGTCGGCCTCGACCGGGCCGCCACCCCCCGCGCGGCGGAGCTGCTCGACACCGAGCCGTACGTCACCAAGCTGGAGACTGCCGACGAGGGCGGCCTGCGCCTCCATGTCGACGAGGGTGCCACCGCCATCCCGCAGGTGCTGCGCCGTCTCGACCACGCCGGGCTGGACCTGCGCTCCATCGAGCTGCACCGCCCCAGCCTCGACGACGTCTTCCTCACCAAGACCGGCCGCTCGCTGCGCGAGTCCTGAGAACCGGAGACCCCACCATGAAGCTCCTCCGCGACACCTGGCTGATCTTCCAGCGCCAGATCCTGCTGCTGCTGCGCAACCCGGTCTGGGTCTTCGTCGGCGTCTTCCAGCCGGTGATGTACCTGCTGCTCTTCGCCCCGCTGCTCAAGCCCGCCCTGAACGCGCCCAGCCAGGCGGCGGCCTACAAGATCTTCGTACCCGGCCTGCTGGTGCTGCTGGCCATCTTCGGCGGCCTGTTCCAGGGCTTCGGCCTGATCGCCGAGCTGCGCGCCGGGGTCATCGAACGCTCCCGGGTCACCCCGGTCAGCCGGCTCGCCCTGCTGATCGGCCGCGCGCTGCGGGACGTCGTCTCGCTGATCGTGCAGGCGGTCATCATCACCCTGCTGGCGCTCCTGTTCGACCTGCGCGTCACCCTCGGGCACCTGCTGCTGGCGTACCTGATGCTGGCGTTGATCGCGCTGATGACCTCGGCGGTCTCCTACGGCGTCGCGCTCAAGGTGAAGAGCGAGGACGCGCTCGCCCCGCTGATGAACACCGTCGCCCAGCCGGTGCTGCTGCTCTCCGGCATCCTGCTGCCGCTCACCTTCGCGCCCGGCTGGCTGCAGGGCGTCGCGAAGTGGAACCCCTTCTCCTGGGCCGTCGACGGCACCCGCGCACTCTTCGCCGGCGACCTCGGCAACGACAAGGTCTGGCAGGGCCTGAGCATCATCGCGGTCCTGGCCGTCGCCGCCGTGGTCTGGGCCGCCCGCCAGTTCGCCCGCAGCGTCCGGTGAAAGGAGGGGCCCCCTGTTAACGCCTGCGGTATAGCAGGGGCCCCCTCTTAACACCGAGAGAGCTGCCTCTCAGCTGGGGCGGGGCACCGGTGAGACGGCTGTAGCGTAAGGCCAGTGCCCCGCCTCACCCGTGACAAGATCACCTGGCTGACCTACGCCCAACTGGGACTGTGGGGCTTCTTCCTCTACGGGTTCGGTCCCGTCGTACCCCTGCTCCGCGACGAACAGGGCACCAGCGCCGCCGTCGCCGGTCTGCACAGCACCGGCATCGCGGTCGGCGCGATGCTCGGCGGCGCGCTCTTCGCGCCGCTCGCCCGGCGGTTCGGTCGCGGCCCCGCCACCTGGGTCGGCCTCGCCGGCGTGGCCGTCGGCGCGGCGGCGCTGGGCCTGCTGCGGCCCTTGCCCGCCACCATCACCGCGGTCGCCGTCATCGCCACCTTCGGCATGATGGTGATCAGCGGGGTGTCCGTGGTGCTCACCGACCGGCACGGCCCGGCGGCGCCCGCCGCGCTCACCGAGGCCAACGCCGCCTGCGCCGGCATGGGCATCCTCGCCCCGCTGGTGATCGGCGGGTCCGTGGACACCGGCCTCGGCTGGCGGCCGGTGATGGCCGTCGAGGTCGGGCTGATCACGCTGGTCGCCCTCGCCGCCCTGACCTTCCGGGTACGCCTGCCGCAGCCCACCCGGGCTGCCGCCGGCCCGGTCGGCGTGACCGCCACCGCCGCTGCGGAACCCGCCGCCGTCGGGGTGGCCGCCACCGCCGCTGCGGCGGAACCCGCCGCCGTCCACCCCGTCGCCGATGGCCGGCCTGCTCCCGCTGTCGGCCGGTCGGCAGGCCGGGGCGACCGGCTGCCCCGGTCGTACTGGATCGCCTGGGCGTTGATGGCGGTGACCGGGTCGATCGAGGTGTGCCTGTCGCTCTGGACGGCCGACGTGCTGCGCAGCCACGCCGGGCTCAGCGCGGGCGGGGCGTCCGCCGCAGTGGCCGCCATCGTCTGCGGCATGTTCGTCGGTCGCGTCGTCGGTGGCCGGTTCGCGCTGCGCTGGCCGCCGGTGCCGCTGCTGCTGGCAGCGCTGACCGTCTCCCTGGCCGGCTTCACCCTTTTCTGGGTCGCGTCGACCGGCTGGCTCGCCGTCACCGGGCTGGTCGTACTCGGCCTCGGCAACGCGCTGCACTATCCGCTGGTGATCTCGATCGCGCTGGCCGTCGCGGGGCCGGCCGCCGACAAGGCGGCCGGCTGGGCGTCGTACTCGATGGGGGTGGGTTTCGGGATCGCGCCGGTGGTGCTGGGGTGGGTGGCCGACGGGGTCGGGCCGCACCTGGCCTTCCTGCTGCTGCCCGGCTTCATCGCGGCGGCCCTGCTGCTCGCCGTGCGCCTCGGTCGGGCCCTGCGCGTCGCCGCCCGGCCCACCCGCGACCCGGCCCTGGCCGGCCTCTGACCGCCGCCCCTTGGTCGACCCCACGTCGCCGACCTGGCGGTGTCCGGGGTGTGCGGTGGCCGCCGTGTCGGCGGCGTGCCGTCGGACGTCAGCGGACCCGGGCGAGGGTGACGCCGTCGGCGATGGGGAGCATGACCACTTCGACGCGGACGTCGGCCAGGATCTCGTCGTTGAAGGCGGCGATCGCGCGGTCGTCGGCGTTCTGCGGCGCGAGGACCCGGCCGCCGCGCAGCGTGTTGTCCACCGCGACCACCGCACCCGGTCGCATCCGCGGCACCAGCTCGTCCCAGTAGACCGGGTAGCCGACCTTGTCCGCGTCGATGAACGCGAAGTCCAGGTGGCGCTCCCGGGGCAGCGCCCGCAGGGTCTCGGCGGCCGGGCCGATGCGCAGCTCGATCCGATCCTCCACCCCGGCCCGCGCCCAGTAGCGGCGCGCGACGCCCGTGTACTCCTCGGAGATGTCGAAGCACGTCAACCGGCCGCCGTCGGCCAGCCCCCGGGCGATCGCCAGCGACGACAGGCCGGTGAAGGTGCCCACCTCCACCGCCTGCCGCACCCCGAGCAGCCGGGTGAGGAACGTCAGGAACGCGGCCTGCTCCGGGGCGACCTGCATGTCCGCCTGGTCGGGCAGCGCCGCCCGGGTCTCCTCGGCCAGCTCTCGGACGATCTCATCCGGCGCGGACCCGTGCGCGACGAGATAGGCGTGCAGTTCCGGCGTCAGGGGCAGCGGCTTCGTGGTCATGCCCGGACGCTAGCCGAGGTGCTCGACCTCCTGGCCCCCCGGCGCGACCTTCGTCCACAGATCGGTGACGCTCAGCTCCAACTCGGCCAGCAGCGTACGCAGCAGCGGCAGGCTCAACCCGACCACCGTGCCAGGATCACCCTCGATGCCGGTCAGGAACGCCCCGCCCAGCCCGTCGATGGTGAACGCGCCCGCCACCGCCAACGGCTCGCCCGTCGCCACGTACGCGGCGATCTCCTCGTCGCTGACGTCGGCAAAATGCACGGTCGTCGACGCGACCGCCTCCGCGCGCGCCTCGTGCGTCACGTCGATCAGGCAGTGCCCGGTGTGCAGCACCCCGCTGCGCCCCCGCATCCGCTCCCATCGCCGGGTCGCGTCCGCCGCGTCGGCCGGCTTGCCGAAGATCTCGCCGTCGAACCCGAGCACCGAATCGCAGCCCAGCACCAGCGTCCGCTCGTCCGGCGTGGCACGCAGCCGCCCGGCCACCGCCTGCGCCTTCAACCGCGCCAGCTCCAGGCACAATTCCTCCGCCCGGTCACTGACCACCTGCGACTCGTCCACCCCGCTGACCAGCACGTCGGGTTCGATCCCGGCAGCGTGGAGCAGCTTGCGGCGGGCGGGACTCTGAGAGGCGAGGACGAGGCGCAGCGGTACCGAGTTCAACACCCCGCCGACGCTACCGGCTGATCCGGGGCGGCGGGTCGTCGGCACGTCGACGCCGCCGCCAGAGCAGATAGCCGCCACCCGCCGCGGTCAGCACACCCAATGTGGCCAACCCCCGCGCCGTCGCGCCGCCGTCCCCGTCGCCCGACGCCGGCTCCGCCGCGGTCGAGGAAGCCGGCGCGGTCACCGCCGACGACTCAAAACCCAGCGGGGGTACGCCTGCCGTCAGCGCGGCAACCAGGTCGATGACGCCGTAGCCGTACTCGTCGTCGCGGCCGGGCGGACCCTTGTCGATGGCAGTGGCGGTCAGACGGTGCGCGACCTCCTGAGCCGGCAGGTCGGGATACTTGGACCGGATGAGGGCCGCAGCCCCCGCAACGATCGCCGTGGCGTCTGAAGTGCCCGTGCCTGTGCGGTACCCGCCATTGATGCTGGTGCTGTAAATATCAACAGATGGGGCTGCGAGGTCCAGCTCTGGCCCTGTCACCGATACATTTGCATGCTTGCCGACCCTGTCTATCCCACCAACTGCGATAACGTCTGGTTCGCTAGCCGGATAGCCGACTCCACTGTCCACCGGGGCGTTCCCTGCTCCCGCGACCACAACAATGTCGTTTTGCAGCGCTTGCTTAACTGCTTGCTGGAGCCGGGTGGTCGGACTAGCCACGGCGGAGATGCTTATAACATCCGCGCCGTGGGATATGGCGAATTCAATTCCGGCCGCAAGATTGTCGGTATCCCCACCCAGATTCGTGCGCTTTCCTCTGATTGGCAGAATCTTTGCTTCTGGGGCGATGCCAAGCGCTCCAACGCCTCGTTCGCCGCCGTTTGCGGCAATTAGACCAGCCATGCCAGTGCCGTGGCCATCGAGATCCTGCCACCCGTTTCCGGTGCTGCCCGAAATTGAGTCCGTACCGGGTAGCAAATTTCTTTTTAGATCGGGATGAGGAAAGACGCCCGTATCTGGAACCGCCACAGTTACGCCCGCACCCCTTGTTATTTCCTGCGCTTTATGCACGTTTAGGTAGCGCAGGTGCCACTGAGCCGATCTCCTAAATTCGGAGGCGTGAGTCGAACGTGGCAGAGGCGCCGGTGGTGCTTGAAGCGCCGCATTTACACAGGCAAGAAATACGCCTATGGTGACGTGTATTAGTGTCCGGCTCACCTATCAAATCCGATTGCAGGCCCGGGATCTATGGGTCCCTCTTCATCTGGAGGACGGACGATTGGATCCACGCCTTGATCGACCTCCCACGGGTGATCCGGGTCCCAACGGCGTGGCTCGCTCTCGTCATTTTCTCGCCGAGTTGGCCGAAGAGGCGGAGTGCCGGAGCCAGCGTAGCTGCCTGCGCCCGGTGCGCCGCCGAGGGGAGACGTTCCGTGTAAAACCCCGGAGGGAAAAGCGCGGCCAGCCCCGGGTCGTGAACCCGCGGCACCTGTCGGGGCGGTGCCAGCGCCGCCGCCTCCAATGACTCCACCGACAGGGTTGACGCGACGTGGGGGAACCGCCCCTCCAGGTTGGCCCATAGCCATGCCCGGCGGCCCGCCGATCAGGCCTCCAAGAGGTGTTGATCTAGGTGGAATTGCATGAGGAGGTTCTCTATTGATGCTGCCTGGCAGGGGTCGGCCCCCCGGCTCTGCTGGGTTGCGAAATTGGCCGGGGAAAGTGGTTCGACTGGGCATGTTTGGGAGGGTTGGAAGCGAGGGTGCGCCCGCTGCGGATGTAGGCGGTGGCGCCGAAGGTGTCGCGCTTAGGCCTGGATTGTTTGGGGCTGGCGCCAATCCCGTTCCTGCTCCACCAAGGACTGGGCCCACACCCGGTGCTGCAGGCGTTGGCAAAGGTTGTCCTGTCGCAGCTGGCTTAGTAGACCTCAAAGGGGTATTGGAGATAGCCAACGGCATGGGAACGATAGGAGGAACTGTTGGGATGGATGCGGGGGGAGGCTGCTGGTCGGGAGGCAGATGATCAACGCCGGGCCACGTTTTGGGGGTAGGGGGCCTCCGGAGCATTACCTGGGCTTGTTGGAGTTCGCCGCTGAGCCCGGTCATCAACTCCCGCGCCTGCACGTTCAACCGCTCCAGGTCCGCCGCCGTCACCGGCTGGTCCGGCAGTCGGCTCCCTGCCAGCGCCTTGGGGTCGGCGACCGTCGCCTCGTACGACTGCTTCTGCTGGAGCTTGGTGGCGTACTCCTGGTAGATCGGCTCGAGGCCGGCGCGGGCGCTGCCGAGCGCGCGGGCGGCGGCGGAGAGCGCGTCGTGGTTCGCAGCGGCCGCGTCGTGGGTGCGCTGCACCTTGTCGATGAGCTGGTCCAGCTCGACGATGTACGTCCGCGCGGCGGCGTTCGTCTCCGGGGGCCACGCCTCGGCGAGCCCGCGGCGGTATTCGCGCAGCCGGCCCAGGTGGGTCTGGGCGAGGTCGCAGACCTTGCGCCAACCGGCGACCTGCTTCCAATGGCCGGTGGTCTCCTGGTCCTGGAGGCAGGCCCACATGCTGAGCACGTCCATGAGCTGCCAGTCGGTGAGGCCGGAGGTGCGGCCGCCTTCTCGTTTGATCACGGCAGCACCACCCGCCCGTTCTCGGGGGCGGTCGGGTCGGGGAGTGCGGGCAGCGGTCGGGACGTGCCGTGCGCCTGGGCGAGGGCGCTCTCGACGTCGGCGACGCGGGCGGAGGCGAACGCGTCGGTGTGTTCGTGGCTGCTGGCGATCTTGCCGGCGGCGCCGGCCAGGAAGCCGGTGGCCCGGCCGACGTCCCACACCATGTTGACGGTGGCCTGCTGGGTCTCGTTGTGCGCGTGGAGGAACTGGACCAGCTCGACGAAGGCGTCGGCGGGGTTGGGCACCGGGGCCCGCATGTCGTCCGCGATGTAGGACAGGTGCGGCGCGTAGTTCCGGTCGACCTCGGCCTGGAGCCGGTCGGCGAATTCGCGCATCCTGCGGATGTCGGCCTCGATGCCGGCGTAGTCGCGCAGCCAGGACGCTGGGCGATCCTCCTCGGGGATCATCGATCCTCCCTACCCGTCACGGAGCCGTTTCCCTGAGTGAGGTTAATGGCTGCGCCGCGATACCGGCAGCCCCAGGGAGCAGGCGTACCCGGGGAAGCTCAGCGGGGAGGCCGGACGCGCGCCACGCTCCGCGACCGGCGGCGAGCGCCGCGGCGGCGGGTCGGGCGCTGCGCGTCCACTGCGACACGGGGGTCGGCGCGGGCGCGGCGGCGGGTCGGGTCCGGACGACGATGGCACCGACCAGGGCGGCCAGTTCCTCGGCGGTGGGCACGCCGCGCACGACCCGGAACAGCGGCTCTTCGGCAGACATGACGACAGGGTACGCGTCGAGAACTTGACCTTCGCCGCACAGTGGCGTGCCGGCGGTGTGACGGTCGCACCCGCCGGGTACCGTCTTCTCGATGTCGAACGCGCTTCCCCAACTCGTCGCTGACCGATACCGGCTCATCTCGCCGCTCGGCCAGGGCGGCATGGGTCGGGTGTGGAAGGCGCGCGACGAGGTGCTGCACCGGGACGTCGCCATCAAGGAGCTCGTCCCGCCGCCCAGCCTCACCCCGGAGGAGCGCCGCGAGATGCGGGAACGCTCGCTGCGTGAGGCGCGGGCCATCGCCCGGCTGAACAACATCAACGTGGTCCGCATCTTCGACGTGCTGCGCACCGACGGCGACCCGTGGATCGTCATGGAGTACGTCCCGTCGAAGTCGTTGCAGGACACCCTCGCCGAGGACGGGCCGGTGTCGCCGGCCAAGGCGGTGGAGATCGGGCTGGGTGTGCTCGGTGCGCTGAAGGCCGCGCACAAGGCCGGCGTGATGCACCGCGACGTCAAGCCGGGCAACGTGCTGCTCGGTGACGACGGCCGGGTGGTGCTGACCGATTTCGGTCTGGCGACCATTCCCGGCGACCCGAACGTGACCCGGACCGGCATGGTGCTGGGCTCCCCGGCGTACATCGCCCCGGAGCGGGCCAAGGACGGCACGGCCGGGCCGGAGGCCGACCTCTGGTCGCTGGGCGCGACCCTCTACGCGGCCGTGGAGGGCAAGTCGCCGTACGCGCGCCCGTCGGCGATCGCGACGCTGGCGGCGCTGGCCACCGAGCCGATGCCGCCGCCGAAGAACGCCGGGCCGCTCAAGCCGGTCCTCAACGGCCTGCTCCGCAAGGACCCGGCCGAGCGGATCACCGCCGAGGTGGCGGAGCGCCTGCTCCGCAAGGCCGGCGGCAAGCGGGCCAAGAGCATCTCGCTGCTGGACGGCGTACGCCGGCCGGGCCCGAACGGCCCGCGCGAGCCGCGCCCCCACTGGTGCCGGCACCGCGCCCGGCCGAGGACCGTTCGACCAGCGGTCCGTCGCTCCCGCGCCGCGCAAGCCCGAGGTGAGCGCCGCCGCCGCTTCGGGTGCCGCCGCTGCCGGTGCCGTGGCCGCGGACGACGCCACCGCCAAGGTGCCCGCGAGCGCCGACGCGGCACCCACCGCGAAGGTCGACCTGCCCACGTCGGCCACTGTGGATGCTCCCGATCCCGCCCTCGACGACACCCGGCTCGACGGGTCGCCGGTCGCCGCCGACGACACCTCGGTCGACGACACCTCGGTGGGGGCGCCGCCGCCGGCCCGCCCGGCGAACCCGACGTCGGTCATGCCGGACCAGGTGAGTCCGGCGCCGACGACCGGCCGGGCCACCGTCGTGTCGGGCACGAAGCCGGACCACACGCGGCGCAACGTGCTGATCGGCGTCGCGGTCGCGCTGCTGCTGCTCGGGCTCGTGGTGATCGTGCCGCTGCTCAACCGGGGCGGCGACCAGAAGGGTGACGGCGGCGGCCAGCAGGCCGGTGCCACCACGCCCGCACCGGCGGCCTCGTCGGCAGCGCCCACCACGGCGTCGGCCGCGCCCCCGCCGACCAGCGCCGCCCCCAGCCCGACCCCGTCCGCGAGCGCTTCGGCCAGCCCGTCCGCCGGTGGTTTCACGCTGCCCGCCGGCTGGCGCTACTACCGGGGCCCGAACGGCTTCGAGGTCCCGCTGCCGGACGGCTGGCGCAGCAGCAACGGCAACAACTCGGTGACGTTCACCGACCCGGCCGGTGGGCGACGGCTCTACATGCAGTGGACGGACAGCCCGAAGAAGGACGCGTACACGGACTGGCGGCAGCAGGAGCCGGCTCGCCGTAACTACGTGAGCAACTACAAGCTCATCGGGATCACGCGCTGCGACGGCTACTACCGCACCTGCGCCGACTGGGACTGGTACCAGACGTCGAACGGGACGCGGACGCACGTGCGCAACCGGGGCGTCGCCACCGCCAGCAACCGTGGGTACGCGCTGCGCTGGGAGGTGGCGGAGAAGGACTGGCAGGCGAACCTGGCCACCTGGGACCTCATCACCAAGGGTTTCAAGCCGGACCGGGTGAACTGAGCGCGGGAGTTCCCACCGCCACGAAACTGATTCGCATGGCTTTCCGTCGAACGGGGTAGTTGATCCTCGACGACGGAAGGAGGTGCGACATGGGTTACCGACGCAAGGACACCACGCCCCGGCTGGCGCTGTGGATGCTGGTCGCGCTGGGGGACATCGTCCTGCTGCTGGTGAGCGCGGGAGTCTCCGCGCCGGCCGCGGTGATCGGTGTCGTGGTCCTCACCGTCGCGGCGGTGGCGGGCTGGCGGTTGAGCCGCCGGGCCACCGTGGCCGGGCGGGGCACGCTGCCCGTCCCGGTCGCCGCGCGACGGAGGGCCTGACCCGGGTACGTACGACGGTGGCGGCAGCCGGACCAACTGGGCACCCCGAGGGGTGACAGTCGATCCCGCTGCCGCCGACCTGTCTGCGGCGGATCAGGTGTTGTTGGCCAGCGCCACCAGGCGGGTCCGGTCGCCGTTCCAGTAGTTGCGGTCGACGTTGCCGCTGATCCCGGAGACGCTGCCGCTGGACGTGTACTGCCAGAAGCTCCAGACCGGCGCGCCGGCCGGCAGGCTGCCCGGCGTGCTGGACCAGCGGGCCAGCCAGAGCGGGTGGTTGGCCCACGGGGCGGTCCAGCTGCCGGTGCACTGGTTCCACCAGCTGGTGGTGGTGTAGATGACCGCGTACCGGCCGGTGCGGGACTTGTAGCGGCTCAGGAAGTCGCTGATCCAGGTCCGCATCCCGGAGGTGGTCTTGCCGTAGCAGTAGCCGCCGCTGTACGGGTTGGCCTCGATGTCGAGTGCGGCGGGCAGCGTACGGCTGTCGGCGGACCAGGCGCCACCGTTGCTGGCCAGGTAGTCGGCCTGGGTCGCGCCACCGGAGATGTTCGGCCGGGCGAAGTGGTACGCCCCGCGGATCACGCCCGCGTTGTAGGCGTTGGTGTAGTTGCTGTTGAAGTTGGCGTCCTTGTAGCTGGTGCCCTCGGTGGCCTTGATGAAGGCGAACTGGATGCCCGAGTTCTTCACGCTGGTCCAGTTGATGCTGCCCTGGTAGCGCGAGACGTCGATGCCGGGGGTGGTGGCCGCGGCCGCCGGTCCGGCGGTGGCGACCAGGGCCGCCGCCGCGGTGGCGGCGACGGTGAGGCCGGCGGCCAGCAGCCGGCGCAGCGAGAATCGGGTACGGGTCATTGATGCCTCCAGGGACGCCAAATCGATTGACGACAATCTTTGGAGGTAAGTGCCTCGTAATGCAAGAGATACTAAAGAAATTTTCATAGACACCGGTCGACGCTGCGGTGACTGATCGGTGTCGGTCAGCGGAGCGTGACCGGGTCGAGCACCCAGCGGAACGGCTCAGTGATCGTCAACGTCTCGCCGGACTCGGCCCCCGGTCAGTCACACACGATACGAGCCGCCGGCTAGGCATGACACCAGGTCGTGGCGGTAGGCTCCCCGCCCATGCCCCTGATCGACGGCCTCACCACCATCTGGGACACGCTCCTGGGCGCGCAGCCCGATCCGCCGCCGTTGCTGGTGCTGCTCACCGCCGTCGTCGCGCTGCTGGTCGTGGCCACCCGGACGCCGTGGCGGATCGCCCGGAACGCCGTCACCATCGCGCACGAGGGTGGGCACGCCCTGGTGGCCCTGCTGACCGGCCGGAAGCTGCGCGGCATCCGGTTGCACTCGGACACCTCGGGGCTCACCCTCTCCGCCGGCCGCCCCACCGGCCCGGGAATGATCCTCACCCTGCTGGCCGGCTACGTGGCCCCGTCGCTGGTCGGCCTCGGTGGTGCCTGGCTGCTCGCCGGCAACCGGATCACCCTGCTGCTCTGGGTGGCCGTGGCGCTGTTGCTGGCCATGCTCGTCATGATCCGCAACGTGTTCGGCGTGCTGTCGCTGCTGGTCACCGGCGGCGTCGTGCTCGCCGTCTCCTGGTACGCCCCGCCGCAGGTGCAGGCCGCGTTCGCCTGGACCTCGGTCTGGTTCCTGCTCTTCGGCGGCGTACGCCCGGTGGTGGAGCTGCAACGGCAGCGCAGCCGGGGCCGGATGCCGGAGTCCGACGCCGACCAGCTCGCCCGGCTCACCCCGTTCCCGGCGCTGTTCTGGGTGACCGTCTTCGCCCTGGTCAGCCTCGCCGCCCTGGGCGTCGGCGCGCTGCTGCTCGCCGGCCAGTACCTGACCGACGCCGGCCTCCGGTTCTGACCCACCGGCCCACCCGACCGCCACAGGAGAGGGCTTCCCGATCGCCGAGCTGGAGAAAATGATCGGCTGAGCCGGCAACCGGCGTCGCCGCGCCAGGCGTGTCCCCTGCGACCGCCACGGGGGAGGTAGCAGGGTGCCGGACGTCGACGGGTTCGACGAGTTCTACCGGGGGAGCCGGCAACGGCTGCTCGGCTTCGTCTGCGTACTCACCGGCAACCTGGCCGAGGCCCAGGACGCGGTGCAGGAGGCGTACATCCGGGCCTGGCAGCGCTGGTCGACGGTGCGTGACTACGACGACCCGGAGGCCTGGGTACGGGTGGTGGCCAGCCGGATCGCGGTCAGCCGCTGGCGCAGCCTGCGCAGCCGGGCCCGCGCCTACCTGCGGCACGGGGCGGAGGAGAGCATCCCCGGCCCGGGCACCGACACGGTGGAGGTGGTGGCGGCCCTGCGCCGGCTGCCGGAGGAGCAACGGATCGCCCTCGCCCTCTACTACCTGGTGGGCATGCCGGTCGCCGAGGTGGCCCGGGAGACCTCGGCCCCGGTCGGCACGGTCAAGGCACGACTGTCCCGGGGGCGGACCGCGCTCGCCGGACTGCTCGCCGTCGTGGACCTGGAGGAGGCCACCGATGCGTGACGACGACCTCACCTTCGTCGCACTGGTGCAACAGGAGTTGCGGAACGTCCGCTGGGCCGAGCCGGCCGAACTGCGGGCCCGGGCCCGGCGGCGGAGCCGACGCACGACGCTGGTGGCGGCGGTCGCCGTCCTGCTCGTCGCGTCGGCCGCCACCGCGGTCGCGGCCGACCGCGCCGGCGGTCCGCTCGGCCCGGTGGCGGCCGGCCCGACTCCTCCTCCTCGGCCCGATCGGCCGACCCGGCGGCCTCGCCGGTCGCGCCGACACCGTCCGGCCGGGCCGAGATCCCCGACACCGTGCTGCTGGAACCGCGCGACCTTTCCGTCAAGACAGCCGTACGGCTCGGCGACAGCGGCCTCGGCGAGTCGGTACGGGTCGACGCGCGGTTGGAGACCTGCGCCCGCGAGAGGCAGATCTACCTGAAGCCGACGGCTTCCCGCTACTCCCGGTCCCGCACCCTGCTGCGATCCCCGGCCGGTGAACCGGTACTCAGCCAGGACGTGTACCGGGTCGACCCGCCGTGGGGCCTGGGACTCTTCGGGGACATCGACCGGATGGTGCAGGCCTGCCCGGAGTGGCGGACGACCGCGGCCCGGTCGCTGACCGGCCGCGCGGTCTCCGGCGAGTTGGTGGACCGCTGGGAGACGGCGCTCGACGGCTTCGCCGGTGACCAGTCGGTGCTGCTGCGGCACGTGGTGGGCGAGCCCGCCGACCTGGCCGGCGACGGGCCGGCGGGTCCGGCCGCGTCCGTCGACGTGACGCTGGTGATCCGGGTCGGTGACCTGGTGACGGTAATCGCGCCGGGGCCGGGGACTATCGCCGACCGGATCGACGGCACCGGCCCGGGAATGAGCTACCCCGACCTGGAGGCACTGGGCCGGCGGGCCGCCGCCCGCCTCTGCCCCGTCGCCAACTCGGCCTGCTGAGCCTCCACGCGTGTTAACAGGGGCCCCCTGCTATGCAGAATGCGTTAACAGGGGGCCCCTCCTTACACCTACAGCGGGATGTTGCCGTGCTTCTTCGGGGGCAGGGTCTCCCGCTTGGTACGCAGCACGCGCAGGGCCCGCACGATCTGCGTACGCGTCTCGTGCGGCGGGATCACCGAGTCGACGTAGCCCCGCTCGGCGGCGATGTACGGGTTGGCGAGGGTGTCCTCGTACTCGGCGATCTTCTCGGCCCGGACGGCGGCCGGGTCGTCGGCGTTCGCCAGCTCCGAGCGGTAGAGGATGTTCACCGCGCCCTGCGCGCCCATCACCGCGATCTGCGCGGTCGGCCAGGCGAAGTTCAGGTCCGCGCCGAGGTGCTTGGAGCCCATCACGTCGTACGCGCCGCCGTAGGCCTTGCGGGTGATCACGGTGACCTTCGGGACGGTCGCCTCGGCGTACGCGTAGATGAGCTTCGCGCCGCGGCGGATGATGCCGTCCCACTCCTGCCCGGTGCCGGGGAGGAAGCCGGGGACGTCCACGAAGGTCAGCACCGGGATGTTGAACGCGTCGCAGGTGCGGACGAAGCGGGCGGCCTTCTCCGACGCGGCGATGTCCAGCGTGCCGGCGAAGTGCATCGGCTGGTTGGCCACCACGCCCACCGGGCGGCCCTCGACCCGGCCGAAGCCGACCACGATGTTCTGCGCGTAGAGCGGCTGGACCTCCAGGAACTCGCCGTCGTCGACGACGTGCTCGATGACCCGGTGGATGTCGTACGGCTGGTTCGCCGAGTCCGGGATCAGCGTGTCCAGCTCCCGGTCCTCGTCAGTCACGGAGAGGTCGGCCGGGGCCTCGTAGACCACCGGCTCGTCCAGGTTGTTCGACGGCAGGTACGACAGCAGCGCCTTGACGTACTCGACCGCGTCGGACTCGTCGCTGCCGAGGTAGTGCGCGTTGCCGCTGCGCGCGTTGTGGGTGCGCGCGCCGCCCAGCTCCTCCATCCCGACGTCCTCGCCGGTGACCGTCTTGATCACGTCGGGGCCGGTGATGAACATGTGCGAGGTCTGGTCGACCATCACGGTGAAGTCGGTGACCGCCGGCGAGTAGACCGCGCCGCCCGCGCACGGGCCCATGATCAGCGAGATCTGCGGGATGACGCCGCTGGCCCGGACGTTGCGGAAGAAGATCTCGCCGTAGAGGCCCAGCGAGGCGACGCCCTCCTGGATCCGGGCGCCACCGGAGTCGTTGATGCCGATCACCGGGCAGCCGATCTTCATGGCCAGGTCCATCACCTTGACGATCTTCTCGCCGAAGACCTCGCCGAGGGAGCCGCCGAAGACCGTGAAGTCCTGGGCGAAGACGCAGACCTGCCGGCCGTCCACCGTGCCGTAGCCGGTCACCACGCCGTCGCCGTACGGGCGGTTGCGCTCCAGCCCGAAGGCCGTCGACCGGTGCCGGGCCAGCTCGTCCAGCTCGACGAAGGAACCCTCGTCGAGCAGCATCTCGATGCGTTCCCGCGCGGTCTTCTTGCCCCTCGCGTGCTGCTTGGAGACCGCGCGCGCCGACCCGGCGTGCACCGCCTCGTCGACCCGACGGTCCAGGTCCGCCAGCTTGCCCGCGGTGCTGTGGATGTTGATCCCGGTCTCGGTAGTCACCCAGGGAATATAACGATGGTTCAGGGCGCCGCCGTTGTGCAGTGCGCCTCAGTGCGCCCGGGTGCGGTGCGGTCGCGGCGACGGGCCGGGCCGGGCCGTAGGCTGGCGGGATGCCCGGCTCGCCGTACACCGACCTGGACCGACCGCCGCTGTCGGCGGTCCGGCTGCGGCGCGCGCTGCTCGCCCCGCACGGCCCGTGGCGCCGGCTGGAGCTGCGCGCGGAGACCGGCTCCACCAACGCCGACGTGGTCGCCGCCGCCCAGGCCGGCGAGCCGGAGGGGCTGGTCGTGGTCGCCGAGCGGCAGACCTCGGGACGTGGCCGGCGCGGCCGGGTGTGGCAGTCGCCGCCGCGCGCCGGCATCGCGACCAGCGTGCTGCTGCGCCCCGGCGAGGCCGTCCCGGAGCGCGGCTGGTCGCCCGTGCCGCCCGCCGGGTACGGCTGGCTGCCGCTGCTGGCCGGGGTGGCGCTGGTCGAGGCGGTGGCCCGGCTGGCCGAGCTGGACGCCCGCCTGAAGTGGCCCAACGACCTGCTGATCGACGGCGCGAAGGTGGCCGGGGTGCTCGCCGAGGCGGTGCCCGGCCCGTCCGCCGCCCAGCCGCCGGCGATCGTGGTCGGCGTCGGCCTGAACGTCACCCTCCGCGCGGACGAGCTGCCGGAGAACCCGACCGGCCTGCCGGCCACCTCGCTGCAGCTGGCCGGCGCGGCGGCGACCGACCGGGACCCGCTGCTGCGGGCCCTGCTCCGCTCGCTCGCCGACTGGTACGACCGGTGGCGCGCGGCCGGCGGCGACGCGGTGGCCAGCGGCCTGCGCGACGCCTACCTGGCCGGTTGCGCCACCATCGGCCGCCAGGTCCGGGTGCTGCTGCCCGACGGCCGGGACGTGCGCGGCACCGCCACCGGCGTCGACCCCGACGGTCAGCTCCAGGTCGACACCGCCACCGGCCGCCTCGCGCTGGCCGCCGGGGACGTGCTGCACCTTCGGTGACCGCACCCGCCGCGCGGCCGATCCCCGGGGGAGCGCCGACCGGTTACGGTCAGCGCGTCCGTTCTGCGAGGAGGTTCCTGTGGCGTTTCCCGAAGACGTGCTCACCGAGGACGAGCACGTCGTGCTCCACCTGCACCCGCACTGGAAGGCCCTGATCCGGCCGATCCTGGTGCTGGTGCTCACCGTCGCGGCGGTGGTCGCCGGCTGGGCGTTGCTGCCCGCGGGGGACGGCGGCACGATCGCGCTCTACGCGATCGCCGTGGTCGGTCTGGTGCTGGTGGTCTCGCTGGGGCTCTGGCCGTTCCTGATCTGGCGCACCACCCACTACCTCTTCACCAACGAGCGGGTGCTGCTCCAGGAGGGCGTCTTCTCCCGCAACCGGCGTGACCTCCCGCTGACCCGGATCAACGACCACTCGATGCACCAGAAGTTCGTGGAGCGGCTGCTCGGTTGCGGCACCCTCACCATCGAGTCGGCGGGGGAGCGCGGCCAGTCGGTGCTCAAGGACGTGCCCCGGGTGGACCGGGTGCAGACCACGCTCTACGAGCTGGTCGAGGCGCAGCACGACAAGCACAGCCTCGGTGACGGCGAGATGCGCGAGATCATGGCGGACCTGCGGGACGGCAAGCCGCTGCGCGACCCGTCGGCCTGACCTTTCCGGCCGCTGCCCGCCGGGACGCGGTGGGTCAGCGGCGCGGGGAGCGCCGGGTGCCGGCGTGGAACTCGGCGGCGAGCTCCGCGTCCAGATCGGCATCGAGGGTACGGCCCAGCGCGGCGTCCGCCGCGGCGGGCCGGCCCTGGGCCGGTGCGCCGTACGCCGGCTCCGTCCCGCGTCGACCGGTGCCGCGTTCGGGCTGCTCGCCCGGGCGCGGCTCGGTCTCCTCCAGCTCGCTGACGGACTCGGCCAGCTCGGCCACCGGGTCCATCTCGGCCATGGTGTCCCACTCGTCCCGTGGGATGGTGTGCCAGGTCTCGGCCGCGTGCTGGGGCACCGGCTGGAAGACGAAGGTCCGGTAGGACCAGAAGCGGAACATGGTGGCCAGCAGCACGCCGCCGGTCTTCGCCACGTTCAGCGCGAGCAGGCCGTTGACGCCGAGGCCGTACTTCGCGGCGGCCAGGACACCGAGTTCGATGACCAGACCGGTGGCGTTGAAGACGAAGAAAAGGACGTACTCCCGCCGCATGGCAGATTTCGGGCGATCCCGGTACGTCCAGTGACGATTCATCAGATACGACGTGATCGTCGCCACGATCGTCGCGATCACCGTCGCCTTGAGCTGACCGTCGCGGAAAACGGTGAGTGCCAGCGCATTGAACACCGCGTAATTGATCGCGGTGTTGATGCCCCCGACGATGCCGAATTTGAGCGCCTCGTGGATGAACTTCTGCCAGCGCTCGGGTAGCAGACGGACAAGACGCATGCGGAACACCTTAGGGCAGTGGGCGGGGCCGGCTCGGCCCGGCGGGACGGGGTGGGCGCTGGATCACGCCGTGGACTCGGGATCGTGACCAGGTGCCGGAACGACGGGAGTTCCCGCTTCCACGAAAACGAACCGCCGGTACGACCAGAACCGGAACAGCGTCCCCAGGCCGGTGCCGACGAGGAAGCTGGCGACGTTGTCGGCCAGCGGCGTCTGGAACACCGCCGGCCAGATGGCGCCCAGGCCGTAGTGGCTGAGTGCGAGGCAGCCCACCGTGATGCCCAGGCCGACCCCGTTGAAGAAGAAGAACAGTGCGTACTCGCGGGCCGGGTGCGAGCGTTCGCGGTGCCGCCAGGTCCAGAACCGGTTGCCCAGGAAGGCCAGGGTCGCGGCGACCACCGTCGAGATGGTCTTCGCGGCCACCGGCGGCAGGTGCTGCCCGCTGGCCAGATAGTTGAACAGCGCGAAGTCCACCAGGAAGGCCAGGCCGCCGACGGTGGCGAACTTGCTGACCTCCCGCACCAGGTGGCCGAAACGCTCCACGAGGGAGCGGACCAGACCCGGCCGGGTCTGTGGGGTGCCCGGTTGGTCCCCGGTCGTCGTCACGGCCACCCGCCGAGCGTACCGGGTGTCCGCGCGCGCGACGGGTAGCAACGACGACCCGTCGACACCCGGTTCGGCCGGGCGTCGGAGCGTCGTGGTGCCGTGACGGGGTGCCACGACCGGGCCGGTACGCCGATGAACGCAGCGTAACCGGATGTGGCGGAATTGCGGATCGGATCACCGAATCGTCTCGCCCGACCGTGGCGCGTACTTCCACTCGCGGGTGGCCCGGCCCGCCGACGGGTGTCGAAGGTTCGCCGCAGGATTTGCGTGAAACTGCGCGCGAAAGCGGGTATTAGCTCGTGATACCGCAGCGTGGCCGTACCTTGTGCAGTTCTTCACAACCAGTCCCACTGACTCGCGAGGCAGCCCGGTTTACGCTGAGGCCAATCCCAGGTTTCCACGAAGGCGACGCCTCGCTCGCCAGAACTCGTGCATCCCATAGATCGGTCAGCGTCGACCACAAGGAGATGTGACATGGTTGCTCCGGCTGCTGTTCGGGGTATCGATCAGGCCCCGACGTCCCACCCCAAACTGCTCGCCTGGGTCCGTGAGGTCGCGGAACTGACCACCCCCGACCGGGTGGTCTGGGTGGACGGGTCCGACGAGGAGTGGCGCCGCCTCACCGACGAGCTAGTCGACAACGGCACCCTGATCCGGCTGAATCCCGAGAAGAAGCCCAACTCGTTCTACGCGCGTACGGACCCCACGGACGTCGCCCGGGTCGAGGAGCGCACCTTCATCTGCTCCGTCGACGAGGCGGACGCCGGCCCCACCAACAACTGGATGGCGCCGGCCGAGATGAAGCGGACGATGACGGAGCTGTACCGCGGTTCGATGCGCGGACGCACCATGTACGTCATCCCGTTCTGCATGGGTCCGGTCGAGGCCGAGAGCCCGATGTTCGGCGTCGAGATCACCGACAGTCCGTACGTGGTCGCCTCGATGCGGATCATGACCCGGATGGGTGTCAAGGTCCTCGAGGCGATGGGCGACGACGCCGACTTCGTGCACGCGCTGCACTCCATCGGTGCCCCGCTCGACGCCGGCCAGCAGGACGTGGCCTGGCCGTGCAACGACACCAAGTACATCTCGCACTTCCCGGAGACCCGGGAGATCTGGTCGTTCGGCTCCGGCTACGGCGGCAACTCGCTGCTCGGCAAGAAGTGCTACTCGCTGCGGATCGCCAGCGTGATGGGGCGCGACGAGGGCTGGCTCGCCGAGCACATGCTGATCCTCAAGATCACCTCGCCGGAGGGCAAGGTCTACCACGTCGCCGGCGCCTTCCCGTCGGCCTGCGGCAAGACCAACCTCGCCATGCTGGAGCCGACCATCCCGGGCTGGAAGGTCGAGACCATCGGCGACGACATCGCCTGGATGCGCTTCGGCCCGGACGGCCGCCTCTACGCCGTCAACCCGGAGTACGGCCTCTTCGGCGTCGCGCCGGGCACCGACTGGAAGACCAACGCCAACGCCATGCGGACGCTCGACCGCGGCAACTCCATCTTCACCAACGTCGCGCTCACCGACGACGGCGACATCTGGTGGGAGGGCATGGGTGAGCCGCCGGCGCACCTGATCGACTGGAAGGGCAACGACTGGACGCCGGAGAGCGACAACCTCTCCTCGCACGCGAACAGCCGGTTCTGCACCCCGATCACCCAGTGCCCGATCCTCGCCGAGGACTACTACGACCCGAACGGCGTGCCGATCGACGCGATCCTCTTCGGCGGCCGTCGTCGGGACACCATCCCGCTGGTCACCGAGGCGCGGGACTGGGTGCACGGCGTCTACCTGGGTGCCACCCTCTCCTCGGAGACCACCGCCGCCGCCTCCGGCGCGGTCGGTGTGGTCCGCCGCGACCCGATGGCCATGCTGCCGTTCATCGGCTACAACGCCGGTGACTATTTCCGGCACTGGATCGAGATGGGCAAGGGCGCCGACGGTGACGCGGCCAAGCTGCCCAAGATCTACTACGTGAACTGGTTCCGCAAGGACGCCGAGGGCAGCTTCCTCTGGCCCGGCTTCGGCGAGAACTCGCGGGTGCTGAAGTGGGTCATCGAGCGGATCGAGGGCACCGCCGACGCGGTGGAGACCCCGATCGGCATGGTCCCCGCCCAGGACGCGCTGGACGTCGAGGGTCTGGACATGACCCCGGAGGACGTCCGGATCGCCCTCAAGGTCGACCCGGAGGAGTGGCGCAAGGAGCTCCCGCTGGTCACCGAGTGGTTCGAGAAGTTCGGGGACAAGCTCCCGGGCGTCCTCTGGGCCGAGCTGGACGCGCTGCGCGCCCGGCTCGACGCGGAGCAGCCGCAGCGGTAGCAGGTGTGACGGTTGCCCGTACCGGGCAACATCGGATCCCATGAGGACGGCCGCCGAACCTGTCGAGGTCCGGCGGCCGTCCGCCGTCCGGGCGCTGACCACCCTGCTCGCCGTCACGGCGGCGGCCACCGTCGTGGTCGAGCTGCTCAACTACTGGTACGCCCCGGAGCAGGAGTTCGGCCTCGCCGTACGCACCGGCTGGGCGATGCTCCGGTCGCTGGGCTTCCTGGTGCTGATCGGGCACGTCAACCGGGGCCGTACCGTGGCGAAGCCGTTCGGGCTGATCCTCGCGGTGACCACCGTCTTCGCGGTCGGCCGGCTGGTCGTACCCCGGGAAGGCGTGCCGGCGTTGCCCGGCCTGCTGGGATTCGGGCTGCTCACCGCGCTCTGCGTGGCGGTGGTCGCGCTGCTCTACCGCTCCGACGGGGTCGGTGGGCACCTGGTCCGGCACCGCAAGGGCCTGGTCGTGGAAGGCGGGACGATCTCCTGGCGGGAGGTCGCGCCGAAACGCGCCCCGGTCACCGGTTGGCTGCTCACCAGCCGGGTCGCCGCGTTCACCTACAGCCCGCTGATGCTGGTGCCCGCGCTGGTTGCCGGCGGTTCCGTCCTGGACGGGCAGCTCAGCGCGGTGCCGGCCGTGCTGTTCTGGTTCGTCGCCGGCATCGCGGTCAGCTATCTGGTTCTCTTCTGCACCGCGTTCCTCATGCGCGGCCGCCCCTGGGCCCGCCGCCTCCTGGTGATGATCACCCTCGGCGTGCTCGCGGTCGACCTCCCCCTCTGCTGGTGGCTCCTGGGCCTGGACGGCCTCATCCGCGACGGCGCCCCCCTCCTGTCGGCCGCCCTCCTCGCCCTCTACGCCCTCCACCGCGCCACCCACACCGAGGCGGCCTAACCCCCCACCCCCACCCCTTCCCGTCGATCATGGAGTTGTGGTCCCTCGCGAAAGGTGTGAAAGAGGGCGAAACGGGTGCCACAAGTCCATGATCGATCGGGTGGGGGGTGGCGTGGCCGCTTCCCGTCACCGGTGGGGGCGGTGAGGATGGGGAGGGGCGGGGTGGGGGGAGGGGCGGGTGGGGGGAGTGCGGGTGGGGGCGGACGAGTTCGATGTGGTGGTGGTGGGGGCGGGGCCGGCGGGGGCGGCTGCCGCGTTGAGCGCCCGGCGGGCGGGAGCTCGGGTGCTGTTGCTGGACCGGTCCGACTTTCCCCGGGACAAGGCGTGCGGGGACGGGATCGCGGCGCACGCGTTGGACGTCCTCGCCGAACTCGGGGTCACCGGGGCGGTCGACGGGTACGCGCCGCTGCCCGCGCTGCGGCTGGTCGGCCCCGGTGGCGGGGCGGTGGCCCGGGCGCTGCCCCGGCCGGCGTACACGGTGCCCCGGGAGGTGTTCGACGCCCGCCTCGTCGCGGCGGCGGTCGCGGCCGGGGCGGAGCTGCGCCGGCACACCGTACGCCGGGTGGAGCTGCGCGCGGACCGGGTGGTGCTGGACGGCGAGCTGTCCGGGCGGGCGGTGGTCGGGGCGGACGGCGCGGGCTCGGTGCTCCGCCGGGCGCTCGGTCAGCCGGCGAACCCGGACCGTCACCTGGCGCTGGCCATCCGCGGCTACGCGCCGGCCCGGCCCGGGCCGGCCGAGCAGCTCATCGTCACCTCGGCGGCGCGCTGGCCGGCGTACGCCTGGTCCTTCCCGATCGGCGACGGTCGGGCGAACGTCGGGTACGGGGAGGTGCTGCGCGGTGAGCCACTGACCCGGGCGCACCTGCTGGACCGCCTCGCCGCGCTGCTGCCCGACACCGATCCGGCCACGGTGACCGGGCTGCGCGCCCACCACCTGCCGCTCTCCACCCACCGGCCGGTGCCCGGTCGGGGCCGGACGGTGCTGGCCGGCGACGCCCTCTCGCTGATCAACCCGTTCACCGGGGAGGGCATCTTCTACGCGCTGCGCTCCGGGGCCCTCGCGGGTGCGGCGGCGGCGGCGACGTCCCCGACCGGGCCGCCGGCCGGTACGCGGACACGCTGCGCCGCCGGCTCGGCACGCACCTGCGGCACAGCTCGGTCGCCGCCTGGCTGGCCCGGCACCGTCGGGTGGTCGACGCGGCCGTCCGGGCGGCCGGACGGGACGACCGGGTCTACCGGACGGTCGTGGAGCTGGGGCTGGGCGACGGACGGCTCGACGCGCGTACCCTGGCCATGATCGGCATCGGTCTCCCGGCCAGGGATCACCCACCGCGGCACTGATCTTCCAGCCGGCTCGCTACCCTGCAAGGTGATGACTCTGCGGAAACTCCTCTACTCCGTCTACGAGCGCCGGCTGACGGCCAGGCTCGCGGGTAAGCCGGTGCCCCGGCACGTCGGTGTGATGTGCGACGGCAACCGCAGATGGGCCCGCGAGATGGGCTTCGTCGACCCGAACGACGGCCACCGGATGGGCGCCGAGCGGATCAAGGAGCTGCTGCGCTGGTGCGACGCGGCGGGCGTGGGCCACGTGACGCTCTGGCTGCTCTCCACCGACAACCTGACCCGGCCGGCGGCCGAGCTGGACCCGCTGCTCCAGATCATCGAGGACCTCACCACCGAGCTGGCCGAGGAGGGCAACCCCTGGCGGCTGCGGATGGTGGGCGCGCTGGACGTGCTGCCCGCGCAGCACGCCGCCGCGCTCAAGGCGGCCGAGGAGCGGACCCGGGACCGCAGCGGTGGTGCCCAGGTCAACATCGCGGTCGGGTACGGCGGCCGGCGGGAGATCGCCGACGCGGTCCGCTCGTTGCTGCTGGAGCACGCGGCGAACGGCGGCACCGTCGAGGAGCTGGCCAGCTCGATCGACGTGGACCACATCTCCGAGCACCTCTACACCAAGGGCCTGCCGGACCCGGATCTGATCATCCGGACCAGCGGTGAGCAGCGCCTCTCCGGCTTCATGCTCTGGCAGAGCGCGCACTCGGAGTTCTATTTCTGCGAACTCAACTGGCCCGACTTCCGCCGCGTCGACTTCCTCCGCGCCCTACGTTCCTACGCCACCCGCCAACGCCGCTTCGGCGCCTGACCCCCCACGCCCCACGCCCCGCGCGTCGATCATGGACGTGTGGTGCCCGTTTCACGCCCCGTGCGGCTTTCGTCACCCGCCACGACTCCATGATCGACCGCGACCACCGGCCGGGAGGGGCGGGATGGGGTCAGGTGAGGTGGGGGAGGGCGTCAGTCAGGAAGTCGCCCAGGGCGGCGGGCGAGTCGAGGGTGAGGTCGGCGGCGTCGGCGACCTCGTGGCCGGTCTCCGGGTTCGCCACCGCCACGCAGACGCCCACGAAGTCGGGGTCGGCGGCGGCCCGCGCGCGCAGGGCGGCGAAGGCCTTGATGTCGGAGACGTCGTCGCCGAAGTACCAGGCCCCGCCGGCGTCCCGGATGATCTCGCCGATGACCAGGCCCTTGTCCCGGTCGACCGGGGGCTTCAGCTCCAGCACCATCCGGCCGGCCTGGCAGCGCAGTCCGAGCCGGTCGGCCCGGGCCCGGCCCCACTCCTGCACGATCTCGCCGAGCTGCGGCGCGGTGCGCCAGTGCAGGGCGACGGAGAGCCGCTTGAACTCGACCAGGACGCCCGGCGGCAGCTCGGCCCGGGCCTGGTCGGCCAGCTCGGCCATGGTCGGCACCCAGGGCAGCGCGGCCGGCTCGGTGACCGTCTCGCCGCCGGAGTGGCTGTGCTCCAGGCCGTACAGCCCGTAGAGGTCGATGCCGGCGAGCCCACCGAAGTGGTCGCGGAGGAACTCCACCGGTCGCGCGGAGACGATCGCGATCCGGCGTACGACGGGAGCGAGCGCGGTCAGGGCGGCGAGCACCTTCGGCGCGGGCTGGACCGCGGCCGGGTCGTCGTCGACCGGCGCGAGCGTGCCGTCGAAGTCGAAGAAGAGCACGGTGTCGCCCGCACGCTCGGCGGTCGTACGCCAGGCGTGCACGGCGTCCAACGGGGTCTTCGGCTGCTGGTTGCCCAGATTCAACGGCGGCACGCGCGACAGCGTACCCCGCGCGGGGGCGCTCATTCGTGGCCGCGATGTGACGTTCGGCGGGCGGGAAGGTCAGCGTTCGGCGGCTCCCCGTCCCCGACGCCCGAACGGCACGACCTCCGCCTCCTGGCCGTGGCTGAGCAGGTAGCCCTCCACGAACCCGGTGTTCCGGTCGCCGGTGTGCGCCTCGATCTCGTTGAGCCGCGCCACCAGGAACTCGGTGAGCGCGCTGACCCGGTCGTTGAGCCGGTCGTGCAGTTCGGCGACGACCGCGAGGACCACCGCGGTGCCGGCCGTGGTGAGCGCGAAGAGATTGACGACCAGGGGAAGCTGACCGCCGTTGAGGACTCCGACCACCACGTTGCCGGTCACGCACGAGGTCAGTGAGACCACCGCGACCACGACTGCCAACCATTTCAGGGTCATGGACAGACCCCTCCTTCTGTCCCGCAGGGCTGGGTTCGGCCTTGTCCCGTCCCCCCGCCGATGACGAGCCCAAGCAGTACGAGTGGACGCTAGCGTGCTCGTTTCCGCCCGGTGGGTAAACGATCGGGTCTGCCCGACCGTTCTTTCGCCATCTGAGCAAACCGCCGGACGGGCCGTCAGCCGGCCTGCCTGCCTCGTTTTCCCACGTCAACCGGCATGGTCGGGCGGTAGGCGAGGTATCTGATCGTCTCCCGGATGTGGAACTTCTCCGCGTCGGAGACGGTCGGGTCGACGAGCCGACGCAGCAGGGCCTCGACGTCCGGGTCCATCGGCGGCGCGGTGGGGCCGGCCGGCTGCGGGGCGGCCCGGTCCCAGCCGAGGGCGGTGAAGGCGGCGGTCGGGTTGAGCCCGAGCCCCTCGCAGAAGGCGACCACCCGCTCGACCTCCGGGTCGCTGGCCCAGTCGCCGCGGACCCACCGGTTGATGGTCTGCCGGGAGACGCCGGTGCGCCGGGAGACCTCGGTGCCGCTCCAGGCCCGCATGGCGCGGGCGTCGTCGAGTGCCCGGCGGACGAAGGTGGCGAAGGCGATCTTCCGGGCGTTGGTCGTCTCGGTCACCCCGTGACGGTACGACCAGTCGTCCGCGCCGGGCTGGCCCGGCACGCTGCTGTCACGCGAACGTGACGACTCTCTCGGGTTGACCGCCAACGATCCGGTACCCTCTTGAGGGGTGTCACCCGGCCAGAATAGATGACCGCCGGTACGGCGGCAGCGGGCCGAAAAGCTGATACTGTCACGCGCATGAGACAACTTACGGTGTGTCACGTGCATGAGACGACGAGTGCTCACATGCGTCACCCCGCAGGTGCCGAGGGGGTCTCGTGACCGAGCTCGCGACCCGCGCCCAGGCCTTCGGTCTGATCGCCGAGGGGGTCGCCGCCGGCCTGAGCGCCCCCTGGCGCCTCTACCTCGCCCGGGGCTGCCGCTACGTGTCGCTGAGCGTCGGCGACCGGGAGGAGTGGGACGCCTGGCGTACCCACCTCGGCTGTCCGGAGCTGAGCGTCCGGGTCTACGACGCCGGCGGCGAGATCCGGCGGTCCTCGGTGGCCGAGGTCGTGCTGGACGGCTGCCGGATCAGCGTGGAGCTGGTCGAGGACGTCAGCACCGCCGACCTGGAGCGGCTGCTGGTCGCCGAGCCCAGCCCGAGCGAGCCGGAGGAGCGATGACCCGGCCCGCCACCGCGACCCGGCCCGCCACCGCGACCCGGCCCGCCACCGCGACCCGGTCCGGAGTCGGTGCGCCGACGGGAGCCGCCGGATGAGCCCGTCCCTCGTCGTCGTCCTCGTCCTCCTGCTCGGCTCCACCAGCTATGCGGCGGGCCGGTTGCACGGCCAGCTCAGCTACCGGATCGGTTACCGCTTCGGCTACCGCCAGGGCTATTTCGACGGCGACCGTGGGGCCTGGAACCGGCGTCGCCGGGACGCCCAGGCCGTGATCGCCTCGGCCCTGGCCCGCCCGGTCGCCGTACCGCCGTCGACGACGCCGGTGCGCGGGGCGACGGGTGCGGTACCGCTCGCTGGTCGGGCCGCCGCCGGCCCGTCGGCGCGCGCTGGCACGGCCCCGCAGCTCGGTGCGGTCGCCGCCCGGCAGGGCACCACCTACACCGGATCCTCGTTCGCGGCGGCCGGACCCCACCCCACCGGGATGCTGGTCCGCCGGCACGGCTGAGATCCGCCTCGACCCGGTGCGTCGTCCGCGGCGGACACGCACCGTGGGGCCAGGTCAGACCGGTGACCCTGGCCCCGGCCGGCCGGGATGCGCGCAGGGGGCATGCATCCCGGCCGGCTCCGCCGTGTCCCGGCCCCGGCCCTCGATCGGAGGGCATCGGCGGCGACCACTAGCCGAGGCGCGTCCGCGCGGCTAGCGTCTAGTCATGGCACGGGGTTCTCCCGGGCCAGCCGGCCAGCCCGGACCTGCGACCTCGCGCACGGGGCCCGCATCCGACCCCGTGTCCACCGGGCACCGGACGAGGCGGAACACGGGTGGCCGGGTGCCCATCCGCGGAGCAGGCCTGTGACGACTCGCCGTACCCCTGCCGGTGCCGAACAGACTCCGGCCGCGACTGCCACGACCCGCCGGGCCACCCGGAGCCGCCGCGCGCCGGCCGCCCCGCCGGCCGACGCAGAGGAGCCCCGACCAGCCGGCCAGGCCTTCGTCCTGGACACCTCGGTCCTCCTCTCCGACCCCGCGGCGTTCCACCGCTTCGCCGAGCACGAGGTGGTGCTGCCGCTGGTGGTGATCTCCGAGTTGGAGGGCAAGCGCCACCACCCCGAGCTGGGCTGGTTCGCCCGGCAGTCGCTACGCATGCTGGACGAGCTGCGCGTCGCGTACGGCCGGCTGGACCGGCCGGTGCCCGCGAACGACCAGGGCGGGACCCTCCGGGTGGAGCTGAACCACACCGACGACGGGGTGCTTCCGCCCGGCTTCCGCAACGAGTCGAACGACGCGCGGATCCTCTCCGTGGCGCTCAACCTGGCCGCCGAGGGGCGGGACGTCACGCTGGTCAGCAAGGACATGCCGCTGCGGGTGAAGGCCGCCTCGGTGGGCCTGCGCGCCGACGAGTACCGGCACGGCCAGGCCAGCGACCCCACCTGGACGGGCATGGCGGAGCTGGAGCTGGCCGAGGAGCAGATCGGTCAGCTCTATGCCGGCGAGACGCTCGACCTGGACGAGGCGGCCGGGCTGCCCTGCCACACCGGGTTGGTGCTGCACTCCGCCCGGGGTTCGGCGCTCGGCCGGGTGCTGCCCGACAAGACCGTACGGCTGGTCCGCGGCGACCGGGAGGCGTTCGGTGTGCACGGCCGCTCGGCCGAGCAGCGGGTGGCCCTCGACCTGCTGCTGGACGAGTCGATCGGCATCGTCTCGCTCGGCGGTCGGGCCGGCACCGGCAAGTCCGCCCTGGCGCTCTGCGCCGGGCTGGAGGCGGTGATGGAGCGGCGCCGGCACAAGAAGGTGATCGTGTTCCGCCCGCTCTACGCGGTCGGCGGCCAGGAGCTCGGCTACCTGCCCGGCTCGGAGTCGGAGAAGATGTCGCCCTGGGCCCAGGCGGTCTTCGACACGCTCGGCGCGGTGGTGCACGAGAACGTGCTGGAGGAGGTCACCTCCCGGGGGATCCTCGAGGTGCTCCCGCTGACCCACATCCGGGGCCGGAGCCTGCACGACGCCTTCGTGATCGTGGACGAGGCCCAGTCGCTGGAACGCGGGGTGCTGCTCACCGTGCTGTCCCGGATCGGCCAGGGGTCGCGGGTGGTGCTGACCCACGACGTGGCCCAGCGGGACAACCTGCGGGTGGGCCGGCACGACGGGGTGACCGCGGTCATCGAGGCGCTGAAGGGGCATCCGCTCTTCGCGCACGTCACGCTCAGCCGTTCGGAGCGTTCTCCGATCGCCGCGATGGTCACGGATCTGTTGGAGGACGTCCCGCTCTGAGTAGGACCTGCCGTCCGGTCTGCGCCACTTTTAGCACCTTTTGAAAGTGGCGCAGATCACATTTGGCCCCTGCGGTTTCCCAACTGTCTCACTGTGCGCGATGGTGTCCAACGAGCGCCCACGCCCCGGAAAGATCGTCGAGCATCATTCGTCACAGCGGTGACGGAGCCCGGCGGGCCCCGGGGGCGTCGGCTGCGGCCCGTGGGGTCGGGGCGCTCACGGCGCGGGCGGGGCCATCGAGGGCCGGCCGCCGCGCCGTGTCATTGCCCCCGACGAAGGGACACTTCGTGAGTCGGCTGTGGAGCCGGTTCGGTGCCCGTACGGCTGCTGTCGCGCTGCTCTCCGTGGGCGTCGCCGGTGGCTTCTACCTGGGCGAGGACCGAGAGACCCAGCAACAGGGCCTGACCGCACAGGTCGGCCTGGAGGTCGACCAGGCGGAGTACGCGTACCAGCGCGACCGGCAGGCCGACCACCGCGTCGCCTCCGCCAAGCAGCGGGCCGCCGAGTACCAGGCGCGGCAGCGGGCCGCCGAGGCGGCGAAGGAGGCCGCCGAGCGGGCCCGCGAGGCCGAGGCCGCGGCGGCGTCCCGGAAGAAGGAGCGGGTCGAGGCGGAGGCCAAGGCGAAGGCCGAGGCCGAGACGGCCGCCAAGCCGTACGCCGGGCCGATCCCGTCCTCCTGCTCGGAGTACAGCGGCAACCGGGCGATCGGCTGCGCGTTGATGCTCCAGGAGGGCTTCGGCATCGACCAGTTCCCGTGCCTGGACAAGCTCTGGACCCGGGAGAGCGGCTGGAACCACAAGGCCTACAACTCCGGCTCCGGCGCGTACGGGATCCCGCAGGCGCTGCCCGGCAGCAAGATGGGCACGGTCGCCGACGACTGGAAGACCAACCCGGCCACCCAGATCAAGTGGGGCCTCGGCTACATCGAGGGCCGGTACGACAACCCGTGCGGCGCCTGGGCGCACTCGGAGAGCAGCGGCTGGTACTGATCGACGTCGACGACGGCGGGGCGTGCGGGAGGCCGTACACCCCGCCGTCGTCGTGTTCCGGCGTGGCGCGGTCCTCCGGTGGCGGTGCGCGACGATTGCTGGTAGCTCTTGGTGCGTGAACTGGCGAGGCCCTGCGGGCGGCGACCCCCACCGGTTCGGCACCGAGGCGTTCTACGCCGCGCTGGGCCGGGCCTTCGTCGCCATGTGCGCGGTGGTGCCGGTGCTCTTCCTCATCGAGGCGCTCGACGTCGGACTGGACGCCAACTTCGACGTCGCCGCCGGGATCATCCCGCACCGCCTCCAGGGGCTGGACGGCGTCTTCTTCTCGCCGTTCCTGCACGCCGACTTCAACCACCTCTACAGCAACAGCGTCCCGCTGATCCTGCTCGGCACCTTCGTGCTCGCCGCCGGCACCCGCCGGTTCCTCTGGTCGACGCTGGTGATCATTCTGGTCAGCGGGCTCGGGGTCTGGTTCACCGGCTCGCCGAACTCGGTCGTGGTGGGTGCCAGCGGGGTCATCTTCGGTTATCTCGGCATCCTGCTCACCCGTGGCATCGTCGAGCGGAGCTGGTGGAACTTCGCCGTGGTCCTGCTGGTCGGCCTGCTCTACGGCTGGCAGCTGCTCGGCATCCTCCCGACCGACGAGCGGATCTCCTGGCAGGGGCACCTGTTCGGGCTGCTCGGCGGGATCGTGGCGGCGGTCCTGTTCCGGCGCCGCCGCGCCGAGCTCCACCCGACCGAGCACTCGGAGCCCCCGCTCACGCTCCCCTGACCGCCGCCGGGACACGGTCCTGGGACGTGCTTGCCCGGGGGTGCCCGTCCGCCTAGCGTCGGCATCAGCACGCGTTGATCCGTGAGGCGAAAGTGACGGTGCGCCGATGCGCGAGGTCGATGTCGCGGTGATCGGGGCCGGCCCGACCGGGCTCTTCGCCGCGTACTACGCCGGGTTCCGGGGGCTCTCCGTCGCGGTCGTCGACGCGCTGCCCGAGCCGGGTGGCCAGGTGACCGCGATGTATCCGGAGAAGCTGATCCTGGACGTCGCCGGCTTCCCCGCGATCAAGGGCCGGGACCTGGTGGCGAACCTCGTCGCGCAGGCCGCGCCCTTCCAGCCGGAATACCTGCTGGGGGTGCGGGCCGAGAAACTCTCCCACCCGGACGGACGGCCGCTGCTCGGCCTCGCCGGGGGCGAGCAGCTGCGCTGCGGGGCGGTGATCGTCACGGGCGGGCTGGGCAGCTTCACGCCCCGGCCGTTGCCGGTGGCGGAGAGCTTCGTCGGGGCCGGGATCGTCTACTTCGTGCCGCAGCCGACCGAGCTGGCCGGCCGGGACGTGCTCATCGTCGGTGGGGGCGACTCGGCCTTCGACTGGGCGGTGACGCTCCAGCCCATCGCCCGGTCGGTGACCCTGGTGCACCGCCGGGAGAAGTTCCGCGCCCACGCCTCGACCGTCGCCCGGGCGCTGGGCCTGCCGATCCGCGTGATCGTGAACGCCGAGGTCACCCGGCTGCTCGGCGACGATCGGGTGACCGGCGCGGAGATCACCGTACGCGGCGCGGCGCCGGAGGAGCTGCCGGTGGACACGGTGGTGGCCGCGCTCGGCTTCACCGCCGACCTGGGCCCGCTCGCCGAGTGGGGACTGCGGCTGGACCGCCGGCACATCGTGGTGGACAGCGCGATGGCCACCAACCTGCCCCGGGTCTTCGCCGCCGGCGACATCACCGAATATCCGGGCAAGGTGCGGCTGATCGCCACCGGCTTCGGCGAGGCCGCGACGGCGGTGAACAACGCGGCGGTGGCCATCGACCCGGCCGCCCACCTCTTCCCCGGTCACTCCTCCGACGGGAGCTGACGACGGCCCCGGTCAGTCGTCCCGGGGCAGGCCGATCAGGTCGGCCATCAGGCCGGTCTGGTGGTCGAAGTACTCGTCGCGGTGCGGGACGGCCCGGTCCAGCCGGCCGAAGAGTTCGAAGCTGATCAGTCCGAAGAGCTGGGTCCAGCCGGCCATGCCCCGGGCGAGCAGCGACTCGGCCAGCCCGGGGAAGACAGCGTCGGCGATCTCCGCCAGGTCGGCGCGGACCGGCTCGGGCAGCTGGTCGTCCGGTGGGTCCAGCCGGCCGGTGGCGAGACCGTCCCGGAGGATGCCGATCAGCACCTCCGGCGGGCGTTGGGCCGGTGCGACGGTGTCGTCGGGGGCGGCGTACCCGGGGACCGGACTGCCGTAGAGCAGGGCGTACTCGGCCGGGTGGTCCAGCGCCCAGCGGCGGGCGGCCCGGCACACCGCGTGCCAGCGTCCGCGCAGGTCGGCGCGGTCGACGCCGGTGTCGGCCGTCTCCACCGCGTCCCCCAGCACCGCGTACGCCTCGAGGATCAGCGCGGTGAGCAGGTCGTCCCGGCTGGGGAAGTAGCGGTAGATGGCCGAGGAGACCATGCCCATGTCCCGGGCGACCGCCCGCAGGGAGAGGTTGGCGCCGTCGGTGGCCAGGTGGCGGCGGGCGACGGCCTTGATCTCGTCCATCATTCCGGCGCGCACCCGGGCGCGGATCGTGTGGGCGACCATGGCCCCACTCTGCCATGGGTGAGAGCAGCAATCAAAACCGAGAGCAGTGCTCTTGACGGGGGCCGTTCCGCAGGCCATGCTGATGTCGTCATCGAGAGAGCAGTGCTCTCCGATCGGATCCCTGCTTCGAAAGGTGACCCCTGATGTCGCTGCACGTGATCGTCGGCGCCGGCCCCGTCGGCACCGCCACCGCCCGCCTGCTCGCCGACCGGGGCGACCGGGTGCGGGTGGTCACCCGACGCGGGACCGGGCCCGCGCACCCCGGCGTCGAGCGGGTCGCCGCCGATGCCGCCGACGTCGACCGGCTCACCACGCTGACCGAGGGCGCCGTGGCCCTGCACAACTGCGCCAACCCGGCGTACCACCGGTGGGCCACCGACTGGCCGCCGCTGGCCGCCGCGCTGCTCACCGCCGCCGAGCGGACCGGCGCCGTGCTCGCCACCGTCGGCAACCTCTACGGGTACGGCCCGGTCGACGGCCCGATGACCGAGGCCACCCCGCTCGCCGCCACCGGCACCAAGGGGCGGGTCCGCAACCGGATGTGGACCGACGCGCTGGCCGCCCACCGGGCCGGTCGGGTCCGGGTCACCGAGGTGCGGGGGTCCGACTACCTCGGCACCGAGGCCAACTCGCTGACCAGCATGGTGATCCCCCAGGTGCTCGCCGGGCGGCGGATGGTCCTGCCGGTCGACCCGGACGCCCCGCACACCTTCACGTACGTGCCGGACGTCGCCCGTGCCCTCGTCACGGCCGCCACCGACGAGCGGGCCTGGGGACGGGCCTGGCACGTGCCCAGCCCGCCGGCCCTGTCGGTGCGGGAGCTGGCGGCGCGGACGGCAGCCCTGACCGGCGCCCCCGTGCCGAAGCTGACCCGGCTGCCCTACGCCGCGCTCTGGCTCGGCGGGCTGGTCAACCCGATGGCACGGGAGATGCGCGAGACCGCCTACCAGTTCGACCGGCCCTACCTGCTGGACTCGACCGCCTTCACCGCCACCTTCGGCCTGGCACCCACCCCGCTCGACGACGCCCTGACCGAGGTGATCGCCGGCCTGCGCACGCCCGTGGCGGCCGGGCGCTGACCCGGGCCCCTGTGTTAGCAGGGGGCCCCTCCTATGCCGGAGGCGTTAGCAGGGGGCCCCTCCTTACCGGCGGGAGCCGAGGGCGGCGACGAGGACCGCGACCATGGTCAGCGCCGCCCCGGCCAGGGTCGCCGGGCCGGGGTGCGAGGCCGCCGTCGGCAGCAGCAGGTCCAGCAGGACGGCACCGACGACCTGCCCGGCGATGGTCGCCAGGCCGAGCAGCAGCACCCCGGTGAAGCGGACGATCGCGGCGGCCAGCGCGATGAAGAGGATGCCGATGGGGCCACCCAGATAGAGCCACGGCTCCGGCGGGAAGCCGCCCGACGGGCGGCCGCGTACCGCCACGTCGATCGCGAACGTGACCAGCAGCGCCAGCGTGCCGACGGCGAAGTTGACCAGCGTGGCGGTCAGCGCACTGCCGGCGGCCCCCCGGACCCGCCCGTTCACCGCCTGCTGCCAGGCAATGCCCACCCCGGCCAGCAGCGGCAGCACGGCCAGCGCCAGGGCGCCCGGGTCAGCGAGCCGGTCGCCGACCGCCAGCAGCACCGCCAGCACGGTCAGCACCGCGCCGACCAGCCGGGCCGGGGTGACCGGCTGGCGGCCCAGCGGGCCCACGCCGGCCCGGTCGACCAGCAGGCTGCTGCCGGACTGCCCGGCCACCACCGCCACCGTGAAGACGGCCACGCCCAGCGTGCCGATGGTCAACCCCTGCGTGGCCACCAGGAACGCCCCGCACACCCCGCCCAGGCACTGCCACGGCCGGAGCGTCCCGCCGCGCAGGGCGGTCCGCAGCGCGGCCACGCCCCGCCGGCCGCCCGGGGTGGCGGGAACCAGCACCAGCAGCACCAGCAGGCCCAGGCCGAACGAGACCACCGCGGCGGCGATCCCGTCGCCGAGGCGTACGCCCAACTCGCCGTTGATCCGGGACTGCACGGCCACCGCGACCCCGGAGGCGGTGGCCAGCCCGACGCCGGCGATCCGCCGCGCGGTCGACAGCGTGGGCGGCGCCGTCGTCGCGGTCGCGGTCACTCCTGCTCGGCCAGCGGGCGACCGTCGAAGTCGATCGCCGAGTAGAGGGCCAGCTTCTCCAGCCGGTGGTACGAGTCGATCACCCGGATCGTGCCGCTCTTGGAGCGCATCACGATCGACTGGGTGTACGCCCCACCGGCCCGGTACCGCACCCCGCGCAGCAGGTCGCCCGAGGTCACCCCGGTCGCCACGAAGAAGCAGTTGTCCCCGGTGACCAGGTCGTCGGTGAGCAGCACCCGGTCCAGGTCGTGCCCGGCGGCGAGCGCCTTCTCCCGCTCCTGCGCGTCCCGCGGCCAGAGCTTCGCCTGCATCGCCCCGCCCATGCACTTCAGCGCGCAGGCGGAGATGATCCCCTCCGGCGTGCCGCCGATGCCCATCAGCACGTCGACGTCGGACTCACCCCGGGCAGCGGCGATCGAGCCGGCGATGTCCCCGTCGGAGATGAACCGGATGCCCGCCCCGATCCGCCGGATCTCCTTCACCAGGTCGTCGTGGCGGGACCGGTCCAGGACGCAGACCGTCACCTCGGAGACGTCGGTCCCCTTCACCTTGGCGATCCGCCGGATGTTCTCGGCCACCCCGGCGTTGATGTCGACCACGTCGGCGTACGCCGGGCCGACGGCGAGCTTCTCCATGTAGAAGACCGCGCTCGGGTCGAACATCGCACCCCGCTCGGAGACCGCGAGCACCGCGAGGGCGTTCGGCATGCCCTTGCTCATCAGGGTCGTGCCGTCGACCGGGTCCACCGCCACGTCCACCTCGGCGCCGGTGCCGTCACCGACCTCCTCGCCGTTGAAGAGCATCGGGGCGTTGTCCTTCTCGCCCTCGCCGATCACCACGACGCCCCGCATCGGGATCGAGTTGATCAGCTTGCGCATGGCGTCGACGGCTGCCCCGTCGCCGCCCTCCTTGTCGCCCCGGCCGACCCACCGGCCGGCGGCCATCGCCGCGGCCTCGGTGACCCGGACCAGATCGAGGGCGAGGTTGCGGTCGAGATCCTGGGGGATCCGCGTCCTGGTGTTCGTCATGACGGCTTCCTCCTCGCGACGTTGCGGGGTGGACCGGCAGGATGCGGCCGTCGCCGCCGCCGGTTTGTCGCTGATCCTCACACGGTGGCCAACGTAACGCCGGGGCGGGTCACGCCGGACCCGCTTCCGGTCAACCCGCGAAACGACCCCTGACCTGGCCGGTCGTTCCCGGCCCGGGCCGAGGGCCGGATCGGTTGTGAGAAAGTTCGCTCCGCGTGGTCGGTGCGGCCGGTCTCCGTCGGCGGACGGCGGTGTGCGCGGCCCGTCCCGCGGTGGGCGGGCCGGGTAGGGCACGGCTCGACTCCGGGTGCTCGGGCGGGGGTGGGCGCGGCCGGGCGACGGTGGTCGGGCGCCACCGGCCCGGCGGCTGCGAGAATGGGTACGTGGAACCCGCACAGCCAGCCGACCGCGTACCCGCCGATGCGACCCCGCCGGACGGCCAGCCGCCGGTCCCGCCGACCGCCGGGCCGGGCTCGCCGGCCGGCAGACCGATCCCGCAGGTCGGCGAACCGGCCCTGGTGGAGCCGACCGGGCCGGCGCCGCTCGCCGACGCCGGCGAGCCGGCGCTCGTCGAACCGGTCGACGGCCCGGCCCGGGGTGGGGCCGGCCCCCACCCGGCCGTCTCCGGCGACCAGCCCGCGCCGCCCGCCCGCCGGGAGAAGGCGCGCTCCGAGCGGTCGCCGAAGGACATGGCGCTGTCCCTGCTGGTCCTGCTGGTCCCGATCGCGCTGCTGCTCGCCTTCTACCGGGGCTTCCTCGGCGGCGACGAACCCAGCACCGTCGACCCGGCACCGGCGATCGCCGAGGCCCGGGCGGCCAACACCTTCCCGGTCAACCAACCCGAGGGCCTCGGCTCCGACTGGCACCCGGTCAGCGCCCGCTACCAGACCGCCGACGGGGGCGCGACGCTTCGGATCGGCTACGTGACGCCCGAAGGGCGTGGCGCGCAGCTCGTGCAGAGCAACGTGCCCGCCGACCGGCTGCTGAAGACCGAGCTGAGCGGCGGGCAGCCGCAGGGCCCGGCCGCCCTGCCCGGGGGAAGCTGGCAGCGGTACACCGCCCGCGGCAACGAGCAGGCCCTGGTGCTCCTCGAACCGAACCGCACGGTCATCGTCATCGGCGACGCGGGGGAGGCCGAGCTGCGTCGGCTCGCCGGCTCACTGCGCTGAGCGGTCGGGCACCGGACCGGACAGGGATTGCCGAAGACCGCTTCAGGGAACAGAAGGGGTACGACCTCGTCCGCCGGACACCTCGACCGGGCGGGTCGTGCGCCGGAGCCGGCGTCAGGGCTGCGGCGCGACGCCTCCGGCGCCTTCCGTGGGCCGGACGACCACCTGGAGAGGTTCACGTGACGATTCGACGCTTCAGCGCGGCGGCCTTCGCCGCAGCGTTGCTCACTCCCGGTCTGGCCGCCTGCAACAGCACCGGCACCGGCACCGGCGCAGCGGGGACGACCTCCGCGTCCCCGACCGTCTCCGGCAGCATCGCCCCGAGCGGCGCGACCCCCGGCGCCGGTGATCCCGCCGCCAAGCAGGCCCTGCTCGACTCGACGAACGAGATCAAGAACGGCAACTTCCGGTTCACCATGTCCGGCGTGGGGTCCAGCGCCGAGGGGCAGGTGCACGAGCCCAGTCAGAGCGCCGAGATGAAGATGACCATCGGCGACCAGTCCTCCGACCTGATGCTGAAGCTGGACGTGATCCACTTCAAGCCGGACAGCTGGGTGAAGCTGGAGGTGGGCGGCAAGACGGCCAGCAGCGTGCCGGCGATTCAGAAGATCAACACCGGCAAGTACCAGCATCTCGACCAGACCCGGATCAAGGGCAACCGGGCGCTGGGCTTCGACTTCGACACGTTCGACCCGGCCGGCAGCGCGGTCATCACCCAGGGCATCACCGAGGTCCGCAAGACCGGCGACGGCACGTACGCCGGCACCGTCGACGTGTCGAAGGCGGCCCAGGCCGGTTCCGTCGACCCCACCCTGATCACCGCCCTGGGGGCGCAGGCCCAGCAGGTGCCGTTCACCGCCAAGGTGGACCCGCAGGGCCGGCTCAGCGAGCTGGTGCTCCAGGTCCCGGCCGCCGGGCAGAGCGCCGCGCAGGAGATCAAGATGACCTACTCGGACTACGGTTCCGCCACCGCGGCCCAGAAGCCGCCGGCCGACCAGGTCGTCGAGGCGCCGCCGGAGCTCTACAACCTGTTCAACTGAGGCGGTACGCGCAGACGCGGGGCGGCTCCGGCCGCCCCGCCCGCGTTCCGCCCTGCGGTGGTCAGGCGTCGGTGCGCTGGCGGGCGGCGTCGATCCGGGCCCGGGCCCCATCGAGCCAGCGCTGGCAGATCTGGGCCAGCTGCTCGCCGCGCTCCCAGAGCGCCAGCGACTCCTCCAGCGACGTGCCGCCGGCCTCCAGCCGCTCGACCACCGAGGCCAGCTCGGCGCGGGCCTGCTCGTAGCTGAGCCGCTCGTCCTTCTTCTCGTCAGTCATCGCCGACATCCCACCACACCCCTCCGACGTCGCCCGTGTTCCCCTACCGCCCGGTGCTCCGGTCGCCCGGTCAGCCGTCCACCGTGGCGGTCAGCTCGCCCTCGGCGAGGCGTACCCGCAGGGGGTCGCCCTTGGTGACCTCGGCCGCCGCGCGGACCACGTGGCCGTCGGCGCGCTGGACGATCGCGTAGCCCCGGTCGAGCGTGGCCGCGGGGGAGAGGGCGCGCAGCCGGGCCAGCGTGTGCCGCAGGTCGTCGTCGGCGGCGCCGAGCCGGTGGTCGAGGCAGCGACCGCTCCGGTCGCGCAGCGCGGTCACCTCCACGACCCGCTGGTCCACCATCACCTGCGGGCGGGCCAGCACCGGCCGGGAGCGGAGCAGGTCGAGGCGGTGCGACTCGCGGTCGACCAGATTGCGCACGGCCCGCTCCAGCCGGGACCGGGCCTGGCCGATCAGGCGTACCTCCTCGGTGAGGTCGGGCACGATCCGCTTCGCCGCGTCGGTCGGGGTGGAGGCACGCACGTCCGCGACGTAGTCGACCAGCGGCGTGTCCGTCTCGTGACCGATCGCGCTGACCACCGGCGTACGACAGGCGAAGACCGCCCGGCAGAGCGCCTCGTCGGAGAAGGGCAGCAGGTCCTCGATGCCGCCGCCGCCGCGGGCCAGCACGATCACGTCGATGGTCGGGTCGGCGTCGAGGACCTTCAGCGCGTCGACGATCTGCGGGACCGCGCTCGGCCCCTGCACCGCGACGTTGACCGTGCGGAACTCCACCGCCGGCCAGCGCCGCCGGGCATTGGTCAGCACATCCCGCTCGGCGGCCGAGGCGCGGCCGGTGATCAGCCCGATCCGGCCCGGCAGAAACGGCGGGCGGCGCTTGCGGGACCGGTCGAACAGGCCCTCGGCGGCGAGCAGCTTCTTGAGCTTCTCCAGCCGGGCCAGCAGCTCACCGAGGCCGACCTGGCGGATCTCGTCGGCGCGCAGGCTCAGCGTGCCCCGGGCCGCATAGAACTCGGGCTTGGCGTGCAGCACCACCCGGGCACCCTCGCGCAGCTCCGGCGCACCCGCGTCGAGCACGTCCCGGTTGGTGGTGACGGTGAGGCTCAGGTCGGCCGACGGGTCGCGCAGGGTGAGGAAGACGGTGGAGGCGCCGGGCCGCCGGCTGATCTGCGCCACCTGGCCGTCGACCCACACCCACCCCAGCCGCGCGATCCAGGCCCCCACCTTCTGGCTGACCACCCGCACCGGCCACGGCTCGTCCGACGTGCTCCGCCCGCCCTGCCCGCCCTGCCCGCCCTGCCCCGCCTCGCTCACCCACCCACCCTACGGCCCACCCCTGACGCCCCCGCTGATCATGGGGTTGGCGGCGGTGTCGATCTGGGGAACTGCCGCCAACCCCATGATCAGCAGGACCGGGGGCGGGTGCGCGGTCGGGGGTGGGGGGAGGGAGGGGTCGTAGGATGGGGGGCGTGACTCAGGCTCAGGCGACTCCCCGGACCGGCAAGCGCGTGCTCCTGGCCAAGCCCCGCGGCTACTGCGCGGGCGTGGACCGGGCGGTGCAGACCGTCGAGGAGGCGTTGAAGCTCTACGGCGCCCCGATCTATGTCCGCAAGCAGATCGTGCACAACAAGCACGTGGTGCAGACCCTGGAGGCCAAGGGCGCGATCTTCGTGGAGGAGAACGAGGAGGTGCCCGAGGGCGCCACCGTCATCTTCTCCGCGCACGGCGTGGCCCCGGAGGTCTACGAGCAGGCCCGGGAGCGTTCGCTGAAGGCGATCGACGCCACCTGCCCGCTGGTCACCAAGGTGCACCAGGAGGCCAAGCGGTTCGCCGCCGAGGACTACGACATCCTGCTGATCGGCCACGAGGGGCACGAGGAGGTCATCGGCACCGCCGGTGAGGCGCCCGCGCACATCCAGCTGGTCGACGGTCCCGACGGGGTCGACAAGATCACCGTCCGTGACCCGAACAAGGTCGTCTGGCTCTCCCAGACCACCCTGTCGGTGGACGAGACGCTGGAGACGGTGGCCCGGCTCAAGACGCGGCTGCCGCTGCTGCAGTCGCCGCCCAGCGACGACATCTGCTATGCCACCTCCAACCGTCAGCACGTGGTGAAGGAGATCGCCCCGGAGTGCGACGTGGTGATCGTCGTCGGCTCCCGGAACTCCTCCAACTCGGTCCGGCTGGTCGAGGTGGCGCTGGACGCGGGCGCCCGCGCCGGCCACCTGGTCGACTTCGCCCACGAGATCGAGGACGACTGGCTCGCCGGGGCCGACACGGTCGGCGTCACCTCCGGTGCCAGCGTCCCGGACGAGCTGGTGCAGGAGGTGCTCGCCCACCTCGCCGAGCGGGGCTTCACCGGCGTCGAGGAGATCACCACCGCCAACGAGCGGCTGACCTTCTCGCTGCCGCAGGAGCTCAAGCGGGACATGAAGGCCGCCGCGACCGCGCGCGGCTGAGGAACCCCACACCCACTCCGGTACGTCCAACCGGTCATGAAGACTCCTCGGAGGGTGCTCGCCGTCCTGGTCGTGTGCGCGGCGCTGAGCGCCTGCGGCGGCCAGGGTGGCGGCCCCGCCAGTCCCAGCCCGACGGGAGCCGCCCCGGTGCCCAGCTCCACCAGCCCCGACCCCAGCGCGTCGGCGACCCCGAGTGCCCCGGCGGACCCGCTGCCGACCCTGCCGCCGAGGGGCGGCCCCTCGAAGCCTCCCGGCCCCGGCGGCACCACGCTCACCGGCACCGTTCAGGGCGGCGTCGAGCCCAACTGCCTGCTGCTCGACGGCAACCTGCTGATCGGCGGCCCCCGCGACCTGCTCAGGCCCGGCGCGAAGGTGACGGTCACCGGTCGTCCCCAGCCGGACATGATGACCACCTGCCAGCAGGGCACCCCCTTCGTCGTCGAGTCCGCCCGCCCCGCCTGACCCTCCCTCCTCCCTCCCCCTCTCCCTTCCAGGCGGGCCAGCTCTCGCACCCCAGCGCCCCCTCCTGCCCCCCCAGCCCAGACCCACCCCCCTCAGCCCAACCCCATCCCCTCAGTCCGGTTGATCAAGAAGTTTGCGTCATCAGCGCCGGTATTTCCGACCAAAACTTCTTGATCAACGGGCTCTGGGGGGGCGGAGGGGGAGGGGCCTGGGGCGGGAGCGGGGGTGGGGATGGGCGTCGGGAAAGGGGGAGCCCCGCCCCCACGGGTGGGGGCGGGGCTCCGGGTGGTGGTGGGTCAGGTCAGTTGACCGCGCCGATCGCCACCGAGCCGCGGCCGACGACCGCGCCGTCGACGGTGGTGACGGCCAGGTCGCCGTAGAGCTCCCGGCCGGCGGCCGGGGCCGCCAGGGCGGTCACCGTACCGGTGAGGGTGGCGGTGGCACCGTTGGTCAGGGCCAGCGGGGTGGCCGGGGCGGAGAGCGAGCCCAGCGCCGCCGCCGAGAACGAGTCCCGGTAGTCGTACGCGGTGCTGGTGCCCGGACCGTCGACGGCGTAGCCGTCGATCCGCACCCGGTAGGTGCCGGCGGCCGGGCTCTTCAGGGTGACGGCCTCCTCCGAGTCACCGTCAGCCGAACGCCCGACCTCGGTGGTGCCGAGGAAGACGTACAGGTCAAGGTCGGCGCCGAGGTCGGCGGTGTTGCCGATCCGCGCGGTGAACGAGGTCGCCCCCGCCGGGACGTCCACCAGGTATTCCTGGCTGGTGCCCTCGGCGATGGTCGGCCGCTCGGCACGCACGCTGGACAGCGGGCCGCCGACACCGGTCACCTGGACCGGGCCGAACGTGTTGGTCAGGCCCCAGCTCACGTCGGTCGGCGTGCCGGCGGTCACCGACGGCAGCTCGACCGTGGCCGGCTCGACCTTCACGCCCTGCACCCGCGCCTGGAGCTGGAACGGGTTGTCCAGCGCCGGCGAGGTCCGGCGGGCCTCCACCTCGATCTCCCAGACGCCCGGGATCGGGTTCTGGTAGTCCCGCTCCTGCGGCTTGCAGACGGCGGCGTCGGAGAAGTTGGTGTAGCAGGCGGTGCTGGCGGTGCTCTCGACCGGCACGCCGTACGGGTTGATGGCGATGAACCGGGTCTGCGAACCGGTGGCGATCCCCGAGAGGTTCACCTGGAGCGCGCCCGCGCCCTGCGGCACGGTCACGAAGTACGACGTGAAGCTGTTCCGGTCGACCGAGCCCTCGGCGGAGAAGGCGTAGTCCGGCGCGGTGACCGGGTTGGAGGCGACCACGACGGCGCTGACCTCGAAGTCGACCACCGAGGTGGCCGGGTCGTCGACGGTCATGATGGCGCCGTGCGCGCCGGCGGTCAGCGGCTTGGCCTTGACCTTGACGGTGACGGTCTTGTTCAGCGGCAGCCACACCACCTGCGGAGCGGTGTAGGTGCCGTCGTTGCCCCGGAAGGCGACGTTGTGTGCGACACCCTTGTTCGGGCCGCTGGTACGGGTCAGCTTGACCTCGTAGTAGCGCCCCTCCTTGACCTTCTGCCCGCCCTGCTCGGCGGCGCAGTCGTTGTAGATGCCGGTGCCCATGTTCGGGTTCGGCTCGAACGTCCCGGTCGTCGGGTCGTACTTCGTCAGGTTCGCCGACAGCGCGGTGCAGACCGGCGCCGCGGAGGTGTAGGTCCGGGTCTGCACGCCCTTGTCCAGCAGGTTCCACGCGCCGTTCACGTCGAACATGCCGTAGCCCTGCGCGTACGTCGGGACGCCGGCGATCGGCTTGGCGGCGGTGTAGATGGCCCGGCGCAGCGCGGCCGGGGTGACCGCCTGGCCCTTGGCCTTACCGGCCGAGAGCAGCAGGGCGGCAGCACCGGCGGCCTGCGGGGAGGCCATCGAGGTGCCGTTCAGCATCTGGTAGCCCGGGGGCAGCGGGTAGCCGGCCTCGGCGACCGGGCCGCCCGGCTGCCAGGTCGGCGCGGTGGAGATCGCCGAGCCGGGAGCGGTGATGTTCGGCTTGAAGCCGCCGTCCTCACGCGGGCCGCGCGAGGAGAAGTTGAACAGGGCGTTGTCCTTGCGGACCACCGAGCCGTAGTTGGCCAGCCAGGTGTCCTTGCTGACGCTGGCGGCGACGCTGACCACGTCGGTGGCGACGGAGGGGTCGCCGACGGTGTTCAGGCCCGGACCGGAGTTGCCGGCCGAGATGAACATCTGCACGCCGTACGTGTTGATCAGCGTGTTGTAGAGGTTGGCGCGGGCGTTCGCGCCGTCGTTCAGCGCCGGCAGGCCACCGATCGACATGTTGACCACGTCGACCTTGCGGTTGACCACCAGGTCGACCATGCCGGTGGTGAGCGCCGCGGCGGTGCAGCCGCCGCCCCAGGAGCAGGCCCGTGCGGAGACCAGCTTGGCGCCGGGGGCCGCGCCGTTGAAGGCCTTGTTGCCGAGCATGCCGTTGGCGGCGGTGATGCCGGCGACGTGCGTGCCGTGGGTCGCCTCGATGATGCCGATGTTCACGTAGTCCGAGGTGCCCGGGACGCCGGCCGGCGTGGTGTCGACGTTGCGGCGGTACTCGACGACGAACGGCATCTGCTCGCGTACGGCCGTGTCGGGGTTGTCCGTGCCGAAGTGGCCGACCTGGAACTTCTCCTTGTACGGCCGCATCACCTCGTCGTCGGTGAAGTCGTTGTTCTGGTTCACGTCGACCCGGATGTCACCGTTGACGGGGTTGTAGAGGATGCCCCAGGCGTCCGTGGTGTCACCGTCGCGGTTGACGTCACCCTTCGGGTCGCTCGCGGAGGTGATGGCCTCGCGGAACAGGTTGAACCGGTAGGTGCCGGCGGGAGCCGTCCACACCGTCGCCCCGGACAGGGTGGAGGTGAAGGTCGGTCCGACGACCTCGTTGTTCATCCGGCGCCAGGTGAGATCCTCGAGCGGGTCGGTGGCGGTGACCCAGTCGACGATCTTGCGCTCGCCCGTGGTGGTCGTCTGCAGCGCCGGCTGGTCCAGGTCGATGCCCGAGTCCATGATGCCGATGGTGACGCCGCGGCCGTCCCACTCCGGGTGGGCGGCCTTGAAGGACTCCGCGCCGGTCTCGTTGGTCGGCATGTACGGGTTGACCGCACCGGTGTCCGCACCCGGGCCGGCCAGGGTCTCGCCCTGCTCGGCGGTCTTCGCGCCGGCCGGGGCGGCCTCGGGGGCCGGGTCGGGGAGCTTGATGGTCTCGTCGAGGTCGACGGCGGCGACGCCGGGCAGCATGGCCGCCTTCAGCACCTTGGCGGTGGGCACCTTGGCCAGCACGTAGCCGACTTGGTCGTACCGCTGGCTGATCGAGGCGCCGAGACCCTTCAGGCCGTCCGCGACCTTCTTGGCCGAGCCCTTCCTGGCGGCGATGATCAGGGTGACGGTCGGGGCGTGCTTCGCCTCCGCCTCGTCGAGGAGCTTGGCGTCGTGCGCGCCCAGCGTCTCGACGGCGGTCGGCTGCGAGACGTCGGGGGTGGACGCGGGGGCGGCGCTCGCGGTCGCGGCGCCTCCCCCGACGGTCATGGCGCCGGCCGCCAGGACCGAGGCGAAGAGCGCGGCGGAGGTACGCCGGCTCCGGTTGCGGGGTTGACTCACGTTCTCTTCCTCCAGAGAACAGGGCCCTACTCAGAAACAGGGCACGCGTGAGCGTGATCCTGTCCCGGTGCCCGAACCGGTGTCACTACTCCGGAGTAGGTTGTGACCGGTCCGTGACGGGGATCGGCCTTCATCGTCACGTCGGTCGTGTTAAACGTCGATGTCCAATGGCCGTTCGGCCGATGTGGACGGGCCGCCCACGCCACCGTCCAGCAGCTCCGGGGCCTGCGGCTGCCGGGGTGCCAGCTCGACCTGGGCCGGCGTGACCAGATCCTGGTCGGACACCCCCAGCTCGGCGAGCTTGCGGGCACTGACCAGCACCCGCGCCTCCAGCGACCCGACCGCCCGGTTGTATGCCGTCACCGCCCCGCCGAGTGACGAACCGAGCTTGCCGACGTGCTCGCCCAGGGTGGACAGTCGCCCGTACAGCTCGCGGGCCAGGGAGTGCACCGCCACCGCGTTGCGGGCCAGCACCTCCTGCCGCCACGAGTAGGCCACCGTGCGCAGCAGCGCCACCAGGGTGGCCGGCGTCGCCAGCACCACGTTGCGGGCGAACGCGTGCTCCAGCAGCGTCGGGTCGCGCTGCAACGCCACGTCCAGGAACGGGTCGGCCGGCACGAAGAGCACCACGAACTCGGGCGTCGAGTCGAAGGCCGCCCAGTAGGACTTGGCGGCGAGGGCGTCCACGTGCGCCCGCAGGTGCTTCGCGTGCGCGTCCAGGTGGGTGTCCCGGCCCCGCTCGTCGCGTGCCTCCATCGCGGTCAGGTAGGCGTCGAACGGCGCCTTGGCGTCGACCACCACCGTCCGGCCGCCGTGCAGCCGGACCACCAGGTCGGGGCGTACCCCCTGGTGGTCGGTGGCGGCCGTGACCTGCTCGCTGAAGTCGCAGTGCTCCAGCATGCCGGCGGCCTCGACGATCCGGCGCAGCTGGTGCTCACCCCACCGGCCGCGCACCTGGGGGGCGCGCAGCGCCGCCACCAGCTGCTTGGTCTCGGTGCGCAGCTCGCCGGAGACCGCGCCCATCGCCCGCACCTGCTCGCGCAGCTCGGCGTAGGCGTCGACCCGGTCGTGCTCCAGCTCGGCCACCCGGGCCTCGTAGCGGCGCAGTGTGTCGTGCAGCGGGGCGACCGCCCGGGCGACCGCCTCCTGCGACTGTGCGGTCGCCTCGTAGCTGAGCGCCCGCATCGACTGCTCCAGCCGCCCCTCGCCCGCCCGGGTGGCCTCCAGGGTCGCCTCCAGCCGGGCGATGTCGGCCGCCGCGCGCGACCGGGCGGCGAGCCACCCGACCGCGCCGCCCGCGGCGAGGCAGAGCACCACCACGGCCAGCGTCGAGAAGCTCATGGCAGAGAGCTTGCCAAACGGGTACGACGAGCGCCCGCTGGGTACGTTCGAGGTCATGGAAAGTGCCCTGTGGGTGATCCTGGTGCTGATGCTCGGAGGTGCGTTCGTGTTCTGGCGATGGGGGAGCAGGTCCCGGCGGGCGACCGAGCTGGCCGACGCGCGCGCCGAGGCGCAGCGGTGGTACGAGCGGCTGGGCGGGCAGCTGATGAACCTGCACGGCGACGCCCCGGCGGTACGCCAGGCGCTGGCCGACGCGGGTGAGCGGTACAACGCGGCCGGCTCCCAGCTGGAGCAGGCGCGGACCCCGCACCAGCTCGCGCTGGCCCGGGAGACGGCGCTGGAGGGGCTGGCGTACATCCGGGCGGCGCGGACCGCGATGGGTATCGACCCCGGTCCCGAGCTGCCGCCGCTGGCCGCCGCCCGGGGTTCGGGTCAGCTCACCCGGGAGCGTGAGGTCAACGTGCAGGGGCAGACCTTCCGGGCCGGCCCGCAGCCCGGCCAGGGCACGCCCTACTACTACCCGGGCGGGCGCTACCAGGGCCGGTCGGTGCCGGCCGGCTGGTACTCGACGCCGTGGTGGAAGACCGCGCTGGGCACCGGCGCCGGCGTGCTGGGCGGCATGTTGATCGCCGACGCGCTCTTCTCGCCGGCCTTCGCCGACCCGGGGTACGGCTACGACGAGGGCTACCAGGAGGGCTTCCAGGACGGGGCCGACTACGGCGACAACAACGACGGCGGCGACTTCGGCGACCAGGGCGGCGGCGACCAGTTCGCCGGTGACCCGGGCGGCGGCGACTACGCCGGTGACTTCTCCGGCGGTGGCGACTTCGGCGGAGGCGGCGGGGACTTCGGCGGCGACTTCGGCGGCGGCGGTGACTTCGGTGGTGGCGGCGACTGGTGACGCGCCGCCCGCGCCGTGCGGGCGTTAAGAGGGGCCCCCTGCTATGCAAAATGCGTTAACAGGGGGCCCCTCCTTACACCTCAGCCGGTGTTGCGCATGCCGGCGGCGATGCCGTTGACGGTGGTCAGCAGCGCCCGCTCCAGGGCCGTACCGTCGCTGGGGGCCCGACGGCCGCCCGGTGCGGTCGCCACCGCCCGACCGGCGGCGCCGGACTCGCGGTACTGGCGCAGCAGCGCCACCTGGAGGTGGTGCAGCGGCTCCAGGTAGGTGTCCCGGACGGCCAGGGTGCGCTGGAGCACCGGCGAGTTCTCCAGCAGGGCCGGTGAGCCGGTGATCGCCAGCACCTCCTGCTTGGTCAGCTCGTACTCCTGCTCGATCTTGTCGAAGATCGGGTGCAGCTTCTTCGGGACCAGCGTCTCCACGTAGCGGCGGGCGATGCTCAGGTCGGTCTTGGTCAGCATCATCTCGACGTTCGACAGGAACGTGCGGAAGAAGTGCCAGTTCCGGTTCATCTCGGCGAGCACGTCCTCCAGCCCGGCCGCCCGCGCGGCGGCCAACCCGGAGCCGACCCCGAACCAGCCCGGCACGATCTGCCGGGTCTGCGTCCAGCCGAACACCCACGGGATGGCCCGCAGGCCGGACAGACCGGCCCCGGTGTTCGGCCGCTTCGCCGGCCGGGAGCCGATGTTCAGCGCGCCGAGCAGCTCGGTCGGGGTGGACGCCCAGAAGTACGCCGGCAGGTCCGGGTCCTCGACCAGCGACCGGTAGCACCGGAAGGCGGAGTCGGAGACCACGTCCATCGCGGCGTCCCAGCGTTCCAGCTGCTCGGCCGGCTGCCGGGGCGCGGTGTGCAGCAGGGTCGCCTGGAGCACCGCGGCCACCGTCAGCTCCAGGTTCTCCCGGGCCAGCGCGGGCAGCGTGTACTTGTCGGAGATGACCTCGCCCTGCTCGGTCACCTTGATCGCGCCGTCCAGCGTGCCGTACGGCTGGGCCAGGATCGCGTCGTGGGTCGGGCCGCCACCCCGGCCCACCGTGCCGCCCCGACCGTGGAAGAGCCGCAGGTGTACGCCGTGCCGGGCGGCCACGTCCCGCAGCGCGCGCTGCGCCCGGTGGATGGACCACTGGCTGGTGGTGATGCCGGCCTCCTTGTTGGAGTCGGAGTAGCCCAGCATCACCTCCTGCACGTCGCCCCGGGCCGCGACGAGCGCCCGGTAGGCCGGCAGGGAGAGCAGCTCGTCGAGGAGCTCACCGCCGGCGTTCAGCTCGGCCGGGGTCTCCAGCAGCGGCACGATGCCGATCCGGGCCCGACCGGAGTGCACGTCCAGCAGGCCGGCCTCGCGGGCCAGCACCACCGCGGCGAGCACGTCGTCGACGCCCAGGGTCATCGAGATGATGTACGACTCGATCACCTCGGCGCCGAACCGGTCCTGCGCCTCGCGGATGGTGGCGAAGACGTCGAACGTCTTCTGCGCCGACTCGGTCAGCGGGGTGTCCAGGGTGGAGAGCGGCCGGCGGCCGGTCAGCTCGTCGGCGAGCAGCTTGGTCCGCTCCAGCCGGGTCAGCGACGGGTAGTCCGACACCTCGCCGACCGCCTCGTAGAGCTGGGCCAGCACCTCGTGGTGCTTCTCGGCGTGCTCCCGGACGTCCATCGTCGCCAGGTGCAGGCCGAACGCGGAGACCGTACGGATGGTGGAGGCGAGCCGGCCGACGGCGGTGAGCTGCCCGGAGTTGCGGGCGAGGGAGGCGCGCAGCAGCTCCAGGTCGGCGATCAGCTCGGCCGCGCCCCGGTAGTCCCGCCCCGGCGCGTGCGCGGTGCCGGTGCGCAGCCGCTCCCGGGTGTTGGCCAGCTTCGCCTTCACGCAGCGCGCCTTGAGCCGGTAGGGCTCCTCGGCGTTGACCCGGCGGAACCGGGGCGCCACCTCGGGCAGCGCGTCCAGGTCGGCGGCGAGGCTGGCGGAGAGGTCCAGCGACACCGCGCGCAGCCGGCGGGAGACGGAGACCTCGTTGATGAGCTGGTCCATCGCCTTCTCGGTGGCGGCGATGCCGTGCTCGTGCTGGATCCGCAGCACCTCGCGGGTGACCACGGGCGTGACGAACGGGTTGCCGTCCCGGTCGCCGCCGATCCAGGTGCCGAAGGTCAGTGGGCGGGACGTCGGCGAGGTCTCCACGCCGAGGGTGCGCAGCGTGTCGGCGAGGTCGTCGAGGACCTGCGGGGCGGCCTCCGCATAGAGGTCGCGCAGGTAGTAGATGGCGTTGCGGGCCTCGTCGGTCGGGTCGGGCCGGTCCAGCCGCAGCTCGTCGGTCTGCCACATCAGGTCGAGCAGTTCGGCCAGCCGCCGGTTGGCCGGGCCCTCGTCGCTGGCGCCGTAGAGGATCGCGTTGGCGGTCTCGGCGTCCAGCTCGTCGGCGATCGCGCGCAGCTTCGACAGGATCGAGCGGCGGGCCGCCTCGGTCGGGTGGGCGGTGAAGACCGGGCGGACCGCCAGGCGGCGGGCCGCGGCGGCGATCTCCTCGGCCGGCACCCCGCGCTCGGCGATCATCTTGGCGGCCTGGTCCAGCCAGCCCCCGTGGGTGGCCCGACGGCGACGCAGGTCGCGGGCGCGGTGCACCTGTTCGGTGATGTTGGCCAGGTGGAAGTAGGTGGAGAAGGCCCGGGCCAGCTTGGTGCCGGTGCTGACGTCGAGGCCACCGAGTCGCTGGGCGGCGGCGGGTGCGTCGGAGCGGACCTCGGCGCGGATCTCCTCGACCAGGTCGAGCAGGGGGCGGCCCTCCTGGCGGGCGAGGGTCTGCCCGAGCAGGGTGCCGAGGCGGCGGATGTCGGCCCGCAGCGCGGCGTCCGGGCCGTCGTGGTCGTGCTGGTCGGTCACGGGTGCGCTCCTTACGTGAGTACGAAGGACAGCGCTGTCCGACTCCCTGGATCGTATCCGCGTCGGGCCGGACAGGAGCAGCCGGATTCCGTGATGATCTGCACTCTGGGACGGATCAAGTCGGCTCAACCGTCGGTGGACGGCGCTCCGGTGCTGGTCCGGGCGGCGCGGACGGCGCGCCGACGGGCATGGAAGATCGTGGCGGTGACCAGGCCGAGCGCGCCGAGCAGTGCCCAGATGGTCAGCCCGGACAGCGTCCAGCCCATCGACCGGCGGTCGAAGTAGACCGCCGACTTGATCAGGTCGGTGGCCAGTCCGGGGACGTTCCACCGGTGCATGCCGCGCATCCACGTCGGCAGGAACTCCGGGGCGTAGATGCCGCCGGAGCCGGGGTTGCCGAGCACCACCAGCAGCAGGATCACCAGGCCGGTGCCGAGCAGGCCGAGCCACGCCTGTACGGCGGTGGCGACCATCGCGGCGGCGAAGACCGCCAGCGCGCCGACCGCCGCGACGGCGGGTATGTCGTGGTGCCAGACGTCGAGGATCGGGCCGACGATGGTCGCGCCGATGATGCCGAGCACCACCGAGTAGACGGCGAGCGCGGCCACCCGCAGCCCGGCCCGGGGCAGGCTGACCGGGCTGGTGCCGGTCTTCAGGCCCAGCGCGGTGGAGGCGAGATAGCCGCCGAGCACCAGGCCGACCGCCAGATAGAACGGGACGAGGCCGCGCGGGTCGCTCCGCTCCACCGGCACCTCGTCGGTGACCTGCAGCGGCAGGTTCGCCTGCCGGGCCGCCTGGGTGAGCACCTGGGTGACCAGCTCGGCGGCGGCCGGGGCGGAAGCGCTGGCGGTGGTGAGGCGCAACCCGTTGTCGGGGCCCGTGGTGAGCACCCCGTACACCTCGCGGGCGGTGAGGCCGTCGGCGGCGGCGCCCGGGTCGTCGTACTCGATGGGCTTGATCTTGTCGGTCTGGCCGCGCACGGCGGCCAGCACCGCCTGCGCGCGCTGGTCGCCGAGGACCACCCCGACCGGCACGTCGCGCGGCGTGGGCTGGTGCAGCGCCCCCACGTAGGCCGCGATGAACGCGGTGGCCAGGGCCAGCGTGCCGACCAGCAGCGCCGCGGTGCGCGGCAGCCAGTCGCGTACGGAAAGCTCCTGCTCCTCCTCGTCCACACGGTCAGCCTAGGGCTGCGGTTCGCCGGGATCGGATGGTTTCGCCGTCCTGCCCGGCCGATGCTGCCAGGCTGGGTCCGTGGCACACGACGACCTGCCGGTCCCGGCCGAGGGCATCCTGCTCACCCACTTCGTGGTGGCCGCCGACGTGCCCCGGTCGGCGGCCTTCTACGCCGACGTCCTCGGCGGCACGGTGGTGCGGGAGGGCGAACCGTCGATGGTCCGGTTGGCGAACAGCTGGATCATCATCAACGTCGGCGGCGGGCCCACCGAGGACAAGCCGGACGTCGTGCTGGAGACGCCGCCCGACCCGCACCGGACCAGCGCGTTCCTCAACATCCGGGTGGCCGACATCCGGGCCGTGCACGCCGAGTGGACCGCCCGCGGCGCGGTCTTCCTCACCCCGCCCCAGGACCGGGGTGCGGAGATCCGCTGCTACCTGCGCGATCCCGACGGCCACCTCATCGAGGTCGGTCAGACCGTCTGAAAATCACTTGGCCGGGCCCGATAGCGTCCCGACATGGACGTGCCGCGCTATCCGCCGAAGCCCCGGCCCGGTGACCGGGTCGCCGTCGTGTCACCCTCGCGCGGGCTGCCGGCCCTCTTCCCGCACGTGCACGAGCTGGGGCTGCGCCGGCTGCGCGAGGAGTTCGACCTGGAACCGGTCGAGTATCCGACCACCCGGGTGATGGGCGCCGACCCGCGCGACCGGGCGCGGGACCTGACCGCCGCGTTCGCCGACCCGACGGTCACCGCCGTGCTCGCCACCGTGGGCGGGGACGACCTGATCACCGTCATCCCGCACCTGGACGACGCGGTGCTGCGCGCCAACCCGAAGCCGTACTTCGGCTACTCCGACAACACCAATGTCCTCAACCACCTGTACCGACTGGGTCAGGTCGCCTACCACGGCGGTTCGGTGCTGGTGCACCTCGGTCGGCCGGGGAAGCCGCACCCGCTGACCTTCGACTCGCTGCGCGCCGCCCTCTTCACCACCGGCTGGTACGAGCTGACCCCCGCCCCCGAGTGGGGCGACCGGCCGAACCCGTGGGACCGGCCGGAGACCCTGGCGGACGAGCCGGAGATGCTGCCCGGCGAGGGCTGGCGCTGGCAGGGGCCGTCGAGGGTGGTGCAGGGCCGGACCTGGGGCGGCTGCCTGGAGATCCTGCACTGGCTGCTGGCCACCGACCGGGTGCCCTCCGCTGCGGAGCTGGCCGGCTCGGTGCTGGTCTTCGAGACCTCCAACGAGCTGCCCTCGGCCCAGGAGGTGTTCCGCATCCTGCGCAACATGGGCGAGCGCGGGCTGCTCGCCGGCTTCCCCGCGGTGCTGGTCGGCCGGGCCAAGGCGTGGGACTTCGACCGGCCGCACACCGTGCCCGAGCGGCGGACGTGGGCCGACGACCAGCGGGCGGCGGTCACCCGGGTGCTGGCCGACTACGCGGACGACCCGGTGGTGGTCTTCGACGTCGACCTGGGCCACACCGACCCACAGCTGATCGTCCCGTACGGCGGCGAGGTCCGGGTCGACGCGGTCGAGCGGCGGATCTCGGTGCGCTACTGACGGTCACCATCGACTCCGGCCGGGCGGAGGCTTCAGTCGATCGTGGCGAAGGCGCGGACCGGGAAGGTGCCCATGCCGGCCACCCGGGGCGGGGCGGCGGTGAACCGGAAACCGGTCGGCGGCAGCGCGTCCAGGCCGGTCAGGTGCTCCACGATCGGGACGCCGGCGGCCAGCAGCGCGCTGTGCGCGGGCCGTTCGCCGCGCGCCGCCGGGCTCATGTCGTCGATGTTGATCGAGTCGATGCCGACCAGGGCGGCCCCCGCCTCGACCAGCCACCGGGCGCCGTCCCCGGACAGGTAAGGCGCGTCGGGGGCCGCGTACCGGTCGGTGCCGAAGTGCGCGTCCCAGCCGGTGTGCAGCAGCACCGCCCGCCCGGCGACCTCGTACGGGGCCAGCAGCAGCGGGTCCACCGCGCGGGTGCCGGCCGGCACCCGGACCAGCACCCCGGGCAGGTCGGCGAGGCGGTCCAGCGGGGTGCCGGCGAGGTCGGGCCCGTCGGCCCAGCGGTGCGCGGGAGTGTCCAGGTAGGTGCCGGTGTTGGCGATCATGTCGATCCGGGCGACGTGGAACTCGACGCCCGGGGCGTAGTTCACCCGGGACGCCTCCCGGGTCAGCCAGTCGGTGATCCGTGGCCCGGGCCAGCCGGGCAGCGTGGTCATCCCGTCGGTGACCAGGTGACTCAACTCGACCAGCCGGCGCGGGCCGGGGACGGCGGCGGTGGCCACGCCCCGGCCGCCCTTGTGCGGTTCCTCGATGATCGTCTTGTCGGTGATCCGCACCTCGGCCACCATGAGCAGCCCGAGGTGCCGGACCAGGAGCGCGGCCAGCTCGTCGTCGGCGATGTCCGATCCCGGGATGTCCAGCCGGAAACCCTCGGTCCGCAACCCGCCGCCGTTGGCGAAGGTGATCTCCGCGGCGAACTGCGCCCGGTACTGCTGCCCCGTCATGGCTCCAGCGCACCACGCCCGCCGTACCCGGTCAAGATCCGCCCGCGCGGACCGGCGGCCCGGGGAAAGAGTGAAGGTGCCGTGCAGGGGGCTGCACGGCACCTTCGCCGGTCGCCACGAGGTGGGCGACCGGGGGGCCCGGCAGGGGGGTGTCGGACCCCCCCGAAAAGGTCCGCGTGCCCCCGTCCGGCCGCCTTCCCGGGCGGCCCGTTCCGGGCTGACGCGATCAATCTTCGCCTTCGGGTGCGGCCGTGCTCTTGTAAAAATGTGCGCGGATCCGGGGTCAGTCGGCGGTCGGCTGCTTCGGGATGAGCAGCTTGCGCAGCCGGGCCGGCGGATGGCCGACCTGGTCCCGGACCACCCGGGTCAGGTGCGCCTGGTCGGTGAAGCCGTAGTCGCTGGCCAGCCGGCCCAGCGGCGGCCCGTCCGGCTCGGCGAGGTTGTCCAGCACCGCCCGGACCCGCAGCCGGTTCCGGTAGGCGGTGAGGCTGCTGCCGGTGACCCGCTGGAAGACCCGGCTGAGGTGGTGCGGCGAGGCGCCCACCTCCCGGGCCACCTCGGCGAGGCCCAGGGTGAAGTCGGAGGTGGCCAGCACCTCGCGGGCCCGGTCGGCGAGGCGCCGGTGCGCGGCCATCGTCGCCGGTCGCCGCCGTACCGCCCGGTCGATCTCGGTACCGGCGTCGTCCCCGGCCAGGGCACTGTGCTGGAGCAGCCGGCCGAGGAACCGGTGCAGCCGCTCGGCCATCTCGAACCGGTCCAGCCCGCGCATGCACTCCGCCACCAGCAACCGGTGCGCCAGGTCCAGCGAGGCGTCCGAGTGGCCGTTCCAGCCGGACCGGTCGAGCCAGCCGGCCCCGTCCGGCCGGTCCGCCAGCACCTCCCGGTCGATCTCCAGGCAGGTGTACGAGTCGCCGCAGCCGTACGGATGGGCCGCCGCCTGCTCGTCACCGGGCCGGGTGATCAGCACCGAGGTGGGGTCGATGACCGTCGTCCGCCCGTTGAGCCGGTGGTGGTACGCGCCGGAGCGGCCCAGGACGATCTTGTAACGGCCGTCGTCGACGGTTTCCGTCCAGCCGTGGTTCTCGACGATGCACCGGACCTGGTAGACCAGCATCCCGTCCGGGTGGCCGAGCACCCGCCACCGGGCCGGCGTGGTCCTGCGGCGCGGATCGCTCCCGGTTCCCTCAGGCATTCGTTCCCCCCAGGTGTTCCGCCGACCGTCGTGGCGGCCGATCGTCCCCCGGAAGAGATAGTGTCGAATCCGCAGACCCCCCGTCCAGACCGGGCGCGGGGTGATCGTCGTGTGCCATCCGCGGGAAGTGAAGAACGCATGCTCACCGGACTGTTCACCGCCGCCCTGGCCGATCCCGGGCTGGCCCGGGCCCGCGACCTGGCACGCTCCGGTGCCGCCCAGGTCGACGGCCTGGACCTGACCGCCCCGGCGGCGCTGCGCCCCTTCGCGGTCGCCGCCGTCGCGGTCGACGAGGCCGGGGGCGGCGCCGGGCGACCGGTGCTCGCGGTCACCGCCACCAGCCGGGAGGCCGACGACCTGGCCGCCGCGCTGGGCAGCCTGCTGCCGTCGGAGCAGGTGGCGGTCTTCCCGTCCTGGGAGACGCTGCCGCACGAACGGCTCTCGCCCCGCTCCGACACCGTCGGGCGGCGGCTGGCGGTGCTGCGCCGGCTGGCGCACCCGGAGTCCGCCGACGCGCACGGCCGTACCGGGCCGCTGCGGGTGGTCGTGGCGCCCGTCCGGTCACTGTTGCAACCGCAGCTCAAGGGGCTCGGCGACCTGGAGCCGGTGCAGCTCGCCGCCGGCGACGAGGCGGACCTGGAGGAGGTCGCCCGCCGGCTCACCGACATGGCGTACGCCCGGGTGGACCTGGTCACCAAGCGCGGCGAGTTCGCCGTGCGCGGCGGCATCCTGGACGTCTTCCCGCCCACCGACGAGCACCCGTCCCGGGTCGAGTTCTGGGGCGACGAGGTGGAGGAGATCCGCACCTTCGCCGTCGCCGACCAGCGGACCATCGAGGGCGTGGCCATGCTCTGGGCACCGCCCTGCCGGGAGCTGCTGCTCACCCCGTCGGTGCGGAAGCGGGCCGCCGCGCTCGCCCAGGAGCACCCCGAGCTGGCCGAGATCCTCGACAAGCTGGCCGAGGGCATCCCCGTCGAGGGGATGGAGTCGCTGGTCCCGGCGCTGCTCGGCGACGAGAGCCTGGAACTGCTGCTGGACTGCATGCCGGCCGGCACCCACGTCCTGCTCTGCGACCCGGAGCGGATCCGCACCCGGGCGCACGACCTGGTGCGTACCTCCGAGGAGTTCCTCCAGGCCAGCTGGGCCGCGGCCGCCGTCGGCGGCCAGGCCCCGGTCGACCTCGGCGCCGCCGCCTTCAAGACCCTGGCCGAGGTACGCGCCACCGCCCGCGCCCTGCGCCAGCCGTGGTGGACCCTCGCCCCGTTCGGGCTCGTCGAGGCCGACTCGGCGACCGCCCGGCAGCCGTGGGAGGACGCCCCGACCGAGGTCGACGTCACCCCCGACGACGCGATCGCGGTGAGCCTGGCCGCCCAGCCCGCCCCGCTCTATCACGGCGAGACCGCCCGGGTGGTCGAGGACCTGACCCGCTGGGCCGGCGAGGGTTGGTCCATCGCGCTGGTCTTCGAGGGGCACGGCCCCGCCCAGCGGGCCGTCGAGGTGCTCCGCGACGCCGGCCTCGGCGCCCGGCTCACCGACCAGGTGCCGGCCGCGCCCGCCCCCGGCGAGGTGCTGGTCTCCTGCGGCTGCCTGACCGCCGGCTTCGTCGACGAGGCGTCGAAGTTCGTGCTGCTCACCGGCAACGACGTCAGCGGCGGTCGGGGCACCTCCATGCGGGACGTGCGCAAGATGCCCAGCCGGCGGCGCAACACCATCGACCCGCTGGAGCTGAAGGCCGGCGACTTCGTCGTGCACGAGCAGCACGGCATCGGCCGGTACGTCGAGCTGGTGCAGCGCACCGTCAACGGCGCGAGCCGGGAATACCTGGTCATCGAGTACGCCGCCAGCAAGCGCGGCCAGCCCGGCGACCGGCTCTTCGTCCCCACCGACCAGCTCGACCAGCTGAGCCGGTACGTCGGCGGCGAGCAGCCCACCCTGCACAAGATGGGCGGCTCCGACTGGCAGAAGTCGAAGGCCCGGGCCCGCAAGGCGGTCCGCGAGATCGCCGCCCAGCTGATCCAGCTCTACGCCGCCCGCAAGGCGTCCAAGGGGCACTCGTTCGCACCCGACACCCCGTGGCAGCGGGAGCTGGAGGACGCCTTCCCCTGGCAGGAGACGCCCGACCAGTTGGCGGCCATCGAGGAGGTCAAGCGGGACATGGAGCAGACCGTCCCGATGGACCGCCTGATCTGCGGCGACGTCGGGTACGGCAAGACCGAGATCGCGGTCCGGGCCGCGTTCAAGGCGGTGCAGGACGGCAAGCAGGTCGCCGTGCTGGTGCCGACCACCCTGCTGGTGCAGCAGCACTACAACACCTTCGCCGAGCGGATGAGCCAGTTCCCGGTGACGATCCGGCAGCTGTCCCGGTTCCAGACGCCGAAGGAGAGCGAGCGGACGTTGGAGATGGTCGCCGACGGCACCGTCGACATCGTCATCGGCACCCACCGGCTGCTCCAGACCGCGACCCGGTTCAAGCAACTCGGCATGGTGATCATCGACGAGGAGCAGCGGTTCGGCGTCGAGCACAAGGAGCACCTGAAGACGCTGCGCGCCTCGGTCGACGTGCTGAGCATGTCGGCCACCCCGATCCCGCGGACGCTGGAGATGGCGATCACCGGCATCCGGGAGATGTCCACCATCGCCACCCCGCCGGAGGAGCGGCACCCGGTGCTGACCTTCGTCGGGGCGTACGACGACCGGCAGGTGGCCGCCTCCATCCACCGCGAGCTGCTCCGCGACGGGCAGGTCTTCTACCTGCACAACCGGGTCGAGTCGATCGACCGGGCGGCCCGCCGGATCCGCGAGCTGGTGCCCGAGGCGCGGGTCGCCGTGGCGCACGGGCAGCTGGGCGAGGACGCCCTGGAGAAGGTCATGGTCGGCTTCTGGGAGAAGGAGTTCGACGTCCTGGTCTGCACCACGATCGTGGAGTCCGGCATCGACATCCCGAACGCCAACACCCTGATCGTGGAGCGGGCCGACCTGCTCGGCCTGGCCCAGCTGCACCAGATCCGCGGCCGGGTCGGCCGGGGCCGGGAGCGGGCCTACGCGTACTTCCTCTATCCGCCGGAGAAGCCGCTCACCGAGCACGCCCACGAGCGGCTGGCCACCATCGCCCAGCACACCGAGCTGGGCGCCGGCATGTACGTGGCGATGAAGGACCTGGAGATCCGGGGCGCCGGCAACCTGCTCGGCGGCGAGCAGTCCGGCCACATCGAGGGCGTCGGTTTCGACCTGTACGTCCGGATGGTCGGCGAGGCGGTGTCGGCGTTCAAGGGCGAGAGCCCCGAGGAGGAGACCGAGGTCAAGGTCGACCTGCCGATCGACGCGCACCTGCCGCACGACTACGTCGCCGTGGAGCGGCTGCGCCTGGAGATGTACCGCAAGCTCGCCGAGGCCCGCGACGCCGAGCGGCTGCGCGAGGTGGTCGCCGAAATGACCGACCGGTACGGCGAGCCGCCCGCCCCGGTGCAGAACCTGGTCGCGGTGGCCCGGTTCCGGCTGCTGGCCCGCCGGTACGGCCTCACCGACGTCAGCATGCAGGGCAAGCACATCCGGTTCGGTCCGCTGCCGCTGCCGGACTCGAAGCAGCTGCGGCTCAAGCGCTACCACCCGGACTCGGTCTACAAGCAGGCCCTGGACCAGGTCAGCGTGCCCCGCCCGAGCACCCGCCGCGTCGGCGGCGAGCCGCTGCGCGACCAGGCGCTGCTGGAGTGGTGCGCCCAGCTGCTCTCCGACGTCCTGGGCGAGCCGGCGAAGGCCGAGCCGGCGAAGGCGGGGGCGCGGTGAGAGGGCGGTGGGCGGCGTCACAGCCGCGTACCGGGCGTGAGAGAGTGACCGTCATGCGTGCTCGCCGTCTCATCGCCGCCGCCAGCGTCGCGGCCCTCGCCGTGCTCCCGCTCGCCGCTTGCGGGCGGACGTCGCCGGACGTCGCCGCCTACGTGGGGAACACGACGTACTCGATCGACCGGGTGGACGCCATCCAGGCCGAGGCCCAGACGACGTACGAGAAGTCGGTCCGGGCCGCCGCCGCGCAGACCGGGGCGACCCCGAAGCCGGAGCAGCTCAAGATCAACGTGGATCGGCAGGACATCCTCAACCTGCTCGTCGGCATCGACCTGGGCAAGCGGGTCGCCGAGGAGAAGAAGGTGGAGGTCAAGGACCAGCTCACCGCCGAGCAGCTCGGCAAGGAGCTGGGCGTGCCGAACACCGAGTACGCGAAGCTGGCCGCCGAGTGGTACGACCTCTACCTGGCGCTGGAGGCCGGCCTGCCGCCGGCCGACCTGACCGACGCCTCCCGCGCCAGCCTCTACCAGGCACTGGTGAAGGCCGGCATCGCCCCGGCCGGCTGGTCGGTCGAGGAGCAGCGCCAGCAGTTCGAGCAGGCGACCTTCACCCGCCAGGTGTCGGCGGTGAGCGTGGCACTGCAGGGCGAGGCGGAGAAGCTCGACGTCAACGTCAACCCGCGCTACACCCTCGCCGTCCCGGCGCTGCTGCAGACCCAGAACGGCTTCCGCCAGTACGACCTGCCGTACGTCGAGGGCGGTGACCAGGTCACCGAGGTATCCACCCCGGAGCCGGAGGCCACCCCGGCGGCGACCGCCCCGGACGCCTCCTGAGCATGACCGCGCGGATCGTCCTGCTGGTCACCTCGCCCCGGTTGCCGGCCGGTCTGCTGACCGCCGCCGCGTGGGACGTGGTCCGCTCCGCCCCGGTGCTGGCCGGTGCGGAGAGCGAGCTGACCACCGCGATCCGCGCGGCGGGCGCCGAGGTCGAGGTGGTCGACGGCGGCGCCACCCAGGCGCTGCTGGACGCGGTGGCCGCGCACGGCACGGCGGTCTGGCTGGCCGGCCCGGCCGGCGACCAGGCGCTGGCCCGTGAGCTGGGGCTGCGCCTGGCCCGCGAACCGGGCCTGGCCGAGCTGGAGCTGATGTACGGCTCGTGGGACCCGCCCGGCGCCCGGCTGCTCGACGCGGTCGAGGTGATGGACCGGTTGGCCTCGCCGGGTGGTGACCCGTGGAAGCTGGCGCAGACGCACCGCAGTCTCGCCGGCTTCCTGATCGAGGAGTGCTACGAGGCGTACGACGCGATCAGCGCCGACGACACCGACGCGCTCCGCGAGGAGCTGGGTGACGTGCTGCTCCAGGTGCTGCTGCACGCCCGGCTGGCGGAGAACCTGCCCGAGGGCGAGCGGTGGAACGTCGACGACGTGGCCGGCGTGCTGGTCGACAAGATGGTCCGCCGCAACCCGCACGTCTTCGCCGGCGCGGCGACCGGTTCGCTGGAGGAGATCGAGGCGAACTGGGAGCGGATCAAGCGCGCCGAGAAGGCCCGCGACTCGGTGCTGGACGGCATCGCCCTGAGCCAGCCGGCCCTCGCCCTCGCCGCCAAGATCCTCGACCGCGCCAACCGGATCGGCCTGACGGTCCCACCGCCGCTCGCCGACCCCGAGGCCGACCCGGAGGCACACCTCGGCGCCACCCTCCTGGCCACCGTCGCCGCCGCCCGCGAGGCCGGCCTCGACCCTGAGGCCGCCCTCCGCCGCACCACCCTCGCCCACGCCCAAGCCATCCGCCTCGCCGAACCCACCACCCCCGACACCTCCCGGTGATCATGAGGTTGGCGGGGTGAAATGCCCGTTCCTGTGCCGCTAACCTCATGATCACCAGGGCGGGTGGCGGGGTGGGCGCAGGGCGGGTGGCGGGTGGGCGCGGGGCGGGTGGGGAGCGTGGGGGTGGGTAGGGTCGGGGGGTGGAAGAGTTCGTGCCGCTCGCGGAGCGGATCGTCGAGGCGGTGTTGGAGAGTCGGCCGGGGTTGGCCACCTCCGTCGGTGACCACCGGTACGACGGTCGGCTGCCGGACCTGTCCGTGGACGGGGTCGCCGCCGACCAGGCGATGCTGCGGGACGCGGCCGACGCGCTCTCCGAGATCGACGCGGACGCGCTGGACGTCGAGGAACGGGTCGACCACGCGCTGCTCAGCTCCCTCGTGGACCGAGGGCTGTTCGAGTCGACGGAGATCCGCTCGCACGAGTGGGATCCGCTGCGGCACAACCCGGGCCCGCTGCTGCACGCCCTGCTCGCCCGCCCGTACGCGCCGGTGGACGAGCGGCTGACGCACCTGGCCGGGCGGCTGTCGGCCGTACCGGATGCGTTGGCGACCGCGCGCGCGACGCTGCGCGACATGCCGCGGATCCACGCCGAGACGGCGGTCGGGCAGTTCACCGGCGCGGCGGCGCTGGTCCGCGACGAGGTGCCCCGGCTGCTGGCCGAGGCACCCGCGCTGCACGACCGGGTGGCGCCGGCGGCGGCCGGGGCGATCGCCGCGCTGGAGGAGTTCGTGGCCTGGCTGCGGATGGGCCTGGCGGCCGATGCCGGGCCGGGGCGTGACCCCCGGCTGGGCCGGCGGCGCTGGGAGGCGCGGCTCTGGCACACCCTCGACACCGAGCTGGGCGCCGCCGAGGTGCAGCGCCGCGCCTGGGCCAACCTGGAGCGGGTCACCGACGAGATCCGCGCGGCGGCCGTCGAGCTGGTCGGCGGTCCGGCCGACGACGGGACGGTACGCCGGGCGCTGGACCTGCTCGCCGCCGAGCACCCCGACGACCACTCCATCGTGGATCTCGCCTCGGTCACCCTCGACGAGGCCAGCGACTTCGTCCGGGCGCACGACCTGATCAGCCTGGTCGACGACCCGTGCGTGATCCAGGAGATGCCGGAGTTCGCCCGGGGCGTCGCGGTCGCCTACTGCGACTCGCCCGGCCCGCTGGAGACGGCGAACCTGCCCACCTTCTATTGCATCGCACCCACCCCGGCGGAGTGGCCCGCGCAGCGGGTCGAGTCGTTCTACCGCGAGTACAACGACCACATGATCCGCAACCTGACCGTGCACGAGGCGATGCCCGGCCACTTCCTCCAGCTCGCCCACGCCCGCCGGTACGCCGGCCCCACCCGGGTCCGCGCGCTCACCGAGTCCGGGGTGTTCATCGAGGGCTGGGCGGTCTACACCGAGGAGCTGATGGCGGGGCTCGGCTTCGGTGGCCTGCCGGTGCGTCTGCAGCAGCTCAAGATGCAGCTCCGGATGACCATCAACGCGCTGCTCGACCAGCTCGTGCACTGCGAGGACATGTCCGAGGCCGAGGCGATGGCGCTGATGACCGGGCGCGGCTTCCAGGAGGAGGGCGAGGCGGCCGGCAAGTGGCGGCGCGCGCTGCTCACCTCCACGCAGCTCTCCACCTACTTCGTGGGTTACAGCGAGATGGCCGACATCGCCGCGGCCCGCCCCGTCGAGGTGCCGGTACGCGACTGGCACGACGCGATGCTCGCCCACGACTGCCCCCCGCCCCGCCACCTGCGCACCCTGCTGGGGGTGTAAGGAGGGGCCCCCTCTTAACGCCTCCCGTAGAGAAGGGTTCCCCTCTCACTCCTCACCGGGTGCTGAAGCGCGCCGCCCGACGGTGCGTACGGCGGCGGCGTACCGCCTCGGGCGGGCGGCGGCTGGGGCGCAGCAGGTCCGACGACGCGAACAGGGCCCGCTTGGTGAACTCCACCAGCGCCAGGTACGCCAGCACCAGCCCGACCAGCACCGCCAGGAAACCCACCGGCAGCGGGTGGAACCCGAGCGGCCCGGCCACCGGCAGGTAGGGGATCAGCCACGCCACCGCCACCGCGGCGAGCGCGGCGGCGAACAGCGGACGGCTGGGCCGGCTGCGCCAGAACGGGCTGGTGTGGGTGCGGATGGCGAAGACCACCAGGGTCTGGGTGGCCAGCGACTCGACGAACCAGCCGGTGCGGAACTCCACCGGGCCGGCGTGCAGCACGCCGAGCAGCAGCGCGAAGGTGAGGAAGTCGAAGAGCGAGGAGAGCGGCCCGAAGGTCAGCATGAACCGGCGGATCTCCCGCAGGTCCCAGTGCGCCGGCCGGGCGAGCTGGTCGGCGTCGACCCGGTCGGTGGGGATGGCGACCTGGCTCAGGTCGTAGATCAGGTTGTTGAGCAGGATCTGCGACGGCAGCATCGGCAGGAACGGCAGGAACGCCGAGGCCCCGGCGGCGCTGAACATGTTGCCGAAGTTGCTGGACGTGCCCATCAGCACGTACTTGATGGTGTTGGCGAAGATCCGCCGCCCCTCGGTGACGCCGTCGGCGAGCACGTCGAGGTCCTTCTCCAGCAGTAGCACGTCGGCCGCGTCCCGGGCCACGTCGGTGCCGGTGTCCACCGAGATGCCGATGTCGGCGGCGTGCAGGGCGAGCGCGTCGTTGACGCCGTCGCCGAGGAAGGCCACGTCGCGTCCGGCGGCCCGCTGGGCGCGTACCAGCCGGGCCTTGTCCTCGGGGGAGACCCGGGCGAAGACGCTGGTCCGGCCGATCGCGGCGCCCAGCGCGGCGTCGTCCAGCCCGGCCAGTTCGGCGCCGGTCAGCACCCCGGTCACCGGCAGGCCGAGCTGCTGGCAGACCCGGACCGCCACCGCCGGATGATCACCGGTGAGCACCTTGACCGTGACGCCGAGGCCGGCGAGCCGGTCCAGCGCCGCCCGGGCGTCCGCCTTCGGCGGGTCGAGGAAGACCAGCAGGCCGCCGAAGGAGAGGTCCCGTTCGTCGTCCGGGCCGAGCGTGGTCGCTCCGGGAGCGGGGCGGCGGGCCACCGCGACCACCCGGCCACCGCCGGCCAGCCGCTCCGCGAGCACCGCCCGCGCCGCATCGGGTACGTCGTGGCAGAGCGCCAGCACCTCCTCGGCCGCGCCCTTGGTCACCAGGATCCGCCCGTCCGGCCCGTCGACCAGCACGCTCACCCGCCGCCGCTGGTGGTCGAAGGGCAGCAGCGCCACCCGCCGGTACGCGGCCACCGGCTGCCCCGCCGCGCCGGGCGCCGCCCACAGCGCCCGGTCCATCGGGTTGCCGTCGGCATCCGTGGCCGCCTCGTTGGCGAGCAGCCCGGCCAGCAGCGGCGCGTCCGAGGGGTGTCCGTCCGGGCCCAGCGTCTCGGCGAGGCTGAGCCGACCGTCGGTGAGCGTGCCGGTCTTGTCGGTGAACAGCACCTCGACGTTGCCCAGGTCCTCCACGCAGACCAGCCGCTTCACCAGCACCCGCCGCCGGGCGAGGCTGCGGGTGCCCGCCGCCAGGCTGGCGGTGACGATGGCGGGGAGCAGTTGCGGGGTGATGCCCACGGCGATGGCCAGGCTGAACAGCACCGCGTCGATCACCGGCCGGTGCAGCACCAGGTTGATCACGAAGATCACCGCGGTCAGTACGCCCGCCACCCGGGCCAGCATCAGCGAGAAGCGGCGCAGTCCCCGCTGGAACTCCGTCTCGCCCTGCCGTTCGCCGAGCCCCACCGCGATCCGCCCGAACGCGGTGTGCCCGGCCGTCGCCACCACCACCCCGACGCCGGATCCGGCCCGGACCACGGTGCCCATCAGCGCGCAGCAGGCGAGGTCGTCCAGGGGCGTACCGGCCGGCACCGGGGCCGGGTCCTTGGCCACCGCCGCCGACTCGCCGGTGAGCACCGACTCGTCGCACTCCAGCCGGTTCGCCGCGGTCAGCCGCAGGTCGGCCGGGACCACCATGCCCAGGTCGAGCCGGACGACGTCGCCGGGAACCAGGTCGACGACGTCGACCTCCCCGGTCCGGCCGGCCCGGATCACCGGCGCGGTGTGGCGTACCCGGTCGTGCAGCGCCGCGCCGGCCCGTTCGGCCCGGTATTCGTTGCCGAAGCCGAACCCGACGCTGACCGCCAGGATCACCCCGATGACCAGGGCGTCGGTCCGCTCGCCGACGAAGTAGGAGACGGTCGCGGCGACCAGCAGCAGGCCCAGCAGCGCGGAACGGAACTGGCGGGCCAGCACGGCGAGGGCAGAGACCCGGTGGGTCCGGACGGCGTTCGGCCCCAGCCGGGCCCGGCGCCGCAGCACCTCCTCGCCGGTGAGGCCGGCAGGCTCGCTGTCGAGCGCCGCGAACACCCGGTCGACCGGCAGGCTCCCGGCCTCGGTGACCGGCAGCCAGCCCTCGTCGCGTACCGCCCCGGCTCCGCGCACCGCCACCGTTCCCGCCGTCCGAGCCACTGACCGGCCCCCTCACCCATTGCACACCGGGCCTGACCGCCCCGCTCAGCATCCGCCGCACGCCACCCACCCGGTCAGGGCCGTCCGACCCGGAAAGGAGGGGCGGTCAGCGCGGCGGGCGGGCGGCGACGGCGTCGATCAGCCAGCGCGAGATCGAGTACGCGGGCGGCAGCTCCGCCGGCAGCGCGTCCAGCGGGAACCAGCGGGCCTGCGCCAGCTCCCGACCGTCCACGACCGGCTCGGCGTCGGGGTCGGTGACCACGGCGGTGAAGCCGGCCAGCAGGGTGCCCGGACCGGACATCGCCCAGGGCTGGCTGCCGAAGTAGGCGGGCGGCCCGATCGTCAGGCCCACCTCCTCGCCGACCTCCCGGTGGGCGGCCGCCTCCAGCGACTCGCCCGCCTCGACGAAGCCGGCGACCAGCGCCCACAGCTCGGTCGGGCCGTACGTGTGCCGGACCAGCAGCAGGTCTTCGACGCCGCCGGGGCGGGATCGGGTGATCGCGACGAGCACGGCGGCGGAGAGCGGCATCGGCACGTACAGGTCGCAGCCGGGGCAGCGTCGGGCGGTCTCGCCGGGCACGTCGGCCAGCTCGGTCCGGCAGGCCCCGCACCAGCGGTGGGTACGCTGCCAGGTCATCACCGCCAGCGCCCGCCCGGCGAGCGTGGCGAGGGGTTCGGGCAGTTCGGCGGCGAGCTCACGCCAGCTCCGCCACCGCCCGGGCAACTCCTCGGCGTCGGCCACCTCCGCCGCCCAGGCCGGTACGCCGTCCAGCGTCCCCACCGGCACCCGGCGGAGGTCCGACGGCAGGTCACCGACGCGGGGGAAGGAGCCGTCGACACCGGTCAGCAGTTTGCGCCCGGCGACCGGCACGGCGATGTCCTGCGGTGCTGCTGGCATGCTGCCGTCGGCACCCGGCACGAACCCGCCACCGGGCGGGCCGGTGGCCGTCGGAGCGGTGGTCGCCGGGACGGTCACGACTTCGGGTTGCGGCGGTCCACCACGCCGGCGCCCGGCGGCGGCTCGAACGCGCGCGGGTCGACCGTGTCGGTCCAGGTGGTCAGCGCCAGTTCCTCCGGCCGGCCGTCGAGGGTGCCGGTGAAGCTGCCGAGCACCCCTTCGGGGGTGACGCAGGCGGTGAACCGGTCACCGGCTCCGGAGACGTCCACGCAGGTGGCGGGGCTGCCGGCGAGGGTGGTGTCGTGCTGCGCGATGCTGGCCTCGGGGTCGAGGGCCGCCGTGGTCAGCAGGTGGATCACGGCGGGCGGGGTGACCAGGCCGCGCCGCCCCGCCTCCCGGTACACGGCGACCGAGGGCCGGCCGGCGGTGAGCACCGGGGGTCGTACCGTGCAGGAGGTCCGGGCGGCGGCGACCGCGCAGGTCGTGACCGCCTCCTGGGTCACCGTGATCTTGCCGTCCGGCCAGGTGTACGACGAGCGGAGCGGCTCCTTGGTCTGGGCGATCGAGGCGGTCCGCCCACCGGCGAGCTGGTAGTCGGCGGCCCAGGTCTGCTCCAGCGCCCGGTCCATCCGCGCGGCCAGGTCGTTGACCAGGTCGGCGCGACCGAGGGCGGTTCCGGCGTCGTCCAACGACTGGCAGCCGGTGACCGTGAGCGACGCGATGACCGAGGCGGCGAGCACGCGGAGAGTGGTCGAGGCGGCGGGCATGGCACCCAGCCTTGTCGATGTGGAGGATGTCTCGCAAACCCGTTGTCGGTTGACGCCCGAGAATCGGGGAATGTCCGGGTCACCCACGGTGACCGGGCGGTGGCGGTCTCGCCCCCGTACGCCTGCCGGGGACCGGGTGGAGACGTGCGACCGGGCGCGGCCCGATACGCTGCGTTCAACACCTGCCTCAGCCGCACCGTCGCGGCCCAATACGGACCGGAACACACAAACGAGGAGCGACTCAGTGGCAACCATCGAAGGAATCGTCGCCCGGGAGATTCTCGACTCGCGGGGCAACCCGACGGTCGAGGTCGAGGTCGGGCTCGACGACGGCACGATCGCCCGCGCCGCGGTGCCGTCCGGCGCCTCCACCGGCGCCTTCGAGGCGGTCGAGCTGCGCGACGGTGACGCCGACCGCTACCAGGGCAAGGGTGTCGAGAAGGCGGTCTCGAACATCGAGGACAAGATCGTCGACCAGCTCATCGGGTACGAGGCCAGCGAGCAGCGGCTGATCGACCAGAAGATGATCGACCTCGACGGTTCGGACAACAAGGGCGAGCTGGGTGCGAACGCCATCCTCGGCGTCTCGCTGGCGGTGGCGAAGGCGGCGGCCGGCAGCGCCGAGCTGAGCCTCTTCCGCTACCTGGGCGGCCCGAACGCGCACCTGCTGCCGGTGCCGATGATGAACATCCTCAACGGTGGCGCGCACGCCGACTCGAACGTCGACGTCCAGGAGTTCATGATCGCGCCGATCGGCGCGCCGACCTTCCGCGACGCGCTGCGCTCCGGCGCCGAGGTCTACCACGCGCTCAAGTCGGTGCTGAAGAAGCAGGGCCTCTCCACCGGCCTGGGCGACGAGGGCGGCTTCGCGCCGAACCTGCCGACCAACGCCGCCGCCCTGGACCTGATCTCCGAGGCGGTGGAGAAGGCCGGCTACCGGGTCGGCACCGACATCGTCTTCGCGCTCGACGTGGCCGCGACCGAGTTCTTCGACAACGGCACCTACACCTTCGAGGGCAGCGCCAAGTCCGCCGAGGAGATGAGCAACTACTACACGAAGCTCATCGGCGACTACCCGATCGTGTCCATCGAGGACCCGCTGGCGGAGGACGACTGGAGCGGCTGGGCCACCCTGACCGCCGCCGTCGGCGACCGGATCCAGATCGTCGGCGACGACCTGTTCGTCACCAACCCGCAGCGTATCGCCCGGGGCATCGCCGAGAAGGCCGCTAACGCGGTGCTGGTGAAGGTCAACCAGATCGGCTCGCTCACCGAGACCCTGGACGCGGTGGACCTGGCCCACCGGGCCGGCTTCAAGTGCATGATGAGCCACCGTTCCGGCGAGACCGAGGACACCACCATCGCCGACTTGGCGGTGGCCACCGGCTGCGGCCAGATCAAGACCGGCGCCCCGGCCCGCTCGGACCGGGTCGCGAAGTACAACCAGCTGCTCCGGATCGAGGAGGAGCTGGCCGACGCGGCGCGGTACGCCGGCGCGGGCGCGTTCCCGCGCTACCGTTCCGCCTGACGCGTAGCTCCGGGGGAGGGGTGTGACGATGCAGCAGCGCCGCACACCGGGTGGTCAGCGTCCCGCCCGTCGACCGGGTCAGGCCGGTCGACCGGGCGGTGCGCGGGTCCGCTCGGCGGTCCGCGACGCCGGTGTCCGCGCCGAGCCGCGTGGCACCGCCGGTCGGTCCCGCGCCGACGGCGTACGCTCCGCGAGCCGGCCGGCCGCCGCCCGTCGTACCGCGGCGGGGGGCAGCGTCAAGCGGCTCTCGGCACCCCAACCCCGGCGCTTCACCGGGCGGGCCACCGTGCTCTTCGCGGTGCTGATCGCGCTCGCCCTCGGCTACACCTATCCGGTCCGGGTCTATCTCGACCAGCAGGCGGACATCGAGCGGATGGAGGCCGCGCAGGCCGACCAGCGCCGGCGGATCGAGGACCTCTCCGCCGAGGCGGCCAAGTGGCAGGACCCGGCCTACATCGAGAGCCAGGCGCGGGAGCGGTTCTTCATGGGCAAGCCGGGCGAGACCCTGCTGGTGGTGCTCTCCGACCCGGAGGGCGCCGCCAAGGACGCCGGCAAGGGCGCGAAGCCGACCGCCCCGCGGGCCCCCGACCCTTGGTACGACACGCTCTGGTCCAGCGTGCAGGCGGCCAACGCCGACAAGTGAACGAAAGGCACACCGTGAGCGTCGTACCACCGCAGGAGCCGGCGGCGGATTCCGTACCCCCGCCGGAGCGGCAACCGGCCACCGAGGCCGACCTGGCCGCGGTGGCCGCGCAGCTCGGCCGCCCGCCCCGCGGCACCCGGGCGGTGGCCCACCGCTGCCCGTGCGGCCTGCCCGACGTGGTGGAGACGACCCCGCGGCTGGCCGACGGGACGCCCTTCCCGACGCTGTTCTACCTGACCTGCCCGCGGGCGACGGCGGCGTGCAGCCGGCTGGAGTCGGCGGGGCTGATGAAGGAGATGGCCGACCGGCTGGCCTCGGACCCGGAGCTGGCCGCGCGGTACCGGGCGGCGCACGAGGACTACCTGGCCCGCCGGGAGGCGATCGGCGAGGTGCCGGAGATCGCCGGTATCTCCGCCGGTGGCATGCCCGGCCGGGTGAAGTGCCTGCACGTGCACCTGGGGCACGCGCTCGGGGCCGGGCCGGGGGTCAACCCGTTCGGTGACGAGACCCTGGCCCTGGTGGAGAAGTGGTGGGCCGCCGGCCCGTGCGTGGACGTCCCGGCGGCCGAGTGACCGGGGAGGACATCGTCGTCCGGCGGGCCCGCACCGGCGACGTACGCGGGATCCGCCGGCTGGTCGACACCTACACCGACGACCGCCGGCTGCTGAGCAAGGCCACCGTCACCCTCTATGAGGACGTGCAGGAGTTCCGGGTGGCGGTCACCGGCGACGGCACGGTGGTCGGCTGCGGGGCGCTGCACGTGATGTGGGAGGACCTGGCGGAGATCCGTACGGTCGCGGTCGACCCGGCCTGCCGGGGGCGGCGGCTGGGGCACCGGATCGTCGGCGAGCTGATCGACGCGGCCCGGGAGCTGGGCGTCGCGCGGATCTTCGTGCTCACCTTCGAGACCCGCTTCTTCGGCTCGTTCGGCTTCCGGGAGATCGACGGTGCGCCCGTGCCGCAGCCGGTCTACGAGCAGCTGCTGCGCTCCTACGACGAGGGTGTCGCCGAGTTCCTGGACCTGGAGCGGGTCAAGCCGAACACCCTCGGCAACACCCGGATGCTGCTACGCCTCTGACCCGAGCCGTCGGTCGGTGCCGTTGGCCGCTCCCGCCGCTGGTCCGCCGTTGGCCTGCGCCGCATCCGCTCGTCAGCGTCGCTGACCTGCCTTAGGTTTTTGTGGCTCTGCGTAGTCGAGGCTGTCGGGGTCGATGCCGCCTTGCGTCGCCTTTGCTCTGCAGCCATCGACGCAGCAGTAACCGACAGTGCTGGTTGGGCCGTGTCGCGTGTTCCTCCCTCCAGGTAGAAAGAGCAGCTCAGGTTGGTGCTGCGTATCTGGCTGCAGAGCAAAGGGAACGGGCGGTCCCACCCGGCCCGGCGAAGTTTGGTAGCGGTGGGTGACGGAGGTGGGACGTGACGGTGGGTGAGCGAAGCGGGGTCGGCCCGCCGGGGTCCGGCCTGCCGTAGGGTTGCTGCCGTGACGACGCGTGTGGCCGCCATCGACTGCGGGACCAACTCCATCCGGTTGCTGGTCGCCGACCTGCCCGACGCCGACGCCGGCCCGGAGGCGCCGCTGGTCGACCTGACCCGCCGGATGGAGATCGTCCGGCTCGGCCAGGGCGTCGACCGCACCGGCCGGCTCGCGCCGGAGGCGATCGAGCGCACCCGGGTGGCGCTCGCCGACTACGCCGCCGAGATCGACAAGTTGGGTGCCGAGCGGGTCCGGATGTGCGCCACCTCGGCGTCCCGGGACGCCTCCAACGCGGCCGACTTCCGGACCATGGTGGAGCAGACCCTCGGCGTGGCACCCGAGGTGGTGACGGGTGACGAGGAGGCGCGGCTCTCCTTCACCGGCGCCGTGCGGGGACTGCCCGCCGACGCCGAGGCGCCGTACCTGGTGGTCGACATCGGCGGCGGCTCCACCGAGTTCGTCGTCGGCACCCGCGACGGTGGGGTCGAGGCCGCCGTCTCGATGGACATCGGCTGCGTCCGGATGACCGAGCGGCACCTGCACGGCGATCCGCCGGGCCTCGACGAGATCGCCGCCGCTCAGGCCGACATCGCGGTCGCGGTGGACCGGGCGCTGGCGACCGTGCCGGGCCGCGGGGCGGCCACGCTGGTCGGGCTCGCCGGATCGGTCACCACCGTCGTCGCCCTCGCCCAGGGCCTCACGGAGTACGACCCCGCGCGCATCCACCACGCCCGGGTCCCGTACGAGCAGGTCGCCGACGTCACCGCGGACCTGCTGGCGAAGACCCGCGAGCAGCGCCTCGCCAGTCCCGTCATGCACCCCGGCCGGGCCGACGTGATCGGCGCGGGAGCGCTGGTGCTCCGGGTCATCATGGAGCGCGCCGGGATGTCCTCGGTGGTCGCCTCCGAGCACGACATCCTCGACGGCATCGCCTGGAGCCTCGCCCCGGCCACGGCCTAGCCGGTCAGTCGGTCGCCAGGTCCGGCCGGTGCTGCCTGATCCACCGCTCGACGTCCGACTTCCGCCAGATCTGGCCCATCCTCAACACCTGATAGGGCTCCGGGAAGTCGCGCCGCGAGGCGACCACCGACGCGCGGGCACGGCTGACCCCTCCGAGCATGTCCCGGATCTCGGCGATACCCACGAACTCGACCACAGGTTGACGGTAGGTACCGGCGATTGTTCGACGATCGGTAACAGCGATAGGGGTTGACGATCGCTAACAGCATCCGCACGATTGGGGGATGGTTGCCCAGAACGCTTCGCCGGTGCCGGACCGCAATCGTCGGGCGGTGCGTCCGCACGTGCCCATCCGGCCGTTGTGGCTGTGCCGGGTCTGCGCGGCCCCGTGGCCGTGTCAGCCGGCGCGGCTGTTGCTGCTGATGGAGTACCGGCGGGACCGGCCGGGCCTCTCGGTCCATCTGGCCGGGTGCCTCTTCGACGCCACGGCGGACCTGCTCGCCCTCAACCCGAACCCCGGACCCTCCCCGGCGGAGTTGTTCGAGCGGTTCCTGGCCTGGACGCGCGGACGACCCGGGTCGGGCGCGCTCGATGGCGAGAGCTAGCGTGTCGTTGACGGTACTTTGTAATGCACAGTAGTGTGCATCGCGTGGACACCACACAGTTGTTGAAGGGCGTGCTCGATCTCGCCGTCCTCGCCGTGCTCCGTGCGGAGGACGGCTACGGCTACGACATCCTGCGCCGGTTGCGCGAGGCCGGCCTGGAGGAGGTCGGCGACGCCTCGGTCTACGGGACCCTGCGCCGGCTCTTCGCCGCCGGCCTGCTCACCACGTACGTCGCGCCGAGCGAGTCCGGCCCGCACCGGAAGTACTACGCGCTCAATGCCGCCGGGCGGGACCAGCTCACCCGCTCCGGCAAGACCTGGCGCTCGTTCGCCACCACCATGGACGCACTGCTCGACGATCGGGGGATGGCGGCATGACCGTCACTGGGCAGGAGATCGCGGACTACGTCGACCGGGTGCGGGCCGCACTGGCCGACCTGTCACCCGCCGTCCGCGACGAGTTGACCGAGGACCTGCCGGAGCACCTGGCGGAGGTGGCCGCCGAGCCGGGTGGCTCGCTGGTCGACCGGCTCGGCGAGCCCGAGGCGTACGCGGCCGAGCTGCGCGCCGCGGCCGGTGCGGACGTACCGGTCGACGGCCGGCGTCGCGACCGGCGGCTCGCCGACCTGCGGGCCCGCTACGGTCCCCGGCTGCGCGCCCTCGACACCCGGCTCGGCCCGGTGCTCGGGTACGCCTCGGCCGGCGAGTTCCTCCGGCTGCTCCGCCCGGCCTGGTGGGTGCTGCGCGGCTGGCTGGCCGCCCTGCTGGTCTCCGCGGTGCTCGGCGAGCCGTCCGGCCTGCTGCCCCGGCTCGGGGACAGCCCGGTGACGGGACTGTTCCTGCTCGTCGCCGGGGTGCTCGCCTCGATCTGGCTCGGCCACCGTTCGGCCGGGCTGCGGGGCTGGCCGCGCCGGCTGCTGCGACTCGGTACGGCGGTGGTGGTGTTCTTCGCCTTCGTCGTCCTGGTCGACCTGGACCGGCGGGCCGGCTCCGACGACTTCGGCTATCAGGAGGTCTCGGTCGGCAACCCGTACGACGGCATCCAGGACGTCTACGTCTATGACGGCGAGGGGCGGCTGGTGCAGAACGCCCGGCTGTTCGACCAGAACGGCACCCCGATCCGGCTCGGCTATCCGGCCTGCCCCGACCCGCTCCGCCCGGACGACTACGACCCGATGCGGCGCGGCTACCCGTACTGCCCGGAGCAGGCGCCGTTCCTGCCCCGCCCCCCGGCCACCGCCCCGGTGCCGGCCACTCCGGCCCCGCCCGCGACCCCGGCCCCGCCGGCGACCGTGACCGCGACGGCGACCCCGGCCCCGACCGTGACGGCGGCCCCCGCTCCGCCGACGGCACCGACCGGACCTGTCCCGGCACCCAGCGTGACCGGCTGAACGGCGTGAACCTGGGAACTGGCTGAACGGATGAGGGGAGTGGACGACCATGATCGTTTACGGTGTCGTCTGCTCGTCAACTCCTCGGAAGGAACACCAGTGTCTGAGCAGGTCGCACCCCCCTCCGCGCCGTACCCCGGCCAGCCCGAGCCGGCCGCCCCCGCGGAGCCGAAGAAGTCCCGCGGCCGCAAGGTGCTCGGCATCGTCGGCATCATTCTCGCCGTCCTCGTCGTGGGCGGGCTCAAGGGAGCCTGGAAGCTCTACCAGAACCAGGACGACACCGTCCAGGCGAAGGTCGGCGACTGCCTCGCGCAGCTGCCCGAGGTGACCGGCGACAAGCAGGAGGACGCCGATGACGCCAAGGTCGTCAAGTGCACCGCCACCGACGCGGTGTACACGGTGGTCGGTCGGGTCGAGGGCCAGACCGCGGCGCAGACCAAGACCGGCGACGGGTGCACGCAGTACTTCAAGGAGGGCGACGACGGCTACGTCTTCTCCGGCCCGGAGCGCACCGGTGGCAAGTTCTATCTGCTCTGCCTGACCAAGAAGGCCTGAACCGGCCCGCCTGCGGACATCGACGGCGGCGCGGACACCTCCGCGCCGCCGTCGCCGTGTCCCGGGGGTGAACAGGAGGCGAATGCCACTGTTCCGGCGTCTTCCCCGGCGCGGTCACCGCGTGGCAGGCTACCGGCACGTAGGACCACTGGGCGACCAGCCAACGATGACTGACCGCTAGGAGGACGGGCCCATGGGCGAGATGGTGAGCTTCACCGGCAACGGGGGGACGGGCGAGGGGTATCTCGCGATACCCTCCGGCGGTGCGGCCAGCCCGGCGGTCATCGTCATCCAGGACTGGTGGGGTCTGGTGCCCCACGTCCGGGCCGTGGTGGACCGGTTCGCGGAGGCGGGCTTCGTCGCCCTCGCCCCGGACTTCCGGCACGGCGGGCCGGCCAGCCGGCCGACGGAGCCCCGGCAGATGCTGAACGGGCCGCAGATGAACGAGGCGGCCACGGACATCGCCGCCGCGGCCGAATACCTCGCCGGCCGTCCCGAGGTCACCGGCAAGGTCGGGTGCGCCGGCTTCTGCGCCGGTGCCAGCCTGGCCCTCTGGTCGGCGACCCGCTCCGAGCGGATCGTCGCCACCGCCGGCTTCTACCCCCGGCTGCCCTGGGAGGGCATGGGCGCCGAGTGGGCCGACTACGCCGGCAAGGCCGCCCTGATCCACTGCTCCGAAGAGGACGGACTCTCCTCCGCCGAGGGCGTACAGGCCGCCCGCCGGGCCATCGAGGCGGCCGGCGGCACCTGCCAGACGTACGACTACCCGGGCACGTCCCACGCGTTCTTCAACGAGGACCGGCCGGAGAAGTTCGACCAGCGCGCCGCCGCCAGCGCCTGGGCCCGCACGCTGGAACTCTTCCGGGCCAAGCTTGGCTGAGTCGCGTACCCCGCAGCAGGTGGTCGCACGCGCCGCGCGGGCCATCGACCTGCCCGACCTCGACGGCGCGGTCAGCGACTGTTTCGCCTGCCCCCGGCTGGTGCGGTGGCGGGAGGAGGTGGCCCGCACCAAGCGGGCCGCCTTCCGTGACCAGGACTACTGGGGCCGGCCGGTGCCCGGCTTCGGCACCGCCGACCCCCGCATCGCGATCCTCGGGCTGGCACCGGCCGCGCACGGCGGCAACCGCACCGGGCGTATCTTCACCGGCGACCGCTCCGGTGACGTCCTCTTCGCCGCCCTGCACCGGGCCGGCCTGGCGAACCAGCCGACCAGCGTCGCCGCCGACGACGGCCTGACCCTGCGGGACACCCGGATCTTCTCGGCCGTGCGCTGCGCGCCGCCGGACAACAAGCCCACCCCGGCCGAGCGGGACACCTGCGCGCCGTGGCTGCACCGGGAGGTCGCGCTGATCCGGCCCACCCTGCGCGTCGTGGTCGCGCTGGGTGCCTTCGCCTGGGCCGCGTGGTGGCCGGTGCTGCGCGACGTGTACGGCGTCCGCCCGCCCGGGGCCCGCCTGAAGTTCGGTCATGGGGCACACTGGTCCGGCACGTCCGGCCCGGACCTGCTCGGCTGCTATCACGTCAGCCAGCAGAACACCTTCACCGGGCGGCTGACACCAGCGATGTTGGACGACGTGTTCACCCGGGCGAAGCAGCTCGCCGGGGTGGACTGACGATGCGTGGGGCGGTGGGATGGACCTCGGGGTGCTGCGACGGTGGTGGCCGGTCGCGTCGGTGACCGTACTGCTGGCCGGCGCAGCGTTCGCCGCGGGGCACTCCTCGCTCGGGGCCAGCCGGATCCCGCCCGCCAGCGACACCATCCCGTACGTGCCGGACTACCCGTCGGCCGAGCCCGCCGCGTCGATCCCCGTCGAGCCGCGCAACGGCGCCGAGGCCACCCAGGCGCGGATCCCGCCCTGGATCCTCGACGCGGCCCTCGTGCTGCTCGGCCTCGCCGTCCTGCTGGCGCTCGGCTATCTGGTCTGGACGCTGGTCACCGGCGCGCTGCGCCGGACCACCCGGGCCCTGCCGGTCGCGCGGGCCCGGCGGACCGCCGAGGGCACCGCCCGGGAGGTGGTCGCCGCCCTCGACGCCGGACTGGTCGAGCTGGACGACCGCTCCACCGACCCGCGTACCGCGGTGATCGCCTGCTGGGTGCGGCTGGAGGAGACCGCCCAGGAGGCCGGCGTGCCGCGGCTCGCCGGGGACACCCCGACCGACCTGGTCGGCCGCCTGCTGCGGGGTGACGCGGAGGCCGGTGTCCCGGCGATCGCCAGCGCCGACGTGCTGGACGGCTTCGCGCACGTCTACCGCGAGGCCCGCTACGCCACGCACGCCGTCGACGAGCGGATGCGCGACCAGGCCCGCGCCGCCCTGCGCCGGCTGCGCGGCGAGCTCGCCACACTGGCCACCGGCCCCGCCGCCGGGGTCCCGTCATGAGCACCAGCATCGAGGACCTGCTCTCCTTCGAGGAGGAGCCCGCCGGGCCCGCCGTCGAATCGCGGGGCGGACGGCTGCGGGCGGTGCTGCGTACGCTCCTGGTCACCGCGGCGGTGGTCGTGGTGGTGATCGTCGGCCTGCGCGCGGTCGGCCTGAAGCTGTCGGTCTGGATCATCGTGGCCGCGGTCCTCGCGGTCCTCGCCGTCCGGCGGGTGACCCGCGCACTGGCCCCGCCGCCCCCGCCCCGGGCCGGCGGCCGGGCACCCGCCGGCGAGGAGCCGGGTGCCTGGAACTGGGCGGCCCGGGACGCGCTGCGCGCCGCCATCAACGGTTGGGAACGCCCGCTGGACTGGTGCGGGGGCAACCGGGAACGGTTCACCGAGCGGGTGCTGCCCCGGATCGGTGAACTGGCCGACGAGCGGCTGCGCCAGCAGCACGGGATCACCCGGGAGTCCGACCCGGGCCGGGCCCGCACCCTGCTGGGGGAGCCGCTGTGGACGTTCCTCGACACGCCTCCCCGCCGCCCCCCGTCGCCGCGTGACCTCGCGGTGATCGTCGCCGAACTGGAGAAGCTGTGAAGAACGACGTGGACCGGAGCATGCCCCCGGCCGAGGTGGGCCGGCTGGCCCGGGCCGTGCTGGACGCGGTCGGCACGGTCGTGGTCGGCAAGCGGGAGTCGCTGGAGTTGGTCCTCGCCGGCATCCTGGCCGGCGGTCACGTGCTGCTGGAGGACCTGCCCGGGCTGGGCAAGACGCTGACCGCGCGCTCCTTCGCCCAGGCCCTCGGGCTGGACTTCCGTCGCCTCCAGTTCACCCCCGACCTGCTGCCCGCCGACGTCACCGGCTCGTTCCTCTACGACCAGCGCAGCGGCGACTTCTCGTTCCGCGCCGGCCCGGTCTTCACCAACCTGCTGCTCGCCGACGAGATCAACCGCACGCCGCCGAAGACCCAGTCGGCGCTGCTGGAGGCGATGCAGGAGAAGCAGGTCTCCGTCGAGGGCGTCACCTACCGGCTGGACGAGCCGTTCCACGTGCTCGCCACCGCCAACCCCATCGAGTACGAGGGGACGTACCCGCTGCCGGAGGCGCAGCTCGACCGGTTCCTGCTCCGGGTGTCGTTCGGCTATCCCGACCACGACGAGGAGTGGGAGGTGCTGCGCCGGCGAATGGCGCGCCGCCGCGAGGAGGCCGAGATCAAGCCGGTGGTGGACGCCGCCACGCTGCGGACCATGCAGGCGGCCCTGGAGGACGTGGTGGTCGAGGACTCCATCGGCCGCTACATCGTCGCGTTGACCGCGGCCACCCGGGAACACCCGTCCGCGCTGGTCGGCGCGTCGCCGCGCGGCTCGCTTGCGTTGCTGCTGCTGTCCCGGGTCCGGGCGGTGCTCTCCAACCGCGACTACGTGGTGCCCGAGGACGTCAAGGCGGTGGCGGTGCCCGCGCTGGCGCACCGGATCACCCTGCGGCCGGAGATGTGGCTGCGCCGGGTCGACCCGTCCTTCGTGGTCGGTGAGGTGCTGGAGTCCACCCCCGCCCCGGCCAGCGGAGCGCTGCCCAGCCACGCGGCCGGCCGGCCGGGACGCTGATGGCCAGCCGTGACGAGCCGGGGCCGGCGGCGGGCTGGGCACCCACCTGGGCGCTGGGCCGGGCGGTGCTGCTCACCGGGCTGCTGCTGATCGGGGCGGTGCTGCTGGGCCGGGTCGACCTGGTGGTGCTGGCGGCGCCGTTCGCGCTGGGCACCGCGTACGCGCTGCGCCGCCGACCCACCGCCGCACCGCTGCTGGAGATCGCCACCACCGACGTGCACCTGGTCGAGGGCGGTCCGCTGGCGGCCACGGTCACCGTCGGCAACCCCGACACCGTCCCGTACGACGTGGCGGTGGTGCGCAGCCGGGTGTCGCGGTGGCTGCGGGTGGAGCGGGCCGGCCTCGGCGGCGTCGACCGGGACGTGCGCAACTCCGGGGGCGCGGACCGGCCCTTCGTCACGGCCGTGCCGACCGGCTCGGCGGTCGACCTGACGCTCTCCGGCACCGCGCTGCGCTGGGGCCGGCACCCGTTGGGCCCGGCCGGGGCACGGGTGGCCGTCGCCGACGGGCTGCTGGTGTCCCGCGCGGTGATCACCGATCCGGTGCGGGTCCGGGTCTATCCGAAGACCGAGCCGTTCGAGGCGGTGGAGGCGATGCCCCGGGCCGCCGGGCTGGTCGGCGCGCACCACTCCCGCCGCCCGGGGGAGGGCGGCGAACTGGCCGGCGTACGGGTCTTCGCTCCCGGTGACCGGCTGCGCCGGATCGACTGGCGGGTGTCGCTGCGGGCCCGGCAGCTGCACGTGGCGTCGACGCTCTCCGACCGGGACGCCGAGGTGGTGGTGCTGCTCGACGTGCTGGCCGAGGCCGGTCGCTCGGGCGGGATCGGCGGCGCGGCATCCGTGCTGGACACCACGGTTCGGGCGGCCGCCGCGATCGCCGAGCACTACCTGCACCGCGGCGACCGGGTGGCGCTGCTGGAGTACGGCCCGGCCGCCCGCCGGCTGCGCCCGGCCACCGGCCGCCGGCAGTACCTGACCGTGTTGGAGTGGCTGCTCGACGTGCACGCCGAGTCCTCCCCGCACGAGCCGTACGACCAGGTCTTCGGCCCGCAGGTGCTCTCCGCCGACGCGCTGGTGGTGGTGCTCACCCCGCTGCTGGACGAGCGCTCCGCGCAGATGCTGGCCCGGCTGGCCCGGGGCGGACGGTTCGTGGTGGCGGTGGACACCCTCCCCGTCGACCTGCCCGCCCCGAAGGACCGGGGCTGGGCGGAGGTGGCGTACCGGCTGTGGCGGCTGGACCGGGACACGATGATCGGCCAGCTCCGGGAGCACGGGGTGCCGGTGGTCGGCTGGGCCGGTGCGGGCAGCCTGGACCAGGTGCTGCGGGACGTCGCCCGCCTGGCCACCGCCCCCCGGGTAGGTGTCCGGTGAGCGCGAGGAACGCAGCGCAGCGGAGTCCCGCAGTCGCGAACGAAGGCAGGCTCCGGTGAGCGCGAGGAACGCAGCGGAGCGGAGTCCCGCAGTCGCGAACGAAGGCAGGGTCCGGTGAGCGATCTGCTGGACGGGGTGACCGAGCGGGTCCGCGCGCTGCGGTACGCGGTCACCCGGGTCACCCTCGCCCCGCTGCTGGTCCGGTTCGGGATCTTCGTCGTCGTGCTGGCGGGGTTGCTGGTGGCGTACCCCGTGCAGCTGCTGCGGCCGCGCGGGCTGCTCGCCCTGCTGGTGGTGGCGGTGTTGCCGGCCGTCGCCCCGCGCCGGGTGTGGCCGACCTTCGCGGCGTTGGTCACGGTCGGCGGCTGGTTGGTCGCGGAGACCGGTTTCGACCGGCCCGTGGCGCTGTGGCGGTTGATCGCTGTGGCGTCCCTGCTCTATCTGTCGCACACGCTCTGCGCGCTCGCGGCGCTGCTGCCCCACGATGCGGTGGTCGACCCGGACCTGGTCTCCCGCTGGCTGACCCGGGCCGGCGGGGTGGTGCTCGCCGGAGCGGTGCTGGCGGTCCTGTTGACGGCTGTCGGGCGGTTCGGCGGCGACCGTGGGTTCCAGACCGTGACGGTGGCCGGACTGTTCGTCGCGGTCGCGCTCAGCGCCCTGTTGGGCTGGTTGCTGCGTCGCAGATAGCGGGACGATCCCGGGACGTTGCGCAGGTCACAGGGGTTGTGCTCAGTCACATCTGGGGGTCTCGAAAGGGGTTAGCGGAGCCGCCCGGGGAAAGATAGATGACGTGAACCCGAAGCGGATCCTTGTCGTGGGTGCCGGGCACGTCGGCCTGTACGCTGCTCTGCGCCTGTCCAAGAAGCTGAGCTCCCGTGAGGCCGAGGTCGTCGTCGTCGACCCGCAGCCGCACATGACCTATCAGCCGTTCCTGCCCGAGGCAGCGGCCGGCAACATCTCGCCCCGGCACTCCGTGGTGCCGCTGCGGCGCGAGTTGCGCAAGTGCAAGGTCGTGGCCGGCACGGTGACCCGGATCGACCACGACCGGAAGACCGCGGTGGTGCAGCCCATCAGCGGCCCGGCCCGGGAGATCACGTACGACCACGTGGTCGTCGCCCCCGGTTCGGTCTCCCGGACCCTGCCGATCCCGGGCCTGCACGAGCAGGGCATCGGCTTCAAGACCATCGGTGAGGCCATCTTCCTGCGCAACCACGTGCTGGACCGGCTCGACGTGGCGGCCTCGACGACCGACCCGGAGGTCCGCAGCCGGGCGCTGACCTTCACCTTCGTGGGCGGTGGCTACGCCGGCATCGAGGCGCTCGCCGAGATGGAGGACATGGCCCGCGACGCCCTGCGCTACTTCCCCGAGCTGTCGCCTGCGGACATGCGCTGGGTGCTGGTCGAGGCGACCAACCGGGTGCTGCCCGAGGTCGACCGGGACATGGGCGCCTACACGGTGCAGCAGCTGCTCAAGCGGAACATGGACATCCGGCTGGACACCCGGCTGGAGTCCTGCGTCGACGGGGTGGTCAAGCTCTCCGACGGCGACAGCTTCGCCTCCGACACCATCGTCTGGACGGCCGGCGTGAAGCCGTCGCCGATGCTCGACGCCACCGACTTCCCGCGCGACGAGCGCCGGCGGGTCACCTGCCTGCCGACCCTCCAGGTGGTCGACGGTGACCGGGTCGTCGAGGGCGCCTGGAGCGCCGGTGACTGCGCGGCGGTGCCGGACCTGACCAAGGAGCCGGGCAACTTCTGCTCGCCGAGCGCGCAGCACGCCGTGCGGCAGGCCGCCCGGATGGCCGACAACATCGCCAACGTGATCCGTGGGCGTGAGCCGGTCGACTACAAGCACAAGCACGCGGGCAGCGTGGCCAGCCTCGGCCTCTACAAGGGCGTGGCCCAGGTCTACGGGGTCAAGATGACCGGCTGGCCGGCGTGGTTCATGCACCGGACGTACCACATGTCCCGGATCCCGTCGTTCAACCGGAAGGTCCGGGTCGTGGTCGACTGGACGCTGGCCTTCTTCCTCAAGCGTGAGGTGGTCGCGCTGGGTCAGTTGCACGACCCGCGCGAGGAGTTCGAAGAGGCCTCCCAGCCGGTCGGCACGGCCCGCGTCTGAGCTGTAAGCAGGGGCCCCTTCTTAACGCCTGGCGTAGAGAAGGGGCCCCTTCTCACACCCGCTTCCGGGATCAGACCCGCCAGGTCCAGGCGTCGGCGACCCGGGTGGGTGGGCCGAAGAGCTGCTCCAGGGTGCCGCGCAGGGTCTGCGCGTGCGGCGCGTCGTCGGTCAGCGCCACGCAGGACGCCCCCCAGAAGCGGACGTCCCGGGCGGCCTGCCGGCGCTGGACGTCCCCGACCGCCGGCGCGACCCCCCGCTTCGCCACGTCGGCGAGCAGGGCCGAGGTGGGGCGCTTGAAGGTGCCCATGGTCGCCGAGCCGCCCCGCCCGTACGGGCCGATGAAGAAACCCTCCGGCATGCCGAACCCGGCGTCGGCGGCGGTCGCCCAGGCCATCGGCCACGGCTCCTTCGGGGTGGCCACCGGCACCGGCACCAGCACCCCGCCGGGGCGTACGCAGTCCCGCCAGTGGCCGCCGCTGATGAACTCGGGCACCGCCGGGCGGTCGGTGGTGGGCAGCGGCGACGGGAAGACGCTCAGCAGCGCGGCGGCGACGCCCAACGGCACCAGCCGACGGGCCCGTCCCGGCTCCCGCAGCGCCCGGTCGACGGCGAGGGTGAGCAGGGTGGCGGCCAACGGCAGCACGGCCAGGCCGAACCGCATCGGCAGCGCGCCGTCGACCACCGGCAACGTGCCCAGCAGGGCGTACGGGCCGGGCAGTCCGGTCCGGGTGCCGCCGAGGACCACCTCCGGCCCGAGCGAGAACGCGGCCATCACCACCGCCCCGGCGACGCAGGCGAGCACCACCGCGCGTCGCCCGAGCCACCCCGCGCAGGCGGCGGTGACCAGCAGCAGCGGCCAGCCGAGGAAGGTGTTGAACTCGGCCGGGCCGGTGGTGAGCCGGGACGCCCGGTCGCCGCCCAGCACCGAGAGCGGGGAGATCGTCGACCAGCTGCTCAGGTCGGCGGAGAAGTAGTGCGGGCTGAACATCCCGTCGGAGACGCCCTGCGGCCCGGCGAACTGGAACCACAGCGGGTACGCCAGCACGAGCAGCGCCGACCCGGCGGCCACCAGCAGTCCACCGGCGAAGGCGGGCAGCGCCCGGCGCAGCAGCGCCCGGTCGGCCACCCCGTACGCGACCGCCATGACCAGCAGGGTGAGCGCGGTGAGGAAGAGCACCTCCTCGCCGACGAAGACCTGGACGGTGACCGCGCCGGCCAGGCCCAGCGCCGACGTGGCGAGCCGACGGCGGTCCGGCCCGTCCGGGTGGGCGGCCGGGTCGGCGGCCCGCAGCAGCCGGACCACCAGCCAGACGATCACCGGGACCAGCCACTGGGCGGTCATGTGCAGGTGGGCGTTGCTCTGCGAGACCATGCCGGGCCCGAAGCCGCAGAGCGCCGCGCCCAGCCCGGCGGCGAGCCGGCGGGCCCGCAGCAGCCGGGTGAGGAGCAGGTACCAGGCGACCGCCGTGCCGGCGAGGTTGCCGGCGACCAGCAGCGCGAACGTCACCGGGGCGCCGACGGCCAGGGTGACCGGGGCGAGCAGCACCCCCAGCGCGATGACCGTGGTGTTGGCCATCAGGTTGACCCCGTCGGGCGCATTGAGCCGGTCGGTGAGCAGGCCGAAGTCGCCCAGCAGGGCACGCGAGTCGACGGCGAGGAACCACTCGTAGAGGGTCTGGTCCGCCGGGTTGAGGGCCAGTATCCGCTGCCCCGGGGCTGGCCACAGGCCGTGGGTGAGCCAGCCGGCCAGGACCACGAAGAGCACTCCGACCAGCAGGTCCGTACGGTGCCGGACGAGGCCGGCCCGCAGCCGGGCCGCCCGGGACGGACCGGCGACGGCCGGGCGGACGCCCTGGTCGGGATCGGGCCCGGGGGCCGTACGGGCTGTGCTGGTCACGGCCTCGACCCTAGTGGCGCGGCCCCCTCGGGGTACGCCGGGTCGCCGCGCAGCGGTTACGGTGACACTGCACCGCGTGTCGACACGGTGCGACGCCCGGGTGGTGGAACGGCAGACACGGCCGCCTTAAAAGCGGCTGCCGCAAGGCGTGCGGGTTCGAGACCCGCCCCGGGCACCGAGACTCTCAGCTTTCCCACAGCTTCGCGCACGGCGCGGGTATCCAGGCCCGTTTACCCTTGAGGGTGCACGTTCATCGTGCGACGACCCCCTGAGGGAGGCCTGAACAGTGAAGACCACGAACCCGGTGCTCGCCCGGCTCGGCCAGGCGGCCGAGCGTGAGCGGGCGGCCGGGTACGCCCAGCCCGGGCCGTACGGACAGCCCGGTTACCCCCAGCAGTACGCGCCGTACCAGCAGCAGCAGTACCCCGGGGTCGGCTACCCGGCCGCCCCGCCCACGGTCACCCCGATGACCCTGGACGACGTCGTCGTCAAGACGGTGCTGCTCCTGGGCGTCCTCGGCGTCTCCGCCGCGGCTGCCTGGGTGCTGGTGCCGGACGCCCTGGTCGGCGTCGCCTGGATCGGGGCCGCGGTGGTCGGCCTGGTGCTCGGCCTGATCATCTCGTTCTCCCGGATGGCCAACCCGGCGCTCGTCGTGGCGTACTCGATCGTCGAGGGCGTCTTCGTCGGCATGGTCAGCAAGGCCTTCGACACGCTCTACGACGGCATCGTGCTCCAGGCCGTGGTGGCCACCTTCGGCGTGTTCTTCCTGATGGCGACGCTGTACAAGGCGCGTGTCATCCGGGCCACCCCGAAGTTCGCCCGGATCATGATCTCGGTGATGGCCGGTCTCTTCGCGGTCATGCTGATCAACCTGGTGCTGGCCCTGTTCGGGGTCAACACCCACCTGCGCGACGGCAGCCCGCTGGCCATCGGCTTCAGCCTGGTCTGCATCGTGGTCGCCTCGCTGAGCTTCGTGCTCAACTTCGCCGAGATCGAGGACGGCGTCCGGATGGGGCTCCCGCAGCGCTACTCCTGGACGGCCGCCTTCGGCATCGTGGTCGGCCTGGTCTGGCTCTACCTGGAGGTGCTGCGCCTGCTCAGCTACTTCCAGGGCGACGACTGACCGCCCCGGCACACCCGGGCGACGCCCGCCTCCGCAACCGCGGCGGCGGGCGTCGCCGTTTCCCCGCCGGGCCGTCCGGGGTACGTCGGCGGCCCGGCCCGTGGGCAGCGCCTAGACTCGGCCCCGATGAGCGCAGCGGAACTTCTCCGGGTGGTCGGCCTGCTGGTCGGCCAGGTGGGGCACTGGCAGCAGCCCCGCTGGGCGGCGGTGGCCACCGGCGGGAACGTGTCCCGGGCCGACCTGGTGCACAAGCTGGTGCAGGAGATCGCCAACCTGGCTGCCGACGCCGAGGGCGAGCCGCGTCGGGACGTACCCCGGTCGGGGAACGACCTGGCGCTGCCCGATCAGCTCCGGGTGGTCGCCGCCGACCTGGTGGCCGCCGGCCCGCCGGACGAGGTGTTGGCCCGGGCCGCCGCGGCGGTGGCGGCGACCCGCGACGCGCTCTGACGCGGTCAGCCGCGCAGCCAGCGCCGCAGCTTCCGCCGCCGGACCCGGTCCCGGGCCGCCGCGACGGCCGGCAGGTCCCGGTCGGCGGTGGCCGCCTCCCGCGCGTGCAGCAGCCCGTAGGTGAAGGCGTTCTCCCCGTCGGCGTACGCGCGCAGCGCCTCCGCCGCAGCACCTCGCGGGCGACCGCCGAGTCCTGGTGGCCGCCGAGCCGGTCCTGGAGCTGCTTGAGCCGCCGCACGAGGGTGGCGGCCGGGCGGCCGGCGTCCGGCCGGCGCACCTCGACGGCGTACCGGGCGGTCTTGTACGCCTTCCGTGCCTCGTGCAGCGCGTCGTCGGCGGCCTCGGCGAGGGCGCGGTCCAGCCGGTCGTCGGCCCGGGTCAGCGCGCGGCGTACCCGCCGGTCGATCCAGCGCGGACCGACCGGGCGTGCCGGCGGCTCCTCGACCAGGGCGTCCAGCCGGCGCAGCAGGTCGGTCCATTGGTCGGCATCGAGCGCCTCCCGCAGGTCGGCCACGGCGGTGGCGAGGTCGGCGGCGAAGCGTGCGGTGAGCCGCGCCGCGACCGGCCCGAGCACCAGTTCGGGCGGTTCGGCGTGCACCGCGCCGGTGAGCCGCGCGGCCAGCACCTGGATGTCGCGCACCGCACCGAGCTGCGCGCCGACCCGGCGCAGCTCGGCCCGTACCGACTCGCTCTCCCGGCGGTCCCACAGCCCCCGGAAGGTCCGCAGGGTGGCCCGCAGCCGGCGGACCGCGACCCGCATGTCGTGGACGGCGTCCTCGTCCCCGCCCCGGGCAGCGGGGTGGCAGGTGACCAGCACGTCCCGCTGGGCGGCGGCGTAGCGCAGCACGGGTGCCGGTCCGGCGTCGACGTCCCCGCTCCGGAGGGCGGCGAGCCGGCCGGCGAGCGCCCGGTGCGACTTCGACACGGGTACGGGTCGCGCGCCGGCCGCCCGCAGCCGCTCCTCGACCGCGTCGAGCACCCCGTCGTCGCCCTCGACCAGCTCGACCTCGATCTCGTGCCACGCCTGCCGTTCGCCGGTGACCAGGTCCCGGCCCTCGACGGTGTCCTCGGCGACCTCGGCCAGCACCCGACCCTGCGCGTCGAGCAGCCGGCGTTCGACCCGGCGGGTGGTGACCCGGGCCGCCGGGGCGACGTCCCGGCCGCGGGCGGCGGCCCGGAACAGCGCGACGAGTTCCTCCGGCGGCCCGTCGTGGTCGGTGCCGGCGGGGAACTGGTGTTCGGTGCGGGCGCCGCCCGCCGCCCCGACCTTCAGGTGCCAGCCCGCGTCGTGCCCCCCGGTACGCCGGCGCAGCGCGAAACCGCTGCGGGCCAGCCGCAGGTCCGCCGTGTCCAGGTAGACGGCATCCAGGTCGAGGGCGGCGGCGTCGGACGTCGTCGCGACGCCACCGCACCCCGTCAGGTCCGGCAGCCGGAACCCGGCGTCACCGGCGTACTTGCGTTCCCGCTCCACGACCGTCGCCATGCCGGACCGGTACCCGGGCCGGTGTCCGGCGAACCGGTGTCAGCTGAGCCGCTCCAGCACCATGGCCATGCCCTGGCCGCCACCGACGCACATGGTCTCCAGGCCGATGGTCTTGTCGTGCCAGTCCAGCGCGTTGAGCAGGGTGCCGGTGATCCGGGCGCCGGTCATCCCGAACGGGTGGCCGACGGCGATCGCGCCGCCCATCACGTTCACCTTCTCCTCCGGGATGCCGAGCTGGCGATAGGAGGGGATGACCTGGGCGGCGAACGCCTCGTTGATCTCGACCAGGTCGACGTCGTCGACGGTCATGCCGGCCCGCTCCAGCGCCTGCTTCGATGCCTCGACCGGGCCCAGGCCCATGATTTCCGGCGAGAGCGCGGTAACCCCGGTGGAGATGATCCGGGCCAGCGGGGTGAGCCCCAGGTCCTTCGCCCGCTGGGCGCTCATCACCACCACGGCGGCGGCGCCGTCGTTCAGCGGGCAGCAGTTGCCGGCGGTGATCCGGCCGTCCGGCCGGAAGACCGGCTTGAGGCCGGCGACCGCCTCCAGGGTCACCCCGGCACGCGGGCCGTCGTCGGCGCTGACCACGGTGCCGTCCGGCGTGGTGACCGGGGTGATCTCCCGGGCCCAGAAGCCGTCGGCGATCGCCTTCTCGGCCAGGTTCTGGCTGCGGACGCCGAACGCGTCCATGTCCTCGCGGGTGATGTCGTGGACCTGGGCCAGGTTCTCGGCGGTCTGCCCCATGGCCAGGTAGATGTCCGGCAGTTGACCGGCCTCGCGCGGGTCGGTCCACACCTCGGCGCCGCCCTGTGCGCGGGCCGTCGACCGCGCGTGGGCCTCGGCGAAGCGCGGGTTCTCCCAGCGGCCACCGACCAGCGCCTGCGCCTCCGGCGGCAGCGTGTCGGAGTTGCCCCGGGCATAGCGGGAGACCATCTCCACGCCGGCGGAGATGAAGACGTCACCCTCGCCGGCCCGGATCGCGTGCATCGCCATCCGGGTGGTCTGCAGCGAGGACGCGCAGTAACGGGTCAGGGTGGCGCCCGGCAGGCCGTCCAGGCCCATCAGGGTGGCGACCACGCGGGCCATGTTGAAGCCCTGCTCGCCGCCGGGCAGCCCGCAACCCAGATAGAGATCGTCGATCTCGGTCGGGTCGAGCTGCGGGACCTTGCCCAGGGCGGCCTGGACGATGGTGGCCGCGAGGTCGTCCGGGCGGACCTCACGCAGCGAACCCTTGAACGCGCGCCCGATGGGGGAGCGGGCGGTGGCGACGATGACGGCGTCGCGGGACGACTCAATCGGCATGAGCCAACGTTAACGCGCGGGTAACTTGACGCGGAAGCTGGTCGCCCGGCGGGAAATGTCACCCCGCCGGGCGGTGGTCAGTGGTGCCGGGAGGCGACCGTCGCCGCCGCCTCGACGGCCGGCAGCAGGGCGTGCGCCCAGACCCGGTAGCCGTCGGCGGAGGGGTGGAAGCCGTCGTGGCAGAGCGTACCGGCGTCCGCCCGGAACACCGGGCCGGTCTCGGTGGCCAGGTCGACCACGCTGCCGCCCGCGTCCAGCACGGCCGTGGTCTGCGCGCGGGCCACCCGCCGCCCGGACCAGCCGAGCACCTGACGCAGCGGGGCGGCCACCGCGCGGACCGCGCCGAGGTCGGGGCAGGTGCCCACGACCACCTCGACGTGGGCCTCGCGCAGCCGGCGTACCGCCGACGCGAGATAGGCCGCGGCATCCGCCGGCCGGGCCAGCGCGGTGGCGTCGTTGGCGCCGATCAGGATCAACGCCACGTCGGGGCGCTCGCCGAGCAGCGCCCGGGCCACCTGGGTGGCCAGGTCGGTGGAGCGGGATCCGGCCACCCCCACGCTGGACAGGTGCACCTGGCGGCCGGTCGGACCCTCGGCGAGCAGGTGGGCGAGCTGCCCGCCGACGGTCTCGTCGAAGCGTTCGACGCCCACGCCGAGCGCGGAGGAGTCGCCGAGCAGCACCAACCGCAGCGGCGGGGCGCCCACCCGGCCGACCGTGGCGCGCAGGGCCAGGCTCAGCTCCGGCTGGGCGTACCGGCGGTTGCGGGCGGCGATGGCCTGACCGGCCAGCACGGCGGCACCGCCCACTGTGCCGGCGACCAGGGAGAGCGCCGCGGCCCGCCCGAGCCGTACCGCCAGCTCACTGCGTTCGTCCATCACGCCACCTCCCCGTGCCGGCCCTGCGCCCGTGCCCGCCACCGCCACCCTGACGGTCGACGCCGGCATGGGCCCGGACCGGGGGATGCCCGCCGATCCGCCCGCTCATGCCAGTTCCTCCAGTGTCGAGGAGTCGGCGGCGGCGCCGGCCTGCGGCACCGCCCCGACGCCGAAGAAGGCCCGCCGGCGCAGCTGCGCCCAACGCCCGCCCGGCCCCCGGTCCCGGCCCCGGACCTGGGTGCCGCTGACCTCGGTGCCGGCGTGCCGGGCCGCCTCGTGGGCCGCCTCCGGCAGCGACCGTACGCCTTCGCGCCCGGCGAGCGGCGCGCGGCGGTCCGGTCCGGTGCCGAGCGCCGACAGCACGGTCGGCAGCAGTGCCGCGGCGGCCATCGCGTACCCCTCCGCGGACGGGTGGAACCGGTCCCAGGCGAACATCCGGGCCGGCTCGGCCGCGAACCGGGGACCCAGCATGTCGCCCAGGGAGACCGTCCAGCCGCCCGCCTCGACCACCGCGACCGTCTGGGCGGCGGCGAGCTGCCGGCTCCAGCGTCGGGCCAGCCAGCGCAGCGGCGGCTGGATCGGCCGGATCGCACCGAGGTCGGGACAGGTGCCGACGACCACCTCGCAGCCGGCCGCCCGCAGCGCGCGGACCGCGTCGACCAGATAGCGCACCGCCACCGACGGCGGGGTGCGGTTGGTGACGTCGTTGCCGCCGATCAGGATGACCGCGACGTCCGGCGCGCACTCCAGGGCCGACTCGACCTGCGGTTTCAGCCCGGCCGACAGTGAGCCGACCACGGCGAACCGGTGCACCCGGACCGGCCGGTGCAGCCGCCGGGACAGGCCGGTGGCCAGCAGTGCCCCCGGCGTCTCCCGGCGGCGGTGCACGCCGTAGCCGGCGGCCGAGGAGTCGCCGAGGATGACCATGGTGAGCGGCCGGCCGGGAAACTTCGGGCCGTAGACGCCGTCGCAGCGGGGCGGCGGCGCCTCGGCCATCGGGATGGTGCGGCGGGCCTGGCGGGCCTGCCCGAGCAGGACCCCGCCGGTGGCGACCGTGGCCGCCACCGTGGCGCCCGTGCCGACCGCCGCGATGCGGGCGATCCGCCGGGCGCGCTGCCAACCCGCCGGTGCGACGGAACCAGCGTCCCCCATGAGCCGACAGTATCGCGCCGCCCCGCCACCCGCTCTCCCCGTGACAGCCGGAAGGTGGCTGGGAGGCGACGGTTCTGGGTACGACTTCCGACAGGGCCGCCGACGGACGGTCCGGCCGGCGGACCGGGGGCTTGCGCCCGGGGCGCATGCTGGTCGAGCGGAGAGGGGCGGACCATGGGGAAGACGTTGAAGCGGACGGCGGCGTTCACCGCGCTGGCCCGGGCACTGGCGGCCGGCGCACGGGGCGGTCCGTCGCTGGGTGAGCGCCTGCTGGCGTTGCCCCGGATGATGCGGGCCACCGCCCGGGGCGAGTACGACGGCGGGCTGCGGCTGGCCATGATGGCGGCCGCGACGGCGTACGTGGTCTCCCCGATCGACGTGGTGCCGGAGCTGTTCCTGGCCGTCCTCGGCCTGGTCGACGACGCGGTGATGGTCACCTGGCTGGCCGGCAGCGTGCTGTCGGAGACCGAGCGGTTCCTCGCCTGGGAGGCCGCTCGCGGCTCGGTCATCCCGGGGCATGTGACGCCCTGACGACACGTACCCTGGGCGACGAGAAGAAGTCTGCCCGGCCGCCGTCGCCGGCGCCGCAACGAAGGGCACAACGAGGTGCAGTACTACGACAACGTCGTCGACATGATCGGCAACACCCCGCTGGTACGGCTGCGTAACGTCACCGAGGGCATCCGGGCGACCGTCCTGGCAAAGGTGGAGTACCTCAACCCCGGCGGCTCGGTGAAGGACCGGATCGCGCTGCGGATGGTGGAGGACGCCGAGGCCGCGGGGATCCTGCGGCCGGGCGGCACCATCGTCGAGCCGACCAGCGGCAACACCGGCGTCGGGCTGGCCCTGGTGGCCCAGCTCAAGGGCTACAAGTGCGTCTTCGTCTGCCCGGACAAGGTCAGCCAGGACAAGCAGGACGTGCTGCGTGCGTACGGCGCCGAGGTGGTGGTCTGCCCGACCGCCGTCGCGCCGGAGGACCCGCGCTCCTACTACAACGTCTCCGACCGGCTGGCCCGGGAGATCCCCGGCGCCTGGAAGCCCGACCAGTACAGCAACCCGGCCAACCCGCGCTCGCACTACGAGACCACCGGGCCGGAGCTGTGGAAGCAGACCGAGGGTGGGCTGACCCACTTCGTGGCGGGCGTCGGCACCGGCGGCACCATCTCCGGCATCGGCCGCTACCTCAAGGAAGCCTCCGACGGGCGGGTCAAGGTCGTCGGCGCGGACCCGGAGGGCTCGGTCTACTCCGGCGGCACCGGCCGGCCGTACCTGGTCGAGGGCGTCGGCGAGGACTTCTGGCCGGAGACGTACGACCGCGGCATCGCCGACGAGATCGTGGAGGTCTCCGACAAGGAGTCCTTCGAGATGACCCGGCGGCTGGCCCGCGAGGAGGGGCTGCTGGTCGGCGGCTCCTGCGGGATGGCCGTGGTCGCGGCGCTGGAGGTGGCCCGCAAGGCCGGCCCGGACGACGTGGTCGTGGTGCTGCTGCCCGACAGCGGCAAGGGCTACCTGTCGAAGATCTTCAACGACACGTGGATGGCCCGGTACGGCTTCCTGGACAACTCGGGCACCGAGCCGACCGTCGCCGACGCGCTCGCCAACAAGCCGGGCGGCCTGCCCGAGCTGGTGCACGTGCACCCGACCGAGACGGTCCGCGACGCCATCGACTACATGCGGGAGTACGGCGTCTCCCAGCTCCCCGTGCTGAAGGCCGAGCCGCCGGTGGTGACCGGCGAGGTGGCCGGCTCGATCGCCGAGAAGGACCTGCTCGACGCGCTCTTCACCGGCCAGGCGCACCTGCACGACACGATCGAGCGGCACATGGCCGAGCCGCTGCCGATGATCGGCGGTGGTCAGCCGGTGAGCGAGGCGGTCGGCCTGCTGGAGAAGTCCGACGCGGCCCTGGTGCTGGTCGACGGCAAGCCGAAGGGCGTGCTCACCCGGCAGGACCTGCTGGCCCACCTCGGCGCCCGCTGACCGCAGGTAAGGAGGGGCCCCCTGTTAACGCCTCGTGCATAGCAGGGGGCCCCTCTTAACGCCCGGCACCAGCCCAGCCCACCCGGCCTCAGCCAGCCCCACGCGGTGCCACGTGTTAACAGGGGGCCCCTGCTATACCGCAGGCGTTAACAGGGGGCCCCTCCTTACACCTCTCGGGTGTAGCGGAGCTGGGGGACCAGGGCGGTGCCGATGTGGTCTTCGCGGCGCGCGCCGGTGGGTGTCCAGCCGCCCCGCTCGTAGAAGGTGCGGGCGGCGTGGTTGCGCTCCAGCACCCAGAGCACCGCCCGGGACCAGCCGCGCGCCCGCATGGCGGCCAGGGCGTCGACCATCAGCGCCCGCCCGGTGCCCCGGCCGCGTTCCTCCGGCGTCAGGTGGATGGCGTTGAGCAGCCCGGTCGCCGGGTCGCCCTCGTCGTCGGGGCCCAGATAGCTGAAGCCGACCAGCCGGCCGTCCCGCTCGGCCACGGTCATCCGGTGCTCGTCGCGTTCCCAGGTCCACCGTTCCGCCCAGTACGCCCCCATCGCCTCGGGGCTCGGGTCGGCCAGCGCCTCCGCCGGCAGGAACGACGAATAGGCGGCCACCCGGGACCGCTGGTGCAGGGCACCGACCGGGAGCAGGTCGTCGACGGTGGCGGGACGCAGCGTGACGGTCACCGGGCCGAGGGTACCCGCCGGGGCGGGACGGGCACGGTCGTCAGGTCCTCGGCGATCACCAGCTCCCCGGCGAAGTGTTCGCGGGCCTCGTCGTGGAAGCGGCGGGGGTCGGCGTACCGCTGGGAGAAGTGGGTGAGCACGAGGGTGCGTACCCCCGACTCGGTGGCCACCCGCGCGGCCTGCGCCGCGGTGAGGTGGCCGACCTCGGCGGCGAGGGCGGCCTCCGAGCTCAGGAACGTCGACTCGATGACCAGCAGGTCGGCGTGCTCGGCGAGGGCGTACACGCCGTCGCAGAGGCCGGTGTCCATGACGAAGGCGAACCGCTGGCCGGGTCGGGTCACGCTCACCTCGTCGCGGGTGACGCGACGCCCGCCGACGTCGAGGTGGCCGACGCGGAGCAACTCGCCGACCGCCGGACCGGCGATCCCGTACGCGGCCAGCCGCTCCGGCAGCATCCGGCAGCCGTCCGGCTCGACGAGCCGGTAGCCGTACGTCTCGATGGGGTGCCGCAGCCGGCGGGCCTCCAGCGTGCCGACGCCCAGGGTGATTCGCTGACCGTCCGCCTCGATCGGGGTGACGGCCAGCTCGGCGGTCTCGTGGAAGCTCGACGCGTGCCGCAGCCGGGCGAAGTATTCGGCGCCACCGGCGGGGAAGTGCACGGCCACCGGGTGCGGCACCCGGTCCAGGGAGAGCCGCTGGATGGTGCCGGGCAGGCCGAGGCAGTGGTCGCCGTGGAAGTGGGTGACGCAGATCCGGGTGAGGTCGGTCGCGGTGACCCCGGTGTGCAGCAGCTGCCGCTGGCTGCCCTCGCCCGGGTCGAAGAGGATGACCTCGTCGTCCCACCGCAGGACGTAGCCATTGTGGTTGCGGACCCGGGTCGGCGTCTGGCTGGCCGTCCCGAGCACCACCAGTTCACGCATCGACACGCTGGTCCCGTTCGCAGAAAGGGTCGACCCCCGGGGCGCTCCGCGCTGGTGCACGGGCCGACTGGACTGGGTCGGCACCCCGGGGGTCGGGTGGCTGTCTGGTATTCGCCGCACCGCTGCCACACGGTCTCGACGATGGTGCTGTGCCCGCCTCGCGGCGGACGAGTTCTCACTGTCGAGGACAGCGGCTAGCGGACAGCCACCTCACGAGTCCGATTGCTATACAAGTCTGGACCACCTCCTTTCACGTGTACCGCCACGCTATCCACTTCTCCGGGTCGGCGACAACGGATTTCTGATCACAGACCGACGGGGAATACCGGCGGGGTCAGTCGATGCCGATCGGGCCCTCGCGCGGGCCCTCCTCGGACGCCGGCTGGACCGCCAGGGACGGGAAGTCCGCCAGGTCGCCCTCCGGCTCGGCGTCCCACTCGGGGAAGACCAGGTCGCTCTGGAGATAGAGGCAGAGCAGCTGGGTGAGGTGGCGCAGCCCGTCCAGGTGGGTGCGCTCGTGCCCGTGGGTGGCGTCCACGCCGAAGCCGAGCAGCGCCACCCGGGCGTGCGCGCCCGCCTCGACGGCCGCCGCGACGTCCGAGCGGTAGTACTCGAAGACGTCCCGGACCAGGTCGACGTCGTGCTCCCGGGCGATGGCGGCCAGGTTGCGGGTCAGGTGGTAGTCGAACGGGCCGACGCCGTCGCCCATCGCGAGGGTCGCCGCGTCCTCCCGGGACTGCTGCCCGGGGGCGACCACCGCCGCGTCCACCGAGACGATCTCGGCGACGTCGGGATCGAGGCCGTGGCTGGCCCCGTGGCCGATCTCCTCGGTGACGGTGACCAGCAGGTGCGCGGTGACCGCCGGGGTGATCCCCGCGTCGACCAGCGCCTTGAACGCGGTGAGCACGGCGGCCACACCGGCCTTGTCGTCCAGGTGCCGGGACTTCACGTAACCGGCGGGGGTGACCATCGGGTTGGGCAGGAACGCCACGAAGTCGCCCGCGTCGATGCCGAGCGCGCGCAGGCCGGCGATGTCCTCGACCGGCTCGTCGAGCCGTACCTCGACGTGCTGCCAGCCGACGCCCTGGAGGTCGACGTCGTCGTTGTAGCGGTGCCCGCTGGCCTTGAGCGGCAGCACCTGGCCGGTGATCACCCGGTCCAGGTCGTCGGTGAAGATCCGCACGTGGGCGCCCTCGGCGAAGCGGGCGCTGTGCGTACCGATCGTCTTCAGCTCCAGCCGGCCGTTCTCCTTCAGCCGCTTCACCATCCCGCCGATGGTGTCGGTGTGCACCACGATCGCCCGGTCCGCACCGGTCTGCCGGGGGCCGGGCAGGCAGGCGCTCAGCGCGCCGCGCCGGGTCAGCGTGGAGGAGATGCCGAGGGCGGAGAGCCGTTCGCCGACGTACTGCTGGATGTGGTCGGTACGCCCCGACGGGCTGGGGATCTCCAGCAGCTCCACCAGCACCTGACGGAGGTAGTCGAGGTCGAGTTCCAGCGGCCGGGGGCTCATGCGGCACCTGCCGCGCCGGCCGGCGACCAGAGCCGCTGCGGTGCCCGGGTGCCGGGGAAGAGCAGGTCCACGAAACGCTCGGCGGTGGGCTGCGGCTCGTGGTTGGCCAGCCCGGGCCGCTCGTTCGCCTCGATGAAGACGTGCTCCGGCCGGTCGGCGGCGGGGACCAGCAGGTCCAGCCCGGTGACCGGGATGTCCAGCGCCCGGCTGGCCGCCACGCACGCCTCGGCGATGACCGGGTGCAGCTCGGCGGTCACGTCGTGGATGGTGCCGCCGGTGTGCAGGTTCGCGGTCCGGCGTACCGCGAGCACCTGGCCCTCGGCGAGCACGTCGTGCATCCGGTGGCCGGCCGCCGCGACCACCTCGCGGGTCATGTCGTCGATCGGGATGCGCGACTCCCCGCCGGTGGCGGCGGCCCGGCGCCGGCTCTGCCGGTCGATCAGCTCGGTGATGTCGTGCACCCCGTCCCCGGTGATCTGGGCGGGGCGGCGGACGGCGGCGGCGACCACCTCGTGGTCGATGACGACCACCCGCAGGTCCTCGCCGGCGCGCAGCTCCTCGATCAGCACCTCCGGGCAGAACCGGCGGGCCAGTTCGACGGCGGCGGTCAGCGCCTCGGGGGTGCGGACGCCGACGGTGATGCCGTTGCCCTGCTCGCCCCGGGCCGGCTTGACCACCACCGACCCGACGTCCGCCAGGAAGACCAGGTCGTCCGGCTCGCCGGTGGCGGTCCGGCCGCGCGGCACCGAGAGGCCGGCCTCCACCAGGATGCGGCGGGTGACCCGCTTGTCGTCGCAGCGGCTCATCGCCACCGCCGAGGTCAGCTCCGACAGCGACTCGCGGGTGTGCACGGTCCGGCCGCCGTTGGTCAGCCGCAGTTCACCCCAGCGCGGGTCGGTGACCTCCACCCGGATGCCGCGCCGCATCGCCTCGTCCGCGATGATCTTCGCGTACGGGTTGAGCTCGTCGTACCCGTCGGGCATGGCCGGCAGGAAGAGCCGCTCGTTGATCGGGTTCTTCCGCTTCACGCAGAGCGTGCCGGTGCGGTGGAAGCCGAGCCGTTCGTAGAGGCGGATCGCGCCGGAGTTCTCGGCCAGCACCGACAGGTCGACGAACGCCCGACCCCGCTCGTCGAGCCGGTCCGCCAGCTCCGACAGCAGCGCCTGTCCGGTGCCGGGCGGGGCGGTGTTGAAGTCGACGGTCAGGCACCAGAGGCTGGCCCCGTTCTCCGGGTCGGCGAAGACCGCCACGTGGTCGACGCCGGTGATGGTGCCGACGATCTCGCCGGTGGCCGCCTCGGCGACCAGGTGCAGGAAGCGGTCGCTGCCGGCGTTGTCGACCAGCACCTCCACCGGGGCGGTCACCATGCCGTTGCGGGCGTAGATGCGGTTCACCGCGTCCGCGTCGTCGGCGTCCCGCAGCGGCCGGATGGTCAGCCCGGGGACCTCGCCGCCCTCGGTGGCGGTCGGGCGCTGGCCGCCCAGCGGCAGCCGGTAGGTCAGCGACGGGTCGATGAACAGCTCGTCCGGCAGCCGGGAGACCAGCACGTGCGGGTCGCGCAGATAGATGCAGATGTCCCGGGCGCCTGCCGCCTCGGAGCGCAGCACGTGCGCGACCTCCGCCTGCTCGGTGAAGGTCTGCCCGAAGACCAGCCGGCCCCAGCCGCAGTCCAGCACCACACCGCCGTCGTCATCGGGGCGGGTGCTGGGCTCGGGGGTGCCCGGGGCGACCGGGTCGCCGCCCGGGCCGACCCGCTCGCGGCGGCGGCCGAGCACCCGTTCCCGATCGGTCCGCGCGGTTCCGGTGGCGAGGGTGTCGGTCACGGTCAGGCGATTCCGTGGCTCTGGAGCCACATTTCCAGGAGTCCCAGTTGCCACAGCTTGTTTCCGTTCAACGGGGTGAGTTCGGCGTTGGGGTCGGCGACCAGCGCGTCGACGTAGTCGGCGCGGAACAGGCCACGTCGGCGGGCCTCGGGCGCGGTGAGCGCGTCCTGCACCCGGTCGAGGAGCTTGCCCTCCAGGTGGGTGAGGCCGGGCACCGGGAAGTAGCCCTTGGGCCGGTCGATGACCTCGTGCGGGAGGACCCGACGGCCGATCTCCTTGAGCACGCCCTTGCCGCCCTGGGCCAGCTTCAGCTCCGGCGGGCAGCTCGCCGCCAGCTCCACGAACTCGTGGTCGAGGAACGGCACCCGGGCCTCCAGCCCGTGCGCCATGGTCATGTTGTCGACCCGCTTCACCGGGTCGTCGGTCAGCATCACCTGGGTGTCGATCCGCAGGCCGGCGTCGACCGCGGTCTGCGCTCCCGGCCGCCCCAGGTGGGCGGCGACGAACTCCCGCGCCGGGTCGCCGTCGGCCAGCCACGCCGGGTCGAGCACCCGCGCCAGCCCGGCCGCGTCCCGGTCGAAGAACGCCTTCGCGTACGTGTCGAGCGCCTGCTCCCGGTCCACCCCGGCCAGCGGCGGGTACCAGTGGTAGCCGCCGAGGATCTCGTCCGCGCCCTGGCCGGACTGGACCACCTTGACGTGCCGGGCGACCTCCTGGCTGAGCAGCCAGAACGCCACGCAGTCGTGGCTGACCATCGGCTCGCTCATGGCAGCCACTGCGGCCTCCAGCGGCGGCAGCAGGTCGCCGGTGGGCACCCTGATCTGGTGGTGGTCGGTGCCGAAGGTCTTCGCCACCAGGTCGGAGTAGACGAACTCGTCGCCCTCCCGGCCGCCGACCGCGTCGAAGCCGATGGAGAAGGTGGAGAGTCCCGACTGCCCCTCCCCGGCGAGCAGCGCGACCACCAGGCTGGAGTCCAGCCCGCCGGAGAGCAGCACGCCGACCGGCACGTCGGCGACCATCCGGCGGCGCACCGCCGTGGTCAGCGACTCCAGCAGGGCGTCCTGCCAGTCCCGCTCGGACCAGTCGGCCCGCTCGGCGGCCCGGCTGAAGGCCGGGTCCCAGTAGACCCGCTCGCGGGTGGAGCCGTCCGCCTCGTAGACCCGGACGGTGGCCGGGGGGAGCTTGGCGACGCCGCGCAGGATGGTCCGCGGCGGCGGCACGATGCTGTGGAAACTCAGGTAGTGGGCGAGCGCCACCGGGTCGATGCTCGTGTCGATCCCGCCGCCGGCCAGCAGCGCCGGCAGGGTGGAGGCGAAGCGGACCACGCCGGGGGTCTCGGCGACGTAGAGCGGCTTGATGCCGAGCCGGTCCCGGGCCAGCACGAGGCGGCCGGTGTCCCGCTCGCTGATCGCCACGGCGAACATGCCGATCAGGTGGTCGACGAAGTCGAGCCCCCACTCGGCGTACGCCTTGACCACGACCTCGCTGTCGCCCGAGGAGAAGAAGCGGTGCCCCTTGGCCTGCAACTCGGCGCGCAGCTCGCGGTAGTTGTAGATGCAGCCGTTGAAGACGCCGGTCAGGCCCGAGGCGGCGTCGACCAGCGGTTGGCCGCTGGCCGCCGACAGGTCGATGATCTTCAGTCGACGGTGCCCGAGCGCCGTCGGGCCCTGTGACCAGACGCCACTGTCGTCCGGTCCCCGGTCACTCATCGTGGCCGCCATCCGCTCCACCGCCGACACGTCGGCGCGTGAGCCGTCACGACGGAACTCCCCAGCCAGTCCGCACATGCCAGGGAATGGTGCCAGAGGATGGCGCAGTTCGCCCGTTGAGATGATGTCACTGGCGTTACGTGATTGCTAAGATGCACGCCGTCATTCCGAGGGCGGACGTGCGGGCTGCCGACGGGCGGATTCCGGCAACGCTCCGTTACCGGTTTCGACCGGCTCCGCTCCGGTGCCCGAAAAGACCCGGGCCTGCGTTGTGACAAACACCGCAGGCCCGGAAACGCACCTCGGACCGATCAACCGGCGGTACGGGCCACGCCCACCGGGCAGCTCAGCCCGTTGGGACCGTGGTTGCAGTAGCCGTTCGGGTTCTTGGACCCTGGCGCAGGGTGTAGTACTTCGCAGCTGGGGCCGCCGACCTCCCAGTCAACTCATCACCCCGAACCGTCGGACCTCCTGGGGCCAGCCGCATGCTTCCGCGATCTTGCCGGCCCACATCCGGGCCGTTTCCTCGTCGGCCACGTCCACCACGGTCAGCCCGCCCAGCCACTCCTTGGTTTCGACGTAGGGCCCGTCGGTGAACATCAATGCGCCGCTCGTGGCGTCGGCACTGAAGACGGGGCCGTCTTCCTCCAGTCCCCCGGCGAACACGTAAGCCCCGGCTGCCTTGATCTCGTCCACGACCGCCGCGGCGAGTGGCCCACGCCCGCGAAACCACTCCTCGGTGTGGTCACCAACCCACTGCTGGTTGAAGTAGATGAGGTACTCGGCCATGTCTGCTCCCTCGTCCCGGGCGGACCCGTCGTCCACCTCCATCTTCGCTACGAACGGTGTCGGGCGGATACGACACTCCGGCCGGAAATTTCCAGACCCCAACACGGAACAAGGCCACCGGGTCGGAACCCAGTGGCCTTGCCAGTTACCGCAATGGGTTGTCAGTGAGCGGCGCTGGACGTGCGGGCCACCCCGACGGGGCAGGTCATGCCGTTGGGGCCGTGGTTGCAATAGCCACCCGGATTTTTCGTGGGCGCCAGGTACTGCTGGTGGTAGTCCTCGGCGAAGTAGTAGTCGCCGAGCGGTGCGATCTCCGTGGTGATCTCACCCTTGCCGGCCTGTGCCACGATCGGCGCGAACGCGTCCCGGGACGCCTGCGCGGCGGCGAGCTGCTCCTCGGTGGTGGTGTAGATCGCCGACCGGTACTGGGTGCCCACGTCGTTGCCCTGACGCATGCCCTGCGTCGGGTCGTGGTTCTCCCAGAAGACCTTGAGCAGGTCCTCGTAGCTGATCTTCGCGGGGTCGTAGACCACCTGGACCACCTCGGCGTGCCCGGTCATCCCGGAGCAGACCTCCTCGTACGTCGGGTTCCGGGTGCTGCCACCCGCGTAACCCGCCGACGTGGTGAGCACGCCCGGGAGGGTCCAGAACAGTCGCTCGGCGCCCCAGAAGCAGCCCATCCCGAAGACGGCGACCTGCGAGCCCTCGGGGAAGGGGCCCTTCAGCGAGGAGGGCAGCACCTCGTGCCGGTCGCTGACCGGCATCGGCAGCGGCCGGCCCGGCAGGGCCTGGTCGGGGGTGGGCAACTCGGCCTTCATGCGGCGAAGGAACACGGTGGGACTCCTCTCGTACCTCTCCCCGCGTGCAACGCCGCCGGGCCCCACTTCCTTACCCGCCCTGCGGCGGATCACCGGACCCGGTCAGGAGTCGGCCACGATGGCGATCATGAGCAGGATGAACAGCGCGAACGGGATGGCGAGGCCGATGATGGTCATCGGTCGCATGAGCAGTCCCGGACCCGGATCCATCGGGCGCTGGTGCGGGTGGACCGGCGTCGGCGCCGGCAGGTTGCGCACCTTGCCGCTGACGATCAGGTTCCAGAGCACCGTGAACGGGGTGACCAGGAACGAGATGTAGCCCCACCAGCCCTGGACCAGGGTCTTGGAGGTCATCTCCCGGAACGTCGCCAACCCGCAGTCGCGGCAGTACGGCCCCGGCATGCTCAGGAACCGCATGATCACCAACATGCCCTGGTGACCCCGGAAGGTGGTCTTCACCGCCGGCACGCTGCCGCAGAACCGGCACTGGAGCTGCGGCCCGAAGCCCGCCTGCGCACCGGGCTGCCCGACGGGATACCCCTGGCCCGGGTGGACCTGCTGGCCCGGATACACGTGCTGGCCCGGATACACGTGCTGGGTCGGGTAGGTGGCCTGTCCGGGGTGGGCCGGGTGGCCGGCGTACCCGGTCTGGCCGGCGTACGCGCCGGGTGCCGGCGGTCCCGGCTGCGGTGCGGGGTGCCCCGAGGGGTAGGTCGGCGGCTGCTGGCCGGGCGGCGGGGGATGGGCGGGGGCGGCCGGATACTGCGGGTAGGACATGACTCACCTGGGGGCTGGGTCCGAACAGGGCGGGTCATGCTACTGCGGGGCGACTCGGGCCCGCTGTCCCTTCGGGCCACCCGCCGTCACGTCAACGCGGCGGCGATCCGGTCGGCGTACCCCCGGGCCTCGTCGTCACCGGAGTAGCGGGTGCGCGGCCAGAAGAAGCCGCGCAGGCCGTCGCCCTTGGTCCGGGGCACCACGTGGGTGTGCAGGTGCGGGACCGACTGCGACACCTTGTTGTTCACCGCCACGAACGTCCCGCCGGCCCCCAGGCCGGTCTCCACCGCCAGCGCGAGCCGCTGGACCAGCGCGAAGTAGCCCGGCAGCGCGGCGGCCGGCAGGTCGGTCAGGGTGACCAGGTGGGCGCGCGGCACGACCAGCACGTGCCCCTTGAACACCGGCCGGGTGTCCAGGAACGCGACCCCGTCCGGCTCGTCCACGACGACGGAGGCCGGCACCTCGCCCGCCACGATCCCGCAGAACACGCACCCGCTCATCCGGGCAGCCTATTACCGGTGCCTCCGGCGTGCCTTCGCGCGGACGTCACGGCTCGTCGAGGTAGCTCTCCCAGTCGTCCTCGGTCACGCCCGACGGCCCGACCTCTCCATTGGCCAGCCTGGTTCTGATGTCGGCTTCCCATCGGGACGCCCAGCCAGCCAGATCCTGCGTGTCCGCATCGGTCAACCCGTACGAAGCGAAGGTTTCCGTATCGAGCTCGTGCATTCCGCCCAGTCGGTCGGCGAGTTCCTCCAGGGAGAAGCCGGCGGTGTGGCGAGCGCCGAGATGCTCCAACTCGCTCCAGTGCATGAGCTGGTTGGCCGCCCGGATGTCTATGTAGTCCCTGTGCGCGGCTCGGTCATGCAGAGCCCTCACCTTGAGTCCGATGGCATCCTCCAGCGCGAGCACCGGTCCGATGCTCAGTGTTGCCGGCGGCCCGATCGCCTCTTTCAGCAGGTCCACTTCGCATGCCACGGCCTCTCCGGTAACCAGCAGTCTGGCCATGCGGCCACCCGCCTCGATGACCTTCGCGGTGAAGCCCGCCTGGATGTAGGCCTCGACGAGGCGCGAAGTCACCGCCGGAAGGGGTAGCGCCGTGGCGGTCGCGAAATCGATGTCCCGGGACGGACGGTTCACCAGATTGTGTGCGGAGAGCGCGTAGCCGCCCGCCAGCACCAGTCCCAGGTCGTCACCCGCGTCGAAGCCGATACGTAACAGGCGCTGGTGCAGGACATCCACGTCAGGCGGCCAGCTCGGGGAGTCGTCGTTCCCAGACCGCGACCAGCCGGCGGGCGGTCAGTCTGCGAATACGTGGCCAGTCCTGACGTAGGAGGTCCGCGTTGACATAGCGGGTGATGTCATAGCGTTGACCGCAGTCGATCAGCGTCCGGTACAACGTCAGCCGCTGGCGAGGATCGGCCACGTCGAATTCTGTCAGGCCCGACCAGGCCAGCCGGAGCGGTAACGTCACTCGCCCCTCATCGGGACCAGCCAGGGACGCCAGGGACTCCGGGATGCGTTCGGCCGCCCCGGCCAGGCGGGACGGCAGGAGGGCGGGCGTGGTCACGGGACCAGTATGGCCCAGCACCCGCCGGCATCGTGGGCACCCCGCGGACGGATCGCCTGTGGTACTCATTTACGTGTCTGGATCAGCACGCACGGGGGCTGTGCTGTCGTGGCGTCAACGGTCGACCGTGCGCGGTCGTGCCCGGGGCGCGCGTGGTCGTGGCCGCCGTCGAGGTGGTCCCGGCCCCTCCCCGCGGCCGCCGCCTCGAGCGACGGTCGCCGTCGCGAAAGGACGATGCGTGCGCATCAACAGACGCTCCCTGCTCGCCGTCACCACCCTGACCGTCGGGCTGCTCGCGGTCGCGCCGACCACCGGCGCCGCCGCCGCGACCGGCCAGCGGGCCGTCGCCCTGCCGCTGGCCGCCGCGGCCGACGTCGTGTCCAGCGGTGACCGGGTCTTCGTCAGCGGCGGGCGCCAGGCCACCGACGTGGTGGTCACCGCCGCCAACGGTGACCTGGTGGGCACCCTCGGCGGCCTGCCCGGCCCCACCGACCTGCTGCTCAGCCCCGACCGGCAGACCCTCTACGTGGCGCTGCCGACCGCCAACGCGATCGCCGCGTTCAACACCGGCACGCTGACCGAGTTCGCCCGTTGGAGCACCGGTGCCGCCGCCTGCCCGTCCTCGCTGGCCCTGACCGGCCGTTACCTCTGGTTCGGGTACGGCTGTGGCTCGTGGGGCGGCAACATCGGTCGGCTCGACCTCGGCCGGCAGCCCGCCGTGCTCGCCACCGGTCTGGCCCCGCAGGACTACTATGACGCGCCGCTGCTGGCCGCCGCCGGGCAGAACCGGTCGGTGCTGCTGGCCGGGCAGCCCGGACTGAGCCCCGCCTCGGTCTACGCGTACGGCATCGGCACCGCGGGGCGCTGACCACGCTGCGGACCAACGAATTCTCCGCGGTCGGCAGCAACCTGCGCGACGTGGCCCTCGACCCCGCGGGCACCACCCTCTACACCGCCGCCGGCGCCCCGTACGCGGTGCAGGCCTTCCCGTTCGCCGACATCACCACCCCCTCGGCGACCTACGCCACCGGCGCCTACCCGAACGCCGTCGAGGTGTCGCGCGACGGCACCCGGATCGCCGCCGGCGCCGACGCCTCGTACGACCCGGACGTCTTCGTCTTCGCCCCCGACGGCACCGAGCAGGCCCGCTACGAACTCGGCGGCACCCTGGTCCCCGGCGCGCTGGCCTGGCAGCCGAACGCGGCCCGGCTCTACGCGGTCACCTCGGACTGGACCGGGGCCACCCCGGCCACCCTGCACGTGCTGACCGTCCCGGCGGTCTGACCACCGGTGCCCGTCCCGGTCGGCTCCGGCCGGGACGGGGCCGGCACGACAGGGTCTAAGCCACTTTCCATACCAGTGGGCGGGACGGCGCACTAGCCTCTCGGGAATGAGTCACGGCTTCGAGACGCTCGCCATCCACGCCGGCCAGGACCCTGAGTCCCGCACCGGCGCGGTGATCCCCCCGATCTACCAGACCAGCACCTATGCCCAGGACGCCGTCGGCGCGCCCCGGCAGGGCTACGAATACAGCCGCTCCGGCAACCCCACCCGCGACGCCCTCCAGGAGTGCCTGGCCGCGCTGGAGGGCGGTCCGGTCGGCCTCGCCTTCGCCAGCGGCCTGGCCGCCGAGGACACCCTGCTGCGGACCGTCTGCAAGCCGGGTGACCACGTGGTGATCCCGGACGACGCGTACGGCGGCACGTACCGGCTCTTCGCCAAGGTCGCCGAGCGGTGGGGGCTGGCGTACACCCCGGCCAAGGTCTCCGACGCGGACGCCGTGCGGGCCGCGATCCGGCCGGGCAGCACGAAGATCGTCTGGGTGGAGACGCCGACGAACCCGCTGCTCGGCATCGCCGACATCGCCGCCCTGGCCGCCGTGGCGCACGACGCCGGTGCGCTGCTGGTGGTCGACAACACCTTCGCCTCGCCCTACCTCCAGCAGCCGATCGCGCACGGTGCCGACGTGGTGGTCCACTCCACCACCAAGTACGTCGGCGGGCACTCCGACGTGGTCGGTGGTGCGCTGATCGCCGCGGACACCGGGCTCGGCGACGAGCTGCGCTACCACCAGAACGCGATGGGCGCGGTCAACGGGCCCTTCGACGCCTGGCTCACCCTGCGCGGCATCAAGACCCTCGGCGTACGGATGGACCGGCACTGCGACAACGCCGAGCGGATCGCCGCCTACCTGGACGGGCACGCCAAGGTGGCCCAGGTCATCTACCCGGGCCTGCCGTCGCACCCGGGGCACGAGGTGGCCGCCAAGCAGATGCGCCGCTTCGGCGGCATGATCTCGTTCCGTGCCGCCGGCGGTGAGGAGCACGCGGTCGAGATCTGCAACCGGGCCCGGCTCTTCGTGCTCGCCGAGTCGTTGGGCGGGGTGGAGTCCCTGATCGAGCACCCGGGTCGGATGACACACGCAAGTGCTGCCGGCTCGCCGCTTGAAGTTCCCGGCGATCTCGTGCGACTGTCTGTCGGCATCGAGACGGTCGACGACCTGCTCGCCGATCTGGAGCAGGCGCTGGGCTGACCGCGGGGCTGGGGAGGGTGGCCGTGCAGGACATCATGCCGACCTGGGTGGGGGCGACCGCGAAACAGATCGCCCGGGGCGTACGCCGGGGCGACGTCTCCGCCACCCAGGTCGTGGCCGACCACCTGGACCACATCGCCCGGGTCGACGCCGACCTCGCCGCGTTCCGCGCGGTACGCGGCGGGGAGGCGATCACCGAGGCGGAGAAGGTCGACGAGCAGGAGGAGCTGGCCAACCTCCCCCTCGCCGGGGTACCGGTCGCGGTCAAGGAGAACACCGCCGTCGCCGGGCTGCCCACCTGGAACGGCTCCGCCGCCGTGCGTACGCCGGTGGCGGAGGCCGACCACGAGGTGGTCCGGCGGCTGCGCGGCGCCGGGGCGGTGATCCTCGGCGTGACCCGGATGCCGGAACTCGGCCTCTGGGCGCTCACCGACGACGAGACCGGGGTGACCCGCAACCCGTGGGACCCGCGGCGTACCCCCGGCGGGTCCTCCGGCGGCGCGGCCGCCGCGGTGGCCGCCGGCCTGGTGCCGATGGCCCACGGCAACGACGGCCTCGGCTCCATCCGCATCCCGGCCGCCTGCTGCGGTCTGGTCGGGCTCAAGCCCGGCCGGGGCGTGGTGCCCTGCCAGCTCGGCGCGGAGGACTGGTTCGGTCTGACCGAGCACGGGGTGCTGACCGGCACCGTCGGGGACGCGGTGGTGGGCTTCTCGGTGCTCGCCGGCCGCCGCCCGGACCGGCTGGAGCCGCCGCCCCGGCTGCGGGTCGGCGTCTCGCTCCGCTCGCCGGTGCGCGGCGTCTCGCCGGACGCGCCGAACCGGGACGCGGTCGCCGCCGCCGGCCGGCTGCTCGCCGCCGCCGGGCACGACACGATCCCGGCCGACCCGGTCTATCCGACCCGGCTGGGCCTGCAGGGCATCGCCACCTGGTTCGCCGCGGCCGCCGCCGACGTGCAGGCCGCCGGGCTGGCCCGACGCGACCTGCAGCGGCGCAGCCGCCGGCACGTCGCGCTGGGGGAGTGGGCGCAACGCCGGGGGTACGTCCGCGAGGCCGACCGGGCCGCCTGGCGCGAGCGGTCGGTGAACTTCTTCGGCGACCACTCGGTCGACCTGCTGCTCACCCCGGCGCTGGCCGGGCCGCCGCCCGAGGCCGCCGGCTGGTCCGGCCGGTCCTGGACGGCGAACATGAAGGCCAACATCCGGTACGCCCCGTACGCCGCGCCGTGGAACATCGCCGGGCTGCCGGCGATCGTGGTGCCGGTCGGCCGGCGTCCCGACGGGCTGCCCGTCGCCGTGCAGCTGGTCGGCCCGCCCGGCTCGGAGCTGCTGCTGCTCGGCGTCGCCGGTCAGTTCGAGCTGCAGGCCCCCTGGCAGCGGCACGCCCCCGGTTACCCCCGGGTCGTCGGAACGGGGTCACCGGCGGCCGCATGATCGTCTAGCGTGTGCGCACCTGCTGCGGACACGAGGACCGAATGCGCTGTCAGACCTGTGGCGACGAGACGTCGCCGCGCCTCAACGAGTGCGCGAACTGCCACACCCCGCTCGGGCAGCCACCGGTGACCCCGGGCATGACGACCTACCGGGTCGGTGGCCTCGGGCTCGCCGCCGCGGTCGCCGTCGGCGTGGCCGCCGTGCTCTATCTGATCGTGGCGCTCGTCCCGGTGGCGGGCGCGGCGATGGCCGGACGGGCGGCCCGCAACCGCAGTGCCGACCTGCTGCTGGGCGCCGTGGGGGTCGAGGTCCTGCTCGCGCTCATCTTCGGCGCGGCCTACGTGACCGCCGCCGTGCTGGTCATCATCTGGACCTGGCGGGCGCGGAAGAACATCGACGCCTTCCCCGGCGCGTTGCCGTCGCTCGGGGCCGGTTGGGCCATCGCCGGCTGGCTGGTGCCGTTCGCCAACCTCGTCGTACCGGCGCGGGTGATGGCCAACATCGCCCGGGACAGCCTCTGGCGGCGGCGGACCCCGGCCCTGGTGGTCGGCTGGTGGCTGGCCTGGCTGGTCTTCAGCCTGGGGGAGCGGCTGGTCAGCCGCATCGACGAGCGCGAGTACGCGCGACTGGTCGATACGCCCCGCACCGACGCCGAGTTCCAGGAGTATGTCGCCTTCTACCAGGGGGCGCTGGGCAGGCACCTGGTGCCGATGCTCGCCTGCCTGATCGCCGCCGTGTCGTTCGTCGTGCTGGTCCGGCGGATCTCCACCGCCCAGCAGCAGCGGATCGACCGCGCCGCCCCGGCCTGGCCGGTCGCCCCGGGCTGGTCCGGGCCGGGCTGGCCGGTCGGGCAGCCGACCCCTCCCCCGCAGCCGGCTCTTCCCCCGCAGCCGGCTCTCACCCCGCAGTCGGTGACCGCGCCGTCGCCGCAGGTACAGGCCGTTCCGACGGTGGCGTCGCCGCCGACCACGGGTGGGTCGGGTGGCACGATCGGGGCATGACGGAACTGGTCGGTCTCGCCGACGTACGGGCCGCGCGGGAACTGCTCGCCGGCGTCACGCGTACCACCCCGCTGGAGCCCTCCCGGCCGTTGAGCGCGGCGCTCGGCGGCCCCACCTGGTTGAAGTGCGAGAACCTGCAGCGCGCCGGGTCGTACAAGGTGCGCGGCGCGTACGTGCGGATCTCCCGGCTCTCCGACGCGGAGCGGGCGCGGGGCGTGGTGGCGGCCAGCGCCGGCAACCACGCCCAGGGCGTGGCGCTCGCCGCGGGCCTGGTCGGCACGCACGCCACCGTCTTCATGCCGGTGAACGCGCCGCTGCCGAAGGTCGCCGCCACCAAGGGGTACGGCGCACAGATCGAACTGGTCGGCAACACCGTCGACGAGTCGCTCGTCGCCGCGCAGACCTTCGCCGAGCGGACCGGGGCGGTGCTGATCCACCCGTTCGACCACCCCGACGTCATCGCCGGCCAGGGCACCGTGGCGCTGGAGATCCTCGAACAGTGCCCCGACGTGAAGACCATCGTCACCGGGGTCGGCGGGGGTGGCCTGATCTCCGGCATTGCGGTGGCCGCCAAGGCGCTGCGCCCCGACGTACGCGTGATCGGGGTGCAGGCGGCCAGCGCCGCCGCCTTCCCACCCTCGCTGCGGGCCGGCGAGCCGGTCCGGCTGCCCGCCTTCGCCACGATCGCCGACGGCATCGCGGTGGGCCGCCCCGGCGAGCTGACCTTCAGCCATGTCCGCAAGCTGGTCGACGAGATCGTCACGGTCGCCGAGGAGGACATCTCCCGGGCGCTGCTGATGCTGCTGGAGCGGGGCAAGCAGGTGGTCGAGCCGGCCGGCGCGGTCGGGGTGGCCGCGCTGCTGTCCGGTGCGGTCGAGGTGGAGGCCCCGGTGGTGGCGGTGCTCTCCGGCGGCAACATCGACCCGCTGCTGATGCTCCGGGTGATCGAGCACGGTCTCGCGGCGGCCGGCCGCTACCTGCGGGTGACGGTGCGCTGCTCGGACCGGCCGGGGCAGCTCGCCTCGCTGCTCAGCGAGATCGCCGAGCACCGGGCCAACGTGGTGGACGTGGAGCACCAGCGGGCCAACCCGCACCTGCGCCTCGGCGAGGTGGAGGTGGCGCTGTCGGTGGAGACCCGGGGCGTGGAGCACTCGGACACGTTGATCAGCGCGCTGCGGGCCAGCGGCTACCAGGTGGTCTTCGCCGGCGAGGGCTGAGCGGGCCGGGCGCTGCCCGCGACGCCCGGTCCGGCGTCCAACCCGGCCGGGACGTCGTGGCGTGGCCGGGTGGGGACGGAAGACGGGTCCGCCCCGACCGGCGGACGGTCGGGGCGGACGATGCAGCAGTCGGGTCCGACCGGCCTGTCAGCCCCGGTCGGGGTCGGGCCCGGGCCTGCCGGCGCGGGTCCGGATCCGGCGGTCAGCCGGAGAAGGGCTCGAACTTGACCACGGTCACCTTGATGTCGGCACCACTCGGGGCCGTGTAGGTGCAGGTCTGGCCCTCCCGGCCACCCAGGATCGCCTTGCCGAGCGCCGACTCGGGGCTGTAGACGGTCAGGTCGGTGGTGGAGGCGATCTCCCGGGAGCCGAGCAGGAAGGTCTCCGTGTCGTCGGCGTCGTCGTCGAAGTAGATCGTCACGACCATGCCGGGCGACACCACGTCGGCGGTGGGGGCCTCGCCGACCTTGGCGGTGCGGAGCAGCTCCTTCAGATAGAGGATGCGCCCCTCGGCCTTGCCCTGCTCCTCGCGGGCGGCGTGGTAGCCGCCGTTCTCCCGCAGGTCGCCCTCCTCGCGTCGGGCATTGATCTCGGCCGCGATGACCGGCCGGTTGGCGATCAGCTCGTCGAGCTCGCCCTGCAGGCGGTCGTACGCGTCCTGGGACAGCCAGGTGGCGGGCGCCTCGTTGTCATTGGTGGACACAGGCGGTCTCCTTGGTTGTGCGGACTGGCTGACAGGTGAACTACCAAGCTACCAGTGCGGGGCATGTCAGGGTGCCGTCGTTAACCCGGGGTGCCGGCTCCCCGACCCGGGGTGATGCGGATCGGCCCAGGTCAGCGCGGTGACGGTCAGGCCGCCGGCCGGCAGCGCAGCACCTCGCCGATGAACGGCCGGGCGGTGGTGGCCAGCCGGTGCGTGGTGGTGACCTGCCGCTCGCCGGGCCGGGCGGTGACGGTGACCTCTTCGTGGCCCACCTCGACGCCGTCGTGCGAGCGGGCCCGCAGCAGGCAGGTCGCCGAGCCGCCCGCCGGCACCCGGACCCGGAAGTCGATCACGACCTGCGAGTCGGTGACGTCCGTGTAGGTGATCACCTGGCCGTCGTACGTGGGGTCGCCGTACTGGTCGTAGAGGCGGGCCGCCATCAGGCCGAGGAGCGCGAGCACCACGGCCACCACCAGCACCAGCAGTGCCGGACGGCGGCGCCCGGGCTCGCGGCGGCGACCGTACCGGCCGGGCGGGAAGACCGGCGCGCCCGGCGGGACTGTGGCGTGCGTCTCGGTCACCGGCGGGTATCTCCTGGCGTTGTTGTCGGCGGCATCGGCAAGAATGGCAGAGTCCATCTTCCCAGCCCGGTGCTGAGCCAAGGATGACAGGTCGGCGATGACGTCGACCAGCCACTCCGGCGGCGTCGCCCGGGTGCGGGGAAGACACCGGCAGGTCAGCCGGCCGGGCCCGGGTCGGGTCCGTCGGCGGGCACAGACGAGGAGCGCCGAAGGTGGCAGAGCAGCTGCGTCTCATGGCCGTGCACGCCCATCCCGACGACGAGTCGAGCAAGGGCGCCGCGACCATGGCGAAATATGTCGCCGAAGGGGTGGACGTCCTGGTCGTGACGTGCACCGGCGGTGAGCGGGGCAGTGTGCTCAACCCCAAGATGGACCGGCCCGACGTGTGGGCCAACATCGGCGAGATCCGCCGGGCCGAGATGGACGCCGCCCGGGCGGTCCTCGGTGTCGACCAGGCCTGGCTCGGCTTCGTCGACTCCGGGCTGCCCGAGGGCGACCCGCTGCCGCCGCTGCCGGAGGGCTGCTTCGCCCTGCAGGACGTCGAGGTCGCGGCCGCCCCGCTGGTGCGGCTGATGCGGCAGTTCCGCCCGCACGTCGTCACCACGTACGACGAGGAGGGCGGCTACCCGCACCCCGACCACATCATGACCCACAAGGTGACCGTCGCCGCCTTCGAGGCCGCCGGTGACCCGGAGCGCCACCCGGAGCTGGGCGAGCCGTGGCAGCCGCTCAAGCTCTACTACGACATCGGGTTCTCCAAGGGCAAGATCATGGCCCTGCACGAGGGAATGCTCGCCGCCGGACTGCCCTCTCCCTACGAGGACTGGATCAAGCGCTGGGAGGGCCGCCCGGACAAGGGCCCCCGGATCACCACCCGGGTCGAGTGTGCCGAATACTTCCCGGTCCGCGACGACGCGCTGCGCGCCCACGCCACCCAGATCGACCCGGACGGCTTCTGGTTCCACGTGCCGATGGAGCTCCAGCGGCGTGCCTGGCCGACCGAGGACTTCCAGCTCGCCCGCTCGCTGGTGGACAGCCCGCTGCCCGAGTCGGACCTCTTCGCCGGGGTGCGCGAGACGTGCCATGCCCGCTGACCGGGCGGAGCGCTACGCTGGTGCCCAGCCGCACTACGGAGGAACACCATGCTGACCACCGTCCAGGTGCTCGCGGAGAACAACTTCGGTGACACCCGCACGGGCGGGCTGGCCGGGCCGATGGGTCTATTCCTCATCCTGCTGCTGGGCACCGCCACCGTCCTGCTGATCCGCAACATGAACTCCCGGCTGCGCCGGTTGCCCGACCGGTTCCCGGCTCAGGGTGGTGCGACGCCGGCCGATCGGGTCGAGGCGTCAGTCGCTGATCCGACAGACGGGACCGGAACGCAGGAATCACGCCCGAACGCTGCCAACGGCCCCCAGCAGCGGTGAAACGGGTGGTCCACGCGTGATTCACGGTGAAGCCGGTCGTCGCCCCCTGTTGCGACCACCGGCTTTGGCTTAGCCTTCCGCCGGGGGACCCAAAAGTCCCCGAGCCGTGCGCGGAAGGGGGGCGCCCGATGAGCGTCGTCGCAGCGACCGCCGACCGTGCCCTGTCGCCGCCGCCCGGGGTGGCTCCGTGACCCCCGCCCGGGACGACCATCCACCCCATCGGCCGGGCCGCCGCAGTACCTCGTTCCGGGTGCGGGTGCTGACCGCCGCCGTCGCGCTCACCGCCGTGGTCTCCGCCGTGGTGGGCCTGACCGTTCCGGCCACGCTCCCCGCCGACGATCCGCTGCCGGCGGTGGCCCGGTTCGGCATCGCCGTGGCCGCCTTCGCGGTCGCCCAGCTGGCCCGGCTCCGGTTCCGTACCGCCACCGGGATGGTGAGCATCACCTGGGGCGAGGCCGCCCTGATCGTCTGCCTCTATCTGGTGCCGGCCGGGTGGCTGCCCGCCGCCGCGCTGCTCGGCACCGGTGCGGCGTGGACCGGCATGTCGCTGCTCACCGACCGACGACCCGTGCCGGAACTCGTCCGGATCACCGGGTCGCTGACCGCGGCCACCGCGCTCGCCGTCGTCGTGGCCCGGGCGCTCGGCCAGCCGCTGCTCGCCGCCCCCACCCCGGAACTCGCCCTCGCCCTGGCCGCCGGCTCGCTGGCGTACCTCTTCGCCACCGCCTGGCTCGGCGCGGCGATCCTCGCGCTGCGGCTCGGGGTTCCGCCCGGACCGCCGCTGCTCGCGGCGCTGCGCGGCAAGCTGCTCATGTTCGTCGGCAACGTGGCCGTCGGCCTGCTGGTGGTCGCGCTCCTCGAGATCGACGCCCGCTGGCTGCTGCTCCTCCCGCCGCCACTGTGGCTGCTCCAGCAGACCTACCGGCACCGGCTCCGCGCCGACCAGGAGCGGCGCACCTGGCGGGCATTCGCGGAGGCCACCGCCGCCCTGAACCAGCTCGACGAGCGGGGCGTGGCCACCGCCGCTGCCGGCGGCGCGCTCACCCTCTTCGGTGCCGAACTGGTCGATGTGGACGTGGCCCGGGGCGACGACCGGTGGTGGCGCTACCGGATCGACGGCGGCGGTCAGGTGCGCGACCGGGAGATCGAGCGGCCGGCCGAGGCGGGCACCGGTGAGCACGAGGTGGTCCGGCCGCTGACGGTGGGCAGCGGCACCGTCGGCGCGCTGCGCGTGCGGTTCCCCCGATCGGCGCCGCCCACCGCCCGGGAGCGGGACGCCGTCGCCGCCTTCTCCGACGCCCTCGCCGCCGCGCTGCACGACGCGGCCACCCACCGTGAGCTGCGGCTGGTGACCGCGCGTTCGTCGTACGAGGCGGTGCACGACCAGCTGACCGGGCTGCTGAACCGGGCCGCGATGCTCGGCAAGGGTGACCGGGCCCTGCGGCAGCTCGCCCACGACCACCCGGTGGCGCTGCTGCTGCTCGACATCAACCAGTTCAAGGAGGTCAACGACACCCTCGGGCACGCTGCCGGCGACCAGCTGCTGCGGCTCACCGCCAACCGGCTGAGCGCGCTGGTCCGCCCCGGTGACCTGCTCGGCCGGCTCGGTGGGGACGAGTTCGCCCTGTTGCTCACCGCGGTCCCGGTGATCGGCGACCGGGCCGCCCCGGCGGCGTACGCGCTGCGCCAGGCCCGGGAGATCGCCGAGCGGCTCGCCGTGCCGACCGAGGTGGCCGGCGTACGGATGTCGATCGAGGTCGCCGTCGGGGTGGTGGTGGCCGACGCCGGCACCGCCGACCTGACGGAGCTGCTGCGCCGGGCCGACATCGCGATGTACCAGGCCAAGGAGGGCGGCGGCAACGTCGCCGCGTACGACAGCTCCCGCGACGCCGCCAGCACCGACCAGCTCGCGCTGCTCGCGGAGCTCCGGGAGGCGCTGGCCACCGACGACCAGCTGGTGCTGGCCCTGCAACCGGCGGTCGACCTGGCCACCGGCGCCCCGACCGGGGTGGAGGCGCTGATCCGCTGGCAGCACCCGCGCCGGGGCTGGCTGGGTCCGTCCGACTTCATCCGCCCGGTGGAGAACAGCGAGCAGCTCGGCGCCTTCACCCGGTACGTGCTGGACAAGGCGCTCGGCGTGGCGGCCGAGTGGGCCCGGGCCGGGCTGGACGTGCCGATCTCGGTGAACCTCTCGGCGCGGAGTCTGCTCGACCCCCGGCTGCCCGGCGAGATCGGCGACGCGCTGCGCCGGCACCAGCTGCCGCCGCACCGGCTCGTCCTGGAGATCACCGAGACGGTGGTGATGAGCGAGCTGGAGATCATCGACGAGGTGCTGGCGACGTTGCGCTCGATGGGCGTGCAGCTCGCCGTCGACGACTTCGGCACCGGCTTCTCCTCGCTGACCTTCCTGACCCGGATCGCGGTGGACGAGCTGAAGGTGGACCGCTCCTTCGTGATCCGGATGGCCGACTCGCCGGAGGCGGCGGCGATCGTCCGGACCACCGTGGGGCTCGCCCACGAGCTGGGGCTGCGGGTGGTGGCCGAGGGCGTGGAGACCGCCGAGCAGCGGACCGCCCTGGCCGAGCTGGGCTGCACCGCCGCCCAGGGCTACCACTTCTTCAAGCCGATGCCGGCGGACAAGATCGGCGCGGTGCTCGGGTCGCTGCTGGACACCGCACAGGGGAACGTCTTCCCGCTGCGCGCCGACGGCGCCTCCTGAAGAACCCGCCCCGTCGCGCCGTTCGGCCCGGAGGCCGCCACGGGCCCGGGTCGCGGCGCTGGCGGCGGCCACGCCCCGCTCTGCTGGTTCAGGGCGGCGGTGGCCTCCGCCAGTGCCGGCCGCCCGGTCCGGCTGCCGCCCAACCGGACCGGACGTCGCGGCGCGGGTCAGCCGCGGGCGCGACCTCGCCGACCACGGCGGGCAGCGCCGCCCAGTCGGCGGAGGCGACGCTGGCGTGCGCCGCCGCGAGCTGGGCGAGCCGGGCCCGGGCGGCGTCCGGGTCGGTCCCCACCGCCGGCGGGACGTTCTGCGCGTCGGTCATCACCAGCAGGTAGTGGTTGGTGTCGTACCAGGCGGTGTCGATGCCGCCGGTGACGTAGGCGGTGGCGTCGCCGTCGAAGAGGACGAACCAGGGACGCAGGGTGGTGTCCGCGTACCGGCTGCGCGGGTCGCCGGCCTGGGCGCGGTGCACGGCGGGGAACGCCTGCGCCCGCGACAGCGTGCCGGCCGCCGCCAGGCCGGCCAGGTAACGGGCGTACTCCACGTCGGTCCAGAGGGTGTCGGTGGGGTTGCCCTCCTCGACCGTGCCGGGGATCAACTCGACGATCACCCGGCCGGCGAGCTGCGCCCGGGTGGGCCACGCGTCGGCCCGGGCGGCGGCGTCGAGGTCGGCGTGGCCGCCGAGCAGGTCGGCGGGGCGGAACACCCGGTCACCGAGGCGGGCGGCGAGCAGCGCGTCGAGCTGTGCCGGCCCCTGCCCGGTACGGCTGCTGAAGCCGGTCTTCAGCTCCAGCTTGAGGATCACCGGGCCGGCGTCGGGATGCGCGCCCAGCCAGAGCCGGAGGTCGTCGAGGCAGTGCTCCAGGTTCTTGTTCCGGGTGCCGGTGTAGAGCTGGGCGGGGCTGGTGGCGGCGACGCAGTTGTTGTCGTTGCCCAGCGGGTTGGAGTGGCTGACCCGCCACTGCCGGGCGAGGACGTCCGGCCAGACGTCCAGCTCGATCAGGCCGGGCCGGGCGTCCAGGGCCTGGGCGAGGTAGGTGTAGGTGCCGCGTTCGTAGGTGTTGTGCGTGCCGACGGCGGTGGCGGCGGAGACCCGGGTGTCGGCCGGAACGGCGGCGGAGGCGCTGCCGGGGACCAGCAGGGACCCGGTGAGGGTGGCGAGGGCGAGCAGGGCGGGGAGTCTGCGCATGGACCGTCTCCTTCGGAGGGGCCGCTGCGGGGGCGGCCCGGCATGCGTCGATTTAAATCCACGAAAGTGAATACGAGAAGGCTGGCCGGCGGCCGGCCCGACGGGATGGGAAGTCGGGACGCCGACACCACCCGGGACGGGGCAACGTGAGCGCGGCGCACGTCCTACCCTCCATTGAGGGCGACTCATCGACGTCGCTCGCACGGTCCATCACGGGGAAGGACACAGCATGAGGTTTTCCTGGCGACGCTCCCTGCTCGCCGCTGCCGTCTCGCTCACGGCGGCCACCGCCGGCCTGACCGTCTCCGCACCGGCCGGGGCCGCTGTGCCGCAGAGCTGGACGTTCAACGTCAGCGGTGACCCGGGCGATCCCCTCACCCAGGGCGGCTCCTGGTCCTACAGCTCGACCGACCCGACCGCCGAGCGCAACCCGCTGGAGGTCGGCGGCGGCCCGGAGGCCGTCACCGCGATCATCGGCGACGACGAGAGCAACGTCTGGTATCTCAGCCTGGCCGCCCCGCAGGGGGTGCCGTTCCGGGCCAGCGACAGCTACACCGACGTCCGTCCGGCGGTGTACGGCTCGACGGCGGCCGCGATGGGCATGTCCAACAACACCCGGCGCTGCGACGACAGCGTCGGCTCGTTCGACATCGCAGACGCCTCCTTCGGCCCGTACGGCTACATCGAGCGGTTCGACGCGACGTTCGAGCTGCGGTGCGGCGGTGCCACCGGATCGGTCCGCGGGTCGGTGCACATCGCCAACCCGCCGCCCGCCCCCGCGCTTGACGTCACCTTCACCGTCGCTCCCAAAGCGACGGTCTCCAGCAGCGGGGTCGCCACCTTCCACGGCACGGCGACCTGCACCCGCGACACGATCGTCTACATCAGCGGCCGGGTGCTCCAGCAGCAGAAGAAGGGCGAGGTCGGCGCCGAGTACTACACCTCGGTAGCGTGCACCCCGGGCCAGCAGGTCTCCTGGTCGGGCGACACCCACGCCTACTCGACCAAGTTCGTCAAGGGGCCGGCGAACGTCACCAGCGAGGCGTATGTCCACGACGACATCTACGACGCCGACGTGACCAAGCGGGACACCTCCGTCATCACCCTCACCCGCTGAGCGGGAGGTGGCCGGCCCGGGCTTCACCCCGGGCCGGCCGCCTCGCTCCCGTCGTGAGGGCGGGCCGCGCCCGATATGGTCGTCGGGTGAACCGACTTGCCGACGCCACCTCGCCCTACCTGCTCCAGCACGCCGACAACCCGGTCGACTGGTGGCCCTGGTGCGACGAGGCGTTTGCCGAGGCCAAGCGGCGGGACGTGCCGGTGCTCATCTCGGTGGGCTACGCCGCCTGCCACTGGTGCCACGTCATGGCGCACGAGTCGTTCGAGAACGAGGCCGTCGGCCGGCTGGTCAACGACGACTTCGTGGCCATCAAGGTCGACCGCGAGGAGCGCCCCGACGTCGACGCGGTCTACATGACCGCCACCCAGGCGATGACCGGTCAGGGCGGCTGGCCGATGACCGTCTTCGCCACTCCGGACGGCACCCCGTTCTTCTGCGGCACCTACTTCCCCCGGGCGAACTTCATCCGGCTGCTCGACTCCGTCGCCACCGCCTGGCGCGACCAGCGCGACGCCGTGCTCCAGCAGGGCGCCGCGGTGGTCGAGGCGATCGGCGGCGCGCAGGCCGTCGGCGGGATCACCGCGCCGCTCACCGCCGAACTGCTCGACGCCGCCGCCGCGCAGCTCGCCACGGAGTACGACCGCAGCAACGGCGGGTTCGGCGGGGCGCCGAAGTTCCCGCCGCACATGAACCTGCTCTTCCTGCTCCGGCACCACCAGCGCACCGGCTCGGCGGAGAGCCTGGAGATCGTCCGGCACACCTGCGAGGCGATGGCCCGCGGTGGCCTCTACGACCAGCTCGCCGGCGGCTTCGCCCGCTATTCGGTGGACGGGCACTGGACCGTGCCGCACTTCGAGAAGATGCTCTACGACAACGCCCTGCTGCTGCGGGTCTACACCCAGCTGTGGCGGCTCACCGGCGACCGGCTGGCCCGCCGGGTGGCCCGGGACACCGCCCGGTTCCTCGCCGACGAGCTGCACAAGCCGGGTGAGGGCTTCGCCTCCGCGCTGGACGCCGACACCCAGGGCGTCGAGGGCCTGACCTACGTCTGGACCCCGGCCCAGCTGGTCGAGACGCTGGGCGAGGAGGACGGCCGCTTCGCCGCCGACCTCTTCGCGGTGACCGAGGAGGGCAGCTTCGCCCCTCATTCCGCCTCCGCGCCGCAAGACGGCACTCCGGACGGAAGGAGGGGCGTCGAGCACGGCACCAGCGTGCTCCGGCTGGCCCGGGACGTCGACGACGCCGACCCGGCCGTACGGGCCCGCTGGCAGAACGTGGTCGGCCGGCTGCTCGCCGCCCGGGACACCCGGCCCCAGCCGGCCCGAGACGACAAGGTGGTGGCCGCCTGGAACGGCCTGGCGATCATCGCCCTCGTCGAGTTCCTCCAGGTCGCGGCCCTCTATGCGAACCCGGACGACGAGGACGCGAACCTGATGGACGGGGTCGCCATCGTCGCCGACGGCGCGCTGCGGGACACCGCCGAGCACCTGGCCACCGCCCACCTGGTCGACGGGCGGCTGCGTCGGGTCTCCCGGGACAAGCAGGTCGGCGAGCCGGCCGGCGTGCTGGAGGACTACGGCTGTGTCGCCGAGGCGTTCTGTGCCCTGCACCAGCTCACCGGCGAGGGGCGCTGGCTGGAGCTGGCCGGTCAGCTCCTGGACACCGCGCTGGCCCGGTTCGCCGCGCCCGACGGCGGCTTCTTCGACACCGCCGACGACGCTGAGCGGCTGGTCACCCGGCCGGCCGACCCGACCGACAACGCCACCCCGTCCGGCCGCTCGGCCGTCGTCGCGGCGCTGGTCGCGTACGCGGCGCTGAGCGGGGAGACGCGCTACCGGGAGGCGGCCGAGGTGACCCTGTCGACCGTGGCGCCGATCGTCGGGCGGCACGCCCGGTTCACCGGCTACGCCGCCACCGTCGGCGAGGCGCTGCTCTCCGGGCCGTACGAGATCGCCGTGGTGACGGACGACCCGGCCGGCGACCCGCTGGTGGCGGCGGCGCACCGGCACGCCCCGCCCGGCGCGGTGGTGGTGGCCGGCCGCGGTGACCAGCCGGGCGTACCCCTGCTCGGTGACCGGCCGATGGTCGACGGGCGGTCCACCGCGTACGTCTGCCGGGGTTTCGTCTGCCAGCGGCCGGTGACGTCCGTCGACGACCTGGTGGCGCAGCTGCGGGGCTGACCGGCGGGCCGCGTCCCGGCGGGTGAGCGCGCGGGCGGCCCTGCCGGTCCGGTCGCCGGGCTTGCGGATAGGCTGGCGGCGCTATGGACGCCCGTACCGGACTCCCTGTCGTCGGCATGGTCGGCGGTGGCCAGTTGGCCCGCATGACCCACCAGGCCGCCATCGCCCTCGGCCAGTCGCTGCACGTCCTGGCCCTCGCCCCGGACGACGGTGCCGCGCTGGTCGCGGCCGACGTCCAGTACGGCGACCACACCGACCTGGCCGCCCTGCGCACCTTCGCCAAGAGCTGCGACGTGGTCACCTTCGACCATGAGCACGTGCCCGGCGAGCACATCCGCACCCTCGCCGCGGAGGGCGTGAAGCTCTTCCCGCCGGCCGAGGCGCTGCTGCACGCGCAGGACAAGCGGGTCATGCGGGAGCGCCTCGGTGCGCTGGGTGCGCCGAACCCGCGCTGGCGGCCGGTGGCCGAACCCGCGGAGCTGGTCGGCTTCGGCGACGAGGTCGGTTGGCCGGTGGTGCTCAAGGCGGCCCGCGGCGGTTACGACGGCCGGGGCGTCTGGATGGTCGAGGATGCCGCGCAGGCCGCCGAGCTGGCCGCGACTCTGCTGGCCGGCGGCACCCCGCTGATCGTGGAGGAGCGGGTGGCGCTGCGCCGGGAACTGGCGGTGCAGGTGGCCCGCTCGCCGTTCGGGCAGGTCGCCGCCTATCCGGTGGTGGAGACCGTGCAGCGGGACGGGATCTGCGTGGAGGTGCTGGCCCCCGCGCCCGGACTGGCGGAGGAGCTGGCCCTGGCCGCCCAGCAGCTCGCCATCGACCTGGCCACCGCGCTCGGTGTGGTCGGCCTGCTGGCCGTGGAGCTGTTCCAGACCGACGCCGGGCTGGTCGTCAACGAGCTGGCCATGCGACCGCACAACTCGGGGCACTGGACCATCGAGGGTGCCCGCACCTCGCAGTTCGAGCAGCACCTGCGGGCGGTGCTCGACTATCCGATGGGGGACACCTCGCTGGCCGCGCCGGTGGTCGTGATGGCGAACGTGCTCGGTGGCGAGCCGGGCGGCATCTCGATCGACGAGCGGCTGCACCACCTCTTCGCCGCCGAGCCGGGCGCCAAGGTCCACCTGTACGGCAAGCAGGTGCGTCCGGGCCGCAAGATCGGGCACGTCACGGTGCTCGGTGACGACCTGGACGACGTACGGGCGCGGGCCGCGCGGGCGGCCCGTTGGCTGCGCGAGGGATGTCAGTGAGCGCGAGGAGTGAGCTTGCGAGCCCCGCAGTCGCGAACGGAAGGGAGACCGGCATGAGCACCGTCGGCATCATCATGGGCAGCGACTCGGACTGGCCGACCATGAAGGCCGCCGCCGAGGCGCTGGACGAGTTCGACGTCCCCTACGAGGTGGGTGTGGTCTCCGCGCACCGCACCCCGACCAAGATGATCGAGTACGGCCGCTCCGCCGCGGACCGCGGCGTCAAGGTGATCATCGCGGGTGCGGGCGGTGCGGCTCACCTGCCCGGCATGGTCGCCTCGGTCACCCCGCTGCCGGTGATCGGCGTGCCGGTGCCGCTGAAGTACCTGGACGGCATGGACTCGCTGCTGTCGATCGTGCAGATGCCCGCCGGGGTGCCGGTGGCCACGGTGTCGATCGGCAACGCCCGCAACGCCGGCCTGCTCGCCGTCCGCATCCTCGCCGCCGCCGATCCGGCGCTGCTCAAGCGGATGACGGACTTCCAGGCGAGCCTGGAGGACCTGGTCGCCGAGAAGGACACCGCCCTCCGCGCCTCCCTCGGCTGACCGTCCGTTTCATCTCATGCCGCGCAGGGCGGTCTGCAACCGTTCCTGGGCGCGGCGGCGGCGCTCGTTGCTCGCCCCCAGCACCAGCAGCACGAAGCCGACCGGGATCAGCACCAGCCAGGGACCGAGGCTGAACAGCGCGTGCACCGCCGCGACCGCGGTGACCGCGGCACCGACGATCACCGGTGCCTGCTGCCGGCTCATCGAGCCGAAGATCAGCACCGCCACCGCGCCGAGCAGCAGCAGCACCTGCCGCAGCATGGTGGAGTCGGTGGCCAGCACGAGCGCCAGGGTGGGCACGAAGCCGGCGAGCAGGGCCGGGCCGTACGCCACCCAGCTCGACAGGTCGGGCCGGTGACGCAGTTCGATCACGCCGACCAGCAGGGCGAGCACGGCGAACGGCAGCGTGTACGCCTCCGGCAGCGCCACGTCGGCGACCCGCATCAGGATCCACCAGGCGCTGATCTCACAGGCCACCACCGACCAGAAGAGGATCTGGCGTTCCATCGGCCGGCGGCCCGGCCGGGTGGCGGCCACCCCGAGCACCGCACCCCAGGCGGCCAGCAGCGCGGCGATGTGCCGGGGCGAGTCGTAGGCCAGGGCGAGGGCGAAGAGGGCGGCGGCGTAGCCGCTCCACTCCACGGTGGCCGCCTCACGCTGGGCCTCCGGGCGGCGCAGCCGCGGCAGGGTGGCGGCGAAGACCTGCAGGACCGCCCCCACGGCCAGCACCCCGAACGCCGACCAGACCGCCGCCAGCCCGAGCACCAGCCCGAGGGTGAGCACGAACAGCTCGGCCATCAGCGAGGCGAAGAGCCAGCCGAGGATGCGGGCCCGCTGGGTGGTGCCCAGCAGCGCGGCGACGATGCCCACGGCGACCGCGCCGCCGAGGGTGAAGAGGGTCAGCTCACGGGTGGCGAGGCTGCCGGCGAGGCCGGCACCGCCGGCCGCCAGCCCGATCACGAAGACCAGCACCCGGGCCACCCGCAGCGACCGGGCCGGCTCGGCCAGGGCCGGGGGCGGGGTCAACGCCAGCCCGAGCATCGAGAGGGTGAAGACGGCCAGCCCGGCCAGCGCGCTCTCCGGCCAGCCGTGGCCCAGCGCCACCGGCGTGATCAGCAGGGTCACCGCGGCACCGGGCAGCACCACCGGCACGGCCCGGGAGCGCCGCCCGCCACTGAAGCCGGTGGCGGCGAGCGCGGCGGTCACGGTGAGCAGCAGCGCGGTCAGCACGTGCGTGGGGTCGACCGCGTCCGGCGGTGGGGTGAGCAGCTCCGGTGGCGGCCCCTGCCAGACCCGGGTGATCGACCGCATCGGCGCCACCAGGGCGAACAGCAGCGGCGGCGCGAGTGAGGCCAGTGCCAGGACGGTGGGCAGCGCCGCCGCGGCGAGCGCTCCCGCGGCGGGGCTGACCCGCCAGCGCAGGTCGTCGGCGTCCTCACGGCGCAGTGCCCCGTCCAGCAGCACGGACCAGCGCCGTACCGGCTGGGCGGACCCGAGCGGGGTGCCGTCGCGGCCCGGACCAGCTCGGCGAGGACGCCGAGCAGGCCGCCGCGGCGGCGTAGACGCCGGACGGCAGCCCGGTGGCGATCGCCGCCACCGCGCTGACCGTGGCGCCACCGACCACCGCCACGCTGGCGTACGGAAGGTATTGCGGCACCTGTCGGCGGACCGCCGCCACCGCGGCGAGGCCGAGGCCGGAGGCGGCGAGCGCGGCGGTGAGGATCACCTGCGGCGGGCGGCCGAACTCGGCGGCCAACGCGGCGACCGCCCCGGGGAGCGTGAGCAGGGCGGCACCCGCCGCCGCGCCACCGACCTGCGCCAGGTGCGGCGGCATCCCCTCGGTCCGGAGGTCCTCCACCAGCGGCGGGGCGAGCACCCGGGCCAGGGTGGCCACCACGATCCCGATCAGCGCGATGCTGCCCAGCGCCAGCGCGGTGGTCCACGGCCGGACCAGCCCGGCACCCGCGGCGTGCAGGGCGACCACCCCGGCCACGGTGACCCGGGACAGGGCCGCCCGCGGGTCGACCGCCGCCACCGCCGCCATCCCGAAGATCGTGGCGACCATGGCACCCACCAGCACCGGCGACCACCACGGCAGGTCGAAGGCGGCGGGGGCGCCGATGGTGGCCAGCACCACGGCGGCACCGGACACGTCGTACTTCCACGGTGCGGGCAGCAGGACGCCGGCGGTGACGGCCAGCAGCACCAGCGCCACCGGTGCCTGCCAGGTGGCGCCGCCGGTCGGGGCGGCCGGCCAGCCGGTGAGGTCACCGGCCCAGATCGGGCCGGGTGTGGCCAGCACGCCGAAGCCGCCGCGCAGCGCGGTCCAGCCGGCGATCAGGCCGATCAGGGTGCCGCCCACGGCGATGCCGAGGATCGGGCCGCGCCGCCACTCCTCGGGCATCGCCCGGGCGGCGACCGCGACCACCAGGACCAGCGCGGCGGCCACCACCAGCTGACCGCCCGGGGTGAGAACGGCGGTGATCCGGACCAGGGTGGCGATCAGCGCCGCGGTGGTCGCGGCGGCGGCCAGGTCGGACCCGTCCAGCGCCGCGTCGGAACGGCGGCCGGCGTCGATCCGTGGGGCCAGCGCGAGCAGCACGGCGGCGAGCAGCAGCAGGGCGCTCACCCAGGCGTCGGCGGCGGTGGCACCCGGTGCCCCGAACCCCGCCGCGCCGACCGCCACCACACCCAGCACCGTGCCGACCGCGTGCGGCACGCTGAGGGTGCCGCTGCGCCACCTGGAGGATGGCGGCGTACCCGAGGGTCACGCAGACGCCGAGGAAGCTCGCGGCCAGGATCGGGACGGTGACCTCGCGCAGGCTCGCCGGGGTGGGCGTCGGGTCGGTCGGCACGGTCGCCGCGACGAACGCGGCGACCGCCCCGGGCAGCGCGAACGCCGCCCCACCGGCCGCCCAGCCGGCGACCGTCTCGGCCGCCGTGGCGGCGAGCCGGACCCGCGGCGCCTGCGAGACCAGGGCGCCGGCGAGGAAGAGGACGGTGAGCACGGCGGCGGTCGGCGCCGGCCGGGCGAGGGCCGCCCCGGCGCCGAGCAGGCCGAGCGCCGCCGCGCTGAGCGCGTGCACCAGCGCGGAGCGTTCGGTACGCGCCGACAGCCCCAGCACGCCGATCGCCACCGAGGTCAGCACCATCGGCCAGCACGCCGTGGCCCAGCCCAACCCGAAGGAGGCCGGTACGGCCAGCGCGGTCAGCGCCGCCCCGACCACCGCGAACTCCCGGCGGATCTCCGGCGGCAGGGCCAGCACGGCGGCGACGGTGAGCAGGAAGGCGCTGGCGGCGAGCTGCCAGGCGGCCGGCCGACCGCGTCGGCCAGTACGCTGTGCCAGCGGTCCAGGTCGGCCGACCAGGCGGGCCGCGCGGCGCGTACCGGGGCGAGGCCGGCGCGCGCCCCGGCCACCACCAGCCCGCTCACGGTCAGCGCGATGGCGGAGGCGACCTGCGGTCCGCGTCGGGCGGCCTCCGGCACGGCCCGGACGGCCAGCCCGACGAGGGTGATCACGGCCGCGATGAGCAGCAGCGACCGCCCCGGGAAGGCGACCGAGGCGATCCGACCCAGCGCCCCGATGACCGCCAGCGTGACGATGCCGGCGCCGACGTCGGGCAGCGGCGGGCGGCGCAGGGCCAGCGTGCCGGCGAGCCCGACCAGGGCGGCCAGCACCAGCACCGTCCCGGCGCCGGTGGCGGCCGGCACGGTGGCGGCCCGCAGCAGCGCGGTCACCGCGTACGCCAGGGCGAGCGCGACGGCCACCGCGTGCAGCAACCAGGTCAGCTCGGCCAGCCACGGCACCGGGCGGGCCCGGCCCGGCGCCGGTGCCTCGGTGGCCGGGCCGAGCACCTCGCCGGACTCCTCCTGGTCGGCCTCCGGCCGGGCGTCGGTGGCCCGCTGCCGGGGCGGGACGGGTGCGGGCGGCGGGGTGGGCAGGTCCCGGCGGGCCGGCGGCTCGACCACCACCGCGGTACGGGCCAGCCCGAGGTCGAGGACGGCGACCGCGGTGAGCACCAACGCCCACCCGGCCGGCCCGGTGATCCGGTCGTACGCCAGCAGCGGTAGCACCGGCTGGGCGGCCACCACGGCGGCGAACCGGGGTGCCCGCAGCCCGGTGAAGCGGGCGTAGCCGAACGACACCACCGTGGTCACCAGGAAGATCGACCCGGCGAAGACCGCGCCGGAGGCGCCGCCGCCACCGATCCGGTCCACCGCCCAGAGGGCGTACCCGGCGAGCGGCACCAGCAGCAGGCCGACCGCGGCGATCGTCTCGGCGGTCGAGGTGAGCCCGCGCCGGGCCAGTACCGGCGGGGCGAGCAGCATGAGCACGGTCGCGACGACCAGGACGGCCAGCCGGGCGAGGGCGTCCATCGAGCTGGTCGCCACCGCCGCGAAGACCACCGCGGCCACGCCGAGCAGCAGCGCGCCGAGGCCGAGCGGGATGTTCTGCACCTCGCGGGAGGACGCCTCCGGCGGGTGCTCGGGGTTGTCGACGTCGATCCACTGCGGGTCGGTGGGCGGTGGTGGCGGCGGATCCTGGGGGCCGGGCGGCGCGGTGCCCTGCCGGGGCACCCGGGGCGGGGCACCGGTGGTGGCGGTGGGCGGGCGGCGACCGGGGCGGCGGCGCAGCACCCGGCGGGGACGGGTGGCCTGCTTGACGCGTTCCTCACCGGCGTGCGCGAGGATGTCCCGCTGGAAGAGGGCGGCCTGCATCTTGGCGGCGATCTGCCGTTGCTCGCGGGCGATCTCGGCGTCGCGTGCCTTCAGCTCCGCGATCGAGCGTTCGATCTCGGCCACGTGCTCGGCCCACTGCGGCTGGTCGGCACCGCAGTGCGGGCAGACGACGGCCGGCTTGATCTCCCGCCCGCACGAGGCGCATCTGAAGGTCTGCACGACACCCCTCCGTCCGGCCGGCCCGCACTGTGGACCTCCACTGTCGAAGCATGCCCTGCCCGGGCGCGGATTTCGACAGTTGCGGGCGCGTCAGGGGCAAACAAAAAGCGACGGCCGGCCATGGAACGTCGTCCACGGCCGGCCGTCGCCGGTGTCGTCGGTGGGTCAGGGGCGGCCGAGGCCCCGGTACTGCCAGCCGGCCTGCGTCCACAGTGTCGCGTCGAGGCAGTTGCGGCCGTCGACCACCCGGCGGCCCCGGGCCAGCTCGCCGAGGGCGACCGGGTCGGCGTTGCGGAAGTCGGCCCACTCGGTGAGCACGCAGACCAGGTCGGCGCCGGTGACGGCGTCGGCCATGCTCTCCTCGTACGCCAGGTCCGGCACCGCCCGGCGGGCGTTCTCCATGCCCTGCGGGTCGTACACGTGCACGTCGGCGCCGGCCTTGCCGAGCAGCGAGGCGACGGCGAGCGCCGGGGCGTCGCGGACGTCGTCGGTGTTCGGCTTGAAGGTCGCGCCGAGCACCGCGATCCGGGTGCCGGAGAGGTCCGGGCCGGCCGGGCCGGAGCGCCGGCCGAGCAGCTCGGCGGCGAGCTGGACCACCCGGGTACGGCGGCGCAGGTTGATCAGGTCCACCTCGTGCAGGAAGCGCAGCGCCTCGCCGGCGCCGAGCTCCTGGGCGCGGGCCTGGAAGGCGCGGATGTCCTTGGGCAGGCAGGCGCCGCCGAAGCCGAGACCGGCCTGCAGGAAGCGGTTGCCGATCCGGGGGTCGTACCCGATGGACCGGGCCAGCTGGGTGACGTCGCCGCCGGCGGCCTCGCAGACCTCGGCCATCGCGTTGATGAAGGAGATCTTGGTGGCGAGGAAGGCGTTCGCGGCGACCTTGACCAGCTCGGCGGTGGCGAAGTCGGTGACCACCATGGGGACCTCGCGGTCCTCGGTGGCGGCCAGGTCGAAGACCCCCTTGTGGGCGGCGTAGAGCATGCCGTTGGCCCACTCGCTCTTGACGCCGACCACGATCCGGTTGGGCCGGAGCACGTCGTCGACGGCGAAGCCCTCCTGGAGGAACTCGGGGCTCCACGCCACCTCGACGGCCAGGTCGGCGGGGGTGTGCTTGTCGACCAGCTGCTCGACCCACTCGGCGGTGCCCACCGGGACGGTGGACTTGCCGACGATCAGCGCCTTGCGGGTGAGGTGCTGGGCCAGGCCGGTCACCGACGCCTCGACGTACGACAGGTCGGCGCCCATCCCGTCGGCGCGCTGCGGGGTGCCGACGCAGATGAAGTGCACGTCGCCGAAGTCGGCGGTCTCGGCGATGTCGGTGCTGAACCGCAGCCGCCCGGCCGCCAGGTTGCGGCGCAGCAGTTCGTCCAGGCCGGGCTCGTGGATCGGCACCTCGCCGGCGTTCAGCTTGGCGATCTTGTCCGCGTCGACGTCGAAGCCGAGCACCTCGTAGCCGAGTTCGGCGTAGCAGATGGCGTACGTCGCGCCGAGGTAGCCGGTGCCGAGGAAGGTCACCCGGGGCCGGGGCGCGCCCGAGGGCGGCGTCACCGCGGCGATGGCCGGCATCGGCTGGGTGTTCGGGTACGGGATCGTCACGCCTGTCTTCTCCGCTCGCACTGGCGGCGCTTCGTTGCGTCGCAATCGGCTGGGGCGCCATGGCCGGGCGCCGAGGGAAACTCTGTCGTCTTCTGAGGGTAGTTGTGCCGTGTCGACGTCTCTCGTGCGCGAGCCTACCCGCCGGTAACGTCCGGCCGGGGCCGGTGGCTATCCTTCAGTCTGCGGCAGTCGGCGGCCTCCGGGCGCCACAGACTGCGCATGATAGCGGTGAAAGGGGATGGCCGACATGGCCGCAGAGCAGTCGTTCGACGTCTACCGGTTGCCCGAGGAGCACGACGCGATCCGGGAAGCGGTCCGTGAGGTCTGTGCGGCGAAGGTCGCCCCGCACGCCGCCGAGGCGGACGAGACCGCGACCTTCCCGAAGGCGTCGTACGACGCGCTGCGGGCCGCCGACTTCCACGCCCCGCACATCCCCGTCGAGTACGGCGGGGCCGGGGCGGACGCGCTGGCCACGGCCATCGTGATCGAGGAGGTGGCGCGGGCCTGCGCCTCGTCCTCGCTGATCCCGGCGGTGAACAAGCTGGGCACCATGCCGCTGATCCTCGCCGGCTCCGAGGAGCTGAAGCAGAAGTACCTGACCAAGGTCGCCTCCGGGGACGGGATGTTCTCGTACTGCCTCTCGGAGCCGGAGGCGGGCAGCGACGCCGCGTCGATGACCACCCGGGCGGTGCGGGACGGCGACCACTGGGTGCTCAACGGCGTGAAGCGGTGGATCACCAACGCCGGCGAGTCGGAGTACTACACGGTGTTCGCTGTGACCGATCCCACTGCCCGGTCGCGCGGCATCTCCGCCTTCGTGGTCGAGAAGTCCGATGCCGGCGTCAGCTTCGGTGCCCCGGAGAAGAAGCTCGGCATCAAGGGCTCGCCGACCCGGGAGGTCTATCTGGACAACGTCCGGATCCCGGCCGACCGCATGATCGGCGCGGAGGGCACCGGCTTCGCCACCGCGATGAAGACCCTGGACCACACCCGGGTCACCATCGCCGCCCAGGCCGTCGGCATCGCCCAGGGCGCGCTCGACTACGCCAAGGGGTACGTCCAGGAACGCAAGCAGTTCGGCAAGGCGGTCGCCGAGTTCCAGGGCATCCAGTTCATGCTCGCCGACATGGGCATGAAGCTCGAGGCGGCCCGGCAGCTCACCTACGCCGCCGCCGGCAAGTCCGAGCGGGGCGACGCCGACCTGACGTACTTCGGCGCGGCCGCGAAGTGCTTCGCCTCGGACGCCGCGATGGAGATCACCACCGACGCGGTGCAGCTGCTCGGCGGCTACGGCTACACCCGCGACTACCCGGTCGAGCGGATGATGCGGGACGCCAAGATCACCCAGATCTACGAGGGCACCAACCAGGTGCAGCGCATCGTCATGGCCCGTCAGCTGCTCAAGGGCTGACCGGGCGGGACGCGTTCGGGCGGGCGGGCCGGGTGCTCCGGCCCGCCCGCGCGGTCATCGGGTCCCGGTGGTGTCGTCGGATCGGGTGGTGGCGCGCGGTGGCGCGGACCACGGCGACTCGCCGCCGGTGCGGCGGGGCAGGGGTTCGGTGGGGGTCTGGTCGGGATAGCCGAGGCTGACCGGGCTGCTGTCCCGCTCGTTCTCCGCGCCCGCCGGGGGCCACTCGGTGAGCGAGAAGGTGTTCTCGATCGGCTTGTCGGACGAGGTCAGCTCCGCCTCGGCCGTGGGCCGTCCGGGCCACCGACGCCAGCGCTGTGCGCTGAACGCCGCCATCAGCAGCAGTACGCCGATCAGGAAGACCGTGCCGTTCTCCACCGGCTGGCGCAGCGGCAGCGGGTCACCGAGCACCTTCCAGGTGTCGGGGATCCGGTCCCGGACCGTGAACGGCGCGACGAACATCCCGACGTACGGGGTGATCAGCAGCAGTCCGGCGACGACCGGACCGAGCGGTGAGACGCGCAGCGTGCCGAGCAGGCCGAGCAGGATGCCGGCGACGCCGAGGTAGACGGCCGGCTCGATCAGGTTGGGTGTGCTGTACGTACCGAGCTCCACCCAGCGGTGCACGGTGCGAGCCGACCCGTCCTGACCGAGGGTGACCAGCACCCAGGTGACGGGCGCCACCACCAACCCGGCGAGGAAGCTCCAGAGATGTCGCATCCGCGCACCGTACCGTTTCCGGCATGACAGATCACCCCTCCGCCCCGCAGGGCAAACCCACCTCGTACTCCCGCGTCACGCTGAGTCGCATCATGACTGCGGTCGATGTCAACCTGTACGGGACCGTGCACGGCGGGGTGCTGATGAAGTTCGTCGACGACGTGGCCGGGGCCGCGGCGGCCCGGCACAGCGGCGGCACCGCGGTCACCGCCTCGATCGACGAGATCGTCTTCTCCGAGCCGGTCCGGGTGGGTGACCTGGTGCACGCGCACGCCCAGGTGAACTGGACCGGGCACACCTCGATGGAGATCGGGGTGCGGGTGGTCGCCGAGCGCTGGGACTCGGCCGAGGACGAGCCGGTCCGGGTGGCCACGGCGTACCTGGTCTTCGTGGGCGTCGACGTGGGCGGCGCGCCGCGGGCGGTCCGGCCGGTGCTGCCGGAGACCGCGGAGGACGAGCGGCGGTTCCGGGAGGCCGAGATCCGCCGCGCCCACCGGCTGGCCCGCCGCCGCGCCATCCAGGCGCACCGGGCCGGCTGAGGAGGCCGACCCACACAGCGGGCGGCCGGGGGGTGTGGGGTGGGCACGCCCCTCCGGCGGCACCCGGTGCGGACAATGGCCTGGCGAGGTAGGGCAAGATGGCGCCACGGCCCATGTCACAGTGTCGTGCGGGCCACAGGGAGGGTGGAGCAGTGGGTGAGGTGCTGTGGACGCCGCCGGCGGACGTGCGCGAGCGGTCCCGGATCGGTGACTACCTGCGCTGGCTGGCCGAGCACCGGGGGCTGGAGTTCGCCGACTACGACGCGCTGTGGCAGTGGTCGGTCACCGACCTCGACGCGTTCTGGCAGTCGATCTGGGACTTCTTCGAGGTCGTCGCGCACACCCCGCCGACCGCCACGCTGACCGGCCGGACCATGCCGGGCACCCGCTGGTTCCCGGGCGCGACGCTCAACTACGCCGAGAACGTGCTGCGGATGCCGGGCCGGGCCGACGACGACCCGGTGGTGATCGCGCACGGGCAGACCCGCCCGCCGGTCACGCTGACCGCCGCGCAGCTGCGCGAGCAGGTCCGCCGGGTGGCGGCCGGCCTGCGCCGGCTCGGCGTCGGCCCCGGTGACCGGGTCGCGGCGTACGCGCCGAACATCCCGGAGACCTTCGTGCTGCTGCTCGCCACCAGCAGCCTGGGTGCGATCTTCTCGTCCTGCGCCCCCGAGTTCGGCACCCGCAGCGTCACCGACCGCTGGCAGCAGATCGAGCCGAAGGTGCTGGTCGCCGTCGACGGCTACCGGTACGGCGACAAGCCGGTGGACCGGCGCGGCGAGGTGGCCGCGATCCGGGCCGCCCTGCCGTCGCTGGCGCACACCGTCGCCGTCGCCTACCTCGACCCGGCCGGATCGGTGCCGGAGGGTGCGATCTCCTGGGACGAGCTGGCGGCGGCGACCGACGAGCCGCTGACCTTCACGCCGGTGGAGTTCGACCACCCGCTCTACGTGCTCTATTCGTCCGGCACCACCGGGCTGCCCAAGCCGATCGTGCACGGGCACGGCGGCATCCTGCTGGAGCATCTGAAGATGCTCGCCCTGCACCACGACCTGGGCCCGGCGGACCGGTTCTTCTGGTTCACCACCACCGGTTGGATGATGTGGAACTTCCTGGTCTCCGGGCCGGCGGTGGGCGCGACGATCGTGCTCTTCGACGGCAACCCGGGCCACCCCGACCTGGGGGCGCTCTGGCGGCTGGCCGCGGAGACCGGCACCACGTACTTCGGCACCTCCGCACCGTTCCTGCTGGCCTGCCGCAAGTCCGGCCTGGTGCCGAAGGAGATCGCCGACCTGTCCGCGCTGCGCGGCGTCGGGTCGACCGGGGCGCCGCTGCCCGCCGAGGGCTTCACCTGGGTGTACGAGAACGTCGGCCGCGACCTCCAGCTCCAGTCGCTCTCCGGCGGCACCGACGTCTGCACCGGTTTCGTCGGCGGCGTGCCGCTGCTGCCGGTGCACGCCGGGGAGATCACCTGCCGGGCGCTGGGCGCGAAGGTGGAGGCCCGCTCGGCCGACGGCACCCCGGTGATCGGGGAGCTGGGCGAGCTGGTGATCACCGAGCCGATGCCGAGCATGCCGGTGGGCTTCTGGAACGACCCCGAGGGTGCCCGCTACCGGGAGGCGTACTTCGAGGTCTATCCCGGCGTGTGGCGGCACGGCGACTGGATCACGATCAACTCCCGGGGCGGCTGCGTCATCACCGGCCGCTCCGACGCCACCCTGAACCGGGGCGGCGTCCGGCTCGGCACCGCCGAGTTCTATTCGGTGGTGGAGGGGCTGGACGAGGTCGTCGACTCCGTCGTGGTGCACCTGGAGGACGACGAGGGCGGCGCCGGCGAGCTGCTGCTCTTCGTGGTCCTCGCCGAGGGCCTGGAACTCGACGACGACCTGCGCAGGAAGATCTGCCGCGAGCTGCGGACGGCCCTCTCCCCGCGGCACGTCCCCGACGAGATCCACCAGGTCCGCGCCGTCCCCCGCACCCTGAGCGCGAAGAAGCTGGAGGTCCCGGTCAAGAAGATCCTCACCGGCACCCCCGTCGACACCGCCGCCGCCAAGGGCGCCCTGGCCAACCCGGAGTCCCTGACCGCGTTCGCCACCTTCGCCCAACGCCGCACCGGCTCCCCGACCCCTTCGGTGTAAGGAGGGGCCCCCTTTTAACGCCTCCGGTATAGAAGGGTTCCCCTCTATACGCCAGGCGTTAATAAGGGGCCCCTCCTTACACCGCCAGGGTGGTCTTTTCGGCGGTGGTGCGGGAGGGGAGGCGGGCGGGGTCGAGGTTGGCGCAGAGGACCAGGGTGGCGCCGGCTGTCAGGGGGGCGAGGAGCCAGTCGACCGGGTCGGGGTGGGCCGACACGTCGATCAGGACCCTTGCCCCGGGGGTGATGCCCAGGTCCGTGGCGCGGGCCTCCGCGCGGGCCAGCAGCGCCGCGTCCGCCTCGCCCGGTCCGGGGTACGGGGTGAAGTGGTCGCCGTGGCCGCGTACCTCGGAGACGTAGTCGGCGAAGCCGGGGGGCACCTGCCGCATCGGCAGGGCGAACGGGTCGAGGGCGAGGGCGTACCGCTCGCCGGCCGACCAGGCCGCCGCCTCGCCGAGCCGGTCGACGGCGGCGAAGAGCACGTCCACGGTTCCCGGGGCGTCGGCCACGGTGAGCTTCGCCGACCAGCAGCCGAGCAGCACCGCGGCGGTCTGCCAGTGCGGCGGGAGCAACACGCCGGCCGTGTCGCCGGGAGCCAGGGCCACCTCGTCGACGAGCAGGTTGCCGGTCTTGGCCACCCAGTTGGCCAGCGTCGCGCCGGAGAGTTCGGTCCGCTCGCCGGTGGCATCGTCGTACCAGGTCAGCAGGGGTCGGGTCGGGTCGGTCGCGATCGCGTCGGCGAAGACCCGGGCAATGTTCTCGGCCATCGGCGCGAACGATACGCCGTCCGCGCCCGTACCCGTCGACGACAAGTCGGCGTACCGTCGGGTCGCAGTCAGCGTCGGAGTGCCGCTCCGGCGTAGGCTTGCCGACAGTGTTGTCTGCCACACCCGAATGCTTGAGGAGTCGCCCCGTGACCGCCGGTCGCCCGCCCCGCGTGCTCATCGACGCCACGAGTGTCCCCGCCGACCGTGGCGGCGTCGGCAGATACGTCGATGGCCTGCTCGGCGCCCTCGGCACCGTCTGCGGCTCCGGGGTGGACCTGGCCGTGGTCAGCCTCCGCACCGACCTGGAGCGCTACACCCGGATGCTGCCCGGGGCCGAGGTCGTCCCCGCCCCGGCGGCCGTCGCGCACCGCCCCGCCCGGCTCGCCTGGGAGCAGACCGGCCTGCCGCTGCTGGCCCAGCAGGTCGGCGCCGAGGTGCTGCACTCGCCCTTCTACACCTGCCCGCTGCGGGCCGGCTGCCCGGTCACGGTCACCGTGCACGACGCGACGTTCTTCACCGAGCCGGAGCACTACGACAAGTCCCGCCGGACGTTCTTCCGCAGCGCCATCAAGACCTCGCTGCGCCGCGCCGACCGGGTGATCGTGCCGAGCAAGGCCACCCGGGACGAGCTGATCCGGCTGCTGGACGCCGACCCGACCCGGATCGACGTGGCCTACCACGGCGTCGACCAGGCCGCCTTCCACGCGCCCAGCGACGAGGAGAAGGCCCGGGTACGCGCCCGCCTCGGCCTCGGCACCGGCAGCTACGTGGCGTTCCTCGGCGCCAAGGAGCCGCGCAAGAACGTACCCAATCTGATCCGTGGCTGGGCCCGCGCGGTGGCCGACCGGACCGACCCGCCGGCCCTGGTCATCGCGGGCGGCCAGGGGCACGACGACGACATCGACCGCGCGGTCGCCGAGGTGCCGTCGCACCTGCGGCTGCTGCGCCCGGGTTACCTGCGCTACGCCGACCTGCCCGGCTTCCTCGGCGGTGCCCTGGTCGCCGCCTACCCGTCCTACGGCGAGGGCTTCGGTCTGCCCATCCTGGAGGCGATGGCCTGCGCGGCGCCGGTGCTCACCACGCCCCGGCTCTCGCTGCCCGAGGTGGGCGGCGACGCGGTCGCCTACACCAGTGAGGACCCGGACCAGATCGCCACCGACCTGGCCGCCCTGCTGGACGACGAGCAGCGTCGGCTCTCCCTGGCCAAGGCCGGTTTCGACCGGGCCAAGGAGTTCACCTGGGAGTCCAGCGCCGAGGTGCACATCGCGGCCTGGAGCCGGGCCCGTTCCTGACCGCCCACCGCCGGTACGGGCGACCCGGAGTCCGTACCGGGGCGGTTCGGGCATGATGTGCTGATGTTCTATGCCGTCATCCCGGCGGGCGGTAGTGGCACAAGGTTGTGGCCACTGTCCCGTGCCGGCCACCCCAAGTTCCTCCACCCGCTGACCGGCACGCCGGCCTCGCTGCTCCAGGCGACCGTGGACCGGCTGGCCCCGTTGACCACCCCCGAACGGACGCTGGTGGTGACCGGGGCCGCGCACGTCGCGGCGGTGGCCCGGCAACTGGCTGGCCTGCCGGAGGAGAACATCCTCGTCGAGCCGTCGCCACGCGACTCGTGCGCCGCCATCGCGCTGGCCGCCGCGGTGATCGCGCAGCGCGACCCGGAGGCGGTGATGGGCTCGTTCGCCGCCGACCACCTGATCGGCGACCCGGAGCGGTGGGCGGAGACGGTGCGCCAGGCGATCCGCGGCGCCGAGCAGGGCCTGCTGATGACGGTGGGGATCACCCCGACCCGCCCGGAGACCGGCTACGGCTACCTGGAGACCGGCGACCCGGTCGGCGACGGCCCGCTGCGCCCGGTCGCCGAGTTCAAGGAGAAGCCGGCCGCCGAGGTGGCCGAGGGGTACGTCCGCTCCGGTCGCCACCTCTGGAACGCCAGCATGTTCGTCTGGCGGGTCGACGTCTTCCTGGCCGAACTGGCCCGGCAGCAGCCGGCGTTGCACGCCGCCATCACCGCGATCGCGGCGGCCTGGGGCACCCCCGAGCAGGACGACGTCCTCGGCACCGTCTGGCCGACCCTGCCGAGGATCTCCGTCGACTACGCGGTGATGGAGGGCGCGGCGACCGCCGGCCGGGTGGCCACCGTCCCGGGCGACTTCGGCTGGAACGACGTCGGCGACTTCCACACCCTCGGCGAGGTGCTGCCCGCCGACGCGGCCGGCAACGTGGTGCTCGGCGCGGACACCAAGCCGGGCGTGCTGCTGCACGACACCACCGGCACCGTGGTGGTGCCGCAGACCGGCCGGCTCGTCGCCACCGTCGGCGTGCACGACCTGATCGTCGTGGACACCCCGGACGCGGTGCTGGTCTGTCCCCGCGACCGCGCCCAGGACGTCAAGAAGATCGTCGACGCGCTGAAGGAGCGTGGCGAGGAGGGGCTGGTCTGAGGGACGCGCCCCTTCGCCGGTCCGGCCCGCCGTCTGACGGGGTGGGCCGGCCGGGTCAGCCCGAAGCGCAGCGCGGCCGGCGGTCAGCCCGAAGCGCCGGTGCGGCCGGCGGTCAGCCCGCGAGGCAATGCGGCGGTCAGCCGGCGGTGCGGCGGGCCAGGGCGGCCAGGGCCGGCGCGACCAGTTGGACGGTCCCGCCGGCCAGCGGCTCGGGCAGCCGCTCCGGCGGGAACCAGCCCAGCGCGTCCGACTCCGCGCTGACCCGCTCGGTCGCGCCGGCCGGGGCGAACACCGCGAACCGCACGTCGTAGTGGAGCGAGCCGCCCTGGCAGGCCACCGGGTGGACGTCCACGTCGATCGGCACCGGGTCGACCACCAGGCCGTCGATGCCGGACTCCTCGGTCGCCTCCCGCAGCGCCGCCCCGGCGAGGGTGCGGTCACCCGGCTCGCAGTGCCCGCCGAGCTGCACCCAGCGGTGGAACTTGCCGTGCAGGCAGAGCAGCACCCGCTCGCCGGTGGGGTCCAGCACCAGGGCGCTGGCGGTGACGTGGCCGGGCCGGTGGGCGCGGCTCATCGCCACCGGCCCCGCCGCCAGCAGCTGCACCGTCCGGTCCCGGGCGGCACCGGCCGCCGGACTCGTCGGCGTCCATCCGGTGAGCAGACGGGTCGCGTCGGCGTGCAGGTCGGCCCAGCACTCGGGCGGGGAGACGGCGGGGGCGGGAACGGTGTCGGGCACCCCGACACTCTACGAGCGGGCCCTCCGTACCCTGTGCCGGTGACCCTGCGACTCGTCGAGTTCGTCGTGGCCGGCAACGAGGCCAGTGACCTGCTGCCGGTCCGTTCCGCGGCGCTGCTGCGCGCGTACCGGGCGCGGCGCGGCTTCTGGACCGTGCTCGACGAGGGGCCGGTGGAACGCTGCCTGGCGCTGCTGCTGGAGCTCCAGGACGGGGAGTGGGTCGCCCACCACGTCGCCGCCGACGCCGGCACCGAGAACGGCCGGACCGAGGACGGCGAGGCCCTCGCCCACCACGACGGCTGGGTGTACGTCTTCGGCTCGCACTTCGGGTCCAAGGGCGGTCCGCTGCGGCCCCGCCGCGCGTTCGTGGCCCGGTTCCGGGAGGACGACGCCGCCACCGGGACGCTGCCGCTGGCGGTGGTCCGTAACCGGTTCCGGCTGCACCGGGCGGTCAACGACGCCCTCGTCGCCGCGCCGGTGACGCTGCTGCCGCCCGGCGACCGGGTCCGGCACCGGTTCATCGTGGAGACCCTGGCCCGGGGCACCGCCCGCGCGAAGAGCTGGGTGAGCCGGCTCGCCGAGGACGACCTGCCGCTCAACGTGGAGGCGGCGTCCTTCACCCCGGCCGGCACGGTGCTGCTCGGGCTCCGGTTCCCGGTCACCGGGGCGGGTGAACCGATCATGGTGGAGCTGGCCGGGGTGCCGGAGATGTTCGCCGCCGGAACCGGGTCGCGGCGCGGTCCCGAGCCGGCGGACCCGGGCTGGCCGCGCGCCGTCGCCGTGTACGCGCTGACCGGGGTGACGCCGCCGGGCGAGCTGACCGGCTTCCGGGCGATCACCCCCACCCCGGACGGCGGGTACGCGGCGGTGATCGGGTCGATCGACGCGCTGGGCAAGGGTTCGGTGCTGCTCGACGACCATCCGGCGGGCGGGAAGGTGACCTCCCGGCACGTCCGGTTCCGGCTCGACGGCGCCGTCGACGGGCGGGTCGGCGGTGAGCTGGTGGCCGACCTGGCCCCGTTCCACCACGTGGAGGGGCTGGCCGAGCTGGCGGGCCGGTTCTTCTACGTCACCGACGAGGACCATCGGGTCGCGCTCTGGATCGGCTGAGTCGGCCGGGGTGGACGACCGGGTGACACCCCTGCGGAGGAGTGAGCCGCAGGCCCTCGTGGTGCCGCCCGGTCGTCGTCTTCCCCCCGACCCCCGGTCACCCGCGGTCCGGCGTCGTTGACGCCTCCCCACCGGGCAAGGGAAGCATGCCCAACCGGCCGGACCGGTGTCGAGGTTTTTCAGTTGACGCTTAAAGATGGAGATTAGTGCCGCCAGGTACAGTGCAGATGGTCGGTGGGCACTCCCTCTGCCCGCCCCGGGAGCGCTCCATGCTGAAGATCTTCTTTTCGGGCGAGGACATCCTCCGGACCAGGGTGGCACCGGCGGCCGATCCGCTCTGGGAGCTGGTCCTCAGCCTGCACCTGCTCCAGGGGCGCAGCAACGATCCCCTGATGGCGAACTGGCGCCGCGTGGTGGCCGGCGGGCTGCGCCGGGACAGCGCCGCCGAACAGCACCGGCTGCTCTTCGCACTGAACCCGCCCCGCGGCTACTTCCCCGACTTCCTCACCCCGTACGAGAGCCGGGACGGTTTCGAGGCCGGGCTGGAGGCCGTCCGGGGCACTCCCGCCACGCTGCTGCACCGCGACGTGACCCTGCTGGCCGGTGGGGCCGTCCTGCCCGCGTCGGCGTCGGCGCTGGCCCGGGGAGAGGCCGAGGTGCTGCGCCACCTCACCGACTCGATGGAGCGCTACCGCGAGCTGGCGCTCGCGCCGTACTGGCCACGGATCCAGGCCGCCGTGGACGCCGACCGGGCCCGCCGGGCCCGCGCGCTGCTCGACGGGGGCGTGGAGGGACTGCTGGCGAGCCTGCGGCCGAGGATGCGCTGGGACGCCGGGGTGCTGGAGGTCGTGGACTACCCGGACACCCGGGAGCTGCACCTGGACGGGCGGGGACTGCTGCTGGTCCCGTCCTTCTTCTGCGCCCGTACCCCGGTGGCGCTGCTCGACCCGACACTGCCGCCGGTGCTGGTCTATCCGGTGGACCGGCTCGGCGGGCTGGTCCCGGAGCTCGGCAACGGCACCGCGCCGGCCCCCGGTGGCCGGGACGCGTTGGCCGCCCTGCTCGGCCGGACCCGGGCCGCCGTGCTGGAGGCGACCGACGACGGCTGCACCACCGGGGAGGTCGCCCGCCGCCTGCACATCTCACCCGCGGCGGCCAGCCAGCACACCACTGTGCTCCGCAACGCCGGGCTGCTGGTCAGCCAGCGGGAACGCAACCGGGTGCTGCACACCCTCACTCCACTGGGCCGGGCCGTCCTCGACGCCTGACCGCCCGGGCCGGTCAGATGGCCAGGGCGGCGCTGGCGGTCGTCCCGGCCGGTGGGGGCAGCAGCGCGGAGGGCACCCCCTCCGCCGCCAGGGCGGTCCGCAGCCGTTGCAGGTCGGCACCGAACCGCACCAGGTCCGGCCGGTCGACCGGCGTCGGCGGGGCACCGAGCACCAGGCCGGCGGCCTGCTCCGGCCACCCCGGCACGGTGGCGACCATGCCGGCGCGTACCTCGTCGTCGGTGACGTGGGTGAAGACCGTGCCGGGCGCGACCACGTCGGCGACCGCGGCGATCGCCCGCGCCACCGCGGCCGGCTCGGCCGGCTGCGGACCGGGACCGTCGGGCAGCGTGGCCGCCGCGCGGAGGCCGGCGGCGGTCGCCTCCGCCGTGCCGAGCGAGAAGAGGTCCAGCGCGGCGTCGCGGACCAGGGCGGCGGCGCCCCGGTCGTCATCGGTACGACCGACGCCCGGATAGCCGCGGACCACCGCGACCGGCACCTGGTCGCACTTGCCCTTGATCAGCTCACCGGCGCCGGCCAGCTCGTCGACCACCGCGATCTCGGTCAGCTGCAGCTCGTTCCCGTACGGGTCGACCTCGCCCCGGTGGTCCCGGATCGCGGACATGCCGGCCACGCCGAGCGCCACATCGGTCAACCCGTTGCGCCACGGGCGGCCCATGGTGTCGCTGATGATCACCGCGACGTCCAGCTCGTACCGGTCGCGCAGCGCGGCGCGCAGCGCCCGAGCCGAGGCGTCCGGATCCTTCGGCAGCAGCACCAGCCGGGTCTTGTCCACGTTCGACGCGTCGATCCCGGCCGAGGCCATCACGAAGCCGTGGTGGGTCTGCACGATCCGGGTCGCACCCCGGGTGGCCACCACCCGGGCGGTCTCGGCGGTCAGCACCTCGTCCCGTACGGCGAGCCGCTCCGGGCCGTCCGCCGGCACGTCGACCAGCCGACCCTCCGCCTTCGACACGATCTTGCTGGTGACCACCAGGACGTCACCGTCGCGCAGCCACGGTGCCGCCCCCGCGATCAGGGCCGCCAGGTCGTCACCCTCGGTCACGTCGCCGATGCCCAGCACCGGCAGGATCTCCAGCCTCACACCAGCTCCCCCGCGGCCCGGACCATCGCCACCGTCGCCGCCTCGTCGGTCATCCGCAGCGGCACCGCGCGCACCGTCACGTCCGGCACCCGGGTGCCCTCGTCCTCCGGGGCCACCAGCCAGCCGTCCAGCAGCCCGCCCGAACGCCGGCCGCCGTACAGCCGGCCCACCCCGGCGGCGCTGCACTCCACGTCGAGCACCGCCAGACAGCGGTCCGCCATGCCCCGCACCGGCGTACCGCCGATGATCGGCGAGATCCCGACCACCGGGGCCGGACCGTCGGCCACCGCCTCGCGCAGACCGGGCACCGCCAGGATCGGCGCGATACTGACCACCGGGTTGCTCGGCGCGAGCAGCACCAGATCGGCGGCGGCGATCGCCTCCAGCACCCCCGGCGCCGGCTTGGCGGTCTCCGCCCCGACGAAGACGAACCGGTGGGTGGGGATGTCGGCGCGGTGGCGTACCCACCACTCCTGGAAGTGGATCGCCCGCTGCGCCGGCTCGCCACCGCCGCTCACCACCACATGGGTCTCCAGGCGGTCGTCGGTGGCCGGCAGCATGGTCAGCCCCGGCTCCCAGCGGGTGGCCAGCGCCCGGGTCACCGCGGAGAGCGGGTAACCGGCGTTGAGCATCGTGGTCCGGACCAGGTGGGTGGCGATGTCCTTGTCGCCGAGGCCGAACCAGCTGGGCTCCGCGCCGTACGCGGCCAGCTCCGACTTGACCGTCCACGTCTCGCCGACCCGGCCCCAGCCCCGCTCCGGATCCGCGCCGCCACCCAGCGTGTACATCACGCTGTCCAGGTCGGGGCAGACCTTGAGGCCGTGCAGCAGCAGGTCGTCGCCGACGTTGACCACGGCGGTCACCTCGGCCCCCACCTCGCGGGCGTACGCCCGCACGCCGAGCAGGAACCGGGCGCCGCCGATTCCGCCGGTCAGAACCACGATGCGCATGTGCTCATCCTTCCCCACCCGCCGCCGTCGATCCGCCGGTGTCCGGGGAGACTAGGCTCACGTCGGCAACTGTCCGTTTTCGTCCCCGAGGGGGAGTTCGTGACCAGCCCCGCCGAGCCCGCGTCCACCGACGCGACCCGGGCCCGCCAGCTGACCAGCCCATTGCGCGAACTGGCCGCGCTCGTCCTGCTCGGCGCGAACGCCGTGTTCCTCTTCGTCGGCCTGATCCGGCTGCTCGCCCCGGTGGACGACTACAGCACCTTCAGCGGGCGGGCGGGCAGCACCTTCTACACCTTCGCCGGCTTCGAGGCCGCCGTCCTGCCGCTGCTGGCCGTGCTGCTCGCGACGCACCTGCAGCCGGTGCTGCCGAAGGCGAAACTGATCACCCAGGTCGCCGTCGGTGAGTACGCCTTCGGCGCCCTGCTCGGCGTACTGACCTTCCTGGTCTGGCTGGTGGCCCGGCTGGCCGAGGCGGAGGTGCTGGACGCCCTGCTCGGCATGCTGACCCGGGTCGGCTGGCTGGCAATCTTCGCGGTCGCCGCGTACGTCGTGGTGAAGATCTGGCGCACGCTCTACTTCACGCCGCGACCGAAGGCGCAGCCCGGCGTCTACGGGCAGCCCCAGGCCGGCTGGCCGCAGCAGGGCGGCTACCCCGCCCCGGGTCAGCAGGGCGGCTACCCCGCCCCGGGTCAGCAGGGCGGTTACCCGGCTCCCGGCCAGGGCGGCCAGCCCGGCTACCCGGCCCCGAACCAGCCCGGCGGCTACCCCTCCGCCGGCCAGTACGGCCAGCCCACCCCGTCGGCGCCGCCGTTCAACACCGCCCCGCCGCACGCCGCCCCCCAGTCCGCCCCGCCGTTCGGCAGCCCCCAGTCCGCGCCACCGTTCCGGTGCCCCGCAGTCCGCGCCGCCGCACGCCGCCCCGCAGTCCGCCCCGCCGTTCGGTGCCCCGCAGTCCGCGCCGCCGTTCGGCCAGCCGCCGTCGGTCGACCCGACCCAGACCATCCCGCGCCAGCCCGCCGACCCGGGCCACCACGGCGCCGACACCGACCGCACCCAGCGCTTCCAGCCGGACGACCCCAACCACCCCGCTGACCCCCGCCCGTCCCTCGCGACGGGGCCGAGTGCGCGCGGTTTCACGGAAAGAGTGGCTTCCCTGGCCGGGGAAGCCACTCTTTCCGTGAAAGAGGAACCCGCAGCGGCTCCCGACGCGAGGGCTTCGCCGCCGGGGGCACGACGGGCGCGGCGCATTGTGCCGCACGCGACAAGCGGTGCCCGGCGGACTATCCGCAGGCTGCCGGACGCGACGACCTCTGCGCGGTGCCGGGCGGGTGGGGGAGTGGGCGTGGGGGTGGGGGTGAGGAGGGGGCGCATAGGCTGGGCGGATGGTTGATCGCTGGCCGGCCCCGACCGCGGCGAGCGTGCAGCGGGCGCTGCGCCGGGCCGCGGCCGGGCGGGCGCTGGACGTCGACGAGGCGGCCGCGCTGCTCACCGCCCGGGGTACCGCGCTGGACGAGCTGCTCCGGATCGCCGGTGAGGTGCGCGACGCCGGGCTCCGGGAGGCCGGTCGTCCCGGGGTGGTGACCTTCTCCAAGAAGGTCTTCGTCCCGCTGACCCGGCTGTGCCGGGACCGCTGCCACTACTGCACCTTCGCCACGGTGCCGCACCGGCTCCCGGCGGCCTTCCTCGACCGGGACGAGGTGCTGGCGATCGCCCGCGAGGGCGCCGCGCAGGGCTGCAAGGAGGCGCTGTTCACCCTGGGTGACCGGCCCGAGGAGCGCTGGCCGGCGGCCCGCGAGTGGCTGGACGCGCGGGGCTACGACTCCACGCTCGACTATCTGCGCGCCTGCGCGGTGGCGGTGCTGGAGGAGACCGGCCTGCTGCCGCACCTGAACCCGGGCGTGCTCTCCTGGTCGGAGTTGCAGCGGCTCAAGCCGGTGGCGCCGAGCATGGGGATGATGCTGGAGACCACCGCCACCCGGCTCTGGTCGGAGCCGGGCGGCCCGCACTTCGGTTCGCCGGACAAGGAGCCGGCGGTCCGGCTCCGGGTGCTCGACGACGCCGGCCGGGTCGGGGTCCCGTTCACCACCGGCATCCTGATCGGGATCGGGGAGACCGGGGCCGAGCGGGTCGACGCGCTCTTCGCGATCCGCCGGCGCATGCGGGAGTACGGCCACCTCCAGGAGGTGATCGTGCAGAACTTCCGCGCCAAGCCGGACACCGCGATGCGCGGCATGCCCGACGCCGAGCTGCACGACCTGGCGGCGACGGTGGCGGTGGCCCGGGTGCTGCTCGGCCCGAGGGCCCGCATCCAGGCCCCGCCGAACCTGATCGCCGGCGAGTACGACCTGCTGCTGCGGGCCGGCATCGACGACTGGGGCGGCGTCTCGCCGGTCACCCCGGATCACGTGAACCCGGAGCGCCCGTGGCCGCAGCTCGACGAGCTGGCCCGGCACACCGCGCGGGCCGGCTTCACCCTCCGCGAGCGGTTGACCGTCTACCCGGAGTACGTCCGGGCCGGTGACCCGTGGCTGGACCCGCGCCTGCTGCCGCACGTGACCGCCCTGGCCGACCCGGTGACCGGGCTGGCCGTCGAGGCGGCCCGTCCGGTGGGCCGGCCGTGGCAGGAGCCGGAGGAGGTGTTCGGCGGTGGTCGTACCGACCTGCACGCCACCATCGACACCACCGGTCGCACCGACGACCGGCGCGGTGACTTCGACAGCGTCTACGGGGACTGGTCCGCCGTCGCCGGCAAGGTGGCCCCGGAGGCGGTCGCGCGTCGCGCGGGCGTACCCCCGGTGGTGGCCGGTGTGGCGGCCGACCTGGCGGCCGGGTTGCGGCTGGCGGCCGACGACCCGGCGGCGCTGCTCGACCCCCGGCACACCGACGCGGCGCTGGCGCTGTTCAACGCGGACGGCCCGGCGTTGGACGAGTTGTGCCGGCGGGCCGACGACGTGCGGCGGGACGCGGTCGGCGACGACGTCACCTACGTGGTGAACCGCAACATCAACTTCAGCAACGTCTGCTACGTCGGCTGCCGGTTCTGTGCCTTCGCGCAGCGGGAGAGCGACGCGGACGCGTTCCGGCTCTCGGTGGAGCAGGTCGCCGACCGGGCCGAGGAGGCGTGGGCGGCCGGCGCGAGCGAGGTCTGCCTGCAGGGTGGCATCGACCCGAAGTTGCCGGTCACCGGCTATGCCGACCTGATCCTGGGGATCAAGGCGCGGGTGCCCGGCATGCACGTGCACGCCTTCTCGCCGATGGAGATCGTCACCGCCGCCGCGAAGGCCGGCGTGCCGGTGCGGGAGTGGCTGACCATGCTGCGCGAGGCGGGCCTGGACACCATCCCGGGCACCGCGGCGGAGATCCTCGACGACGACGTGCGCTGGGTGCTCACCAAGGGCAAACTGCCGGCCGCCGCCTGGGTCGAGGTGGTGACCACGGCCCACGAGCTGGGCATTCGGTCCAGCTCCACGATGATGTACGGCCACGTGGACCATCCCGCCCAGTGGCTGGCCCACTTCCGGGTGCTGGCCGGGGTGCAGGACCGCACCGATGGGTTCACCGAGTTCGTGGCGCTGCCGTTCGTGCACACCAACGCGCCGATCTACCTCGCCGGCATCGCCCGGCCGGGGCCGACCTGGCGGGAGAACCGGGTGGTGCACGCGATGTCCCGGCTGCTGCTGCACGGGCGGATCGACAACATCCAGTGCTCGTGGGTGAAGCTGGGCGACGCCGGCACCGTCGAGATGCTCAACGGCGGCTGCAACGACCTGGGCGGCACGCTGATGGAGGAGACCATCTCGCGGATGGCGGGTTCCGGCAACGGGTCGGCGCGTACCGAGGAGCAGTTGCGGGCGATCGCGGCGGCGGCGGGGCGGCCCGCGCGCAAGCGGACGACCGCGTACGGTCACGCCCGCCCGTAGCGTCGAACCTTTCCCCGCCGCCGGCCGTACCAGTGGATGCCGGCGGCGGTCGCGGCGAGGACCGCCGCCGGTGACCTCCATCGGGGTGCCCGGCGGTGCCGCCACGGCGCGCGGCGCGGGGCTCCCGGCCACCGCGGGCGCTGACGCGCCGGCCCGGAAAGGGTGCCCATGACCAGTGACCAGCGGAAGCGGCCGTGGCCGCGACGACCCGCCGGCAGACGTTGACCGCCGCCGCGAGCGCCACCCTCGGCGCCGCCGCCCTCACCGTGCCGGGCCTGTCGTCCGCGCAGAACACCCCGTCGGCGGGTCGCCGGGAGGAACCGATCGTGGTCCACCTCCGCGACGCGGCCTCCGGGACCATGGACGTCTTCGTCGGCACGTCCCGGGTCCAGGTCCGCGACCGGGCCCTGGCGGACCGGTTGCGGCGCGCCGCCGGTCGGCGCTGACCGCCCGCGCCGTCCGGCACGACCCCCGGCGCAGGCTCTCGGCGCCGGTCCTCAGGTTCCTCTTCCCCGACGAAGGTGTGGTCCGCCATGTCCTCCCACCGTGAAGCCCCGGAGATCAGCAAGGATCCGGTCGCCGACAGCTCCGACCTGTACGCGTTCGTCACGCCCGACCACCCGGACACGGTGACGCTGATCGCCAACTACGTGCCGCTGCAGCTTCCCTCCGGCGGCCCGAACTTCTTCGAGTTCGGTGACGACGTGCGCTACGAGATCCATGTCGACAACGACGGCGACGGTCATCCCGATGTCACCTATCGTTTCGAATTCACCACCGAGATCACCAATCCGAACAGTTTCCTCTACAACACCGGTCCGATCGAGTCGCTGGACAGCAAGAACTGGAATCGCCGCCAGTTCTACCGGTTGACCCGGGTGGCCGACGGCCGGGAGCACGTGCTGGCGCACAAATTGCCCTGCCCGCCGTGCAACGTCGGCCCGCTCTCCACGCCGAAATACCGGGAGCTGGTCCGGCAGGCGACCTACCGGCTCTCCACCGGCGAGAAGGTCTTCGCCGGGCAGCGTGCGGACGGCTTCTTCGTCGACCTCGGCTCGATCTTCGACCTCGGTACGCTGCGCCCCTTCCAGCAGCTCCACGTGGCCGGGAAGAAGATCTTCAAGGCCGAGGGGGAGCCGGTCAACTCGCTGGACCGGATGAACGTGCACAGCATCGCGGTGCAGGTGCCGTTGGGCCGGGTGCGCCGCAAGGCCGCCCGGTACGCCGCCGCCGACCGCGCCTCGGTGATCGGGGTGTGGACGTCCGCCTCGCGGCAGCAGGTGCGGGTGCTCGGCGACCGGGTCGCCGAGGACACCGCCGCCGGCCCGTTCACGCAGGTGTCCCGGCTCGGCAACCCGTTGTTCAACGAGGTCGTGGTGCCGATGTCCAGGAAGGACCTGTGGAACACGCTGCCGCCGTCGGAGGACAAGCGCTTCGCGCAGTTCGTCGAGCAGCCGGAGTTGGCCGCCCTGCTGCCGGCGCTCTATCCGGGTGTGTTCCCCAACCTGGACGCGTTGAACAAGTCCAAGAAGGCGCGCGCCGATCTGGTGGCGATCCTGCTGACCGGCATCCCGGCCGGCCTGATCGACGGCTTCACCAACACCACCGGTGACGTGCAGGCCGACATGCTGCGGCTGAACACGGCGATCCCGCCGAACCGAAAGCCGGACCGGTTCGGGGTGCTCGGTGGCGACCTGGCCGGCTTCCCGAACGGTCGCCGGGTGGGCGACGACGTGGTGAGCATCTCGTTGCGGGCGATCGCCGGGGTGACGGTGCCGCTGGTGGACAAGGCGTTCAAGCCGGACGCGGCCGCCGCGGCGGTGACTCCCGGGTTGAGCGCGGCGGACGTGACCGCGCCGTTCCTCGGCGACTTCCCGTTCCTCGGCACCCCGTACGACGGGTTCGGCAACCCGCCGGCGTCCTGAGGAGGGGATCGTGCCCGAGCACCAGCACAGTTACGGACCGACCGGCAGCGGCAGCGTGCTGCTGGACCTGGGTGGGAACTCCGGTGCCCTGATCATCTACACCGGACCGGACCTGCACGGCCGGGAGATCGAGATCAGCCGGGACGGGGAGCCGCGTACGCACTCGGCGGTCCGCGAGCGGCACGTCCGCGACGGGGTGTTCCACAGTGCCGTCTACCCCGACCTGGAGGCGGGGCTCTATACCGTCTGGTGGGACGACCGGACACCGGCGGGGGCGATCTGTGTCACGGGCGGCGGCATCGCCGAGTTCGCCTGGCCGACCAGCGCGCCGACGGTGGTGGACTGAGTCCTCCGAGTCGCCCGCAGCACCGCGCCCCGTCCACCATGTGGACGGGGCGCCGCTGGTGTTTGCCGGCTCGACGGGCGGCGGCGGCCGAGTCGGGTTAACCTGTGCCCCACCACCATGCTGATCTTGGACGAGGCCGCGCCGGCCGCCCGGGTGCAGCCTGCCGGAGCCTCCCCGGGGGCGGCCGGTGGCCTTCCCGTCCCGGTACGCCACGGCAGAAAACTCGGGCGACTCGCCGGGTAGGGCGTTACTCGTCCGGGGTCTTAATCGATAGGGCAGGTTGCGAGGGTCGGGCGGCTCGATGGTCGTCCGGAACGTGTCGGGAGGGCGACTCCATTATCAAGTTCGGCTTGACGGCGCACGCATTACACGCGTGTAATTTGAATGGGGTTGTTCGCACGGAACGCAACAAATTGGTACCGGACGGACACGCACGCCTTTCGCGTGGGGGGTTGCAGCGGCGATGACGCCGGTGCGCGACAAGGAGGCATCTATGGACGGCCAGCTTGAGGTGGCCGACCTGCTCGGAAACGCGCCGGAGTGGCAGGAGCGGGCGCTGTGCTCGCAGACCGACCCGGAGGCGTTCTTTCCCGAGAAGGGCGGCTCGACCCGCGAGGCGAAGCGCATCTGCTCGCGGTGCGAGGTCAAGACGGAGTGCCTCGAATACGCTCTCGGCCACGACGAGCGGTTCGGGATCTGGGGCGGGCTCTCGGAACGGGAGCGGCGCAAGCTCAAGCGGCGGGTCGCCGCCTGAGAGCAGTGCCGGGCCGGGGCGGTGGGGGCCGCCCGGCTCGGGCGACGGTTCCCGGTTCGCGGCGCCGAGCGGGAGTGGTCGTGACCGACAGCCCGGGCGGCGGGGGCCGCTCCGGGCGCGGCAGTGGGGCCGGTGGCGTGACCGGGGGGTCGCGCCGACCGGGCTCGTGAGGACGGCGCGGAGGCCCCGCTCAGGCCAGCTCGTCCGGGTCGACGCCGAGCAGGTTCGCCACCTGCTCGATGATCACGTCGTGGACCAGGTCCGCAAGGTCCTCGCGGTCCATGGCCCGGAACTCCAGGGGCCGGCGGTAGAGCACGATCCGCGGTGGCACCTCCTGGCGGCCGGGTCGGCCGGGCAGCAGGCGGGCGAGCGGCACCTCGCCGTCCTCCAGCACGTCGGAGTCATAGACGTTCAGGTCCGGCGGGACGTCCTCGACCGCGAACTCCACCCCGGCCAGTTCCTTGGCGAACCGCCGCTCCAGCGTCTCCACGGTGTCCAGCACCAGGTCGTCGAAGACCTCCGCCTTGGTCCGGGCCAGCGGTACGGTCGCCGGCACCAGTCGCCCGCGCAGGCCGCGACCGTGGCGGTCGCGGTGCGTGCGCCGGCCGGAGCCGGGGCGGCGGTGTTCCGGGCTCGTCATGACGCAAAGGGTAGCCCCCGTCCGGGGCCGCCCCTCGGCTGCGCCGCTGGTACGGCGTGCCGGTGCACCGATCGTACGAATTGTGATCACCGATACGGGCGTGTCGCAACGCGAACCAGTGCGCCGGACCCGGTATTGGGGATACCCTGCCGCCGTGAGGTCACCACGGCGCTGCTCCCGTAACGGCTGCCCCCGGCAAGCGGTCGCCACATTGACCTATGTCTACAACGAGTCGACAGCCGTGGTGGGCCCGCTGGCGGCGTTCGCCGAGCCGCACACGTACGACCTCTGTGAGCCGCACGCCCGCAACCTGACCGCGCCGCGCGGCTGGGACGTGGTCCGGCACGAGGGCGAGTTCGAGCCGCCGCCGCCCACCACCGACGACCTGGTGGCCCTGGCCGAGGCCGTCCGCGAGGCCGCCCGCCCCGCGCCCCCGCGCCCCCCGGAGTCCACCGAGGATGCCGCCCAGGCCCCCCACCAGACCGGCCGCCGCGGCCACCTCCGCGTAATCCCCCCCCACCACTAACCCCCCCACGCTCGCGTCCCCACCCGCGCGTCCCCACCCTCCCGCGCTCTCCCGTCCACGTGATCATGGGATTAGCGGCACTAATGGAGATCAAGAACGCCGTCAACCCCATGATCACCCAGGCGAGGGAATGGGGGAGGGGGCGGTGGGTGGGTGGGTGGGTTAGTGGCCCAGGAGGTGGGAGAAGGTGGCGGCGCGGCGGGAGGGGCGGCCGGAACGGAGTTCCGCCCGGTCGGCGGAGAACATCAGCTTGAGGCCGGCGTTGACGGCGAGCCAGCGCAGTGGTTCGGGCTCCCAGCGGGGGGAGCGGTGGTTGACCCAGGGCAGCGCGGTCAGGTCGCTCTCCGCGCCCCGGATCAGGTCGGCGAGGGTACGCCCGGCGAGGTTGCTGGTGCCGACGCCGTCGCCGACGTAGCCGCCGGCCCAGGCCAGCCCGGTGCGCCGGTCCAGCCCGACGGAGGCGGCCCAGTCGCGGGCGACGCCGAGCGGCCCGCCCCAGGTGTGCGTCACCGGCACGTCCGGTCCCAGCACCGGGAAGAGTTCGCCGAGCGCCCGGCGCAGCGCGGCGAAGACCCGTGGTTCCCGGTCGTAGCCGGGGGCGACCCGGGAGCCGAAGTGGTAGGGGGCGCCCCGCCCACCGAAGGCCAGCCGACCGTCGGCGGTGCGCTGGCCGTAGATGATGACGTGCCGGTGGTCGGAGAAGGTCTCCCGCTCGGCCAGCCCGATCCGCGCCCACGTCGACGCGGGCAGCGGCTCGGTGGCGACCATCAGCGAGTAGACGGGGGCGACGGTGCGCCGCTGCCCGGGCAGGGTGGGCGTGAAGCCTTCGGTCGCGCGTACCACCACCGGCGCCCGGACCACCCCGGCGGGCGTCACCGCCACGCCGGGCCGGACCGCCGTCACCGGGGTCCGTTCGAAGACGGTCACCCCCCGGCGTTCGACCGCCCGGGCCAGCCCGCGGACCAGCCGGGCCGGGTGCACCGCGGCGCAGTGCGGGGTGTACGTCCCACCGCGTACCCCGTCGGCGGCTCAGCGGGCGGTGGCCTCGGCGGCGTCGAGCAGCACCAGGTCCTCGTCGGCGAGGCCGTGCTCGCGGGCCTCGGTGACGGCGGCCCGGGCCCGGTCGAGCTGCGCCGCCGAGCGGGCCAGGACGACCGTCCCGCCGGGCTGCCAGTCGCAGTCGATGCCTTCGGCGGCGACCACCCGGCCGACCTCGCGGACGGTCTCCTGCATGGCCCGTTGCATGGCCAGGGCCCGGTCCCGGCCGTGCCGGCGGGCGAGGGCGGGCAGCGAGGTGGGGAAGAGCGCCGAGCACCAGCCGCCGTTGCGTCCGGACGCGCCGTACCCGGCGATCTCCTTCTCGAGTACGACGATCCGCAGCGACGGGTCGGCCCCGGCGAGGTAGTACGCCGTCCAGAGGCCGGTGTAGCCGGCTCCGACGATCACCACGTCGGCGTCGGTGTCCCCGGGCAGCGGCGGGCGCGGGGTCAGCGGCTCGTCCACCGTGGACAGCCAGTACGACAGCTCCTGGTAGCGCATCACCACTCCGGTGGGGGCAGGTCGTGGCGCAGCCGCGGATCGGGCTGCGGCGGGCCGTACGTCTCGACGACCGGCACCACGCCGGCCCAGACCGGCCGGTCGAGGTCGTCGTCGGGGTCGTCCGGCGGGCCGGCGCTGATCTTCACCGAGCACTCGGCCAGCGGCAGGGCGAGCACCAGCGTGGCGGCCAGTTCCTTCGCCGACGGCGGCCGGATCACCGCCCACCGGCCGGGGAGCAGGTGCTCGGAGAGCCGTTCCAGGGCGGCCGGCTTCTCGTCGCCGCCGAGCGCGACGAGGGTGCCGAGCACCATCGCGCACCGGTAGTTCATCGAGGACTCGAAGGCGCTGCGGGCCAGCACCAGGCCGTCGAGGAGGGTCACGGTCAGGCAGGCCGGTGCGCCGGCGGCGAGGTGCCGGAAGAGTCGACTCCCGGTGGAGCCGTGCAGCAGCACCCGGTCGCCGTCCCGCGCGTACGCCACCGGCAGCGCGTACGGCTGGGTGCCGTCGGCGATGGCCAGGTGCCCGACCCGGCCGGCGTCGAGGACGGCGTGCAGGGTGTCCCGGTCGCCGACGGCCAGCTCGGGCAGCCGGCGTACCCGGGTCCGGTCGGTGCCCCGACGACCCGGCCGGGGTCGGCGGAACCGGCGGCGGCCGGGCCGGGCGGCCGTCCGGACCCGGGGCCGGGGCGAGCGGACCGGCGGCGGGGTCGGCCGGGCGGGGCCGGTCCCCGGTGTCCGGGGAGCCGGCCCCTGAGCCGTCGCTCAGAGCCGGGACCATGCCTCGGTCAGCACGGCGCGCAGGATCTGCTCGATCTCGTCGAACTGCTGCTGCTCGGCGATCAGCGGCGGAGCGAGCTGCACCACCGGGTCGCCCCGGTCGTCGGCACGGCAGTAGAGCCCCGCCTGGAAGAGGGCGGTGGAGAGGAAGCCGCGCAGCAGCCGCTCGGACTCGGCGTCGTCGAAGGTCTCCTTCGTGGCCTTGTCCTTGACCAGCTCGATGCCGTAGAAGTAGCCGTCGCCCCGGACGTCGCCGACGATCGGCAGGTCGTTGAGCTTCTCCAGGGTGGCGCGGAAGGCGCCCTCGTTGGCCCGTACGTGGCCGACCAGGTCCTCGCGGGCGAAGACCTCCAGGTTGGCCAGGGCCACCGCGCAGGAGACCGGGTGGCCGCCGAAGGTCACCCCGTGCGCGAACATCCCCGTCTCGGTGAGGAACGGCTCCATCAGCCGCTCGCTGGCGATCATCGCGCCGAGCGGGGCGTAGCCGGAGGTGATGCCCTTGGCGGTGGTGATGATGTCGGGCTGGTAGCCGTAGCGGACCGCGCCGAAGTATTCGCCGAGCCGGCCCCACGAGCAGATCACCTCGTCGCTGACCAGCAGCACGTCGTACGCGTCGCAGATCTCGCGGACCCGCTCGAAGTAGCCGGGCGGCGGCGGGAAGCAGCCGCCGGAGTTCTGCACCGGCTCCAGGAAGACCGCGGCGACGGTGTCCGGCCCCTCCCGTTCGATGGCCCGACCGATCTCCTCGGCGGCCCAGCGGCCGAACGCCTCGGCGGAGTCGCCGTGCTCGGGGGCGCGGTAGAAGTTGGTGTTCGGCACCTTGATGCCACCGGGCACCAGCGGCTCGAAGTCGCTCTTGATGCCGGGCAGGCCGGTGATCGACAGCGCGCCCATCGAGGTGCCGTGGTAGGCGATGTAGCGGCTGACCACCTTGTGCTTGTTGGGCTGGCCGGTGCGCTTGAAGTAGGCCCGGGCCAGCTTCCACGCCGCCTCGACGGCCTCGGAGCCGCCGGTGGTGAAGAAGACCCGGTTCAGGTCGCCGGGGGCGAGCGAGGCGACCTTCTCGGCCAGCTCGACGGCCTTCGGGTGGGCGTACGACCAGAGCGGGAAGTAGGCCAGCTCGCCGGCCTGCTTGGCGGCGGCCTCGGCCAGCTCGGTGCGGCCGTGGCCGGCGTTGACGACGAAGAGCCCGGCGAGCCCGTCGAGGTAGCGGCGGCCCTGGGAGTCCCAGACGTACGCGCCCTCGCCGCGCACGATGGTCGGCACCTCGCCGGCGGAGTAGCTGGCCATCCGGGTGAAGTGCATCCAGAGGTGGTCGGTGGCGTTGGCCATGTCAGCCCCATCGGGTCTCGGGCCGGTCAGGGGTGACACCGGCCGCTCTGCCCACGGTTATCCCACAGCCCCGCCGCGAAATGCAAGTGCGATTCACGCTATCCGCGACGGAATCAGCGTGGTCACGCGTGCCCGGCAACGGAATCCGCATGAGCTTCGGTTCGTGACGACCCCCTTGTCGGCGGCGTGGTGGTGCCCGGGTCGGTGGGGTGCCGCGACGTCGGGGAGCTGGAGTCGATCACCCGGGGTGCGGACGGGGTCGGGGCCTTTGCGGGGCGGTTGCGGTGCACCTGCGGGGCTCGCGGAGAGGTCCTGCCGCAACACGCCGGCAGTCGGGAGACATGGATACGCACCGTGGCTATGGTGCGCCGGAGCGTGTGGTCGGCCGGGCGGGAGGAGTTGCCGGTGAACGAGGTGCTGCGGGTGGCCATGGCGGAGCGCGGCGAGACCGTCGAGTCGCTGGCCCAGCGGGTCGGCGTCGATCCGAAGACGGTCGGCCGGTGGCTGAGTCCGGGCCGGGTGCCGCATCCCCGGACCCGGCTGGCGGTCGCCGGCATCCTCGGCCGGGAGCCCGCCGAGCTCTGGCCCGAGCCCTACCGCCGCCGCGACCTGCCCTGGTTCCGCCCCTGGGCGGAGCTGGAACAGGATGCCGTCTCGATCCGCTCCTACCAGCCGGCGGTGCTGCCCGGCCTCGTGCAGACCGAGGAGTACGCCCGCGCGGTGCTGCGTACCGGCGGTCTGCTTGCCCCTGCTGAGGTCGAGCAGTTCGTCGCCGCCCGGCTGGCGCGGCAGGCCGTCCTGGACCGTGAACCCCCGCCTCAGTTGGTGATCGTGGTCGACGAGGCGGTGCTCTGCCGCACGGTTGGCGACCGGGGAGTGATGGCCCGCCAGTTGGCGCACCTGGCGACCGTCGCCGGCCGGGAACATGTTCAGGTGCGGGTGATCCCGGCCGACGGTCCCTGGCACACCGGCCTGGCCGGCGCGTTCGTGCTGGCCCGGCTGCCGGACGGGACCGAGGTGGCCTATCTGGACAATCAGCTCCGTGGCGAGCTGGTGACCGAGCGCGCCGACATTGCTAGCCTGGGCAGGCGGTGGGAGAGCATGGCCGGCGAGGCGCTGCCCGCCCGCCGGTCGATCGCCCTTATCCGGGAAGCGGTGAAGAGATGGACGTGACCGAGCCGCGCTGGCGCACCGCCACCCGCAGCAGCAACAACGGCGGCGACTGCGTCGAGGTGGCCGACAACCTGCCCGGCCGGGTCCTGGTCCGGGACAGCAAGGACCGCTCCGGCGGCACGCTGCGCTTCACCCCCGACGGCTGGCGTGCCTTCCTCGCCGCCACGAAGGGCCGCTGACCAGGCCGCAGCAGGAACCGCTGGTCAGACGCGAAGGACCGCGGATCAGGCGGTGCCCCAGCTGTAGGTCTGCTTGCGCAGCTTGAGATAGACGAACGCCTCGGTGGCCAGCACGCCGTCGACGGCGCGTACCCGTTGCAGGATCTCCAGCAGGTGGGCGTCGTTGCGGCAGACCACCTCGGCCAGCAGGTCGAACGAGCCGGCCGTGATCACCACGTAGTCGATCTCCTCGAACTCGGCCAGCCGGTCGGCCACCGACTCCAGGTCCCCGTCCGTGCGGAGCCCGATCATGGCCTGCCGGGGGAAGCCGAGCTGGAGCGGGTCGGTGACCGCGACGATCTGCATCACCCCGGCGTCGAGCAGCCGCTGCACCCGCTGCCGGACCGCCGCCTCCGACAGGCCGACCGCCTTGCCGATGGTCGCGTACGGCCGCCGGCCGTCCTCCTGGAGCTGTTCGATGATCTGCTTGGCCACGTCGTCGAGCAGGGCGTGACTGGCACCCTCACGCACAGTGACCCGCCGTGTGCCGTTTCCGCTCTCCAGGTGCCGGTTGCTCATCGTCGCTCCCCATGTCCGGATCCCCACGGGGCCTGAGCGTAGTGCCCCGGCGCAGTCTGGCGTATTTCGTCGCCCATGGCTATTCCCGCAACGGAATCCCTTGTAAGGGCCGTCACTCCATGTCAGGATCAGTCGTCCATCGCCACTGACCCTCCCGCCGGCGCGCCACCCCCGTCCCGCCGCCGACGATGACCCCCCTAGGAGTCGTCACATGCGTAGCCCCTACCGGTCCCTCACCCGGCGTGGTCTGCTCACCGGCACCCTCGGTTCGGCGGCGCTGCTCGCCACGGCGGGTGCGCTCACCGGCTGCGGCACCAAGGGCGCCCAGCAGACCGAGGCCGGCTGCAAGAGCGAGGACCTCTCCGCCACCGAGAAGAAGTTGGCCTTCTCGAGCTGGCCGCAGTACATGGACGTCGACGAGAAGGACGAGTCGAAGCGTCCCACCCTGGACGCCTTCGTCGCCAAGACCGGCATTCAGGTGACCTACACCGAGGACGTCAACGACAACAACGAGTTCTTCGGCAAGGTGCAGAACCAGCTCGCCGCCTGCCAGTCCACCGGCCGCGACATCATGGTGCTCACCGACTGGATGGCCGCCCGGATGATCCGGCTCGGCTGGATCCAGAAGCTGGACAAGGCCAAGATCCCCAACGTCGAGGCCAACCTGCTGGACTCGCTGCGCAAGCGCTCGTTCGACCCGGACGGGCAACTCGCCGTCCCGTGGCAGTCGGGCCTGGCCGGCCTGGCCTACAACGCCAAGGTGGCCAAGGAGATCCGGACCGTCGACGAGCTGCTGACCCGCCCCGATCTCAAGGGCAAGGTGACCGCGCTGTCGGAGATGCGCGACACCATGGGCCTGCTGCTCCAGTCGAACGGCCACGACCCGACGAACTTCACCGCCGCGCAGTTCGACGATGCCCTCAACAAGCTCAAGAAGGCCGTCGACTCCAAGCAGATCCGCAAGTTCACCGGCAACGACTACGCGCCGGACCTGGCCAAGGGTGACATCGCGGCCTGTATCGGCTGGTCGGGTGACGTGGTCCAGCTCGGTTTCGAGGATGACAAGATCAAGTTCGTGGTGCCGGAGTCCGGCGTCATGCTCTGGTCGGACAACATGCTGGTGCCGAACAAGGCCACCCACAAGGCCAACGCCGAAGAGCTGATGAACTACTACTACGACCCGGCGGTGGCGGCCAAGCTCGCGGCGTTCGTCAACTACATCTGCCCGGTCAAGGGCGCCCAGGCCGAGATGGAGAAGATCGACCCCGACCTGGCCGCCAACCCGCTGATCTTCCCCGACGAGGCGATCCTGTCGAAGTCCAAGGTCTTCATGGCCCTGGACGAAAAGCAGGAGAAGGACTTCGAGGCCAAGTTCCAGCAGGTCATCGGGGCATGAGGGCGATGGGCGCGAAGAACCAGGAGCGCGACGCGCCGGCCGGCGACCTGCGCCTGGCCGAGCTGACCAAGAAGTTCGGCGTCTTCACGGCGGTCGACGACCTCAGCCTCACCATCCCGCAGGGCTCGTTCTTCGCCCTGCTCGGCGCCTCCGGCTGCGGCAAGACCACCACCCTGCGGATGATCGCCGGGCTGGAGGAGCCGACCAGCGGTCAGGTGCTGCTCGGCGACCGGGACATCGCCCGGCTGCGGCCGTACAAGCGGCCGGTCAACACGGTGTTCCAGAGCTATGCGCTCTTCCCGCACCTCGACATCGCCGAGAACGTGGCCTTCGGGCTGCGCCGCCGCGGCATCCGGGACGTCGGCGCGCAGGTCGAGCGGATGCTCGCGCTGGTGCAGCTCGACGGGTACGGCCGCCGCCGGCCCGCCCAGCTCTCCGGCGGCCAGCAGCAGCGGGTCGCGCTGGCCCGGGCCCTGATCAACCACCCGCAGGTGCTGCTGCTGGACGAGCCGCTGGGCGCGCTCGACCTCAAGCTGCGCCGGCAGATGCAGATCGAGCTGAAGCGGATCCAGACCGAGGTCGGCATCACCTTCGTGCACGTCACCCACGACCAGGAGGAGGCCATGACCATGGCCGACACCGTCGCGGTGATGAACGCCGGCCGGATCGAGCAGCTCGGCGCGCCGGCCGACATCTACGAATACCCGGCCACCGCGTTCGTGGCCAACTTCCTCGGCCAGTCCAACCTGCTGGCCGGCGAGGCCGACGGCACCACCGGGTCGGACGTGGCGGTCACCGCGCACGGCGCGCGCTTCTCGGTGCCGGCCGACCGGGCCCGCGTCGACCGCGGGCCGGCCTTCCTCGGGGTACGTCCCGAGAAGCTGCACCTGGTCGAGGAGCTCGACGCGGTGCCGGCCGGCCACCAGCACGTCGGTGGGGTGGTGACCGACGCCTCGTACGTCGGGGTGAGCACGCAGTACCTGGTGCGAGCCCCGTGGGGCAGCGAACTGTCCGTCTTCGCGGCCAACAGCGGGCTCGGCGGGCGGCTGCCGGTCGGCGCCCCGGTGATCGCGCACTGGGACCCGCGGCACGCGTTCCTGCTGCCTCGCTCCTCCGGCGAGGACGACCAGACCGCCCCGCTGCTCGACGAGCCGGTGAGTGTGGCGTCATGACCGCGCTGGCCCACGTACCCACCCCGTCGGGGCAGTCGGCGCCACCGCCGCCACCCCGGCGCGGGCGGTACGGGCTGCTGCCGTACCTGCTGCTGGTGCCGGGGGCGGCCTGGCTGTTCATCTTCTTCGCCCTGCCGCTGCTGCAGCTCGCCGCGGCCAGCCTCTACGACCCGAGCGGCTCGCTCTCCACCGGGTACGCGCTGACCTGGGCGTTCGGCAACTATCCGGAGGCGCTGCAGGCGTACTGGCCGCAGTTCGTGCGCTCCTTCGGGTATTCGGCGATCGCGCTGGTGCTCGGCCTGCTGATGGGCTACCCGCTGGCGTACGCCATCGCGCAGAAGGCCGGCCGGTGGAAGAACCTGCTGCTGGTCTGCGTGGTCGCCCCGATGTTCACCAGCTTCCTGGTGCGTACCCTGGCCTGGAAGACCATCCTGTCCGACAACGGCTGGCTGGTCGGGCTGCTGCGGGACGTGCACCTGCTCGGGCCGGACGGTCGGCTGCTGGCCACCCCGATCGCGGTGGTGCTCGGCCTGACGTACAACTTCCTGCCGTTCCTGGTGCTGCCGCTGTACGCGAGCCTGGAGCGGCTGGACTACCGGCTGCTGGAGGCGGCGAGCGACCTGTACGCCAGCTCCTTCCAGGCGTTCCGCAAGGTCACCCTGCCGCTGTCGATGCCCGGCCTGATCGCCGGCACGCTGCTCTTCTTCATCCCGGCCACCGGCGACTACATCAACGCCGAGCTGCTCGGCACGCCGAACGAATACATGATCGGCAACGTCATCGACTCGGCGTTCCTGGTCCGGCTCGACTATCCGCAGGGCGCGGCCCTGTCGTTCCTGCTGATGGCGGCGATCCTCGCGGTGGTCTTCGTCTACCTGCGCCGGGCCGGCACGGAGGAAGTGCTATGAGGATCTCCCGTTGGCTGGCCGACCGGTGGGTCATGCTGGTCGCGCTGCTGGTGCTGGGCTACCTGTCGCTGCCGATCGTGGTGGTGGCCGGGCTGTCGTTCAACCGCCCGTCCAGCCGGCTCTCCTACGACTTCAACGAGTTCACCCTCGACAACTGGACGCACCCCTGCGCCACCTCCGACATGTGCGACGCGGTGGTCCGCAGCGTGCAGATCGGCTTCATCGCTACCGTCGTCTCCACCGTGCTCGGCACGCTGATGGCGTTCGCGCTGGTCCGGCACCGGTTCCGGGGCCGGGCCGGGATCAACGTGCTGATCTTCCTGCCGATGGCCACCCCCGAACTGGTGATGGGCACCTCGCTGCTCGCCCTCTTCGTCGCCGCCGGGGTGCCGCAGGGCTTCTGGACCATCGTCATCGCGCACGTGATGTTCTGCGTGTCGTTCGTGGTGGTGACCGTGAAGGCGCGGCTGGCCGGGATGGACCGGCGGCTGGAGGAGGCCGCGATGGACCTCTACGCCAGCGAGTGGCAGACGTTCCGGCGGATCACCCTGCCGCTTGTGCTGCCGGGCATCGTGGCCGCCGCGCTGCTCGCCTTCTCGCTCAGCTTCGACGACTTCATCATCACCAACTTCAACGCCGGCACCACGGTCACCTTCCCGATGTACGTCTGGGGCGCCGCCCAGCGGGGCATCCCGCCGCAGGTCAACGTCATCGGCACGGCGATGTTCGCGATCGCGTTGCTGCTGGTCGGGGCCAGCTCGCTGCGCGGGCGGCGGGCCCGCCGGGCCGACCTCGCGGTGCGTACCGCGCCGGCGAAGATCCGGTCATGATCCTCCCGCATACCGGCCGGGCGTTGGCCGACGCGGCGCCCGTGCCGTACTGGCTGGACCGGCCGGAACGACCGGACCCGCTGCCGCCGCTGACCGGGGCCGCCGACGCGGACCTGTTGGTGATCGGCGGCGGGTACGCCGGCCTCTGGACCGCCCTGCTGGCCAAGGAGGCCGACCCGGGGCGGGACGTGCTGCTGGTCGAGGCCGGCACCTGCGGCTGGGCGGCGTCCGGACGCAACGGCGGGTTCTGCGCCGCCTCGCTCACCCACGGGCTGGCCAACGGCGTCGACCGGTTCCCCGGCGAGATCGCCGAGCTGGAACGGCTCGGCCGGGAGAACCTGGACGGCATCGCGGCCACGATCGCGGAGCACGGCATCGACTGCGACTTCGAGCGGACCGGTGAGCTGGCGGTGGCGGTCGAGCCGTACCAGCTCGCCGGGCTCGCCGAGGACACCGAACTGGCCCGCCGGTACGGCCACGACGTGCGCCTGCTCGACCGCGACGAGGTGCGCGCCGAGGTGGCCTCGCCGACGTACCTGGGTGGGATGTGGGACGCCGACCGGGTGGCCATGCTGGACCCGGCGAAGCTGGCCTGGGGCCTGCGCCGGGCCTGCCTGGAGTCGGGCGTCCGGATCCACGAGCACACCCGGGTCACCGGGCTGCGCCGCGACGGCGCCGCCCTGCGGGTGACCACGGCCGGCGGCGCCGACGCCGTGCCGGGCGGGGTACGCGCCCGGCAGGTCGCGCTCGCCACCAACGCCTTCCCGCCGCTGCTGCGCCGGCTGCGCGCCTGGCTCGTCCCGGTGTACGACTACGCGCTGATGACCGAGCCGCTGACGCCCGCCCAGCGGGACGCCATCGGCTGGCGCAACCGGCAGGGGCTCGCCGACACCGGCAACCAGTTCCACTACTACCGGATCACCGGCGACGGCCGGATCCTCTTCGGCGGCTACGACGCGGTCTACCACTACGGCAACCGGACCGCCCCGGAGCTGGAACAGCGCCCCGCCACCTTCACCGCCCTCGCCGCGCACTTCTTCACCACGTTCCCGCAGCTCGACGGGCTCCGCTTCAGCCACCGCTGGGGCGGGGTCATCGACACCTGCACCCGGTTCTGCCCGTTCTTCGGCACCGCCTACGACGGGCGGCTCGCCTACACGGCCGGGTTCACCGGGCTCGGCGTCGGGGCGACCCGGTTCGGCGCCCGGGTGATGCTCGACCTGCTCGGCGGCGAACAGACCCCGCTGACCCGGCTCGACCTGGTGCGCAGCAAGCCACTGCCGTTCCCGCCGGAACCGTTCCGGGCCACCGGCATCAACCTCACCCGCTGGTCGCTCGCCCGTGCCGACGCGCACGAGGGGCGGCGCAACCTCTGGCTCCGTACGCTCGATCGTCTTGGTTTGGGGTTCGATTCCTGATGCGTATCCTCCTCGTCGGCGCCGGTGGCGTCGGCTCCGCCGCCGTAGCCATCGCCGCTCGCCGTTCCTTCTTCGAGACCATGGTCGTCGCCGACTACGACCTCGACCGCGCGTCGCGGGCGGTGGCCGACCACGACGCCCGCTTCGTCGCCGCCCGGGTCGACGCCTCCTCGGCGGACGTGGTCGCGGCGCTCTGCCGGGAACACCGGATCACCCACGTGCTCAACGCGGTCGACCCGCGCTTCGTCATGCCGATCTTCGACGGCGCGTTCGCCGCCGGGGCCGACTACCTGGACATGGCGATGTCGCTGTCCCGGCCGCACCCGGACCGCCCCCACGCCGAGACCGGCGTGAAGCTCGGCGACGAGCAGTTCGCCGCCGCCCCGGCCTGGGCGGACGCCGGCCGGCTCGCCCTCTGCGGCATCGGCGTCGAGCCCGGCCTGTCGGACGTCTTCGCCCGCTACGCCGCCGACGAACTCTTCGCCGAGATCGACGAGATCGGGGTACGCGACGGCGCGAACCTCACCGTCGACGGCTACGACTTCGCCCCGTCGTTCTCCATCTGGACCACCATCGAGGAGTGCCTGAACCCGCCGGTGGTCTGGGAGGCCGGCCGGGGCTGGTACACCACGCCGCCGTTCAGCGAGCCGGAGGTGTTCCACTTCCCCGAGGGGATCGGCCCGGTCGAGTGCGTCAACGTGGAGCACGAGGAGGTGCTGCTGATCCCGCGCTGGGTGCCGGCGAAGCGGGTCACCTTCAAGTACGGCCTCGGCGACGAGTTCATCGAGGTGCTGAAGACCCTGCACAAGCTGGGCCTGGACGCTGTTTCTCCGGTCCGGGTGCGCGGGGTCGACGTCTCCCCGCGCGACGTGGTCGCCGCCTGCCTGCCCGACCCGGCCACCCTCGGCGACCGGATGCGTGGCAAGACCTGCGCCGGGACGTGGGTGACCGGCACCGGCAAGGACGGCGACCCGCGCGCCGTCTACCTCTACCACGTGGTCGACAACGAGTGGTCCATGCGGGAGTACGGCCACCAGGCCGTCGTCTGGCAGACCGCGGTCAACCCGGTCGTCGCCCTGGAACTGCTCGCCACCGGCGCCTGGTCCGGCGCGGGTGTGCTCGGCCCGGAGGCGCTGCCCCCGGGACCCTTCCTCGACCTGCTGACCGACTACGGCTCGCCGTGGGGGATGGAGGAGCGGTGACCCGCTACGGCCCGATGTTCGGCCCCGACATCACCTTCCTCGGCGTGCCGCCCTGCACGATCGAGGAGCCGGTCACCTACGCCGACGCCGACGTGGTGATCGTCGGTGCGCCCTTCGACGGCGGCACCTCGCACCGGCCGGGCACCCGGTTCGGGCCGTCCGCCATCCGGCAGGCCTGCTACCTGCCGCACGACGGCTCCCGGCCGTCCCTCGCCTTCCGGGTCGACGCCCTGCGGGACCTCTGCGTCTATGACGCGGGCGACGTGGAGATGTTCTCCGGCGACATCGAACGGTCCCTGGCGTCCCTGGAGCGGGCGGTGCACGCTGTGGCGGCGGCCGGCGCGATCCCGGTCGTGCTCGGCGGCGACCACTCCATCGCCCTGCCCGACGCCACCGGGGTGGCCCGCCACCACGGCCTCGGCCGGGTCTCGCTGGTGCACTTCGACGCGCACGCCGACACCGGGGACATCGAGTTCGGCTCGCTGCACGGGCACGGCCAGCCGATGCGCCGGCTCATCGAGTCCGGCGCGGTACGCGGCGACCGCTTCCTCCAGATCGGACTGCGGGGCTACTGGCCGGGCCCGGAGACCCTGTCCTGGATGGCCGAGCAGCGGATGCGCTCGTACGAGATGACCGAGGTGGTCGCCCGGGGCCTCGACGAGTGCCTGTCGGAGGCGTTCGGGATCGCCACCGACGAGTGCGAGGGCGTCTTTCTCTCCGTCGACGTGGACGTCGTCGACCCCGGCATGGCACCCGGCACCGGCACCCCGGAACCGGGTGGTCTCACCTCCCGGCAGCTCCTCGACGCGGTCCGCCGGGTCTGCTACGAACTGCCGGTGGTCGGCGTCGACGTGGTCGAGGTGGCCCCGCCGTACGACCACGCCGACATCACCGCCTACCTCGGCAACCGGGTGGTGCTGGAGGCGTTGTCGGCGATCGCCCGACGTCGCCGGGACGCGGCCGGCGGACCGCCCTGGGACCCGCGCCAGCCGCTGCTCGACGGCCGCTGACCCGGCGCGGTGAGCGTGGTGGTGGCCGTCGGCCCGGTCGACCGGGCACCGGGCGGCACCCGCCGGACGGATTCATGGCGGACAATGCGGGGATGAGCGAGCAGCCTGCGGTGACCCCGGACCCGCCCCGGCGACCGGGACTCGGCACCGCGGTCGCGGTGCTGGCGGCCTGGTACGCCCTCACCGTGGTCTTCTTCCTGGCCGTCGCGCAGGTCCTGTCGAACGAGCACTCGGGGGCGTGCGTGGGGCTCTGTGTCTCCGACCGGGAGGGGATGCTGATCGCCGGCGTCGTGACCGGTGGTCCCGCGCTGCTGGTGCTGTTCGGTGTCAGCGTGTTCTGGGCCGTGCGGATGCACCGGACGGGCCGGTGGGCGCCGTCGGTGACGGGCACCCGCGCCGCCCTGCCGGCGTTGCTGCTGGTCGGCTGGTCGCTGGTGCTCGCGGTGACGTCCGCCCGGGGGACCTGAGCGTTCCCGCCCGCCCACAAACGACCCGCCCCGTTGGGTCGATCATTGCCTCAGGCAATTGTCCAATCCCGACGGCTGTCCGGCCGGACGACCCGGCCCGATCGCGGAACTTCGGCCCTGACCTGCGGGATCGGTCCGGACGATCGGTTCCGGCGAGGAAAGGTACGGCCGGTTCCGGCAGCACAGCGTCAGCAGCAGACTCGGCAGCGTGACGACTCCACCGCCGCCGTACCCCGGCCAGCCCCATCCCTACGGGCCCGTCCCGCCGCCGAAGCCGCCGGGCTGGTTCCGTCGGCTGAGCCCGGGTGGGCGGACCGGGGTGATCCTCGGCGGCGTGCTCTCCGTCTTCCTGCTCTGCTGCTCGGGCCTGGCCGTGGTCGGCTCGTTCGGCGACGCCCCGCAGCAGCAGTCGGGCCGCCGGGCGGTGGCCGACGAGAACGTGCCGACCGCCGCCGCGCCCATCGTCGTCCCCAGCACCCCGGCGGAGACCACGCCGGTCCAGCCCGCGCCCACCACCGCATCGCCGACGCCGTCGCCGGTCCCGGTGGTGACGACCCGCACCGAGACCGAGACGAAGAAGATCGCGTACGCCGAACGCACCGTCAAGGACTCGTCCCTGACAGAGGGGAAGCGGGTCGTCCGGACCCGGGGTGTCGCCGGGGAACGCACGCTGACCTATCAGGTCACCCTCACCGACGGCGTGCCCACCGGCCGGCGGCTGGTGAAGTCGGTGGTGACGAGGCAGCCGGTCACCCAGGTCGTCGCGGTGGGCACCAGGCGGGCGTCCTCGTCGGGGTCCTCCGGCTGCGACCCCAACTACACCCCCTGCGTGCCGATCGCCAGCGACGTCGACTGCGCGGGCGGCAGCGGCAACGGCCCGGCGTACGTGAGCGGCCCGGTGCGGGTCATCGGCCGGGACATCTACGACCTGGACCGGGACGGCGACGGCACCGCCTGCGACTGACCACCCGCCCGGCAGGTCCCGGCCGGCTCCCGGCCGGTGGCGGATCCCGGCCGGTGGGCCGGGATCCGCCGTGGACGGTCAGCCGTCGGGGGGCCTCAGGCGACGGGCCGCAGGCCGGGTGCCGGCAGGTCGGTCACCCGCACGTCGGGAGCACCGAGCCGGGCCGCGTCGGCGGTCTGGTCGTCCGGCTCCTGTTGCGACTGGCGTTCCGCCGCGACCCGGGCGTGGTAGTGCGCCACCTCCCGCTCGATGGTTTCGGCGTCCCAGCCGAGCACCGGCGCGACCAGCTCGGCCGCGGGCCGCGCCGACACCACCCCCCGGTCCTCCGTCTCGATCGAGATCCGGGTCCGGCGGGTCAGGATGTCCTCCAGGTGCAGGGCACCCTCGGCCCGCGCCGCGTAGTAGATCTCGACCTTCAGGTACGTCTCCGCCCCCGGCATCGGCTCGCCCAGCTCCGGCCGCTCGCGCACCAGGTCGAGCAGCTCGTTGCTCAGCGAGCCGTACCGCCCGAGCAGGTGCTCGATCCGGGCCACGTGCAGCCCGCTGGCGGCGGCCAGGTCGTGGCGCTGGTTGCGCGCCGCCAGGTAGCCGTCCGCGCCGACCAGCGGGAGGCGGTGGGTGCAGGACTCCGGCACCTTCACCGGCAGGCCGTGCACCGCCGCGTCGACCGCGTCCTTCGCCATCACCCGGTACGTCGTGTACTTACCCCCCGCCACCAGCACCAGGCCGGCCACCGGACTCACCACCGCGTGCTCCCGGGAGAGCTGGCTCGTCTCGTCCGACTCCCCGGCCAGCAGCGGGCGCAGCCCGGCGTAGACGCCGACGATGTCGTCGTGGGTGAGCTGGTTGGTCAGCAGCCGGTTGGCCTGGTCGAGCAGATAGTCGATGTCCGACCGGCTGGCGGCGGGATGGGCCCGGTCCAGCGACCAGTCCGTGTCCGTCGTCCCGATGATCCAGTGCGTGTCCCACGGGATGATGAACAGCACGCTCTTCTCGGTGCGGCTGATGATGCCGGTGGAGGCGGTGATCCGGTCCCGGGGCACCACGATGTGCACGCCCTTGGAGGCCCGTACGTGGAACTGGCCCCGGCCACCCACCATCTCCTGGATGTCGTCGGTCCAGACGCCGGCCGCGTTGATGGTCTGCCGGGCCCGGACGTCGAACTCGTCGCCGGTCTCCAGGTCCCGCACCCGCGCGCCGACCACCCGGTTGCCCTCGCGCAGGAAGCCGACGACCTGGGTGCTGGTGGTGCAGAGCGCGCCGTACTCGGCCGCGGTGCGGGCGATCATCATGGTGTGCCGGGCGTCGTCGACCTGCCCGTCGTAGTACTGGACCGCGCCCACCAGGGCGTCCTTGCGCAGCGACGGGAACTGCCGCAGCGCCTGCTTCTTGGTCAGGTGCCGGTGGGCCGGTACGCCGTGCCGGCCGCCCATCGTGTCGTACAGCAGCACACCGCTGCCGACGTACGGCCGCTCCCAGAACCGGTGCTGGAGCGGATAGAGGAACGGCACCGACCGGGCCAGGTGCGGCGCGAGCTGGTTCAGGATCAACGACCGTTCCCGCAGCGCCTCCCGGACCAGGCCGAAGTTGAGCTGCTCCAGATAGCGCAGCCCGCCGTGGATCAACTTGCTGGAGCGGCTGGACGTGCCGGAGGCGAAGTCCCGCGCCTCCACCAGTCCGGTACGCAGGCCGCGGGTCACCGCGTCCAGGGCCGCTCCGGCGCCCACCACGCCGCCGCCGATGACGAGGACGTCGAGTTCCGTCTCCGTCATCTCCCGCAGCGCCCGGGCACGATACGCGGGGTCGAGGTCGATCGCCTTGACGCTCATGACACATCCACCCAATCCAGCGTGCGGGACACGGCCTTCTGCCAGCACCGGTAGCCCTTCTCACGCTGCTCGTCGGTCCACTCCGGCGTCCAGCGCCGGCTCTCGTTCCAGTTCTGCCGCAGCTCGTCGGGGCTCTTCCAGAACCCGACCGCCAGCCCGGCCCCGTACGCCGCGCCGAGCGCGGTGGTCTCCGCCACCACCGGCCGGCTCACCGGCACACCGAGCACGTCCGCCTGGATCTGCATGCACAGGTCGTTGGCGGTCACCCCGCCGTCGACCTTCAGCACCTCCAGCTTCACGCCGGAGTCCTTCTCCATCGCCTCGGCGACGTCCCGGCTCTGGTAGCAGATCGACTCCAGGGTGGCCCGGGCGATGTGCGCGTTGGTGTTGAACCGGGACAGCCCGACGATCGCGCCGCGCGCGTCGGACCGCCAGTACGGCGCGAACAGTCCGGAGAACGCGGGGACGAAGTAGATGCCCCCGCTGTCCGGCACCTGCCGGGCCAGCGACTCGCTCTGCGCCGCGCCCTGGATGATGCCGAGCTGGTCACGCAGCCACTGCACGGCGGAGCCGGTGACGGCGATGGAGCCTTCCAGGGCGTACACGGCGGGTTGGTCGCCGAACTTGTAGCAGACCGTGCTGAGCAGGCCGTTGCGCGACCGGACCAGTTCGGTGCCGGTGTTCAGCAGCAGGAAGTTGCCGGTGCCGTAGGTGTTCTTCGCCTCGCCCGGCCGCAGGCACACCTGACCCACCATGGCCGCCTGCTGGTCACCGAGGACGGCGGCCAGCGGCACCTCGCCGCCCAGCGGCCCGTGGGCGAGGGTGTGGCCGTACAGGTTCGGGTCCGCCGAGGGCCGGATCTCGGGCAGCATCTGCCGGGGTACGCCGAAGAAGCCCAGCAGCTCGTCGTCCCAGTCGAGGGTCTCCAGGTCCATCAGCATGGTGCGGCTGGCGTTCGTCACGTCGGTGACGTGGATGCCGCCGTCGACCCCACCGGTCAGGTTCCACAGCAGCCAGGAGTCGGTGTTGCCGAAGATCGCGTCGCCCTTCTCGGCGGCCTCGCGGACGCCGGGGACGTTCTCCAGGATCCACTGGATCTTGCCGCCGGAGAAGTAGGTGGCCGGCGGGAGACCCGCCTTGGCGCGGATCACGTCACCCCGCCCGTCCGCGTCCAGCGCGGAGGCGATCCGGTCGGTACGGGTGTCCTGCCAGACGATCGCGTTGTAGTACGGCCGCCCGGTGCGCCGGTTCCACACCACGGTGGTCTCGCGCTGGTTGGTGATGCCCAGGGCGGCGAGGTCCGCCGCGCACAGCCCCCGGCCGTTCATCACGGTCTGGAGCACGGCGCTGGTCCGCTCGTAGATCTCCACCGGATTGTGCTCCACCCAGCCGGGCTGGGGCATGATCTGCTGGTGCTCCAGCTGGTGGCGGGCGATCTCGTTGCCCCCGTGGTCGAAGATCATGCAGCGGGTGCTGGTCGTACCCTGGTCGACCGCTGCGACGAAGTCTGCCATTGGTCACGCTCCTGCTCGATGGGGTGGTGTGGGGGTGTGGTCGTCACGGGTGGGCGACGGCGGTGGGCCGGGTACGCGGTTCGTCGGTGGGGATCCGGCCGGGCTCCGACTGCTCCTGTTCCGCCGGCAGGAACCGCTCGATGAGGGCGATGTAGGCACCGGCGCCCAGCACGCCGCCGACCAGCGGACCGATGATCGGCACCCAGAAGTACAACGCACCGTTCTGGTCCTGGAAAGCCGTGCCGTAGCCGGTGAGGAAGGACGCCAGGCGGGGGCCGAAGTCGCGGGCCGGATTGATCGCGTAACCGGCGTTGGTGCCCCACGCCATGCCGATGGCGACCACGATGAGGCCGACGATGAACGGTGCCAGCCAGGCGACCGGGGCGTTGTTGCGCGGGTCGGTCACCGCCATGATCAGGAAGAGCAGGATCGCCGTGCCGACCACCTGGTCCAGCAGCGCGGTGCCCAGGCCGACGTTGAGCGCGCCGTTGCCCGGCAGGGTGGAGAAGATGCCCTGGGTGGCGATGGTGTGTCCCGGGTCCACGGCGGCGATGGCCTCGCTGTAGACCCAGCGCACCAGCAGCGCGGCGACGAACGCGCCGGCGGTCTGGGCGAGGGCGAACGGCAGCACCTTGCGCCACTCGAACCGGCGGAAGACCGCCAGCGCCAGGGTGACCGCCGGGTTGAGGTGGGCGCCGCTGATCCGGGCCGCGGTGTACACGCCGAGCACCACGCCGAGCCCCCAGGCCCAGGCGATGGAGTCGTGGTCGCCGAGCGCGCCCTTGCCGGTGACGACCTGGGCGACGACGCCGACGCCGAAGAGAATGAGGATCATCGTGCCGACGAACTCCGCTACCAGTTCGCCGACGAGTGTGCGCCTCCCGAGAATGCTCATGTCCCGCTCCTGCCTGCTGAGGGTGGTGGCTGGTCTGGCTGGGAGCGTACGAAGGCTGTGACCAGGGCAACAACGAAACCCGTTCGGCATCGTCGAACGCCGTGGCGTTTGACAATGCCGAACGCGGGGTACGGTCGCCCCCATGCCGGGCCCGGTGCAGTCCGTGGAGCGAGCGGCCGCGATCCTGCGGCTGCTGGCCGCCGAGCCCGAACCGCTCACGCTGGCCGAGATCACCGCCTCGCTGGGGCTCGCCAAGCCCACCACGCACGGCCTGCTGCGCACCCTGCGCGAGGTGGGCTTCGTGGAACAGGACGCCGGCAGCGGGCACTATCTGCTCGCGGCGGACTTCCTCCACCTCGGCCTGACCCACCTCGACCCGAACGAACTGCGCTCGCGCGCCCTGAACTGGACCGACGCGCTGGCCGCCCGGACCGGCGAGGCGGCCCGGGTCGCCGCGTACCGCGACGGTGCGGCGGTGATCGTCCACCACGTCTTCGGCCTGCACGACCGGAGCCAGCGGGCCGACACCATTGGCCGGCTCCCGCTGCACGCCTCCGCCCTCGGCAAGGTGCTGCTGGCCTTCGACCCGGGGGCGGCGCGCAGCATCGTCGGCCGGCCGCTGGAGAGCCTGACCTACCGGACGGTGACCGACCGGCCGACGCTGCTGCGTCAGCTCGCTGACATCCGCGACACCGGGTGGGCCGCCGCGGTGGAAGAGGCGGAACCGGAGACCGCGGGGATCGCCGCGCCGATCCGCGACCGGGGTGGCTACGTCGTCGCGGCCGTCGGCATCGCCGGCCCGGTGGACGCCATCTGTGACAGCCGATACCGACCCCGGGTCGGCCTCGCCAACGAGGTCGTCCGGGCCGCCCGGTCGATATCCAGGGAGTTCGGGCACGGGAGAGGCTGATGACCCAGACGTACGTCGCCGCGCTCGACCAGGGCACCACCTCGACCCGGTGTCTCCTCTTCGACCACCAGGGCCGGCTGGTCTCGCTGGCCCAGCAGCAGCACCGGCAGTACTTCCCCCGGCCGGGCTGGGTGGAGCACGACGCCGAGGAGATCTGGCGGATCGTCTGCCGGATCATCCCGCAGGCCCTCGCCGACGTGGACGCCCGCCCCGACCAGGTGGTGGGGCTGGGGGTGACCAACCAGCGGGAGACCACCGTGGTGTGGGACCGCAGCTCCGGCAAACCGGTCGGCCCGGCCATCGTCTGGCAGGACACCCGCACCGCCGGCATGCTCGACGACATCGCCTGCGACCTGTCGGCCGAGGAGATCTACGCCCGGACCGGCCTGCCGCTGGTCTCCTACTTCTCCGGCCCCAAGCTGCGCTGGCTCTTCGACGCCGAGCCCGAGGTGGCCGAGCGCGCCGCCCGGGGCGAACTGCTGATCGGCACCATGGACAGCTGGCTGGTGTGGAACCTGACCGGCGGGGTGGACGGCGGCCTGCACGCCACTGACGTGACCAACGCCAGCCGCACCATGCTGATGGACATCCGCACCCTGGAGTGGGACGACCAACTGCTCGACTGTCTGCGGGTGCCGCGCGTCGCCCTGCCCGAGATCCGGCCCTCGATGACCACCTTCGGCACCACCCGCGCGCCGGTCCCCGGGATCCCGGTGACCGCCGTGATCGGCGACCAGCAGGCGTCGCTGTTCGGGCAGACCGCCTTCGACCCGGGGGACGCCAAGTGCACCTACGGCACCGGCGCGTTCCTGCTGCTCAACACCGGCACGGAACTGGTCCGGTCCCGACACGGGCTGATCAGCACGGTGGCCTACCAGGAGGACGGCCGACCGCCCGTCTATGCCGTGGAGGGCGCGGTCGCGATCGCCGGGGCGCTGGTGGAGTGGTGCCGGGAGAGCCTCGGGCTGATCCGCTCGCCCGCCGAGATCGAGACGCTCGCGCTGACCGTGGCGGACAACGGCGGCTGCTACGTCGTACCGGCCTTCTCGGGGCTGTACGCGCCGCACTGGGAGAGCGACGCGCAGGGGCTGGTCGTCGGGCTCACCTCCTATGTCAACAAGGGGCACCTGGCGCGGGCCGTGCTGGAGGCCACCGCCCTGCAGACCCGGGAGGTGGTCGCGGCGATGAACGCCGACGCCGACGTGCCGCTGCGGGGCCTGGCGGTGGACGGTGGGATGACCGCGAACAACCTGCTGATGCAGACCCTGGCCGACATCCTGGACGTGCCGGTGGTCCGGCCGATGGTGGCCGAGACGGTGTCCCGGGGCGCCGCCTACGCCGCGGGGCTGGTCGCCGGCTACTGGGCGGACCGGGCGGTGCTGCGGTCGTACTGGCACAAGGCCGCCGAGTGGCAGCCGCTGGCCACGCCGCAGGAACGGGAGCGGCAGGTGCGGGCCTGGGACGACGCGGTGCAGCTCGCCATCGCCTGGGGTCACCGCGCCAGCCTCCGGTGACGTGACGGGCCCCGGTTGACGCCCTTGCAGCGGGCGACGGCCGGGGACCACCGGCAACTTTCCTTCCCGAACCGCTGAACCGGGCAGCGCTCCCACGCCGTACCAGGCGACACAGCGTGCGGACGACGGGAGATGCGGTGAAGGTGCAGCGGAAACACGTGCTGGCGGCCGGGGTGGCGGTGGTCGCGACGGCGGTGGTGGCGGTCGGAACCGGCTTCGGCTTCGCCGACACCACCCCGGTCCGGCAGAGCGCCTGCCCGGGCGCGGTCACGTTCTCGGCCGAGGGTGGCGCGCCGGCCGCCACCAGCGACCGGTTCCCGGTCGGCACTCGGCTGCGGGTGACGAACCTGGACAACGGCCGGGTGGCGACGGTATCGGTGACCGGCCCGTCGGGCAGTTGCGTGCTGCTCAACGCCGCCGCCATGGAGTTGGTCCGCGAGCCGGGGAAGAACGTGGTCCGCCGCAACGTGGTCGAGGTGCTGCGCTGAGTGGGGTGGCACACCACGGGCGGGTTCCTGGGGGGAAATGTGGCCCGTGGTGTGCCACGAACAGGTGGCTGACCGGGGTCAGCCGAAGGCGGCGTCCAGGATGTCCAGGCCGCGGGCCAGCTCGTCGTCGGAGATGACGAGCGGAGGCAGGAAGCGCAGCACGTTGCCGTACGTGCCGCAGGTGAGGGTGAGCAGGCCGGCGGCGTGGCAGGCCGCCGAGACCGCCGCCGCGGCGGCCGGGTCCGGGGTCAGGGTGCCCGGCCGGACCAGCTCGACGGCGAGCATCGCGCCCCGGCCGCGTACCTCGGCGATCCGGGGGTCACGGGCGGCGATCGCGCGCAGCCGGTCACCCATCACCTGGCCGATCCGCCGGGCGGCGGCGGCCAGGTCCAGCTCGTGCATGGTCTCGATCGCGGCGAGCGCGGCGGCGCAGGCGATCGGGTTACCGCCGTAGGTGCCGCCGAGGCCGCCGACGTGCACCGCGTCCATCAGCTCCGCCCGGCCGGTCACCGCCGCCAGGGGCAGCCCACCGGCGATGCCCTTGGCCAGGGTGACCAGGTCCGGTTCGACGCCCTCGTGCTGGCAGGCGAACCAGTCGCCGGTCCGGCAGAACCCGGTCTGGATCTCGTCGGCGACGAACACCACCCCGGCCGCCGTCGCCCACTCCCGCAGCGCCGGCAGGAACCCCTCGGCGGGTACGACGAAACCGCCCTCGCCCTGGATCGGCTCGATCAGCAGCGCCGCCACGTTCTCCGCGCCGACCTGCTTCTCGATCATCTCCACCGCCCGGGCGGCGGCCTCCGCCCCGGAGAGCCCGCCGTCGCGCAGCGGGTACGACATCGGCACCCGGTAGACCTCCCCGGCGAAGGGCCCGAACCGGTGCTTGTACGGCATGTTCTTCGCCGTCAACGCCATGGTCAGGTTGGTCCGACCGTGGTATGCGTGGTCGAAGACCACCACCGCCGGCCGCCCGGTCGCGTGCCGGGCGATCTTGACGGCGTTCTCCACCGCCTCCGCGCCGGAGTTGAACAGCGCCGACCGCTTCTCGAAGTTCCCCGGGGTCAGCGCGTTGAGCTGCTCGCACACCGCCACGTACGACTCGTAGGGGGCGACCATGAAGCAGGTGTGGGTGAAGCGCTCGACCTGCGCCTTGACCGCCTCGACCACCCGGGGCGCGGAGTTGCCCACGTTGGTGACCGCGATGCCGGCGGCGAAGTCGATCCACTCCCGTCCCTCGACGTCGACGATCGTGCCGCCGCCCGCGCGCTCCACGTACGCCGAGATGGTGCTCCCGACGCCGCGCGCGACCGCGGCCCCCCGCCGCTTGTGCAGTTCCTCGCTCGACCCCATTCGTCAGCCCTCGATGTTGTGCATGACGTGCTTGATCCGGGTGTAGTCCTCCAGGCTGTAGACCGAGAGGTCCTTGCCGTGGCCGGAGTGCTTGAAGCCGCCGTGCGGCATCTCCGAGACGAACGGGATGTGCGTGTTCACCCAGACGCAGCCGAAGTCCAGCCGGCGGGTCATCCGCATCGCCCGGCCGTGGTCCTTCGTCCAGACCGACGCGGACAGCCCGTAGTCGACGCCGTTCGCCCAGCGCACCGCCTCGTCCTCGTCGGAGAAGCGCTGCACCGTGATGACCGGCCCGAACACCTCGTCCCGGATGATCTCGTCGGCCTGCCGGACGCCGGAGACCACGGTCGGGGAATAGAAGTAGCCGCGGTCGCCGACCTGCGCCCCGCCGGTCTCCACGTTCGCGTGGTCGGGGAGCCGGTCCACGAAGCCGCGTACCCGGGCCAGCTGGTTGGCGTTGTTCAGCGGGCCGTAGAGGACGTCCTCGTCGTCCGGCGCGCCGGTCCTGGTGTTCCGGGCCTGCTCGGCGAGGGCCGCCACGAAGTCGTCGTGGATGCCCGGACCGGCCAGCACCCGGGTCGCGGCCGTGCAGTCCTGGCCGGCGTTGAAGTAGCCGCCCACCGCGATCGCCTCGGCCGCCGCCGCGACGTCCGCGTCGTCGAAGATCACCACCGGGGCCTTGCCGCCCAGCTCCAGGTGGGTGCGCTTCAGGTCGGGGGCGGCGGCGGAGGCCACCTCCATGCCCGCGCGGGTCGAGCCCGTGATCGACACCAGCTGCGGGGTCGGGTGCGACACCAGGGTACGACCGGTGTCCCGGTCGCCGCAGACCACGTTGAACACGCCCGGCGGGAAGAACTCCGACGCGATCTCGGCCAGCAGCAGCGTCGACACCGGCGTGGTGTCCGACGGCTTCAGCACCACCGTGTTGCCGGCCGCGAGCGCCGGGGCGATCTTCCAGACCGCCATCATCAGCGGGTAGTTCCAGGGCGTCACCTGCGCACACACCCCGATCGGCTCCCGCCGCACGTACGACGTGTGGCCCGCCATGTACTCACCGGCGGAACGCCCCTCCAGCAGGCGGGCGGCGCCGGCGAAGAAGCGGAACTGGTCCACCGCCGGCGGCAGCTCCTCGTCGGCGGTGAGCTGCCGGGGCTTGCCGGTGTTGCGTACCTCCGCGTCGACCAGTTCGGCCGCCCGGGACTCCACCGCGTCGGCGAGTTTGAGCAGCGCCTTCTGCCGCTCGCCCGGGGTGGTGTCCCGCCAGCTCTCGAAGGCGGTGGCGGCGGCCCGCATCGCCGCGTCCACGTCCGCCACCCCGGAGACCGGCGCCTGGGCGAACACCTCACCGGTGCACGGGTCGATCAGGTCGGCGTACCCGCCGTCCACCGGGTCGACGTACGCGCCGTCGACGAAGTTGCGCAGCTGCTGCTGGTCGCTCATCAGATGTCTCCGAGGGGTGGCCGAGGGTGAGGTGAGCGGAGGTTATCGCAATCTGACTGCCATCTTGGCTACTGAATTCGCGGCCCACAAGCCCTTGAGCAACTGTTTCCGCGCGGGCTCGACTCGTCTACGCTGCCGAGGTGTGGAGCCCAGAGCCTTCTTCGTCGCCGGTCGCCCCGTTCACGGCGAGGGCGAACTGACCGTCACTCACCCGTACGACGGCCGGACGGTGGGGCGTACCACGCTCGCCACGCCCGACCAGGTCGAGGCCGCCGTCGCGGCAGCGGCCGGCGTGGCGGCCCAGGCCGCGGCCCTGCCCGCGCACGCCCGCGCGGCCGCCCTCGACCACGTCTCCCGGCGGCTCGCCGAACGGGCCGACGAGGTCGCGGCGCTGATCACCGCCGAGAACGGCAAGCCGGTCAAGTGGGCCAACGCCGAGGTGGGACGGGCCGTCTCCACGTTCCGCTGGGCGGCCGAGGAGGCCCGGCGCTTCTCCGGCGAGCTGCAACGCCTCGACACCGACCCGACCGCGACCGGGCGGATCGCCCTGGTCCGCCGGGTGCCGCGCGGCCCGGTGCTCGGGATCGCCCCGTTCAACTTCCCGCTCAACCTGGTGGCGCACAAGGTCGCCCCGGCCATCGCCGTCGGCGCGCCGATCATCGTCAAGCCGGCCCCCGCCACCCCGCTCTCCGCGCTGCTGCTCGGCGAACTCCTCGCCGAGACCGAACTGCCCGAGGGCATGGTCTCGGTGCTGCCGCTACCCAACGAACGCGCCGCCGAGCTCGTCGCCGACCCCCGGCTGCCGGTGGTGTCGTTCACCGGCTCCGGGCCGGTCGGCGCGGCCATCCGCCGGGCCGCCCCGGAGAAGCACGTCACCCTGGAACTCGGCGGCAACGCGGCGGCGGTGATCTGCGAGGACTGGAACACCGACGAGGACCTGACCTTCGCTGCCCACCGGATCGCCACCTTCGCCAACTACCAGGCCGGCCAGTCCTGCATCGCGGTGCAGCGCGTCCTGGTGCACGAGTGGCTCCATGACGGCTTCCTGCCCCGGCTGGTCGCCTCCGTCGAGGCGCTGCGCACCGGCGACCCCACCGACCCGCTGACCGACGTCGGGCCGCTGGTCTCCGAGGATGCCGCCCGGCGCGTCGAGGAGTGGGTGGACGAGGCCGTCGCCGCCGGAGCCACCATCGAGGTGGGCGGCCGGCGGGACGGCGCGACCTATCCACCCACCGTGCTCTCCGGGGTGCCGGCGGACGCGAAGGTCTGCACCGAGGAGGTGTTCGGGCCGGTGCTGGTGGTCGGGCCCGTCGAGAGCGACCAGGCCGCGTTCGCCGCCGTCAACGACTCGGCGTACGGGCTGCAGGCGGGCGTCTTCACCCACCGCCTCGACGTCGCCTTCGCCGCGTCGCGCTCGCTGGAGGTCGGTGGGGTGATCGTCGGTGACGTGCCGTCGTACCGGGCCGACCAGATGCCGTACGGCGGGGTGAAGGGGAGCGGGGTCGGCCGGGAAGGGCTGCGCAGCGCGATGGACGACTACACGGAGGCGCGCGTCATGGTCCTGACCGGAGTGGCGCTGTAACCGTCAGCCCGGGGCGAGCAGGCAGAACTCGTTACCCTCCGGGTCGCGGAGCACCTTCCACGGGACATCCAGGTCGACCGGAGTGGCACCGAGAGCCCGCAGCCTGGCCACCTCGTCCGCCACGTCGTCGCCCGGATAGGGGCGGACGTCGAGGTGGACGCGGTTCCACCCGGTCTTCACGTCGGGGGTGCGGAGGAACTGCAGATACGGGCCGACGCCCTTGGCGGAGCGCAGCACCGCGTTGTCGTCGGTCACCTTGTGCACGGTCCAGTCCGTGGCCTCGCCCCAGAAGCGGGCCATGGCCCGTGGATCCGCGCAGTCGACCACCACCGAGGCGATCGGCCCGGTGTCCCGGACCGGGTCGTGCCAGTCCAGCACGCAGAACTCGTTGCCCTCCGGGTCGGCCAGCACCGTCCACGGGACGTCGCCCTGACCGACGTCGGCGGGGGTCGCGCCGAGCTCCGTCAGCCGCCCGACCAGCTCCGCGTGGTGGGCCGCCGAGGTGGTGGCCAGGTCGACGTGCACGCGGTTCTTCCCCGTCTTGGGTTCCGCGGAGACCACGAGGTCGATGCAGACGGCGACCGGGTCGGGGTAGACGAAGCCGGGCGGTTCGAGGTTGGTCACGCCCGGTTCCTCGCTGGAGACCTCCCAGCCGAGCGCCGCCGCCCAGAAGCTGCCCAGGGCGGAGTCGTTCCGGGCCTTCATGTTGATCTGCACCAGCCGCGTTGCCATGCCGACGATGCTAGGACGTCTCGCGTCGGCCGTGGTGCCCGGGACGTTCGGTGCCTCCCCTCGCGATCGCGCCCGCCGCCGGTCGTCGTTCGCCGGGGCCGGCGCCGAGCGGACGGGTCACCAGGTGCCGTCGTCGCGTACCCGGGCGGGGGCGCGGCCGAGCAGCAGGGTGGTCAGCGCGGCGTCGATGTCCGGGCCGAGGAACCACTCGCCGGCCTGGTCGAGGGCGAAGATCCGCCCGTGCTCGTCCACGGCGATGATGCTGTCCCCGCGCTCGGTGCCGAGCGGAAAGAGCCGTACGCCGAGCACCGCCCCGAAGTCGGCGAGGGTGTCGGCGGTGTGGGCCATCCGACGCGGCCGAACGTCCAACCGCGAGATCCAGACCTGTGCCCCGGGACCTCGACGCCCGCCGACGAGACCGGGGAACGCCGTGACGGTCTCCACGGCCGCCGGGAAGACTTCGTGGGAATGCCGACGACCGCTGACGGCCGTGACCCTTTGAATGGACGCGGCGGCGAGCACCTCGTCGCTGAAGTTGGGTCGCCAGCCGGCGACGACGAGCGCGTTCGCGACCTCCGGCGGGAACCGGCCCGGCTCCGGATCGACCTGGGGCTCCGGGTGCCACGGCTGGGTGTAGGCGAGGTCCGACCACGGCATCGCGTTGACGTGCACCAGGAAGTTGATGCAGGAGTCGCAGGGCAGCTCCGCCCGGCCGCCGAACGGGTCGCCGGGTTCGCGGATCCGGAAGAACTCGATGTCGGCGTCGCCCAGGAACGTCCGGGCCTCCTCCAGCGAGGTGGGCGGCTGACCGGCGGCGGCCCGCTGCTGGTCGTACTCGTGCAGCGCGTCGGAGACGACGATCATCTCGGCGTGCCGGTCACCGCCGCGGACCAGGTGCCCGGGGGGCAACTCGTCCAGATAGGCGCGGACCAGCCGGTGGTGCCGGAGTTCCACTTCGCCCTTCGCGCCGTGCCGGATCCAGGTGCGGCCGTTACGGGTCAGGTGCGCGGCGGCGCCGGGGGTGGGCAGCCGGTCGAGATCGCGGAGCAGTTGGCTGCCGGCGTCCACCGTGCGCGGTGGCGGCGGTCCGGCCGGTCGCCGCTCCAGGAACATCCGCTCGACCACCGGGAAGGGCAGCCGTGGCCAGGTGGACAGATCGCCGGTCTCCTTGTCGACCACGGTCGTCGGCAGGTCACCGGGGAGCGCGCGGGCGTCGGGTGCCACGTCGGAGGTGATGAGGTAGCCCAGCTCGAACTCCTCGACCACCGGCCTGCACGGGAAACCCAGGCGTTCGGAGTCGCGCCGGGCCCACACGGCGGCCAACTGCTCGGCCTGTCGACGCTCGATCACCACCTGACGTTAGCGGACCCCACGGATTTCGTGGCGCCCGGTATGGTCGGCCCTACCGAGGGTGACGGGGAGGAGCCGGCGTTGGCCGACAGTGTGGACCGGGACGCCAACCGCGCGCTGCGGGCGCGGTTCGACGAGGTGTACGGCCAGTACCAGCGACTCCGGTCCGGACTGGACGAACTCCAGGTCAAACTCGCCGAGCTTCGGGTGACCGAGCGCTCCGAGGACGGGCAGGTGACCGCGACCGTGGGCGCCCGGGGCGAGCTGATCGCCGTCGAGGTGACCCCTGGGGTCTTCCAGGAGCGGGACGCCCGGGCGTTGAGCCGGAAGATCACCACGACCGTCCGGCGGGCGTCCGACGCGGCGGTCAGCGCCACCCGGGAGCTGGTCGCCGGATATCTGCCGCCCGGTTCGCCGTCGATGGAGTTCCTGCGCACCAATGACTTCGGCGCACTGCTGGGCCACGCCGACGCCGTGCTCCAGCGTGGAGGGTCGGCGTCGTGACCGACGCGCATCTCTGGCTGGACCCGGACCGGGCCCGGCGCGGGGGAGCGGATCTGACGCTCGCCGGGGAGGCGGTCAGTGCCGCCCGACGGGAGGAGGGCGGCGAGCTCGCGGCCGCCAGCGCGGCTCGACCCTGGGGCCGGGACGACATCGGCGGCGCGTTCGACAAGCAGTACCGCCGCTACGAGGAGACCCTGCTGCGAGCGTGGGAACTGCTCGGCCGTTCGCTGGAGGGCCTGGGCGCCGACGTGGTCCGGTCGGTGGCGACCACCGTGCAGACCGACGAGGCCAATGCCCGCCGGCTCGACGGGATCCCCGGTCCGGGCCCGCTTCCGCACCGGCACCGGCGCTGAGTTCCGGAGGATCCGCGCGTGAGCCTGCTGCCCAGCCCGATCCCGCATCCGCTCGACCACTGCCCCTGGGACGTGCCCGGCTGGATCTACGAGGCGCTCGACTGGGTCGTCGGCGTGGAGTGGCCGGACGGCAACGAATGCGCCGTCTGGGACCTCGCCGACCGCTGGTACGCGGTCGCGGACGTGCTGACCGGCCCCAGGGACGACGCGACCGGGGCGGCATCCGAGGTGCGCAGCGGCTACGGCGGCGTCGGCGCGGTGGCGGCGGCCTTCGACACCGCCTGGCGCCGGGTGGCCGAGGGCGACGACGCACCGCTGCCCGCCCTGTTCGCGATCACCGGGGAGCTGGGCCGGTTGGTCGAGTCCTGCGGTTGCGACATCGAGGGCGCCAAGCTGGAGGTCTGGATCGAGCTGGGCATCCTGGTCGTCGAGCTGCTGTCGGTGGCGGTGGCGACGGTCCTCACCGCCGGTGCCGCCTCGCCCGCCGCCGGGGTGGCGATCACCACCACCCGGATGGTGGTGCAGCAGATCTTCAAGCGGCTCATGGCGCAACTGGCCCGCAAGGCCATCAAGGAAGGGCTGAAGGAGGCCGGCGAGCGGGCCGCGAAGCAGGTCGTGAAGAGCGGCGTCCGGGGGTTGGCCCGGCGGGCCGCCCTCGGCGGCCTGGCCGAGGCCGGCGAGGAGGCAGGGATCAGCCTCGCCACGCAGGCGTACCAGAACTCCACCGGACGCCGGCACGGCCTTGACCTGACCGACGTGGGCACGTCGGCGGTCGGTGGTTTCGCCGGCGGTGCGGTGGCGCCGCTGGCCGGACTCGGTCGGCACGCGGACGGCCGGTTGGGTCGGATCGGCGAGCACTTCGGCCGGGAGATGACCGGCGAGACGATCGCCGAGGGTGCGGCCGGCCTGGCCACCGGCCAGGGTGTGTCGCTGGAGGACCTGGCCCGGGCGGCGGTCTCCGGGGCCAGCGGCTCGGCCACCGGGCAGGCCGACGCCGCCCTGCACCACCGGCTCGACGGGCGGCTGGCCGCCCTCGCCGGTGCTGCCCCGCCGGCGTTGGACCTCACCGCCCTGTCGTCGCCGGTCGCGGGCCCACTGTCGGAGGCGAGCGGGGCCGTCGACCAGGTCCCGGCGCAGCGCACCTCGGACCAGGTGATCGAGCCCGGCGTTGGCGGCGCGGACCGGACGGCGGCTGAGGTCGGCAGCGCCCGGCCGGATGCGACGGACGGTGCGCTCGTCGGTCCACGTTCGCAGGTCCACGGCATCGCCGGCCAGCCGACCGCCGGGTCGTCGGCGTCCGATCTGACGGCCGTCCACCAGGCTTTCGCCGCGCCGCAGACCGCCGACAACTCTTTCGCCGTGCCGGAGTCCGTCCACCAGGCGCTCGCCGGAGCGGAGGCCGGACCACCGGCGGTCGGCCCCGCCGTGGACCGGGGTGTCGGTGCGTCCGTTACCGGCGCGGGCACCTCGTCGGTCGTCGCGCCGGTCAGTCCGACGCTCTCCTCGGTGGCGGTCGAATCCCCGCCGGTCCCGGTGCCCGGCCTGTCGTCCATCGGCTCGGGTCCGACGCTCGATCCGGTCACCTCGCCGGTGACGGCCCAGGCCAGCGCCGCTCCGGCCGTGCTGGGAGGGCCGGCCCTGCCCACGCCGCTCCCGACCACGAGCGGCACCCAGCCGTCGGTCGACGGGCCCGGATCGCCGTCCGGTCCGGCTGTCTCGTCCCGAACGATCCCGGCCGCGCTCGACGGGTCGTCCCGAGTGGTCCCACCGACCGTGCCGGCTGTCTCGTCCCGAGGGGCCTCGCCGGCCGCCCCCGATGTCTCGTCCCGAGCGGTACCGCCGGCCGTGCCGGACGCCGCACACCGGCTGGCCGCACCCGCGACGACAGCACCGAGCCCTGGCCCGACCGCCCCGGCACCCGAGCACACGGGCACCGGATCGGACGGCCGACCGAGGCCGTCGCCCCGCTTTCCGCTGTTGGAGGCGCTGGCACCCGGACCGGCCCGCCCGACGAACGAGCCCTTGCCGGACCCGCCGTACCCCTTCCACCGGCCGCCGCACCGGCCCGGGACGCCGGACCGGCAGGCCGCTCTCACCGCCGACCGGGAAGGACTCGACCGGCGACGCTACCGGGGATATTTCGAGGCCCAGCGCCAGTGGTTCGAGGACAAGCGCCGCCACGATGAGGCGGAGTGGCTTCGCGAGCGAGCTGCCTACCACGAGGAACAGGCCGTCGATTCGGCGGCGCAGGCGGAGCAACTGCGTCGCGAAGGGCGCGACCTGGCGGCGGAACGCTTTCGGCGACAGGCGTTCGAGGCCAGCCAGGAGAGTTACGACCTGCGGGATCGGATGCGGGCCGTGCGCGACGGGGCGATCGCGCCCGCACAGGTGATGGTCGACGACGACGCCGACTTCCACCGGATCAACGACGACGTCGCCGACCTGGCCGTCGGTGGCGTGGAGACCTCCGACCGGTCGGCGTTGACCGGCGACGACGACCCGCCCCCGATCGACCGGTCCCGGCGGTACGGCGTACGCGGCGGACTCCGGCCACCGCTGGCGCTCCATCAGAGGGACCTCGAACGGCAGATGCCCCGCGCCGCCGACGGTGCTGTGCTGCGGACGCCCGACCCGCGCGTGGGCGGCTGGTTCCGGCTGGCGAACGACGGCGGGCCGCAGGCCGACCCGACCCGGGGCATCAACTGCCTCGACTGCACGCTCTCCCTCTACGAGACCTGGATGCACGGTCGGCCCCGGGTCTCCGCCCCGCGTACCTTCGACGGCTATCTCGAAGGGGACGTCCGCCGGCCGGTCAGCGGTGAGCAGGACGGACCGCTGCGGGTCGAGGCCGGCACCGGGGGGCGCTTCCAGGCGCTCTGCGGTCCGGCGGGCGCGACGACCTACGCCGAGCTGCGCCGGAACGTGGAGCGCGGCTACCACGACCTGCACCGGCAGCTGCTCACCGGCGGGCACGGCAGCTATGCCTTCCTGGTCAACAGCTGGGAGGGTGGCGGTTCACACGCCTGGGTGGCGTTGAACCAGAACGGCACCGTCCTCTATCTCGACCCGCAGAGCGGCACCGTCCAGGACCGGCCCCTCTACGGAAACACCGGCCGTCCGGGACGCGGCAACGTCATCGCGGTCGACGCCCTGGTCCTCGGGCCGGACGGTAGGCCGATGCCACTGCCCGGCCGGCCGCGCGGCGCCTTCAGCGTCCTCCCCGACCCGCCACCCCCGCACCCGGACCGTGGTGAGCCGCCGGACTTCAACCGCGTACACCTGCTCGGGGAGCCCGGTCCGGGCGGCCCCGCGCCGTCGACCGAGCCCGAGCACATCCAGCAGGCGCGGTCGGCCCGGTTGGCCCGGTTGGGCGCGCACAGCGACCGGGTGTCGGCGATGCTCACCGTCCGCGACGTCCTCGCCGGAAGCACCGACCTGGACCAGGTCTTCGCCGCCGGTGTGACCCCCGCCGAGCTGGTGCACCACCTCGACCCGGCCACGCTGCGCGGCCTCGCGCCGCAGCTCGACGACGCGGCCGCCCGGGACGTGGCGCGGCTGCTCGGTGACCCCCGCGTCCGGCGGATGCTCGACCAGACCTGGGAGGCGCCGCCGCGCGACGAGCCGCTGCTCGCCGAGGCCCTGGTACGCCAACTGACGCAGCGGCCCGAGCTGGCCCGCATGATCCTCGCGACACCGGAACTGGCCAGCTCGCTGACGGCCAGGCCGCTGACGCTGCACCACCTCGCCAGTCACCAGCAGGCGATCGACGTCCTCGGCGAGGTCCTCGCGGACATCGCCGACCGCGGCCCCGAAGCGGTAGCAGCTGACGGCGGTGCGGTGCAGGCCACGCCACTGACGGTGGATCAGCGCCGCGTCAGCGACTCCTGCCGGATTCCCAGCCTGCAACCGCGTCAGCCGGGATTCGACCTGGCTCGCCGAAACGATCCGTCCTACCGCCGGCAATACCTTGATCATCTTTACGCTCAAGCCGCACTTGCGCAGGTCGACATCTCTTCGCTGGCCGACCGTCTGGCCGAGAATTCAGCCCGTGGCGCGGTCGCGGAGTCAAGGCCGGAGGCCAAGGACAGGCAACGCGCTGAAGACAAGGTGAACAAGTATCGAGGCGATGCTGCTCTCCTGACCGACCTAGCGGCTGCCAAGGTCGCCTTCGACAACCTGTCCGACCTGTACGCGGCTCTCGATGCCATACATCGTGATCCAGATGTGGAGATCGCCTACTTCGAGGACCGTTTCCTGGCGCCGCAGGCCAGTGGCTACCGTGATGTGCTCATGATGCTCCGGATGGAATCTGGGCACATCGCTGAACTGCGGCTTCACCTCAAGGCCATCGACGAGGTCGCGTCTTGGGAGCACGCCCTCTATGAGGTTAGGCGAGATCTGAAGACGATGGCTGATCAAGGGGACCGTAAGATCTCGACCACGGAGCAGGCTATCCGCAACGGCCTACTTCGGCGGGAGCAGTTCCACTTCTGGGAGGCCCTGCGATCGGCGTTGCGCGGAGGGCCGCAAGCATGAGCGACATGCCAGGGCTGGTCCTACCCGCCTACTTCAGCTATTTCTGGTCGCCCGTCAAGATGATGCCTACTCCTGACGGTGGCCTGACGGCGTGGCGCCTGTCGATTGATACCGGTGGGTGGGAAACAGCCAATGATCTCGTGGACGAGATCCTCTTCGCCGTGGGTGGCGAGATCAGCGTGTTGACCGCAGACCAGTTCATCCAGTACACGGAGCACGACCGAGGTCGGTACCTCCGGGGAGACGGCCCGGTTTTCGCGCTCTACGAGACGGTGCGGGCCATCGAGGACGCCGCCGACACTGAACGACGTCGGTTGACCCCTCAGGAACAGGCGCTCGTCCGGGGCATCCGGCGGAAGACGTTCGTGATGTTCGAGGAGGAGTTGCAGCGCGCCGGTGACCCCGGCGCCGATCCCACCATTGCCACCGGTCCGGCGTGACGGCAAATGCGTTGCGGGCGACGGGCCGACTGAACGAGGGTCCCGGCATGGCCGACGCACACACCGCCCGGACGGACGAACAGCCCACGCCGCAGTTCGCCTGGTCCAACATGTTCGTCACGCCGGAGGCCGACCCGCGGTCGGCGGGCGGCTTTTCTGACGAGCGGTCGATGCTCGTCGGATACCTGCGCGACTATCGCCTGACTCTCGAACTCAAGTGTGCGGATCTGACCGCCGAGCAGCTGGCCCGGCGATCCGTGCCGCCGTCGAAGATGTCGCTGCTCGGTCTGGTGCGTCACCTGGCCGAGGTCGAGCGCTTCTGGTTCCGGCGGGTGCTCGCCGGTCAGGACGTACCGAAGCGCTATTCACCGGAGGGCGAGCGGGACGGCGCGTTCGACGACGCGGTGGGTGAGCCGGCGGTGGTCGAGGAGGCGTGGCGTGCCTGGCGGGCCGAGGTCGCGTTCGCGGACGAGTTGGTCGCCGCGACGGCCGATCTCGGCTTCCGGGCGGCGATGTCCGACGGTACGGAGATCTCGCTGCGCGAGCTGCTGCTGCACATGGTCGAGGAGTACGCCCGGCACTGCGGTCACGCCGACCTGCTGCGGGAGCGCATCGACGGACGGGTCGGCCAGTGATCGACGACGGGGGGGCAGGCATGGGTGTGACGGACCGGATCGAGCGGGCCAGGGAGCTCTACGAGAGCGCGGTGTTCGGGGGCGACAGTCAAGCCCTGTCCACCGCCGACCGGATTCTCGACGCCGTGGAGGCGGATCTCCTGCTCGCCCGCGGGCGGGTGCTGCACGCCCGTTTCCTGGCCGACAAGGCGGAGGACCCGCGGGAGCTGGCGCTGTTCGAGCGGGCCGCCGAGTTGTACCGGCAGTTGGGTGATGTGCGCGGCGAGGGCGAGGCGCTGTTCTGGGTGGGCTGTCTCCACCAGGTCATCCGGGAGGACGACGCCGCCGCTGCTGCGGCTTTCGCCCGGGCCCGCGAGCTGGCCACCCGTGCCAGCGATCGGATGACCCTGTCGTACGTGCTGCGGCACCTCGCCTTCCTCGACCGGGCCGCCGGTCAACTGGACGAGGCCAGGCGGCTGATGGAGGAGTCCACCGCCCTGCGCCGGGAGATCGGGTTCCGGCCCGGCGTGGCCGCGAATCTCGTGGCGCTCGGCTACCTGGCGGCTGAAGCGGGTCACCCCGAGCGGGCCCACGACCTGATCGACGAGGCGGCGGCCGTCGCCGAGGAGGTGGGCGCCGACGGCATCCTGGCCTGGGTGGCGGAGGCCCGCAACAATCTCCGACCCGCCTGACGGCGACGGCTACCGCGACAGCGATCCGACGGCGATCCGTTGGCGAGGGCGAGGGCGACGGCCAGTTGGCCGGGCCGACGGGCGACGGCGACGGCGAGGTGCCAAGGCCGATGGCGACGGCGACGGCTAGGTGCCGAGGCCGATGGCGACGGCGATGGCTAGGTGCCGAGGCCGATGGCGACGGCGATCCGGCGGGGACGGCGACGGCCAAGGGAGCGGGCCGACGGTGACCTGACGGAGAGGGCGACGGCGGGGTGGCCGGTGGCCTGACGGAGGAGGACGACGGCGGGTGGCCGCTGACGCATACGGTGGGCCGGTGACGCTGTCCGCTGCCGCCCAGGAATCACCCCGCTTCGTGGTACCCGGGAGCGTGGCGGAGGCGCTGCGCGTACAGGACGAGTTGCGGCCGCTGGTGGACCGGGCCGGGCCGGGACCGACCGCGCCCGCGACGGTGGCCGGCCTCGACGTCGCGTACGCGGAGAGCGGTGACCGGCTCGCGGCGGCCGTCACCGTGCTGGACGCGGCGACCCTCGCGGTGGTCGACGAGGCGGTGAGCGTCGGTCGGCCCGCCTTCGACTACGTGCCGGGGCTCTTCGCGTTCCGCGAGCTGCCGGCGCTGCTGGCCGCCCTGGACCGGCTGACCGTCCACCCCGACCTGCTGGTCTGCGACGGGCACGGGTTGGCCCACCCGCGGCGTTTCGGGCTGGCCTGCCACCTCGGCGTGGTCACCGGGCTGCCGGCGATCGGGGTGGGCAAGACCCTGCTGGTGGGCACCTGGGACGGGCCGGGGCCGCGCCGGGGCGACTCGGCGGCACTGCGGGACGGTGACGAGGTGGTCGGGCGGGTGCTGCGTACCCGGGACGGGGTGAAGCCGGTCTTCGTCAGCGTGGGGCACCGGATGAGTCTGGCGAACGCCGTCGACCGGGTGCTGGCGTTGACCCCGCGCTACCGGCTGCCGGAGACCACCCGTACCGCCGACCGGCTCTGCCGGGCCGCCCTGGCCGCCCGACCCGGCTGAGCCGGAGGCCACACCGCGAAAGGCGATGTGACGGCCTTCCACGCCCGTGAGGCCGCCCTCTCGCCGACGTGGCGGCCGGGTGGTGCGTCGAGGGTGGCCGGACCGGCGGGCGTGTCGCGGCACACATGCGGAGCGCTCAATGCACAGCCGCCCCCCTGACCCGGTAGTAGCCTGACCGCGGACCCCCGCCGGGGGTGGAGACGGGTGAGGTGGAGATGTCGGTTCGGCGGCACGTGGCGCGGCTGGCCGCGGTCGGCGTGATGCTGGGTGGCCTGGTGGCCGCCGGGGCGTCGCCGGCCTCGGCCGACGGTGACCGGGTGGCGGCGCGCGCGGCGGACAGTTTCCCCGCCGACGGCTCGCCGCGTGGCGTGGCGGTCGAGGTGCGCAAGCGCACCGACGGGTGCGTGCTGCTGCGGACCGCGCTCGGGCTCCGCCTCGACGGCGTCCAGCCGAACCAGGTCCAGGTGCAGGTCAACGCGGGTGGCCAGTGGTTCCCGGTCGGTGTGTCCGGGGGTGGCGGCACGGTGCGGACGGCGCAGACCTCCCCGGCCGACCCGCGGCTGTGCAAGGGCAAGAGCATCACCGTCCGTTACCGGGTCGCCTTCCTCGCCGGTGCGCCCGGCGGGCGGCTGACCGTCGTCGGTGAGGCGAGCAGCGCCCTCGGCCGCCTGCTCGGGCGCGACGCCGTCGTGTCCCGGGTGTTGGGCGCGGAGAAGTCGCCGTCGCCGTCCCCGTCCCCGTCCCGAAAGCCCTCACCGACCCCCACCCCGAGCGCGAGCGCGGTGGCCACCGAGCCGCCGACCGCCACCGACACCACGTCCGCCGTCGCCGCCGCGCTCGGCCCGGCCACCGGGTCCGGCGTCGCCGCGGCCGACGAAACCTCCGGAGGTTCTCCCATCATGTGGTTCGGCATCGCGCTGGTGCTCGTCGGCATCGCCCTGATCGTGCTTCTGGTCCGCCGTAACCGGCGGGACAAGGTCGACGACCACGCCGCCGACTACCCGGAGGTCCCGCTGCCCCGCAACCCGGGCGGCACGACCTACCGCTCCGGGACCCCCACCGGCCAGGTGTACGGGCAGCAGCCCGCGCCGCCCACCCCCGGCGTCTACGGGGCCACACCTGCCCCGCGTCCCACCGGGAACGTGTACGGCGCTCCGGGCAGCGCGCAGCCCGGCGGTGAGCCGCCGGCCGCCGCCGGAGGCGACGCCACCACGGTGATGCCCCGCCTGCCCGGCTGAGGCGGAGCGGCGGACGGCGTTCGCCGATAAGATCGCGTGCGCCGGACGGCACCGCCGCCCGGTGAGACCGCATACGTGGAAGGAGCCCACGCCGTGGCCCTCGACCCGCAGTTGCTCGAGATTCTCGCCTGTCCGGACACGCATCACGCCCCGCTCGACTACGACGCCGAGGCGCAGACGCTCACCTGCACCGAGTGCGGCCGGATCTTCGAGGTCCGCGACGACGTGCCGGTGCTCCTGCTGGACGAGGCGCGCGGCGGACCCGCGCAGCAGCGGTGATGGAGGGAACGGCCGGGGTCAGCGGGCACCGGCACGCCGACGAGTCGCTGCTCGACAACCCGGACGCGCTCGCCGAGCACGACCCGGGTGGCATGCTCCGCTTCACCGCCTCGGCGGGTGCCCAGGTGCGGGAGTCGGCGGCGCTGACCGCCGAGGCCAACCTGTCGCTGCTGGAGGACGACGGTCGCCCCCGGGCGGTCGTCATCGCCGGTATCGGCACCGCGGGGCGTACCGGTGACGTGCTGGCCACCATCGCCGGGCCGCGCTGCCCGGTGCCGGTCATCCCGCACCGCAGCGCCGGCGTGCCCGGCTGGGTCGGCGCGGCGGACGTGGTCATCGCGGTCAGCGCCTCCGGTCGCAGCCCCGAGGCGCTGAGCGCCGCCGAGGCGGCGCACCGCCGCGGTGCCCGGCTGGTCGCCGTCGGTGCCCCCGACTCGCAGCTCCAGTCGGTGGCCGAGCGCGCCCGGGCGCCGTTCATCCCGGTGCCCCGGCGGGCCCCGGCCCGGGCCAGCCTCTGGGCGCTCACCGTGCCGGTCCTGCTGGCTGCCCGTACGCTCGGGCTGGTGAAGGTCAACGAGGCGGACCTGGCCGAGACGGCGGCCCGGCTGGACGCGGACGCCGACCGGTGCCGCCCGACCGCCGAGTCCTTCGTCAACCCGGCGAAGTCCCTGGCCCTGGGCCTGGCCGGCTCGATCCCGATCGTCTGGGGATCGTCGCCGCTGGCCACCGTCGCCGCCCGCCGGTTCGGTGACACCCTGTCGGCCAACGCCCGCTACCCGGTGGTCACCGGGGCGCTCGGCGAGGCCGGCCGGGGCCGCGTCGGCCTGCTCGACGGGGTCTTCGGTGGGCTGGCCGAGGGGGAGCGGGACATCTTCGCCGACCCGGACGTCAGTGACAGCGACGCCACCCGGCTGCGGCTGGTGCTGCTGCGCGACGGCGGGCTCAACGCCGAGGACGACACCGACGAGCCGCTCGCGGTGGAGGAGCGCCGGGCCGACGCCGTGCAGACCCTCGCCGAGCGGCGGGGCGTGCGCTGCGACGTGGTCACCGCCGAGGGTGGCTCCGCGCTGGAGCGGCTCGCCTCGCTGATGGCGGTGCCGGACTTCGCCTCGATCTATCTCGCGCTGGCCCACGGCCTGGACCCGATGGCGGTCCCGGCCATCACCGAAATGAAGGAGCTGTCGAACCAGTGACCACGTGCGGCATCGGACGGGGCGCATGAGCGCGAACGGCGGGACCAAGGCGATCGTCGCCGCCCTGCTGGCCAACATCGGCATCGCCGTCACCAAGTTCATCGCGTTCCTGCTCACCGGCTCCTCGTCGATGCTGGCCGAGTCGATCCACTCGGTGGCGGACTCCGGCAACCAGGGGCTGCTGCTGCTCGGCGGTCGGCGGTCCAAGCGGGAGGCCACCCCGCAACACCCCTTCGGGTACGGCCGGGAGCGCTACATCTACGCGTTCATCGTGGCGATCGTGCTGTTCAGCCTCGGTGGCCTGTTCGCGCTCTACGAGGCGTACCACAAGGCGGCCGACCCGCACCCGATCGAGAGCTGGCAGTGGGTGCCGGTGCTGGTGCTGGTCGCCGCGATCGGGATGGAGGGCTTCTCGTTCCGGACCGCGATCCACGAGTCCAACCAGATCCGGGGCAACCAGTCCTGGGTGCGGTTCATCCGTCGGGCGAAGGCGCCGGAGCTGCCGGTGGTGCTGCTGGAGGACTTCGGCGCGCTCATCGGTCTGGTCTTCGCGCTCTTCGGCGTCGGGATGACGCTGCTGACCGGCAACGGCCTGTGGGACGCGGCCGGCACCGCGATGATCGGTGTCCTGCTGGTCGTCATCGCGGGCGTGCTGGCGATCGAGACGAAGAGCCTGCTGCTGGGGGAGGGTGCGGACCCGAAGGAGCTGGCGAAGATCGAGCGGGCCGTGGCCGACGGCCCGGAGGTCGAGCGGATCATCCACATGAAGACGCTCTACCTGGGCCCGGAGGAGCTGCTGGTGGCCGCGAAGATCGCGGTGCCCGCCTGCGACACCGCCGAGAAGCTGGCCAAGGGCATCAACGCCGTGGAGGCCCGCATCCGGACCGCCGTGCCGATCGCCCGGGTGATCTACCTGGAGCCGGACATCTACAGCGCAGCCGCGGAGCGGGCCGGCACCGGGGCCGCCTCGCACACCGCGGTGCCGCAGCCTCAGGCCGACGAAGAGGCCGTGCATCCCGGGAGTTGAGCGTGGAACTGCTGAACGGCCGAATCCGCGACTACGCGTGGGGGTCCCGCTCGGCGATCGCCGAGTTGCAGGGGCGCCCGGTGCCGAGCGACGGCCCGGAGGCCGAGCTGTGGCTGGGCGCCCATCCGGGTGCCCCGGCCACGGTGGACCGGGACGGTACGCCGGTGAGCCTGACCGACCTGCTGATCGCCGAGCCGGCGCACTGGCTGGGCGAGCGGCTGGTGGGCCGGTTCGGCACCCGGCTGCCGTTCCTGTTGAAGGTGTTGGCCGCCGACGCCCCGCTGAGCCTGCAGGCGCATCCCGACGCGGAGCAGGCCCGGGCGGGGCACGCCGCCGACGTGGGGCGCGACGACGGGCGGGTGAACTACGTCGACCCGTACCACAAGCCGGAGCTGCTGGTCGCGCTCTCGCCGTTCGAGGCGCTGTGCGGGTTCCGTGGTCCGGTGGAGTCGGCGGCGGCCATCGAGGCGTTCGGCGTACCCGAGTTGGCGCCGGTGGTGGCCGCGTTGCGGACCGGGCCGGCGGGACTGCGGGAGGCCGTACGCCTGCTGTTGAGCTGGCCGGAGTCGGAGCGTGCCGGGCTGGTGGCGGCCGTGCTCGCGGCGGCGGCCGACGGCCCCGACGCCGCGCTGGCCCGGGCGCTGGCGAAGGACTACCCGGCCGACCCGGGGGTGCTGGTGGCGCTGCTGCTGCACCACGTGTGGCTGGCTCCCGGGGAGGCGATCTGGATGCCGGCCGGCAACCTGCACGCCTATCTGCGGGGCACCGGCGTGGAGATCATGGCGGCCAGCGACAACGTGCTGCGCGGCGGGCTGACCCCGAAACGGGTGGACGTGGCGGAGCTGCTGCGGGTGCTCCGCTTCGAGGTGCTGGACCAGCCGGTCGTCGCGCCGGTCACGGTGGCGCCGGGGGTGGTGAACTGGCCGGTGCCGGTGGACGACTTCGCGCTGCACCGGGTGACGGTGGAGGCGGGCACGCCGGGGGTGCGGCTGGCGCTGCCGGGCCCGCGGGTGGTGCTGTGCCGGGCCGGCGAGCTGGCCGTCGACGACGGGGTGGGCACGGTCACCCTCGGACCGGGCCAGGCGGCGGTGGGGACCGCGGCCGGCGGGCCGCTGGTGCTCGGCGGTGCGGGTGAGGCGTACGTCGCGACGTGCGGCCTGCCCTGACGCCCGCGCCGAACAAGTCCGACTTTCCCGAAATTGCTTGACGCTTCGCTCGCTCAGTGTGACTCTATGAGTACGCAGCGTTGTCGCGACGAAGGTCCGGTGACGTGCGGGGATCCAAACCGGGGGGATGCACGGGGCGGCCGGCAGGTGGGCGGAAAGTCCGTTCACCGCTGACCGCCCCGTGCGCTGTCCAACCGGTACTTCCCTAGGGCTGCTGCGGCCGGGCGGGGTCCGGCCGCCTCCCGCGCGTAAGGTGGAAGGCTGCGCACCTCACCCGTTCGACAGGAGCTTCCATGACCAGCACCCTCCCGGCCGCCCCGAGCGGCGCGTCGTCCGAGGTCCGCCCGAGCACCCTCGCCGAGGGCGACTACAAGGTGGCGGATCTGTCGCTCGCCGAGTTCGGGCGCAAGGAGATCCAGCTCGCCGAGCACGAGATGCCGGGCCTGATGGCGATCCGGCGTGAGTTCGCCGAGGCGCAGCCGCTGGCCGGCGCCCGGATCACCGGCTCGCTGCACATGACCATCCAGACCGCCGTCCTGATCGAGACCCTGGTCGCGCTCGGCGCGCAGGTCCGCTGGGCGTCCTGCAACATCTTCTCCACCCAGGACCACGCCGCCGCCGCGATCGTGGTCGGCCCGGACGGCACCCCCGAGGCCCCGGCCGGCGTCCCGGTCTACGCCTGGAAGGGCGAGAGCCTCGAGGAGTACTGGTGGTGCACCGAGCAGGTGCTCGCCTGGCCCGACGGCCAGGGCCCCAACATGATCCTCGACGACGGCGGTGACGCCACCCTGCTCGTCCACAAGGGCGTCGAGTTCGAGAAGGCCGGGGTCGTCCCGCCGGTCGAGTCCGCCGACTCCGAGGAGTACGCGGTCATCCTCCAGGTGCTGCACCGCAGCCTCGCCGAGGACGGCCAGCGCTGGACCCGGATCGCGGCCGGCATCAAGGGCGTGACCGAGGAGACCACCACCGGTGTGCACCGCCTCTACGAGATGCACCGCGCCGGCACCCTGCTCTTCCCGGCGATCAACGTCAACGACTCGGTGACCAAGAGCAAGTTCGACAACAAGTACGGCTGCCGCCACTCGCTCATCGACGGCATCAACCGGGCCACCGACGTGCTGATCGGCGGCAAGATGGCGGTCGTCCTCGGCTACGGCGACGTGGGCAAGGGCTGCGCCGAGTCGCTGCGCGGCCAGGGCGCCCGGGTCGTGGTGACCGAGGTCGACCCGATCTGCGCCCTCCAGGCGGCGATGGACGGCTACCAGGTCGCCACCCTGGACGACGTGGTCGAGCAGGCGGACATCTTCATCACCGCCACCGGCTGCTTCGACGTCATCACCAACGAGCACATGGCCCGGATGAAGCACCAGGCCATCGTCGGCAACATCGGCCACTTCGACAACGAGATCGACATGGCCGGCCTGGCCAAGCGCTCCGATGTCGAGCGGATCAACATCAAGCCGCAGGTCGACCTCTGGAAGTTCGCCGACGGGCACGCGATCATCGTGCTGTCGGAGGGTCGCCTGCTGAACCTGGGCAACGCCACCGGCCACCCGAGCTTCGTCATGTCGAACTCGTTCGCCAACCAGACGATCGCCCAGATCGAGCTCTTCACCAAGACCGAGGAGTACCCGATCGGCGTCTACGTGCTGCCGAAGCACCTGGACGAGAAGGTCGCCCGGCTGCACCTGGCGGCGCTCGGCGCCAAGCTGAGCACCCTCACCAAGGAGCAGGCCGCCTACCTGGGCGTCGCCCAGGAGGGCCCGTTCAAGCCGGAGCACTACCGGTACTGATCGACCCCTCCGGAACCGGGTCGGCCGCACGCGCGGCCGGCCCGGTTCCGGCTTTCCCGGCCGACCCTCGGGTCCTGCCGGTTCCGAGCGGGAGCCGCGGCGGCTCAGCCCGGCGGGCGGCGGGTCGGTCGGACCCAGGTCCAGACACACCAGGCCAACCAGGCGAGCGAGACCGCGGTGGCCAGCGGGCGCATCCGCAACGCGCTGAGCAGCATGACCAGCGCCAGCACGCCGAGCCAGGGCAGCAGTCCCCGTACGGTCGTCACGACCGCCACCGGCCGCGTACCAGGCGGCGGACCAGGGGCGGGGCGATCCAGGACCAGACGCAGTAGACCAGCCAGGTGATCGCCACGGCGAACGCGACGACGGGCAGCCCGAGCAGGTTGAGCAGGGCGATGCTGCCCACCGCGATCAGCCACAGCCGGATGCCCAGCCGGTAGAGCGGGCGCAGCGGGAGCAGCAGCGGGTGGGCGTACACCCGGGTCTCCCAGGCCGCCTCGGCGTAGTCGGGGTCCTCCGGGTCGTGCGCCACCGCCTGGCGGAAGGACCGGTGGGCGGCCCCGATCCGGCCGCGCTGCGCCGCGAGACCACCGTGCACGGCCAGCGCCGACGGGTGGTCCGGGTGGCGACCGAGGAACTCCCGGGCCAGTCGCTCGGCCGTCCGGTCGTCACCCCGGGCGTACGCGAGCTGCACCCGGCCGGCGTGGACGGCCGGGTCGTCGGGGGCCAGTTCGGCCGCCCGGCCGAGCAGTCGGCCGCCCTTGTCGATCTGCCCGACGGTGACGCAGAGGTCGGCGTACTGGCAGAGCAGCCACGGGTCCTGCGGGTCGAGGGCCAGCGCGTCGAGCAGGGCCCGCTCGGCGGGTGCGAGGGCGCCCTGGTGCCGCAGCGCGGCGCCCAGCCGGCCGAGCAGTTCGCTGTCCGGCCCGACCTCGGCCAGCCCCTGCCGGGCCACGTCGGCCACCTCGTCCCAGCGGTCCAGGGCAGTGAGCGCGGCCGCCCGCAGCCGGTACGCCGGCCGCCCGGTGGCCAGCGGCGTGGGCAGTCGGGCCAGCTCGTGCAGCGCCTGCTCCGGCCGGTTCAGCTCGAGCAGCCCGAACACCCGGGTGAGCTGCTCCTCCGCGGTGGTCACCGCAGCGCCACGATGAGGAGCGCCTCGACGAGGCCGAGCCCCAGCGCCGCCGCGATCCCCGCCCGCACCAGCGAGGCCGGCTCGCCGCCGCGCATCTCCCAGGTGCGGAACGCGCTCTTCTGGGTCAGGTTGGCCACCCCCCAGACCAGCGCGCCGCAGAGCGCCCCGACCAGCCGGGCCGGACCTGAGGCGTGGCCGTCGAAGAGCGCCACCGTGACCAGCGCCCGGGCGACGAGGGCGGCCACCCCGGTGCCGGCGACCGCCAGGATCGGGCCGGTGGACAGCCGGAGCCGGCGGGCGTTCACCAGGGCCAGCACGGTGGCCGGGAGCGCCCCGCCGAAGACGGCGGGATAGACCAGCGACCCGGGCCGCCAGGGTGGCCGGCGGTCCGCGGCGTACGCGGCGGGGGTGATGGTGGGGGTGAAGAGGTCGTCGGCCACGGTCGTCCTGTCTGCGGGGGTGGCCGGATGATGCCACAGGCCGGCGGGTCCCGGTGCCCCACCGGACCGGGGGTGACGTTGTCATGAACGACTTGACGGCGCGCCGGATCGGAGGGAAGGTATGGCTGCCCTAAGTAAACTGAGGCGTACCTAACTGATCACGGAGTTCCGATGTTCGCCACGTACCTGATCGGCCTGCGGGAAGGCCTGGAAGCGACCCTCGTGGTCAGTATCCTGGTCGCCTTCCTGGTGAAGTCGCAGCGGCGGGACCGGCTGCCGCAGGTGTGGGGCGGCGTCGCCCTGGCCGTGGTGCTGTCGGTCTTCTTCGGCTGGCTGATCGAGTACACCTCCACCTCGCTGCTCGCCCGCTCCGAGGACCGTGAACTGTTCGAGGCGGTCACCTCCGTGGCGGCCGTGGTCTTCGTCACCTGGATGATCTTCTGGATGCGCAAGGCCGCCCGGTCCATCGCCGGTGAGCTGCGCGGCAAGCTCAGCGAGGCGCTCGCCGTCGGCTCTCTCGCGGTGGCCGGCATGTCCTTCCTGGCGGTGATCCGGGAGGGGCTGGAGACCGCCCTGATCTTCTACTCCGCCGCCCAGAGCGCGGCCGGCGGTGCCGGCCGGGGCCCGCTGCTGGCGCTGCTCGGCGGGATCGCCACCGCCGTGCTGCTCGGCTTCCTGCTCTACCGCTCCGCGCTGAAGATCAACCTGAGCACCTTCTTCACCTGGACCGGCGCGCTGCTCATCCTGGTCGCCGCCGGCATCCTCAAGTACGGCGTGCACGACTTCCAGGAGGCCGGCGTGCTGCCCGGCCTGAACAACCTGGCGTTCGACATCTCCACCGTGCTCGACCCCAGCACCTGGTACGCGGCGCTGCTCGCCGGCATGTTCAACATCACCGCCACCCCCAGCGTGCTGGAGATGGTCGCCTGGGTCGCCTACGCCGTGCCGGTCCTCGTGCTCTTCCTCCGCAAGCCGGCCACCCCGGCCAAGCCGGCCACCCCGGCCGAGCCCGCCGCCTCGGCCGAGCCGGCCGCCCAGGCCGCGCCGAGTGGGCCCGCCACCGAGGTCACGCCCGCCGCCCCGGCGAAGGCCGAGCCCGCCCCCACCGTCGAGGCGCCGTCCGCCGCGCCGGTGACCGACGCGCGCCAGCGCGCCTGATCCGCCTTCCGCCGAGGAGAGACAGTCCTGATGCGTACCACCCGCTCCGTCGTGCTCGCCGCCACCGGCGTACTGGCCGTCACCGGGGTCACCGCCTGCGGCGGCGACACCGAGGACAAGGCGGCCGGCAAGGCCAACGCGGTCACGGTCAAGGCCACCGACACCGCCTGCGAGGTGGATGTCACCGAGCTCGCGGCCGGCCAGACCAGCTTCTCGGTGACCAACTCGGGCAGCAAGGTCAACGAGTTCTACGTCTATGCCGCCGGCGACCGGGTGATGGGCGAGGTGGAGAACATCGCCCCGGGGCTGACCCGGGAACTCCGCGTCGAACTGCCCGCCGGGACGTACGAGACGGCCTGCAAGCCCGGGATGAGCGGCCGGGGCATCCGGGGTGGCCTGAAGGTCACCGGGACCGCGGCCAGCGTCGCCCCCGACGCCGCCCTGTCCCAGGCCACCGCCAGCTACCAGCGCTACGTCACCAGCCAGACCGCCGCGCTGCTGACCAAGACCGAGGAGTTCGTGGCCGCGGTCAAGGCCGGCGACGTGGCGAAGGCCAAGGCGCTCTATCCGGTCGCCCGCACCTACTGGGAGCGGATCGAGCCGGTCGCGGAGAGCTTCGGCGACCTCGACCCCAAGATCGACGGCCGCGAGGAGGTCATCGAGGAGGGGATGGAGTTCACCGGCTTCCACCGGATCGAGAAGGACCTCTGGACCACCGGCGACATCAGCAAGGACGGCCCGATCGCCGACCGGCTGCTCACCGACGTCAAGGCCATCGTGGCGAAGGCCAACGCGGAGAAGCTCACCCCGCTCCAGCTCGCCAACGGCGCGAAGGCGCTCCTCGACGAGGTCGCCAGCGGCAAGATCACCGGTGAGGAGGAACGCTACTCGCACACCGACCTGTGGGACTTCAACGCCAACCTGGAGGGCTCCAAGGCGGCCATCGCCGCGCTCCGCCCCGCGCTGGAGCAGCGCTCGCCCGACCTGGTCAAGCAGCTCGACACCGAGTTCGCAGGAGTCGAGGCCACCCTCGGCAAGCACCGCGCCGGTGACGGCTGGAAGCTGCACACCGCGCTCAGCAAGGCCGAGTTGAAGGAGCTCTCCGACAGCATCAACGCACTGGCCGAGCCGATCAGCAAGGTCGCCGCGGTCGTCGCCCGATGACCGCCCGAGGAGGAGGTGACCTGATGAGCGAGCAGGACGGCGCCCCCCGTACCGCCACCCTGTCCCGGCGGCGGGCCATCACCCTCGCCGGGGTCGGCGTCGCCGGGGTGGCCGGCGTCGCCGCCGGCACCACCGCACTCGTGCGGAGCGCGGACCACGCGGCGGCGAACGACACCGCCGCCGGTGCGGTGCCGTTCCACGGTGAGCACCAGGCCGGGATCGTCACGCCCGCCCAGGACCGGCTGCACTTCGTCGCGTTCGACGTGATCACCAAGGACCGGGCGAAGCTGGTCGCGCTGCTGCAGGAGTGGACGGCCGCCGCCGCCCGGATGACCACCGGCCGGGACGCCGGGGTGATCGGCGCGGTCGGCGGCATGCCGGAGGCCCCGCCGGACGACACCGGCGAGGCGCTCGGGCTGCCCCCGTCGCAGCTCACCCTCACCGTCGGCTTCGGGCCCACGCTCTTCCGCGACGCGCAGGGCCGGGACCGGTTCGGCATCGCCGACAAGCGCCCCGCCGCGCTGGCCGACCTGCCGCACTTCGCCGGGGACGCGCTCAAGCCCGAGCTCTCCGGCGGGGACATCTGCGTCCAGGCCTGCGCCAACGACCCGCAGGTGGCGGTGCACGCCATCCGCAACCTGGCCCGGATCGGCATGGGCGTGGTCAGCGTCCGTTGGTCGCAGCTCGGCTTCGGGCGTACCTCGTCGACGTCGCGGGACCAGGCCACCCCGCGCAACCTGTTCGGCTTCAAGGACGGCACCGCCAACCTGAAGGCCGAGGACGCCGGGCTGCTGCGCGAGCAGCTCTGGGCCCAGCCCGGGGACGGCCCGGACTGGATGACCGGCGGGTCGTACCTGGTCACCCGGAAGATTCGGATGCAGATCGAGACCTGGGACCGCAGTTCGCTCGCCGAGCAGGAGCAGATCGTCGGGCGGACCAAGGGCAGCGGCGCGCCGCTGGGCAAGCGTGCCGAGTTCGACGAGCCGGACTTCGCCGCCAAGGGCGACGACGGGCAGCCGGTGATCGCCGAGACCTCGCACGTCCGGCTCGCCCACCCCACCCTGAACAACGGGGCCCGGCTGCTGCGCCGGGGCTACAACTTCGTGGACGGCTCGGACGGGCTGGGTCGGCTCGACGCCGGGCTCTTCTTCATCGCCTACCAGCGGGACCCGCGCAAGCAGTTCGTGCCCATCCAGACCCAGCTGTCCCGGCACGACGCGATGAACGAATACCTGCGGCACGTCTCCAGCGGCCTCTTCGCCTGCCCGCCGGGCGTGCGGGACGCCGCCGACCACTGGGGGCGGGCGCTCTTCGGCTGACCGGGTCGGCCGGGCGGCGCCCGGCGTCGGCCGGGCGCGCTGTCCGCGTACCGGATCTCCGGCGGTGGGCAACGGCGCGCGCCGGCGCGGCGGGCCGGTGGTGGCGGCCGACGCCGCGCTCGGGGATCATGGTGGTCACGGCCGGTCCCGCCCGGGGCCGCTGCTGGGTGACACGCCACGCCGGTCGGCCTCGCCGACCCGGTGGTGGCGAAGATCCGACCGCAGTACGGTGCCGTGGTACGCCACACCCTCTTCGACCGAACGGGGATGGAACGATAAACCCCATGAGAGCCCGGGTACTGGTGGTCGACGACGACCCCGCGCTGGCCGAGATGCTCGGCATCGTGCTGCGCAGTGAGGGTTTCGTGCCCTCGTTCGTCGCCGACGGGGAACGGGCACTGGCCGCGTTCCGGGACAGCCGACCCGACATCGTCCTGCTCGACCTGATGCTGCCCGGGATGAGCGGGATCGACGTGGCGCGCGCGATCCGGGCGGAATCGGGCGTGCCGATCGTCATGCTCACCGCCAAGAGCGACACCGTCGACGTGGTGCTCGGCCTGGAGTCCGGGGCCGACGACTACGTGGTCAAGCCGTTCAAGCCCAAGGAGCTGGTGGCCCGGATGCGGGCCCGGCTGCGCCGGGGCGAGGACGTGGCACCGGAGATGCTGACCATCGGCCCCCCGGGCAACCAGATCTCCATCGACGTGCCGGCGCACACCGTCAGCCGGGACGGCGAGGAGGTGAAGCTCACCCCGCTGGAGTTCGACCTGCTGGTCGCGCTGGCCCGCAAGCCGCGCCAGGTGTTCACCCGGGAGGTGCTGCTGGAGCAGGTCTGGGGCTATCGGCACGCCGCCGACACCCGGCTGGTCAACGTGCACGTGCAGCGGCTGCGCGCCAAGATCGAGCCGGATCCGGAGCGACCGGAAATCATCCTGACCGTGCGGGGCGTGGGCTACAAGGCCGGCACCGGATAGCCTGGTCACCACTGTGGTGACCTCCCCGCTCCCCGACTCCCCGACGCCCGCGTCGCGTGTGCTGCACGCCGCGCGGGCGCTCTGGCTCGCGCTGGCCGGCCGGTCCGCCCGGCTCGGCGCCGGCCTGCACCAGACCTGGCGCCGGTCGTTGCAGGTCCGTGTGGTCACCATCACCCTGGTGGCCTCCAGCATGCTGGTCGGCGGCTTCGCCTACCTGATCGCCGACAAGATCACGAACATCCTGCTGGAGAACGCCGAGACCGACGTCCTGGCCCGGCTGCACAGCGGCAGCGAATACGCCGCCAAGCAGTTCAGCCTCTACGGCCAGCCGCAGGAGGCGCAGCTCCAGGACACCATCGACGGCACGGTCAACTATCTGGCCGGCGGTGACCCGCAGCAGACCAGCGGGGTGGTGGTGGCCATCACGGCCGACCGGTTCACCGGCGTGATCACCCCGCGTACCTCGCCGGACGTCCAGGTCCGGCCGCTTATCAGCCCCGAACTGCGGGCGTCCGTCGCCGGTCGCAGCGTCGTCGCCCACCAGATCCGCACCGGCACGCTCGCCGGCAAGCGGACCAAATACCTGGTGTACGGCTCCCCGGTGCCGACCCGGTTCGGCCAGTTGGAGCTCTACTACCTGGTCCCGCTGGCCCGGCAGGACGCCACCGCCGCCGACGCCCGGGCCACCGTGGTGGCCACCGGAGTCGCCCTGGTGCTCCTGCTGGGCTTGCTCGCCGCCCTGGTGACCCGGCTGGTGGTGACCCCGGTACGGGTGGCCGCCCGGACCGCGCAGCGCCTCTCCGCCGGCCTGCTCGACCAGCGGATGGTGGTCAACGGCGAGGACGACCTGGCCCTGCTCGCCGCCTCGTTCAACCAGATGGCGACCAACCTGCAACGGCAGATCCTCCGGCTGGAGGAGATGTCCCGGTTGCAGCGCCGGTTCACCTCCGACGTGTCGCACGAGCTGCGCACCCCGCTGACCACCGTACGGATGGCCGCCGACCTGATCTTCGCCGAGCGGGACGAGTTCGACCCGGCGGTGGCGCGCAGCGCCGAGCTGCTCCAGGCCGAACTCGACCGGTTCGAGGAGCTGCTCACCGACCTGCTGGAGATCAGCCGCTTCGACGCCGGTTTCGCCATGCTGGACTCCGAGCCGACCGACCTGGTGCCGGTGGTGCACCGGGTGGCCGACCGGCTGGCCGGCCTGGCCGAGCGGGTCGGGGTGACCATCGAGCTGGACCTGCCGGCCACCCCGGCGATCGCCGAGGTGGATCCGCGCCGGGTGGAGCGGGTGCTGCGCAACCTGGTCGGCAACGCGGTCGAGCACGGCGAGGCCAAGCCGGTGCTGATCACTCTCGGGATGGACGCCAGCGCGGTGGCGATCACCGTGCGGGACCACGGCGTGGGTCTCAAGCCGGGCGAGGAGAAGCTCGTCTTCAACCGGTTCTGGCGGGCCGACCCGTCCCGGGCCCGGCAGACCGGCGGCACCGGGCTGGGCCTCTCCATCAGCCTGGAGGACGCCCGGCTGCACGGCGGCTGGCTGGAGGCGTGGGGCGCGCCCGGGCAGGGTGCCCAGTTCCGGCTGACCCTGCCGGCCCGGGCCGGTGACCGGCTCACCACCTCCCCGCTGCGGCTGGTGCCCGCCGACGCCGCGCTGCCCTTCGGCGGCCCCCGCACCGGTGGCCTGCTGGCCATCGGGCCGGGCAGCGCCGGTGGGCTGACCGTCGACCCGGCCGGGGACGGCGACCGGGCCGAGGTGCAGTCGTGAGGCGGCGGCTGGTCGCCGCCCTGCTCGGCGGAGTGCTCCTGGTCTCCGGCTGCGGCATCCCGCACGACACCGCCGTCGAGGTGGACGGGCCGGGGCCGGCGGCCGAGTCCGGGTCGTTCAACGGTCGCCCCGCCGAGCCGCCGACGCAGAACGCGAGCAGCGACCCGGAGGAGTTCATCCGCAACTACCTCTCCGCCGCCTCCGGTGAGCCGGACCGGGCTTATTTCCGGGCCAAGCAGTTCATCGCGCCGGAGAGCCGGGACCTGCTGCGGGAGAAGCAGGCCAGCGAGATAACGCTGACCGTGGTCCGGCTCCGGGACCGGCCGGTGATCACCCAGAACAGCGACACCACCACCACGGTGAAGGTCGCCGTGCAGCAGATCGGGGTGCTCCGGGCCGACGGCACCCTGGCGCCCCCGGCGGCGAGCGAGCCGGAGTACCGGTTCCGGCTGCGGGCTGCGACCGCCGCCGACGCGGGAAGCTCCGGCCTGCTCATCACCGAGCTGCCGAACGTGCTGCTGCTCAGCGACAGCGCGCTGAGCCGCTACTACGAGCGGCGCACCATCTACTTCTGGAACTCGGACGAGAGCCGACTCGTCCCGGACCAGCGCTACCTCCCCTCGGCGGTGCCCGACGAGCGGCTGGTCAGCGAGGTCGTGAAGTGGTTGACCCGGGGGCCGTCGGACTGGCTCGCGCTGGGTGTCACCCGGCTGCCCGACAAGACCGACCTGATCAACAACGCCACCGGCTCGGACGGGCGGTGGGAGGTCAACCTGACCATGCCGGGCGCGACCGACGACCGGTTGGCCCGGCTCGCCACCCAGCTCGCCTGGTCCCTGCCGGACCTGGAGGGGCAGCTGGAGCTGAAGATCCAGAACCAGAGCCGGCGTACGGTCGACCTGAAGAAGGAGCGGCTGCTGCGGCCGGTCTATCCGCTCACCCGGAGCCCGGAGCGGTTCGCCGTCTATGACGGGTCGATCCGTCCGCTCTCCTTCGAGGGTGAACCGAGCGGGTCGGTGCCGGTGGTGCCGGCGGCGAACCGGGGCGTGGTCTCGGCGGCGCTGCACCGCTCCGGCGACGAGATCCTGGCGGCGCTGGTGGTGGCCCGGGCCGACCGGCGCCAGCAACTGCGGGTCGGCTACGGGCCGGAGCCGGTCACCGTCTTCAACGGCAGCGGCTGGTACGGGTCCGTCGGCCGTCCGGTGTGGCTGCGGTCGCTGGACCCGCAGCACCCGTACGGGCTGGTGGTGGCCGACGACCGGCTCTTCCGCTTCGACGGCAACGCCGCCATGAGCCCGGTCTCGCTGCCGGTGGCGGGCAAGGTGACGGCCGTCGCCGCCTCGCTGGACGGCCACCGGATAGCGCTGGTCGTCGGTGGCGCGCTCTATGTGGCGGCGGTGAACCTGGACGGTGGGGTGGTCACCGTCGGCCAGCCCCGTCGGCTGGTGACCTCGCTGGCCGGCCTGACCGCGGTCGACTGGATCGGCGAGAACGGGCTGGTCTTCGCCGGCTCGGAGGGGCGCCCGGCGATCTACGAGACCACCGTGGACGGGGCGCTGGAGACGGCCCTCAAGCAGGACATCGGCGCGGCGGTCACGCACCTGACCGCGTACCCGACGAACCCGGTGGTGCAGCAGCCCAAGAGCGCGTTCATGTACGAGGCGAACCGGGTGGCGTACCGCAACCCGCCGTTCGGCACGATCAAACGGGACGAGGTGCTGGAGGTGACGCCGCCGACGGCCGGGGCCCGGGCGTCCAATCCGACGGCACCGCTGTTCCTCTACTGAGGCGGGGGCCGGTGCCGGGCGGATTCTTCGCGGACCTGACCGATCTGGTACTGCCCGCGGACTGCGCGGGGTGCGGGTCGCGGTCGGGGAACCTGCGCCGGGGCTGCTGCCCCCGGTGCGTCGAGGAGCTGGCGGCCCTGCGTCCCGGCCCGACCCGTCCCACACCTGCCCCACCCGACCTGCCGCCCTGCACCGCGCTCGGCCCGTACGCCGGTCCGCTGCGGGAGACGCTGCTGGCGTACAAGGAGCGGGGCCGGCACGGGCTGGCCCGGCCGCTGGGCGCGCTGCTCGCCGAGGTGGTGGTCGCGGCGGTGGGGCAGCGGCGGCCGGTGGCCCTGGTGCCGGTGCCGGACACCGCCCCGGCCGCCCGGGCCCGGTACGGCGACCATCTCGGACGGTTGGCCGGCCACGCGGCCGGGCGACTGCGCAGCCCGGCTGGCCGGTACGGGTGCTGCGGCCGGTACGGGCGCTGCCCTGGCCGGACTCGACGGCGCTGGACAGCGCCGCCCGGGCCGCCGCCGCCGACGCGGCGTTCCGGTTGCGGCGGGGACCGCTGGCCGGGCGGGTCCCCCGGGCCCGGACACCGTCGTGGTGCTGCTCGACGACATCGTCACCACCGGGGTGACCCTGGCGGCGATGAGTCGGGTCTTGCACGCCGCGGGAATGCCGCCATTCGGCGCGGCGGTGCTCGCCGCAACGCAAAAACGGCGCCATTGGTGACGCTTCGTGTTTCCGTTTCACCCCTTGGTGTATGAGCTGTGAAAATTCCTGGGCGTCCTCGACAACCGGGGGTGACTGTCGGGCGTACAGGCGTTAGCGTTTTCGTGTCGGGGGTAGGAGGTTTTCCCACCCACCCCGGCGGTGAGAGGAGGCGTAGCCGTACTGACCCGGTCGACGCCGAGTGGGGAGCTCCCAGGGCGTGCGGACCGGGATACCGGAACGAAGGACCGTCCGAACAAGGGAGGTCACGTGGACATCGTGGTCAAGGGCCGTAACGTCGAAGTGCCGGACCATTACCGGGTGCACGTAGCTGAGAAACTCGCAAAGATCGAACGCTACGACCACAAGCTCATTCGAGTTGACGTCGAGTTGTTCCATGAGCGGAATCCACGCCAGGCCGATCACTGCCAGCGGGTGGAAATCACCTGCGTGACGCGGGGTCCGGTGATCCGGGCCGAGGCCTGCACGAACGACTTCTACAGCGCGCTGGACGCGGCCATCGCCAAACTCGACACCCGGTTCCGCCGGGCCGCCGACCGCCGCCGGGTCCACCGGGGCCGGCACGCGCCGCTCTCCGTCGCCGCCGCCACCGCCGACCTGCCGGTCGCCCTCCCCGCCGCCGTGTCGACCAACGGCGCCGGCTCGGCCACCGCGCTCGCGGAGCGGACCGACGAACCCCTCGACGAGTACGACGACCAGCCCTGGCACATCGCGCGGGAGAAGGTGCACCCCGCCGAGCCGATGACCGTCGACGACGCCCTGTTCCAGATGGAACTGGTCGGCCACGACTTCTACCTGTTCCACGACAAGGAATCCGGCCGGCCGAGCGTGGTCTACCGGCGGCACGCCTACGACTACGGGATCATCTCGCTCGACACCTGAGCGGCGGCGCGGGGCCGGGGCGGCGCAGCCGCCCCGGCCGTGTCCACCTGCAAGGAAGGGCCCCCTGTTAACGCCTGCGGTAGAGCAGGGGCCCCCTGTTAACGCGCCGGACCCGCCGGGCGGTCCGTGGCGAGCACGGCGTGCAGCACCGAGTCGACGCGGGTGCCGTCCGGGCCGGGGAGCCGGCCGCGCAGCAGCCCCTCCCGCCGGAAGCCGGCCTTCTCCAAGACCCGCCGGGAGGCCACGTTCTCCTCCCGGGTGCCGGCCCAGAGCCGGGCCAGCCCGATGTCGAACGCCCAGTCGGTGACGAGCCGTACCGCCCGGCTGGCGAAGCCCCGCCCGCGCGCCTCGGGGAGCAGGCTGTAGCCGAGCATGGCCTGGCCGGTCGACGGCTCGTCGTAGAACAGGGCGCAGCCGCCGGCGAACCCGCCGGTCGTCGCGTCCAGCACCGCGAGGTCGGCAGCGCGGCCGGCCAGCCAGTGGTGCTCCGCCAGGTGACAGCGTCGCTCGGCCCAGTCCCGGGTCGGTGGCGCCGGTGGCACCCGGTTGGCCACCACCTCCGGCAGGGTGTGCAACCGGTACAGGGCGTCCGCGTCGTCCGGGGCGAGCCGGCGCAGGGTCACCACGCCGTCGGTGAGCCGGCCGGCGGGCAGGTCGGGCAGGAGCCGCGCCACCGGGCCGGGCGGGTCGTCGGCGAGGCGGACCCAGACGCTCATGTCGTGCCGCACCCCGTCCTGCGGTGCGCCGGCCGCGCGCCGGTCGCCCTCGTACCGGAAACCGGCGGCCAGGGCGACCCGCTGGCTGGCGCCGTTGTCCAGGAGGGTGAGCAGTTCCAGCCGGCCGGCCCCGGCGGCGAGGGCGGCGTCGGCGAGGGCCCGCGCGGCGGCCGTGGCGACGCCCCGCCCGCGCGCCGCGGGCGTCACCCAGTAGCCGAGCTCCCAGTGGCCGCGCACCGCGCTGAGCAGCGTCAGCCCGATGCCGCCGAGCAGCCGGTCGGACCGGGGGTCGGCGATCGCGTACGCGGCGCCACCGGCGGTCCAGGCGGCCGGCGCGCCCTCGGTGATCCACCACCGCGCGGTCTGCTCGGTGTACGGGTGCGGCATCGCCGGGATGAACCGTCGGGTGACCGGGTCGGCGCAGCCCGCCACCACGTCCCCGGTGTCGCCCGGGCGGAACAGCCGCAGCCGCACCCCGTACGCCTCGACGGTCTCCGGCGTCATGCCAGGTCCCCGGCGACCAGCGCGGCGATCCAGGCGTCGCTCCGGCCCTCCCGGGTGGGTAGGCCGTCCCGGGCGGTGCCCTCGAAGGCGAAGCCGGCCTTCTCGGCGACCCGCCGGGACGCCGTGTTGCCCACCAGCGCCCGCCACTCGATCCGGGCCATGCCCAGCGTGGTGAAGCCCCACGCGGTGAGCGCCCCGAGCGCGGCGGGCATGTAGCCCCGGCCGCGGGCGTGCGGCGCGGTCATGAAGCCGACCATGCCCGTGAGCGGGTCGGCGGGGGAGATCCGCAGGTCGATCGAGCCGACGTAGTCGTCCGCGGCGTCGGCGACGGCGAAGTACGCCCCGGTGCCCCGGGCCCAGGTCGCCTCGGCGATGTCCCGCCGGAAGCCCTCGGCGTGCGCCCGCTGGTAGGGGTGCGGCACGGTGGTCCACCGCAGGGTGTCGGCGTCCCGGCAGGTCGTCACGATCGCGTCGAGGTCCCGCTGCTCCATCGGGCGCAGCCGCAGCTCGATGGCGCCCACGGTGGCGAAGAGGACGGGCTGCGGGCGGCCGAAGACGGCGGCCCGGCGGGCGGCGAGCGTGTCCGGGCCGGCCGGGGCGGGGGCACCCGGGGCGGCCAGTTCGTCCGGCAGGAGCGAGCCGACCCAGGCCTCCGGCCGACCACCGGTGGACGGTTCGGCGAGGCGGAGCTCGCCCTCGATCCGGAAGCCGGCCCGGAGCGCCACCAGCCGGGAGGCGTGGTTGCCGATCTCCGCCTGCCAGATCAGCCGGCGCAGCTTCAGCGTCTCGAACGCCCAGCGGGCGACCGCCCGGGTGGCCCGGACGGCGACGCCCCGGCCGCGCGCCCAGGGGGCGGTCCAGTAGCCCACCTCGGCGGAGTCCCGGACCCGGTCGACGGAGACCAGGCCGCAGGAGGCGAGCAGCTCACCGCTCGCCGCGTCGCAGACCGCGAAGTGGGCCCCGGTGCCCTCGGCCCAGGCCCGGTCGCTGATCCCGGTGACGTACCCGAGGGCATGTTCCGGCAGGTACGGGCGCGGTACGGTGGTCCAGCGCTGGATGTCCGGATCCTGGCAGGCGCGGTGCACCGCGTCGGCGTCCTCCGCCTGCCAGGGTCGCAGCAGCAGGCCGTCCTCGATGATCTCCACAGGCTCCACCCGAGCCATCGTGCCGGATCGTTCGCGGACGGCGTAACCGGATAACCGCCGGTCAGTGCGTGGGCCGCGCGTTATGTCGGTTTCGCTGCGGCGGACCGCCGCCACCAGTGACCATCGACGCACCGGAGCGCCTACGATGGTTCGAGACTGTCTAGGGGAGCGTTGATCCGTGTCGATTCTGGAAAAGGTCCTTCGCGCGGGCGAGGGCCGCATGGTGCGTCGGCTCAAGGCCATCGCCGCCGCCGTCAACTCGATCGAGGACGACTACGTCAACCTCAGCGACGACGAGCTGCGGGGCCTGACCGCCCAGTACAAGGAGCGGCTCGCCGACGGGGAGACCCTCGACGACCTGCTGCCGGAGGCGTTCGCCACGGTGCGCGAGGCGGCGGCCCGGGTGCTCGGCCAGCGGCCCTACGACGTCCAGGTGATGGGCGGCGCGGCGCTGCACTTCGGCAACATCGCCGAGATGAAGACCGGTGAGGGCAAGACCCTGACCTCGGTCATGGCGGTCTACCTCAACGCGCTCTCCGGCAAGGGCGTGCACGTGGTCACGGTGAACGACTACCTGGCCCAGCGCGACGCCGCCTGGATGGGTCGGGTGCACGAGTTCCTCGGCCTGACCGTCGGGGTGGTCCTGCCGAACCGGCCGGCCAGCGAGCACCGCGCGGCGTACGAGTGCGACATCACCTACGGCACCAACAACGAGTTCGGCTTCGACTACCTGCGCGACAACATGGCCTGGTCGCGGGACGAGTTGGTCCAGCGCGGCCACGGCTTCGCCGTGGTCGACGAGGTCGACTCGATCCTCATCGACGAGGCCCGCACCCCGCTGATCATCTCCGGCCCCGCCGAGCACTCCGCCCGGTGGTACCAGGAGTTCGCCGGCGTGGTGGCCCGCCTCCAGCCGGGCACCGACGGCGAGGGCGACTACGAGGTCGACCACGCCAAGCGGACCATCGCCATCACCGAGCGCGGGGTGGCCAAGGTCGAGGACCGGCTCGGCATCGACAACCTCTACGAGTCGGTGAACACCCCGCTGGTCGGCTACCTCAACAACGCGATCAAGGCCAAGGAGCTCTACAAGCGCGACAAGGACTACATCGTCAGCGACGGTGAGGTCCTGATCGTCGACGAGTTCACCGGCCGGATCCTGCACGGTCGCCGCTACAACGAGGGCATGCACCAGGCGATCGAGGCCAAGGAGGGGGTGGAGATCAAGCAGGAGAACCAGACCCTGGCCACCATCACCCTGCAGAACTACTTCCGCCTCTACGAGAAGCTCTCCGGCATGACCGGTACCGCCCAGACCGAGGCGGGCGAGTTCAACAAGGTCTACAAGGTCGGCGTCGTGACCATCCCGACGCACCGGCCGATGGTCCGCCTCGACCGGGCCGACGTCATCTACAAGACCGAGAAGGCCAAGTTCAACGCCGTCATCGAGGACATCGCCGAGCGGCACCAGGCCGGCCAGCCGGTGCTCGTCGGCACCGTCTCGGTGGAGAACTCGGAGATCCTCTCCACGCTGCTGCGCCGCCGCGGCATCCCGCACTCCGTGCTGAACGCCAAGTTCCACGCCAAGGAGGCGGAGATCGTCGCCCAGGCCGGGCGCAAGGGCGCGGTCACCGTCGCCACCAACATGGCCGGCCGGGGTACGGACATCCTGCTCGGTGGCAACGCCGAGTTCCTGGCCGCGAACGAGCTGCGCCAGCGCGGCCTGGACCCGGTCGAGCAGCCGGAGGAGTACGCCAAGGCGATGGAGGAGGTCCTGCCCACCTGGAAGCAGGCCTGCGACGTCGAGGCGGAGGAGGTGGCCGCCGCCGGTGGCCTCTACGTGCTGGGCACCGAGCGGCACGAGTCCCGCCGGATCGACAACCAGCTGCGGGGTCGGGCCGGCCGGCAGGGTGACCCGGGCGAGTCCCGCTTCTACCTCTCCCTCCAGGACGAGCTGATGAAGCGGTTCCGGGCCGGTGCGGTCGAGGCGGTGATGGACCGCTTCAACATTCCCGAGGACGTGCCGATCGAGTCGAAGATGGTCACCCGCCAGATCAAGAGCGCGCAGGCGCAGATCGAGGGCCAGAACGCCGAGATCCGCAAGAACGTCCTCAAGTACGACGAGGTGCTCAACAAGCAGCGCCAGGTCATCTACGCCGAGCGTCTCCGGGTGCTCAACGGCGAGGACCTCTCCGATCAGGTCCGCAACATGATCGACGACGTGGTCGGCGCGTACGTGGTGGGTGCCACCAGCGACGGCTACGCCGAGGACTGGGACCTGGAGCAGCTCTGGGCCAGCCTGAAGCAGCTCTACCCGGTGGGCATCACCATCGACGAGTTGGAGGAGGAGGTCGGCTCCCGGGCCGGCATCGACCAGGACTTCCTGCTCGCCCGCCTCAAGGAGGACGCGCACGCCGCGTACGACCGGCGCGAGGAGACCCTCGGCGAGGAGGCGGTCCGCCAGCTCGAGCGGATGGTGCTGCTCCAGGTCATCGACCGCAAGTGGCGTGAGCACCTCTACGAGATGGACTACCTGCAGGAGGGCATCAACCTGCGGGCGTACGCCCAGCGCGACCCGGTGATCGAGTATCAGCGCGAGGGCTTCGACATGTTCGCCACCATGATGGACGGCATCAAGGAGGAGACGGTCGGCTTCCTCTACAACCTGGAGGTCCAGGTCGAGGAGCCCGAGCCGGAGGCCGAGGAGGTGCAGCTGCTGGAGAAGCCGGTGGAGATCCGCGCCAAGGGCCTCAACCAGCACCCGCAGCAGCAGGGCCTGCAATACTCCGCCCCGACCATCGACGGTGAGGCGGGTGCCGGTGCGGTGGCCGTGGAGCGTCCGGACGAGCAGGCGCCGGCCCTCGGGCTGGGCCGCTCGGAGGCCCCGGAGCGTCCCGCCGCCCCGGCCCGGCCGGCCGCCCCGCGTCGTCCCGCCGCGGCGGGCATGAGCGGCCAGGCGGTCGCCGCGAGCACCGCCCGTCGGGCGGCTCCCGGCCAGGTCGACGGCAGCGCTGAGGGTCCGTCCCGCAACGCGCCCTGCCCGTGCGGCTCCGGCCGTAAGTACAAGCGCTGCCACGGCGCCCCGAACAACGGCGCCTGACCGACACCACCCGCGTACGCGACGGGCCCCGGCCACCCGGCCGGGGCCCGTCCGCGTCTGCCAGCGAGGTGGTCAGAGGACCTGGAGGGTGGTGCAGAGCCAGCTGCCGCGGCGATGTTCGAGCCGGAGCGCCATCGCCCAGCTGGTGCCGCCGGTGGTGCTGACCACCACGGCGGCTTCCACCGCACCGGTGCGGGGTTCGCAGACCCGCAGCCGGCGCAGCTGCACGCTGGGGCGGCCGGCGCGGCGGCGTACCGGGCCGACGCGGCGGGCCGCGCAGGCCAGCTCGGCGGCCACCTCGGTGACGCTCCCCGGGTCGGTGAGCGGCCGGAGCTGCCCCGGCGGCCGGTAGCCGTTCAGGATCTCCAGGCAGGTGCGGGTGAAGCGGTGGGCGGCCCGGGCCGCCTCCGGGGTGGCGGTGGCCCGGGCGGCCGGCGGTGGCGTGGCGGCCGGGTGCCGGCCCGGCCCGGCCGGTGCCGGGCGGAGCTCGGGGTGGCTCCCGGTCGCGCGACCCGGTTCGCGCCGGGCCGGCCGGCCGGGATCGCGCCCGAGCGGGCGGCCGGGATCGCGTCGCCGAGAGTCGAACAGGTCGAGGGTGAGCTGGTCGGCGGTCGGCCGGAACCAGGCGTCGTCCTCGTCCACGAAGGGCGGGTCGATCGGGGGCGCGGGGCGCAGCCGGACCGGGGGACGTGGTGCCGGCGGGCGGCGGGTGTCGACCATCCTCAACCCCTATCCCTTGCGTTTGCCTTCGTTTGCCTCCGACAGCATCCAGTTTCGGGCATCACAGTGCCGACCGTCAATGGCGGTACGGGATCGGGTGGTCACTCGGTGTCGCGGTCGGTGAGCGGGTTGCCGCGCACCCACTCGGCGGTCTCCGCGTACTTCTGCTGGATGTAGTCCTCCAGGCGGGCGCGCTCGACGCGCCACTGCCCCCGGCCGCCGATCTTGATGGCGGGCAGCTCACCGCTGCGCACCATGTGGTAGACCTGCGAGTCCGACACGTTCAGCTCGGCGGCCACGTCGGACAGGAGCAGGAACCTGGGCTCCACGGCGTACTCCCGGGGTTGACGTCGTTTGCTTCAGTTTGCCACCGGCGGCCGACACTGCGGGAGTGCCGGGCGGGGGACACACCGACGCGGAACTTCCGGCGGAGCCGGTGCGAGGTGTATGACGGTGACGGCGTACGGCATGATCGGCGCCCGGGACCGGCGACCGCCGGTCCGGCCTGAGCGCGGGGAGACACCGGTGACCGACGAGCTTGTCCGGGTGTACGTGCCGGCGACCGTCCCGATGCTGGCGCGGCTGCGCGAGCAGGGGCTGACCGCCGCCGAGGCGCACGCGGTCACCCCGAGCCTGCGCGAGTGGTACGCCGAGGGCGACGAGGAGGAGCTGGAGTACGTCGCCTTCACCCGGGCCGCCCAGGACGCGCTGCTGCTGCTCCGGTCCGACCCGTCGGCGCCGAGGCGTCGGGTGGTGGTCTCGGTGGACCTGCCGGCCAGGGCCGTCGGGCGGGTCGACGGGGAGCTCGGGTCGAGCCTGGTCGGGCTCGCCGAGCCGGTGCCCGTACGCGCCGTCGCCGCCATCCACGTCGACGGCGCGGAGGCGGTGGACGAGGTGACCGCCGCGGTGGAGGTGGTGGTCGAGGCGCAGGCCGGTGACCCGGACGCCCAGTTCACCGTCGACGGTGCCGAGGACCACGAGCTGGAGTGGTACGACCCCTCCGAGCTGGACCTGCTGCTCCGCCAGGTCTCCTGATCCGGTCCGCCCGGTCCCGCCGGCTCCGTCGCGTGGCGGTGGGTCAGAGGGCGGCCGTCTCCTCGACCGGCTCCGGCTCGTCGTCGGTGCGCGGGCCGAGCGTCCGGCCGAAGGCGACGAGCGTGGTGAGCGCGCCCACGAAGAGCACCCAGATGCCGTTGTCCACCCGGGAGGTCCCGAGTGACGTCTGGGCGACCGCGTCCGCGTCGCTGAGTGCGGCGGCCAGGTCCAGCAGGCCGCGCCCGCCGACCCGGATGATCACCTCGGTGAGCAGCAGGAGCAGGCCCGGCCCGGCCCCCGCCAGCAGGTACGCCGGCCAGCGCAGTGCCGGCGTGGCCGGCTCCCGGCGGGTGGCCCGGCGGCGGGCCCAGGTCAGATAGCCGAAGGCGACCAGCCCGGCGACCAGCCCGGCGAGCAGGGACTCGGTGCGGGACACCCACTTCGCGGCGGTGAGCACCGACTCCTGGGTGTCGCCCGCGCCGAAGAGGTCGGAGAGCGGGTCCCGAGCCCGGCTGAACGCCACCACGAAGATCAGCGCGGCCAGCGCGGCGGCCGCGACCGCCCCCACCACCCGGCTGGTACGCGCCCCGGCAGCCGCGCCACCGATGATCGCGGCGGCAGCCGTGGTGCCGGCGATGGTGTTGGTGGTCGCGTTGTCCGCGTACGTCAGGTTGATGGCGACGGCCGTGGCCAGGCCGACCAGCAGGCCGGTGCCGACGGCGGCGAGGAACCGGAGGGTGGCCCCGGCGCGGCGCCGGGCGAGCAGGTTGGTGACGGCCAGGGCGACCGCGGCACCGGTGACCAGCGCGGCGGAGATCACGCCGGGCAGCGCGTACGCGGAGAGGCTGATCGCGGTGACCCCGGCGGCGGCCGAGGAGATGGCGGCCCGGGTCGACCAGAGCATCGCGGCGAGCCAGCCGACGGAGAGTAGGGCGAGCAGCGCGGCCCCGGGCGCGTACCCGGGCGCCCCGGTGCCCTCCGCCACCGGCCCGGCCTGCTCGGGCTGCACGGCCGGCGGGGCCTCGGGCTGGTCCGGCTCCGCGGCGGTGGAGCTGCCGGGCTGGTTGCTCATCGTCTCCCCTTCGACGCGGGCGCCGACCCCACCGGCGCGCGGGGCGGGCAGGTCACCGGCCATCCAGGGTACGCGCCGCCCGGCCCCGGTCCCGCGCCCCGCCCGCCGCGTCCGCCCGCCCTCGCAACCGTGGCGCCATCCGCGCGGTCCGGTCCGCAGGCTGGCCCTGGTCCTGCGGCGTGGCTCCGGTCCGCCGGCTGCCCTCGGTCGTTCGGCATGGCTCAGTTCCGCTGGCTGGACCGGTTGACCGGCTGGATTCGGTCGGTCCGGCCCGACACCCTAGGCCTACCCCGGTCGACCTGGCCCGGACCGTCCGGGCCCAACTCGCTGGCTGCGGCCCGGCCGGCCCGGCGTCCCGTGCTCATGCGGCCGGACTGGCATTCGTGCTCGTGTGGCCGGACCGGCGTCCCGTGCTCGCGCGGCCAGGGCCTCCTCCAGCCGCCTACGAACTTGATTACGAAGATGAATCAGCCGGGCCATGGCGGCCGAGTGGTGGAGGAGGAGTTCCCCTTCGTCGACGGGGTGACCCGGGACCGTGGTGCCTCGAGTGGCGGTGGACTCCCCGGGACGGGACGGGACGGGACGGGACGGGACAGCATGGCACGGGACGGGGCGTGGCGGGCGTTGGCGGTGGGGCAGCGGCGGACCGGGCCCGAGGTGATTCATCAATGCCATCAGGTTCGTAGCCACCGGGACGAGCGGGCGGGAAGGCGCGGCACGTCGCGACTCGGGGCCGACGGGCGCCGGGGCGGTCTCCAGGGTGCCGTCGTCGGGGTTACGGATCGTAGGAGCGGAGCGGCATCGGGGGGAGGGTTCGTCGGTCAAGTGGGCCCCCGGCCGTTGGTCCGTTGTGTGCCGGTGCGTACCGGTCAGGCCGCGCCGGCCGGGCGGGGCGGCCGGGGCCGGGTGGGGACGGGGCTGTCGCATGGAAGAATCGGGACAGGTCCCGCCGCCGCGACCGGTCCGCCGCGCGGTGTCCGGCGGCCGGCCGTCCGGTCGGTCCCTGCGGGTCCGGTTTCGCCACCGCTGTCGAGATCGCACAGGAGCCTGTGATGGACGCCGTGTTCTCCGTACCCGAGCCGCGCAACGAGCCGGTCCGCACCTACGAGCCGGGCAGCACCGACCGGGAGCGGCTCCAGCGGCGGTTGGCCGAACTGGCCGCCGAGCGGATCGAGCTGCCGATGACCATCGCCGGCGAGCAGCGGATGGCCGGCGGTGAGTCGATCGACGTGGTCCAGCCGCACAAGCACGCGCACGTCCTCGGGGTCACCGGCCACGCCACCCACGACGACGCCCGCGCCGCAGTCAAGGCCGCCAAGGACGCCGCCCCGATGTGGCGGGCGCTGCCGTTCGAGGAGCGGGCCGCGATCTTCCTGCGCGCCGCCGAGCTGCTCGCCGGTCCCTGGCGGGACACCCTCAACGCGGCCACCATGCTCGGCCAGTCCAAGACGGCCGTGCAGGCGGAGATCGACGCGGCCTGCGAGTTCATCGACTTCCTCCGGTTCAACGTGCACTTCGCCCGGCAGCTGCTGGAGGCGCAGCCGATGTCCTCGCCGGGCGTGTGGAACCGGTTCGACCACCGGCCGCTCGAGGGCTTCGTCTACGCGGTCACCCCGTTCAACTTCACCGCGATCGCCGGCAACCTGCCCTCGGCGCCGGCCCTGCTCGGCAACACGGTGGTCTGGAAGCCGGGCCCCACCCAGCAGTTCGCCGCGCACTTCACCATGCGCCTCTTCGAGGCGGCCGGCCTGCCGCCGGGCGTGATCAACATGGTCACCGGGCGCGGCGAGGAGGTCTCCGACGTCGTGCTGGCCGACCCGGACCTGGCCGGCATCCACTTCACCGGCTCCACCAAGGTCTTCCAGCACCTGTGGAAGACGGTCGGCGAGAACATCGCCGGCTACCGGGGCTACCCGCGGCTGGTCGGCGAGACCGGTGGCAAGGACTTCGTGGTCGCGCACACCAGCGCCGACGTGGACGCGCTGCACACCGCGCTGATCCGGGGCGCCTACGAGTACCAGGGCCAGAAGTGCTCGGCCGCGTCGCGGGCGTACGTGCCGCGGTCGCTCTGGGAGGGTGGGCTGCGCGACCGGCTGGCCGCCACCGCCGACTCGCTGACCTACGGCGACGTCACCGACTTCACCAACTTCGGTGGCGCGGTGATCGACGACAAGGCGTTCGGCCGGCACACCGCCGCGCTGGAGCTGATCTCCGGTGACGACAGCTGCCGGATCCTGGCCGGCGGCACCGCCGACGACTCGGTCGGCTACTTCGTCCGGCCGACCCTCTTCGAGTGCTCGGACCTGGCGCACGAGACGTTCACCACCGAGTACTTCGGGCCGATCCTGGGCGTGCACGTCTTCGACGACGCCCGCTTCGACGACGTGGTCACCCAGGCCGAGTCGATCGCCCCGTACGCGTTGACCGGGTCGATCTTCGCGACGGACCGTCGGGTGGTCGACGCGGTGGCGGAGAAGATGCGGTACGCGGCCGGCAACTTCTACATCAACGACAAGCCGACCGGCGCGGTGGTCGGGCAGCAGCCGTTCGGCGGCGCCCGGGCCAGCGGCACGAACGACAAGGCCGGCTCCTGGCACAACCTGGTCCGCTGGATGTCGCCGCGGACGATCAAGGAGACCTTCGTCCCGCCGACCGACCACGGCTACCCGCACATGGGCTGACGCTGCGTAAGGAGGGGCCCCTTGTTAACGCACGCCTGTTAACAAGGGGCCCCTCCTTGCACCCGGGTGGGGTCCCTGGCGGACTGTCGTCGGCCGACAGTGCACATAGGAAATCCCATTGGGTGTCGAAAACGGCATTTCCTGGACGCCGCGTCGGCAAAGTGGCAGCTTAGAGGGCATGGCGGAATCCGGAGTCAACCCGACGGCGGCGGCCCTGCTCGGCCTGCTGCACGACGGACCGATGACAGGCGGCCAGTTGATGGCCGCCGCTGAGCGGCGGCTGTCGCCGTACTGGTCGATGACCCGCAGTCAGGTCTACCGGGAGCTTCCGGTGCTGGCGGAGAAGGGCCTCGTGCGGCTGGGCAAGCCCGGGCCGCGGATGAGTCAGCCGTACGCGCTCACGGCGGCCGGAAAACGGACCTTCTCCCGCTGGTTGGCCGAGAACCCCGGCCGGGACACCATCCGCAACCCGATCGCGTTGCGGATCGCGTTCGGCAACCTGCACTCGGCGAGCCAGCTGAAGAACCTGTACACCACGGCGAACGAGTACCACACCGAGGCGCTCGCCGCCGTCCGGGAGCAGGTGAAGAACGCCAAGAAGGAGGGCGACGCGTACGACGCCAGCGCGCTGGAGTTCGCCGTCGCCTACCATCGGGCCGCCCTGTCCTGGCTCAAGACCGCCCCGGTCGGCTGAGGCCACCTGCGGCGGGTCGGGCGGCTGAGGTGAACGAACTCCGCCGGGCCAAGTACCCTTGTCTGTCGTGACCGCTGCCGATTACGCCGAACAGCTCAAGGAACTCGACGCCACCCTGCGCAACATCGAGGCCGTGCTCGACCTGGACAAGCTGCGCGAGCAGAAGGCCCGCCTGGAGCAGGAGGCCTCCGCGCCGGACCTGTGGGACGACCAGGCCAAGGCACAGGCGGTGACCTCGCAGCTGTCGTACGTCAACGGCGAGATCAGCAAGCTCGGCACGCTCCGCGCCCGGCTGGACGACGCCGGCGTGCTGCTGGAGCTGGCCGAGGCCGAGTCCGACCCGGGCGTGCTCACCGAGGTCGAGTCGGAGATCACCGGGCTGACCAAGGCCATCCAGGAGCTGGAGGTCCGCACCCTGCTCTCCGGCGAGTACGACTCCCGGGAGGCGCTGGTCGCCATCCGGGCCCAGGCCGGTGGCGTGGACGCGGCGGACTTCGCCGAGATGCTGCTGCGGATGTACCTGCGCTGGGCGGAGCGGCACGGCTACCCGACCGAGGTCTACGAGACCTCGTACGCGGAGGAGGCCGGCCTGAAGTCCGCCACCTTCGCGGTCAAGGTGCCGTACGCCTTCGGCACGCTGAGCGTGGAGTCGGGGACCCACCGGCTGGTCCGGATCAGTCCGTTCGACAACCAGGGCCGCCGGCAGACCAGCTTTGCCGGCGTCGAGGTGCTGCCGGTGGTCGAGCAGACCGACCACATCGACATCCCGGAGAACGAGCTCCGGGTGGACGTCTACCGCTCCTCCGGGCCGGGCGGGCAGAGCGTCAACACCACCGACTCGGCGGTGCGGCTGACCCACGTCCCCACCGGCATCGTGGTCACCTGCCAGAACGAGAAGTCGCAGCTGCAGAACAAGGCGTCGGCGATGCGGGTGCTCCAGGCCCGGCTGCTGGAGCGCAAGCGCCAGGAGGAGGAGGAGAAGCTGAAGGGCTTCAAGTCCGACGGTTCGGGCTCCTGGGGCGAGCAGATGCGCTCGTACGTGCTGCACCCTTATCAGATGGTGAAGGATCTGCGTACCGAGCAGGAGACGGGCAATCCGTCCGCGGTCTTCGACGGCGACCTGGACAGCTTCATCGAGGCCGGCATCCGGTGGCGCAAGCAGCAGCAGATGGCCGGCGACGCTGCGTGATCATGCGGGGGCGGAGCGCGTCATCGATCTCCACGTCAGGCACTAAATAGATGACGCGCCTCGCTCTGCGGGGGCGTGGGGCTTGGCTCCCTAGTTACACCGCGTAGACTCTCGACCCGTGATTCAGCTTGAGCAAGTGACGAAGACGTACCCGAAGGCGTCCCGGCCTTCGCTCGACAACGTGTCCGTCTCGATCGAGAAGGGCGAGTTCGTCTTCTTCATCGGTCCATCCGGCTCCGGCAAGTCCACGATCATCAAGCTGTTGCTGCACGAGGTCACCCCCAACAAGGGGCGGGTCATCGTGAACAGCAAGGACGTCACGTCGATGAGGTCCTGGAAGCGACCCCACTTCCGGCGTTCCATCGGCTGCGTGTTCCAGGACTTCCGGCTGCTGCCGAACCGCACCGCGTACGAGAACGTGGCGTTCGCCCTCGAGGTGATCGGCAAGACCAAGGCGGTCGCCCGCCGGGTCGTGCCGGAGGTGCTGGAGCTGGTCGGGCTCGGTGGCAAGGAGCACCGCTACCCGCACGAGCTCTCCGGTGGTGAGCAGCAGCGGGTCGCCGTGGCCCGGGCGTTCGTCAACCGTCCGCTGATCCTGCTGGCGGACGAGCCCACCGGAAACCTGGACCCGGACACCTCGATCGAGATCATGCGTCTGCTCGACCGGATCAACCGGACCGGCACGACCGTCGTGATGGTCACGCACGACTCCAACATCGTGAACCAGATGCGCCGCCGCGTCGTCGAGATCGAGAGCGGCCGCATCGTGCGCGACCAGGCCCGGGGCGTGTACGGCTGAGCCCGGAGCGCCGCCGTAGACCCTGACGACGAACACCTCATGCCGGAGAGCCGGAGGAATTCCCGATGCGCGTGAAATACGTCCTGTCCGAGGTACTGGTCGGACTGTGGCGCAACGTCACGATGACCATCGCCATGATCATCACGATGGCGGTGTCCCTGTTCATGCTGGGCGGCAGTGGTCTGCTGTACCAGAAGGTCAACGACATGAAGGACCTGTACTACAAGAACATCCAGGTCTCGGTCTTCCTCAAGACCGATGTCAGTGACGCCGACCGGCAGGCCCTCGAGACGAAGCTGAAGAGCGACCCCCTGGTCAAGGAGGTCGACTACGTCGACAAGCAGGAGGCGTACAAGCGCTTCCAGGAGATGTTCCAGGACGCGCCGGACCTGATCAGCGCGGTCAAGGCAGACAGTCTCCCGCCGTCGTTGCGGCTCAAGCTGAACGACCCGGAGAAGTACAAGGACATCTTCAACCAGTACAAGGGTGAGGCCGGCGTCGACGAGATCGTCGACCAGAGCCGGCTGCTGGACAAGGTCTTCGGCGTCCTCACCGGCATCCAGACCTTCGCGCTGGCCCTGGCGATCTTCATGGCGGTCGCCGCGCTGCTCCTGGTGGCCAACACGATCCAGGTGGCCGCCTACAGCAAGCGGCGCGAGGTCGCGGTCATGAAGCTCGTCGGCGCCTCCAACTGGTTCATCCAGGCACCGTTCGTGCTGGAGGCGGTGGTCGCCGGTCTGATCGGCTCGATCCTCGCGTTGATCGCGCTGTCGGTCGGGAAGGTCTTCGCCGCAGGCGGGTCCCTGTCGGCGCTGGAGGGCCTGATCACCCCGATCTCCTGGTCCGACATCTTCCTGATGTTCCCGCTGATGGCGGGGGTCGGCGCGGTGGTCAGCGCAGCCACCGCCTGGACCACGCTCCGCTTCTACCTGCGGGTCTAGTCACCCCGGGCGGCTCTCCGAGGGCCCTCCCACGCCGGAAATAAACGGCGCGGGAGGGCCCTTGTGTATGAGACTTCTCCGGACGGTGCCGGCGACGGTCCGGCGTGCCCGACGGGGGAGCCCGGGTAGCATGATCCCCCGCAGCCGGGTGACCGGTGCGGGGATCAGTGGGGAAAGGGGGTGGCACCGATGCCACGGGAGAAGGGGCGCAAGGTGGTCGCCTCCAACAAGAAGGCGCGCCACGACTACGCCATCCTCGACACGTACGAGGCGGGCATGGCGTTGACCGGCACCGAGGTCAAGTCGCTGCGGGCCGGGCGGGCCTCGCTGGTCGACGCGTTCGCCCAGGAACGCAACGGTGAGCTCTATCTGCACGGCATGCACATCCCGGAGTACACCCAGGGCACCTGGACCAACCACGAGCCCCGGCGGACCCGGAAGCTGCTGCTCAACCGGATGGAGATCGACAAGCTGATCGGCAAGACCCGCGAGGGCGGCCTGACCATGGTGCCGTTGCAGGTCTACTTCTCCGACGGCTGGGCCAAGGTGGAGATCGCCCTGGCCAAGGGCAAGAAGTCGTACGACAAGCGCCAGGACCTGGCCAAGCGGGACGCGGACCGGGAGATCGCCCGGGTCGCCGGCCGGCGCGGCAAGGGCATGGACGACTGATTTGTCCGCTCTGTCCCGTTCGGCGGGTCGACCGGGGCCTCGGGATGAAACCCGTTGCGGCAGGCGTTACGCTTGTCAGTGCCACCGACACGGGTGGCCGTCGAGGGGGTGACTGGTTTCGACTTCGTACGCAGCGACAGGGGAAGCGAGCCGAGGAAGCCGACGTCGTCTCGAGAATCGGTCGTCGGAAACCAATAAGCGCCAAGAACAATCGCGCTGACTTCGCTCTCGCCGCCTGAGGCGAGTAGTGAGTCTGTCGGCCTGGGAGCGCCTTCGACCCAGTTAGCCGGCATCAGCTAGAAGGCTGGCCAACCGGACCCGGTCGCGGGGTCCGTGCGGCGAGATCAATCAGCGACTGGGCCCGTCACACCAACTTGCTCGCGTGAGCGGTGGGGCCGAGTAGAGGCACAGCGAGCTGCGCTCGGAGAAGCCCTGACAAACCGGCGAAGGACCCGGGTTCGATTCCCGGCACCTCCACCACCTGACTGTGCGCCCCGGTCCACCGGACCGGGGCGCACAGTCGTCTGCGTACCCGGTCGCCCCGGCGACGTAGGCTGCCGGCTGTGACCAACGAGAAGCTGCGGCTGTCGATCGGCGCCGGGCCGGGCCAGCGTGCCTTCGCCGCGGTGACGGGCGTGCTCCTGGTCGCCTTCGGTGCCGCCTTCGTGCTGCTGCCGTTGGTGGCGGACCCGCTGCTGCGCCGGCTCACCGGGGCCAGCGACCCGTTCCCGTCGTACGAGGACGCCCGCGACCTGCCGCCGGGGATGCTGCCGCCGGAACTGCAGGACGGTCCCCGGCAGGGGCCGGGCGCGGCCGGGCTGGTCGGGCTCTGCGGGCTCCCGTTCGTGCTGCTCGGGCTCTATCTGCTGCTGCGCATCCTGCGGACCGCCGCCTGGCTGGACGGCACCCGCGCCCGTGTCCGGGGTGCGCTGGTGACCCGTACCGTCGACCTGGCGACCGCCGACGTGAGCGCCGGGGCGGTGCCGTACCGGGCCGGATCCGACGCGGTGGCCCGGGTGCCGACGCTGGTCGCCCGGGACCCGGCCGACGGCCGGCGGGTCACCATCCCGTTGCAGGGCATGGGGTTGGCCACCCTGCCCGGGTACGAGCTGCGGGCCCTCGCCGACGCGATCACCGCCGGACGGCCGGACGACGGTCGGCACGCCGACGCGCACGCGCTGGCCGGTCAACTCCGCGCCATGGCGGCGAATCCCCTGAGGTTCTAGGGTCGGGTGGGGCTCTCGGGGCAGATGGTGCAGATGAGGCGGTGCGGGCCCCTGGACAGCGCCGCGCACCAGGGCCACCATCGCTGTACGCGAAAGTGCAGCGCGGGAGGTGCCCATGGTCACCGGTCCGATCCAGCAGCCGTCCACCGTCCTCGCGACGGGCCGACCGCCCCTCGCGCGCCGACCCCGGCCCACCCTCCTCGGCGACGTGCACGCGCTCGCGCGGGTGCTCGCCGGGCCGGCGGTCGAACCCCGCTGGCGGGAACGGGTGATCGTCCGACTCGATCCCGTCCAGCGGGGCTTCGCCGACCACGTTCGGCTCACCGAGGGGCCCGCCGGCCTCTATGCCGAACTGCTCGGCCAGGCACCGCGGCTGGACCGGGGAGTGCGCCTGCTGACCCGCGAACACGCCGCCATCGCCACCGCCATCGGTGCCCTCCAGCGGGCCGTCGGGGCCACCGGCGTACCGGCCGGTGAGCTGCGCAGCCGGGTCGCGGACCTGCTGCTGGCCCTCGACCGGCACCGGCAGCGCGGCGCCGACCTGCTGTGGGAGGCGTACCAGACGGACCTCGGCGGGGAGACCTGACCGCGCCGACGGGAACCGGGGCGCTGCCTACCCCGTCCAACCGGGTATGCGTCGCATCGTCGCCCTGCTGGGCCTGCCCCTCCTGCTCGCCGCCGGCTGCGCCTCGCCCGGCGCGGCACCGGCCGGGTCCGCCGGCGGCGACCCCGACCCCCGCCGCGCGGCGTTCGACCAGCGGGCCGCCGAAGTGGCCGGGAACTGGCGACCCGACGCCGGGTGGACCACGGGGTACGTCCCGCTCCAGGACGCCACCGTGCTGACCGGGGACCCCGGCTTCACCCCGGAGACCGGGACGGCGTTCCGGGCCGGCTGGTACCGCGACCAGATCGACATTCCCGCCGCGCGCCCCGCCGACGGCACCGTCCGGTTCCCGGCCGGCACGCTCACCGTGCCGCTGATCAGCGCCGCCGAGGCGTACGCCCAGCTCGACCAGGGCGATCCGCCGCCGTGCGACGGGCGGCCGCAGGCACCGGCCGGGGGACCGGGCCGGCCGAAGGTGGGCGGACCGACCGTCGAACCGGGCCCGGAGGGGCCGGTCGCCGGCGCGGGCGACGGACGCCTGCATCCCGCTCACCGTCACCGCCGTGCGGCTCGGCACCGCTGCGGTACGGACCAGCCGCGGCACGGCCGAGGTGCCGGCCTGGCTGTTCACCGTCGAGGAGCTGACCGCACCGGTGGCCCGGCTCGCGGTGGCGCCCAGCGCGGTCACCGCCGTACCCGAACCGCCGGCACCCCCGCGGTCCGCGCCGGACGGCGTGGTGGGCGCGCAGGACCTGGTGGCGCCGGTGGACGGCACCCGGCTGACCTACCGGCTCGGGATCGGCGCCTGCGACACCGGCACCACCCCGCTGGTCGCCGAGCGGGACGACGTGGTCGTGGTCGGCGGGGGCGTGACCCGCGCGACGGGCGTCTGCACCGACCAGCTCAAGCTCGAACCGGTCACGGTCACGCTGACGGCCCCCCTCGGCGCCCGCCCGGTGCTCGACGTGCTCACCGGCGCGCCCCTGCTCACCCGGACGAGCTGAGTCACTAGAGGATGCGGGGCACCTCGGTGCTGATCGGTGCCGGCAGCACCGTCGGCCGGTCCGCGGCGAGCGCCGCGCCCAGCACCTCACCCAGCCGGTCCAGGTCGTCCAGCACCGTGGACCCGCAGCCGTAGCCGTGCGCCAGCGCGGCGATGTCCAGCCCCGGCAGGTCCAGGGCGGGGACGCCGGGAGTGTGCTTCAGCTCGGCGAACGCCTTCAGGATCGCGTACTGCTGGTTGACCGGCACCAGCACGGGCAGCGGCAGCCGCAGCCGCGCGGCGGTCCAGAGCGCCTGCACCGAGTAGTGGAACGAACCGTCACCGATCACCGCCACCACCGGCCGGCCGCGCCCGGTGTCCCGCTCGGCCAGCGCGATGCCCACCGCCGCCGGCAGGCCGAACCCCAGACCGCCGCTGGCCATCGTGACGTACGAGCCCGGCCGGGTGATCCGCAGCCGGCGGCGCAGCACGGCCAGGTTCGACGGCGACTCCTGCACCAGCACCCCGTCCGCCGGCCAGTGCCGCGCCAGGGCGGCGAAGAGCGCGTCGGCGCTCGGCGGATCGGTCGCCTCCGGCGGCTCCGGGTCGGCGCGGGGCGGCGGCGCCGCCCGGTCCGTCGGCGGCAGCAGCGCCACCAGCTCCGCCAGCGCCAGCCCGGCGTCGCCGAGCAGGCTGTCCCCGACCGGCGCCCGCGCCGACTCGTCCGGGTCGTCGGTGACGTGCAGCAGCCGCGCACCCTCGGGCAGGTGGTCACCCGGCACGTGCGGGTAGTAGCGGAACACCGGCGCACCCACCACCAGCACCACGTCGTGGCCGCGCAGCGCCGCCGCGAGCGGCCCGATCGCGTACGGCAGGACGCCCCGGAACTGCGGGTGGTCCTCGGGGAAGACGGCCCGCTCCGGTGCCGGGGCCGCCCAGACCGGGGCGGCCAGCCGCTCGGCCAGCGCCACGGCGGCCGGCCAGGCGTCCGCCCGGTCCACCGCCGCGCCGAACACCAGCACCGGCGACCGGGCCGCCGCCAGCCAGTCGGCGAACCCGCGCAGCCGGTCCGGGTCCGGGGCGAACCGGGTCGCCACCGTGCGCCGCTGCGGGGGCGGGTCGGCGGGCCGGTCCCAGTCGTCCATCGGGAGCGAGAGGAAGACCGGCCCGGCCGGGGGCTGCACCGCCGTCGCGTACGCCCGCAGGAAGGCCGCCGGGACGTCCTGCGCGCGGGTCGGCTCGTGGCTCCACTTCACGTACGGCTGGGGCAGCTCCGCCGCCCGGCGGCTCGCCAGCCGGGGCTCGAGCAGCAGCATCTCCCGGGTCTGCTGGCCGGCGGTGACGATCAGCGGGGTGCGGTTGTGCCAGGCGGTGACCAGGTTGCCCATGCCGTTGCCGGTGCCCGGTGCGGTGTGCAGGTTGACGTGCGCCGGCCGGCAGGTGGCCTGGGCGTAGCCGTCGGCCATCGCCACCGCCGACGCCTCCTGCAGGGCGTGCACGTAGTGGAAGTCGGCCGGGAAGTCCTGGAGGAAGGGCTCCTCGGTCGAGCCCGGGTTGCCGAAGACGGTGGTCAGGCCCAGGTCACGCAGCAGGTCGTAGGTGGTCTCCCGGACCGTTGCCATCACCGACCGCCCCCGTCCCGCGCAGTGCCGGAGACGGTTCGGTGATCAGCCTCCCGACCAGCCGAATCTATCGCCGGGCGGCCGGGTTGTCGGGCGCTTCCCGGGTCGTCACCCCCTCGCTTCCCGGTTCCCGACCCCCTACGGCAGGTCGAAGGGCAGCTTGATCCCGTCTAGCGCGTCGCCGCACGGGCAGTCCCGCTCGGCCGGCAGCGCGCCCACCGCGTCCAGCAGCACCCCGCGCAGCCGGTCGGTGTTCTCGGCGAAGACCGAGAAGACCTCCTCCTGGGTGACCTCGTCACCGCTCTCGACGCCCGCGTCCAGGTCGGTGACCAGCGCGATCGACGTGTAGCAGAGGGCCAGCTCGCGGGCGAGCACCGCCTCCGGGTGACCGGTCATGTTCACCACCGACCCGCCGATCGCGGTGAACCAGCGCGACTCGGCACGGGTGGAGAAGCGTGGCCCCTCGACCACCACCACGGTCCCGCCGTCGACCGCCGGCACGTCCCGGCCGGCCGCCGCGGCCAGCAGCGTACGACGCCCGGTCGGGCAGTACGGGTCGGCGAACGAGACGTGCACCGCGCCCCGGTCGTAGTAGGTCTGGACCCGCCCGCTGGTCCGGTCGATGAGCTGGTCCGGCACCACGAACGTGCCCGGCCCCAGCTCGGGCCGCAGGCCACCGACCGCGCACGGGGCGAGCACCTGGCGCACCCCCAGGGAGCGCAGCGCCCACAGGTTCGCCCGGTACGGGATCAGGTGCGGCGGGTAGCGGTGGTCCCGGCCGTGCCGGGGCAGGAAGGCCACCCGACGTCCACCCAGCTCGGCGATGGTGATCGCGTCCGACGGCGCCCCGTACGGCGTCTCCACCTGGTGTTCGGTGGCGCCGTCGAGCAGGGCGTAGAGCCCCGATCCACCGATCACTGCCAACTCGGCCGTTGGACGCATGGGGCTCTCCTTCGATCCTGTTCGATCATCCGCCCGTCAGACCTTAGCCACCGTGCGGAGCGCAGGCTATGGTGCCAGGCATGGCGTTGACAGCGCGGATGGCCCACGGCGTCGGGTTCCCTGCCCCGGTGCACGGGTGACGAATGTCCGACATGCAGGAGGGACAGGCGATCGGTGGTCGGGCCATGGAGTCGATGACCGGACGGCTGCTGGTCGCGACCCCGACGCTCAAGGACCCCAACTTCGACCGTACGGTCGTGCTGCTGGTCGCCCATGAGCCCGGCGGCGCGCTCGGGGTGGTGCTGAACCGGGCCACCGAGGTGCCGGTGGCCGACGTGCTGGGCGACTGGAGCGACCTGGCCCGCCATCCCGCGGTCCTCTTCGAGGGCGGTCCCGTGCAGCCCGACTCGGCCATCTGCCTGGCCCGGATGCGGCACCCGATCAAGCCGGTGAAGGGCTTCCACCGGGTCTCCGGCGCGGTCGGCACCATCGACCTCTCGGTCGACCCGGAGCGGCTGCGGGACGCCATCGGCGGGATCCGGGTCTTCGCCGGCTATTCCGGCTGGGGCGCGGGGCAGTTGGAGCGGGAGATCGAGGAGGGCTCCTGGTTCGTCCTGGACGCGCTCCCCGGGGACGCCTTCGTCGACCGGCCGGACGATCTGTGGCCGATGGTGCTGCGCCGGCAGGGCGGCATGATGGCCGCCGTCGCCCATTTCCCGCCGGACGTGGCCCTCAATTGAGCCACCCGGCGCAGGGGCCCCCGCGAGATGACCATGCCGGCGGGCGTGTGTATAGTTCTCTCCGTGCCCGGGCGACCGGGGGCGACAGCAAGGGGCCGTGGCGCAGCTGGTAGCGCACCACACTGGCAGTGTGGGGGTCAGGGGTTCGAGTCCCCTCGGCTCCACCCTTCAGACAGGGCGTTCGTCAGAAATGACGGGCGCCCTTCGTCGTACCGGGCTGGCGCGAGAAACGTGCCGCCCGCTCGCCGGAGAGCCGTCGGGCGGCAGGCGGCGGCCCCAGACCGGTGGTGCGGGCCGGGGGTGCGGGATCGCCACGACGAGGGCGGCGCGTGTCGGGCACGTGGCGGTCCGGCTCCGGTTCCGCACGTACGCGTGCCCACCGGTCCTTCCCCGGCTGTGATGTGGCCGACGGGTGGGCCTCTCTGTGGGTCGCCGGCCGCCTGCACCAGCGGTACCGTCCTTACCGGGGCAGCCGGCCTCCGCAGGACGAAGGAGCAGGGTGCGAGGGCGGATCGGGCGAATCTCCACGGACGGGACGGGCGGACTGCTCCCCGCCGATGTGCTGCGGCAGGCGTCGGCCGAGGTGGTCGTGCTGGTCCTCCTCGACGAGGCCGGCGAGCAGCTCGACCTGGTCTCGCAGGCCGGCATGGTGCCCGAGGTAGCGGAGAGCTGGTCCCGGTTCCCACTGGGCGCACCGGTGGCGATCGCCCGGTCGGCGCGGACCGGTGAGCTGGTCGAGGCCGGGTCCTTCCGCGAGCGGCTGATCCGTTTCCCGGCGACCGCCAGCGTGCCGACCGCCGACGTCGAAGGACTGGTCGCCGCTCCGCTCTGGCAACCCCGCCCGGGTCACGAGCCGGTGGTGATCGGCGCGATCAGCATCGGTTACCGGCGCGGTGTGCCGCCGGGCGCGCTGGAGACCGTGGTCCGGCTGGCCGAGCACGCCGCCGAGCAGGTTCGGGTGACCGGCCTGCGGCACGGGTCCCGCCAGCCCGCCCCCGACGGCCCGGTGCCGTTGCCCACCATGTCGGCCGTCGCGCAACTGGCCCGTGGGGCGGGTGCCCAGGGCATCGACCAGGCACTGCTCGAGACCGTGCTGATGCACCTGCCGGTCGGGGTCAGTGTGCTGGACCGGGACATGCGTTTCATGCTGGTCAACCAGCGGGCTGCGGAGATCAACGGCTGCACCCCGGACGAGCACATCGGTCGCCACTTCCGGGAGGTGCTGCCCGACCTGCCCGAGTCGTTCGTCGCCCAGCTGCGCGAGGTGGTGCACACCGGCCGGCCGCTGCTGAACCACGACATCGTCGGTCCGACGCCGGGGCGGCCGGGGCAGCGGCGCTGGCGGGGCAGCTACTACCCGGTCGTCGGTGCGTCGCCCACCGGCCCGGTCGGCATCGCCTCGGTCTTCGAGGAGGTCACCGACGAGGAGACGCTCGACGTCGAACAGTTGACCGCGGGGCGCGCGGCCACCCTGACCGTGCTGGACACCCTGGTCGAGAACGCCCCGGTCGGGGTCGCCCTGCTCGACACCGAGCTGCGCTACCTGAAGATCAATCCGACCCTCGCCGAGTGGAACGGGCGGCCCGTCGCCGACCATCTCGGCCGCCGCCTGCCCGACCTCCTGCCCGAGCTGGGGCCGCTGGTCGAGCCGGTGATGCGGGAGGTCGCCGAGACCGGGGTGGTCCGCGACGTGGAGACCGCCACGGGCGAGCGGACCTGGTCGAGCAGCTTCTTCGGCGTACCGGGGCCGGGGGGCCGGACCGCTGCCGTGGCGATCTTCGTGACCGAGGTGACCCGGCGGCGGCAGGAGGAACAGCGGGCGCGTCAGGTGCAGGCATTCACCGAAGCGCTGTCCCAGGCGGTGTCCGTCGCCGAGGTCGCTATTGCCGTCGGTACCGCGGGTGCCCTCGCCGCCGGGGCCAACGTGGCATCCGTGGCCCTGCTCGACGACCGGGGCCGGCGGCTGCGCTTCGCGCCCACCGGGCATGAGCCCCCGGAGCAGTGGCGCGTCCTGCCCTGCGACGCCGACCATCCGATCGCGGTGGCGTACCGCTCGGACAGGTCCGCCTTCCACCCGGACGTGGGTGCGATGCTCCACCGCTATCCGCAGCTCGCCGAGACACAGGCGCGCACGGCTCATACCGCCTGGGCGATGATGCCGATGCGCGGCCGGGGGACGGCTGCCGGCATGCTCACCTTCGCGTACCGGACGGAGCAGGCGTTCGACGCCGACCAGCGGAACCTCCTGGAGACGCTGGCCGGCCTCGCCGGTCAGGCGCTCGCCCGCGCCCAACTGTACGAACGTGAGCACGCCACCGCCCTGCGCCTGCAACGCAGCCTGCTGCCGTCCCGGTTGCCGGAGGTGCCCGGCGCGGAGTTGGCGGCCGTCTACGTCACCGGTGACGCGGCCGAGGTCGGCGGCGACTTCTATGACGTCTTCGCAGTCGACGGCTCCGCCGGTCGCGAATGGGTGCTGGTGGTCGGTGACGTGGCCGGCCGGGGCGTGGACGCCGCCTCGGTGACCGGCCTCGCGCGGCACACCCTGCGGATCACCGCCGCAGCGGCCGAGCCGGCTGCCGCGCTGCGCCGGCTGCACACCCGACTGTGGGAGGACGCCGACGTCGACCGGTTCCTCACCGTGGCCTGCGGACGGTTGCGGCTGCACGACGATGGGGCGGAGCTGGACCTCGCCTCCGGGGGGCACCCGCCCGCGCTGGTACGCCGTGCCGACGGCAGCGTCGAGGTGGTCAGCGTGCCGGGGATGCTCATCGGAGCCTTCGCCGAGGTGCGGGTCGAGCAGCGGCCGGTGCACCTGGCGGCGGGGGACACCGTGCTGCTGTACACCGACGGCGTCATCGAGGCGCGCGGGCCGGCGGGGCTCTTCGGTCAGGAACGCCTGGTGGAGCTGGTGCGTGGCGCGCTCCACGACGATCCGGAGGGGTTGGTCGCGTACGTCCGCGCCGGGGTCGACGCGTTCCAGCACGGCCCGGCCGCCGACGACATCGCGATCCTCGCCCTCCGGATCTTCCCGGCGTCAGCGCCACCCACGGTGACCGTGAGGGCTGCGGACGGGGCCTGACCGGTGGGCCGGGCGACGTACGCCGCCCCGGCCCACCGGACGGCTCATCTGCGGGTCTTGGGCAGGTCGAACTGGTCGGCCCGGCGGCAGTCCTTCGGGCCGCCGATTGCGCCCCGACCCAGCCGGTCGAGGGTCTGCCGGGCCCGGTACCGGCCCAGGTTCCAGGCGTACCAGGGGTCGGACTCCCGCAGATCCTTGGCGATCCAGCTCAACGTGCAGCGGCGGACCGGATCGGGCAGCCCGCTCAGCGCCGGCGTGGCGTCGGCGGAGAGCGCCCGCAGGTACCAGGCGTCGATCTTGCCGGTCTGCTCGTACCGGACGATGTTGCGTCGCGCGGCGTAGTCCTCGGGGTTGAGCACCGCCAGGCTGAGCAGCATCACCACGGCCAGCCCCACCGTGGTGCCGGGGATCCACCGCCCCCGCCACCGGATGCCGGCCGCCAGGATCATCAGGAAGACCGCGCCGAGCAGCAGCTCGAACGCCATCACGAAGATCCGCTCACCGGTGAAGCTGTAGACCTTCTGGTACGCGTACATCCGGGACAGCGCGGACACCACGATCACCACGCTGAGGACGCTCAGCAGGCCGAGCAGGCCCCGCAGCAGGTTCCGTTCCGCCGGCCGTTCCCGCCGGGCCCAGCGGCTGACCAGGCCCAGCACGGCCAGGGTCAGCAGGGTGACGAAGAGCAGCTGCCAGAAGCCGCTACGCGCGTACTCGGCGTAGCTGAGACCGGCCGTCTTCAGCACGTGCCGTTGCCCGCCGAAGAGCACGGTGAACTGCACCGCCACGAAGCCGGCGAAGAGCGCGCTCAACGCGGCGATGGGCGGCGCCCACTCCACCAGGCCCAGGCTGCGCCGGCTCGGCCGGTCCACGTCGGACAGGTCGGGCGGAGCGACCAGGGTGTAGACGGCGGCGACGGCGATCAGCCCGCCCACCGCGGCCAGGAAGATGCCACGGAACACCGCGCCGATGCTGATCTCCGGCACGATCGCGTCGAGCACCTGCGAGAAGGCGGCGTCGGCCGAGGAGAGCAGCGCGCCGAAGACCACCAGCAGCACCACGGTGGCGAGCACCGACCCGACCACCCGCCCGACCATGCCGCCGTCGGCGGGGGCGCGGACGTGCCGGCGTACCCAGGGCAGGCCCCGGAACGCGGCGAACGGGGTCGCCACCAGGCTGAACAGGATCGACCGGACCAGCCGGCCGCCCACGATGGCCAGGGTGGCGCAGCCGAGCGCGCCGAGGACGCAGAAGGTGACCAGCCACCAGGCGTTGCGGAACGCCAACACGGACAGCAACGCCAGCGCCGCCACCGCCCAGCCGCCGCGGACCAGGCGCTCCCCCCGGGGCAGGTCGGCGGTGTGCCGCCGGACCGCGACGAGCACGCCGACGGTCAGCGCCAGCCAGCCGAGGAACCAGCCGATGCCGGTCCGGCTCAGGGGTACGAAGAACGCGCTGCCCAGCGCCCCGGCGAGGACCGCGGCCGGGGTGGCCCATCCGGTGGCCGGCTTCGGGCCCGGCCAGGCCGCCCCGAGGAACGAGGTGCGGGGCGGCTTGGGCGGGCGCGGTACCCACAGTTGCGGCTGCTGCGGCGGGTGGCCGCCCCACGCCGGGCCCGGGTGCGGGGGCGCCGCGACAGGACCGGGGTACGGTGCCGACGCAGGGTCCGGCCTCCCCGGCGACGGCGTGACGTCCGGTGGGCGCACGTCCGGCCGCGTCGGCTCGGCGGCGGCCGGTGTGGGCGTGGTACCCGTCGACGCTGCCGACGCGACCGGTGCCGGATGGTCCGTCGTGGTCCGGGTGGGGTCCGTCGGCGTGCCGGCCGAGGCATCCGCGGGCCCGGTTCCGGTACGTCCGGCTTCCGTGTCCGGTCCGGCCAACGCCGCGACGACGGTGTCCGGTCCGGCGATCGTGCCCGGGCGGGTGCCGGCGGGAGCAGCTGTTCCGGCCTCGCTCGTGCCGGCGGTGCTGCCGGGGACAGGCCGGTGTTGCCGGCAGCAGCAGCTGTTCCGGCCGGCGTCGTGCTGGCGGCTGCGCCGCCGGGGCGGCTGTTCCGGGGCCGGCGGCCCCCCGGGTGCCGGGGGCCGACTGCGCGGGGACGACCGGCGCGGACGGCGCGTTGCCCTCGGTGACCGGCACCAGCGGGATGAAGATCGCATAACCGCGGGTGCCGGGCGGGACGCTGACCGGGATCGCCCAGGCGGGCTGCCCCTCCGGTCCGGGCCATGCCACGGTGGGCGGGGCACCCTCGACGGCGGGCATGACGAGCAGGTGGGGTGGGGAGTCGGCGGCCGGACCGCTCCCCGTCCCGGCCGCCGCAGCGGTCCGGGGACTATCTGGTGCCGACGGCGGCTCGGACACGACACACTCCTAGATCACGGGGTGTCGTCACTGTAGGGCCTGCCTCCGCCCACCCGCCGCCCCGAAACCCGGTGCGCCGCCCACCGCCCGCTTCCTGCGTCGAACCTTTGCCGGCTGCGGCCCGTACCTCTGCGCGGGAGGTCCATCTCATGGTCGTACGCCGAATGCTCGTCGCCGTCGCGGCCGTTGCCGTGGTTCTGCTCCCGGGTGGCGTGCCGGCCGCCGCGCACGGCGCCTCGACCAACCCGGTGAGCCGGGCGGCGGCCTGCGGCCCGGAGGGCGGGCAGGCGACCACGCCCGCCTGCCGCGCCGCGATCGCGGCCGGCGCGCCGTGCGCGAGTGGGACAACATCCGGGTCGCCCGGGTCGACGGGCGGGACCGGGAGCGGATCCCCGACGGTGAGCTGTGCGGCGGTGGCCTCTCCGCCTACCAGGGGCTGAACCTGGCCCGCGCCGACTGGCCGGCGACCGAGGTGACCGCCGGGGCGAAATTCACCTTCCGCTACCGGACGACCATCCCGCACAGGGGGACGTTCCGGCTCTACGTCACCACCGCCTCCTATGCCCCGACCAGGCGGTTGACCTGGTCCGATCTGGAGTCGAAGCCGTTCCTGACGGCCACCGACCCGCCGATCCGGAACGGCGCGTACCAGATGGCGGGGCGACTGCCGACGGGCGCGACGGGCGGCACCTGATCTATGTCATCTGGCAGAACTCGGACACCCAGGACACCTACTACTCCTGCTCGGACGTGGTCTTCCGGCCCGCCGGGGTGCCGCCGCCGGTGCGCGGGCCCGGGCGTCGGCCGCCCCGACGGCCCGCCGGGGCAGGCCACCGGCCTGGCCGTCCGGTCGGTCCCCGCCGACGCGCCCCAGGCGGTGCCTGCGGCGGCGGTGACCGACCTCGGCGGCGTCCGCTGGCCGCTGCTGGCCGGTGCCGCGACGGTGGTCACGGTGCTGCTGGCGACCGTCGTCGGGATGCGGCTGCGACGTGCCGGCACCGCGCCGGTCGGCCGGCCCTGCGGGGTACGCAACCACCGCGCCGGCCGCCGCCGCATCTGGTGACCCGGGTCGCCGCCCCGCCCGGCCCGACCAGGATCAGCCCAGGTGGCCGTCGATCTCGGTGAGCTCCTCGGCGGTGAACTCGAGATTGTCCAGCGCGGCGACGTTCCCCTCCAGTTGCCCGACGCTGCTCGCGCCGATGATCAGGCTGGTCATCCGGGGGTCGCGCAGCGCCCAGGCCAGCGCGAGCTGGGCCAGCGACTGACCGCGCCGCTCGGCGATCGCGCCGAGCGCCCGGATGGCGGCCATCTTCTCCGCGCTGAGGTCGCTCTCGTTCAGGAAGACGCTGGTGCGGACCCGCGAGTCGTCGGGGATGCCGCCCAGGTAACGGTCGGTGAGCAGGCCCTGCGCGAGCGGGCTGTACGCGATGCAGCCCGCACCGACCTGCTCCAGCGTGTCGAGCAGCCCGTCCGACTCGGTCCACCGGTTGAACATCGAGTACGACGGCTGGTTGATCAGCAGCGGCGTACCGAGGTCGCGCAGGATCGCGGCGGCCCGGGTGGTCTGCTCGGAGGTGTAGTTGGAGATGCCCACGTAGAGGGCCCGGCCGGAGCGGACGATGGCGTCGAGCGCGCCCATCGTCTCCTCCAGCGGGGTGTCCGGGTCGAACCGGTGCGAGTAGAAGACGTCCACGTAGTCGAGGCCCAGCCGGCGCAGCGACTGGTCCAGCGACGAGATCAGGTACTTGCGGGAACCCCACTCGCCGTACGGGCCGGGCCACATGTCGTAGCCGGCCTTGCTGGAGATGATCAGCTCGTCCCGGTACGGCTTCAGGTCGGTGGCGAGCAGCCGACCGAAGTTCTCCTCGGCGGCACCGGGCGGCGGGCCGTAGTTGTTGGCCAGGTCGAAGTGGGTGACACCCAGGTCGAAGGCGCGCCGGACGATGTCCCGTTGCCGGTCGAACGGCCGGTCCGGCCCGAAGTTGTGCCACAGCCCCAGGGAGATGGCCGGCAGCCGCAGCCCGCTGCGTCCGCTGCGCCGGTAGGTCATCGAGTCGTAGCGCTGTTCAGCCGCGAGATAGGTCACGGAGACCGAGCCTAGCCCCGCGCGGGCACGCTCCCGGTGGAGATCCCGCCGTCCGGACGGTGCCCGTCGCGGTTCGGGCGTGCCGTGGTGGTCCGCCGGGTAGCTTCGAGGCCATGCGATTCGTCCCGCTCGACACCCCCAAGCCCATTTCCAAGATCGGTCTCGGCACCTGGCAGTTCGGCTCGCGGGAGTGGGGTTACGGCCCCGACTACGAGCACCGGGCGGCGGAGATCGTCCGGCGCGCGCTCGACCTCGGCGTCACCCTCTTCGACACCGCCGAGCTGTACGGCTTCGGCCGCAGCGAGCGGATCCTCGGTGCGGCGCTCGCTGACGACCGGGCCAAGGTGGTCGTGGCCAGCAAGATCTTCCCGGTGCTCCCGGTCGCCCCGGTGGTGCAGCAGCGCGCGGTCGCCTCCGCCGCCCGGCTCGGCGTCAGCAGCATCGACCTCTATCAGGTGCACCAGCCGAACCCGGTGGTCGCGGACACCACCACGATGCGCGGCATGCGGGCCCTCCAGGATGTCGGGCTGGTCGGCGAGGTCGGCGTCAGCAACTACAACCTGCGCCGGTGGCGGTTCGCCGAGGCCGCGCTGGGCCGCCGGGTGCTCAGCAACCAGGTCCGCTACAGCATGATCGACCGCGGTCCGGAGGAGGACCTGATCCCGTACGCGGAGCAGGCGGGCCGGATCGTCATCGCGTACAGCCCGCTCGCGCAGGGCTTCCTCTCCGGCCGGTACGACGCGACGAACCCGCCGAGCGGGGCGGTGCGCCGGGCCAACCCGTACTTCCTGCCGGTGAACCTGGAGCGGGGCACCGAACTGATCGCCACCCTGCGCGAGGTGGCCGACGCGCACGACGCCACGCCCAGCCAGATCGCGCTGGCCTACCTGCTGCACCACCCGAACGTGGTGGCCATCCCCGGCGCCTCCAGCGTGGAGCAGATGGAGCGCAACGCCGCCGCCGCCGAGATCGACCTGGCCGACGACGAGTACGCCACCCTCGCCGCCGCCGCGCGCCGGTTCCGTCCGGTCACCGGGCTGGCCGCCGTGCCGAAGCTGATCCGCGCCCGGACCGGGAGGTGACCACGATGGACGACATCACCGCGCTGATCCTCGACGACCACGCCGCCTTCCGGCGCGGCTTCGCCCGGCTCGACGATGCCCGGGACGACGCGGAGCTGCTGGCGATCTGGGAGGCGCTCAGCCTGCACCTGGACGTCCACGCCGAGGCGGAGGAGGCGATCCTCTATCCGCACCTGGTGAAGCACGGCGACGACGGCGCCGACGAGACCGAGGACGCGATCGGCGACCACAACAAGATCCGCGACGCGATCGCCGAGTCGAAACGGCACCCGGTCGGCTCGGACGAGTGGTGGGCGGCGGTCTGGACGGCCCGCCGGGAGAACAGCGAGCACCTGGCCGAGGAGGAGGACGAGGCGCTGCCCGACTTCCGCCGGCACGCCGGGGTGGAGCTGCGCGCCGAGCTGGGGGCGCGCTGGCTGCGCTTCTACGGCGAGCACCGCAACGGCCGCAATCTGTCCTTCTCCGACAAGGACCCGGCGGGTTACGTGGCCGACCACCGCTGACGTTCGTCGGCGGCGGGATCTCCCCGGTGTGGGGGAGTCGGGCGGGCCGGGGTCGGCGGGAGAATGGCGGGGTGACGGTTCGGGGGGTGCTGGCGCCGCTGGTGCGGGGAAGTACGTGGCGACGGGCCGTGTTCCTGCTGCTCGGCGGGGTGCTCCTGCTGCCGTACGCGCTGCTGGCGGCGGCCTTCGGGCAGTTGCTGACCAACGAGGACGTCCCCGGGCCGCTGGCCACCGGCCTGCTGCTGGTGGCCGCGGTGCTCGCGGTGGTGCCGGTCTTCCTGGCGGGCAGCCGGGCGCTGGAGGTCGCCGCCGCGCGGGCCCTGCTCGACGTCGACCTGCCGGAGCCGGCGCCCGGTCACCGGCCGGACCGGGAGACCCGGCTGCGGTCCGCCCTCTGGATCGCCCTGCACCTGGTCACCGGGGGGCTGGTGCTCTTCGGGGCGATCAGCGCGTTCCCGATGGCGCTGGTCTTCATCGCGCGGCAGTTCGGCCTGGACACCGGGCCGCCGGAGGCGGTCGGGGTCGGCCCGCTGCTCGACCACGGTCCGCGCTGGACGGCGCTGGTCGGGGTGGTGCTGCTGGTCGCGCTGGGCTACGCGGTCGCCGGGCTGGGCGCGCTGGCCGCCTCCATGGCGCCGGTGCTGCTCGGCCCGTCGCAGGCGGAGCGGATCGCCGCCCTGGAGGCCCGGGCGACCCGGCTCGCCGAACGGAACCGGCTCGCCCGGGAGCTGCACGACTCCGTCGGGCACGCGCTGACCGTGGCCACCCTCCAGGCCGCCGCGGCCCGGGAACTGCTGGACGCGGATCCCGAGTTCGCCCGTCGGGCGCTGCGCGCGATCGAGGAGACCAGCCGGCACGCCATGGACGACCTGGACCACGTGCTGGGGCTGCTCCGGGAGACCGACGGCGGCGGCCGGGCGCGCGCCGGCACCGCACCGCAGCGCACCCTGGACCAGCTCGACCGGCTGGTCGCCGACACCCGGGCCGCCGGCCTGACCGTGGAGTCCCGGGTCAGCGGCCCGCTCGTGGCGCTGCCGGCGGCGGTGTCCCGGGAGGGCTACCGGATCGTGCAGGAGGGGCTCACCAACGCCGCCCGCTACGGTCGTGGCCCGGTGACGCTGCGGGTCGACGTACCCAGGCAGGAGCCGGCGGGGCCCGACGGGCGCGGCCGGTGGTTGGAGATCGAGCTGGTCAACGCGGTGCGCGGCGCGACCGGCCCGGGGCGCGGCGGACGTGGCCTGGACGGCATGCGGGAGCGGGTGCTGCTGCTCGGCGGGCGGATCAGCGCCGGCCCGGAGGGGGACCGCTGGCAGGTCCGGGTGCGGCTGCCGGTGGCCGGGAGGGAGATCGGGTGACCATCGACGTGCTGATCGTCGACGACGACGAGCTGATCCGGCTCGGGCTGCGGGCGATCATCGACGCCCAGCCCGACCTGCGGGTGGTCGGCGAGGGGGCCGACGGCGCGGAGGTGCCGCCGCTGGTGGCGAAGCTGCGCCCCCGGGTGGTGCTGATGGACGTGCGGATGCCGGCCATCGACGGCATCCAGGCCACCCGCCGGCTGCTGGCCACCTCCGCCGACCCGCCCAAGGTGCTGGTCGTCACCACCTTCGCCAACGACGAGTACGTCTATGAGGCGCTGCGCGCCGGCGCGAGCGGCTTCCTGCTGAAGCGGGCCCGGCCGGCCGAGGTGGTGGAGGCGGTCCGGGTGGTGGCGGCCGGCGACTCGCTGCTCTTCCCCGCCGCGATCCGGCAGCTCGTCGGCACGTACGGCGGGCGGGGCGGGGACGGGCTGCGCTCCGCGCGGCTCACCGAGCGGGAGGGGGAGGTGCTGCGGCTGATGGCCACCGGGCTGTCCAACACCGAGATCGCCGCCCGGCTGGTGGTCGGGGTGGAGACGGTGAAGACGCACGTCGGCAACGTGCTGGCCAAGCTGGGTGTCCGGGACCGCACCCAGGCGGTGATCGCCGCGTACGAGTCGGGCTTCGTGGTGCCCACCGGCTGAGTCGACGGCGAAACGGGCGGTTGCCCGGTGGGCCGCGCTAGCGTTGGCCGGGTGACTGCGCCCAACCAGGTTTCCCCGGTCCCGCCCGCCGACCTGCCCGGCACGCTCGGCGAGCTGCGGGCGTCCGGCCACCGCTACCGGACGGTCAAGGCTGAGCTCCGCGACAACCTCCTCGCCCGGATGCGTTCCGGCGAGGACCGCTTCCCCGGCATCGTCGGCTACGACGACTCCGTGCTGCCCGAGGTCGAGCGGGCCCTGCTCGCCGGCCACGACATGGTGCTGCTCGGCGAGCGCGGCCAGGGCAAGACCCGGCTGATCCGCTCGCTCGGCGCGCTGCTCGACGAGTGGACCCCGGTCATTCCCGGCTCGGTGCTCAACGAGCACCCGATGCACCCGCTCACCCCGGCGTCGCTGGCGCTGGTCACCGAGGCCGGCGACGACCTGCCGATCGGCTGGTTGCACCGGTCGATGCGGTACGGCGAGAAGCTCGCCACCCCGGACACCAGCGTCGGTGACCTGATCGGTGACGTCGACCCGATCCGGATCGCCCAGGGGCGTACCCTCGGCGACCCGGAGACCATCCACTTCGGACTGGTGCCGCGCACCAACCGGGGCATCTTCGCCGTCAACGAGCTGCCCGACCTGGCCGAACGCATCCAGGTGGCGCTGCTCAACGTGCTGGAGGAGCGGGACATCCAGGTCCGCGGCTACCAGCTGCGGCTGCCGCTGGACCTGCTCCTGGTGGCCAGCGCCAACCCGGAGGACTACACCAACCGGGGCCGGATCATCACCCCGCTCAAGGACCGCTTCGGTGCGGAGATCCGCACCCACTACCCGGTCGACCTCGACCTGGAGCTGGCGCTGATCCGGCAGGAGGCCGACCTGGTCGCCGAGGTGCCCGAGCACGTGCTGGAGGTGCTGGCCCGGTTCGCCCGCGCGGTCCGCGAGTCGCCGTCGGTGGACCCGCGTTCCGGCGTCTCCGCCCGTTTCGCCATCGCCGCCGCCGAGACGGTCGCCGCCGCCGCGCTGCGCCGCGCCGGCCTGCTCGCCGGCGCGTCGGCGGCCGGCGGCTCGGCGGCCGGTGCCGGCGACTCCGGGGTACGCCCGGAGGCGGCGGTGGCCGGGTCGGCGACGCCGTCTCGGTGACCTCCACGCTGCGCGGCAAGGTGGAGTTCGAGAGCGGCGAGGAGGGGCGGGAGATCGAACTCCTCGCCCACCTGCTGCGTACCGCCACCGCGGAGACGTTCCTGGCCCGGCTGGCCGGCCTGGACCTGTCCGGGTTCACCGGGCTGGTCGCCGAGGGCGCGGTGATCGAGACCGGGGAGCTGGTGCCGGCGGCCGAGCTGCTGCGCCAGGTCGGCCCGGTGCCCGGGCTGGCCAAGGTGCTCGACCGGCTCGGGATGGGCGACGCGCCCACCCCCGACGAGGCCGCCGCCGGGATCGAGTTCGTGCTGGAAGGACTGCACCTGACCCGCCGGCTCGGCAAGGACGTCACCGAGACCGGGCGCACCGTCTACGGCGGCCGGGGCTGACCATGGCCGGCAACCGGTTCCGGTACGGCCAGTGGCGCGGCGGCCCCGACCCGCTCGCCCCGCCGTACGACGTGCGGGCCGCCGTCGACGCGGTCGGGGCGGAGGTGCTGAACGGCGGCAGCCTCCGCGAGGCGCTGCGCGACCTGCTGCGGCGGGGTCCGCAGGGGCGGGCGGCCTCGACGAGCTGGCCGCCCGGGCCCGCCGGATGCGCCGCGAGGCGTTGCGCCGGGGCGACCTGGACGGCGCGGTGACCCGGGCCCGGGCCCTGCTCGACCAGGCGCTGGCCGCCGAGCGGGACGAGCTGCGCGGGCGCGACGGCGACGACGCCCGGTTCGCCGAGGCGGTGCTGGACAACCTGCCCCGCTCCACGGCCCGGGCGGTCGAGGAGCTGTCCGGTTACCAGTGGGCCAGCGACGAGGCCCGGCAGACGTACCAGCGGATCCTCGACGGGCTCCGCGGCGAGGTGCTGGAGCAGCGCTTCGCCGGCCTGCGGGACGCGGCCCGCGCGGCCGGTGACCCGGCGGTGCAGCGGCAGCTCGCCGAGATGATGCGGGACCTCAACGACCTGCTGGCCCGGCACGCCCGCGCCGAGGACACCACGGACGCGTTCGCCGAGTTCATGCGCCGGCACGGCGAGTTCTTCCCCGAGCAGCCGAGGAACGTCGACGAGCTGGTCGACGTGCTGGCCCGCCGGGCGGCGGCCGGGGAGCGGCTGATGCGGTCGCTGTCGGACCGGCAGCGGGAGGAGCTGGCCGGGCTGATGCGCCAGTCGCTGGGCGAGGGGCTGGCCGGTGAGCTGTCCGCGCTCGACGCGCACCTGCGCTCGCTGCGCCCCGACCTGAACTGGCAGCGCGGCGAGCGGGTCCGCGGTGACCAGCCGCTCGGCTACGGGGAGGCGACCGGCGCGCTCGGCGAGATCGCCGAGCTGGACGAGCTGCTGGACGCCCTGGACCCGGACCGGTCCGGGGGCACCCTGGACGACGTCGACGTGGACGCGGTGGCCCGGACTTTGGGCCGGGACGCCGCCGACGACGTACGCCGGTTGCGGGAGCTGGAGCGGGAGCTGCGCCGGCAGGGCTGGGTGAGCCGGGACGCGGACGGGCTGACGCTCAGCCCGAAGGCGCTGCGCCGGCTCGCCGGCACGGCGCTGCGCCGGGTCTTCGCCGACCTGACCGCCGGTCCGCGCGGCCAGCACGACCTGCGCTCGGCGGGTGCCGCCGGCGAGGTCAGCGGGGCGTCCCGGCCCTGGGAGTACGGCGACGAGCAGCCCCTCGACGTGGTGCGCACGCTCACCCGCGCGGTCCGCCGTGCCGGCCCCACCGTGCCGGTGCAGCTCGCGGTCGACGACTTCGAGGTGGTGGAGACCGAGCGGCGGGCGTCGGCGGCGGTGGCGCTCTGCGTGGACCTGTCGTACTCGATGGTGTCGCAGGGGCGCTGGGGGCCGATGAAGCAGACGGCGCTCGCGCTGTCGCACCTGGTGGCGACCCGGTTCCCGCAGGACGCGTTGCAGATCGTCGGCTTCGGTCGGGAGGCGGTGCCGCTGACCCAGCAGGAGCTGGCGGCGGTCGAGCCGGACATGGAGCAGGGCACCAACCTGCAGCACGCGCTGCGGCTGGCCGGCCGGCACCTGCGCCGGCACCCGGGCGCGGAGCCGGTGGTCCTGGTCGTCACCGACGGTGAGCCGACCGCGCACCTGGACCCGGAGGACGGCGAGGCGTACTTCCACTGGCCGCCGCTGCGGGAGACGATCGAGGCGACCGTCCACGAGGTGGACAAGCTGACCCGCTTCGGTGCCACGCTCAACCTCTTCATGCTCGGCGACGACCCCGGCCTGCGCCGCTTCGTGGACGCGGTGGCCCGCCGCTCCAAGGGCCGCGTCTTCACCCCCGACCTCGACGACCTCGGCGAGTACGTCGTCTCGGACTACCTCCGCGCCCGCCACGGCCGCCGCTGACCCCTTCCCCGTCGATCATGAAGTTGTGGTCGTGGACGAATGCTGCCCATCCGGGTGAATCGGGTGCCGTAACTCCATGATCGACGGGGGCGGGCGGGGTTCACTGCGTGGCATGGAGAGCGGGGAGTTGCGGCGGGCGTACGACCGGGTGTTCGCCGAGGTGGACGGGGGCGGGTTCGGGCCGCCGGCCGAGGGGGAGTTGAGCGCGGAGCAGGTGGTGGCGCACCTGGCCGCCAACGACGAGCTGATGAGCGAGGCGACCGAGGCGGTGCTGGCCGGGTCGCCGTTCGCGTACTACGACCTGGAGACGATCCACCGTCCGCAGCTCGACGCGCTGGTGTCGGAGTGCGGTGGGCTGGACGGGCTGGCCGCCCTGCTCCGGGCGACCAGCCAGAAGCTCTGCGCGCTCACCGAGCGGCTCGGCGCGGCGGCGGAGACCCCGGTGGACACGGTGCTGCGCGAGGGCTTCGACCTGGACGTCGACGACTCGCTGCCCTGGGGTCGGGTGCTGGACCTGCACACCCGCGTCCACCTGCCGATGCACCTGGCCCAGCTGCGCGCCCTGCGCCGTCACCCCCACCCGGCCTGACCTCGTACGGTGTCGACCGCACGCCCGGGCGGGTCCGGGCGGATCAGGCGTGGCGGAAGGTGCGGCGGTAGGTGGCGGGGGCGACGCCGACCCGCTGGTGGAAGTGTTGGCGCAGGGCGGCGGTGGTGCCGAAGCCGCAGCGGTGGGCCACCTGGTCGACGGTCAGGTCGGTGGTCTCCAGCAGCAGCCGGGCCTGGTCGGTGCGCTGCCCGAGCAGCCACTGCGCCGGGCTCAGGCCGGTCTCGGCGCGGAAGTGCCGGGTGAAGGTGCGGACGCTCATCCGGGCGTGGGCGGCGAGGTCGCGCAGCGCGATCGGCTCGTGCAGCCGCTGCCGCGCCCACTCCCGGGTGGCGGCGGTGCCGGTCTCCGCGGCCCGGGGCACGGGGCGTTCGATGTACTGGGCCTGCCCGCCGTCCCGCCACGGTGGCACCACGCAGCGGCGGGCCGCCCGGTTGGCGACCTCGCTGCCGTGGTCGGTGCGGACGACGTGCAGGCAGAGGTCGATGCCGGCGGCCACGCCGGCCGAGGTGAGCACGCCGTCGTCGACGAAGAGCACGTCGGGGTCCAGGTCGACGTCCGGGTGCAGGCGACGGAACAGCTTGGCGTACGCCCAGTGGGTGGTGGCGCGGCGGCCGGTGAGCAGCCCGGCGGCGGCCAGCACGAAGGCGCCGGTGCAGATCGACATGATCCGGGTGCCCCGCTCGTGGGCCGCCCGCAGCGTCGCCGTGACGGCCGGGTCGACGGTGCCGTCGAAGCCGGGTGAGCCGGCGTGCACCCCCGGCACGATCACCGTGTCGGCGGTCCCGACGAGTTCCAGGCCGTGGTCGGGGAGCACCCGGTAGCCGCCGGTGCTGCGGATCGGCCGGCCGCCCACGGTGCAGGTGGCGACGGTGTAGAGGGGCTGGAGGTCGGCGGTGCGGGCGGCGCCGAAGACCTGGCTGGGGGTGCCGAGGTCCAGGCCGACCACCTGGTCGACGGCGAGCACCGCGATCCGGTGCGGGACGGTCATGGCCCGATTATTGCGCATGATGGCTTTCCGGCCACTCGTCGGTCCGGCCCGGCGGCCCGAGACTCGGACCGTGACCCGAAACCGTCGCCTCCACCCGGCCTGGACCGTCGCCGCTGTCGCCTTCGTCGCGCTGGTCGGCGCGGCCGGCTTCCGTGCCACGCCGGGCGTCCTGCTGCACCCGCTGCACGCCGAGTTCCGCTGGCCGCTGGCCACCATCTCCGCCGCCGTCTCGGTCAACCTCCTGCTGTACGGGTTGACCGCCCCCTTCGCCGCCGCGCTGATGGACCGCTTCGGCATCCGCCGGGTGGTGGCCGCCGCGCTGGTGCTGGTCTCCCTCGGCAGCGGCCTGACCGTGTTCATGACCGCGAGCTGGCAGCTGATCCTCTGCTGGGGCGTCCTGGTGGGGCTGGGCACCGGCTCGATGGCGCTGGCCTTCGTGGCGACCGTCACCGGCCGCTGGTTCGTGGCCCGGCGCGGCCTGGTGACCGGGGTGCTGACCGCGGGCGGGGCGGCGGGCCAGCTGGTCTTCCTGCCCCTGCTGGCGGTGCTGGTCCGCGACCACGGCTGGCGGGTGGCGGCGCTCGCCGTGGCCGGGGCCGCGCTGGCGGTCGTACCCCTGGTGGGGTGGCTGCTGCGCGAGCACCCGGCGGACCTGGGGTTGCCCGCCTACGGCGCGACCGAGGTGACGCCGGCGCCGCCGCCGGCCGGCGGGGCGGCGGGCCGGGCGCTCGGCGCGCTGGCCGTCGCCGCCCGGACCCGGCCGTTCTGGCTGCTGGCCGGCGGCTTCGCGATCTGCGGCGCGACCACCAACGGCCTGGTCGGCACCCACTTCGTGCCGGCCGCGCACGACCACGGCATGCCGGAGACCACCGCGGCCGGGCTGCTCGCCCTGGTCGGGCTCTTCGACATCGCCGGCAGCGTCCTGTCCGGCTGGCTCACCGACCGGGTGGACAGCCGGCTGCTGCTCGGCGGCTACTACACGCTGCGTGGTGCGTCGCTGCTGGTGCTGCCCGGCCTCTTCGCCGGCACCGCCCGGCCGAGCATGCTGGTCTTCATGGTCTTCTACGGCCTGGACTGGGTGGCCACCGTGCCGCCGACGGTGGCGCTGTGCCGGGAGTACTTCGGGGCGTCAGGGGCGGTGGTCTTCGGCTGGGTCTTCGCCGCCCACCAGTTCGGCGCGGCGATCGCCGCCACCGGTGCCGGGCTGGTCCGCGACCGGCTCGGCGACTACGCCCTGGCCTGGTACGCGGCGGGTGCCCTGTCGATCGGCGCGGCCGGGCTCTCGCTGCTGCTGCTCCGCCGCCGGGGCGGCGTCGCGCCGACGCCGGTCGCGCTGCCGGTCACCGTCGGCCGGCGGGCGTGGAGCTACCGGGGCTGAACGGGCCGGCGCCGAGTCGGCCGGGGCGCACCGGTCAGCCGAGCGCCCACTGCTGCTCGGGCGCGCCCGAGCAGGGCGCCTGTTCGAGCACGGAACCGGGCTCGGTGCCGGCCTCGTGGACCTGGGCGCACTTGCCGCTGTGCCCGGCGACCAGCAGCACCGGCCCGGCCCCGGTCGGGGTGAGCCGCCACTGCTGGTTGGGCTGGCCGTTGCAGGACCACTGCTGCACGGCCACCCCGTCGTCGGCGCGCTGCCCGTCGACGTCCAGGCACTTGCCGCTGGCCGCGTTGGTCAACGTCCACACGTCGGGGGCGACCGGGTTCGCCACCCACTGCTGCTCCGGCCCGCCGGTGCAGGGGGCGAGGGCCGCGTCGGCACCCTCCGGGTCGTCGGCGGTCACCCCGACGCAGAGCCCGGAGGCGGCGGCCCGGAACACCTTCGGGCCGGCCACCGGGGCCGCCGCGGTGGTCGCGGCGGGGGTCGGTGACGGCTCGGCGGGGGTGGTCGGTGCCGCCTCGGTGGTCGCGGGCGTGGCCGGCTCGCTGCTCACCGGGGTGGGCGCGGCCGCCGCCGGCAGCACCGGTTGGTCGCCGCCGCCACCCAGCACCCCGGTGGCGAAGAAGAGCCCCAGCAGTACGCCGGCCACGGCGACGCCCAGCGCGATCCGCAGCAGCGGGTCACCCGCCCGCCCGGGGCGGGCCGCCGGGCGGGCGCCGTACACGGTGCCGGGCGGGTCGGTGCGCGGCTCGGGATCGGGCATGGTGGCATCCTCACCCACCGCGACGGTCGATCGCCAGTCGCCCCGCGCCGGGGGTGGCTCAGTCGACGACCCGGACGTCCTTCCAGAACGCCACCCGGTCGCGTACCTGCTCCGCCTCGGGCTTCGGGTCCGGGTAGTACCAGACGGCGTCCTCGCTGGTCTTCCCGTCGTGGGTCAGGGAGTGGTACGACGCGGTGCCCTTCCAGGGGCAGACGGTGTGCGTCGCGGAGTCGGTGATCAGGTCGGCGCGCAGGGCCGAGCGGGGGAAGTAGTGGTTCCCCTCCACCAGCACGGTGTCGTCGCTCTCGGCGATGACCAGGTCGTTCCAGACGGCTTTCGGCATGCCTCCACGCTATGCCGCGCACGCCCGGCCCCGCCACACCCCGATCCACCGCCGCTGACCCGGCGACACGTCACGGAACGGCCAGCGTGGAGGGCCTGCCGATCGGCTGGTGTCGGCGTAAGGTCAGCTCATGCGTGCTGTCCGTGATCATGAGCGGGCGGTGGACACACTGCGTCGCTCGTACGCCGCGGTGCCCGCCGGGGAGCCCGTGCGGTTGGCCAAACGCACCTCGAACCTGTTCCGCCCGAGATCGGCGCCGAGCGCCCCCGGGTTGGACGTCAGTGGCCTCACCGGGGTGCTCGACGTCGACCCGGCCGCCCGCACGGCGGACGTGCAGGGCATGTGCACCTATGAGGACCTGGTCGACGCGACCCTCCGGCACGGGCTGATGCCGCTGGTGGTGCCGCAGTTGCGCACCATCACGCTGGGCGGCGCGGTGACCGGGCTGGGCATCGAGTCGACGTCGTTCCGCAACGGCCTGCCGCACGAGTCGGTGCGCGAGATGGACATCCTCACCGGGGCGGGTGAACTGCTCACCGTCCGGCCGGAGGGCGAGCACGCCGACCTGTTCCGGGCCTTTCCCAACTCGCTGGGCAGCCTCGGCTACGCCACCCGGCTGCGCATCGAGCTCCAGCCGGTGCGCCGCCACGTGGCGCTGCGCAACATCCGCTTCACCCGGTTGGAGGAGTTGGTCGACGCGATCCGCGACGTGGTCGCCAAGGGGGAGTGGGCGGGCGAGCCGGTCGACGCGATGGACGGGGTGGTGTTCAGCCCCGGCGAGGCCTACCTCGTGCTCGGCGGTTTCAGCGACGAGGCGGAGCGGCCGAGCGACTACACCGGCCAGGACATCTACTACCGCTCGCTGCGCCGGCGCACCCGGGACGTGCTGACCACGTACGACTATCTGTGGCGCTGGGACACCGACTGGTTCTGGTGCTCGGCGGCGTTCGGGGTGCAGCACCCGGTGGTCCGCCGGCTCTGGCCGGCGCGCTGCCGGCGCAGCGACTTCTATCACCGGCTGGTCCGGCTGGAGCACCGGCACCAGGTGGCCGCCCGGATCGACCGGATGCGCGGCCGGCCCGCCCGGGAGCGGGTGGTGCAGGACGTGGAGATCCCGCTCGACGGCACCGCCGACTTCCTGCGCTGGTTCGACAAGCACGTCGGGATGACCCCGGTCTGGCTCTGCCCGTTGCGGCTGCGCGAGCCGGCCGGTCCGGGATCCGCCCGGGCCTGGCCGCTATATCCGCTGCAACCAGGCGAAACGTATGTGAACATCGGCTTCTGGGGAAGCGTGCCGATCGCTGAGGGCGCCGCCGACGGCGACGTCAACCGGACCATCGAGCGCGCGGTGTCGGAGGCGGGCGGACACAAGTCGCTCTATTCCGACGCGTACTACGACCGTGCGGCGTTCGACCGGCTCTACGGCGGCGAGACGTGGCGCGCGGTGAAGGACCGTTACGACCCGGACCACCGGCTCACCGGACTCTATGAAAAGGCGGTAGCGCGGCAATGAGCCTGATCGACCGTGAACAGGGGGCGGCGGACGCCCCGTCCGGCCCGCCGGCGGGAGGCCGGCGTACGGGACCGACCGTGGCGGACGTGGTCCGCGCGGTGACCACCGGCGCGTTGCCGGTCCGGGTGACGGGATACGACGGCAGCGCCGTCGGCCCGGCCGACGCCGGGATCACCCTGTCGATCCGCTCCGAGCGGGGCCTGTCCTATCTGCTCACCGCCCCCGGCGACCTCGGCATGGCCCGCGCGTACGTCAGCGGTGACCTCGGCCTGGACGGCGTGCACCCGGGTGACCCGTACGAGGCGTTGCGGGTGCTCAAGGACGAGATGCCGCTGCGGATGCCGCCGGTGGCCGAGGCGCTGGCCCTGGTGAAAGGGCTCGGCTGGGAGCGGCTGATGCCGCCGCCGCCCCCGCCGCAGGAGGCGCTGCCGCGCTGGAAGCGGGTGATGAACGGGCTGCGCCACTCGCGTACCCGGGACAGCACGGCGATCTCGCACCACTACGACGTCTCGAACGCCTTCTACGAGAAGGTGCTCGGCCCGTCCATGACGTACACCTGCGCGGTCTTCCACTCGCCGGAGGACACCCTGGAGCAGGCGCAGCGCGCCAAGTACGACCTGGTGGCGAACAAGTTGGCGCTGAAGCCGGGGATGCGGCTGCTCGACGTGGGCTGCGGCTGGGGCGGCATGGTCCGGCACGCCGCCCGGGAGTACGGCGTGAAGGCGCTGGGGGTGACCCTGTCGAAGGCGCAGGCGCAGTGGGCGCAGGCGGCCATCGAGCGGGAGGGCCTGGCCGAGCTGGCCGAGGTGCGTCACCTGGACTACCGGGACGCGCCCCGCGAGCGGTTCGACGCGATCTCCTCGATCGGGTTGACCGAGCACATCGGGGTGCGCAACTATCCGGCCTACTTCGGGGCGTTGCGGGAGCGGTTGAAGCCGGGCGGCCGGCTGCTCAACCACTGCATCACCCGGGCCGACAACCGGGCCCCGCACCGCTCCGGCGCGTTCATCGACCGGTACGTCTTCCCGGACGGCGAGCTGGCCGGGCCGGGTCGGCTGATCAGCGAGGTGCACGACGCCGGCCTGGAGGTGCACCACGAGGAGAACCTGCGGCAGCACTACGCGCTGACCCTGGCGGGCTGGTGCCGCAACCTGGTCGAGCACTGGGACTTCTGCGTGGGCGAGGTGGGCCCCGGGACCGCCCGGGTGTGGGGCCTCTACATGGCGGGTTCGCGGATGGCGTTCGAACGCAACGGCATCCAGCTGCACCAGGTGCTCGCCACCCGGAACGGCCCGGACGGGGTGAACGGCTATCCGCTGCGTCCCGACTGGACGCCCTGACCCGCACGGCAAGCCGCACGAAAGGCCGCGCGACCGGCGCGGCCTTTCGTCGATCCCATTGACAAAGAAGTTTTGTACGTACAAACTTGTTTTTGCCATGAGAGACGTCCTGTACCTGGAAGAACGTGCGCAGGCCGAGACCCTGCTCAAGCCGCAGCGGATCGAGGTGCTGCGGCAGCTCGCCGAGCCCCGCACCTGCACCGAGGTCGCCGCCCGGCTGGACCAGACGCCGCAACGCGTCTACTACCACGTCAAGCAGCTGGTCGCCGCCGGTCTGGCCGAGCAGGTGTCGGCGCGCCAGGTGCGCGGCATCAGCGAGGGCATCTACCAGGCCGTCGCCCGGTCGTACTGGCTCTCGCCCCGGCTCGTCGGCCGGCTCGGCGGGGACCGGCGGATGCGCGACGAGTTGAGCCTCGGTCACCTGCTGGACCTCATGGAGGAGGTCCAGGCGGACGTCGCCGCCCTCGACCGCACCGCCCCGGAGCTGCCGTCGATCGGCGTCTCCGGGGAGATCCGGGTGCCCGCCGAGCGGCGGCAGGAGTTCCTGCACGACCTGCAGTCGACGCTGCGGGACCTGTTCACCCGCTACGGGGGCGCCGAGGGGGACGCCTTCAAGCTCGCCGTGGCCTGCTACCCGAAAGGCGACACCGATGAGTGACCTGCTGACCTACCGCGCCCGGCTCGCCGCGCCGGCTGACGCCGTCCGGCGCGCCCTGACCGACCCGGGCGCGCTGCGCGTCTGGTTCGCCGAGCACGCCGAGGTCGAGCTGCCGCACCGGTACGAGTTCTGGGGGCGCTACACGCCCGAGGGTGACGCCCCGCACCAGCGCCTGCTCCACGCCGACGAGCGGATACTGCGGTTCGCCTGGCTGCTCGACGGGGTGGAGACCACCAGCGAGCTGGAGCTGACCCCGGCGGGGGAGAGCACCGAGCTGACCCTGCGGCAGAGCCACTACGTCTTCGCCGAGGCGATGGACGGCAGCAGCATCCGCGGCGTGCTGCAGACCTTCTGGGCGCTGTCGATCGCCAACCTCGCCGCCCACCTGGAGGGCCGGACGCTGCTGCCGCGTACCGACTTCACCTCGGCCGACCTGCGCGGCGAGCTGCTGATCGACGCGCCGGTGGACCGGGTGTGGACCTCGCTGACCGACTCCGAGCAGGCCAGCGCCTGGTTCGGCTACCCGATCGGCATCGAGCCCTGGGTCGGCGGCCGGTACGCCATGGGCGGCTTCGAGGCCGGCTACGCCGCCAAGGTGATCGACCTGGAGCCGGGCCGCCGGATGTCCGTCGACTGGGGACCCGTCGGGGTCAGCAGCTGGGAGCTGGACGGGTCCGACGGGAAGACCCGGCTGACCTTCGTGCAGAGCGGCTTCGACGAGGACAACCCGCCGTACGCGTCGTGGTGCGGGTCGGTGGCCGGCCTGTCCGAGCTGCGCCGCTTCCACGAGATGGCCGACTGGCAGCCGATCTGGCTCGCGGTCGAGATGCCCGCCGGGGCCTGACCCGACCGCCCGGTCCCTGCCGCCGGTGTCGTTCCGCCGGCAGGGACCGTGCCGGTCAGAGGTAGGGCCGGGTGATCAACTCGATGGCGTGTCCCGCCGGGTCCTTGAAATAGACGCCCCGGCCGCCGTGCTCGTCGTTGATCTCACCGGGGCGGCGCATCTGCGGATCGGCCCAGTGCGTGACGCCACCCGCCCGCAGCCGTTCGTAGGCCCGGTCGAACAACTCGTCGTCGATCAGGAAGGCGTAGTGCTGCATCTGGATCTCCACCGGCGGCTCGGCGAACTGCAGCAGCGTGCCGTCGTCGAGCTGGATGTTGGTGAAGGGACCCCAGGACGGCGCCGCCGGAAGCTCCAGCAGCTCACGGAAGAACCGGGCCGATTCCTCGCGGTCCTTCGAGGCGATGATGGTGTGGTTTAAGCTGACTGTCATTCGGCTGACCTCGCTGTGCGAACGGAACAGGGACTCGGGCAGGGGCGAGTCGCTGCGGAGGTCCGCGTGCCGTACGACGGGGACGCCGGGTCGGCGTCCGGTGGCGGATCAGCCGTCCACCGGGTCACCGATCCGTGCGTGGCGGGAAGCCGGTCCGGTGTTCACGGCGCGAGTCTAGCCGGCACCGCGCCGGTCGGGGGTCCCGTGCGGACGGTCAGCCGGACAGGTCGGCGGCCCGGCGGAGCAGGGCCCGACGCTCCGGTTCGGAGCGCACCGCCCCGGCCGCCGCCCGGAACAGGGCCACGCCACGAGCGCGGTCACCGAGGCGGGCGGTCAGCTCGGCCTCGGCAGCCAGCGCCGGGGGATAGTCGTCGAGCGCGCCCCCGCTGCGGGCCTCGGCGAGCAGGGCCAGCCCCGGCCCGGGCCCGTACGCGTAACCGTGGGCGACGGCGCGGTTGAGGCGTACCACCGAGGTCGGGCGGAGCCGGGCCAGCTCGTCGTAGCAGCGGGCGATCACCGGCCAGTCGGTGGCCTCGGCGGTCGGGGCGGTGGCGTGGCAGGCGGCGATCCGGGCCTGGAGGCCGTACGGGCCGTGACCCGCCCGGTCCAGCAGGGTGACGGCCTCGGCGATCGTCGCCCGGTCCCAGCGGGAGCGGTCCTGTTCGTCGAGGGTGAGCAGGTCGCCGTCGCCGTCGCGGCGGGCGGCCCGGCGCGAGTCGTGCAGGAGGAAGAGCGCCAGTAGCCCGGTCACCTCCGGCTGGTCGGGCAGCAGCGTGTCGAGCAGCCGGGCCAGCCGGATCGCCTCGTCGGCGAAGGCGGGTTCGCCGTCGGCGTCGTACCCCCGGGTGAAGAGCAGGTAGAGCACGGCCAGGACGCCCGGCAGCCGCTCGACCAGCGCGGACCCGGTCGGCACCCGGTACGGTACGCCGGCCGCGGCGATCTTCGTCTTGGCGCGGGTGAGCCGGCGGGTCATGGTGGACTCGGCGACCAGGAACACCCGGGCGATGTCGGCGGTCGGCACGCCGGCCACCGTGCGCAGGGTCAGCGCCACCCGGGCCTGGAGGGCGAGCGCCGGATGGCAGCAGGTGAAGATGAGCCGGAGCCGGTCGTCCACCACGTCGCCTCCCGTCGGCGGCGGCTCGGGGTCGGTGAGCAGCGCCAGGTCGCGTAGCTTGCGGCGCTCGACGGCGGCCCGGCGCAGCACGTCCACCGCCCGGTTCCGGGCGGCCGTCATCAGCCAGCCACCCGGATTTCCCGGTACGCCGTCGCGGGGCCACCGTTCCAGCGCGGACGCCAGCGCCTCCTGGGCGCAGTCCTCGGCCAGCGTCCAGTCGCCGGTGACGCGGATCAGGGCGGCCACGATCCGCGGGTACGCCTCGGCACCCGCGTCGGCGACCGCCCCGGCCGCGTCGGTCATTCAGTCCTCCACCAGCGGGCGCAGCTCGATCCGGCCCGCGTACGCCATCGGGTGCGCGCGGGCCACCTCGATCGCCTCGTCCAGGTCGGCGCACTCGATCAGGTCGAAGCCCACGATCACCTCCTTCGTCTCGGCGAACGGCCCGTCGGTGAGCAGCAGCTCGTCGTCGCGTACCCGGACGGTGGTGGCCGCTTCCGGGGGCGCGAACCGGCTGCCGGTCAGCCGCTGGCCCCTGGCGTCCCGCTCGGCCACCCACTGCTCGATGTCCGGGGCGGCGTCCGGGTTCCGGTCCGGCTCGGTGTCCGTGCAGACCAACATCATGTACTTCATTCCGTCACTCCTCCGGTCGTGGTTCCATCCAGCCTGACGAACGGCGGCGGCGCATTCGGACAGCCGGCGGGTAGGGAAAAAATCGCAGGTGTCGTCCGGGCCCCGACGGGGTACTGCCGGGCGATGTTCTTCATCTTCGGGCTCCGGACCAAGGTCACCCAGTCCGGTGTCGTCACGCAGGTCTGCCGCAACTGCGGCAACCGGGCGGCGCAGGTCATCACCCGGCGGGCCACGAAGTTCAGCCTCTTCTTCATCCCGCTGATCCCGGTCCGGACCCGCTGGGCACAGCAGTGCACCTTCTGCGGCGCCCAGTACGACATCTCCCGTGCCGAGGCCGAGCGCCTCCCGGTCGGCTGAACATGGCCCGTTTCCTCTGCTGGCTGATCGGCCGCCAGCCGGTCACCCCGCCACCCGCCCCGGTGCACACGGTCTCCCGCCCGCCCTGCACCCCCGGCCGCCGCCACCGCCGCCGCACCCGCCCCACGGCGGGCGCCGGCTCCCCCCGCTCCCCCTGGAACCGCTCCGCCGGCCACTGACCCGCGCCCGTCGGCCCGGAGGTGAGAAGGGAACCCTTCTCTACCGTAGGCGTTAACAGGGGGCCCCTCCTTTCACAGCTAGGGTGGCGGGCGTGGTTGATGTGGGGGAGCGGCTGGCGGGGATCCGGGGTGGCGTGCCACCTCGGCGGCACAACGCCCGGACCATCGCCGCGCTGACCGGTAATCCCGGCTGCACCCGGCGGGCCGTGCTGGACAGCGCCGGGGTGGACAAGCCGAAGCTGGCCGAGCGGATCGGCTTCCCGGCCCGGTTCGGCCAGTCCCGCTTCGCCATCACCCGGGGCAACGCCTTCGAGGCGCAGGTGAAGGCCGACGGCGGTGCGGAGCTGCTGCGGCTGGTCGCGGAGCGGTTGGGCGTACCGGTGCCGGCGCGGGCGAGCTGGACCGACCTCGGCGGTGCCGACCTGGCGGACCGGCACGACCGGTCCCGCGCGGCGCTGACCGACGGCGGGGACGACGCGGCGCTCTTCGACCACCCGCTGCTCGGGCTGGAGGTGGCCGGCCGGCGGGTGCACCTGGAACCCGACCTGGTGGCCGCCCGGCTGGGCGGGCGCTTCCACGTCGTGGAGATCAAGTCGTTTCCGGTGATCGACGGGCAGGCCGACCCGGCGAAGGTCTCCGCCGCGGCCACCCAGTCGGCCGTCTATGTGCTGGCGCTGCGCGAGCTGCTCGCCGCCGCCGGCCGGGACCCGGAACTCGTCTCCCACGACGTGGTGCTGGTCTGCCCGCGTGACTTCGCCAACGAGCCGGTGGCCAGCCTGGTCGACGTGCGCAAACAGCTGCTGGTGCTGCGCCGCCAACTGGACCGGATGGCCCGGATCGACGACCTGCTCGACCGGGTGCCGGCGGAGTTCACCGCCGACCCGACCGCCGACCCGGCCACCCTGACCGCCGCGTTGCTCACCGTCGAGGCCCGCTACGCGCCGGACTGCCTGGCCGCCTGCGAGCTGGCGTACTTCTGCCGGCACGAGGCGCGCGGCCACACCACGGCGCTGGGCCGTCCGGTGCGGGAGGCGTTGGGCGGGATCGCCGACGTGGCCGAGGTGCTGGCGTTGGCCGGCGGCGAGCGCGCCGGAGAGCCGGAGCAGGGCGAGGCCGCCGCGCTGCTGCGCGCCGCCGCCCGGTTGCGCGCCGAGGCCATGACCGGAGACCCCGCATGAGTACGCTCCGCGCGCTCGCCAAGGCGCAGGCGGTCGCCGCCGGGGTGGCCCAGCCGGTCGCCACGGTCCGGCACCTGTGGCTGTCGGAACGGCCACTCGTGCTGGTCCCGCTCGCGATGGCCGGTGAGGCGAACGCCCCGCTGGCCGTCCTTGCCGGCGCGGCGCCCGACGAGGCGCGGCTGCTGATCGTGCCGCAGCCACGCAACCGGCAGCAGCGTTTCGCGTTCGCCGCCGAGCTGGCCGCGATCGTCCTGCCGTACCTGGACTCGTTCCGGAGCGTCACCGAGGCGGTGCCGGTGGACCGGGGCCGGGACGTCCGGCACCGGTACGTGGACGCGCCGCAGCTGCTGGTGCCGAACCCGGCCGGGATCGGTTTCCTGCGGCTGCTCGGCCGGTCGACCCGGTTCCGCCGCGCCGACGGCGACTATCCGGTGCACCCGTCGGTGCCGCTGCTGGGGCGTTGGCTGACCTTCTTCGCCGAGCGGGCCGAGCATCCGGGTTCGTCGGCGCTGCTGGCGATGACCGAGGCGCTGACCCTGCACTGGGCGACCGGGCAGAGCGCGGTGGAGGACCTGCACCTGCCGGCGCTGCTGGGCTGGCTCGACCCGCCGCCCGGGTTCACCGGCGCGCAGGCGGCGGCCCGGGCGGAGGACCCGTCGGTCTGCCCGCCCGCCGGTCCGGCCACCGACCCGGACTTCGACAACCGTCGGCTCGCCCCGGCCGTCGCCGCGTACGCGGACGCGGAGGACGACCCGGTGGCGCGGGCGGCGGCGTACGCGGAGCTGGAGGGCCTGCTGCGCGACCAGCTCGCGCCCACCTGGGAGCTGATGTGGCGCGGCGTGGGGTTGCTGCGTGCCCTGCCGCCCGGCGCCCGGGTGGCGGGCCGTTGGGACGGCGACCGGGACGCCTTCACCGGCTACGCGGAGCACGTCGACGCCGGTGGCGGCCCGCAGCCCCGCCGCGACGGTGCGGTCGCCGCCGCCGTGCGGCTGCACCGGCTGGAGCGGGCCCTCACCTCGTACGCCGTCCAGCGCGCCTACGACGATCCGCTGGTGATGGCCGAGCACCGGCTGACCGGGGAGGCGTTCGTCGGCGACGTGACGCTGGCCGACCCGAAGCGGGTGGACGACAGCGGCAAGCGTCCGGTGCTGCGCCCCCGCATCCAGGTGGTGACCACGGAACCGGTGGCGGTGCCGGTGGGGGCGACGCTGTATTCACCCACCCGGCCGGCGCAGAAGGCCCGGGTGGTCTTCCTGACCCCCGGCGCGGACGGCAAGACCGAGGTGGTGCTGGAGCTCTCCGGCGGGATGGGGCGCGGCCTGACCGCACCACCCGGCACGGTTCCCGAGGTGGGAGAGCGGCTCTGCTTCACCACCCTGTCGGACGCGTTCATGCCGGCGGGGAACTTCCCCGCGCCGGAGGAGACCCCGTGGACGCACGGCGGGCCGCCGGCCGCCGCCCCGGCACCGGACGCCGCCCTCGGGCCCGACGCCGCTGCGGCGTCGCCGGCCGCGCACGTCGACGTCCCGGTGGGGACCGGCGACGACGGTGATCCGGCGGAGGCGTGGGCCTGAGTCTCGGGCCGGTCCACGGTGGACCGGGCTGGCATCCTGGTCCGATGAGCGGTGACCACGACGGGGTGCGGCGCAGCTATGACACGGTGGCCGAGGAGTACCGGAGCCGGCTGGCCGACGAGCTGATCCACAAGCCGCTGGACCGGGCGTTGCTGGCGGCGTTGGTCGAGGAGGCCGGGTCGGCGGCGACGGTCGCCGATCTGGGCTGCGGCCCGGGGCACGTGACGGCCTGGCTGGCCGGGCGCGGGGTCCGGGCGGTGGGGATCGACCTGTCGCCGGGGATGGTCGCGGTGGCCCGCCGGTCGTGCCCGCAGGCGGAGTTCCGGGCGGGTGACCTGCTCCGGCTGCCCGCCGCGGACGGCGAGTTCGGCGCGGCGGTGGCGCTCTACTCGCTCATCCACCTGCACCCCGACGAGCTGCCCGCGGCCGGTGTCGAGCTGCGCCGGGTGTTGCGTCCCGGTGCGCCGCTGTTGGTCGCGGTCCACCTCGGCGACGAGGTGCGACACCTGGACGAGTGGTGGGGTCACCCGGTGGACGTGGACTTCCACTTCTTCGCGGCGGAGACGGTGGTCGCGGCGCTCACCGACGTGGGTTTCGCGGTCGAGGCCCGTCTGGAGCGGGTCAGTTATCCGCAGGAGGTGGCGACCCGCCGGCTCTACCTGCTCGTGCGTAACGCAGGGTAGTCGCAACAATGTATTTACATGCTTGAAACTTAATCGGTTCAGTAGTTCAGTGGGGGAGTGAACCGCGGCTCCCGGTAAGCCGTACCACCCACCCCCGACCCGAAAAGGTGACCATGCGAAGCAGAAGACTCCGCCTCGCGCTGAGCGCCGCAGCCACCGCCCTGGCCGCCGCCTCCGTCCTGACCGTCATCGGTCCCGCCGACGCGCACACCGTCACGCCGGCCAACACCAACGCCTCCGCCTCGACCAGGAGCGTGCTGAACTGGCTCGGGCACCTGCCCAACCGCAGCAGCAACCGGATCGCCTCCGGCTTCTTCGGCGGCTACAGCAACAGTGGCTTCTCGCTCAGCCAGACCGAGGAGCTCAAGTCCGCAACCGGTCAGTATCCGGCCATCCTCAGCTGCGACTACGGCTCCGGCTGGGCCACCAACAGCGACATCACCGCGCTGGTCGACTACTCCTGCAACTCCAGCCTGAAGTCCTGGTGGTCGAGCGGCGGCCTGGTCACCGTCAGCGTCCACTCGCCCAGCCCGGCCAACGCCAACGGTGGCGGGCTGAACACCGCGATGGGCAACTTCAGCGACCTGCTCAACCCGTCCACCGCCGCCGGGGCCCGCTGGCGGCAGCTCGAGGACAAGATGGCCGCCGGCCTCCAGGACCTGGAGAACGCCGGGGTGCCGGTGCTGTTCCGGCCGTTCCACGAGATGAACGGCGACTGGTTCTGGTGGGGCAACCGCGACCCCAACACCTTCAAGCAGGTGTGGCAGCAGATGTACACCTACTTCACCAGCACCAAGGGCCTGGACAACCTGATCTGGGTCTACTCCGCCGACTTCAGCCGCGGCAACCGCACCGCCTACTACGCGGGCGGCTCCTACGTGGACATCGTCGGCATGGACGCGTACGACGACAACCCGCAGGTCTCCGGCATCCAGTCCGCGTACAACGAGCTGGTCGGGCTGGGCAAGCCGTTCGCCTTCGCCGAGATCGGCCCGGACACCGCCGGCTCGTTCGACTACGGCAAGTGGGTCACCGCGTTCCAGCAGAGCTACCCGAAGACCAGCTACTTCCTGGCCTGGAACGACAGCTGGAGCCCGGCCCGCAACCAGGGCGCGAGCACGCTGTTCAACAACTCCTGGATCGCCAACCGGGGCGAGGTCGACCTCGGCAACGTCACCGAGCCCGGTGGTGGCGGCACCTCCAGCCCGCCCCCGCCGACCGGCGGCACCCTGCTCAACGGCTTCGAGTCCGGCACCGAGGGCTGGACCGGCACAGCAGTCACCGGCGGGCCGTGGCAGGTCAACGAGTGGGCGTCCCAGGGCACGTACTCGCTGAAGTCCGACGTCAACCTGGGCGCCGGGGCCGCCTACCTGAAGAAGACCGCCACCACCAGCCTCAGCGGGAAGACCACCCTGCGGGCCACCGCGCGGGTCGCCCCGTGGGGCAGCTTCGGCACCGGCAGCCAGGCCAAGCTGTACGTCAAGACCGGCACCGGCTGGCAGTGGTTCGACGGCGGGTCCGTCGCCGTCACCTCGTCCGGCGTCAACCTCTCGCTCAACCTGGGCGGGGTGGCCAACCTCGGTGACGTCCGCGAGATCGGCGTGCAGTTCGTCCCCGGCAGCGGGGCCGGCGGCACCTCCGCCGTCTACGTCGACAACGTGACCGTCCAGTAACGACACCGGAGGCCCGGTCCGGCACCGTCCCGCCGGGCCGGGCCTCCGTCGCTCCGTCTCCCGCCGTCCCCGACGAACGCACCCCTGCCCCGGACGCCGTGTCACCGCTCCCACCGGCACGGTGACGGGGGCTGACGGCCTCTGGCGGCGGCACCGGCCGGTGGCTACGCTTGCGCCGTTCGCCGCCCGTGACCGGTCCTCATCGTCGAGGGTGCACGTGAAGAGAGAGAGCCGGAGCGAATAGTTGTGCTGCCCCGAGACGTGAGCCGTGCCGTGGCACCGGCCCGGCCCACGCTGTCCGGCCGCGTCGGGATCGTCGCGGCCGCTCTCGTCGTACTCGGGGAAGGGGTGTGGCTGGCGGCCCGGCTGCCCGGCGCCGCCCTGGTCAGCGACCTCGGCGCGGTCGCCGTGGCGAGCTGGGCGGCGCTGGCCTGCGTCGGCGTGGCCCGCCGGCACCCCACCCCGCTGCGCCGGTTCTGGGGCCTGCTGGCGGCCACCATGACGCTCGCCGCCATCGGCCGGGCACTGTGGACGGCCGAGCGGCTGGGCGGCAATGCGCTGCCGCACACCCCGCTGATCGGCGGCATCTTCACCGCCGGCCTGGTCACCGGCACCGCCGCGCTGCTCTCCTCGCTGGCGGCGCCGCGCAGCGCGGTCGGGCGGGCCCGGACCCTGCTCGACGGGGTGATCGTCGGGCTGGCCCTGATCCCGATCGGCTGGGTGGTGGTCTTCCGCGACATCGCCGCCGCCGACCTCACCGACCCGGTACGCACCTTCGGCCTGCTGTATCCGATGTTCGACCTGATGCAGCTCACCATCCTGGTGGCGGTCGCCGGACCGTCCCGGCCGATGTGGCCGGCGCTGACCGTGATCGGGGCGAGCCTCGCCACCCGCGCCGCCGCCGACGCGGGCTACGTCTCGCTCTTCGCGCACGGCGCCTACGCCCCCGGTCACCCGATCGATGTCTGCTGGCCGCTGAGCTACCTGCTGATCGGGGTCGCCACCCGCTACCCGCCGCCGCCCGGCTGCGACGGCACCGAGGAGATCAGCGAGTCGCCGCTGCCGCCCTGGTGGCGGGTGGCCCTGCCCTACCTGCCGGTCGGCGGCGCGATCGTCGCGGTGGTGCTCGCCCGCCGCCCCACCGGGCAGACCCCGCACCTGATCTTCCTCGGCATGATGACGCTGCTCGGCGTCCTGGCCGTCCGGCAGGGCCTGGCCGCCAACGAGAACCTGCGCCTGGTCGCCCGGCTGCGCCGGCTCGCCTACTCCGACCAGCTCACCGGCCTGCCCAACCGGCTCACCTTCAACCGGCGGCTGCGCCGCGCCCTGCGCGACGACGCCCCGGTCGCCGTGCTGCTGCTCGACCTGGACGGGTTCAAGCAGGTCAACGACCGCTTCGGGCACGCCACCGGCGACCGGCTGCTGACCGGCATCGCGGAACGGATGCGGGACGCCGTCGGCGGGGACGGCATGATCGCGCGCCTCGGTGGGGACGAGTTCGCGGTGCTCGTCGACGGCGGCCGGCCGGTGCCCCCCGACCGGCTCGCCGACCGGCTCCTCGCCGCCCTGCAACCGCTGCCCGGCGAGGAGGACCTGGGCGTGCACCCGTCGGCCAGCATCGGCATCGCCGAGTACGGCCCGCAGCACACCTCCCACACCGACCTGCTGCGCGACGCCGACATCGCGATGTACGCGGCGAAGGCGGCCGGCAAGTCCGCGTACCGGACGTGCACCGGGGCGCTGCGCGAGGCGGCGGTGTCCCGCGCCGAACTCATCGCCGACCTGCGCCGCGCCGTCGACGAGCGGCAACTGCACCTGGAGTTCCAGCCCATCGTGGACCTGGCCGGCGGGGCGGTACGCAGCGCGGAGGCGCTGGTCCGGTGGCGGCACCCCCGGCTCGGGGTGCTGACCCCGGCGAAGTTCCTGCCCCTGGCCGAGGAGACCGGGCTGATCCTGCCGATCGACCGGTGGGTGATCCACGAGGCGTGCCGGGCCGCCGCCCGGTGGCGGGAACGCGGCTCCGACGCCACCGTGGCGGTCAACATCGCCGCCGCGCACCTGCGCCGGCCGGACCTGGTCGCCATGGTCACCGACGCCACCGCGGCAGCCGGGCTGCCGCCGCACGCGCTCACCCTGGAGCTGACCGAGTCGGCGCTGATCGAGGGGAGCGACGCGGTGCTGGACCGGCTGCGCCGGCTCCGCGAACTGGGCGTCGGGATCGCCATCGACGACTTCGGCACCGGCTACTCCTCGCTGAGCTACCTGCACCGGATCCCGGCCACCGAGCTGAAGATCGACCGGTCCTTCGTCACCCGGCTCGACGCCGACGACACCCGGGCGTACGCGACGGTGGAGATGGTCACCCGGCTCGCCGACGCGTTCGACCTGACCGTGGTGGCCGAGGGGGTGGAGACCGGCGGGCAGCACGCGGCGGTGACCGCGATCGGCTGCGTGCACGGCCAGGGCTGGCGGTACGGCCGCCCGGCCGCCCTGCCCGAGTTGCTGGCCGCGCTCACGCCCGCCGACCTGCCCCACTGACCGGTCCCGCTGCCTGGCTCTGCCGGCCGGCCCCGCTGCCCGGTCGTGCTGACCGGCCCGGTCGACGGAGGTCGAAGGTCCCGACCGGGACGGGGGGTTCGGCCCTGCCTGCGGTGCCCCGCCGACCGCCACGATGAGACGGTCACGCCAGAAGCGAGCCACCATCCCCCAGGAGAGCCCCCCATGAAGCGACGGACCTTGGACCTGCTGTTCAGCATCGGTGGGCTGGGCCTCGCGGTCCTGCTCCTCGTCGTCGGCATCGTCCTGACCACGAACGCCAACTTCGCCAACACGTACGTGCACGACCAGCTCAGCGCCCAGCACATCAGCTTCAAGCCGGCCGACAAGCTGACCGACGAGGAGAAGAAGGTCGCCTGCCTGCGCGAGTACGCCGGCCAGAAGATGACCACCGGCAAGCAGGCCGAGTGCTACGCCAACGAGTTCATCGGCCTGCACCTCAAGGCCATCGGCGGCGGCAAGACGTACGCCGACCTGGGCGAGCCGCAGACCGCGCTCAAGGAGCAGGTGGCCCAGGCCGAGCAGGCCAAGGCCGCCAACCTGCCCGACCTGCAGAAGCAGCTCGCCGAGGTGACCGCCCAGCGGGAGACCGTCTTCAAGGGCGAGACGCTGCGCGGCCTGCTGCTCACCTCGTACGGCTTCAGCGAGTTCGGCCGCAAGGCGGCGCAGGGCGCGCTGGCGATGTACCTCGGTGCCGCGCTGCTCCTGCTGCTCTCGATCGCCGGCCTGGTGCACGCCTTCCGCACCCCGGCCAGCGAGGCGTTCGCCGCCCCGGAGCGGACGAAGCAGAAGGTCACCACCTGACCCTGCTGCGACACCGACCGCCCCGCTCGCCCGAACCCCCTCGGGCGAGCGGGGCGGTGTCGTGCGCGCCGCCGGGCACAATCGGCTTGACCCTCACGCAGCGGCAGGCGGGAGCCTCGGTCGTGGAAGGGAGGGGACCATGGCGTACACGGTGGGTCAGGTGGCGCGGGCGGCCCGGGTGACGGTCCGGACGCTGCACCACTACGACGAGATCGGGCTGTTGTCGCCCAGGGGTCGCACCGCGGCGGGCTACCGCCGCTACGACGACGCGGACCTGGAGCGGCTGCAGCTCATCCGGGCGTACCGGGAGCTGGGGTTCCCGTTGGAGGAGATCGCCGAGATCCTCGACGACCCGGACGGCGACCCGCTGCCGCACCTGCGGCGGCAGCACGAGCTGCTGACCGGGCGGATCGGGAAGCTCCGGGAGATGGTCGCGGCGATCGAGTTCGCGATGGAGGCGAAGAAGTTGAACATCCCACTCACCCCGCAGGAGCGGTTCGAGGTGTTCGGGGAGCACGACCCGGAGCAGTACGCCGAGGAGGTGGAGCAGCGCTGGGGCGACACCGAGGCGTACCGGCAGTCGGCCGAGCGGACGGCGCGCTATTCGAAGGAGGACTGGCAGCGCAACAAGGCCGAGAACGACGACTGGGGACGGCGACTCACCGCCCTCATGGACTCGGGTGCCCCGGCCGACGGCGCGGAGGCGATGGCGCTGGCCGAGGAGCACCGTCAGCTCATCACCCGCTGGTTCTACGACTGCCCGTACGAGCTCCACACCTGCCTGGCCGACATGTACGTGGCGGACGAGCGGTTCACCGCGTACTTCGAGAAGCTCCGGCCGGGAATGGCGGCGTACGTGAGCGAGGCGATCCACGCCAACGCGATCACCCGGGCGTGAGCCACCTTCGGTGGCAGGATGGGCCGGACGGCCCAGCCACCGGAGGTGACCCGTGCTCATCGTCGCCGGCAGTCTCTATGTCGACCCCGCCGGGCGGGACGCCTACCTGGCCTCCTGCGTGGAGGCCGTACGGGCGGCCCGCTCGGCGCCCGGCTGCATCGACTTCGCGGTCAGCGCGGACCTGGTGGAGCCGGGCCGGATCAACGTGTATGAGCGGTGGGAGTCCGAGGAGCAGTTGCTGGCCTTCCGGGGTTCCGGCCCGTCCGAGGAGCAGGCGACGGCGATCCTCGGCGCCGAGGTGCACCGATACCTGATCTCCGGCGTCGAGGCCCCCTGACCGCAGGATCCTGGACCTCCCCGGCCGGGTCTGGATCAACCAGCCCGCGCTGGAACCAGGGTCCGCTGAACATCCGCTGGCCTCGATTCGTTGACACCTCTCGTGTCAGCGTCGGTGTCCGTGACGGTGGCGCGTCTGTAAATGTCAGAGGCGCTGTCACGCGTCGTGTCGGCGGTGCCAGGCCGTGTGGCATGCCTGGGCCGCTGCGGACATGTCATTCGTCTGCGGTGGCGTAGTCCGGCCGGGGACATGCGCCCTGTTGGTCGAATGTGGTTTTCCTTCGGACACGTCCGCGCTGCAGGGGCATGGCCGTGGCCCGTGGGTGCTGGCTGTCTGTCTCTGCGGCTGGCATGTCAGCGCGGCAGACCGCCGGCACGACGGGGTGACCGTCGCGTGTCGCTGGGACCGGTGACACGGGCGCGAGAGTGTCCTAGTCCTGCTCATCGGCCCTGCCGGACATCGCTAACGACAATCAGTCGGCCGTATTCCGGACACCGGCGGGAGTCCGGGGCAAGGGCCTCGAGCCATTGTTGAGGTGCCTTATGGCCACCGGTGGCGGGGCCGTGCTTGCCGCGCTGGCCAACCGGATGTCAATCGACGGCGGTGGAGGGAACCCGGTGTGGTTTGCGTGTGTCCGAAGTTTCGGGCGGCGACCTGTCATGGCGAAGGCGACGACATAGCCGACATGTGTCGTTCCGCCACCGCCCGGGGCGTCACCGGCCGGTGTCCGCCACGTCGTCGTGTCCATCGACAAACATCGGTGACATTGCCGAGTGGCGGAACTTGTTCGGTTGTGCCGGCGGTGGACGTGCTCCGTGGTGCGTCGGAGTGCGGTGCCTTCGGGCAGTGGTACGGCCCAGGCGGGATGTCCGACGCATCCTGGCACGGCAGCTGTCAGCCAGGCCGGTTTGTGTGAGTGTGGCCTTGGCCATGCACGAGGCCGGAGACTGGAATCCGACCTGGGCTGTGACTCTTTGTGACCGGCTGTGAGTGCCTGTTGGTGTCCGTGAGGGCCTGTGAGCATCTGTGGGTGCCTGCCTCCGGGTGAGTTGCCGTCCGGTGGCTCGTTGGCCCGGCCGGTGTGGAGGCGTGTCGTTCTTTCAGCTCTGGCTGACGACAAAAGATCGCCTGAGCCTTCGCGTCGGTCAGCGCGGCGCAGCGCTGTGAGTGGTTGTGAGTTCGGGGGGCGTTCGCCAGGGCACACACACGACGGTTTGTAGGTGTGGGACGAAACGGCGTCCGATCAGCCGTCGATCTTGATGGCGGCCGAGGCCCTCGACGCATCAGTTGGATTCGTTCGATAGGCGGAGGTCTGCCGAGGTCGGACGCTCGCTGCAGGCGGTGGTTTGTCGCGTGTCGCGGGTGTGAGGGGACGTCGTGGCTGCCCGTTGGTGGACGACCGGAGTCAGTGTGTGCCGGCGTGTGACCGTCAACGCCCCCGGGACGGTGACGGGCGTCGTCTCCGGCTGGCCTGATGCCAGGTCGAGTCGCCGATGAACCGTGCCTGGGTCCGTGCTGGCGTCAGTGTCTGCCGACGTTTCTGGGTCGCCCTTCAACCTGACCCAGAAACGGACTCCTCGCGCTCCTGTCACTGCGGCTCATGCCGTCGGTGGCTGAGTCCGTCCCAGCTCAGAGAGACCTTCCGGTCTCTCCCTCACCCCTGCAGGAGACGCACACCCATGTCCGACCAGGTGCTTCGTGCCCAGTCCATCCTGACTGTCCGTGACCATGTCCTGCTCGGCTGGCTGGCCGATCACGGTGTGCTGACCACGCCGCAGATCGCCCACGCCCTGTTCCCGTCGTTGGACTTCGCGCAGCGCCGCCTGCACCGGCTACGAGGCGTCGGTGCAGTCGACCGGTTCCGGCCCCTCAAGACCGACGGCGGCTCCTACCCCTACCACTATGTCCTGGACCAGCTCGGCGCCGAGATCATCGCCGCGCACCGCGACCAGCCGCCACCGCGCCCCAGCCAGACCCGGGCTCGGCGCCGCCGCTGGACCGTTGCCCGCGTCCTGGCACACCGGTTGGGGGTCAACCAGTTCTTCATCGATCTCGCCGGTCACGCCCGCGTCCATCCCGACCACGAACTGAGCCGGTGGTGGTCGGAATCGCGGTGCCGCGAGCCGGGTGCCTTCGCCGGACCGGATGCCCCGGTCGAGCTGCATGCGTATCCCGCGCCCATTCATCCCGACGGCCACGGCATCTGGAAGGCCGGAGACCATCAGGTGCCGTTCTTTCTCGAGTACGACACCGGCACGGAACCACTGACCGAACTCGTCCGCAAAGTCGACGCCTACCACCGCATGGCCGGCCTCGGTGGTCCCCGCTGGCCCGTGCTGTTCTGGCTGCACTCCATGGCACGCGCCCACCACCTCCACCAGCGTCTTGCCCGGGAAACCCTGCGCGTTCCCGTCGCCACCGCGGGACGGGACCACGCCGCGCAGGCTGCCGTCGGTCCCGCCGGGCCGCTGTGGTGGCTCCACGGCCATCAAGGCCCCCTCGCCCTGGCTGACCTTGCCGACGCGCTGCCCTACCTTCACCACCTTGAGCATCAGCCCGACGGGTTCGGTCGACCCTTCGTCCCACACCGCCGACCCTAGCCACCGGACGGCTGAGGGACCACACCGCTAATTCCCTGACCGACCCTTCTCGGCCGGTGCGCCGAGCCGGCCGAGGAGGGACTAAGGGTCAGCCGGCACGGATGGTGCTTCTTCTGTCCGCGCCGTCGAGCCACCGCCCGAGCCGCAACCGCCTTCCGCTTTCTCACGCTCACGACCGGCTGACTCCCTCACCAGGCGTGTCCGGCCTGGCCCGTCAGGGACGGCGGGCGGGGTCGGACGACTTGACCTTTCGGCAGAGTCGAGGGTCGATCGTGTCCGCCAGTCCGTGCACCTGTCGCTGACGGACGTGAACCACTGACGGAAGGACCCCGAACCGTGCCTTGGGAACGTCTCAGTCTGCTCAACGTGACTCCCGACGACCTGGCCGATCCGCTTCTGTGGAGACCCGCTCTCGGCGTCACCGCCGCACATCGGCCGGACAACCACGGCATCTGCGGCGACCTGCGATGCACCGGCCAGAGCGGCATGTGCGCTGCCGCCCGCGCGCCCGCCGAATCGTGAATCTCGCGCCACACCGCCCGTGCCCCGACCCCTGGCATGCTGGGAACACTGAACCGGGGGCTTGATCAGGAATCGGAGTCCTGACTCGTGACCACTGTTTGCCCTGCCCCTGCTGGGGGTGCCGCCGCCGTAAAGGTGGCTCTGCTGGAATCCAAGGACCTTCGCCCCAATGAACGGCTTGTGCTGGTGGCTATCGCTGCGCACACCAACCGGGAAGGGTTGGCCTGGCCGTCTGTCTCCACGATCGCTGACTACGCGGGCGTCTCTGTCCGGACAGTGCAGCGGGCCCTGGCGAAGCTGGTCCAGCTTGGTCGCCTTGTCGTGCGCCAGACCGCCACCATCGCCACCCGGGTTTACCGCCTGGTGAGGGGACAGCCGTCCGGGGGTGACAATCAGCCTGGCGGGGTGACGAATGAGGGCCCCGGGGGTGACAGCCAGGGTGTCACCCGAAGTGGTGAAGACCAATCGAAGATGAAGCGCGCTGGCGCGCGTGACTGGCGTAGCTGGGTCAAAACCAAGATCCCCAGCCCGAACCTCCAGGGACCCCGGTGCAGGCCCGTGGAGCGTCGTGGGGCTGCTTTGCCGGTCGCTAACAGGGCGGAGCAGTGCCCTAGCCACCGCGGTAGCCCTCGGGGCAACTGTGGCCCATGCCGGTCTGAGGCTTTGGCGGGTGCCTGATGAACGGCGCCGCCGGTTATGCCCGGGGCCCGGTCCTGATCGGCGGATTGGCGGTGATGCTTGAGCCCTTCGCCGTCGCTCGCCGCTTGGTGAACCAGCACGGCCACCAGGTTGCCGCCGAGGAAATCGGAGCGGGGCTGTCCCGGTAGCAGCGGCTCGCTACCGTGCTTGTCGGCCGCCGCCGGGGTGGCCGGATGCGAGCGGGGGCTCCCGGATGATCCGGTCGGTGCGACACCTGGCCATGGCGTGTCTCGGTTTGACGCTGCTAGGTGGCTGTACCGGGCCGGCCACCCGGGCGGCGTCGTCCCGATCGGCGCCGCCGTCGAGCCCCACTCCTTCCGCGAGCCGGACACGGCCACTCGGGCCCACGCCGTTGACCAGGGCGGTCGCCCGGCTCAAGGCCGAGCCCCGTACCGCCGCCACCGTCATCATCGCCCTGACCTGCGACGGCCGGCACCGGATCGAGTTGCGGGGCGGCGGTGAGGCGGCCGCCGGCCGGGCCATGCGGGTGAGCTACCGGCAGAACGACGCGGTCGGCGAGCCGGTGCCCGGTGGCGAGGTGCTCATCGTCGACGGGACCAGTTGGCAGCGCTGGGACGGGGTGGGTCCGAGGTCGGGTGGCGGGTACTGGCCGCTCGACGCCCCGGAACCGCTGCGCCAGCCCGATTCGCGCACCCTGATCCCCGGCCAGTGGTACGGGCCGGCGGCGCTGCCGTTGGTGGACCCGCTGCTGCTGATCGAGGACGCGCCGACCGTTCCGGTCTCGTCCAGGTCACCCGTGCCGGGGGCGGACGGCGCTGTCACCGCGTACACCTTTCACCGGGATCTGCGCGGCGGCCCGGTCGGGCCGCGGCTGGCCGGCTGGGCGCGGGCGACGGGCACCACCGCCGTGGACGTCACCCTCTGGGCCGATGCGACCGGCCGGCCCCGGCGGTACGCGGTGACCGGGCGGGGTGACTGCGCGACCACGGCGGACATCGTCTACCGGGCCGCCGACCCGAAGGTGCACCTCCTGCCGCCGCGGCCGGACCAGCTCCGTCCGAGCGCCCGGGCGGCCACCCCGCCGCCGGCCGACAGCGGGCCGACGGCGGGAGACACCCCTGTTACAGCACCAGATCCAGCAGGAGGACCCCGGCGAACCCGACGACCGAGATGATCGTCTCCATCACCGACCAGCTCTTGATGGTCTGCCCGACGGTCAGCCCGAAGTACTCCTTGACCAGCCAGAAGCCGGCGTCGTTGACGTGTGAGAAGAAGAGCGAGCCGCAGCCGACGGCGAGGGCCAGCAGTGCCACCTCCGGTCCCTGGAGGGTGGCCGCGAGGGGCGCGACGATGCCGGCGGCGGTGATGGTGGCGACGGTGGCCGAGCCGGTCGCCACCCGGATGCCGACGGCGACCAGCCAGCCCAGCAGCAGCGGGGACAGGTTGGCGTTCTTGGCGGCGTCGGCCACCAGGTTGCCGACGCCGGCGTCGACGAGCACCTGCTTGAATCCGCCGCCGGCGGCGACGATCAGCAGGATGCCGGCGATCGCCGGGAGTGAACCGCCGAGGAAGCCGGAGACCTGGCTGCGGCTGAAGCCGGTGCGGTAACCGAGGAAGATCATCGCGAAGATGACGCCGGCGAGCAGGGCGACGATCGGCGTACCGACGATGTCGAGCGCCTTGCGGCCGCCGGTGCCCTCGGCGAGGGTCAGTTCCCCGATCGCGCGCAGCAGCATCAGCACCACCGGCAGCAGCACGGTGACCACCGCCGCCCACAGCGCGGGCCCGCGCCGGGAGCGGACGTCCGGGGCCTCGTCGATCGGCTCGCCGGGGCGACCGGCACCGGGGTTGACCAGGTCGTCCTCGGTGACCAGGTCACCGTCGGCGTCGACCGGCCCCCGGCCGGGGGTGGTGGGCCGCCGGTCCCCGGTGACCGAGACCGGCCGCCGGGTCGGCAGCAGCGCCTCGGGCGCGGTGGCCGGCACGTAGCGGGCGATGAAGTTGCCGAACACCGGACCGGCGATGATCACCGTCGGGATGGCGACCAGCAGGCCCAGCGCGAGGGTCTGGCCGAGGTTCGCGCCGAGCGCGTCGATCGCGACCAGCGGGCCCGGGTGCGGCGGCACCAGGCCGTGCAGCACCGACAGACCGGCCAGCGCCGGAATGCCGATCTTCATCAGGGGTACGTCGACCCGCCGGGACACCAGCAGCACGATCGGGACCAGCAGCACCACGCCGACCTCGAAGAAGAGCGGCAGCCCGATCAGCGCGGCGACCCCGGCCATCGCCCAGGGCAGGGCGCCGCCGGAGACCCGGGTGACCACCCGTTCGACGATGCCGTCCGCGCCGCCGGACTCGGCGAGCAGACCACCGATCATCGCACCGAGGGCGATCAGCAGACCCACGCCGCCGACGGTGGAGCCGACGCCGCCGCTGAACGAGGTGACGATCTTGTCGGGGGTCACGCCGGCGACCACGCCGAGCACGGCCGCGCCGAGGATCAGGGCGAGGAACGGGTGCACCTTGCCCCAGGCGATGAGGAGCACCACCGCGGCGATGCCCAGCAGGGCCGCGATGACCAGTTGGGTGTTGCCGGCGTTCGTCAGTGGTTCCGCCGGTGCGGCGAGCAGTGTGACCACGGCTATCACGACCTTCGGTAGTCGTCCGGGCGAGTGGGCCGGGCGATCACATGGGTGGGGCGGTGGGTGGTGGTTCCGGCGGCAGGCTCGGCGCCAGCCGCCGCAGTGACGCGAACGTGGGTACGAGGGCGTCGTACAGCTCGGAGAAGAGCGGGAGCAGGGCGGCGTAGACGGCTGCCGAGGCGGGGTCGGGGCGTACCGTCTCGTCGATCTCGACCAGGTCGGCGGCGACATCGATGGAGGTGATCAGGCCGAGGGCCTGCATGCCGAGCAGGGCCGCGCCGAAGCTGGACCCCTCGTGGCCGGCGGGGAAGCGGACCGGCATGCCGAGCGCGTCGGCGAGGATCTGCCGCCACAGCGGGCTGCGGGCGAAGCCGCCGCTGGCGCGTACCTCGCGGACCTCGTTGCCGGCCGCGCGGACCGAGGCCAGCACCAGGGCGAGCTGCTGGCAGACCCCCTCCAGCGCGGCCCGGACCAGGTGCTCGCGGCGGTGGCCGTGGGTCAACCCGACGTACGCGCCGCGCGGCAGCGCGCTCCAGTGCGGTGCGCGTTCGCTGAGCAGATACGGCAGCATGATCAGCCCACCCGAGCCGACGGGTGCCCGGGCGGCCAGTTCCAGCAGTTCCTCCTCGGCGTGCTCGCCGAGTTCGGGGGCGAGCGCGTCGCCGGCCCACTGGAGCACGATGCCGCCGTTGTTGATGGCGCCGCCGACCACCCAGCGGTCCTCGGTGAGCGCATAGCAGAAGACGCCGCCCAGCGGGTCGACGGCGGGGCGTTCCACGGCCACCCGCATCGCCCCGGAGGTGCCGATCGAGCAGGCCACCACGCCGGGTTTCACCGCGCCGAGCCCCAGGTTGGCCAGCGGCCCGTCGCCGGCACCCACCACCAGCGGGGTGTCGGCGGGCAGCCCGGTCGCCTCGGCCGCGGCGGCGGTCAGCCCCGGCAGCACGGTGGTCGTGGGCACCAGCTGCGGCAGCTGCTCCTCGGTGACGCCGGCGACGCGGAGCGCCCCGGCGTCCCAGGTCAGCGTGTGGATGTTCATGAGGCCGGTGGCGGAGGCGACGGAGTGGTCGGTGACCAGCGTCTCGGTCAGTCGCAGCAGCACGTAGTCCTTGATGCCGACCCAGTGCGCGACCCGTTCGAAGAGCTTCGGTTCCTGCTCGGCGAACCAGACCAGCTTCGGCAGCGGTGCCATCGGGTGCACCGGGGTGCCGGTACGCCGGTGCAGCGCCAGCCCGGACGGTACGGCCCGCATCCGTTCGGCCTGTGCGCTGGCCCGGGAGTCGGCCCAGGTCACCGACCGGGTGAGCGGCACGCCGTCGGGGTCCAGCCCGATCAGACTGTGCATGGCGGTGCTGAACGACAGTCCGGCGATGGGTGCGGCCAGTTCGGTGACCACCGCGCGGACGCACTCCAGCACCGCGTCGAGGATCAGTTCCGGGTCCTGCTCGGCATACCCGGGGTGCGGCTCGTCCAGCGGGTAGCCGGCGGAGTGGCTGGCGAGTTGCCGCCCGTCGGTGTCGTACGCGACCGCCTTGGTGCTGGTGGTGCCGATGTCGACGCCCACCACGACGGTCGGGTCCACGGCTCCGCCTCCTCGCGCACCGGTGGCGGTGGCTCCGGTGCCACCGCGCTGCGGCTGACGTTACCGACGGCCGGGGGTGCCCGCACGGTGAAGCGGGGCGGTCGAGATCGTCGGCCGGCGAGCCGGAATCGACGCAGGCTTTTCCGACTATCGTTCGGGTCAATCAGCCGATCGGTCAGATTGGCGACTTAAGCGTGTCTTATGGCCCTTACGCCCCAGTTGACGTGATTGACACCCCGGATGGTGGCTCGCGCGGCGGAGGAGTCGGCGTGGCGAAGACTGATTCGACGGGTTCCACGTGGCGGTACCGGTGGGCGCACCGGCAGAACGAGCGGCGGCAACGGTCCTTCCGCGACGCCGAGCAGGCGTGGCGGCGCCGCGAGGACGAGCTGCGGCGGCTGCGTACCCTCGCCGGGTCCTTCCGGGGCTCCGCCGACGCGGGCGCCGGACTGCCGATGGAGCTGGCCCCCGGCGAGCTGGTCTTCTGGGCGCTGCCGGCGGCGCAGCTGGTCGAGGTGCGGCACACCGCCGTGCTGCCCGCCCCCGAGCTGACCGTCGACCCGGAGCCGGCGGCGGTGCGCCCGCGCCGCCCGGAGGGTGTCCGGGTCACCGACGCGGGGCTCGCGGTGCTCACCAACCGTCGGCTGGTCCTGCTCGGTGGGCGCGGCCGGCGCGACTGGGCGTACGGGAGGATGACCGGGCTGGCCCACGACCCGGCGGCGCCGGTGACCCTGATTCAGGTGCTGGACCGGCGCCGCGCCTCGGGTCTGCTGCTGCCGACCGGTGCGGTCGCCGACTTCCGGTTCAAGCTCACCCTGGCCTTCGCCGACGCGATCGAGCAGCGCGCCGCGGTGGTCGGCCAGCTCGACGAGCTGATCGCCGAGCACGGGCAGACCCGGCCGTTCCGGCCGGAGATCGCCACCCCGGCGCAGGCCCGGCGGCTGGCGCTGGTGCCCGGCGGCCGGCGTACCGTCGCCGTGGGGGCGGCCCTCGCGTTGATCGTGCCGGCGATGCTCTTCGAGTCGGACCCGCCGGTCCGGCCCGGCTCCGACGTCGCCTCCGCCGCGACCCCGGCCGCCACCGCCACGCCCCGGCCGGCGGCCGGGTCGGCGCCCCGGCCGTCCGGAAGCCCGGCAGGCGCCCCGCCGCCGCACCGACCGCGTCACCGTCCCGCGTCGCCGCACCGCAGCCGGGCGTCGCGGGACGCTGCGGCGCCCCGGTCAACCCCTTCGGGTACGACTACTGCGGCGGCACCCGGATCCGCCGGCCCGCCGACCGGGTCTGCGCCTTCTTCGCCTGCGCGCCGGGTTTCTGGGCCGGCCGGGGCTATCTGGTGCAGTGCCGGGACGGGCACGTCAGCCTGACCGGCGGCCGGCCCGAGGTCTGCGCCGCCCAGCGCGGCGTGCTTCGCACCGTGTGGGGCTGACCCGGCTCAGCCGCCGAGTTCGGGGACGGTGAGGGTGCCGTCCGTGGCGAGGGGGAAACCCGGGTTCCAGGCGATCTCCCACAGGTGACCGTCCGGGTCGGTGAAGCAGCCCGCGTAGCCGCCGTAGAACGTCTCTCGGGCCGGTCGGGTGACCGTCGCGCCCGCGTCGGCCGCCCGGTGCAGGATCTCGTCGACCTCCGCCCGGCTGCGGACGTTCTGCGCCAGGCTCAGGCCGCCGAAGCCGTCGCCGCCGGAGTCGGTCAGGCCGGCGTCGTCGGCCAGTTTGTCGCGTCCCCAGAGCACCAGCGCGAGGCCGCCGGCCTGGAAGAAGACGGTCTCCTCAACCTCCTGCCCGCGCCAGCCGAGCCGCTCGTAGAAGGCGCGGGCCCGCCCCACGTCGGCCACGCCGAGGGTGACCAGGCTGATCCGTTGCTCCATGGCCGGACCGTACCGCCCCCGGCCGACAGGACGTCCCTGCCTGGGGCGACGACCCGCCGGCCGGTCACCGCCGGGTCGTGCGGGAGAGCGGCGGTCCGGGTGGGCAGCAGCCCGGCAGTGCGAGCGGGCGGTAGGGCCGGGCGGGAGCAGCCCGGCGGTTCAGCGGGTGGGACGGCCGAGCGGGAGCAGGCCGGCGAGGACGAGCGCGGCGCCGATCGGCAGCAGGTCCAGCTCGACGGCGATCGCGGCGAAGCCGACGAAGACCGCCCCGGGCGACCACGCCGGCAGCAGTCGGGGCTGGACGAGGGCGGCCCGGACCAGCAGGACGAGCAGGCCCACCTCGAACAGTGCCGGCCCGCCGACCAGCACCACATCGGACGGTGGCACGGCGTCGGCGAAGCCGGCGAAGATGTCGCCGAGGATCACCCGGACGAACGCCGCCGCGCCGACCAGCCCGGTGACGGTGGCCGCCTCGGTGAGCGCCCGCTGTCGGGGTGAGGCGGCGAGCAGCAGGCCCCGCAGTCCCAGGATGACCGCGCCGAAGAGCACCACGCCGAGCAGGAAGAGGCTGTGCCCGGTCAGCCAGGCCCAGCCCTGCTTGTCGCGCGCGCCGTCCCAGCTGTCGATCAGGCGCAGGATGCCGTAGCCGAGCAGGAGCAGGGACGCGGTCACGGCCGCCGGCCGTAACCAGGGGTACGCGGCGCGGGCGGCGACCCGGGAATCGGTGGTGATCATTGGGTCAGCCTGGCAGTGGCGGTACGTCGGGACATCGGGGGTGAACCCGTAGCGCCCCCGGAGTGTCGTCCCCGGTGCCGCCTCGGGGTTAACCGCTCGCCCGCCGACCGCCGTGGCGCTACCGTCCCCGGGTGTCCCGTACCGTGACCCTCGCCCTGGTCGACGCCGAGGGTGTGCCGCTGGGCAGTCTGCCCCCGTACGACGTGCCGGAGCCCTGGTGGCAGGAGGTCGGCTCGGTGGTCACCGAGGCCCGGCGGCGGCACGACCTCGACGTGGTGGTGCTGCGGCTGCTCTCGGCGGACCCGCCGAAGCCACCCGGCGGCCACCTCACCTACCTCGCGCAGGTCACCGAGTCGCCGGTCGTGCCCCTGAGCCCGCCGACGTTCGACGTGTCGAAGGAGCCGCTGCGCGCCGCCTGGGCTCGGCCGGGCGGCCCGGCGCGCAGCCTCGCCTGGGCCACTGAGGAGCTGCGCCGGCTCGGCCGGCCGGTGACCGGTGTCGCGCAGCAGCGCGCCTGGAACCTGTCGGCGATCTGGCGGCTCGACGGCGAGTGGGGCAGTGCCTGGCTGAAGCAGGTGCCGCCCTTCTTCCGTCACGAGGCGGTGGTGCTGCGCCGGCTCGCCGGCTCCGGCTCCACCCCCACCCTGCTCGCCGCCGACGACTCGGGCCGGATGCTGCTGGACCACGTGCCCGGCGAGGACCGGTACGCGGCCGACGTCGACGAACGCGCCGCGATCGCCGTCGACCACCACGCCCTCCAGGTGCGTGCCGCCGCCGACGTCGCGGGGCTGGTCGCGGCCGGCGTACCCGATCGGCGGGTGCCGGCGCTGGCCGGCTGGATCCGGACGATGCTCGCCCCGCACGACGTATCCGTCGTGGCCGGTCTCCTGGCCGATCTGGACGACCGCCTCGACGAGGTACGCCGCTGCGGCCTGCCGGACACCCTCGTCCACGGCGACCTGCACCCGGGCAACGTCCGCGGCGAAGGCGGGCGGCGGGTCGTCATCGACTGGGGGGACTCGTTCGTCGGCCATCCCGCCTTCGACCTGCTGCAACTCACCGACACCCTCGACCCGGCGGCGGCCGGCCGGCGGCCGGCCGGCTGACGGCGGAGTGGACCGCGCGGTGGCGGGCCGACGCGCCCGGCTGCGACCCCGAGCGGGCGGTGGCGCTGCTCCGGCCGGTCGCCCCACTGCGGACGGCCGCCGTGTACGCGATGTTCCTCGCCGGAATCGAGCCGAGCGAACACCCCTTCCACGTCCATGACGTGCCGGCCTGCCTGCGACAAGCGGCGGCGCTTGTATCAACCAATTGACACAACGATCGCGGTCGGCGATGCTCCTTGTGTCAAACGACTGATACAAGCCGGGAGTGGCGACATGGCGATCGCGCTGGCCCTCGGACCCGTACTCGGGTTCCTGATCGTGGCCGTGCTGGCCCGACCTTCGGCGGAGGCCACCGCCGCGCCCGCCGCCGTCCGGCGGACCGTCCTGCGCTGGCGGTGGGCCGGGCTGCTGCTCGGCCTGCTCGTCGCCGCCGTCGCCTGGGACCGGGACCCGCTGGGCCGGGGCGTGCTGCTCGCCGCGCCGCTGCTCGCGCTCTGCGTGCTCGCCGGCGTGGTCGTCGGGGAGACCCGCGCGGTCCGCCCCGCTGGCATCACCCGCCGGGCCGCCCTGGAGACCCGCCAGGTCCGCGACTACCTGCCGCGCGTTCCCGGGTGGACGGTCGCCGCCGCCGGCACCACCCTCACCGCCCTGCTGGCCGCGACCACCACCGCCGCCTCCGCCGACGACCTGGGCCGCGCCGGCCGCTCCCTGGCGTACGACTGCGGCCGGTTCGCCGGCTGCACGGCCCTTGGGCCGGCTCGTTCTACAGCCTGCCGCTGGCCGTCGTGGTCGGCGTCGGAGCGCTGCTCGCCGCACTGGCGCTGCACCGGGTGGTCGGCCGGCCCCGCCCGCAGGACGCCGCCGGTGACCTCGTACCCGACGACGCCGAGCGGCGGCGCTCCGCAGCGGCCGTCACCGGCGCCACCGGCCTGCTGGTCACCGTCCCGCTGATCGGTGTCTCCCTGGTCACCGCCCTCGGCCTGCTGGCCAGCCCGTGCCGGCCGACGTGGTGGACGGCGACCGCCTGGCTGCTGCTCCTGCTGATCCCCGGCTGGCTCGCGCTGCTCGGCTGGAGCGGGGCCGCCCTGCTGACCGCCGGCACTCGGCCGGCCCGACCCGTCCCGGCGGCGGCGTGAGCACGCCTCCGACCCTCCAGGTCAGCGCCGACGACCCGACCCCGCCCTACGAGCAGCTGCGTCGGCAGCTCACCGAACTCATCGACGCCGGGGTGCTCACGCCCGGGGACCGGCTGCCCCCGCTGCGGCAGCTCGCCGGTGACCTCGGCCTCGCCGTCGGCACCGTCGCCCGGACCTACCGAGAGCTGGAAGCCGGCGGGCTGGTCCGGTCCCGCCGAGGCGGCGGCACCCGGGTCGCCGAGCGGGCCGCCCCGAGCCCGCCGACGAGCGCCGCCGCGTGCTGGACCGGCACGCCGCCGCCTACCTGCGGCAGGCGCTGCTGCTCGGGGCGGACCGGGAGACGACCCTCGACGCCGTCCGGCGGGCCTGGGCCGCCCAGGGGTGAGCCCTGGTCAGGCCCGCCGCACCGGGATCCACAGCTCGGCGTCGGCCCGCTGCCCGTCCGCCGACACCCGCACCTTGGAGATCTCCGGGCCGGGCCGGCTCTCGTACGGGTTGGACGGGAACCACTGGGTGAACACGTCCCGCCACAGGTACTGCACCGCCTGCGGGAACTCGCCCGAGGTGGCGAAGACCGCCCAGTCGCCGGCCGCGACCGGCAGGGCGTCCAGATCCTCGGGTACGTCGGCGCCGGTCACCGCGCCCAGCCAGTAGTCCAGCTCGGAGCCCTCCGCCCGGTCCCCGGTCAGGTTGTCGCTGACGTTCACGACGCCCTGCGGCTCCTGGTCCGACAGCGCCTCGATCCGGCGGGTGGTCTCCGGTTCGATACCGCGGACGAAGGCGACGATGGCCGGGTTCATCCCCTCGTGGACCAGCGGGACACGGGCCTTCCGCCCGACCAGGTGAAAACTGTCCTTCGTGACGATCCGGTACTCCATGGTGGTACTCCCTTCGACGACGAGTCGGAAGGACATCCGGGGCTGGGCGCGCAGCGTGGCCCCCGTACGCCGGGCGTCGCTCGGACCGATGCCGTGCACGGCGCGGAACGCCCGGGCGAACGCCTCGTTGGAGCCGTAACCCCAGCGGACCGCGATGTCGAGCAGCGACCGCTCGCCGGCCAGCACCTCCGCGCCCGCGACCGTGAGCCGCCGCCGCCGGACGTACTCCGACAGCGGCACGCCGGCCAGCGCGGAGAACAGCCGCCGGAAATGGTGTTCCGACGTGACCGCGATCCGGGCCAGCTCGGCCACCTCGATCTCCTCGTCGAGGTGCCGCTCGATGTAGCCCATGGCCTGGTTGAGCCGCTCCAGCACCCGATGCTCCTTCCGTCTTTCGTCATCGACGCTAGGCGTCACCGGAAGCTCCGACCCGACCAGGGAGGACCCGCTCCGATCGGACGGTGGAGACGGCCATCTGTCCGAGGAGGCGGGCGAGGTGTCCGGTGACCCCGCTGAGGAGCGACCAGCGAGCGAGGTCAGTCCGCGGTCGAGGCGGAAACCTGCCACAGCGCGCTGACCGGCATCGCGCGGAGTCTGTCGCCGAACGGCAGCGTGGAGGTTCCGGTGTAGAGGACGATGCCGGCGATGAAGTCGTCGCCGAGGCGGTCGGCGAGGCGGCGTAGCCCGCGGAAGTCGTCTGGTCCGACAGTGGTGGCTGCTTTGACTTCGATCCCGACCACATGGCCGGATCTGTTCTCGAGCACCGCGTCGACCTCGTACCTGCTCTGGTCGCGGTAGTGAGACAGGTCGGCGGGCTGCTCGGACCAGGTGAGCTGGCGGGAGAGTTCGGACAGGACAAATGATTCGAGTAGTGGACCGAACGGTGCGCCCGGCCGGAGCAGTGCCCGGGCGTCGGTCGCGGTCTCGTTGGCGGCGATGCCCGAGTCGACGAAGATGAGTTTCGGCGCGGCGGTGGTGCGGGTGCCGAGGTTGCGGGACCAGCCAGGTATCCGCTTGACCAGGAAGATCTCCTCCAGTGCTTGGAGGTAGCGGGCGATCGTCGGCCGGCTCAGTCCGAGGGCGGATTCGAGGGAGTTGGCGGCGATGATGGTCGCAGATCTGGCCGCGAGCAGGCGTACCAGCTTGCGTAGCTCGCCCTTGTGCTGGATGTCGGACAGTTGCCGGACGTCGCGGTCGATGAGCGCCTGGACGTAGGCGTCGAGGAATCGTTGGCGACGGCGTGGGTCGGTTCGGGTGGTCGCCTCGGGTAGACCGCCGCGCACGATTCGGGCCGCGTAGTCGGCGCGGGTCACGTCCGACTCGTGTCGCAGGTCCGGGCCGAGCGCAAAGATGGCATCGACGAATCCGTCCGGCGCTGCGTCGAGTTCGCCTTGGGACAACGGCCAGAGCTCGACGGTTTCCATCCGCCCGGGCAGCGCGTCCGGGGCAGCCACCATGCCGAAGAGGCGAGACGAGCCGGTGAGCAGGTACCGGCCAGGGCGGGGATCCTCGTCGACGGCAGCCTTGATGGCCAGCAGGAGTTCCGGAGCGCGCTGAATCTCGTCGATGACCAGGAGCTCGGAGGAGTCCACGAAACCGACCGGGTCGGCTATCGCCGCCGCTCGGTCCTGTGCCCGGTCGAGGTCGCGGCGCTCGGCGAGACGATCACCGGCGACGATGCGGACCAGCGTGCTCTTGCCTGCCTGGCGTGCTCCGCTGATCAGCACGACGCGGGTGTCGGCCAGAGCGGCGTCGACCTGCGCGGCGGCCCGACGGGGAATCAGCTGCGATGTCGGCACGACACCAGGATAGCTGCTCGGTTTCGATCTGCGAGGGCCGTAGCGTTCGATCTGCGTCGGGAACGCATTCGAAATGCGGGCTTGCGGTGTTCGATTTGCGGGACTGTGAGGCGGCCTGAGCTACGGGCGGTGCGTGCCCGCGAGGCCGCCTCGACACCTGACGCAGGCTTCGCCGCCCGACATCAGCCGTCGTGGATTACCACGCCTGAGCTCACGGCGAGAGTTTCCCATGCGAGAACGAGCCGCCCGACACGCCGATCCCGGCCCGCCGACCACCGACCACCGACAGGACAACGGTCAATTCTGGCCGGTGCCGCTGGGAGGGCGGGCCCTCGAGATGCGGCTGGATGTCCGCTTCTCGCCCAACGCCGACGCCGCCTGAGCGGACCCCGCAGCGTCAGGCACTGGCGCGGGTGTCGCACCATGTTCGGCGTGATCAACCTCTGGGGGAAGCGGCACCATAAGAAGAAGCGCCGCTCCAACGACTGCGACGCGTGCGACGGGATCGAGTTCTGCGACTGCGACATCCCCTGCTGCGACTTCGGGCTCTTCTCGTTCCTGTTGACCCTCGGCTCGGTGGCGGCGGGCGCGACCCGGGCGCCGGTGGTGGACCGGGCCGGCCGGGCGGCGATTCTCGGCTACCGGCGCTGGCTGTCGCACCGCTGGCCGGGCCAGTGCCGCTACACCCCCACGTGCAGCGCGTACGGGCTGGCGGCGGTGGAACGGTACGGCCTGGCGACCGGCGGGCGGATGGCCGCCGACCGGCTGCGCCGCTGCAAGCCGGGCGTGCCGCGCGGCACCCACGACCCGGTGCGCTGACCGGTCAGCGCAGGGCCGTCGGGGGACCGAAGACGACCGGTACGCCGGGGGAGTGCAGCACGCTCACCGGCGGTCCGGCCATCGGCGGCAGCCCGGCGGCGGTGACCAGCTCGTCGTCCAGGTGCAGCAGTTCGGCGCGGTGCAGCGGCCATTGGGGGTGCCAGTTCGGCAGGTGCAGGGTGCGCCCGTGCGCCCGGGTGTGCAGCCCCCAGCGGGCGGTGACGAAGTGGTCCAGCGGGGTGGGGTCGGTGACGGGTTCGCCGACCCGGACCACCATCCGGCTGGTTGCGCCGGCCGGGCCGGGCCAGCGGCGCCGGCAGCGGTAGGTGAGCCGGTCGCCGTCGCGGTCCAGCCGCATCTTCGACCATTTGTACGGCAGCCGCAGCGCGACCTGCGCCACCAGCACCGGCACCAGCCGGGACGCGTCGAGCGAGCGGAACACCACCGCCCGCCGGCCGGTGCCGTCAACCGAGTAGAGCCGGACATTGGTCTCCCAGAAGGTGCCGAAGTACGGCACGCCCTGCCCCCGGCCGAGGCCCAGCCCGACCATCCGGAAGCCGATCAGCCCGACGTACGTCTGCCCGTCGACGGTGTCGGGGCGGGTGCCGGCGGGCAGCAGCGGCGCGACGAGCTCCGGCGCGACCGCCCAGTGCAGGAACGTCAGGTCGTGCCAGCGTTGCCGCAGCAGTGCCCACCGGATGGCCCGGGTGGGCGCGGCGTCGACCGGCTCGATGTCCACCCGCCCATCGTGCCAGCCGGTCGGCACCGGCCACATCCACTCGGCCCCGTGGAGAACCGGACCAGGTCACTGCTGACCCACGGACACACCGCGGGGTGGACCTCCCGAAGGAGGCCCACCCCGCGTCACGTCGTCAGGCGATCGAGGCCGGGAACCGTTCCCACACCCGGTGCGCCGCCATCAGCCGCTGCACGCCGGCGAGGACGTCGTCGGCCGAATCGTCGGTGACGACGCCGGGCGTGCCGTCGACACCGCTCTGCCGCAGCACGTCGACGCCGCCGTCCCACGCGCCGATCGCCTTGGCGTGCCGCCAGCACTCCTGGACCAGCAGCAGCACCCGCGGGTCCACGGTCGCCGGGCCGGGCGCGCCGGCCTTGGCGTCGCGGGCGGGCAGCGCGTCGGGTGCCGGCGCGGGTGCGCCGGCCAGCAGCAGCGCGTCGAACTCGACGGACCGGGCGGTGGCGAAGGTGCGCTGCACCGGCAGGCCGCCGATCATGCCGCCGTGTGGGGCGATCAGCAGCGGCACCATGCCGGCGTCGAAGACCGTGCGGCGCAGCGTACCGAGGCCGTCGAGGTCGCTGCGCTCGTCGACGACGATGCCGATCGTGCGGCCGTCGGCCGGCCACTCGCGGCCGACCTGGGACAGGGCGGGGCTCGGCGTGACGTCGGGCAGCGGCCGGGTGGGCTGCGGCGCGGGCAGGCCGAGCCCGGTGGCGACCTGCGCGCAGAGCACCGGGTCGATGTCGGCGAGGCACTGGAGCTGCCGTTCCTTGATCGCCTGGTGGTAGCACTTGCCGAGCTCGAAGGTGTAGGCGCGGACGATGTGTTCCTTCTCGACCGGCGACATGCTCGCCCAGAAGAGCCGGGCCTGGCTGAAGTGGTCGTCGAAGGAGGCCGGGTTGGCGCGTACCTTCGGCGCCTCGGTCACGGTGACCGGCACGTCCACGAACGGGTGGTCGCCCTCGCCGGCCGGGAAGGGGTTGCCGCCGTCCAGCGAGTTCGGCCGGTACGGCGCGACCCCGGCGTGCACGGCGTCCTGGTGGAAGCCGTCGCGGAGCATGTCGTTGACCGGGGCGTGCGGGCGGTTGATCGGGATCTGCGTGAAGTTCGGCCCGGCCAGCCGGGTGAGCTGGGTGTCCAGGTAGGAGAAGAGCCGGCCCTGCAGCAGCGGGTCGTTGGTGACGTCGATGCCCGGCGGCAGGTGGCCGAGGTGGAAGGCGACCTGCTCGGTCTCGGCGAAGAAGTTCGTCGGCGTGCGGTTGAGGACCATCCGCCCGACCGGCTGCACGGGGGCCAGTTCCTCCGGCACGAGCTTCGTCGGGTCGAGCAGGTCGATGCCGGCGAACGTCTCGTCGGGGGTGTCGGGGAAGACCTGGAGGCCGAGTTCCCACTCGGGGTACGCGCCGGCCTCGATCGCGTCGTACAGGTCCCGGCGGTGGAAGTCCGGGTCGATGCCGCCCAGCAGCTGCGCCTCCTCCCAGACCAGGGAGTGCACGCCGAGCAGCGGCTTCCAGTGGAACTTGACCAGCACGGTCTCCCCGGCGGCGTTGACCAGCCGGAAGGTGTGGACGCCGAAGCCCTCCATGGTCCGGTAGGAGCGCGGGATGCCCCGGTCGGACATGTTCCAGATGGTGTGGTGCTGCGCCTCGGTGTGCAGCGAGACGAAGTCCCAGAAGGTGTCGTGGGCGCTCTGCGCCTGCGGGATCTCCCGGTCGGGGTGCGGCTTGGCGGCGTGGATGATGTCGGGGAACTTGATGGCGTCCTGGATGAAGAAGACCGGCATGTTGTTGCCGACCAGGTCGAAGGTGCCCTCGTCGGTGTAGAACTTGGTGGCGAAGCCGCGGGTGTCGCGGACCGTGTCGGCGGAGCCACGGGAGCCGAGCACGGTGGAGAAGCGGACGAAGACGTCGGTCTCCTTCCCCTTCCTGAGGAACCCGGCGGTGGTCAGCTCGTCGACGTTGCCGTACCCGGTGAAGACGCCGTGTGCCCCGGCGCCGCGCGCGTGCACGACGCGCTCGGGGATGCGCTCGTGGTCGAAGTGGGTGATCTTCTCGCGGAAGTGGTGGTCCTGGAGCAGGATCGGGCCGCGCGGCCCGGCCTTCAGCGAGTGGTCGGTGTCGCGCAGGCGGGTGCCGTTCGCGGTGGTGAGGAACTTGCCCTGCTGCGCGTTGGCGCTGGTCGGCGCCCCGGTCTTCGCGCCCGTCGGGGTACGGGTCTCCGGTGCCCCCTGCTCCGGCTTGGGCGGCAGCGGGTCGTGCGGGGTGGTGGGCTCGGCGAGGGGTGGTGGGGCACTGCCCGGCGCGCCGGGCACATCGGGGCTCAGCACGTCGGCGACTTTCTCGACGACGTCCTTCACCACTCTGGCGGGCTTGCTGGCATCCATGGACGGACTCCTCGGTGCAGGGGCGGACGACGGACCGGCATTTCGCCCCTACCCTCCCATCGAGGTAGCAAACACCCTGGTCAGATGGTGAGCGCCACCTTGCCGGTGGCGTGGCCGCGCTCGACGTGCCGGATCGCGTCGGCCGCCCCGGCGAGGGGGAAGGTCCGGTCCAGCACCGGCCGCAGCCGCCCCGCCTCGATGTGTCCGGTGAGCGTGGTCAGGTTGGCGGTGCTCTCCTTCGCCACCAGCGGCACGAGTCGCGGCCCGACGAACGGCGACACCGCCAGCGCGCGGAGCTGCCGGTCGAAGCCGCGCAGCCAGGTGCCCTCGCCGGTCTCCCCGCCGACCAGGACCAGCGTTCCCTTCGGCGTGAGCACCTCGCGCAGCCGGGACAGCGACCGGTTGCCGCCGGTGTCGATGACCACGTCGTAGCGCTGGTCGGGCAGGTCGGTGCGGGTGTAGTCGACCACCTCGTCCGCGCCGAGGTGGCGGACCAGGTCGAGCTTCCCGCGCCCGCACAGGCCGGTGACGTGCGCGCCGGCCGCGTGGGCGAGCTGGACGGCGTACGTGCCGACGCCGCCACCGGCACCGATGACGAGGACCCGCATGCCGGGGCGGATGCGGCCGGCGTCCCGGACGGCGGTGAGCGCGGTCTGCCCGGAGACGGGGACGGCGGCGGCCTCGACGTAGGTGAGGTTGCCCGGCTTGGGGGCGAGCCGGTCGGCGCGGGCGATCGCGTACGTGGCGAAGGTGCCGACGCCCGTGCCGTAGACGGCGTCGCCGGGGGCGAAGGCGTCGACGCCGGGGCCGACGGCGGTGACCACGCCGGCCAGGTCCATCCCGGGCACCCGGTGGCGGGGGCGGCGCAGCCCGTAGCCGAGGCGTACCGGGTAGGGCAGGCCGGTCATCAGGTGCCAGACGCCGGGGTCCACGCCCGCCGCGCGGACCTGCACGAGCACCTGCCCGGGGCCGGCGGTGGGCGGGTCGACGTCGGCGAGGCGGAGCACGTCGGCCGGGCCGTACCGGTCCTGGACGATGGCCTTCACGATTCCTCCTGCGGGTACTGGAACACGTCGGTGAGGGGGACGCCGAAGACGGCGGCGATCTGGAACGCCAGCTCCAGGGAGGGGGAGTAGCGGCCCTGCTCGATGGCGATGACGGTCTGCCGGGTGACGCCGATCCGGCGGGCCAGTTCGGCCTGGGTCATCTCGTCGTGCGCGAAGCGCAGGGCCCGGATGGTGTTGGTGATCCGGGTCGGCCTCACCACGACTGGAAGCCCCGCCGGTAGGCAACGATCTTGGCGGCGGAGCCGACCACGGCCGACAGCACGAAGCAGAGATAGATGACGTTGGCGATCCAGAACTGGTCCCAGTCGGCGACGGCCATCGCCAGGGCGGCCACCCCGCCGACGACCACGAAGGACTGCCCGATGTGCTCGCCGATCCGGTGGATCTCCCGGTCCCGTTGGTCCTTCTGGTTGGCCCCCTCGGGCGAGACGATCGAGACCGCGATGTTCAGCACGATGGACGCCACGATCGACGCGCCGACCGTGGTCAGCAGCGGGCCCGCGTAGGAGACGTCCGCGAGCGGGTCGCCGTCCGCCCGCCCGAGCACCACCATCGCGTACGCGGCCCAGCCGGCGACCGCCACCAGCGCCAGGATCCAGGCGCGTTTCTCCTCGAAGGCCACCACGATCTCCTCAGGTAAAGAATCTTTGACATCACGAGTGTCAAGCATGCTCGACACGATGTCAATAATCCTTTACTTGCACCCTCGGTATATGTACGCGGTGTATACCCCCGGTGTATGGTGGCCGCATGAGCGTACCCATGACCCTGCTCGGCCTGCTCGAACGCGAGCCCAGCCACGGCTACGACCTGAAGCGCGACTACGACGCCTTCTTCAACCGGGGCAAACCGCTCCCGTTCGGCCAGGTCTACGCGACCCTCGGCCGGCTCGCCCGGGACGGCAAGATCGTGGTCGGCGAGGTCGAGCCGGGCGTCGGCCCCGAACGCAAGCGCTACGTCATCACCGACCAGGGCGCGACCGAGTTCGAGTCGTGGCTGACCGAGCCGGTCGAGGCCGAACCCAACCTGCAGACCGTGCTGTTCAGCAAGGTCGTGCTGGCCCTCATGCTCGACCGTCCCGCCGAGGAATACCTGGACGCCCAGCGGGCCACCCACCTGGCCCGGATGAAAGAACTCACCGACGTCAAGCGCGGCGGCAACCTGGTCGACGTCATGCTCGCCGACCACGGCCTGTTCCACCTGGAGGCCGACCTGCACTGGATCGACACCACCATCGCCCGGCTCGACGCGCTACGAAAGGTGGTGAGGGGATGACGGCCGTCGAGGCGCGCGACGTCTTCCTGTCCTTCGGCGAGACCCCGGCCCTGCGCGGTGCCAGCGTCTCGGTGGACCCGGGCGAGATCGTCGCCATCATGGGCCCCAGCGGCTCCGGCAAGTCCACCCTGCTGCACTGCCTGGCCGGCATCCTGGTGCCCGACACGGGTGAGATCCACGTCGACGGCCGCCGGATCGACAGCCTGGGCGAGCAGCAGCGCAGCATGCTGCGCCGGGACCGGTTCGGTTTCGTGTTCCAGTTCGGTCAGCTCGTGCCCGAGCTGACCGCCGAGGAGAACGTCGCGCTGCCGCTGCTGCTCTCCGGCGTCAAACGGACCGCCGCGCTCACCCGGGCGCGGCCCTGGTTCGCGCGGCTCGGCCTGGACGGCCTGGAACGCCGCCGCTCCGGCGAACTCTCCGGCGGGCAGGCGCAACGCGTCGCGCTGGCCCGCGGCCTGGTGGCCGGGCCGGCGGTGCTCTTCGCCGACGAGCCGACCGGCGCGCTCGACACACTGACCGGCGAGCAGGTGATGGACCTGCTGGTCACCGCCGCCCGCGAGCAGGGCACCACGGTCGTCCTGGTCACCCACGAGGCCCGCATCGCCGCGTACGCCGACCGGCAGGTCATCGTGCGCGACGGCAAGGTGAACGCGCTGGTGCGGTCATGATCCGCTTCGGCCTGCGGCTGGCCCTGGCCGGCGGCCGGGAAGCCGCCGCCCGGCTCGTCATCATCGCCGCCGCCGTGGCGCTCGGGGTGGGCATGCTGCTGACCACCCTCGCCGGCATGAACGCCGTCGACGCGCAGAACCAGCGGTACGCCTGGCTCAACACCGCCGTCGCCCCGGCCGCCACCGACCCGACCGCCGACCCGATGTGGTTCCTGATCCGGAAGGACTACTTCCACGGCCGGACCATCGGCCGGATCGAGGTCGCCGCGCTCGGCCCGCACGCGCCCGTCCCGCCGGGCCTGCCGCGGCTGCCCGGACCGGGCGAGTTCTACGTCTCGCCCGCGCTGGGCGACCTGCTGCGGACCACCCCGGCCGCGCAGCTCGGCGACCGCTTCCCCGGACACCGGATCGGCACGATGGGACCGGCCGCGCTGCCCTCACCCGACTCACTGCTGATCCTGATCGGCCGCACCCCGGCCGACCTGGAGCCGCTCGGCGCCCGACGCGTCAACCAGATCATGACCACCTCACCCAGCGACTGCAGCCACGGCTGCTACGTCGGGATCAACTCCGACGGCATGACCCTCGTGCTCTCCGTCGTCGCCGCCGCGCTGCTCTTCCCGGTACTCATCTTCATCGGTACGGCCACCCGACTGGCCGCCACCCGACGCGAGCAACGCTTCGCCGCGATGCGCCTGATCGGTGCCACCCCCCGACAGATCTCCGTCATCTCCGCGGTCGAGTCGACCGTCGCGGCCGTGGCCGGCACCGCCGTCGGATTCGGCCTCTTCCTCGCGCTCCGGCCGGCACTCGCCGGGCTCCCGTTGACCGGCGAACGGTTCTTCACCGCCGATCTGTCGCTCACCCTCGTCGACGCCCTGGCGGTCGCGGCCGGCATCCCGCTCGGCGCCGTCGTCGCCGCCTGGCTGGCGCTGCGCCGGGTGCAGATCTCCCCGCTGGGCGTGACCCGGCGGGTCACCCCGCCACCGCCCGGCGCCTGGCGGCTCATCCCGTTGCTGGCCGGGGTCGCCGAGTTGGCGTACTTCATCGGGCGGCGTCCCCAGACGACCAACGGGCAGATCACCGCGTACCTTTCGGGGTTCGTCCTGATCCTGACCGGCCTGGTGCTTGCCGGGCCGTGGCTGACCATGCTCGGTGCCCGCCTGCTCGCCGGGCGGGCCCGGCGGCCCGCCACCCTCATCGCCGGGCGGCGCCTCGCGGACAACCCCAAAGGGGCGTTCCGGGCGGTCAGCGGCCTGATCGTGGCGCTCTTCGTCACCAGCGTCGCCACCGGGGTCATCACCACCTACGTCGCGAACCGGGGCGAGCCCCGCACCGATTCGGTGGCCGCCACCTCCCTGCCGACGTGGTTCCCACCCGAGGAGGGGCCCGCGCCGACCGCCGACCGCATCCCCGCCCTGTCGACCATCCCCGGGGTACGCAGCGTGACCCTGGTCCACGCCAACCCGGTCGACACGCCACCCCCGATGAGGTTCGAGGCGGGCGCCGCCGCCTACCGGAGCTGGTGGCCCGGCATCATCACCTGCGCCGAGCTGGAACGCCTGGCCGTGTTCGGCAGCTGCCCCGCCGGCGCGCAGGTCGTGGCCGTGGCCGACGACCTCATCGGTGAACGCGCCTGGGACCTGACCAACGACAGCTACGTCTGGCCCGCCGCCGACGCCAGCCCCGCGCAGGTCGACCGGCAGCCGATCCGGTCGGTGGTCGTCGACACCACCAGCCGCGCCGCCTTCGAACAGGCCCGCACCATGCTGATCACCGCCTTCCCGGCGACTCCCTTCCCGTCCAGCATCGCCGAGTGGGAGTCGGACAACGCGCGGCAGCTGGTCCAGTTCCAGCAGCTCGCCAACGTCATCATGCTGGCCAGTCTGCCGATCGCCGGCTGCAGCCTGGCGGTGAGCGTGGCCGGCGGGCTCAGCGACCGGAAGCGCCCGTTCAGCATGCTGCGCCTCACCGGCGCGCAGCTGGGGACCCTGCGCCGGGTGGTGGCGCTGGAGACCGTGGTGCCGCTGCTGACCGTCTCGGCGGTGGCCACCGGGATCGGCTTCCTCGCCGCGCACCTGTTCCTGCGGGCACAGCTGCACTACACGCTGCTGCCGCCGGAAGGGTCGTTCTATCTGATGGTCGTAGGTGGGCTGGTGGTGTCGCTGGGCATCGTCGCCTCGACGCTGCCGCTGCTGCGCCGGATCACCGGCCCGGAAGCCGCCCGCAACGACTGAGCCGGCCCGCGGTGGACCTGCGCGCGCAGGTCCACCGCTGCGCGCCCTCGCCCGGGACCAAGGTCCCGCCGATCGATGACCACGCCCCCTGCCCAACCCACCTTCGCGCGGCGCATCCTCACAGATGGAGCCGACCATCCGGCCGGCGGCAGCGTCGGGAGGCGTCATGACCGCGCAGCTCACCACCCGCCCGGCGACCCGCGTCCCGGACCGGCACCGGACGCTCGCCGCGACCCTCGCCGCCCTGGCGCTGGCCATGGCGACCACCTCGCTCGTCGGCCCGCTCGGCCTGGACCTGCTGCACTACCGCACCTCACCGACCACCCTGCACCAGCTGCTCGGCAGCGACGCCGCCGCGCTGTTCGTGGTGGTCCCGCTGACCCTGGCCGCCGCCGTGCTCGCGCTGCGCCGGCACCCGCTCGCGCCGCCGCTGGCGGTGGGCCTCTCGGCGTACGCGATCTACACGTACGCGCAGGTGGTCATCGGGCAGGAATACCTGCGGCTGCCGGGGAACGTGGAACGCTTCTTCCCGCTGCTGCTGGCGGTGTTCCTGCTCGCCGAGGCGGTGCTGGTGCTCGGCTGGCGTTCCCTTCCGTCGGCGCTGCCGGCGCCGTCACCGCGGCTGGCCCGGGTCGTCGGGGTGACCCTGCTGACGGTGGCGGCGTTCCTGGTGTTCGGGCTGCACCTGCGGTCGATGGTGACGGCCTGGACGGACCCGTCGTCGCTGACCGAGTACGCGTCGAGCCCGACGCCGTTCTGGCTGGTCAAGCTGATGGACCTCGGGGTGGTCGCGCCGGCCGCCGTGCTGGTGGGGGTGGGGCTGCTGCGGCAGAGCCCGTGGGCTCTGCATGGGGCTTATGCGTTGCTGACCGGGTGGACGTGTCTGGCGGTGTCGGTGACGGCGATGGGCTTGGTCATGGTGGTCAGCGGGGATCCGGACGGGTCGGTGGTGCTGGCTGGTGGGTTCGGGGTGGTGGCGGTGGCGATGGGGCTGCTGACGGTGGCGTTCTACCGGCCGTTGGTGCGCCGTCCGCAGGCGCCGGCCACGCCGATGTGCTGGTGTGCGCCGGATGTGCCGCGTGACCTCTTGCCTGCACCGGCCACGACGGGAAGGGCTGCTACGCGGCGTGTGAGTGAGGTGCTGGTCCGCCGTTGATCCCGCAGACGGCCCGTCTCGCCGGTCGGCCGTAGCTTGTTACACCAGGAGAGGCATGGTCGGACCGGCTGAGCGAGGACCGGTCGGCCGTGAACATCTACGGCAAGCAGCTCACGGTGCGTTGCCTGGCTTGTTAGAACGGCGTACCGAGTTGCTCGATGGCAGTGCGTGCCCACTCTTCGGCTCCGGCAGCACTGCCTGCGGCGACGCCGGCAGCTACTGGGGCGAGGATGCCCTTGAGGGCGGTGACTGCACGGCAGAGCTTGCCACGAGCCGGTGCCTCCTGTGCGACTTCATCAAGGACCTCACGGGCGGCGGCATGAGCCTCAGCCAAGTCTTCCCCTGGCAGGCCCATGGCGCTCATGTGCTTCAAGACGCGAGAAACGGCCTGTGCGATGGACTCGAATCCCGGGGCAACCTGGTCGCTGCGGCTTTGAGTCTAATGCCGGCGGACAGGTCTAGGAGCCGGCGCAACTCACCAGGCTGGCCTCCAGCGGCATGCCACACGGCTCCATGTCCTCCTCCGTCATCTGGTGGCTCCTTTATAGGGGGAGATCCATGCCGGCCAGGGGTCTAGGGGAGGGCTCAGCGCCTGGCCAGTTCGTCTCTGACGGCGTTCACTGCGTGGTCGCGGAGGGATTCAGCCAAGCTCAGTGCAACCTCCGGCGTCTCTTCGCATACGTAGTAGTCATCCCCGGGCACCACTCCGCTTGAGGTGATTGGCAAGGGGGCGGAGTACCGGTCCTCCATCCAGAGCCCGTAGACCACCTCCGGCGCGTGCCCCGCCACCTTCTGCAAAGCGGCCTCATGGATCGACAGCGCTGCCAGGAGCTCGGACGTGGATGCCTGGGTAAGGCGCCGGCCCCGGACCTTCGCCAGTTCCTCGCCCATCGACCAGGCCGCCCAGAGCGGCTTAGCCACGGAGATCACGATGGGCTGTTCGGTCATGTCTTGTCCCTTTCGGACGGTCAGGCTTGATGCGGCCAGCGTATGACCAGCCGGAGGCAGGGCGGTCAGGAGGACTCCTCTCCTGGCCCGGTACTTCACGCACTCACCTCCAGAGGAGGCGGTAAGTGCGAGTGCAAAGTGTTCAAGGAGTGCATAAGTTCGTGTAAGTGTTTTTCCAGCTCAGAGCTGACTTTCGGGCAAGTGCCCGGTGAGCGGTCAAGTGCTGCACTTACGGGGCACTTATCTCTGGCCGCCGACTCCTGGTTGTCCGCGTACTCAGCCCACCACCCAGCGGGAGCGTGCGCTGGTCCGGCGTTGATGCCGCCGTCACATCGGTGGGTGGTATCTCGTCAGGCCAGCATGAGAAGCGTTGTTCGGGTGGTCGCTGGTCTGCTCGGTATCGGGTCGCTGGTGGTGGGGGTCTGGGCGCTGGTCGCGCCCGGCTCGTTCAGCGCGGCGGTCAACTTTCCGCCGAGTGAGCATTTCGTGCACGACGTGGGAGCGTTCCAGCTCGGCATCGGGGCGACGCTGCTGCTGGCGCTGATCTGGTCGGACGGGCTGGCGGTTGCGCTGGGTGGCTACCTGGTGGCCGCAGTCGCGCACACCGTCTCGCACGCGATCGACGGGGAGATCGGTGGCTCGGTGGTCCAGACGGGACTGGTGTTGCTGACGGCAGTGCTCGCCTTGGCGGCGCTGCTGCTGCGGGGACGGCCCAGTTGGAGCCGGCGTCGATAGTGATGACGTGACCTCGTCGATCTTCACCGGTCACCGCTCGCTCGGTACCGCTGAGGTCCCTGAGATAGGGGATCAGGCTCTCCTCAGCAGGCCAGCAGACTGCAGGCGGTCGTAGGCTGCGCTGAATGGGCGGCGGTGCAGAGCCTCGCCTTGGGCCGCTTTGCATCCTCACGCGCTCGATCAGCTCATCGAGCCCACGTCAGTCCCAAATGTCAGGAGGGGTGCGAAGCCGGCACCATACCCAACCACCCTTAGGCCGGACACCCTGCCGAACGTCATGTCGGTCATGCCGTTGGCCAGAGGTGCCCGGGAATATCCCTACTGGACAGCATTTGGATGTCGGATCCCGGACACACCGCCCATACATCGTTGGAGCAGTCTCTATCGATCTGATGGAAGAACCTGCTGGAACGTGCGGCTGACGTCACCGTCCCGGCTTGAAGTTGTGGCGATCGGGGGATCCCGTCGACAGGACTCGTGCAGGTAGGGTGCGAGGACCGCCAGTGGGGAGGTGGGGAGTGACGCGCGTCGGGCTCGAGTGCGAGCAATCGTCGTCGGATTCAGGCAGCTGGACTTTCTCCCGGGCACGATCTGATGCCGACCCATGAGGTCTGTTGGCCGTCAGGTTCCACCTGCTCCAAGCGCCGAAGGTGATCCATGTTCTCCCGCTCCACGTCCTCGGTCGAATCGCCTGCGCTGATCCTCGACCGGGCCACCTCGTTGGTCGACTATCTGATGGCCGTGCGAGCGCAGATGGAGAAACCCGCCCGGACCGTTCCTACCGGGGGCGCCTTCTGGCAGCATGCGTTCCCGACCCATCCAGCCTGCGAGGTGGGCGTCTCCGCCGACGGCACCAGCTGGCTGCGGGTGGGACTGCCCGCACCGGCCCGGTCCCTGCGGACACCCACGCAGTTCGCGGCCCACCTGAACGGTCCAGTGTCGTACGACGCGGAGCCTCGACTGGTCGGCCCGGAGGCGGAGACCGAGCCTCTGCAAGCCGGCTTCGAGGCGTGGCGGGAGCAGGAGTGGCGGCCGTGGGCCAGGCAGGCCCGGCGGATCGAGGACGTACGCCGGCTGCACCGCAGCCTGTTCGACCTGAAGCACCGTGTCGACATGAACGCCGCCACCGACGAACTCGTCTGGGGTCACGGCGTCATCCGGGCCAAGGTGGCAGGCCACCGGGTCCACTATCCGCTGGTCGTCACCCCGGTGGCGATCGAGTTCGACGCCGACCGGTCCCTGGTCACGGCGGTGCCGCAGGGTGCGGCCCGGTTGCAGACCGACCCGCTGAGCGGGCTCGACGAGCGCTACCTCGCTCAACTGCTCGCCCTGGCCGGATCCGGCGGCCAGCTCGACCTCGACGTGTGGGACGAGTTCACCCGGCGGGAGTTCCTCGAACGTGCACTACGCCGCCTCGGCCAGGACCCGGTCGTCCGGGACGCCGACCAGCCCGCTCCCGCCGGGCCGCATGTGCACGACACCGGCGTGCTGTTCATTCGTCCTCGGCAGCGGATGCTTCGCCGCTTTCTGGAGCAGCTGCGCGCCCGGCTGCTCGCCGGCGACGACAGCAGCATCGGTGCGCTGGCCGCGATCCTCGCGCATGAACCCAGCAAGCTGCTGATGCCGCAGGACCAGCCGGAACGCTGGGCGCCGCTGGGCGAGCGCCTGCTCATGCCGCTACCCACCAACGAGGCGCAGGAATCGATCGCCCGTCGCCTCGCCCAGCACCGCAACGTCGCCGTGCAGGGCCCGCCCGGCACTGGCAAGACGCACACCATCCGCAACCTCATCTGCCATCTGATGGCGCACGGCAAACGGGTGTTGGTGGTCGCGCAGAAGGAGGACCCGCTGCGGGTCCTGCGCGACGGCCTGCCGCAGGAGATCCAGTCGCTCTGCCTGGCCGTGCTGGGCCGCTCCACGGACCAGCTCGTGCAGCTCCAACTGGCCGCTCGGGAACTGTCCGACCGCGGCGCCACCCTGGACCGCAGGGGTGAACAGCAGCGGGTGGACCGGCTGCGCCGCCAGCTCGAAAAAACCGAACGCGACCTGGGTCAGGCCCTCGGCGGCCTGCGCACGATGGCCGAGAACGAGGCCGCCCACCACGAGATCGACGGCATCCGGCTCTCCCCGAGCGACGTCGGCGTCTGGCTGCGAGAACGGGCCGACCGCTACGGTGACATCCCCGACGACCTGCCACCGCATCTCGCCCCGCCACTGAGCGGCGACGAGTTCACCGAGCTACTCGACATCGCTCGGCGTACGACCAAGCAGGATCGGCTGCAAGCACTGCGAGACCTGCCGACGGCGGCTGACCTGCCATCGGCGGCGGCGGTCCTGGCCAACCGGGGACGGCTGGAGGAGGCGACCCGAGAGCTGAATCAGCTCGCCGCCGCCGGCGTGGCCCTGCCGCAGGTCCGCGCCTTCGGCCCACAGCCCCTGGACGACCTCGCCGCGCAGCTGCGCGAATCGCTGACATTGCTGGCTGCGCGGGAAAACTCCTGGACCGACCGGCTCGGCACCCTGCTTCAGGCCGACCCTCACTGGCACCAGCTCTGGTACGACCATGTCCAGGCCTGCCAGCGGGCCCTCGGCGAGCTGACCGCCGCGACCCGGGTCATCGCCGGCCACCAGGTGACCGTGCCCGATACGCAGCTGGCCGAGCCGCGTCGGCTGCTCGCCCAGCTTGGTGATCTGCGGCAACGCTTCGCCGCAGGCAAGGCTGTCAGCCGGCTCTTCCAGGCCACCCTGGCCAAGCTCGCCGCCGAATGCCTCATCGACGGTGAAATCCTGCGCACCTGCAACGACGTCGACATCGTCGTCGCCTACGTCGGCCGGCAGCGGCTGCGCCAAGAGCTGACCACCCGCTGGCAGGAGTGGACCCAGCCGCTCGAGCTTCCCGTCCCGGCCGGTGTCCACCCCGAGACGTGGGCCGGCCGGCTGCTCGCCCAGGCCGAATCCGCCCTCGACTGGGACCGCCGCCGCTGGCCGGCGCTGCACGCCACGCTGCGCGGGCTGCTCCCCACCATCGCGGCCACCGTAGACACCCGGCGGCTGACCGCCATCACCGATCTTGTCGCCCGCAGCGCGACCGTATTCGCCCGAGATCAGCTGGTCACCGCCGAGCGTGAACTGGCCGCTGCGATCGAGGCTGGCATGTCGGGTACGGAGGCCAGCGAGCTCTGGCGGCTACTCGACGTGAGCCGTCGGAGGGCCGACCTCGACGGCTGGGACGCCTGTCTGGACGAGGTGCGCAGGCTCGCCGCCCTGCGCCCCGACGCCGAGCGCTTCCGCGACCTGTCGGCCCGGCTCCGCGACGCTGCACCCGGCTGGACTGCGACCATCGACGACGGCACCGCGCCCGCGCTCGCCGGCAGCGGCGCCGACTGCCTGCACCGCTGGCAGTGGCGGCAGGCGCAGACCTGGTTCGACACCGTCGTCGGCAGCGTCGACCCGGTCGCCCTCGGCCGGCGCATCGAGCAGACGCGGGAACGGATCCGCCGCCTCACCCAGGAACTCGTCGTCGCATCGTCCTGGCTGGAGGTCTCCAAGGCCCTCGACGACCGCCGCCGGGCCGCGCTCGCCGACTGGACCACCGCGCTGCGTAAGATCGGAAAGGGTACGGGGAAGAACGCCGCCCAGTGGCAGGCGCACGCCCAACGGGCGATGAGCGCGGCTGTGGACGCCGTACCGGTCTGGGTCATGTCGGTGGACCGGGCCATCGAGCAGTTCGCCGGCGGTGCCCAGTTCGACGTGGTGATCGTTGACGAGGCGTCCCAGGCGGACATGTTCTCGCTGCCCATCCTCAGCCTCGCCGAACGTGCCGTCGTCGTCGGCGACGACCAGCAGATCGGCCCCCAGCTGTCGTTCGTCGGCACCGTCAACGGTCTGATCAACTCGCACCTGGTCGATGTGCCGTCGGCGGAACACTTCGACCCGGAGAGCAGCCTCTACGACCACGCGGTCCGCCGCTCACCCGAGCGCATTCTCCTCACCGAGCACTTCCGCTCCGTACCGGCGATCATCGGTTTCTCCAGCCAGACCTACTACGGCGGCGAGATCGAGCCGCTGCGCACGGACCGCCCGGCCGGCATCGGCGACCCGGTGATCGCCGTGCACGTGCCCGAGGGCATCCGGCAGGACCTGACCGCCTACGGCAACGTCAACGTCGCCGAGGCCGACGCCCTGGTCGACCGGGTCGCGGCAATCGTCGCCAATCCTGCTTACGCGGGTCGGACCATCGGCGTGGTCAGCCTGCTCAGCACCAGCGGTCAGGCCCTCTATCTGCTCACCCGGATCCGCGAGGCGGTCGGCGAGGAGGAGATGGAACGCCGGCGGCTGCGCGTCGGCGACTCGTACACCTTCCAGGGTGACGAACGCGACATCGTGCTGCTGTCCCTGGTGGTGTCCCCGCATCAGGGGCCGGTGTCGGCGTTCACCAAGCGCGACCACCACCGGCGGGTCAACGTTGCCGCCTCCCGGGCCCGGGACCAGCTCTGGGTCTTCCACTCGGTGCAACCCGCCGACCTGCGCGAGGACGATGCCCGCGGACTGCTGCTGACCTACTGCCAGAACGTCACCGCCGCCGACGAGGCGTACGACCACCTGGAGAAGCGCTGCGACAGCGACTTCGAACGCGAGGTGCTGCGCCGTGTCCTGCGTCGCGGCTACCGACCGCTGCCGCAGTTCCGCATCGGCAGCTACCGGATCGACTTCGTGCTGCCTGCCCCGGACGGCCGCCGCCTCGCCATTGAGTGCGACGGAGACGCCTACCACGGGCCGGAGCGGTGGGAGAGCGACATGCGCCGGCAGGCGGTGCTGGAGCGGGTCGGCAACTGCGTGTTCGTGCGGATCCGGGGGAGTGTGTTCAGCCGGGACCCGGAGGCGGCGCTGGAGCCGCTGTGGCAGCGGATCGAGGAGTTGGGCATCGGGGTGGCCGCTCCTCAAGTGATCGCCGCCGAGGTCGTGGCGCCCACGCCACCTGCTGCGGCGTCGGAGCCAGGGGCCGTCGAGCCGTTCGTCGAGGCCGAGCCGCCGGTGCCCGTCGTGGTCGAGGTCGTCCAGCAGCCGCCCGTCGTGGTCGAGGCGGTCCCGCAGCCGTCCGCGCCGGCCCCGGTACCGCCGCGCCAGGCGGAGGAGGACCGGGCGGTGGTCGTACCGTCGGCGAAGCCGGAACCGGCGACGGCCGCGCGGCCGGCCGACGAGCTGGCAGACGACGGTAGGGTGCCCGTGCCCGTCGGCTACCGCAACGTCGCCTGGCTGCGGCCCTACGAGGCGGTGGCCGCGATGGACAGCTATCAGCACTGCCGCGACGTGCCGATCCGGCACGAGGGCAAGGTGCTCGGTTGGGCCCGCTACTACGACAGCGCGTCCCCGGAGGCCCGCAAGTATCGGGCGAACGTCCGCGTCGAGCGGGCCCACCCGACGGGCGCGCGGCTGGTCTGCTGGGTACGTCCGCACGAGGCGAAGACCGTCATCGGCGCAGCCTCGATGAAGCGGGACATGCCCGTGGAGGACAGCCGAGGCCGGCACGCTGGCCTGGTGCAGTACTTCCCCGCGGCCAGCTCCGCCGCCGTCCGGTTCCGCAGCGTCACCCGACTGCTGCGCCTCACCGGCGGCGACGCCCCCGCCAGCCCCGCGCCCGGCGCTGCAGCGCCAGCCGCCCCTGGACCCGCTGTCACCGGGCCCACCGGCGCGGTCCCGGCGGCTCGGGAGGCGACAAACGGCCGGGCGTTGGAGGAGTCGCTGCGGCGGGCGATGGCGCGCGCCTACGACCGGGCGGAGGAGCTGCCGGACGAGGCGGAAAGCGAGACGGCGGACCGGCGGGCGTTGGAGGCCGCGTTTCACGACGCGATGGTGCGCACCTACGAGCGGGCCCGCGACGAGGCGCACTACCACGCGGCGCTGCTGCTGCGGTTGGTGACGGACAAGGGTGGGCTGGCCACCGCCCGGCAGTTGCTGCACCACCCGGTGGTCTCGGACGGGTTCACCGCGCTGTGGGAGCGCGGACGGGTGGACCTGACCGCGGAGGCGGTGGTGATTCGGCCGCGCTTCCGGGCGCTGTTCACCGAGGAAGAGCTGGCGATCGCCAGCAGTCGAGTGGTGGACGCGTCCGCGCAACTGCCGTAAGTCAGATCGGCACCGTATGAGCAGGGGAGAGAGTGCATGAAGGCGGATACCGTCCAGCTTGTTCACATCTTCGGGACCGACCGACGGCATGTGATCCCCGTATTCCAGCGCCCGTACGTCTGGGAGCAGGAACGCAACTGGGTGCCGCTGTGGTCGGACGTCCAGGCGGCGGCGGAGGAGGTGGAGAAGGAGATTAGCGGCCTGCCGGATCCCTTTGCGGGTTCCCCGCGTACACACTTCCTCGGTGCGATCGTGCTAGAGCGGATGCCGCCGGCGCCGGGCCGGATCACGGCAATGAACGTGATCGACGGGCAGCAGCGGTTGACCACCCTCCAGGTGCTGCTTGCCTCCTGCTGGGTCGCGGCTCGGGAACAGTCCGCCGACAAGGCCGAAGGGCTGTTGAGGCTGCTGCTCAACAACACCGAACAACTCGTCCACCCGGACCACCCGTACGAGCGATACAAGGTGTGGCCGTCGCTGTCGGATCGAGTCGCGTTCAAGGCGCTCTTCGCTGCGGCGCTCCCCGCCTACAAGACCGACGAGCACCGGCTCATCGCCGCCCGCCGCTACTTCGACGGCGAGCTGAGCATCTGGTTCGCCGCAGCCGAGGACCCGGTCCGGCGTGCCGACGCGCTGGTCATCGCGCTGCGGGAGCGCCTGGGTCTGGTGGAGATCCAGTTGGAGGCGCACGACGACGCCCAGGTCATCTTCGAGACCCTCAACGATCGCGGCACCCGGCTGCGCGCCTCCGACCTGGTGAAGAACACCCTGTTCCGGGTGGCCGAGCAGCAGGGCCAGGACGTGACCGAGCTGCACCAGGAGCACTGGCTGCCGTTCGAGACGGCGTGGTGGGGCGAGGCCGTTACCACCGGCCGGATCAAGCGGGCGCGCATCGACCTGCTGCTGTCGTACTGGCTGTCCATCCGAACCGGGCAGGAAGTGCCGGTGGATCGCCTCTTCGCCGACTTCCGCCGCTGGCTGGCGGACAAGAAGCCGTCTGCCGCGTCGGTCCTCGCTGACCTGGCACACCACGGGCGGGCTATGCGGCGGATGGAGAGCCTGCCCGGCACCGACCCGACCGGTCGACTGCTGCAGGTGCTCGACCTGCTGAACACCACCACGCCGATGCCGCTCCTGCTGCACCTGCAGGCCCGAGACGGGGTCAGCGAGGCCCAGCGGGCCATCGCCGCGACCGCGATCGAGTCCTTCCTCGTCCGCAGATTCGTCTGCGGCCTGACCACCAAGGACTACAACCGGCTGTTCCTGTTGATGTTGCAGGGCCTCCGAGAGGCCGACGACGCGGTCGCGGGCGAGGTGCTGCGCGACCAACTCGCTGAGCAGACCGCCGACTCGCGGTATTGGCCGGACGACAGCGAACTCAAGGCTGCGGCGCTGGGTCGAAACCTCTACCGGCAGCTCCGCGGCCCGCGGCTGCGAGTGCTACTGGGCGGGCTGGAGGCGCAGCTGCGGGGCGAGAAGTCGGAGCTGACCTTCACTCCCGCTCAGGCGGACAAGTTGAGCGTCGAGCACCTCCTGCCGCAGCAGTGGACGCAGCACTACCCGTTGCCTGCCGACTGCCCGGTGGAACAGGCCAAGGAGCACCGCGAGGGCTTCATCCACAGGCTCGGCAACCTCACCCTGACCACGACGAAACTCAACTCGTCGATCAGCAACGGGCCGTGGTCGCAAAAGCGGATGGAGCTCAACAAGCACGCGGTGCTGCTGCTCACCTCGGCCAGCGTCCTTCAGGTGCCGAGCGGAGTGCCCGCCGACATCATCCCGAACTGGTCGGCACAGTGGACCGAGGACCACATCCTGATCCGCACAACGGTCCTGGCCGACCTTGCCTGCGCCGCCTGGCCTCGGGCGAGCTGACCAGTTGGCGGCGCTGCCTGCCGTCGCCCGGCGGTAATCAGCCGCCGTTCGGTCAGGGCTGTTGGCTAATCGACGGTTCCGACGGCGGACAGTGTCGTCCAACAATCTGAAAATCCCCATTTCTCGTAGCTCGTGCGGGGGGTGGGACTCGCTAGACTTCGGGGGTGGCGATGGTGGGACGAAGAGGCATTGGCGATTTCTACGCCGACGCCGCAGGCCGCGTCGCGGAAGTAGCCGGGTACGAATGGGAAAACGACGATCGTCCCGACCGCACTCCCAACGTATGGCTCGACCAGCTGGTCTCGTCGCCCGCTGCGCAACGCAACGGCGCGGTGCTGGGCCGGGCGACGAAGAGCGGGTCAGGCCAGCGAAAAACGTCGAATGGCGCGACGGCTAAGGCGAAGAGGGCCGCCACTTCCCGTCATTGCGAAAATGTTCCAGAGCGTGCAGACGGCAGACCTTTTCGAGCTAGACCGTACGCCCGTTGCTGTGGCTGGACGATTGCTGGCTGCGGCATGACGGGCACCTCCCTCCGAACCGCGACCACCCGTTCTCTTTGGAGCTTCGGCGGCCTAAACGCCAACGTTTTTTGTGATCACTCGTACGTGACGGGGCACCTTAGCGCTGAAAACTCGATCCGGCGAGCCGATCACCGGGCGAATTCGCTGGTAAGGGGTGCGAGCGGGACGATCAAACCAGCTTTAAAGCGACGTTTTTCGGTGCGATTCGCCCGCATCGGTCACCCATCGGCTGACGCCACCCACGCTATCCCCGCGGGCAAATCGTACGGTGGCCTGCCATGACAGTATCGCCGATGGTCGTGCCCTTTCATTCCTTACAGGACGCGGATCTCATCGTTGACGCGGTGTATAAAGGTGGACTAAGGGGATCCGTTGCCGATGATCCCTTAGGTCGTCTACTCCCGGTCGGGAACCAGGGCGGATTCCGATATGCAGGCTCACCGCTTCGAGGTTCCGTACGGCTAGTCGTGCTTTACACGTCCGGAGTTGAGCCCGACTGGCCGGACGTACTCGACGAACAAACGGGAGAGTTCACCTACTTCGGTGACAACCGGCACCACGGCCGCGAGCTACATGGCACGCCTCGCCGTGGGAATATCCTTCTGCGAGACGTCTTTGCCGCTTGTCACGGCGACTCCGTTTCCAGACAACGAGTACCGCCGTTCCTCCTGTTCGCTAAAGCAGCTACTGGTGGTCGCGACGTGCTTTTTCGCGGTCTCTTGGCACCAGGAGAACCGACGCTATCGGCCGATGATGATCTCCAGGCTATATGGCGGGGTGCACAGGGAATGCGGTTCCAAAACTATCAGACACGCTTCACCGTACTCGACGCCGGGATAGTCCCGAGAGCCTGGTTGATGGACCTCGTGGCGGGCAGTCCCCTGTCCGATAACTGTCCAGGCGTGTGGCGCGAGTGGGTGCATGGAAGATCGTATAGGCCCATGAAAGCGCCCGCGACTAGAGTTGTCCGCAGTCGAGCCGATCAGGCCCCTAAAATTGGGCCCGATCGGCAAATTCTGGCTGAGATTCATAGCTATTTAGCTCACATGACTTTGAGTACTGTGCTGTTGAACTCTGGCGCATGGTTGCACCGGCGACGGGTTCGGTTGACGTGACTCGAGCTAGCCAAGATGGGGGTCGCGACGCAATAGGAGTCTACAAGATTGGGCCGGCGGCGGATCGCATTTCGGTCGACTTCGCTTTAGAAGCCAAGTGTTACGGCTCGGCCAACTCCGTCGGGGTGACTGAAATGTCGCGCCTGATCTCAAGAATCCGTCATAGGAACTTCGGAGTATTCGTCACGACATCATATTTCAACGAGCAAGTGTACAAGGAGGTGAGGCTCGACCAGTATCCTATTGTAATGATTTGCGGTAGAGATATTGTCGAAATCCTTCGTAGTCACGGATATGCGAGCCTCGAGGCCGTGAAAGACTGGCTGGTGACTCGATTTCCAAGATGATCGACACATCTCGGAACGTTTTGCGGACCGCCGGCGTCCCGCTAAGGATAAGAGGCCGGGATCCCCGTAAGCGCCGTGGCTCCTCCGGCGCATGGATTTGCCGGCGGACGCGAATCGCGCAACCATCCGTGCGCGTAATGAACGGACGGGCCGGTCAGGAAACTTTAGCAACAGGCGTGACGAGCATCCTTTGTGAAGTAGGCTTCCAGGCACTCTGGTAATGATGGAATAGAATCGGCCGATTGGCCGATGTGCGCCGCCGGGTCGATCGGGTAAATTCAAGGTCATCTGCAATGTTGGGGCTGGGCGAAATGCGTTTGCAAGCAGGGTGGACGGGGTCTGAGTTGTCGACGTGGCGGGAAGAAATTCCAACGAGTGGTTCGGTAAGTTTGCCCCCTGACCCGCATGCGCTTGACGGCCTGGGACGCAACCACCGCATCGAGACGGCTTTAGCGGATCTTGTCGACAACGCTATTGACGCGGCTGCGAGCGATGTGGTTATCAGGTTCGTGCAGCGTGGTGGACGTCTATGCTCGCTCTATGTCGCTGACAACGGCCACGGCATCTCCTCCGAGCTTATTGACTCCGCTATGACCGTTGGTGGGCGTCGTGAATACAAAACGGGAAGTCTTGGAAAGTTCGGTCTCGGGATGAAGGCTGCCTCGTTCAGCCAGGCTCGAAACCTGACGGTCTTTAGCCGTTCCAGCCGCGGTGAAATCAATGGTCGTCACTGGTCTTTAGATGACCTTTCGGACTTTCGATGCGACATTGTGCCGACCGACTTTGTCAATGACGAGTTGGATCAGGACTGGGGCTTCAAGGCGGTCGGCGCAGGCGGTCGTACCGTCATCCGTTGGGATGGCGTCGCCGGATTCACCGTGACGGACGACCCAAACCGCGTGCAAGCGTTCTTGACCGCGACGATATCCAAGGTCCTCGACCACCTTGGACTAGTGCTTCACCGATTTCTGGCCCGGGGATCGCTGCGCATAGCGGTCGACGTCGCCGACACAGACCGCTCCGTAGTCGGTGCCCAGTTCGAGGCCGAGCCGATAAACCCGTTCGCTTACCACCACACCGGCCATCCGGATTACCCCAAGACCCTATTGGCGGAACACCACGGCTACCGGCTTGCATTCACCTGCCACGTCTGGCCCGGCCGCTCGAAGTCCCCAAACTTTCGTCTGCCAGGCGGTGCCGTTGAACGACAGGGCCTGTACTTCTACCGAGCCGATCGGCTGTTGCAGGCCGGCGGGTGGGACGGTCTCACCGCAGTCGACCCCCGGCTGCAGCTCGCCCGAGTCGCGATCGACATCAACGACGACGTCGCCGGCCTCTTCTCGATGAACCCCGAGAAGTCACGGGTGACGGTCGGACCTGACTTCGCCTACCTTGCCGAGGCCGCTCGCGACGCAGACGGCGCTCGCATGGCTTCATACCTGCAGGACGCTGAAGCCGCGTACAAACGATCTCGGGAACGCAGCCGAGACCGGCGCAAGATGCTCCCTCCCGGCAAAGGATTCGACCCCCTGATCAGACGGGCGATCGGCGACGAGGTCCCGTTCATCCCCGGCGAGGACCCGATCGACATCAGGTGGCGCCGGTTCCAGAGCCTCGAGCTGTTCACCGTGGATCGCGAGAACCGCACCTTGTGGCTGAATGACCACTATCGCCCAGCCGTGGTGGGAACCGGGCGCGGCGGCCTGAATGATGCTCCGCTCGTGAAGGCGCTGCTCTACCTTCTACTGGAAGACGTGTTCGAGGGCGAGTACCTCGGCGCCAAGGACAAGGACAACATCGCCATGTGGCAGGAGATCCTCACCAGCGCCGCCCGGTCCCAGCATGTCCGCGGCGCAGCCTCATGACCACTGTAAGCCAGCACCTTAGCGTCGCTAGTTTCCGCGAGTACCTCGCTGCCGGCGTCCCGATGGCGCATCGAATGGGCAAGGAACCTCCACTGACCCTCACCATCGATCCGGAGCGTCCCTCAATCACCCTGCAGGGGCCGATTGGCGACCGCGAGGCCGCTCCACGATCGCGCTTGGAACATCTCAGCGTGCGGCCATCCCCCCGCGATCCTGGCTTGCTGCAGGTCGTGATCACAGACCCCTCACTTTTCGTGGACGCCTATCCCGTTCTCTGCGCAATAGCCGATCGAGCCCAACTGGATGGCAATGGGTTCGGAGTCGCCGTCACGGACACCCTTCGGTTGCTCATCCGTTTAACGGAACGCAACCGGTCAATTTCTCGGGATCGGGAGGTGGGCCTCGTAGGAGAACTGCTGACGCTGATTGGAGCCTGCAAACGGCTCGGGCCGCAGGCTGCTGTGTCGGCCTGGCGCGGGCCGCACGGTGAAGAACACGACTTCGCCATCGAGGACCTCGACGTCGAGGTCAAGACAACCGCCTCGGAGCGCCGCGCGCACTGGATCGGCTCGCTTACACAGTTGCAAGCGACACCACCGGCACCGCTGTGGCTGGTCTCCCATCAGCTCACCGAAGCCGGCCGGGGACAGGGATGGACGTTGGGCGAGCTGGTCGCTGCTGCCCGAGGCGCTGCAGCCGGCCCGACCGCGAGCATGGAACTCGACGCCAAACTCGCCGCAGCAGGTTGGGCTGAACCGTTCGATGAGCTGTGCGTCACGCGCTGGCGGCGACGAAGCCCTTCACGCGCCTTCCTCGTGGCCGAAGACTTTCCCAGGCTTACGGCGCATCAACTCGCCGACACGGGATTCGACTACAGCCACGTCACCGACGTCAGATACCGCATCGACTTGACCCAGCATGAAGCAGGCGCGATGGTCCCTGAGCCGCTCGCCGACATCATCGCCACCGAGGTGAACTCGTGACCGAACCTTTCGCGACCAGCTACCGAGAAGCGCTCAAGGCGATGGATCTGCGTGGGCCCCGCCGTCTGCATGCGCTGGCTGCGGCCCTAACAGAGGATTTGTCGATCGAAACCGACGACGACAGCCTCTGCGCCTACCTTGCTGCCGTCGGCCCCAACGACAGCCTCCGCAAAGACCTCGCCGTGCGCCTCGCGACCTGGGACGCCGCCGACGGCAGCAACTGGATTGACGGTACCGAGCACAACACCCCGGAGCGGCGGGCGCGTGTCGTCTCGCTGCTCGGCCTCGGCGAAAAGGCAGCTGCGGTACTCCTCGACGTGGTACCCATCGCGGCGACCGGGGACACCGTCATCGACGGCGAGTGGACACCTTGGTACACCGACAGCGTCCGCCGCGACCGTGACTTCTACTGGGACCACTACCGCAACCACCTACTGCACGCACGCGGCTTTGACCCCAAAGCAGTCGCCGCGCTCGATGCCTCGACGACCAAGGTCGTGGAGCGCCTCGCCGACCCCGCCGGCCCCAAACGCCACCAGGCGAAGGGCCTCGTCGTCGGCTACGTGCAGAGCGGCAAGACCGCGAACTTCACCGGGGTCATCGCCAAGGCCATCGACGCCGGCTACCGGCTCATTATCGTGCTCAGCGGAAGCGCCAACCTGCTACGAACCCAGACACAGCGACGACTCGACATGGAACTCGTCGGCCGCGAGAACCTGCTCCGCGGCATCAGTGAGCACGACACCGAAGCGTTCGACTACCACGCCGACCGAGACTGGCGCGACGGCAAATTCGTTCGGCACGGCGTGCTGCCTTCTGACGCTGGCCAGCCCGACATCGTACGCCTCACTACGCGAGACTTCGACTACCGGAGCCTTCAACAGGGCATCAGCGCCCTTGACTTCGAACGGCCCGAGCGGACGCGGCCGCTGTACGACGAAGTCAATCTCAGAGGTAGCCACGCCCGCCTGGTGGTCGTAAAGAAGAACAACCTCGTGCTGACCAAGCTGGTCAAGGACCTCCGCAAGATCACCACACGTCTCGCCGAGATCCCGGCGTTGATCATCGACGACGAGTCCGATCAAGCGTCGCCCAACACCAGCAATCCCAAGAAGTGGGAGAAAGACCAGAAAGAGCGGACCAGCATCAACCAGCGCCTCAGCGAGCTGCTGACGCTGCTCCCGCGCGCCCAGTACGTCGGCTACACCGCGACGCCGTTCGCCAACGTCTTCGTCGACCCCAGCGACACGGAAGACATCTTCCCAAGCAACTTCATCATCTCCCTAGACCGGCCACCGGGATACATGGGAGCCGCGGACTTCCATGACCTCGACAACAACTTCGACGACACTGAACCCAACTTCGCAAACTCCAAGGAAAAGGCGCACGTACGTCCGCTACCGGACGACCCAGACGACGAGTCCCACCTGCGGCAAGCCATCGATGCCTTCGTGCTGACGGGAGCACTCAAGCTCTACCGGCAGGAGCGAGGTGAGGGATCCTACCGGCACCACACAATGCTGGTCCACCACGCCATGCAACGCGCGGTTCACAGCGACAAAGCAACGGAAGTGCGCAAACTGTGGGAAACCGGTGGCTACTTCGCGCCGGCTAGCGCTGACCGGCTACGCAAGCTGTACGACACAGACATCCGCCAGGTCAGCCAAGCGCTCGCGCAGGGAGATAGCATCCCTAATACCTATGAAGAGCTGACGCCCTACATTGCTCGGACGGTCCGCAACATCAGCGAGGGCGGGGACCCGGTCATCGTCGTCAACAGCGAGAAGAGCCTCGAGAACGAACAGATCGACTTTGATCAGCGCGGAGTCTGGAAGATTCTCGTCGGCGGGAATAGCCTCGCTCGTGGCTTTACCGTCGAAGGCCTGACCATCTCTTACTACCGGCGACTCACCAAACAGCAAGACACCCTTATGCAGATGGGCCGCTGGTTCGGCTTCCGACCGCACTACCGCGACCTCGTCCGCCTCTACATCACCCCGTCCCTGCACGCAGCCTTTGAAGCCAGCTGCCGCGACGAGGAACACTTCCGAACCGAGCTCCGCCGCTACGCCACACCCGTCGACGGCAAGTCCCAGCTCACCCCCGCCCAGGTGCCACCTCTAGTCGCGCAACACCTCGACTGGCTTAAGCCGACAGCAGCCAACAAGATGTACAACGCTGACCTCGCCGAACGCCGATCGCCAGGCATCGCCGTGGAGCCACGACGGTGGCCGTCCGACCCCAAGCTCATCGATTCCAACACCCGAGCGTTCCAGCCACTTCTCGACGCCGCGCAGACCTACGCCCACCTCTACGGCGAGCTGGCCAATGGTGCCAAGCCTGGTAGCGGCGAGCCGGAGAGCGCACCCGAAAGCTGGAACTACCACGCCTGGATCGGCAGAGTCAGTCATCCGATTCTGCTGAGCGTCATGCAATCGCTTCGCCTCGCAACCGACGACGCGCTGAGACCCGATCTGCGGTGGCTCAGCTCGCTCACCCCGGAGCAAATCAGTGGCTGGGTCGTCATCCTGCCGCAGCATAAGGGCCAAACGGCCAACCGGCGAATCCTGGGGCACCACCCAATCAGCGTCCACACCAGGACCCGGCAGAAGCCCGATTATTACGGCGGAATCAGCAAACTCGAACACCGCGGGCCCGGAGAAGTCATCAAACGCGTGCCATCAGAAGACGACAAGGCCGTCAACAACGCGGAGATCGGCGAGGAACAAGCGAGGCGGCATGTTGAGCCCCGATCAGGTTCGCTTCTAATTTATCCGGTTGTTGATCGGGCGAAGGAAAGTGAAGGCTCCCTCCCCGGCCAGACAAACGATGAACTACACCCCCGCCAAGTGACCATGGCGTTCCGTTTGGTTGCGCCCGAATCGGCCGTCGGCGGCGACAAGCGTCTTGTCCTGTTCGAGACCAAGGTGACGTCGCGGCGGAATGCTGCCATTGTGGACAAGCATGTGTAGTGGGCGTGACACAAGGACGCGTCTGCGCCGTGACGCTGGAACTTGCAGTCCCGGCGGCCTCGCCGTCGTGGAGGCTGTCCTCGTCCTGCAAGTCGTCGAAGACGCCAGCTAGCCTCGCCAAATCCGACTGCGGAAGGCTCAGCCGGAGCGAGCGTCGGCCAAGAGGCCTGACAACCTAGGAGCCAGAACGTTGCGAGATAACCGCGACCTGTCGATGTGCGGCGCGCCGTCCGGGTCTTGGAGAACGTTGAGCGGGCTGCAAGGAGTGACCCCGACTATTGCGCCTTCGAGCGCGCATTTTGGATACATTGCCCGTACTCTGCACACGTCCGGCCTGCTACCGCCTTCACAATGAGCCATTTTCATCCTGAGAAGCTTGGGTGCTCCGCGTGGTGGAGAACGTGGACGGCCTGCACGATCGAGGTCGCGCGGTGTGGGCTACAGCGGGTTCTGTCAGGATCTTCCAGGTCTTGAGGGTGGCGCGGCGCGTTCGCCGATGGCGCGGATCCGGGTGTGAGCCCGGTTGACCTTCTTCTGCCAGGCGGCGATTTCCGGCCGGTATCGAGGCTTCTGAAGGGCATCCGCACGTTGCCGCGGGCACCAACGGAAACCCGGATCCTGTCCTTGATTACTGTAGGCACTTGATCGGGCTCGTAGCTGGCTGGCGGCGGGTAGACCTTGAGATTCGCCTTGAAGTTGACCACGGCGAGGAGTAAATGATGGAACTCGCGGGCCAAATCCGGTTCAGGTGCCGTATGGACGCGCTGGGCAAGTCTCTTATTATCGGCCCAAAGCCCAACGGGCCGTCCTTAAGCTTTTCGAGGCGGCCGATCTCGGCCAGGGTAAGCAAGCGCACGCCTCGGATCTTGCCCCATCGGCGGTGCCTACTGGCACCCCCAACCGGTGCGCGAGTGGGTACCAGCGCTGCCGACCCGCAGCAACCGCGGGGTGCCCAGGTGAAGCGGCAGGCAAACCAGGAGGCCGCGGGGCGACCCGCAGCGGACGATGTGAGGGCGCACCTAGCAGCAGGGAAATACCCCCTCCGCGGCAACTTGAGGACGGCGCGAGGGCTGCCCGTCAAGGCGAGAAGCAACCCATAGGCGGTTGGCGGTAGCTAGGCTAAACGGGCTTCGCCCTTCCCTAGGTGTTGCGGAGCGACTGGAAGGCCCTGCCATTGATGCTCATGCTTCATGCGTAGTGAATCCTCGGCGGGCGCGCACCGACTCGGCGATCCGAAGCGCCGCCCCATCTAGGTCCTCGTGCTCCCATACGACGATCAGTAGCCAACCGGCATCCTCGAGGGCTTGGCGGGTCCGTCGGTCGCGGTCCATGTTTCTGGCGAGCTTCTCACGCCAGTATTTGTTGTTTGCCGTCGGCTGTCGGTGGTGCTGTGGGCAGCCGTGCCAGAAGCAGCCGTAGACCTCGACGGCGACGCGGGCTGGGCGGAAGACGATGTCGATCTTGCGGCGCAGATTCGGAAGCGGGTGGGCGCAGACGCGGTAGCGAAGGCCTTTGGCGTGCAGCGCGCGGCGCAGCGCCACTTCTGGGGTGGTGTCGCGGCTGCGGTTGCCCTGCATGGCGCGTCGAGTCGCCGGGCTGGAGGCCCACGACTGCTCTGGCATGTCGTTCACCCTAAAGGACGTCTCGTAACTCGGTGACCGGTCCATGATGGATCATGCCGGGGTGCAGGTGATCTCGGCGGCCAGCCAGGAGTGGATCTTCCCGTTCACCGGGCTGCAGCCTGCCCAGTTCCGCAGGCTGGTCCGGCTGGTTGCCGAGCGTGGCGGGGACGCGATCGCTGATGGTCGGCCGGGCCGGCAGTGGTCGCTCGACCTCGCCGACCGGGTACTGCTGGTGGCCGCGTACTGGCGCACGAACTTGACGATGCGGCAGATCGGCCCGCTGTTCGGGGTGTCGCACTCCGCCGCTCACCGGGTCATCGACACCCTCGGCCCGCTGCTGGCGCTCACCCCGGGACACCGTCGTTGGGTCGACCAGATCACGATCGTCGACGGCACCCTCATCCCGACCCGCGACCGTCGCCTGGCCGCGCCGAGCAAGAACTACCGCTACTCGACGAACCTGCAGGTCGCCATCGACGCCCACACCCGCCTCGTCGTCGCCCTCGGCGACCCGCAGCCCGGCAACCGCAACGACACCATCGTCTACCGCACCTCCGGCATCGACCAGAAACTGGCCGGGCGGCCGGTCATGGCCGACGGCGCCTACCGCGGCAACCCCGAGGTGATCATCCCGTACCGCAAACCCTCCGACGGCAGCGAGCTACCCGCGTGGAAGACAGACCTGAACAAGCAGCACCGCACGGTCCGCGCCCAGGTCGAACACGCTCTGGCCCGCATGAAGAGCTTCAAGATCCTGCGCGACTATCGACGTGCCGCCAGCACATTGACCGACACCGCCGCCGGCATCGCCCACCTGCACAACATCATCCTGCTCGGGTGACACCAACGCCGGTCCCGGGCAACGCCTTCAACGAGTTACGAGACGTCCTTTAGTCAGGACGAGTTTTGAATACCGCCCGGTGCTCGCCGCGCCCAAGGACCCGTCGTCTCGGTCCGCTGCCTTTACCTGTCGAAGAGGTGAGGCGTGTCGTCGTGCTCGAATAACACGCTGCCGACGAGACCGGTGACGTCGATGGCTGAGGGGTCGGGCGTAGGTCGTCCTTCGGCGTAGGCCAGCCGGACGGCGGCGATGTAGGCCAGCCGGACGCCTTGGACAACTAACACCCGTCGCAGACCGTCGGAGACCTCACCCCGCTCGTAGGCGACCGCGGCGAGCCGGGAGATCGTCTCGGCGCGGCGGGCGATGCGGACATCCGGATGCCCCCGCTCACGGCGGGTGGCGTCGCTGATGAGCGGGAACCGCCCGGAGGCGGGCAGGTCGACGGTCGGGGAGACTGGCGGGATCTTCTCGTTGAGGATCGCCTTGAAGCGGCTCTCCCGGATCGCTTTCAGGTACGCGGTGTACTCGACCGCGTTGAGCCTCTGCTGGGCTGGCGCGTATTCCGGGTGTCGTTTACCCGCGACGTCTTCGAACTCCCACAGCGGCCACAATTCCATTTCGGCGACCTCGAAGACGTCGAGGATGCGCATGGCCACCGCGTCGGTGCGCTGGTTGGTCAGGTGCCGTCGTACCCGCACGCGCAACCGCTCGTTGGTTTGCCCCACGTAGATGGGCTCACCGTCGTAATCGTAGAACGCGTAGCAGCCCCAGCGGGCGTCTGCCCAGTGCCGGCCATGCTCGTCCCGTGCGTTGAGCGCCGCGTCCAGCATTCCCCGGAAGTCGCGGACCGCCGGGGCCGGCAGAGAGTTGCGGGCCGGCCGAGGAATGCTAGGCACCCACCACCGCCAGGCGCGGCGACTCCGCGGAGCGGAGCTCGCCGAGCGCGAGCGGCATCAGGTACTCGCGGGCGAGCCACGACACTACTGGCACGCACACCGCGTCGCCGAAGCCGAACAGGGCCTGATTTGTGCGCAGCCCGTCGAGGCGGTAGTCGGCGGCGCCCATCAGCTTGGCGTACTCCCGGGGGGTCATCCACCGTACCCGGACCTTGCCCTGCCCGGCCTCGACCAAGGCTTGCTTCGACGATCCACCTCGCGCTGTGCGCAGGCAGCCGGAGATGTCGTCGGGACGGATCTCCCAGGTCGGCTTCCCGCTGCGGGTGCGCCGGTACGCGGTCCGGCGAGAGATTCCGCGACCCTTGCGCAAGGTTTCCAGTCGCTCGGCCTGGATGGGTGACAGGGAGCTGACGAAGGCTGCTTGACGCTGGTCGTCCCACCAGAGTTCGCTGCTGGGCGGGAGCTTGTCCGCGAGCTCGGTCAAGCCGGTGGTCGTCGGCGGTGGAGGCGCGGGCAGCAAGGCGCGGTGGGTGCGCAGGGTCGGGTCGCCGAATGGCGCCTGTAGCCAGTCCGGCCGCAGTTCGCTGTTGGGGACGGGCTCATCAGCTGGGGGTTCGAGCGCGGCGACGAGGAACAGCCGTGGGCGTGACTGCGGCACGAAGCGGCGGGCGTCGAGTGTGAGGACATCCACCGAGTAGTCGAGATCGTTGAGGGCGCGGATCGCGGCGGCCAGGTCCTCCCCGCCGTGGCTGGTCGCTAGGCCTACGACGTTCTCCAAGGCCACGACGGGCGGCCGTCGGTCGCCCATCTCCCTCAGCACTCGCACGAAATGCCAGAAGGTTCCTGATTCACTTCCGGCGAGGCCGCGTCGCGCCCCGGCCAGGGACAGGTCGGTGCAGGGGAACGAGGCCCAGGCAAGGCTCAGCCCGTCGGCCATCTGCGGGCCTTTGACGTCTGCGATGTCACCGCGCTTGTAGTCGTGCGCGCCTTCGGGGTCGTTGAAGTGGCGGGCGTACATCTCCTTTTTGTCTGGTTCGATATCGTTTGACCAGATGACCTTGAAGCCGGCGTCCTCCAGGCCCAGGCGGACGAGGCCTATGCCAGCGAAGAACTCCGCAGCGGTGGGCTTGGCAGTGCCGACATCGGAAGGGATCAACGCTAGCTGGGTCACGGGCCTAACATTACAAACCGAACGTTGATCCACCAGACAGCGGGCCGCGGCGGGTCGCGCCGCAGGGCCCACGCCCCGGCGGCAGCAGACCATCTGGCGCAGTGAAGATCAGGGCCGACGCCGGCCACGCCGATCTGCCCGGTGACGGCTAGAGGTTCTCGGGCAGCTCTATCAAGAGCGATGGGTCGCTCTCCACCCCGGCGACGCGTCGGTTGTAGGTCTCCAGCAGCAGTCGCAAGCCCGACCGAATGTCCTGCTCGCGAAAGCCAGCCATCTCCTCGACGTTGGTGCCCACGAAGTCTTCCACAGACTGCACAGCCACGTAGTCGCCGAGTCGCGCCAGATCCGCCAGCTGCGCGGCGGCGGCGAGCCTGGTCTCGGGCACGAGCACTCGGGACCGGAATCCAGCCTTCCGGTTCGACTTGCACCGGCCCTCGAACAGGGGCTGACCCGGACTCATCGTCACATGGAACGCCGTGTCGCCCACCAGGAAGTCGCCCGGGCGAGAGGTCTGAACATCAGCGGTTGTGTAGCTGTCGTTGCTGATCTCCAGCTCAGGGAACCGTAGGGCGAGCTTTGCGCCCACGAGGTGCTGCGCCACCGCGCCCGCGGTGTTGCCGCCTCGCTCCTGCGCCGACTTCAGAAGCACGGAGACAACCAGCTTCATCGGCGTCGTCGGCGAAAACTCCGCCTTGATCCGCTGCTTGCCGAAGTACTCAACCTTGATCTGGTCGACGAACCAAGCCTGCAGCGTTCGCGCGACGGCGGCTAGCTCGTCGGGAGGCAGCCGGCGGAGGTCGTCCGAACGGGGGTGTTTGTCCAGCAGTTCGACGATCTCGACGGCGACTTCCTTGGTCATGCGAGAGGTGCGCCCGCCTTCTTTCAGGAAGTCCCGATCCTCGCCGTGCCGGCTCAAGATGTTCTTCGCGGTTGCCCCGCTGGCTCCCTTGACCTGTGAGTCGGCCAGGTAGTCGGATCGTTGCAGAGGGTATTTGGCCCCGACGTATTCCGTCACGTACAGGCCGGCGCAGAACACGTTGGCGTTGATGCCCCCCTTTTTGCCGCGCTTGGTCTCACGCCAGTCCTCGAGCGAAGCGATCAAGTCCTCCGCGATCCGCTTGGCGGTCGCCTGACCTGCGTCCATGATACACCCCCACCGTGCCGGCAACTTGAGCATCTTACGAAGGGCGGGGACTTGTTATGAGCCCTCGCTGCGGCAGGCCTTCGCCCAAGGTCAAGTTAGGGGCGCAAGCCCGATATTTGGCGAGGATCCCAGCATTCAGAGGTGTGGATGCTATCGGGCTGCGTAGAGGCCCCGACAGCTGGCGCTCCGGGGGTGACGGCGGTCCCGCGGCGGGAGGCGGCGGAGGTCGACGTCGATTGTTCGAGGCTGTCGAGGCCGCGGCCCGGGACGGTGGTGGCGAGGCCGGCGAGGGTGAGTGGGCCGGGGTGGCCGGGGAGGTGCCAGACCGGCTGGTCCGTGGTGGCGTCGTCGCGGCTGGCGGTGGCGACGGGCACGGGCACCAGCGTGGTGGTGAGGTGTTGGTGGAGGTGGTGGGTGCCGTTAACTCTCCGTTGAGGCAGACCTCTTGTACACGGCGAGCACCGTCTGGGCGAGCGGCGGCGCGACCGCAAGGGTGGCAGTTGATCGGACGTCATGAGTCGTGCCGTCGTGGTCGAAGACAACCGCGCCGGCTTCACGGGCGATGACGACTCCTGCGGCCATGTCCCAGGCATGGTTGGACAGCGTCAATGCCGCGTCCAGTTTGCCTTCGGCGAGCCACGCCAGGTCGAGAGCCGCGCTGCCGGTCATGCGTACCCGCTGTGCCTCGGCAGCGAGCTGAGCGGTCAGGGCGAGTCGCAGGCGATTCCTGACCTCAGCGTCTAGTCCTACGGCGTAGTCGCCGATGGCAACGATCGCGTCCTTTAGCCTGCTGGTGCTGCTCGCCCTGATCTGCCGGCCGTTGGCGTAGGCGCCGTTGGCCTTCGCTGCGCTGTAGCGCGCTCCGAGGAAGGGCAGCTCGATCACGCCCAGAACGGCTTCGTCCTGATGCACGAGGGCGAGGGAGACGGCACACAGCGGCAGGCCGCGTACGAAGTTGGCCGTGCCGTCGATCGGGTCGAGGACCCAGCGTAGCTCGATCGCCCCGGTCGGTCCGTCCTCCTCCCCGAGGAATCCGATCTCAGGTGTCTCGGCCTGTAGAAACGCGCGTGTCTGGCGTTCGATGGTGTAGTCGAGCTCCGAGGCGAGGTCGCGATCGCCCTTCGCGGTGAGCGTGCCCGGCGGCTGATGCAGCATCGCCTCCGCTGCTTTCCTGACCGCCTCCGTCGCTATGGGCAACAGGTCCGCGTATTCGCTCACACCGCCCGCCCGCGCTGCCACTGTGACTCGAAGACCTGCTCGAACACCGGGTACAGCCCACCGCCCGGATCGCTCTGACCGATGACGAAAGCGGGAGAGTCGACACCGCGGCTGTCCGTCAGGTACGGCTGCACCACGCAGAGATCGTCCACCAGCACGATGTTGAAGCGAGGCGTCTCGTCGTACGTCGCCAGGTTCAGGCTGTCCCGCAGGTTGGCAGGCAGCCGGTCCCGCACCCGCAGCAGAGTTTCGATGTTGAGCTTCGTCAGCGCCGAGAGCTGTCCGATCGGAAAGCCCTCCTCCGCCTCACGAGCCTGGATCGCCGAGCCGGCCGGGTCGAGGAAGAGACAACGAACCTGGGGACCGGCCGTCAGGAGAGCCTGCCAGCTACGGTCCGCGTAGTCCTGGCAGAGCATGTTGAGGGAAAGACCGAGCGCCCGGATGTTCCTGGCTCCGTCGAAGAGCTGATCCGCCGACAGGCGCGCGGAGAGTTGAGACCGGCTGGGGTAGACCGCCGTCAGACCGGCCATCCCCTGAGGGCATGCCGGGCGATCGTCCAGAGCATCGAGGGCGAGCATCACGTCGCCGGGTGGGGTTTCGCTCGTCTCCCATCGCAGCACCATTTCGGCGGTAGGACGCCAGCCGAGCGACACTGCCAGCGCCTCGGCGAACTCGTCGGGCGTGTGACCGGCGGAGGCGCGAGCCGCTGCCACTCGTTGGCGTGCCATCAGTCCCAGGTTTGACCGTCCGGGATCGGGCACTGTTCGTGGCTCGTTGGCGCTGAGCGCGGCGATGAAGCGGTCGCGGGCCTCGTGGGCTGTCTTGGTCAGGGCGGTGTCGAGCGCCGCCTGCATCTCTGGTCGCGGGCAGACCCGGTCCTGGCCCGCCTCCCACTTCGACACGGTCCGCTCGGCGACGCCGAGGTGCGACGAGAAGTCCCGGATGCTCATCCGAAGCGCCTGGCGTAGGGCGCGTGTCTCCCGGCCGGTCCACCGGTGCACGGTCGTCATCGTGCCGCCTTCGGTCACGTCGAGATCGGTTCCCGGGCAGCCTACCGCCAGTCGGTGCAGCGCAGTTACCGGTGAGGTGCAGTGCGTAGTCATGTTACGGGCGCAGCTCCTTGACCAGGGTGGATGCATGGCCCGGGGCGGGTGCTGGGCTCCGGCCGGCCGTTTCCCCGTCGGCATCGGCCGTCCCCGCCCGCCCCGGCGCCACTCCACCACCCTGGCATTCCGGAGGTGCCCACCCATGCCCGTCGTACTCGAAGACTTTCCCGTCCTCACCCCGGTCACCGACGAGGACCTGGCCCTCGCCGCCCGCGCGGTCCGCGTCCACGTGCCCGAGGCGTGGCCGCAGGGCCCGCTCTGCCGGAGTGAGCGGGTGCCGTTCCCGTGCCGGCTGGCCCGTTGGGCTCGCGCCACGCTCGAGGCGGCGGGCCTGACCGAGGAGCAGGTGTGAGCGCGAGGAACGCAGCGAAGCGGAGTCCCGCAGTCGCGAACGAAGGCGGGCTCCGGTGAGCGCGAGGAACGCAGCGAAGCGGAGTCCCGCAGTCGCGAACGAAGGCGGGCTCCGGTGAGCGCGAGGAACGCCGCGAAGCGGAGTCCCGCGGTCGCGAGCGAAGGCGGGCTCCGGTGAGCGGGGACCGTGAGTCGGCGGCCCGGTGGCTGAGTCTGGTCGCGGCCGACGCGCAGTTGTCCGCGTACCTGATCGGGGTGGACTGGGAGCGGCTGAAGGCGCAGGTGGCGCGTACCGGTGAGGTCCCGTGCCTGGGGTGGTCGGAGGCCGAGCAGCGGCGCGCGGAGAGTTACCTGCGGTGGGGTGGTTTCTGGGCGAAGGTGGAGGAGCGCTGCCCGGGGTTGCTGCCGGAGCGGGAGGCCCCGCTGGTCGAGGCGGCGCTGCGCCGGCTCGCCGCGACCGGCGACGGCCCGGAGCGGTCGGCGCTGCTGACCGTGCTGGGCCGCGCGCACCGCCACTACCGTCTGCGGCCGGACCACCAGGCGGTCATCGACCAGGTGTTGGGCCGCGCCACCAGATGGCGGGAGGTCGAGGAGGCCGCGGCGTGGGTGGGCGACGGCCCGGCCTGGTGGCCGGCCGAGGTGGTCGACCACGACCGGGTCGCCGGCGGCATCGCCGTCCTCACGGTACGTCCCTGGCGGCGGCTGCCGTTCCGGCCCGGTCAGGCGGTGCCGGTGTGCACGCCGCGCCGGCCCGGCCGGTGGCGGTGGCTCTGCCCGGCGAACGCGCCGCGCCCCGACGGCACCGTCGAGCTGCACGTCCGCGCGGTCCCCGCCGGGTCCGTCTCCACCACCCTGGTGCATGAGGTACGCCCCGGCGAGTTGCTGCACCTCGGCCCACCCACCGACACCGGCCTGCACCTGACCGGCGATGACCTGCTGCTGGTCGCCGGCGGCACCGGGCTGGCCCCGCTACGTGCCCTGGTGGAGCAGGTCGCCGCCGCCCCCGCCGGCCGCCGGGTGACGCTGGTCGTCGGCGTTCGCACCTTCGCCGACCTGTACGACCCGATCACCCTCGACAAGCTCCAGCACGCCCACGACTGGCTGACGATCGTGCCCGCGTTCTCCCACGACATCTTCGCCGAACCCGCCGAGCAGGGCGACGCCCTCACCATCGCCCTCCAGCATCACCGCCCCGACCAGCAGGTGTACGTCTGCGGGCCGCCCGCGATGCTGGCCGGTGCCCGGCTGCGGCTGCTCGCCGCCGGCATCCCCGCCGACCGCATCCACCTGCCCGACCGGATCCCCTGGCGATGACCGTCTACCGCAGCCGCAACGCCCTGACCGGCCCGCTCACCCCCGACCGGATCACCGAGCTGCAGCTGCCGGTGGCCCGGCGCGGCTACCGGGTGGAGGACGTGGATGCCCTGCTGCACCGGCTCACCTTCGAACTGGCCGAGCGGACCCGTCAGCTCGTCGACCAGCGCGCCGAGAACCGGCGGATCAACCGCGCGCTGCGGAGCTGGCAGAGCGAGCAGGCGCGGGCCCGGCACGCCGCAGCTCGTGCCGAGTGACGTCCCGCGCCTACCTGCCGTGCGGGTCGGCCTGGTTGAGCATCGCCACCACCTGGTCGTAGTCGCCGCGCGCCTCCCCGTACCGGAGGAACTTCACCCGCTCGACCTGGATCTCCCGCGCGTCGGGCTGCGACTCGATCAGCCCGACGACCTCCGCCACAAAGTCGTCCAGCGGCATCGCGAACTCGCTCTCCTCCTGCCCGGGCAGCAGTCCGGTACGCACCGCCGGCGGCACCAGCTCCACGACCCGTACGCCGGTGTCGGCGAGCTGGAGCCGCAGCGACTCGCTGAGCAGGTGGATCGCCGCCTTGGAGGCGTTGTAGCTGGGTGTGGCCTTCAGCGGGGCGAAGGCGAGCCCGGAGGAGACCGTCATGATCGTGGCGGCCGGCCGGGACCGCAGGTGCTCGACGAAGGCGGCGATCAGCCGGATCGGGCCGAGCACATTGGTCGTCACCACCGCCTCGGCGTCGGCGAGGAACGTCTCCGGCTGGTGCCAGTCCTCCACCCGCATGATCCCGGCCATGGCGACCAGCACGTTGAGATCCGGGTGCCGCGCCAGCACCTCCCCGGCCGCGGCCCTGATGCTCGCGGCGTCCGCCGTGTCGATCGTGACCGTGTCGAGGCCCGGGTGCGCGGCGGCGAGACTCTCCAGCAGCTCCGTACGCCGGCCACCGATGATCACCGTGTTGCCCCTGGCCCGCAGTTCGAGCGCGAGAGCGAGGCCGATCCCGCTCGTCGCGCCGGGAATGAAGATCGTGTTACCCGAGATGTCCATGCCCCGAGCCTGGCCGACCGTCCGGGACGCCGGCCAGGGACCGGTTGTCGGGGGATCGCCGATCCCTGGATGGTCCGCCGGGCCGGCGGATACTGGGCGGATGAACCGCGCCGCCCTCGCCGACTTCCTGCGCCGCCGCCGGGAGGCGTTGCAGCCGGCCGATGTCGGGCTGCCCCCGGGGGCGCGCCGCCGGGCACCCGGCCTGCGGCGGGAGGAGGTGGCCTCCCTCGCCGCCATGTCGACCGACTACTACACCCGCCTCGAACAGCGGCGCGGCCCGCAGCCCAGCCCGCAGCTGCTCGCCGCGCTCGCCCGCGCTGGCCGCGGCGCTGCTCGGCGACCGGTCCCACTTCACCGGCCTCGCCCGCAGCGAGATCTACCGCTGGTTCACCGACCCGGCCGAACGGCTGCGCTACCCGCAGGACGACCGCGAGCGGCAGAGCCGCGCCCAGGTCGCCAACCTGCGCGCCGCATACGCGTCGATGGGCCCGCAGTCCCGCGCCGGTGAGCTGCTGCGCGCCCTGCGCAGCCGCAGTCCCGAGTTCGACGAGCTGTGGCAGCGACACGAGGTCGCGCAGCGCTTCGCCGACCACAAGACGCTCCTGCACCCCGAACTCGGCCCCATCGAGGTCGACTGCCAGGTGCTCTTCACCGAGGACCAGTCCCAGGCCCTGCTGGTGCTCACCGCGCCACCGCGCAGCGAGGCGGAGGAGAAGCTGCGACTGCTCGTCGTACTCGGGCACGAACGCTTCCCCACCGACACGGCTGCCCCACCCGCCCTCGGCTGACCGGGCCGACCGTCACCACGCGCCCCCAGCCGGAAGGCAGACGTCGAGCGGGAGCCCGGCGGCAACCAAGAGGCGACGCCGAAAGGCTCGATGCGGCCGGTTCGCCGGAGTGGCATCCAGTGACGGGACCGATCGCTGTGTTTGGCTTGCCCGGTCCGACAGCCGTCACCGACCGGAGAAGCGATGACCGACAGCGCCCGGGAGATCGAAGTCAAGTACCGCGTCGAAGATCCGGAGTCGCTGCTCCACGAACTTCACGCCCGAGGCGCGACCTTCTCCGCGCCGGTACGCCAGGACGACCAGGCGTACGCGGCGAACGGCTGGAAGTACGGGCAGAGCAAGCTGGGGGCGACGTTCGCCCGGCTCCGGACGGAGGACGGCCGGCACGTCTTCTGCGTGAAGAAGCCGCTGGCCAACGAACTGGCCTGCCAGGAACACGAGACCGAGGTCCTGCGCCGCGACGAGATGCACGAGGCGATCCTCGCCATGGGCTTCTACCCGACGGTACGGATCGCGAAGACCCGCCGCACCGCCCGGCTCGGCCCGATGTTGCTCTGCCTTGACGAGGTGGACGGCCTGGGCGCGTTCTTCGAGATCGAGACGATGATCGGTGGTGACCGGCCGGCCGAACAGGTGCAGCAGGAGCTGGACCGGTTCGCCCGCTCGCTGGGCGTGGTGTTGCACCGCAGCACCGAAACCTACGACTCGCTTGTGCGATCCGCGCTCGCTGTCGGGGCCTGAATCCGGGCGGGCTCGGTATCCAGCGCGCGGACCTGGGCGAACAGCATGCGGGCCACCTCGTCCGGCTGCTGTTCGCCCACGTCGTGCCGGTGCACGACGAAACCGGCCCCGGCCAGTTCCTCGGCGACCTGCACGTACAGGTCCCGTTCCTCGGCGCCCGCTGCGGGGCCGCCACGATGGAAGCGACTGTGGATGCCGCGCTCGGCGGCCCTTGCCCGCGACCGGGTCGGGTCGCCGGTCAGGATGATGGTCAGATCCGGGCGGTCCACATACCGGTTGAGCGACCAGAGGTAGTCCGGATCCACCCCGTCGAGCCGCTGCAACACCAGCGACGTGGGCAGGTAGCGGTCACAGATGACCATCTTGCCGGCGGCGAGCGCCGGTCGGACCTCGGTCTCCAGGTGGTGGTACCGATCTGCGGTCACCAGGCACGCGAGGGTGAGACCCCGGTAGTCATCGGTGCCGTACCGAGCGGCACTACCGAGGGCGGTGTGGGTGGGCTCCTTCGTCGCGTGGACCGGCCTACCCGCGTCGGCGAGCAGCCGGGCCAGCAGCGCCGCGACGGTGGTCTTGCCGACCCCGCTCGGCCCGTCCACGACCACGAACCGGCCGCTCACGACCTCACCAACCGATCGTGCTGGGTACGCGCCAACTCCACGAGTCTGCGCCTGAGATAAGGCAGCTCGACCTCCCCGAATTGCAGGTTCACCGAAAAGTTGAACTCGTCGCGTCCCCGCATCGCCTCGTCCAGTCCGTCGTCGGTCAGATCGATCGCGCTGTAGTCGAGAAGCTGCTTCGGGTCGTAGCGACCGGTCGCGGTGAGTCGATGCCACTCAGGGGTGCCCGGGTAGGGACGGAACTCGAAGACGCTCGCCCGGAACGTGCCCGGAGCGTTGTCGGTGAGGTCCCACAGCTCGTGTACGTGCCGGACCGTGGCGTCCAGGTCGGCCCGGGTCTCGGTGGGCAGGCCGAGGATGAAGTAGCCCTTGACGTTGATCCCGACCCGGGTGAGGCGTTCCACCACCTGCCGGGTCAGCTCGGGTCGGATCCGCTTGCCGATGTGGTCGAGGACGCGTTCACTGCCCGACTCGATGCCCAGTGCCACCTCCCGGCAGCCGTTCTCGGCCAAGGTGTCCAGGAGCGTGTCGTCGACTCGGGCGAGGATGTTGATCCGGCCGGTCGCGTCCCAGACGTAGCGGCTGCCGATGGAGGCGCTGGTGAACGCTGCCATGCACCGGCGGATGAAGCGCTCGTAGCCGAGGAAGAGATCGTCGACGAAGCGGAAGGCCGTCACTCCGTAGCGGTGGTGCAGATCGTCCATCTCGGCAATGAGGTTGTCCGGCTCGCGCGTCCGGATGGTCACATCCGGGTTCGCGCTCACCGCGGCGCCGCAGAAGGAGCAGTCGTAGGGGCAGCCTCGGGCGCCCACCATGGCTGCCTCCAGCGGCCCTGCAGCGGGCTGGTAGGGGTCGGCGGCGAAGTACCGGCGATCGACGAACGGCATGGCGTTGATGTCCGGTGCAAGGTGACCGGCCGATCCCGGTACACCACCGGTCACCGGCGTACCCAACACCGGATCCCGCCACATGACGCCGGGCAGCAGCACGCGACGGTGGCCATCCTCGAGCAACTCGGCGACCCGACTCTCCGCCTCTCCCACCACCAAGGCCTCAAGTCGACTGAAGCGGGGATCGTCGAGGATCATCTGAGGCAGAGCCTTCGCCTGATGCCCGCCCGCCATCACCTGGATGCCAGGGACCAGCCCGGCCGCGATCCGCGCGCTCAGCTCATAGGTGGGCGCCAGGAGGTTGAAGCCCGCCCAGCGCGGCTCCGCGGCATTGACGATGCGCCGGATCTGCTCGACACCGAGCCCCAGCGACTCGCCGTCGAGCATCCCGACGTTGAACCCCCGCTCGGCCGCGTACGTCGCGATGTAGCCCATGCCGAGTACGGGCAGGGTGAAGTCGTTGACTCGTGGACGCAGCGTGTAGTCGCGCAGTGGGGCGTTGATCAGCAGCAGGTCCAGCGGGGCGTTCGGTCGTGCCCCGAGGATGCACGACTCAGACGGCTCCGGTGTGGTGGCATCCGAAGGCGAGGGTGAGCAGGGTGTAGGTGCCGAGCTGGTCACCGGTCACTCGCCGCCACGCGCGGGCGAAAGCGGGCTCGTCTGTTGGCCACGAACCCGTCGGGTCGGCACGTCGGGCCCAGGTGCGGACGGCCAGGTCACCGTAGGGGTAGAGCGTCCAGTCGTTGCTCCAGTCGGCGACAGCTGCGCCGGCGCTCCAGGGGCCGATGCCGGGAACCGTCTGGAGTTCCTTGACCAGGACCCGAGGATCGAGAGTGGCCCAGTTCGTTCCCTCTGCGAGGAAGGCTCGAGCAGCACGGCGCAATGGCTTGGCCTTGAAAGCCATGCCACTCTCAGTGAAGTCGGCATCGCTTAGAGTTAACACACGTTCGGCGGATGGGAAAGCGTGAATGTCTGTCCCGTCGGATAGTGCGACGCGCGGCCCGAAGCGATCGCTGAACTCGCGGTACAGCTTTCGCGCCTGCCCGGCCCGGATCACCTGACGGACGACCGCCGTCGCGAGCGCGTCCCACAAGCTGGGGTTCCGCACCCGCGCCACCGCCCCGAGGGCACCGAGGCAGGCGTTGAGCCTGCCGGCCGGTCCCTCGGAAACCTGCGGCGGCGCGAAGACGTCGATCACAGGTGCCAGCTGCTCATTCCGGCCGCCGCTCCAGGTCAACGTCCCGTCATGGGCTTGGAGCAACCATGTGTCCCCGTCCCCGGCAAGCGCCAGGCGTACGTGACGAGAGCCGGCGGATCGCCAGGCGGGATGGTCGGTCATGAGAAATTCGAAGCTCAAGCCGCCCCCTGAATGATCGATCCGGGCAATCCGCCGATTGTTCCACCCGCATCCGTCTCGCACCCGGCGACCCGCCCACCTCCGGTATGGACGCGGCGCGGTTCCCGCGCTGGCCTCGAACGTGGAGCGGAGCGGTCGCCATGACCGGGCCGTTCGCCGGGGCTCAGAGCATCGCTCTGCGGTCGGCCCTTGGACGCGCACGCCCCGGCCGCCGGGGAGTCACCCGGCGGCCGGTCGTCGGCGCTACTCCACGGCGGTGACCATGACGGTGGCCGTGTTGTCCAACGGGTCGGCGTCGGTCAGCTCCTCGAGCGGAAAGAACATCGCCCCCACCTGGAACGTAGCGAGGCCCCGCTCACCGGCCGGCGTCCCCGCGTCGGCGACCACGACCAGGTCGAAGCTGCGCTCCTCACCCGGCATGAACCGCTTGCCGGGCACATAGAGCCGGGTCTCGGTGCTGGCCGGACCGCTGTCCGGCTCAGTGGCCCAGACCCGCACGCCGGGCAACTTCAGCCCGTCGACCCAGAGCCGGTCGTGCGCCGCGTCGCCCGCCCAGCGGACCGTGATCGGCACCCGCCCCACCCAGCGGCCGTCCGCCGCCCGGGTGAGCGTGGCGTCGTGCGCCGTGATCGACGCCCTGATCTCGGTGTCCTGGACATAGGGGCGGGTCGGGCGAAGCTTCCCGGCCGTCGAGCGGAGCACCGTGCCGAAGCTGTCGCTGCCCGCCGGCTCCTCCTGCGCGGAGACCGTCGCCGTGACCGTGCCGGTGCCGGCCCGCATAGCGTACGGGCGGGTGGCGGTGAGCACCTCGAACGACAGCACGGCCTGCCGCCGCTCCCCGGGCCGCAGATAGAGCGGCGGGGCGCACTCATGAGTGCGCCGGCGGTCGACCAGGGTATCGAAGGTGACGCAGGGCGCGTCCGGCCCGGCGTCCCGGAAGGAACCAGCGACCGGCTCCAGGATCTCCAGGGCGAAACTGTCCGCGGTGCCGCCGAGGTTGGTGACGGTCACCGGCAGCGCGCCCCGGTAGCCCCGCTCGGTCGGCTCCAGGACCAGGCGGCCCGCCTGCACGTCCGCCCGCGCCCCGGTGGTGGCGGCAGCGGCCGGGCCGGCCGAGGCCACTCCGCCGGCCAGGGTCAGTCCCGCGCCCACCAGCACGGCTGTCAGTCTGCGGCCGATTCTCTTCTGCATGACGGTGTCCTCCCGTGTGCGTCGCGGCGGCGATCCGCCGCGTCACTCACCCAGACACGACCCGGGTGGCGCGGAGTTGCCGGTCCATTGCGGGGCGGTGCTGTCGCGAGTCGGACAACGCATACGAGCCGGGACACCGGATCATCACGTAGATCGGTAGCGTCGGGGCATGCCCGACACCACCCTCGAGGACCAGCTGGCCGGATTCAGCCCCGCCCTCCCGTACACCAGGGAGAACCTGGCCGACGCACCGAACACGCCGGGTGTGCATGTGGTGCTCGAACGCGGCGCGGTCATCTACGTCGGCCGTACCCGGCATCTGCGGGATCGGATGCGGCAACACCTGACCGGCAACCGGACGTCGTCGGTGCTGCACGACCAGGTCGGCACCCGGCTCGACAAGCGCGGGCCGGAGGCGACCGCCGACGACATCGCCGCCTGGCTCGGTGCCTGTGACATCCGCTGGCTGGAGACGGGTGACCTTGAGGCGACGAAGGACGCGCTGGTCGTGGCGTTGCAGCCGCGCTTCAACCGCCAGATACCCGGCCAATCGCGGGCGGCCAGGTAATCCGCTGCGAAGACTCGGTTGAAGGGGTTGGGCTTATGGGGCAGAGGGATGATGAGAGCGCGCGGCTGAGACTGGAAACGCTTGAGCGTGGTCAGGTTGCCATTGGCGTGGTCGTCGAGATCAAAGACTTCGGGGTCTTCGTAGACATCGGCGGTGTCATCGGCATGGTGAACTGCGCGGAGCTGACCTGGAAGCACTTCGATCACCCCACCAATGTTGTGGGCCTGGGGGACCGGCTTGCTGTGATGGTGCTTGACGCTGACCTCGACCGCGAGCAGGTGTCGCTGTCGCTCAAGGCATTGCAGCCCGACCTCATGGCCGAGTTCGCTCGGACGCGTCTCGGAGCAGTCCTGCGGGGTGAGGTGACCCGTATCGTGCCGTTCGGTGTCTTCGTTGCCGTGGGGGACGGCATCCACGGGCTGGTCCATGAGTCTGCCCTCGACCGCACCCCTGAGTTGGGTGACAAGTTGTCGGTGAAGGTCGTCGACATCAACCTTGTCCACCGGCGGGTCCGTCTTTTGCCGAGCGGGCACGAACCGTCTTGAGACGACAGGCGCCGATGTTGGGCCGTCTGCGGTGGGCGTGGGCGGCCGAGTGGCGGCGGGCGGATCGCCAGAGAGAAGCACCAGCTCAGGGAGCTTGCGGTACTCATGATCGCTGACGCCCTGTAAAGCCACCACAAGTCACGCCGGTGGGCTGCCTGCCAGGGGAGGGAACAACAGCACGCGGATATCGGGAAACTCGGCGAATGTCTGCTCGATGAGCGGCCCGACCTCGTCCCAGGCGAGGCCGCCGTTGCCGCATCCGAGCGCGGGCACCGCCACCGAGGAGATGCTCCTCTCCCGTACCACCCGGACAAGGTCCGTGAGACCGGCCCGGATGTCGGGCATCCGCGACGCGGATCTCCAATGCCCCTTCGTGGGAAAGTTGATCACATGGCGGCGGGGACCGAGCCGGGCGGAGTCGAAAACGTGCATCCGACCCAGCCGAACCTCGTTCGCTGCGCAGGCAGCCCGGTAGGCCGTGTAGTTCGCAGGGTAGGCGCGCTTGAACTCGAGCGCGATCCCCTTACCCATCACACCCACCGTGTTCACCGCATTGACCAACGCCTCGGCATCGGCCCTCAGTAGGTTGCCATGGCTGATGACGATCATTTCTGCACCCGCCTTCGTCGGCACCCGTAGTACCAGTCGGGTCTGACACAGACGTTCCCGCACCAGCGGTGGGACCTGCCCGGACCGGATCGGCTGTCAGTAGGCTGCCCAGTGCCGGCGAGGAGGGGAAAGCGATGCTCGGGCTCGAAGTGCCGCCCGCCGTCGAGGCGGAACGGGTCATCACGGCCGTCCTGGCCGACCTGCGCTCCGGCAACCACCGGGGCGTCGTGGTCGACTCCCCGCCCGGCGCCGGCAAGTCCACCCTCGTGGTCCGGGCCGCCGTCGAACTGGCCGCCGCCGGCGAACCGCTGATCATCGTCGCGCAGACCAACGAGCAGGTCGACGACCTGGTCGACCGGCTCGCCCGCAAGGCCCCCACGCTGACCATCGGCCGGCTCTCCGCCGCCGACTACCGCCCCTCCGACCGGGTCAAGGACCACGAGACGGTCCGGGTCGCCGCGAAGGTCACCGACCTCGGCGGTCCGGCCGTCATCATCGGTACGGCCGCCAAGTGGGCCACCGTCACCGAGGGCCGCTGGCCGTGGGCGATCGTCGACGAGGCGTACCAGATGCGCTCGGACGCCCTGCTGCGCGTGGCCGGCAGGTTCGAACGGGCCCTGTTCGTCGGTGACCCGGGACAGCTCGACCCGTTCTCCACCGTCGAGACCGTCCGCTGGACGGGCCTGACCTGGGATCCGATGCAGGCAGCGGTGGCGGTGCTGCTGCGCCACAACCCCGACCTGCCCGTACACCGGTTGCCGGTGTCGTGGCGGCTGCCCGCCACGGCCGCGCCCGTGGTCGCCGCGGCCTTCTACCCGTTCACCGGGTTCCGCGCCGGCACCGGGCTCGCCGACCGGGCACTGACCCTCACCGAGCCGGGCACCGGTGACCCGCTCGACGCCGCCGTCGACGTCGCCGCGCGCTCCGGCTGGGCGCTGCACGAGCTGCCCGCCCGGCACACCGTGCGTACCGATGGCGAGGCCGCCGCGGCCTGCGCGGAGCTGGCGCTGCGGGTGCTGCGGCGCGGCGCGGTCGCCTTCTCCGAGCAGGCCCCCGACGGCACGCCGGTCACCGCGGACCGGATCGCCGTCGGCGCCGCGCACCGCGACCAGGTCGCCGCCATCCGGGCCCGCCTCGGCGCGGCCGGCGGGGACATCACCGTCGACACCGCCAACCGGCTCCAGGGCCGGGAGTACGACGTGACGATCGTGCTGCACCCGCTCTCCGGCCGCCGCGACGCCACCGCGTTCCACCTGGAGTCGGGGCGGCTCTGCGTGCTCGCGTCCCGGCACCGGCACGCCTGCCTGGTGGTGGCCCGCGCGGGCATCCCGGAACTGCTGGACGCGCACCCGTCGACCGAGCGGGTGCACCTGGACGTGCCGGTGAAGTTCCCGGACGGCTGGGTCGCCAACCAGACGATGCTCGCCCACCTCGCTTCGCTTTCTGTTGGCTGAGGAACGTTTGTCGGTCTCAATGGGCTCCGATGACAAGTGTTTGGCCAGGTCAGGATAGCTATCCTCCTGATAAGACTGAGGGCGAGCGCGTGCTGAAGCGACTGATCCGGTAGCAGCAACGCGAGTTGGGCTGAGGCAGCGCTCTGTACAGGACGTCGCCACACTGGTATGCCATCAATATGCCTTCCCTCAACCCCTCAGTCTTGCCTGAATCTCATGTTCGCCTGCTCCGATGGTTTTCGGAAAGGGCGGGCACAATAGGAGGATATCCGCAACGGTTAGATGATGGTGCCTTCTTGGCCACAAAACCAAAGGGCATCTACAAGCCTGCTGGATGGTCTTACGCCTTGTCGGTACGAATCAACATCGACAGCCCTTATCGCGACGGTGAGATATTCCGTCGCGGCGATGGAACTTGGTGCTTTGCTTATCACCAAGAGAATGCTGACCCGAGGCGTCGGGACGAAGAGTATACGAATAAGGCGCTTATGGAGAACATTCAGCACGGGATGCCTGTGGGGGTGCTCAAGCAGTATGGTGATAGAAAGGCGAAGCCACCTCGATATGCGGTGCTGGGGCTGGCGGTGCCGGTTGCGTGGCATGAGGGCTATTTCTTCTTCGAGGGGCTGAGCGCTGAGGGCCTTTGGCGCATTGGCGATACGGTTTCTGACGTGCTGGTCTGCACTGCCGCCGAGGGCGCTCCGCTCTTGCAGAATGCTGAGCAGCCGCCTAATGACGACTACGACGCCCGACTTCGTGCAGTTCGTCAGATTGTGGCTCGCAGAGGGCAGGCTGGGTTCAGGAGCCGGCTGCTGAAGGCGTATCGGGGATGTTGCTCGGTAACCGGGGCCAATGCCGAGGCGGTTCTGGAAGCTGCTCATCTTCGACCCTATCGGGGTGAGGATTCGAACGTCCTATCAAATGGTCTCTTGCTAAGGTCAGATGTGCATACATTGTTGGACCTCCGGTTGCTTGCGGTGGAGCCAGTTAACCGGCGTGTCAGGTTATCGAGACGTCTCGGCGGTACGATCTACTCCGGGTTGGAGGGAGCTCGGCTCGCTGAGCCCGTCGTGCCGGAGCAGCGTCCCGCGTTAGAGGTCCTGGAGGATGTTTGGCGTCAGTTTCAAGAGGTTGAGGATCAGCCGATCTCGAAGTTGCTGGCTCGACCTGGACGTGATCCTCTAAAATTTGACAAACCCGAGCCGTCTCCAGCCTCCTCCGAATCGGCTGACCTGGTCAGTTACGACCTCTGCTGGTTGGTAGACGGTCCCTCAGTATCGGCATCCGACGAGTGGATTTTGAGCGGCAAAAATAGGTGAAATCGATCGAGTGGAAACGATCAAATCAGCCGGTTCTCAGACTGGCGAAGGTCGGGACAGGTGGCCCCTTGCTGCTAGACCGACGGCGACGATCGGCAGCGCCTCAACGAGCCGATCCAGCTAGGTGTTGTTTCGTGAAGCTGATCCATAACCCTGGTTTGATCGATGATCTTGCGATAGGTCGTGGTGAGCTGATCGAATGAGCAACCAGCGGTGTGGTCGCGCCGGCTGCTGGTCAAATGGGGGCAGATGGTGAGTGCGCACGAATGCCCGTGGCAGGACCTGCCGACTGTCCGCGCCTTCAAGCAGGCGGAGTCCGGCCGGCTAACCATCGCCTCGCCGAGGTGTCAGCTCCTCCTCGCAGGGATGACTGAGGGCCGCGGTACCGGCACGTCCAGTTCACCGCACCGCAGGGACAGGCCGACTTTCGCCGCCGGCTGATGGGTGCGTACGACGGCAAATGCACGATCGGCGGTTGTCACGTGCCGGCGGTGCTCCAAGCGGCCCATCATCGATTGCTACGACGGGCTGTCCCCGCGAGCGGTGGGAAGTCGAGTGGCTAACCGGCGGCGCTGCGCGGTGGCGCGGGTCGGGTCAGTCGCCCGGGGGTGTGTAGGCGGTCCGTTCCCGGGTGGCGGCGTCCACCTCGGCGGGGCTCAGCAGCGGGGTGACCTGCACCCGCAAGCCACCGGCCGCGCCGATGGCGATGGCCAGGGCGGCGGCCGTGCGGTGGTCGGGCAGGTCGCACACCACGTATGTGTCCTCCTCGGCGAAGGCGAAGTAGATCGACTCCACCCGGCCGCCGGCGTCCTCGACGAGGGCACGGACCACGTCGGCGCGCTTCGTGCCGCCGTCGCGGACCAGCCCACCGAGCCCGTCGACCGTGTAGGTCGACTTCAGCAGGAATGCGGCCATCTCACCCGGTCCCCTCTTTCGCCCCCTTGCTCGTGGCTGCGCATACCCGCTGGTGGCGGGGCTAGGCCCGGTGCCTTGTCAGGACCACTGGTCGCCGTACTCGCGGACGCCGTCGACGTCGAGAGTGACGTGGTCGTTCTCCGTCCACGCGCCGGTGGCGGCCCGCCAGCTCGGGTCGTCGCGCTCGTCGATCGGCACCCAGTTGCTCTTGTGCAGGCGCAGCTGGATCGGGCCGGAGCCGGCACCGGGGGCGAGAGTGCCGGTGGTGAAGGTGAGTTCCAGCCAGCCGGGAACCGGGGTGCCGGGGATCGGGTAGACCGTCGGCGTGGGACCCGGGTTCGGCCCGGGCGGCGGCGCGGGGACCGGGAAGAACTGAAGGGTACGCCGGATGCTGCCGCAGCCCAGCGCCGCCCAGTCGCACTCGGCGACCAGCGACGGACTGCCGTCCTCGAGGCGTACGTGGTAGCGGACCCGGACGGTGGTCAGATCCAGGGGCGCGGTGCCGGTGTTGGTGACCCGCAGGACGAACCGGGCCTGGTTGTCGGTGGGGGACCAGTCCTGGTTGAGATAGTCGACCTTCGCCCTCCCGTACGCGGTGCGGACCGTGGCGACCGGGGAGTGCTCGGACCAGCCGCTGTTGCCGTACGCCTGCACGGCGATGCGGTAGGTGGTGCCCGGACCGAGGCCGGTCAGGGTGACGCCGGGGCGGTCGCTGCTGCCCAGGCCGCGGTAGGTGTAGGGGCCGGTCGGCGACCCCAGGTCGTAGGTGATCGGGTCCTGGACGCCCCCGTCACGCCAGGCGGACGGGGTCCAGTAGAGCACCAGCTCGTGCGGCTCGTTGCTGACCACCACGGGTGCGCCGGGGGTGGTCAGGGCCGGGCCGTCGTCGGCGCGGGCCACGCCGACGACGGCCAGGCTCAGCAGGACGGTGGCGACGGTGCTCAGGGTGACACGTCGGGCACGCATGGCGCTGATGGTAGGGATGCGCAGTCACCCGTATCAATCACTCGTCCACGCCTCGGGACCTACTGGTTGCGGCGGCTGAACGGTGCACGCCTCAACGAGGTACGCGAGTGCGGCTCCCGAATATCCATTGCCAAGCGTGGACATCGGCCCTACCTTGAAATGGCAAGGTCAACCGGACCAAACCAAGGAGTTCCCGTGTTGCAGTACGCCTACACCGAATCCACGCGGTGCACGCCGCGCGGCGGTGTCGTGCTGCCCTCGATCGGGCGAGCCCACGACCTCTGCGCGAGCGAGCAGAACTGGAAGCCGGGGTGGCGGCGCGAATAGCGCCAGCGAAAGCTGCGAAGCCGCCCACCCCGCCAGGGACAGGGCGGCTTTTTCGTTACCCGAACAACTTCACAGGGGCGTAGCTCAACTGGTAGAGCATCGGCCTCCAAAACCGAAGGTTGCAGGTTCGAGTCCTGCCGCCCCTGCTTTTCGTCCCGACTGCGGTCGGCGGCGTAGTTGATTCTCAACTCCACAGTGGATGGCATAGCAAGACCCCCGGCCGGCGCCCGTACGGGCCGGCCGGGGGGCAACACCTCCGGGACGAGGGAGACGGCTGACCCGCTCGCTTTGGGAGCGAGAGACACGGGGTTCGACACCCCGGTCCCGGACCACGGGGTGGTAGCTCAACTGGCAGAGCAGCGGTCCGGCAGGCCGCAGGTTAGGGGTTCGAGTCCCCTCTTCTCCACGTACCGATGCCCTCCTGGTGTAACCGGTAGCGCACGGGAGTGAAGACCCCGAGGACTCGGTTCGGGTCCGGGGGAGGGCACGTTGGCGGGTTCGTGGACGCGACCACCATCCCCGCCGGCTCCATGGGCCGTTGGAGTAAGCTGGCAGCTCACCTGGTTCTCAGCCAGGAGGTTACGGGTTCGAGCCCCGTACGGCCTACGTACGAAATGCCATGCGGTCGTGGTGAACTCGGTGTCGGCTCCGCCTGAAAACTGGCTCTGGCACACATTTTGTGAGTCGCGCTCGTCGGTAGTTCGGGTTGGGTGCCGGGATGGAGATCATTCCGGCGTTGCTGCCGCACCTGACGGGCCTGCGGTTGGACGCGGTGGTGGTCCGGGGTGTCGGGGTCAGGATCGATGCGGCGACACAGACTGTGCGGGCGCGGTGTGGCACCTGCAGCACCTGGTCGACCACTGTGCATGGCCGCTATGTGCGGAGGCTGGCGGATGTCAGGTTGGGTGGTCACGAGGTGCTGGTCGCGTTGACGGTCCGCCGATTCACCTGCGTGAACGGCGAATGCGGGCGGCGGACGTTCGTTGAGCAGGTGCCCGGGCTGACTCGTCGGCATGCCCGTCACACCGTCGTGGCGGCCGGTGACCTGGAGGCCGTCGCGGTGGCGTTGGGCGGTCGCCCGGGCAGCAGGCTGGCGCATCGGTTGGCGGTGTCGGTCTCCCGGTCAACGTTGATCCGGATGATCCGCCGGATGCCCGACCCGCCGCCGGTGACACCGACGGTGCTGGGCGTGGACGACTTCGCCCGCCGTCGTGGGCACCGCTATGCGACCGTGCTGCTCGACATGCACACCCGCCGACCGATCGACGTCCTGCCCGACCGCACCGCCGACACCCTCGCCGCCTGGCTGCACGAACATCCCGGTGTTCAGATCATCTGCCGCGATCGAGGCGGCAGCTACGCAGACGGCGCCCGCAAGGGAGCACCTGATGCGATCCAGGTCGCCGACCGGTGGCACCTGCTAAAGAACCTCAGCGACACCGTCGAGAAAGTCATCCGCGGGCACCGCCGATGCCTACGCACCCACACCGAACCAACATCTGCCCTGGCCGCGCCGGCCGACGAGCCGGGCGAGACGGGGCGTCGGGCGGCGAACACGCGCCAACGCCACGCGGCCGTGCACGCTCTGCGAGCCGAGGGGCTGTCGATCAGCGCGACCGCCCGCCGCCTCGACATGAACGTCAGAACCGCCCGCAAGTACGCCCACGCCTCCACCGCCGAGGCGTTGATCGGCCCGAACGCCAGCAGCAGACCCAGCGTCCTCGCCCCGTTCCACTCCTACCTGCAGCAACGCCTCACCGACGGCGTCCATCAGACCGCTGACCTGCACGCCGAGATCCTGGCCCGCGGCTACCACGGCAGCCTGCGGGTGCTGCGCGACTGGCTCACCATCAACCGCAACCGACCCGCCCCTGCGACCGCAGTCCGGGTGCCGTCGGCCCGGCGGATCACCGCCTGGATCATGCGACCCGGCCACAAACTCACCGACGACGAACACGCCGCTCTCGCCGACGCCCGCCGCCGCTGCCCGGACCTCGACACCGTCGCCGACCTCGCCCGCGGGTTTGCCGCCCTGGTCCGCCACCAAGGCACCGGGCAGCACCTCGACGCTTGGATCAACCGCGCCCGCCGCGCCGGATACCCCGAGATCCGCGGCTTCGCCGCCGGTCTTGTCAGCGACCGCGACGCCGTCGTCGCCGGCCTCGCCCAGCCATGGAGTTCAGGTCCGGTCGAGGGCCAGGTCAACCGCATCAAGACGATCAAGCGACAGATGTATGGCCGGGCGAACCTCGACCTCCTCCGCAAACGCGTCCTGACCAACTCGTGAGCCGCCATCAAGATCAATCACAGAATCTGCGCCAGAGCCCCGTTTGAGGCGGCGTTGACAGTCGGTGGCTCCACGCGGTTGTAGCGCAGCTGGTAGCGCATCACCTTGCCAAGGTGAGGGTCACGGGTTCGAATCCCGTCAACCGCTCTCAACGATCACCGGCCACAGTCAGAAGGGAGGGCCCGGTGGACGCCGTTCTCGTCCTCAACGCCGACCTGGGACCGCTGCACCGGGTCCCGATCAAACACGCGATCCGGATGCTCATGCGCCAGGTCGCCGAGATTCACGAGGCCGAGCCGGACCGGCACCTCGGCATCTTCCCGATGCCCCGCGTGCTGCGGCTCGTCCGGTACGTCGTCACCCGGTGGCGCTACACCCACGGACCCGCCTGGTCCAAGGGCGGCGTGCTGCGCCGCGACGGCCACCGGTGCGGCTACTGCCTCGGCCCGGCCACCACCGTCGACCACATCCTGCCCCGCTCGCGCGGCGGCCGGAACACCTACCAGAACACCATCAGCGCGTGCTACTCGTGCAACCAGCGCAAGGCCGACCGGACGCCCGCCGAGGCGGGCATGGAGCTGCTGCTCCAGCCGACCGTCCCCACCTGGTCCGGCACGCTGCAGCGCTGACCCCGGCCGGCGAGACCGCGGCTCGCCGGCCACCATTCCGAGATGGTGCAACTGGCAGCACGTCCGCCTCTGGAGCGGAAGGTTGGAGGTTCGAGCCCTCCTCTCGGAGCGCAATGCCCTCGTAGTCCAACTGGCAGGAGACGCGGTCGTGAGGCGGCCGACAGTGGCGGGTTCGAATCCCTCCGAGGGCACCACGCCGACGTAGCTCAGCAGGCCAGAGCGTCCGCCTTGTAAGCGAAGAGTCACCGGTTCGAGCCCGGTCGTCGGCTCCAGGTCAGCGCAGCACGACAGGCGGTGCGCGCCCCTCGTAAGGGCGAGGTAGGCGGTTCGAGGCCGCCCGCTGGCTCTCCTTGCCGATGTAGCTCAGGTGGCAGAGCGGCCGGCTCATAACCGGCAGGCCCCGGTTCGACGCCGGGCATCGGCACGCAACATCACGCGCTCGTGGTGGAACTATCAGGTAGACACGTCGGCCTCAGGAGCCGATGCCGAAAGGCATGGGGGTTCGATTCCCCCCGAGCGCACGCGAGGTCGAAGGCGGAGCGGAGCCGCCGCCCCGGGGCACCCGGGGAGAAGTCGGTTCGACTCCGGCCGGCCGAGCCATGGGGTTGTAGCTCAGGTGGTAGAGCCTGCTGTCGCAATGCAGAGGTCAGGGGTTCGACTCCCCTCTTCTCCACTGCCCAGTCCGGCTAGCTCGTGGCCGCAGGGCCGCTGATGCGCGACAGGCGGTCCGAATGCGAGATCGAGCCCCTGCGGGGAAGCCGAGCCGGCTGGGAGGTCGCGCGCCAAGGTGTCGTAGCTCAATTGGCCAGAGCACCGCCCTGTCGAGGCGGGGGTTGCGGGTTCGAGTCCCGTCGGCGCCGCGCAGCAAGATCATGGAGAGGTGGCCGAGTCCGGTCGATGGCAGCGCGTTGCTAGCGCGTAGCGGGTAACACCGCCGGGGGTTCGAATCCCTCCCTCTCCGCCATGTCGTCGTGGCCAAGTTGGTGAAGGCACTGCGCTGATAGCGCAGAGATGCGGTGGTTCGAGACCACCCCACGACACCATGCCCCCGTAGCTCAGTGGATAGAGCACGAGATTACGGATCTCGGTGTCGCTGGTTCGATTCCAGTCGGGGGCTCTCATCGGGATATGGCCCAGCTTGGTAGGGCGCGCGTCTGGGGGCGCGAGGTCGCCGGTTCAAATCCGGCTATCCCGACTCACCGGGTACTAGCTCAGCTTGGGAGAGCGCGCCGTTCGGGACGGCGAGGCCGGGGGTTCAAGTCCCTCGTACCCGACTCGTAGTGAGGCCAGCCGAGGGCAGGCGACGGCCGCGGTCTCGAAAACAGTTGGGGTGAAAGCCCGTGTCGGTTCGATCCCGACCCTCACCGCCAAGCCTCCGTAGCTCAGAGGAAGAGCAACCGACTCTTAATCGGTGGGCCGGGATATCGTAATTCCCCGGAGGCACAATTTACGCCCCGCTAGCTCAGGGGATAGAGCAGCAGTTTCCTAAACTGCGTGTCGCTGGTTCGATTCCAGCGCGGGGAACATATCGGGCCGCTAGCTCAATGGTAGAGCTGCCGACTTTTAATCGGAGTGTCCGGGGTTCGATTCCCTGGCGGCCCACTTGCGGGGTAGAGGAGTTCGGTCGTCCTCGCCGGTCTCATAAGCCGGAGATCACCTGGTTCAAATCCGGTCCCCGCTCCCGCCGTGGTAGCTCAGCGGGAGAGCAACGTCTCGACAAGGCGTAGGCCGCTGGTTCGATCCCAGCTCACGGCACACCGACGCGCGTTCGGTTATGGGTAGGCCCTCGCCCTTTCAAGGCGATGAAGCGGGTTCGAGCCCCGCACGCGCGACCATTCCGGTGTCGTACAACGGCAGTACGGCCGACTGTTAATCGGCGAATAGTGGTTCGATTCCACTCACCGGAGCGATGACGGGCCGGGTGCGGGTGTGAGCCCTCCCGGCGGAGAGTGGTCCACCGGACCGCCCGGCGTCCCCGCCCGTGTAGCTCAGCGGTAGAGCACCGGTTCCACACACCGGGTTGCCCAGGTTCGATCCCTGGTGCGGGCACTGGCCTTCGGGCCGCGAGTGTGGCTGTAGCTCAATGGCAGAGCGCCGGGTTGTGGTCCCGGTGGTGGCGGTTCGACTCCGCCCAGTCACCCCAACGAGAACGGTCCCCCACCCGCAGGTGAGGGACCGCTTCACCCAATCCTGGGCGGCAACTGGTAGGGCTGCACCCCGGGGGTAGCAGCCCACGTCGCCCGGTCAAGCGCGTCGTGGGCGGCGGCACGCCCACCCGGCTGTAAACCGGACGCTCGTACGAGCAGACCTGGGTCGGCACCAGGGACGCGCACCAAGCCCTCGTAGCTCAGGGGATAGAGCACGCCGCTCCGGACGGCGAGGCCGCAGGTTCGATTCCTGCCGAGGGCACAACTCAAACCGGACTCATACCGAGTGGGTTGGTATGATCGAGATATGGGTGTGTTCGATAGCGATGCGGCGCTCCGGGAGGCATTCCACGGGGCCAAGTCGCGGAAGCAGATCCTCGAACGGTTGGGGGTCACGGCGGCGACGTCCAACTACGAGCGCCTGAGCCGCGCTGCGGAACGGCTCAACGTCGACCTCCCGCCGCTCGGGAAGCACGGCAAGCAACGTCCCCCGAGCGGCGCCCTCGCTGACCAGGCGCGGTTGCGGGAACTCGTCGCGCGAGACCTGACCCTTGTGGAGATCCTGGCCGCTGTCGGCCTCGCCGTGACGCCCGCAAACCGGCACCGGCTCGCCGGCAAGCTCGCAGACATGGGTCTGACCGCCAAGCCGCCCGCCCGCGGCGTCCACAACTCGGCGGGCAACCTGACGCGCTTGACCGGCATCGCGCTGGACCGATTGACCAGGGCTGAGAAGCACACCAACGCGACCGGCGACATGGCCGAGTTGGCGGTGGCAGCGTGTCTGCGCAGGCTCGGAGCCACGGTCTCGTTCCCGTTCGGGTACGCCTGCCGCTACGACCTGATCGCCGACTTCGCCGGGAGCCTGTTCCGAGTACAGGTCAAGGCGGGAAGTGTGTCGAGGGGGTGCGTCACGGCCAACACGAAGAGTTCCAACACCAACCGGCCGAGTCGACGCTACGAGCAGTGCGACGTGGACGTGATCGCCGTGTACTGCCCCGCGCTTGCCTCGGTGTACTGGGTGCCGGTCACTGACCTCGGCGGGGCTTCCATCCTGTACCTACGGCTGGACGAGGCCGCCAACGGCCAGCGCGCGAACATCAAGTCGGCCTTCGACTACTACATCGGCCAGGTCTAGGGGCACCCGGCCGGACCGGGCGGTCGCAGGTTCGATTCCTGCCGGGGGCACGTCACGGTCGGATGCCCGAGGGGCTAGGGCCTCGCCTGCAAAGCGAGTGAACGTCGGTTCGAGTCCGACCGCGATCTCTGCGCCGAGAGGTTCAATCCGGGTCACGGCCTCGACTGCCATCCACTGCGGATAGCGAGCTGGATGCCATCCCGATAGGCTATTCACCTGCGGTTTGGCATTTCTCGAACAGTCGCTGCGAGCGGCCCAACATGGGCCTGTCGAAGACGCTTCCCCGAGATCAGGGGTTGAGCCCGGGTCGAAGTTCAACGCGACCCGCATTCGCCCGGTCGCTCGGCCGTGAGCGACCCGGCCTGGCTGACCGACTTTCGCGCTGGCTGCGCGCCGACGGGAACCTGCGCACCGCGCCGCTCGTCGCCGCAGCCGAGTTCACGCCGGGGCGCCGGGGGATGCCGGACCTGGACCAACTCGTCGCCACCGTGGTTGACGGGCGGCGTCCGTACCGGCTCCCGCGCGGCCGGCATGACCTGGGAGGCCCGGGACGCAGCGAAGCCGGTACGGACGTTGGCCATTCCTGACCTGGCTGCGTATGTAGAGCAGGCACAGCAGCTTCTCTCCCCTGATCCGGTGAGGACGGTCCTTGGCCGGGTGCTCGCGCAGGTCAGGCTGGCCAGGGGTGTCCCCACGAGAGGTAGCCGAGGCTGCTACTCGACCACTCCTTGCGAACTACCGGTTGCGGCGCAGCTTCGGGGCGATCCGCATCAGCGCGGCCCCGGCCGCCACCATGGCGAACCCGGCCAGCAGGATCCAGAGCGTGCTGGCACCGGTGAGGGCGAGGCTGCCGGAGGTGGCGGCGCCGGCGCCGTCGCCGGCCGGGAGCCGGCCGCTGAGCCGGGCCGCCGAGACCTCCCGCAGGGTGCCGGCCCGGAACACGGCCGCCGTGCCGGTCACCACCAGGCACTTGCCGTTGAGTCGGGACACGTCCCGGGCGTACCGGGCGTACTCGTTGCGTTGCAGGTGTCCGACGAAGCCGCTGCCGTCGCTGCCCCGGAACACGCCGCCGACCGCCCCGAGCCGCCGGTCGGCGCTCAGCCGCGCCACCGCGTGGTTGAGGAAGTCGGGGTCCAGCACCGAGTCGGCGTCGACCACCATCACGAAGTCGTCGGGCGCGAGCCGGGGCAGCAGGTCGGCGAGCACCTGGTTGAGCGCGCCCGCCTTCTTGTGCCGGTTGCCGTTGGTCGTGAAGATCTCCGCCCCGGCCCGGGCCGCCAGCTCGGCGGTGTCGTCCCGGCAGTTGTCCGCGACGACCACCACCCGGTCGGGCCGGTACGTCTGCCGCAGCAGCGCGGTGACGGTCTCGGTGATGCCCTGCGCCTCGTTGTGCGCGGGCACCAGGACGATCAACTGTCCGGGTGGCCGGGCGACGCCCCGCGCGACGACCGTCCCGCTGCCCCGGCGGGCCTGGCGCGGGATCCGGTGACGAGCGGACTCGTCGGTGGTGTCCCGGCCGTGGGTCACCTCGGATCGGCGAAGCCGGTCGGTCAGCTCCGGACACCGAACAGCTGATGTCGTCATCCGAAAGGGTGACCTGCACTCGCGGTCATCGCCTCACCAGCAGCTCGTACACGAACGTGGCGGCCTGGTAGCCGATGTAGTTGCCGTAGATCAGCAGGAGGAACCCCGAGGCCGTCGCGGGGGCGCGCAGCCGCCGCGACGCCCGCAGCGCCCGGGCCAGCTCCGGGACCAGGAATGCGGAACGCACCCAGCAGAGCGCGACGGTGAGCAGGGTGGTCACGGTGACGGCGTCGCTGATGGTGGCCAGCAGGTCCGGGAAGCCGTAGCGGGCGGGGCTCCGGCCGGCCTCGACGAAGAGGTATTCGCCCATCCGGAAGCCGAGTGCGATGCCGAGGATCGCCCCCACGGCGGAGAACTCCCCGACGTGGACCAGGAAGCTCCTGGTCGACGGCAGGGTCACCGGCAGCATGAGGGCCGTGATCAGCTGGGTCAGCGTGGAGACCGCCAGGCCCACCACGATCGCCGCGGCCAGCGCGACACCCGGTCGCCAGGCCCCCGGGATCGATGCCGGATCGTCGATGTACCCGGCGGCGAGCCGGCCGCCCAGGATGACCAGGAGGACGAGGGCGGCCATCACGAGCGCGGTCGGATTCGACCGGAACGGGGAGGCGCGCTCGGCCGGCGGCTCCGGCGGAGGCGGCGGGCCTGTCGGGGGCGGCGGCTGCTGCACACGAGCCGCGGAGGCGGGACCCTTACGGCGGTTGCGTCTCGATCGTGCCACCGGGCCAGGGTATTGACGACCGGCAACCTGTCGTGGCGGCCGACGATCACCGCGCCGACCGTCGCCACGTCGCCGACATGGCGGGCCGGGGCAGTGGGGGGCGTGGTCCGGCCGGGGTCGGCGGTGGCTGCCGACCCCGGCCGGGTGTCACGTCAGCGCTGGGCGCCGACCGTCGCGGGTGCCGGCCAGCTGCCGGTGAAGACCTGCGGCGTCGCCGTGGTGCGGGCCGCGAAGCCGAAGTTCCGGTCGACCTGGGCGGCCTCGGTGCTGCTCGGGTACGGGTTGGTGCAGCTGGTGCCGGCGCTGCCGCCGGACATCAGGATCGCGCAGTTGCCGTTGTAGTTGTCCGGCAGGCCGAGGATGTGCCCGATCTCGTGGGTCATGATCCGCAGCGGCGAGTACTGCTGGGCCTGGTAGTAGTCGATGACCACCCGGCCGTTGCCGAGGCTCGTGCGCTGGGCGTACGAGCCTCCGCCGTAGGTGTAGTAGATCATCAGGTTGGAGCCGCACTGGGCCATGTTGATGTTGTTGGTGTAGTTGTTCCAGATCGAGGCGGCCTGGTTCGCGTAGGTGGCGAAGGGGCCGGCCTGGCTGGTGTTGTAGCAGACGTTGCGGACGGCTGCGGAGGCCGGTGCCGAGTCGACGGCGACGGCGCCGAGGGCTGCCAGCGTGGTGGCGGCCAGGGTGGCGAGGATCCGGGACAGCTTGGGCAGACGCATGGCTCACACTCCGGGGGTCGGGGACGAGTGGGAACCAGGCCAGCCTATTGATAGACGGATATAAATATCAAGGGTGTAACTGGAAACAGCATTCACGACTTCCAGATTGACCTTACTGAATGTCAGGTCACCAGGGGAGCACCCCGTAGCCGCCCCCGGCATCCATCTGGAACCCCCAGAGCAACCCGCTCGGCCCGTCCGCCGGCAGCGTCGCCAGGTGCACGCTCACCTCCGCGCCCTGCTCGGCGGTGCGGAAGCCCGAGTTCCCGTTGAAGTCGGTGGCGCAGTAGCCGGGGTTCGCCGCGTTGACCTTGATCCGGGTGTCCCGCAGCTCCTTGGCGTACATCGCGGTGACCATGTTCAGCGCCGTCTTCGACGTCGGGTACGGGACCGAGGTCAGCGCGAACAGGGCACCGGCCGGGTCGGTCATCACCGCGATCGAACCGACCTCGCTGGAGACGTTCACGATCCGGGCCGCCGGCGCCCGGCGCAGCAGCGGCAGCAGCGCGTTCGTCACCGCCACCACCCCGAACACGTTCGTCTCGAACACCTCGCGCAAGGTCGCCAGGGTCGTCTCGCTCGGCAGCGCCGTACCGTCGGCCCGGAGGATGCCGGCGTTGTTGACCAGCACGTCCAGGTGGCCGTACTCCTGCTCGACCAGCTCGGCCACGGCGGCGGCCGACGCCTCGTCGGTCACGTCCAGCGGCACGGCCCGCGCGTCGGCCCCGCCGTCGCGCAGCGCCCGCTCGGCCGCCCGGCCGCGCGCCGCGTCCCGCGCGCCGACCAGCACGGTCATCCCCCGCGCGCCGAGCTGTCGGGCGGTGGCCAGGCCGATTCCCCTGTTGGCCCCGGTGATCAGGGCGATCGTCGTCGTCATGCCGTCGACCCTGCCGCCGCCCGCCGGCGGCCGGGAGGGACCGGTGGAGGCTGGGACCGGCGGTACCACCCTCGCCGGCCGTCGCTGCGGCAAGCTGGAGGGCGTGACGAGCAGCGGGGTACGGCGCGAGGAACTGGCGGACTTCCTGCGCAGCCGCCGCGCCCGGCTGCGCCCCGCCGAGGTCGGCCTCCCTGACGGGGTACGCCGGCGCACGCCCGGCCTGCGCCGCCAGGAGGTCGCCCAGCTCGCCGGCATGTCCGTCGACTACTACATCCGGCTGGAACAGGGGCGCGGGCCGCACCCGTCCCGGCAGGTGCTCGCCGCCCTCGCCCGGGCGTTGCTGCTCGGCCGGGACGAGCGGACCTACCTGTTCCGGATCGCCGGGGACGTGCCACCGGAGACGACCGGGCCGAGCCGGGAGGTGCCGACCGGGCTGCGGCACCTGATGGACGCGATGACCGAGACGCCCGCCTACCTGGTCGACGCCAGCTACGAGGTGCTGGCCTGGAACCGGCTGGCCGCCCGGTTCGTGGGGGAGCTGTCGGCGGTGCCGGCCCGGGACCGCAACATGGTCCGCTGGATGTTCGGCCGGCTGGTGCCGGAGTCCTACTGGGCGGACTCCGAGGTTCGCCGGTTCGCCCGCACCACGGTCGCCGACCTGCGGGCCGCGTACGGGCGCTGGCCGGCCGACCCGACCCTCGCCGGGCTGGTCACCGAGCTGCTCGGCACCTCGCCCCGGTTCGCCGAGCTGTGGGCCGAGCACGAGGTGGGCGAGCGGCGGCCCACCGTCAAACGGATCGACCACCCCGAGCTGGGGGCGTTGGAGTTCGAATGTCGGGTGCTGCACGTGCCGGAGACCGACCAGCGGCTCATCGTGTACGTGCCCGCACCGGGTTCACCCACCGAGGCGACGTTCCGCCGGATCGCCGTGTCCGACGACGGCGGGGCCCCGGCGCACCGGGACCCCGCCGTCGGTTCGCCGGCTCAGCTGGGTACGTAGTCGAAGGTGTCCGGGTTCGGGCCCTGCCGGCCGGCCTCGCCCTTGTTCAGCCCGGTGATCCGTTCCAGCTGCGTGTCGTCCAGGGTGAAGTCGAAGATCCGGAAGTTCTCCTCGATCCGCTTCGGGGTGGTCGACTTCGGGAAGACGATGTCGCCGCGCTGCACGTGCCAGCGCAGCGTCACCTGGGCGGGGGTCTTCCCGACCTGCTCGGCGATGTCCACCAGGGTCGGGTCGTCGAGCACCTTGCCCTGGGCGATCGGCGACCACGCCTCGGTGAGGATGTTGTGCGCCTTGCCGTACGCGCGCACCTCCTCGTTGCCGAAGTAGGGGTGCGCCTCGATCTGGTTCACCGCCGGCACCACGTCCGCCTCGGCGGCCAGCCGCTGAAGGTGCGCGACCTGGAAGTTGGACACGCCGATGGACCGGATCCGGCCGTCGCGCTGCAACTCCTCCAGCACCTTCCAGGTGGAGACGAAGTCGCCGTCGTAGAGGGTCGGCAGCGGCCAGTGGATCAGGAACAGGTCGAGGTAGTCGAACTTCAGCTCGCGCAGCGTCGACTCGAACGCCTTGCGGGCGTCGTCGGGGCGGTGGAAGCCGTTGTTCAGCTTGCTGGTGACGAAGACGTCGCCCCGGTCCAGCCCGGAGGCGCGGACGGCCTGCCCGACCTCGGCCTCGTTGCCGTACATCTCGGCGGTGTCGATGTGCCGGTAGCCGATCTCCAGGGCCCGGCCGACCGCCTCGGCGGTGTCCTTCGGCTCGATCTGGAAGACGCCGAAGCCGAGCTGCGGGATGGTGTTGCCGTCGTTGAGCGCAATGTCGGGAATGGTGTTCGCAGTCATGCCGTCTAGTACCCGGCCGGGCCGTTTCCTCACGGCCCGGCCGGGTGATCTGCGTCAGCCCCAGATGGCGGTGGCCCACTCCGGGTGGTCGACGAACGGGTTCCGGTTGCCTTGCCAGCGCTCGTAGATGCGCTGGTTGCGCCGCTGTTCGAAGGCGTCCGGCGGGTCCGCCTTGTTCCACGCCAGCAGCATCGACCGACGACCCAGGTAGGGCGCGGTGCCGTTGCTCACCGAGTCGTTCATCTCCAGGTCCGGCCAGCCGTCGTCGCCCTCGTACCGGATCGCCATGTACATGATCATGCGGGCGACGTCGCCCTTGACCGCGTTGCGCGGCTCGAACGAGTCGGCGTCGGTGTAGCAGCCGGGCGCCTCGGCGACGGCGCTGCCGCCCGCGTCGAAGTCCTTGTTGCCGCGCAGCGAGTTGACCGACACGTCGGCCGGGCGCAGGTGGTGCACGTCGGTGCCGGGTCCGGTGGCGGTGCCGAAGTCGCCGTGCGACTTGGCCCAGACGTGCTCCCGGTTCCAGTCGTCCACGCCGCTGCCGTTGCTGGTCTTGCTCTGCGACCGGCCGGTGTAGAGCAGGATGACGTTGTTGGCGTTGGCCGGGTCCTGGTCGGTGTCCTTCAGCGCCTCCCACACCTGGTCGTAGGTGAGCTTCGTCTGCACCTTGATGATCGCGTGCAGCGAGCTGCGCAGCGCCGTACCGGACTTGCCGATCGCGCTCGCGTAGTAGGTCGAGTCGTACGGGCCGCTGGTCGAGGTGGGGCCCGGGGTGGGGGAGGTGGTCGGCGACGGGGTGGTGCCGCCGAGGCTCATCGCGGTGGGGTTCTTGAGCCCGCCGTGACTGAAGTACGCGGTCAGCGTCCCCGTGGCGGTGACCTGCGTGCCGCGCAGCGACGGGTTGCTGAGCAGCCCGAACGTGGTCCGCCAGGCGGTGGTGACCTGGACGTAGAGCATCCGGCTCGTGCTGGTCTCGGTGGCCGTGTCGGCGATCGCGATCGCGGTGTCGGCGGTGTAGTTGGACGTGATCACCGTGGTCGAGGCGGTCGGCTGGCCGATGACGTACCCGGTGACGGTGGCGCTGCGGCCGTCCTGGGCGGCCAGCGCCTGCGCGACGGTCAACGTGGTCGCCGCCGACGCCGAGGTGGCCACCACCACCGGGGTCCCGATGGCGACCGCCAACACGAACGCCGCGATCAGCCGCCCGGGTCGCGAGCGGGTGACGCTCTTCATATTCATGACTGGCGATGTTAGCGGTGCCGGGGTGAACTCCGGGAGATCACGAGGGCAACTTTCCCCGGCCGGCTTCGAACAGCACCGGCCACGGCCGGGCGGCCGGCGCGACCGCCGCTGCGCCGGGCGGTGGCTCCGCCGGGGCCAGCACCTCCGCCGCGAGCTGCCCGAACATCGGCGCGGCCGGGTGCGGCGACCGGTCCGGCCAGGCCGCCGAGGTGCGCTTCACCAGCGGCGCCCCGACGAGCGGCCGCCACGCGATGCGCGGCTCCCGCCGGGCCAGCGCCTCCGGTTCCACCGCCACCGCCCCACCGGCCAGCACCAGTCCGAACAGGAACTCCGGGTTGCGGGCGTACCGGACCCGGCCGGGCGCGAAGCCGTGCCGCCGGCACACCGCCAGCAGGTGGTCGTGCCAACCGGGCGCGGTCGCCGGCGGTGCGGTGATCAGGTCCAGCCCGGCCAGCGCCGCCAGGTCGACCTGCCGGGTCCGCGCCAACGGCGCTGCCCGCGGCAGCAGCACCCCCAGGGGTACGTCGACCGCCGGGCCGAACCGTAGCCCCGCCTCGTCGACCGGGTGGTGCAGCAGCCCCGTGTCGAGGCGCCCCTCGGCGAGCATCCGCAGCTGCTCGGCGCTGGTCAGCTCGTGCAGGTCCACGTCCAGCCCGGGCGCGCGGGCGGCCAGCGCGTCGAGCAGCGCCCGCAGGGTCACCGCGGGCGTCTCCGGCGGCACCCCGGCCCGCAGCACGCCCAGCGCGCCCCGGCGTACCTGGTCGGTCATGTTGCGCAGTCGCTGCTCGGCGGCGAGCAGTTCGTCGGCCTCGCCGAGCAGGAGCTGACCGGCGGTGGTGAGCCGGACCTGCCGCCGGGACCGGTCGAACAGCTCGACCCGAAGTTCGCGTTCCAGCCGCTGGATCGACTGGCTCAACGGTGGCTGCGCCATCCCCAGCGTCTCCGCGGCCCGCCCGAAGTGCAGCTCCCGGGCGACCACCACGAAGTGCCGCAGGTGTCGCAGCAGGTCCACGTCCGGACCCTACGCCAGGCCCGGCGGGATACCGTGCTGCGGTGGTGGAGGAGCGGATCGGGGAGATCTTCCGGCGGGCCGGGATCAGCGGCAGCCTGCACGTGACCGACGTGGACGCCCCCGCGCGCGAGGTGGCGGTACGCGCCGACGAGTCGGTGGTGATCGCGTCGGTGTTCAAGATCCTGCTGGTGCTGGAGTTCGCCCGGCAGGTCGTCGCCGGTCAGCTCGACCCGGTGGAGCGGGTGCTGGTGCGGGCCGAGGACCGGTTGGGCGGGTGGGGCATCGCCGGCTGCTCCGACGACGTCGAGGTGTCGCTGCGCGACCTCGCGTACTTCGCCATGTCGGTCACCGACAACACCGCCGCCGACCTGCTGCTGCGCCGGGTCGGCGCGGACGTGCTGCCGATGCTCGCGGCGGAGCTGGAGCTGCCGCGTACCCGGATCGTCGGTGGTCCCCGGCAGTTGGTCGAGACGATGCTCGCCGACGTGGGGGCCCGCACCGAGGCGGAGTTCGCCCGGATCTTCCCCACCCTGTCCGACGAGCGGATCCGCGCGATGCGGGTGCTGGACCCGGCGCACACCACGTCGAGCACCGCCCGGGAGCTGACCCGGCTGGTGGCGTTGATCTGGCGGGACGAGGCCGGGCCGGCGGCCGCCTGCGCGATGGTGCGGGAGCTGATGGCCCGGCAGATCTTCTGGACCCGGCTCGCCGCCGGCTTCCCGCCCGGCGTCCGGGTCGCCGGGAAGACCGGCACCCTGCCCGGGCTGCACCTGGAGGCCGGGGCCGCCGAATACCCCGACGGCCGCCGGTACGCCATCGCGGTCGTGGCCCGCATCGACGGGCTGAGCACCCGCCGGATCGACGTGGACCTGGCCATGGGGGAGGCGGCCCGGACCGCCGTGGAGGCCCTGCGGGGCGACTGATTCCGCCCCGGGTGTCGCCCCTTCCCACCCCTGCTGACCTGCGCCGATATCGCTCCAGATATCGATGCCACGACCGCTGCGTCTTGGACGCCGGTGGCCCGTCGGTGGTGGGGTGGACGGACCGATCACCGATCCGTACGGGGAGGACGCACCATGTCCGAGCACCACACGTCCGGCTACCACCGCCGCCGCTTCCTGCGCGACGCCGCCGTGGGCACCGCCGCCGTCTCGGCCGGCGCCCTGGGCGTCACCGCACCGGCCCAGGCCACGCCGGCGGGCACCGCGCCGCTCGGTGCCCGTCGCGGCCGTCGCGCCGGTGCGGTCAGTTTCCGTTGGTGGGGTACGTCCGGCTGGCGCGTCGACATCGGCGACCGGACCGTCCTGGTCGACCCCTACCTGAGCCGCTTCGACACCGGCCTGTTCCGGGGCGCCTTCGACCCGGCCACCCCGTTGACCGTGGACACCGCCGTGGTCGACGGGCACGTGGACCGGGCGGAGAACGTGCTGGTCACGCACACCCACTGGGACCACTTCGCCGACGTGCCGCACATCGCCACCCGGACCGGCGCGCGGGTCTTCGGCACCCTCACCGCCTATCACCTCGGGCTGGCGTCCGGGGTGCCCGCGGGGCAGCTCAGCCCGGTGCGGGGCGGCGAGGTGCTCGACTTCGGCGACTACACCGTGGCGGTGGTCAGCTCCCTGCACAGCCGGAACGCCGCCTACTCGGTGGCGTTCCCCGGCGTCCGGGTCACCACTCCGCCGACGCCCGCCACCATCGGTGACCTGCCCGAGGGCGACACGTTGGCGTACCAGATCCGGGTGGCCGACGGCCCGGCGGTCTTCTTCATGGGGGCCAGCGACCTCAACGAGCGCAACCTGGCCGGCCTCGCCCCGGACGTGGCGATGGTCGCCTCGGCCGCGACCACCTCGACCGCCGACTACGTGCCCCGCCTGATGGCGGCGCTGGACCACCCGAAGGTCGTGGTGCCGGTGCACTGGGACAACTTCGAGACCCCGCTGACCAACCCGCCGACCGTCGCGCCGAGCGACCGCAAGCGCCTCGACGACCTGATCGCCGCGGTCCGCAGGGCCTCCCCGCGCAGCCGCGTCCTGGTGCCCGAGTACGACACCGCCTACCACTTCTAACCGGCGGTCAGGTCCCGGAGGGCGCAGACCGACTTCCAGTTACGGGTGGTCGCCACCACGCCGAGCTTCTTCTCCAGGTGGGTGTTGGTGAACTTCGTCCGCCCGTACCCACCGTCGGGGAAGTGCAGGTGTATCTCCCGGCCGTCCACGGTGTACTCGACGTTCTCCCCGGTCGGCGCGGTCAGCTCGGCGACCCGCGCCGCCGGGGGTGGGGCCGACAGGAAGGCCACCAGCAGCCGCGTCGGGTCGTCCTGCTGTTTCGCGTACGGGCTGGCCGTGGTGACCGCCGCCAGTTCGGCGCCGCTGCGGACCAGCACCGGCACGCGCAGGCCCAACTCGTCGGCGAGCACCCGCTCGATGCCCCGGGCCAGCTCCACCGGGTCGGTCACCGGGCTGCCGAAGACCACGTTGCCGCTCTGCAGGTAGGTCCGGACGTCGGTGTGCCCGAGGTCGGCGACGAGCCGCCGCAGGTCGGCCATCGCGAGCCGGGTGCTGCCGACGTTGACGCCGCGCAGCAGGGCGGCGTACCGGGTGGTGTCCTCGGCCATCCGGGCCTCCTCGGGTCACTGGTCCTCGCCGCCAGCCTAGGGCCCCGACCGGCCCGGACGCGGGTGGCGCGGGGCGCCGTCAGGCGTCGTACCGGAAGTGTGCCGGCGGCCCGCCCTCCGGGCAGGCCCGGCGGGGCGTCTGCGCACACGCGATCCAGTGGTCGCCGCCCGGGGGTACCTGGTAGGTCCGCAGTCCGGGTGCTGCGGTCGTGACGAAGTTCCGACCCCGGTCGGTCACCTCGACCCGCTTCCGTTTCCCGGCGACCACCAGGTCGAGTTCGAGAGTCCACTCCACCGTGCCGGTGGTGAACGCGGTCAGGTCGAACACCTCGGTCTCGCCCTTGGCGAGGGTGAACCCGAACAGTGGCCGGCGCCCCTCGATCAGGGTGCGGTAGCGGGCGGCCGGCTGGGGAGCGTCCAGGTCCATCTCGATGTCCCGTGGTTCGGCGGCCCCCTGCTGGCCGCCGCAGCGCAGTTGCACACCGGCCGGTTCCGGAGTTTGGCTGCGCCGGATCACGCGGGCACGCAGGTTGTCGATCAGCACCCCCTGGTCGCCGGCGCCCTGCACGACGACGCGCACCCGGCTCACCTTGTGATCGACCGCGCCGAGGGCGCGCGCCCAGTCGATCAGCGTCGCGCAGCCCACCGGTGGATCACCGGAGGGCCGGGCGTCCTTCGGCAGCACCATGGCGAACTCAGCGGTGCCCCAGGTGTCCACGGTGGCCGGATTCGCCACGACGTGTACCGCGACGACCTGCGGGTCCAGCTGGTCGATCCACCGGGGCACATAGATGGCCGCGACGGCGCCGAGAAGGGCGGCTACCGCAGTGCTCAGCACGGACCGCCAGGCCCGATGCAACGATCCCAGCACCCGGCGCAGTCGCGGTACGGGCTGGTCGCCGTCCGGTTTGTCCTGGTCCGCTGCCGGGCGCCCGCCCCGGACCGCCTTCTTCCGGTCCGGACCGCTGGTGGCGCGCCGCCGTTTCGTTCTGCCGCCGCTCACGACCCGGATCCCTGCCACGAACCCGCCAGCTTGCCGTCCGGGACCGACCACACGTGGCCGTACTCCGGACCGGCCAGCAGCCAGCCGCCGTCCTCGGTGAACTCCAACTCGGTGGGGTTCACGGCCGGTGTGGCTCCAGGAGCCACCGCCGGCACCTTCCAGTGTCCCAGCTCCTGGGGAGGGCCCGGATCCCAGAGCACCACTTCGTCGTTCAGGGTCAGGAAGGCCACGTGCCGGGCCTGCCGGTCCACCGTGCTGGTCAGGGTGCTACCGCAGGCGCAGAGCCGCCACTGGAATGTCTGCTCGTCCGGCAGCCAGACCAGGAAACCCTCCTGGCCGGCGATCACCACCCGCTTTCCGCCATCGACCACGGCCAGCCCCGCTACGTACAAGATCACACCCGGATCGCTCGGGACCTCGATGCGCGATGGAAGCGGCGAGACGATCTCACGGCGACCGTGCAGATCGTGGAGCCAGTAGCGGCTGTTGTCCCGTTCGTCGAACAGTTCGACCACCAGATGGCCGCTGTCGGCCGAGAAGCGCAACCTGCCGGGGCGCGGCTGGGGTTCGCCGTCCGGCCGCTTCACCTCCTCGGGCAGAGGCAGCGCCCTGGGCTCCTTCGTGGTGAATTCGTAGAGGACCACCGAGTCCGGTAGTCCGACCGCGAGGTATCGCCCGTCGGGAGAGAAGTCCATGCTGATCCGGGCGCCTTCGGCGCCGGTGCCGAACCGGTCGAACTCCTCTCCGGCGGCGGTGGAGATGATCACCCAGTCGCCGGCCAGCCGGGCCTGATACCTACCGTCCCGGGTGAGCTGGGCGCCGGCGAGACTCCGACGGGCCAGGTCGAACTCAGGACCGGGCGGCCCCGCGCTGCTGACCGTCGGCTCGACGATCTGATCGGTGCCGTCCAGTCGGGTCGGCTCCGGTTCGGCGGTGCAACCGGCGAGCAGCAGACCCACCAGTCCGGCGAACACGGCCCGCGTCGGCCAGGCTCTCGCCGCCGCCCGGCAAGCCGACGGTGCCGCGCGCGGGGGAGGACGCCGACCCGCCGGTGTGCCGGCCCGCCCGGACCGCCGGAGCGGTCGGCGCGGGCCGCGCATGGCCGCCGCTTGCCACAGCACCAGTGCGCCTCCAGTGATCCACTATGGCCACTCGTATCGCTCAGGCATTCTATCCTTCGGTGGCAATTGGTCCGTATGGCGGAATACTGACATTTCGCTGCTCGATGGCGTTGACAGTCCACCATCAGGCGCAGGGGCCGCTCAGTGGGTCGCGCGGTGACGGTCAGCGTTGCCGGATGGCGGTGGAGTTGAGCCGGTAGCCGATGGTGCGGTCGACGATCCGGTCGATCAGATCGGCCTTGCGCAGTCCACCGATGCCCCGCAGTCCGGCGTGCGTCGCCAGCGCCCGCAGTTCCCGCGCCGTCCACGACGCCAGGTACGCCGTACCCTCGTCGCGCCGCGACATGACGGTCAGCGCCGCGTGCGCGACGGCCGGGTCCACAACGGACGCCGTCGGGACCGGGGACGCCGCCGGGACCGGGGGAGCGGCCTGGGCCGGGGACGGCGGTCCGGCCAGGGTGGGCGGTCCGGCCGGGGGTGGTGGGGTGGGGAGGAGGGCGAGTCGGGCGCGGCCGGCGGCCAGCTCGGTGACCTCGGCGGCGGTCAGGCCGGTGAGGAACTCGGCGACCCGGGCCAGTACGGCGAGCGACGGATCGGTCATGCCGCTGCCCCCGCCGGCTGGAGGTGGGCGAGGAACTCCGTGGTGATCTGTTGCAGCTCGTCGCGGACCGCCGGAGCGGTGACCCGGTCCCGCAGTACCACCGGCACCCCGCGCGGGGTGTTCGCGGCGAAGAGCGTGACGTTCTCCCGCAGCGCGGTCGGGAAGACCGGTACGCCGAGCGCCCGCACCTGGTCCATGTAGCCCTGGTGCGCGGCGATCGGTCGCTGCGCCATCAGCTGGATCATGGTGAACACCACGCCCGCGATGTCCGGGGCCACCTTGTGGTGCCGGCGGATGGTGGCGAACCGCCGCGCGTCGGCGTTGTAGCGGTCGACCAGCTCCCGGACGTTGCCGTGCAGGTAGTCGATGCCGAGGGTGGACAGGTAGTCGGCCTTCGCCGGGATGAGCAGGTGGTCACTGGCGATGATCGCCGACTGGGTGACCACGTTGAAGTTCGGCGGACAGTCGATCAGCACCAGGTCGTACGGATGCAGCGCCTCGTCGTGCAGGCCCTCGGCGAGCGAGCCGCGCACCCGGAACAGCTCGGCGTCGTACTCGTCGCCGTCCGCCACACCCCGGGCCAGCGCCAGGTCGATGTCGACGAGCTGGAGGTGCGAGGCGATGAGGTCGAGCCGGCCGGCGCCCTTCAGGCGGGCGTTCACCGGGCCCGGGGAGACCACCAGTTCACCGAGGGTGACGCCCGGGCTGTCCCCGCGCAGCCCGTCGTACCAGCGCTTGACCGTCCGGCCGTCGCGCAGCCGGTCCCGCCAGTCGTCCGGGTCGTAGAAGCTGAAGGTCAGGCTGGCCTGCGGATCCAGGTCGACCAGCAGCACCTTCATCCCCCGGTTGGCCAACTCGGCCCCGAGGTTGGCGGTCATGGTGGTCTTACCCACCCCGCCCTTGTAGTTGATCACCGAAACGACGTACACCGGTGGCACACCTCCCCAGACGGGGAACGGTAACGCCTCGGCGACGACCGGCGACAGACCGCCGTACCGGACGGCCGGTGCTAAAGTCTGCGCGGCTCGGGGTGCTGCGCGGGGGGAGGCAACCACCATGGCCACGTTCCGTGACACGCTGTCCCAGCTCCTCAAGGCCCGGATCCCGGTGCTGCTCGTCGAGTCGTACGAGGAGCAGCGGGTGATCGCCGAGATCGCCGCGGTGGCCCACGACGCCGCCCGGGTGCGGACCCCGCGCCGGCTCTGGACCTGGTCGGCCACCCGCGGCCTGCTCTCCCCGGACGGCGCCACCCGCCAGGGCACCACCGACCCGGCCGCCGCCCTCGACGCGGCCCTGCGGCTCGACGAACCCGCCGTCGTCGTCCTCACCGACCTGCACCCTGCCCTCGGTGGCAGCGGCCGGCCCGCCGAACCCGGCGTGGTACGCCGGCTGCGCGACCTGGCCGTCGCCTACCGCACCGGTCCCGTGCCGCGCACCCTCGTGCTGGTCTCCCCGGTGCCGCACCTGCCGGTCGAGCTGGCCAAGGACGTCACCGTGGTGGACTTCCCGCTCCCCACCGAGCCGGAGATCCGCGCCGTCCTCGACGGCATGATCGCCGCGAACGCGACCAGCGGCCGGATCCGCATCGACCTCGACGAGGCCGGCCGGGAACGGCTCGCCAAGGCCGCCCTCGGCCTCACCCTGCACGAGGCGGAGAACGCCTTCGCCCGCGCCATGGTGGACGACGGTGTGCTCGACGCCCGCGACCTGGGCGTGGTGCACGAGGAGAAACGGCAGGCCGTGCGCCGCTCCGGGCTGCTGGAGTTCGTGGAGGAGAGCGTCGCCCTCACCGACGTCGGCGGCCTGGAGAACCTGAAGCGCTGGCTGGCCCGACGGGACGGCTCCTGGCTCGCCGAAGCCGCCCGGTACGGCCTGCCGGCACCCCGCGGGGTGCTCATCACCGGCGTGCCGGGCTGCGGCAAGTCGATGACCGCGAAGGCCGTCGCCGCCGCCTGGCACCTGCCGCTGCTCCGGCTCGACATCGGCAAGGTCTTCGCCGGCCTGGTCGGCTCCAGCGAACAGAACATGCGCGCCGCCATCCGCACCGCCGAGGCCGTCGCGCCCTGCGTGCTCTGGCTCGACGAGATCGAGAAGGGCTTCGCCGGCGGCCCCGGCGACTCCGGCACCTCCGCCCGGGTGTTCGGCTCCTTCCTCACCTGGATGCAGGAGAAGACCCGACCGGTCTTCGTCATCGCCACCGCCAACGACTTCGCCGGCCTGCCGCCGGAACTGCTCCGCAAGGGACGCTTCGACGAGATCTTCTTCGTCGACCTGCCGACCCGCGCCGAGCGCGCGGCGATCTGGGCGCTGCACGTCGGCCGGCGGCTGCGGCACCCGGCGGTGGCCGGGGCGCTCACCGTCGACCACGCCCTGCTCACCGAGCTGGCCGAGCTGAGCGACGGCTACTCCGGCGCCGAGATCGAACAGGCCGTCGTCGGCGCGCTCTACGACGCGTACGCGGAGCGCCGGCCGCTGCGCCGCGACGACCTGTTGCGCGCACTGGTCAACATGGTCCCGTTGAGCGTCACCCAGGCCGAGAAGCTGGACGCCGTACGCGGCTGGGCGCAGAACCGGGCCGTCGCGGCGACCGCCGCCGAGGACTGGGACCTCGACCCGCCGACCGCCGCCGGTCCGGGCCGTCCGGGCGGCCCGCACGGCGGGCGGGCCGTGGAGTTCTGATGTCCGCCACCGAACCGAGGGGAGTGCTCCGGTGAGCATCTCGCTGATACTCGTGCCGCTCGCGGTGGCCACCGTCGCCGCCGCGCACGCCGCCACCGCCGACCGCGACGACGAGGGCCGGACCATCTGCCAGGTGCAGACCCGGATGCGGGACGAGACGCTGCTCGCCGGCGCGCTGCGCGACACCGGCGCCGCCGTCGCCGCCGACCAGGCCGCGATCACCGCCGACTGGCAGGGGGTACGCGCCGAGTTCCGGCGCGGAACCGACGGCGTCTGGACCGCGCACCTCACCGGCGACGTCGACGAGGAGCGGGCGGTGGCGATCGTCCGGTCGGTCGACGCGGCGTACGGGCGGCAGGTGCAGCGGGCGGTGCTCGACCGGCTGCGCGCCCAGGCCCCCGCCGCCGGGCTGCGACTGGAGTCCGAGCAGGTCACCGAGGACGCCTCGGTACGCCTGGTCTTCGCCGTCGACGGTCGGTCGGCATGAGCGACCGCCCCCGGGTCGAGGTGACCGTGCACCCGGACGGTTCGGTGACCGCGCAGACCCACGACGTGCTCGGTGAGCGCTGCCTGGACTACGTGGCGGTGCTGGAGGACCTGCTCGCGGCGCGGGCGGTCGACAGCGCGTACACCGCCGACCTGACCCGGACCGCGGTCACCGGGTGGCAGGAGGAGCGCGATGTCGACCGGGCCTGACGGGGGTTGGCCGCCGTTCCCGTCCGGCCCGCCCCCGGGTGCCTACGGCCCGGGTGCTGCCGCCACCCCGGTCGCCGTCACCGCCAACCGGGCGGCCAGCTGGAAGTGGCGGCTGCTGCACAGCTGGTGGCTGCTGATACCCGCGCTGGGCCTCGGCTGCCTGGGCGGCATCGGTCTGATCTACGTCGGGGTACGGGCCCGCCGGCCGGCCTGGTGGATCGCGGGCATCGGCTACCTGGTGCTGGGCTGGGCCGCCTTCGTGACCATCGGCGAGGCCGAGAAGCGCACCGTGCTCATCAACGTGGCGACCGCGGCGTGCCTGGTGATCTGGCTCGCCGGCCTCGTGCACGCGCTGGTGATCAACCCGGCCTGGCTGCGCTGGCGGGCCGGCTACCGGCCCTGGTACCAGCAGCCGCCCGGCTGGGCCGGCCCACCGCCGGTCGCGCCGTACCAGGGCTGGCCGCCTCCGCCGGCCGCGACCGGCTGGGGCGGTCACCCGGCCCCGGGCAGCCCGGTCGGGTCCGCCTTCCCGCCGGTCTCCGCGCCGCCGGGCCAGCCGGCCGTCCCGGCCTACCCTCCGGTCGTCGGTCCGCCGGGCGACCCGACCGCCGCAGGCTTCCCACCGGCGGACCCCACGGCGGCGGTACCGCAGCAGCCGTGGGCAGCGCCGACGCCGCCCGGCTCGCCGGTGGCACCAGTACCGGTGTCGCCGGCCGGTTCCACGCTGGATGTGAACACCGCCGGGGCGGAGCAGTTCGCCGCGCTGCCCGGCTTCGACGCCGCCCGGGTGCACCGGGTGCTCGCCGAGCGCGACGCCCGACGGGGCTATGGCAGCGTCGCCGAGTTCGTCGCCGCGGCGCACCTCGCCCCGCACGAGTACGCCCGGCTGCGGGACGTGCTGGTCTGCGTGCCGCCGGCCGGTCCCGCCACACCTCCGGGGCAGGCGCATGGACGCGTACTCGATCTCTGAGGCCGGCCCGGTCCGGCGGGCGGCGTCCGGGCCGGAGGTCGTCGTGCTGGCCCGGTTCCTCGCCGCGACGCGGGCCGAGGGGCCGGGCAACCGGACGGCCGTCTGGGTACAGGGCTGCGCGATCCGCTGCCCGGGCTGCTTCAATCCGCAGCTGTGGGGTTTCCGGGGCGGCGAGCGGACCACCCCGGCCGAGCTGGTACGGCGGGTGCTCGACGCGGACACCGACGGGCTGACCCTGCTCGGCGGGGAACCCTTCGACCAGGCCGCCGCGCTGGCCGAGGTGGCCGCCGGGGTACGCCGGGCCGGCCGCTCGGTGATGACCTTCACCGGCTACACCCGGGACGGGCTGCGCCGCGCGGTCGACAGCGGCCGGGAGGACGTGGCGGCGCTGCTGACCGAGACGGACCTGCTGGTCGCCGGCCCGTTCCGGGCCGACCTGATCGACACCGAGCGACCCTGGGTGGGCTCCACCAACCAGGAGTTCGCGCTGCTCACCGACCGGTTCCCGGACCTGCTCGACGACCTGCCGCGCACGCCGGACCGGGTCGAGGTCGTCGTCGACCCGACCGGCCGGGTCGCCGTCAACGGCTGGGCCGAGCTGGACGCGCTGGACGACCTGCTCGCGTCGGCGCAGCTGCGGACGGAGCGCCCCTGACCGACCGGCCCTCCTACTCGGTGACCGGGAGCACGACCTCGTTGCGGCGCAGGAACCAGGGCTTCCACGGCGGGTCGAATCTCGCGTACCGGACGGCGCCGGTGGGGCTGAGGCCGGCGGCGGTGACCGCGTGGCCCAGCGCGGTGGCCCGCCGCTCGAACGCCTCCGTGGTCCACCGCCCGGAGAACCGGGCCGCGGCGGCGAGTTCCTCGGGAATCTCCCGGACGGTGATCCGCGGGTCCTCCGGCTCGGGGAGCGTCGCCGCGGAGAAGCCCGCCGGCATCACGAACCGCACCAGCCAACTGCCGGGTCGGTCGCCCTCCTCCTGGAGCACCGGGGCGGTCATCGCGATCTTCTGCGACCCGGTGGCCTCCTGCACCACCGGCGCGGTCATGCCGATCCGCCGGCGGGCCCGGTTCGCCCCGCCGATGTAGCCGGCCAACGGCCGGAACGCCTCGTTGCCGGCCCGGTCGAAGGGGCCCTCGACGCGGAACTCCGCGACCAGGTGGGACGGGTACCGGCGCAGCTCGAAGCCCGGATGCCGGGACACCACCCGGTACGGCTGCTGCTCGGTCATGGTCCGCTCCCGCCTCGCGGTCTCGCCGGTCACGCTACCGGCCGGCACGTCCCCCGGCAGCGGAACGCAGCTGGGTCGGGAGAGACCACCAGATTTGATACCATCTTTTCTGGATGTATCAGGGGTGATTGCATGGATGGCTTCGTCGGACGGACGCGGGAACTCGACCTCCTGAACGGGATGTTGGGGCGGGTCACCCGGGGCGGGCGTGCTGGACGCCCGGGGCGGGCACTGCTGATGCGGGGGCGACGCCGGGTCGGCAAGTCCCGGCTGGTCGAGGAGTTCGTGGAACGGGCCGACGTGCCACACCTGTTCTTCACCGCCTCGGCGCAACCCACCGTCGCCGCCGACCTCGAGCTCTTCGTCTCGGCTGCGGCCGGCTCGACGCTGCCCGGTGCCGCGCTGTTCGCCGGGCAGGCGCCGCAGAGCTGGGACGCCGCGCTCGCTCTGCTCGCCGCCGCACTGCCCAGCGATCGGCCGAGCGTGGTGGTGCTCGACGAGATGCCCTATCTGATCGCCACCGACCCCGGGTTCGAGGGCACCTTGCAGAAGATCTTCGACCGGGAGCTGTCCCGACGGCCGGTTCTGCTCATCTGCATCGGGTCCGACCTCGCGATGATGGAGGCGCTGAACGACTACGGCAGACCGTTCCACCAGCGGGCAACCGAGATGGTCGTACCGCCCTTGAGCCCCCACGACGTGGGCGAGATGCTCGACCTGCCAGCTGCCGAGGCCTTCGACGCCTACCTCGTCACCGGCGGCCTGCCGCTGATCCTCGATGAATGGTCGCTCGGTGGCTCGCTGCACGACTATCTCGCGAGCGCCGTCACCGACCCCACGTCCGCGCTGCTGGTGAGCGGGGAACGGGCGCTCGCCGCCGAGTTCCCGCCGCAGTCCCAGGCGGCGCTGGTCCTCCGGGCCATCGGGTCCGGGGAACGCACCTTCTCGTCCATCGCCCGCGCTGCCGGTGGCATGTCGCAGGCGTCACTCATCCGTGCCCTGCGGTTGCTGGCCGACAAGCGGATCGTCGACGTCGTGCTTCCTCTCTCCACGCAGCCGTCCAGGGAGACGAGATACCTCATCGCCGATCCGTACCTGCGGTTCTGGCTCTCGTTTCTCGGCCCGTGGCTGCCCGAGATCGAGCGGGGGCGCGGCGACCTGACCCTCGCCCGGATCACCTCCTCCTGGACCGCGTGGCGGGGGCGGGCCATCGAACCGGTGGTACGTGAGTCACTGCGGCGGCTGCCCGCCGGTCTGCTGCCCGAGGAGGCGGCGGTGATCGGCGGCTACTGGACGCGGACCAACGATCCCGAGATCGACCTGGTGGGCGCCGACCGGGCCCCGGTGGCCCGGAGCATCACCTTCGTCGGGTCGATCAAGTGGCTGGAGCACGGTCCGTTCGACACTCACGACCTGGGTCGGCTGCTGCTGCACCGCTCCCGGCTCCCCGGTGCGGACGAGCGGACCGGGCTGGTTGCCGTGTCCCGCAGCGGGCGGGCCGTCGAGGGCGTCACCCTGCTGACCCCGGAGGACCTGCTGACCGCCTGGGGTGATTGAACTCCTGCCGGCCGGGGCCCGTACCACTGGGCGAGGATGTGGTGCGGCGGGTCAGCCGCACCGCTGCCGAGCTGCGGGAGGCCTGCCGTGCGAGTTGGTGAGCAGTCGACGGATCCCATCGATCAGATTCTGGGCGAGGTGCCGGTCCCGGCCACCCTCACCCCCGAGGACGTCCGGCTCGCGGTCCGGGCGGTGGTGGTGCACGCCGCAGAGGAATGGCCCGCCGGACCGAAGTGCCGCAACGACGGCGCCGCATACCCTTGCCGGCTGCACCGGTGGGGCCGGCGCGTGTTGACGGCCCACGGCCTCAACGAACGCCAGATCGACGCGCTGGTGCAGCACGGCAACCCGTTCGTGCACGTACCCTTCCCGTTCGTGCTGACCGGGTCGGGGGCCAGGCGGCCCACGACCCCGGTCACCCCGTCCCCGCGCGGCCAGGCCGGCCGGGTCGCCGCACCTGTAGTGCGGCCCGCGATCCGGCCCGGCGGGACCGGCCGGCCGGTGGCACCCCCCGCCACCCGGCCGCGCTGGCCCCGGGCGAGCTGACGACCCTGTCGCGGCGCGTCCCGGGGCGAACCGGCGGCGGTCCGGCGCGGGAACCCCCCACTCCCACGCCGGGCCGCCGTCGGCGAAGGTGACGCGAAACGCCGTACGGGGACACCCAGGGTCATACCGCCTCGTCGCACCGGCCGGGTAACGTCTCCGCCGGGCTCTGCTGACGGGGGAGGTGGGCGTGGCGCGCGGTGGTGTCTTCTGCATCGAGGGACAGTGGCACCGGGACCTCAACGAGCGGGGTTCCGTGCTCCCCACCCTGGAACTGCTCGAACGGCTGGGCCGGATCCGGTTCATCCACAAGGACGCGGCCACCCGCGACGAGCTCTTCTACTTCCTGGACCGCTGGCTGCTCAAGCAGTACGCCGACTACCGGGTCGGCTTCTTCGCCATGCACGGCGAACCGAGCCGGCTCTGCCTCACCGACTGGGACTCCGTCGACCTGACCGACGTCGCCGAACGGATGGCCGGCCGCTGCGACGGTCGACGGCTCTATTTCGGCAGTTGTTCGGTGCTGCGCGCCTCCGACGCCACGCTGCGCGACTTCCTCGACGTGACCGGCGCGGCGCTGATCTGCGGCTTCACCCGGGAGGTCGACTGGGTCGAGTCCGCCGCCTTCGAGACCGTGCTGCTCGACGTGCTCGCCAACGGCCAGCGGCACAACGCCGCCGAGCTGCGGATGGGCTCGGCGCACTGGGCGCCGCTCGCGTCGTACCTCGGCTTCCGGGTGATCTATGCCAACGGCCGGGCGTGGCGGCCGGCGACCCGGCCCCGGGTGCCGGCGCAGACCGCGCCGCGCCGCGCCGCCGGCCGTCCCCGCTGACGCCGCACGCCCCGGGCCGGACCCGGCGGTCCGCCCGGCGGCCTGGTAGAACCAGGGACATGGCACGCAGCATCGCGAGCAACACCCGGGTCGACCGGGCCGCCCTGATCGACTTCCTCCGCCCCCGGCACAAGGTCATCCTGATCACCACCCGGTCCGACGGCCGGCCGCAGTCCTCGCCGGTCTCCTGCGGGGTGGACGCCGAGGGCCGGCTGGTGATCTCCACCTATCCGGAACGGGCGAAGGTGACGAACATCCGGCGCGACCCCCGGGTCTCCGCCTGCGTGCTCTCCGACGACTGGAACGGGCCGTGGGTGCAGGTCGACGGCACCGCCGAGGTGCTCGACCTGCCCGAGGCGCTGGAGCCGCTGGTCGACTACTTCCGCAGCATCTCCGGTGAACACCCCGACTGGGACGAGTACCGGGCGGCGATGGTGCAGCAGGGCAAGTCGCTGATCCGGGTCACCGTCGATGCCTGGGGCCCGATCGCCACCGGCGGCTTCCCGGCCCGGCTCGCCGACTGAGGGTCAGTACGCGGCGGTGAACCGGGCGTTCGGGAAGCGCGGACTCTCGATCTCGTCCACGATCGCCACCGCCAGGTCCTCGTAGGTGAGCACCGACCGGCCCTGCGCGTCCGTCACCGGCTGGTCGGTGCCGGTGCGGTAGTGGCCGGTCCGCTCGCCCGGGTGGAACTCCAGCGGCGGCGGCGAGACGTACGTCCAGGTCACCCCGTCGGCCGAGGAGCGGTAGACGGCCAGTGCGTCGGCCTGACCCTCCGCCGAGTCCCGGTACTCCGCCGGGAAGTCCGGCTCGTCCAGGAACGGAGTGCCCTTCGCGGTCAGCAGCGTCGCACCGCCCCCCACGTGGATCACCCGGGGCGGGTCGGGCAGCTCCCGCAGGGTGTCCACCAGCGTCCGGGCCGCGTCCCCCCACAGCTCCCGCTCGCCGCCCCCGATCGCCACCACGAACACGTCGGCGTCCTCGGCCAGCTCCCGTACGCTCCGCGCGGAGGTCGCGTCGCCGGTGACCGTACGCACGCCCGGCGGCAGATAGCTGGTCGCCTCGGGACGGCGTACCGCCGCGGTGACCCGGTGCCCCCGCTCGAGGGCCTCGGCGGTGATCCGCGACCCGGCGGTCCCGCCCGCGCCGAACACGACGATGTTGCTCATGCCCCCAGGCTAGGGATCCGACCGCCCGACGGGTGCCGTTCCGCCGATCCGGGCGGCACCGCCGGTCCGGGTCAGTCGACCAGCGCGGAATAGACGAGCTGACGCAGCTGCGCGCGCAGCGGATAGGTGCTCGACGGCATGAGCTGGGTGAACAGCAGCGCCGTGACCTCCTCCACCGGGTCCACCCAGAAGGCCGTGCTGGCCAGGCCACCCCAGTAGTACTCGCCGACGCTGCTCGGCACCCGGGACGGCACCGGGTCCTGCACCACCGCGAAGCCGAGACCGAAGCCGATCCCGTCGAGGATCGTCTCGGAGAACCCGTCGGGGGCGAACGAGGCCAGGTCACGGCCGCCGGGCAGGTGGTTGCGGGTCATGAAACGCACCGTGCGCGGCCCGAGCAGGCGGACCCCGTCCAGTTCGCCGCCGCGCAGCAGGAACTGGGTGAACCGGTGGTAGTCGGCGGCCGTGGAGACCAGCCCGCCACCGCCGGAGAGGCAGTCGGGCTCGGTAAGCGCGTACCGGCCGATCTCGTCGGCGCGGACCGCCTGCCCGGTCGCCGGGTGCGGCGTGTAGAGGGCGGCGAGCCGCTTCGCGTCCGGCTCCTCGACCCACCAGCGGGTGTCGGCCATGCCGAGCGGCCGGAGGATCCGCTCGGTGAAGAAGGCGTCCAGGCGCTGCCCGGACACCACCTCGACCAGCCGGCCCAGCACGTCGGTGGACACGCCGTAGTTCCAGCTCGTGCCGGGCTGGAACAGCAGCGGCAGCCGGGCCATGCCCCGGGACGCCTCGGCCAGGTCCGCGCCGGCCGGCACCCCCAGGTCGAAGCCCGCCCGCCGGTAGAGGCCGTCGACCACCGAGGTCTGGGCGAAGCCGTACGTCAGGCCGGCGGTGTGGGTGAGCAGGTGCCAGACCCGCACCGGCTCGACCGCCGGCACCGTGTACGGCTTGAGCACCGACCCCTTGTCATAGACCCGGACGTCGGCGAACTCCGGCAGCCAGCGGCTGATCGGGTCGGTCAGCTCGAACCGGCCCTCCTCCCAGAGCATCATCGCGGCGACCGAGGTGATCGGCTTGGTCATCGAGTAGATGCGCCAGAGGGTGTCCGACTCGACGGGGCTGCCCGCCTCCCGGTCCCGCAGGCCGTAGGTGGCCGAGTGGGCGACCTCGCCCCGGCGGGTGACCACGATCTGCCAGCCGGCGAGCCGGCCGTCGTCGACGTACGCGCCGAAGTGCTCGTCGATCCGCGCCAGTCGGGCGGGGTCGAAGCCGATACGGTCCGGGTCGGTGCTCACTGCCAGGCTCACCCCGCCGACGCTACTAGCCGGTACGGCAGCCGGGAAGTGTCGGCCGGCACCACTAGTCTGGGCCGATGCCGGAGCCCACCGAGGACGTCACCTACCGTGACCAGGACTGGTACGCCGAAGAGCTGGTCGACCGGCACTTCGTCCGCTGTGAGTTCTTCCACGTCGACCTCACCGAGGCGGTCAGCCGGGGTGCGGTCTTCACCGAGTGCGTCTTCGGCAACGTCGCCTTCAACGCGTCCCGGCACACCGACTCGGCCTTCACCCGCTGCACGTTCAGGCGGTGCAACTTCTTCGAGGCCGAGTTCACCGGCTGCAAGCTGGTCGGCAGCAGCTTCGACCAGTGCGACCTGCGACCGCTGCGGGTCGACGGCGGCGACTGGTCCTTCGTCGCGCTGCCCGGCGCCGACCTGCGCGGCGTACGGATCAGCGACGTCCGCCTGCGGGAGGCCGACCTGACCCGGGTCAACCTCACCGACGCCACGGTCACCGGGGTCGACCTCTCCGGCGCGCAGCTCGACGGCGCCCGGCTGGCCGGGGCGGACCTGCGGGGCAGCGACCTCACCGGGCTCGACCCGACGGCGGTGCAGCGGGCCGGCGCGGTCATCGACGCCGAGCAGGCGGTCGTGCTGGCCCGGGCGCTCGGTTTCGACATCCGCTGACGCTCAGGGCTCGGTCTGCTCGTCCTCGGGGGCGACGGTGTCGACGACGAGGTCGGTGTCGTCGAGCAGTTCGATGACCTGCTGCCACAGCGCCGCCCGCGCCATGCAGATCCACGCGTGGTCCTCCGGGCTGAGTTCGACGTCGTCGACGTCCAGTTGGCGCAGCAACTGGTCACTGCGGTGGGCGGTCACTTTCGCGGCCCTGGCCAGCTGGACCAACCTGGCCAGGCAGCGGTCGATCCGCTGCACCTGCCGCTCGACGGCCGCGTCGACCAGATGGGGCAGGCCGATCTCGTCGTCGGTCAGCTTCTCCACCTCGTCCAGGAGGAGGTCGTCGTAGACCGACACCGGCGGCGGGAAGCGGTGGTCGGTGGTCCGTTGCAGATCCACCGTCCGGGTGACGAGCCGGGAGAACTCGGCCCGGTCCGCCCAGTACCGCGCCCCGTCGAGCGCGATCCGCCCCAGCACCTCCCAGGTGTGGTCGTCCAGCCGCAGCCACAGCACCAGATCGTGCAGGTAACGCGGCGGATGACGGTCGAGCCGTCGGCGGTGCCAGTGCCGTTCCAGCAGGCGCGCCCCCTCGCAGAGCAGGTTCTTCGCGTACGCGACGACCCGGACCTCCGAGACGTCCTCCGGCCGCAACGGCACCGGCTTCAGCGGCTGATACGCGTCCTGCTGGAAGAACCGGAACTCGGCGCGGTTGCGCAGCCGGGCCAGGTCGGGGTCGCTGGTGGCGATCCAGGTCCGCAGCCGGGAGGCGGTGCCCGCCTGGGTGTCGGACTGGACGGTGATCCGGCCGGCCCGCCCGCTCTCGGTGCACATCAACGCTTGCCGCAGGTTCTCCACGGCCCGGTAAGTCAACGTCTCCGCCGCGCGGTTCACCGGTGCCGACGTGCCGGCGGGTGCCCGGTCGTCGGGTGGGCCGGTGCCGGCCTTCACCGGATAGCCCTGCAGGGCGAAGGCATACAGGCAGCCGGCATGGTAATAGTCCAGGTAGCTCAGGCGGGTGAGGGGATTCCGCCGGCGCTGCACGGCGAAGATCGCGTCGCCGAGCAACATCGCGGAAGCGGGCCAACCGATGCCGAGCGCCCGGTCGGCCTTGCGGCGGCGCCACCAGATCCACCAGTCGCTCAGGCAGCCGACGGCCGGCAGTTCGAGTCGGCTCCGCTCGGGCGCGTCCTGCGGGCCGCCGTGCCGGGCGTCGTGGAGGGCGCGCATCAACCGCAGTGGGGCCCAGACGTCCCGCATGAGCCGGACGAGCCGGCGGTCGAAGCCCGCGGCGGCACCCGGTACGAAGCGGGCGATCGTCAGGTCCTCGTAGAGCCGGTGGAACTCCTGCCAGGCGGCCAGGTGCAGCACCACCGGCGCGGACGAGCGGTGCCGGAGCATCTGCCGGACCAGCTGCTTGGCCTCGTCCCGGGTGCCGGCGTGGGTGCAGGTCAGCACGGCGGGCCAGTAGCGTTCGGCCAGCGCGGCGCAGAGGCGCTCCCGGTTCTGCCGGCTCTGCCAGTGGTAGGGGGTGTTGGCGTAGGCCTCCGTGCCGGGGTTGCGCGGGAACCACTGGGCCATCACCCGTTCGGCGTACCCGAGCGTCCGGGCGTACTGGAAGCGCAGCTTGATCCATTCCGGGTGGCGCCGGAGCTGCCCGACCGTCGTGCCGGTGAAACGCCAGGGAGGGCGCAGCCGACGCCGCTTGCGGCTCCACAGCGCGCCGGTGTAGCGCGCCTCCAACTGCCCGACGGCCAGCGCGCCCTGGTAGGTCTGTAACGCGTCGAGGAAGAGCCCCAGGTCCTCCTGGACGCTGCCGACCATCAGCCGGATGTCGAGGTTGAACGGGTCCAGTCGCAGCGCCTCGCGGTACCACCACAGGGCGTCGTCCAGTTTCAGGTCGTCGTGTCGCTTCTTCGCCTCGTTGTACGCCTCGAACAGCTCCGCCGGCATGTCCCGGCCCCGCCACTTGCGCCACGGCGGGGTCTTCGCGAGCCGGGTGACCGGGACCAGCTTGGCCATCGCCCAGTAGGCCGCCCGGCAGGTGGCGTCCTCCCAGCTGTGACCCCAGCAGGTGGTGGTGGCGCTGCCGGTCCGGCCGAGGAACGAGGTGACCGTGACGGAGAGCCCGTGCCGGGGCTCCACGTTCCGGCACTGGAGGGTCCCGCTGATCTGGTAGGCCTGTTTCGGCCAGAGGGCGGCCAGCACCCGGGGCAGGAAGGAGGCGGCGTTGGTCAGGTCGCCCTGCTCCTTGGCGAGCACGTCGAAGAATCCCTGCGGAGGCGGGTCGGCGGGTCCCGAGTACGGCGGGTAGACGCTGGTCTCCGCGAGCTGGCGACAGAACCGGCTGCGCAGGTAGACCCCCCGCCCCTTGTCCGTGTCGGCCGCGTTCTCGAAGGTCCGCACGTTGACTGGGCCGGGCCGGTAGACGTACCAGTGCTGGCGCCAGTGGCGCCACAGGAAGAAGGTGCAGCCGGCCAGGATGAGCACTCCCAACTGTGCCCACCGGCGCGGGGCCGGTCCCCCGAGGACCGTGTTCGCCAGGCCGTGCAGCACCCACTGGAGGACGGCCCAGAGCCGGCGCCACCACACGGCCGGCTCTTCCCCCGCCGGCAGACCGGTCGCCCGGCCGAACGCGCCCAGCGCGACGAGCAGCAGGGCCGAGCTGAGCAGCGCCAGGATGAGCGACGGGGCCGGGTGCGGGACCGGCAACTGGGAGGGCGCCGTACGCGAGGTCGAGGTGAGCCGGTGCGGGTTGCGGACGTCCCACGACAGCGGCCGGTCGAACGTGCACGCCGTCTGCCGCCGCTTCCCGTCCCACATCTGGCTGTCGCCCCTCGCGTACCCGCTCCGGCCTGCGGTTTCAGGCTAGGCAGATCGTCCGGGACGGGTTGGCGAAACGGGGATCCGGACCGGTTCCGGTGGGGGAGCGGGAAAGACGTCGTACCCTGTCAGGTTTTCCTGCCAGGCTGGCGGTCATGGCATGGTGGTCCGACCTGGTCGAGTCCGAACCCGAGTTCGCGGCGCGCGTCCGCGACCGGTTCACGGTACGCAAGCACGGCACGATGGCGACCCTGCGCCGGGACGGCTCGCCCCGGATCAGCGGTACGGAGTTCGACTTCACCGCCGACGGTCAGCTCCGGCTGGGCAGCATGGCCGGCGCCTTGAAGGCGCTGGACCTGCGGCGCGACCCCCGGGTGGCGCTGCACTGCCCGACGGAGGACACCCCGGAGGACGACCCGACGTCCTGGGGCGGGGACGCGAAGATCGCCGGGGTGGCGCACGAGGAGCCGCCGGCCGAGGACGGGTCGCACCGGTTCCGGGTCGAGCTGACCGAGGTGGTGCTGACCCGGGTGGGCGACCCGCCGGACCACCTGGTGATCCTCAGTTGGCACCCGGAGCGCGGTCTGCGGCGGCGTGAGCGCCGCTGAGACCCGCCCCGACCAGGGCGGATCACCGTTCGGACAGGGTCGGCCAACCGATCGTGCCGAACGGGGCCCTCCTGGAGTTTGGTAACGAACTGGAAACGCCGCGCCGCCGACATATGGTGTACCGGTCGTCCCGATGGAAACGTGAAGCGGGTCACGGTCCGTCCACTCCCGACAGCGGGGCGTGGACGAGGAGGCGGGAGGTTCGGTGGCGGAGCAGGATCGTGCTCGGGTCGACGAGCCCGCACCGGCCCCGAACGGGCCGACCCGTTCGGCCCTGCGCCGGCTCGCCCGCGCCCGGCAACGGCGTCGGCTGGCCGTGGAGGCGCTGATCGCGGTCGTCGCCCTGACCGCCGTGGTCGCCTACCTCGGCACCGAGCAGCACGCCGCGCCCCGCGAGGAGAGCGCCGTCCTCCCGGGCCCGCCGAGCACCGTGGGCCGGCCCAGCCCGGGACCGGGCGCGAACGCGTCACCGGGCGACGACCTGGTCACCCCCGGGCTGCGTCCCCGGCAGCGACCGCCGTCGCCCTCGCCGTCGCCGACCGCCGTCCCCTCGACGCCGGCCGTCGAACCACTGCTCACGGTGACCCGCGCCGACGTTCCCGCGCTGGTGGACCTCACCGCGGCCGGCACCGTCGACTGGGTCCACTGGGGACTGCTCGGCGCCACCACGCCGGTCCGCAAGCGGACCGGGTCGGGGGAGATCCGCGACGAGGGCGGCCGGGGCGCGCGGGAGAGCTTCAGCACCAACCCCGAGGCGTACGCCTGGCGGGACGGCGCGCCCGTCGGGGCGGCCAGCGGCACCACGGCCGGGGTGCAGACCTGCGGGAAGGGCAACGGCTTCGTGCTCTCCGTCGCCGCCGACGGCGCCCCGCGCACGGTCCGGCTCTATGTCGGGCTGTGGGCGGCCCGGGCCCGCCTCGACGTGCGGCTCTCCACCGGCGGCCCGACCAGCAGCATGCGGCTGGAGGACCCGCACACCCAGCACACCGCCGAGTTCACCGTCCGGTTCCGCGCGCCGAAGGGGGCGAAGCTCCAGGTGAGCTGGACCGTGGAGGAGTCCTTCGGCGACTGCGGCACCGTCGGCCTGCAGGCCGCCGCGCTGCGCTGACCCGAGCCCCGTGCCGCTCATCCTCTGCCTCCCGCTGGCGTTCTGCCTCCTGCTGGCGTCCTGCGTCCCGCCGGCTTCTTGCGTTCCGTCGGTGTCCTGCGTCCCGCTGGCTTCCTGCGTCTCGCCCGGCGACCGAGGCAGGGCCGGACCAGCCTGCCGGCCCGGCCCTCCTTCACCCGCTACAGCTTTGATGACGAATACGAATCACCGGACCGGCCGCAGGGCTCGGCGCCGGTGGCAACGGCACCGATTCATTTACGTCATAAAACTCGTAGCGACTCCAAAAGGGTGCCCGCGGGGTCCGTGAGGCTGCTGGGCCGGGCCGACGGATGTGGGCGAGAACGCGGGGAGGGCCCGGAGTGGGCGTTCGGCCGCCGCCGACAACGGATCGGACCCGCACCTACCCCCGAGGTGATCGACCCGGTGGCGGGACGGCGGCAGAATCGCGAGCAAGTCCTGCGACCGAGGAATCGGCGCACGTCATCGGGGAGGAACCATGTCCGCGTTCGCGCTCGCCCACCTGCGTACCCCGCAGGTCAACGACGACATCGTCGAATACCTGGAGAAGATCCAGGCGACCCTCGACCCGTACGCGGGTCGGTTCCGGGTGCACGGCCCGGATCCGGAGGTGATCGAGGGGGAGTGGCCGGGCACCGTCGTGATCATCGAGTTCCCGGACGTCGAGCGGGCCCGCGCCTGGTACGCCTCCCCGGCGTACCAGGAGATCCTGCCCTTGCGGCTGCGGCACATCGAGGGCTCGGCGATCATCGTCGAGGGGGTCGGTCCGGACTACGATCCGGCCACCCGGGTCCGCCGGCCCGAGGTCGCCGGGGAGCGGTGAGCCGCTCCCACGTCGCGGGGAGCCGCGCCACTCCCGGGCGGGAGTGACCGGGCGCCCGGCGGCGGCAGGCTGGACGACATGTCGCTCACCCTGCCGTCGCCCGCCCCGGCGCGGACCCGGCCGCTCCTGCTGCCGTACGCCGTGGTCGTCTGGGCCCTGCTCTACGGCGCCCTGCGGCTGACCTGGACGGTGGCCGGTGCGCCCGGCTTCGGGCCGCTGCACACCGACCTGGTGGTCGTGACCGGCCGGTGGTCGGTGGCGGTCTGCGCGGCTGCCGGGCTCGCGGCCGGCGCGCTGGCCCGGGCGCGCACCTGGCGGCCGGGCCTCGCGGTCGCCGCATGGGCGGTCTGCGCGCTGCTCGTGCTCTCCTGCGCGCTGCTCCTGCTGGACGTGGTCGGTCTCCTGATCGGCCAGCTGAGCCCGGCGTTCACCCTGGCCGGCCTCCTCAGCCGGGTCGGTGCGCTCACCGGCGCGGCACTGCTGCACGCCACCGTGCTGGACCATCGGCGGCGGCACCGTGGCGACTGTGGACGCTGCGGCCGGACCGGTCGTCCGGGGCGCTGGTCGGCGGCGCCGGTGCCGGGCTGGGCCCGGATCGCGGCATGGACGGCGGTGGCCGGCTGCCTGGTGCGGCTGGCCGCCCAGGTGGCCGTGGGCTTCGGGGACCTGCCGCTGGCCCAGGGGGCTTCGGCCGTGCTCTTCGAGGTGGGCTTCCTGCTGGCGGGGGTGCTGCTACCGCTGGCCCTGGTCCACCGGTGGGGGCGGGTGTGGCCGCGCTGGGTGCCGCTGCTGGCCGGCCGGACCGTCCCGCGCGGGCTGCTGCTCGTCCCGGCGGCGGTCTTCTCCGTCGGTCTGGTCGGCTATTTCGGCGTCGGCATCGGCCAACTCGCCGTCGAGACCGGCACCGGCACCTTCGACCCGGGGGACGGGCGATACCCGCTGGCGTTCTTCTGGGTCGCCATGCCCGGATACTGGCTGTGGGGGTGGGGCCTCGGCGTCGCCGCGGTCGGCCACCACCTGCGGACCCGCCGCCCGTGCCGGCACTGTGCCCGGTGAGGGCGGGGACAGTTTGTCCGTCACGCGCCGTCGGGGCCGACGTACCGTCCGGTAGTCCGAATCACACCATCCTCTGTGGAGGCCCCACCGATGAGCAGCAGTGCCCGCCTAGTCCGCCCCGCCGTGCAGCCGGGGGCGGGTGAGGAGTCCGACGACACGCTGCGCGACATCCCGCTGCCGCCGTACGTGACCGGCGAGGACGCCCAGTTCGCGGTGCGCGCCGTGGTGGTGCACGCGCCCCGGCGCTGGTCCGGCGGGACGATCTGCCGCAACGACGCCAGCCCGCACCCGTGCCGGCTGCACCGCTGGGGTCGGCGGGTGCTCACCCTGCGCGGGCTGCCGCCCGCGGCGATCGATGCGCTGATCGAGCAGGGCGACCCGGCCGCGGCCCCGCCGCCGCACCGGCCCGGCGCCTGACCGAACGCGCGGGTCCCCACCCACCCCCTGGGTGGGGACCCGCGCCCGTCAGCAGCGCACCGGCTTCACCCAGGAACACTCCAGACCCTCCGGCACCCGCGGTGCCTCGGGCGCCGTCGGCACCGTCAGCCGCGCCGTGGTCGTCCCCTTCTCGGTGTACGACGCCAGCGCGATCGCGATCTGGTCCTCGAGGCTCTTCACCGACGAGGTCAGGTAGTTGTTCAGCACGACCGAGAAGGCCAGCAGGTGGCCGTCGGCGTCGGTGACGTAGCCGGAGAGGCTGGACGCGCCGGTCAGGCTGCCCGTCTTGGCGTGCACGTTGTTCGCCGCCGGGGTGCCGCGCATCCGGCTGCGCAGCGTCCCGCCGACGAACCGGTCGGCGTTGCCGGCGACCGGCAGCGCGGCGTACCAGGTGTCGAACCAGGGTTCGGCGCGGACGGCGGCGAGCAGCGCGACGAACTCGGTCGGCGGGATCAGGTTGCGCCGGGACAGCCCGGAGCCGTCCCGCTGGCGCAGGTTGCCGGTGTCCACGCCGTTGTCCCCGACGTACTCGCCGATCGCGGTGAGCCCCGCCGACCAGCTGCCCGAGCCGGAGAGGATCCGGCCCAGCTCCTTCGTCAGCACCTCCGCGTGCCCGTTGTTGGACAGCTTGAGGAACGGCACCATCAGCTCGGCGAGGGTCATCGAGTCGTGCCGGGCGACGGGCTTCGCCTCGGCCGGGGTGGGCTGGCCGAGGACGGTCCGGCCGAGCACCCGTACGCCGTGCCGGCGCAGCGCCGCCCGGAAGATGTCGGCGGCGTAGCCGGTCGGCTCCCAGACCGTCATCCAGTCGCTCTCGGGCTGCTGGCCGACCGCGATCTGGCCGGTCACCACGATGGTGTTCCCGCCGTGCTCCCGCTCGAACGAGATCGTCGTCTCCCCGCCGGCGACCGTCTCGGCCCGGTTCTCGATCCGCAGCCAGCCGTTGGGCGGGGTCATCGTCACCACCGGCGGCGCACCGGCCGCCGCGGCGGGGGCGGCGTTCACGATCACCGTGCCGGCGTCGTAGTCGGTGTCCGGGGCGACGGTCAGCGCGGAGACCTGCGCGGCGTAGTAGTAGGACTCGTCGTCCCAGGTCCAGTCGGGGCCCAGCCGGGTGTCGTCGTAGCGGGTGTCGTCGGCGACCAGGTTCCCGGTCACCACCCGTACGCCGTCCGCCGCCACCTGGGCGGCCAGCGCGTCGTAGTCGGCGGCGAGCATCGTGGGGTCGCCGCCGCCGCGCAGGTAGAGGTCCCCGGAGAGCAGGCCGGCCCGCCGGACCCCGTCGGTGGCGACGTCGGTGGTGAACCGGTGGCCGGGGCCGAGCAGCTCCAGCGCCGCGGTGGAGGTGAGCAGCTTGGCGTTGGAGGCGGGCACCAGCCTGCGGTCGCCGTTGCGGTCGTAGAGGGTCTCGCCGGTGGCGGTGTCGACCACGACCACGCCGGCCTGTGCCCCGTCGAGCCGGGAGTCGGCGAGGACCGTGTCGATGGTGGCGTTCAGCCGGGTCCGGGCGGGGGTGGGGGACTCGGCTGTGGCGTCGGGGGCGCCGGCGGTGGCCGCGGTGGCGGCCAACGCCAGCACCGCGAGCGCCCCGGTAAAGAGACGACGATGCATGCGTAGATGCTGCCATGGAGGTTTCCTGCGGAGAACCCTCAAAGACGAAACTTATTGCCAGATGTCCGGGTCGGCTCAGGGGCGGTGCGACGCCGGCTCCTCGGGCTCCGCCCGGTAGCGCGGGTTGCGGCTGGTCACCAGCGGGGCCACCAGCGCCGCCAGCGCCCCACCGAGCAGCGGGAACACGATGAACACCCAGAGTTGGCGCAGCGCGGTCCCGCCCTCGAAGACGGCCGGGCCGAACGACCGGGCCGGATTGATCGAGGTGCCGTCCAGGGTGACGCCGACCAGGTGCGCGGCGGCGTTCGCCAGCCCGATCGGCACCCCGGCGAAGGCGGCGTACTCGGCGCGGCTCGTCACCACCAGCACCACCAGGACGAACAGGAACGTCAGCACCGTCTCCAGCACCGCCGCGCCACCGGCGTTGATGTGCGCCCCGTAGCCGTTGGTGCCCAATGCGCCGGACTGGTCCACCACGTCACCCCACCGGGTGAGCCCCCAGAGGATGAACGCGGCGACGGTCGCCCCGAGGAACTGGACGACCCAGTAGGCGACCGCGCCGAGCAGCGAGATCTTGCCGGAGAGCAGCACACCCAGCGTCACCGCCGGGTTGACGTGGCTGCCGGAGAGCGGCCCGATCGCGTACACCAGGGCGAGCATCACGAAACCGAAGGCGAGCGCGACCACCACCACGCCACCCTGCACCCGCGCGGCGATCACGCTACCCACGCCGAAGAAGACCAGCAGCAGGGTGCCGAGGAACTCGGCGAGGTAGCGCCTGGCGTCGTCCATGTCGTCGAGCATATGGACCCGCCGCGCCGGCGGGCGGCGAAATGCCTGCTCAGCGCCCTGCTTCCCGGTGCCCGGCCGGGCCGGTTCCTCCGGTGTCGACTCACTCGGTTCTATTTGACGGATGCCCGCCGAGGGGGCACGGTGGGTGGTGAGGGGTGCATCAGCCGCCCCGGTTTGCGCGGCGAAGACCGATTTCGCCTTCCCAGGGTTCCGGGCCCGGCCGACACGGCTGCGCCGACCCGCCCACGACCCGTACGCACCGAGGAGTTCCCCATGCTGACCATGACCGACAACGCCGTCCTGGTGATCCGTGACCTCGCCGCCCAGCAGGACGTGGCGCAGGACGGTGGGCTGCGCATCGCCGCCGACACCGACGCCGGCTCGCTCTCCATCGAACTGGTGCCGCAGCCGGTCCAGGGCGACCAGGTGGTGGACAACCAGGGCGCCCGGATCTTCCTCGACGCCGACGCCGCCGAACTGCTCAACGACACCTCGGTCGACGCCAGCGTGGACGACGAGGGCGTCGTCCAGTTCGGCTTCACCGAGAAGGAGTGAGCTCAGCCGGCCCGCCGGGTCTCGCCGCCGCGCTGCGGACGCCCCGAGCGTCCGCGTTCCGGTGTGTCGTGACCGGCGTGCCACGGCCCGGGACGCTCGTCCCGGGTGGGCCGCGACAGCGCCCCGAGCACGTGCGCCAGGTGGTGCGACGTGCTCCACGCCGTCCAGTTCGTCGGTGAGCCGGCACCGGCACCGCGCCGCGCCCGGCGCAGGATCTCGTGGTCGCCCCAGGAGAACGCCGCCCCCGTCGTCGGCCAGTACGGGGCGGCGACCACCGTCCGGCACAGGTCCGCGACCCGCTCGTCGCCCCGGCCGCCGCGCCGCGACCAGCGGTGGATCCACCAGGCCCCGTCGACCGTGTAGCGCAGCGTCGGCAACCGGTCGGCCGGGGCGTCCGCGTCCGGCAGCGCGCAGCTCACCCCGTAGTCGCCGTAGCCGACGTCGAGGTCGGTCAGGCGCCGCCAGAGCTGCCAGTCGTAGCGGTCCAGGCGGACCGGCTCGTCGACCGGCAGCCGGCTCACCGTCGGCGGCATCCCACCGGCCGCGACCGCCACCGAGCGCCAGGCGTGCCGGCGGCCCCACTCGACCAGCCGCCGGACCCGGGGCTCGGCCACCCGCACGTCCGCCGGGCAGCACACGTCGCCCGCGTCGACGAGCAGGTCGCACTGCTCCGGCACCAGGCGGGCCAGCCGCCACACCCGCTCCGCCGCCGTGGTGATGGCGTCCGCCCCGGCCCGGTCCTGCCCGGTCCGCAGCCGCACCACCGCCCGCCGCGCGTACGCCCGGGCCGCCACGCCGTGCGCCACCAGCCGCCGGTCGCTCTCCGCGAGCCCGATCACCGGCACCAGGGGCACGCCCCAGCGGACCAGCTCGCTCTCCGGGACGTCCGGCAGTGCGGTCACGTCGACGGCGGGCAGCAGCCCGGACGGCAGCCGGCCGAGCAGGTCCACCGTGCCCGTGTCGAGCGCGCGGATATCGATGACCGGAGCGAGCAGCGGAGCGGACATCTCGTCGAGATGGGCCAGCGCCTCCAGCTCACCCCGGCGACCGACCAGAACAGGGCGGTAGACCGGTTCCGCCGCCCGACCCCCGTGGGCGGGCACCATACTTCAATCTAACGACACATTCGCATTACTCACAGCGTTTCCGCCGACCGCGCTTCGTGGTGGTCGTTGACAGCGATCGACGCCGGGTGATGGCATGGGCACGCGGGCACCGCCGGGCATGTTGGGCACATGACCACCCTCCTCGGTCGACCCTGCCCGGAAACGCTCGGTCGACCCCCGCCCGGAAGGCTTTCCCATGTCGACCCCGCGCCTCCGCGCCCCGCTCTTCGCCGCCCTGGCCGCCGCTGCCGCCGCGCTGCTGCTCGCCGGCCAGCTGCCCGCCCAGGCGGTCGGCGATCCACCCGCACCGGTCACCGGCAACGCCACCCACTTCGACGGGCTCGGCTCCCCGTACGGCGGCTGCGGCCTGCCGGAGAACCAACTGGACTCACCCGACTTCGTCGCGCTGAACGTCTACGACCTGCCCGGCGACTACTCGTCCTACCCGGCCCGGCCGCTGCCACCGTCCCAGGCGGACAAGATCGGGCTGTGGAACAACGGCCTCAACTGCGGCCGGTACGTCAAGGTCGCCATCGGCGACTACTGCACCGGGATCAACGACGGCGCGGCCGGACAGCCGTTCTGCCGCAACGGCTCCTGGGTGGCCGACGGCTACAACGGGGCCACCCTCACCATGCTGGTCGCCGACAGCTGCGGCGACGGCAACGCCTGGTGCCGGGACGACCCGTACCACCTGGACCTGGCGACGTCGTCGCTGAACCGCTTCGCGCGCAACGGGACGCCGGTCGGCGACCTGTACCCGGCGCACTGGAACAACCGGCACGTCTCCTGGTCGTTCGTGCCCGCGCCGAACTACTCCGGCGACATCCGGATCGGCTTCCTGCAGGGCGCACAGAAGTACTGGCCGGCGATCGCCGTGTCGCACCTGGCCAACGGCATCCACGGGATCGACTACCTGGCCGACGGCGTGTGGCGGTCCGCCACCATGAACAGCGACATGGGCCAGTCGTACGTCCTCGGGGCCACCACCTCCGGCGGCACCGACTTCCAGATCCGGGTCCGCGACGCCGCCGACACGCTGATCAACAACGGCCGGGTCTACCGGTTCTCGCTGCCGGCCTCCTGCGGCGGCACCTGCTCCGCCGCGTACACCCCGGTCAGCTTCACCACCTCGGACGGCACCGGCCCGACGGCCTCCCCGACGGTCAGCCCCACCGTGGCGCCCACCCCGAGCGGGACGGTGTCCCCGAGCCCGACCGTGTCGCCGAGCCCGACGGTGAGCCCGAGCCCGACTACCGGCACGCCGGGGCCCGGCGCGGGCTGCGCGGCCGGCTGGCGGGTCACCGGGTCGTGGACGGGCGGCTTCCAGGCCGAGGTGACCGTCCGCAACACCGGTACCGCGCCGATCACCGACTGGACCAGCTCGTTCGGCTTTCCCGGCGGGCAGCGGCTCGCCAGTGCCTGGAACGCCACCGCGAGCCAGGCCGGCCAGCAGGTGACCGCGACCAACGCGAGCTGGAACGGCAGCCTGCCGGCGGGCGGCAGCACCAGCTGGGGGTTGGTGGTGACCGGCGACAACCAGGCGCCGGTGGCTCTCAGCTGCACCGCCCGATGATCCGGACGGTCCGGGCCGCCACCAGCGGCCCGGACCGTCGACCGTGGCACTTCCCGCACGGACGAGCGCGCGGCGCCGTCAGACCGAGGTCGTGACGTCGCCGCGCTCTGGCCGTCTCCCACCACCGCAGCCGTACGGCGGTACGACAGCGGGGACCTGGCTCGACCGGCCATCCGCACCGGTCCTGGCGTTTCGGATGCCCCTCCCGACGGGATCCAAACACCGGGAGCGGGCGGAATTCCACCATCTGCGCCTCCCGGCGTGACGGCCGGTCCGGGCGGGTATGTGCGCGCCATGGAACATTTCACGATCGCGACCGTCGCCGAGAAGAGCCCGGACTTCCGCCGCGTGCTGTGGACCGGCGGGCACAGCCAGCTGGTGATCATGACGATCCCGCCCGGCGGTGAGATCGGCGAGGAGGTGCACGAAGGGATCGACCAGATCCTGACCTTCGTCAGCGGCACCGGCGAGGCGCGGGTGGCCGGCGAGAAGAAGGAGGTCGTCGCGGGCGACCTGGTGGTCGTACCGGCCGGCACCAAGCACAACTTCGTCAACACCGGCCCCAACCCGCTGGTCCTCTACACCGTCTACGGCCCGCCCGAGCACGCCGACCAGGCCGTGCACCGCACCAAGGAGGAGGCCGACGCGGCCGAGGAGGCCGGGGCGGACGAGCCTCCGACCGCCTGATTCGACCGGCCTGAACGCGACCGGTCCGGGTAACCGGGGCGGGTGGACCAGCCGGCGATCTCCGACTACGGATTTCTCTCCGACTGCCGCTCCGGTGCCCTGGTCGGCCGCGACGGCTCGATCGACTGGTGGTGCCCGGACCGCTTCGACTCCGCGTCGGTCTTCGGCCGCCTGCTCGACCCGCGCGCCGGGCACTGGCGGCTCGCCCCGCTGGCCGAGAGCCGGGTGGAGCGCGCCTACCGGCCGGACACGCTGGTGCTGCGTACCGTGCACCACACGCCGGAGGGCAGTGTCGCGGTCACCGACGCGCTCGCCGCCGAGCTGGGCGCGCGGGGCCACGAGCTGGGGATGAACTCGCCGGCCGTGCTGGTGCGGGTGGTCGAGGGGCTCAGCGGTCGGGTGCGGATGCACCTCGACTTCGCTCCCCGCCCCGAGTACGGGCTGCTCACGCCGTATCTGCACGAGCAGCCGGACGGCATGGTGGTGGCGACCGCCGGCCCGGTGGCGCTGCACCTGCGCGGGACCGGCCGGATGTTGCGGGTCGACGGGGACCGGGTGACGGACACCTTCGAGGTCGCCGCCGGCCAGACCGTCGGCTTCGACCTCGCGTACGCCCAGGTCTACGGCGGGCCGCCGGCCCGGCTGGAACCGGTGCACGCGCTCGCCGAGACCGTCCGGGCCTGGGAGGGCTACCGGGAGACCCACCGGTACGACGGCTGCTATCCCGACCAGGTCCGGCACAGCGCGGTCGTGCTGACCGGCCTGACGTACGCCCGCAGCGGCGCGGTGGCCGCCGCGCTGACCACCTCCCTGCCGGAACGGGTGGGCGGCGACCGCAACTACGACTACCGCTACTCCTGGCTGCGCGACTTCGCGATGACCATGCGGGCGCTCTGGGTGGCGGCCTGCCCCGACGAGGCGTCCCGACTGTTCGCCTGGGCGGCCCGCTCGATCGGCCGGATCGGCGCGGAGCCCGTCCCGGTGTTGTTCGGCCTGGAGGGGGAGCGGGACCTCTCCGAGCACGAGTGCGCCCACCTGCGCGGCTACGCGGGCAGCCGGCCGGTGCGGATCGGCAACGACGCGTGGCGGCAGCGGCAGCTCGACGTGCCCGGCGAGGTCATCTCGGCAGTGTGGCGGCTGCACGACTACCTGGGCTCGACGTTCGACGTGGAGCTGCGCGAGATGGTGGTCGGCCTGGCCGAGCAGGTCGCCGCGACCTGGCACCTGCCGGACCGGGGGATGTGGGAGACCCGGGACGCCGAACGGCACTACCTGTCGTCCAAGGTGCTCTGCTGGGTGGCGCTGGACCGGGCCGTGGAGCTGGCGCCCCGCCTCGGCGAGCGGGCCGATCCACGGCGCTGGGCGGCGATCCGGGACGAGATCCGGACGACCGTGCTGCGCGAGGGGTGGAACGAGCGGATCGGGGCGTACACCGGGGCCTTCGGGTCGGCGGAGCTGGACGCCTCGGCGCTCATCCTGCCGGTGATGCGGTTCCTGCCCGCCACCGACCCGCGGATGCGCTCCACCATCGACGTGGTGGAGCGCGAGCTGGGCACCGACAGCGGTCTGGTCCGGCGCTGGAACACCGATCCGGCGGGCTTCGTGCTCTGCTCGTTCTGGCTGGTGGAGTGCCTGGTGCTGGCGGGGGAGGAGAGCCGGGCCCGGGCGCTGTTCGACCAGGTGCTGGGGCACGCGAACGACCTGGGTCTCTTCGCCGAGCAGATCGACCTGGGCACCGGCGCGCAACTGGGCAACACGCCGCAGGCGCTGTCCCACATCGGCCTGATCAACGCGGCCTGGCGGTTGACCGAGCCGGGCACCGACTGACCGGGTGCCCGCCCGTCACACCAGGGGTACGCCGGAGACGTCCACCGTCTCCGGATACTTCAGCCCCGCACCGGTGTTCAGCACCACCACCCGCTCGCCGGCCCGGATCCAGCCACCGGCGCGCAGGTGCCGGGCGGCGGTCAGGCAGGCCGCCCCCTCGGGGCAGAGCAGCAGCCCCTCCCGGGCGGCGAAGTCCCGCAGGTCCGCCAGGATCTCCGCGTCGTCCACGGCCAGCGCGGTGCCGCTGCTCTCCCGCAGCGCGGCCAGCATCAGCTCGTCGCCCAGCGGCGCCGGCACGGTGATGCCGAAGGCGACGGTCCGCGCGTCCGGCCACGGGGTGGCCCGCGCCTCACCGGCGGCGAACGCCCGGACGATCGGCGCGCAGCCGGTGGACTGCACCGCGACGAGGCGCGGCAGCTTGTCCTCCACCCAACCCAGCTCGCGCAGCTCGTGCAGGGCCTTGTGGATGCCGATCAGCCCGACCCCGCCACCGGTCGGATAGATGATCACGTCGGGCACCTGCCAGCCGAGCTGCTCGACGATCTCGTACCCCATGGTCTTCTTGCCCTCCAGGCGGTACGGCTCGCGCAGCGTGCCGGCGTCGAAGATCCGCCCGCCCGACCCGCCGACCAGCGTGGCGATCCACCGGCCGGCGTCGCTGATCAGCCCGTCCACCAGCCGCAGGTCCGCCCCGGCGGCCACGCACTCCCGGCGGCAGATGGTCGGCGCGTCCAGCGGCATCGCGATGGTCGCACGCATCCCGGCGCGGGCCGCGTACGTCGCCCAGGCCGAGCCGGCGTTGCCGTTGGTCGGCATGGCGATGTGCGCCACGCCCAGCTCGCGGGCCCGGCTCACCCCCACCGCCGCGCCGCGTGCCTTGAACGACCCGGTCGGCGTCAGCCCCTCGTCCTTGACGATCAGGTCGGGGATGCCGATCTCCGCCCCGTACGCCGGGGCGCGCAGCAGCGGTGTCCAGCCCTCGCCCAACGTGGTGACGAAGCGCGGGTCGGCGACCGGCAGCAGCTCCCGGTAGCGCCACAGGTCGGCCGGGCGGAGCCCGAACTGCTCCGGGGTCACCGACGCGGCCACCGCAGCCAGGTCGTAGCGGGCCAGCAGCGGCGAGCCGCAGTCGCAGAGGTTCTGCAGCTTCTCCGCCGGGTGCTCGGTGCCGCAGCGCGGACACTCCAGGTGCGTCAGGTGCACGATGCTCCTCAGCTCGTGTCGATGCTCAGCCAGCGCCGGCTGCGCCGACCCGGCTCGTAGGGGGAGTCGAGCCGTTTCGCCACCACGCCGGGGAGCCCCTGCTGCGCGGCCGTGGCCAGGGCGTCCGCGCCGACACCCGGGAACCACGGCGGAGTCTGCCAGTGCCGACCGCCGAGGGCCAGCCCGTCGAGCAGTTCCCGGCGCTGCGCGTACGGCACGTCGAGGCTGGTCACGCCCTCCAGCCAGAGCAGGTCGACGGCGAGGAACTGGCCGTCCCGCCCGCTGGGCGGCTTCACCCGTCCGGCCGGGTCGATCCGCACCAGCACGCCGTCCAGCACGACCTCCGTCGGCGCCAGCTCCGCTGCCAGGTCCCGCAGCCACGGGTACGCCCCGGTGACGTCCTCGCCGGTCTCCGACAGCAGCCGCAGCCGGCCCCCGGAGACGTACGCCATCGCCCGGACGCCGTCCCAGCGCAGCTCGTACCCCCAGGCGTCGGCGTCCGTCGGCAGCCGCTCCACCCGGGTGGCGTGCATCGGGGGGATCAGCTCGGGCATCGGCGTCCAGCCTTCCGGGGCCGGGTCGGTGCGGCGGACCATCCAGTCCCGACCACGCCCCCCGGTGGCGAAGAGGACGTAGCGCCCCTTCGTCCGCTCCCCGTCGAGCACCACGATCACCTCGTCGTCACGCCACTTCTCGGTGGTGTAGGTGCCGGTGTCGTGGATGGTCATCCGGCCGCCGCCGTACTCGCCGGCCGGGATCTCGCCGTGGAAGGTCAGGTATTCCATCGGGTGATCCTCGGTGTGCACGGCGAGGTGGTTGCGGCCCGGATCCCGGGGCAGGCCGCGCGGCACCGCCCAGGAGGCCAGCACCCCCTCGTGCTCCAGCCGCAGGTCCCAGTGCAGGCTGCGGGCGTGGTGCTGCTGGATGACGAACCGGGCCCGGCCGCGACCGGACCGCTTCGCCGCGGGCGTCCGCTCCGGCACCGGCTCGGGGGTACGCCTCGCGTCCCGTTTGCGCCGGTACTCCTCCAGCCGGTCCGCCATCCCCGCATTCTGCGGCACCCCGACCCGCCCCGCCGGGTGCCACCCGGGCGGTTCGTCCCGTTCCTCGCCGGGGCGGCCGGTTCCGCCCCGGTCGCCGCCGCCCGTGCCGCTGCGCGGGTCGCCGGCATGCCGGGCGTGATCACGGGTAGAACAGCCGTCATGAGCAGCCCTGAACAGCCCAACGTCCCCCTCTCCGGCGATGTCCGGATGCCGCTGCTCGGCTTCGGCACCTGGCAGGCCACCGGCGAGGCCGGGTACGACGCCGTGCTCGCCGCCCTCGACGCCGGCTACCGCCATCTGGACACCGCAACCATGTACGGCAACGAGAAGGAGGTGGGCCGGGCCCTCAAGGAGAGCGGCCTGCGCCGCGAGGACGTCTTCGTCACCACGAAACTGCCGCCGGACCGGGTGGGCCGGGAGCGGGAGACGCTGGAGGCGAGCCTGGCCGCGCTGGACACCGACCACGTCGACCTGTGGCTGATCCACTGGCCGCCGTCGGCGGCGGGCGACAGCATCCCGATGTGGCGCGAACTGCTCGCCGCCCGGGACGAGAACCTGACCCGCGCGGTCGGGGTGAGCAACTACAGCATCAGCCAGCTCGACGAGCTGACCCAGGCCACCGAGGAGACCCCGGCGGTCAACCAGATCCGCTGGAGCCCCTCCCTGTACGACCGGCAGACCCACGCCGCGCACCGCGACCGGGGCGTGGTGCTGGAGGGCTACAGCCCGTTCAAGACCAGTGACCTGTCCGACCCGGTGCTGGTCCGGATCGCCGCCGCGCACGACGTCTCCCCGGCGCAGGTGGTGCTCCGCTGGCACATCGACCACGAGATCGTGGTGATCCCGAAGTCCGTCACGCCGGAGCGGATCCGGGCCAACGCCGACGTCTTCGGCTTCTCGCTCACCGCCGAGGAGATGCGCGACATCGACGCCCTGGGCGGCTGAGCCGGACAGGGAGAAGGGCGCGGTCCGCAGCGGACCGCGCCCTTTCCGGTGTTCAGGTCAGGCCTTGGTGCAGGTGACCCCGTTGAGGGTGAAGCTGCTGGGCGCGGAGAAGGCGCCGTTGAGCGTGGCCTGGTAGCCGAAGTTGGTCGACGCCCCCGGCGACAGGGTGCCGTTGTAGCTGACGTTCTTCGCGGTGATCGCGGAGCCGCTCTGGGTGACGGTGGCGTTCCACGCGTTGGTGACGGTCTGGCCGGACGGCAGGTTGTAGTTCATGGTCCAGCCGTTGATGGTGCCGGAGCCGGTGTTGGTGATGGTCACCTCGGCGGTGAAGCCGTTGTTCCAGACGTTCGTGGGGGTGTACTTCACCGCGCAGGTCGAGCTGGTCGGCGGGGTCGTGGTCGGCGGCGGCGAGGACGGCGGAGTGGTCGTCGGCGGCGTGGTGGTGGGCGGGGTGGTGCTGCCGCCGGTGTTCACGCTCTGCGAGAACGAGTTCACCGCGAGGCCGACGCCGCCCTGCCACGGCTCGAAGCCGGCCTGGATGCTGGTCAGGTACCAGTCGCTGGTGATCGCGCCGCGGTTCTTCGTGTCGTTGATGAAGTCCATGACGTCGAAGCTCATGCTGGGGATCGCCGACGGCGCCACGTACGAGATGACGTTGTTCTGGCCGTTGCTGCCCCGCCAGACCTCCCAGGTCCGGCCGGCCAGGTTGGTGTTGCCGACGGGGGAGCCGATCGGCTGGATCGAGCCCTGCCGGTTGAGCCAGATCATGATCTCCATCTGGTTCACCCCGTCCTTCTTGGGCGTGGGGTCGAGCCAGATGTCGTACGAGGCGTCGAAGATGGCGCCGCTGACGTAGTTGTAGCTGATGCTGCTCGGCGCGCTGCTGATGTTCTTCACCTGCACCGGCAGGTTGGTGCCGGGCGAGCAGTTGGTGTAGTGGCAGCCCGCGAAGATCGAGGGGTAGGAGACGGGTGCGCCGTTGGTCGGCGACGAGCCGTCCGCCCGGGTGATCGAGAAGCCGGTCGAGGTGACGTTGATGCACTGCTGGGCGGTCGTGCCCCAGCGGTTGTTCTGCACGACGTACTTGTTGCCGATGACGGTCGAGCCGTACTGGTCGCAGATCTGCGTGTCGGCGGAGGCGCTGCCGCCGAGAACGACGGCGACGATCGAGCCGGCGGCCAGCAGGCCGGCGGCCGCGATGGCCCTCAGTGGACGCTTCATGATGCTCCTTGGCTTCGGCGCGGGGGCGCCGGGGACGTGACGGGGGATACGGCCGGGAGCGCTCCCAGGTTCATCCGACACATTTACATGCCTGAAACAGTTGCGCAACTGTACCGGTTAAGTTGATCTCCAAGTTCTACCCTCCGTGACCACGACACGCCGACCGATGGGGTCTACCGTGCGCCGATTGCGGCGAGTAGTGTCTTGCCTCCAACGCGTGCCGACCCCCTCCGGAGGCGTACACCACGATGGGTGGTTCCCCCCTGCGCATCCTCGTCGTCGGCGCGGGCATCGCCGGTCTCGCCGTGGCCCGGGCACTGCGGCTGGCGGGGTTCCGGCCGGACGTCACCGAGAAGCTGCCCCCCACCGAACTGGTCGACACCGGTCTCTACCTGCCCGGCAACGCCGCCCGGGCGCTGCGCCGGCTCGACCTGGACGGCCCGGTACGCCCCCTCGGCCAGGTGATCCACCGGCAGCGCTTCCTCGACGCCACCGGCGCGCCGCTCTGCGAGGTCGACCTCGACGCCCTCTGGGCCGGGGTCGGGGAGTGCCGCGCGCTGCCCCGCGCGGACCTGCACCGGGTGCTGCTCACCGGAGCCGGCGGCGCCGTCCGGCACGGCGCCGAGGTGAGCCGCGTCGAACCGCTGCCGGCCGGCGTCGCGGTCGGCTTCACCGACGGCACCTGCGCCGAGTACGACCTGGTCATCGGCGCCGACGGCCCGCCCGCGGTGCGTACCCTGGCCGCGCTCGGCGGCCCGCCCCGACCCGCCGGTCAGGTGGTCTACCGGGCGGTGCTGCGCCACGGCCCCCGGGTCACCGACTGGACGGCCCTGCTCGGCCAGCGGGCCGGCTTCCTGCTGGTGCCGATCGGCGCCGGCCGGCTCTACTGCTATGCCGACGAGGCCGGCACCGTCCCGCCCGCCGACCCGCTCGCCCGGCTGCGCGAACTCTTCGGCGACTACGGCGGCCCGGTCCCCGAGGCGCTCGCCGCACTGGAGCGGGTGCACGTCGGGACCACCGAGGAGGTCGAGCTGGGGCGCTGGTTCCACGGGCGGGTGCTGCTCGTCGGTGACGCGGCCCACGCCACCGCCCCCACCCTCTCCCAGGGGGCCGCCATGGCGCTGGAGGACGCCGTCGTGCTCGCCGAGTCGCTGACCGCCGCCGGCAGCGTCGAGGCCGCGCTGCTGGCGTACGAGAGTCGCCGCCGGCCGCGTACCCGATGGGTGCGGGACCGGACCCGGGACCGCAACCGGACCCGGGACGTGCCGCCGGCGCTGCGCGACCCGTTGCTGCGCGGACGCGGCGGACGGATCTTCGGCGAGCACTACCGGTTGCTCGTCGACCCGCTCTGACCCACCGGACCGCGGACGGCGGATCGTAGCCGCCCACCCCACTCAGCACCCCCACCTACCGGGGACTATCCTCCTTGCGGATGACGGCTCGCAGATTCAGCGCGCGCCGAGCGGGACAACCGAGAACCGGAGGCCACTCGTGACCACCGTCGCACCCAAGCCGGTCGTGACCCGGCCCTGGCCGGTCCGAGAGCCGGTCAAGGGGTCGGCCATCGCGCGGCTGCTGCGCACCACGGACGCGAAGCAGATCGGGATCATGTACATGGTCACCGCGTTCGTGTTCTTCATGATCGGTGGCCTGATGGCCCTGATCATGCGGGCCGAGCTGGCGCGGCCGGGCCTGCAGTTCCTGTCGCCCGAGCAGTACAACCAGCTCTTCACCATGCACGGCACGATCATGCTGCTGTTCTTCGCGACGCCGATTGTGTTCGCCTTCGCGAACTACGTGGTGCCGCTGCAGATCGGCGCGCCCGACGTGTCGTTCCCCCGGCTGAACTCCTTCGCCTACTGGCTGTACCTCTTCGGCGGCACCATGGCCACCGCCGGCTTCATCGCCCCCGGCGGCGCGGCCGACTTCGGCTGGACGGCGTACACGCCGCTGAGCACCGCCGAGCACTCGCCGGGCGTCGGCGCCAACATGTGGGTGGTCGGCCTGGCCATCTCCGGTCTGGGCACCATCCTCGGCGCGGTCAACATGATCACCACGATCATGACCCTGCGCGCCCCCGGCATGACCATGTTCCGGATGCCGATCTTCACCTGGAACATCCTGGTCACCAGCCTGCTGGCGATCCTGGTCTTCCCGCTGCTCGCCGCCGCGCTCTTCGCGCTCGCCGCGGACCGCCTGATCGGCGCCCACGTGTACGACCCCGCCACCGGCGGACCGATGCTGTGGCAGCACCTGTTCTGGTTCTTCGGGCACCCCGAGGTCTACATCATCGCGCTGCCGTTCTTCGGCATCATCACCGAGGTCATCCCGGTCTTCTCCCGGAAGCCGGTCTTCGGCTACAAGGGCCTCGTCGCCGCGACCATCTCCATCGCCGCGCTGTCGATGAGCGTCTGGGCGCACCACATGTTCGCCACCGGCCAGGTGCTGCTGCCGTTCTTCAGCTTCCTCAGCTATCTGATCGCCGTGCCGACCGGCATGAAGTTCTTCAACTGGATCGGCACCATGTGGCGGGGCCAGATCACCTTCGAGACGCCGATGCTCTTCGCCATCGGCTTCCTGGTGACCTTCCTCTTCGGTGGCCTCACCGGCGTGCTGCTCGCCAGCCCGCCGATCGACTTCCACGTGCACGACTCCTACTTCGTGGTGGCGCACTTCCACTACGTGCTCTTCGGCACGATCGTCTTCGCGGTCTTCGCCGGCATCTACTTCTGGTTCCCGAAGATGTTCGGCCGGATGCTCGACGAGCGGCTCGGCAAGGTGCACTTCTGGCTCACCACGATCGGCTTCCACACCACCTTCCTGGTGCAGCACTGGCTGGGCAACGAGGGCATGCCCCGCCGGTACGCCGACTACCTGCCCAGCGACGGCTTCACCACGCTGAACACCATCTCCACGATCGGTGCCTTCATCACCGGTATCTCGACCCTGCCGTTCATCTGGAACTGCTGGAAGTCGTACAAGACCGGTCCGGTGGTCGAGGTCGACGACCCGTGGGGTCACGGCAACTCGCTCGAGTGGGCCACCAGCTGCCCGCCGCCGCTGCGGAACTTCGACCGGATGCCGCGGATCCGCTCCGAGCGGCCCGCGTTCGACCTGAAGTTCCCGGAGCTGGCCGCCGGGCAGAGCCTGGCCGGCCCGCCGGAGGGCGGCGCCAAGCCGCTGACCAGCGAGTCCAACGGTGGCGCCAGCTACCAGGAGGACACCGCCGGCAACCTCGACCAGCGCTGACACTCGGCTCCACCGCGCCACGGGCGCCGCACCCCACCGGGTGCGGCGCCCGTCGCCGTTCCGGCCCACCGCACCCCGCGCCCCCTCGCCCTCCCGTGCGCTGCTGCCGCCCCCGTGCGGCGCTCGCCGCCCCGCGGCGTGCATCCAGGGGCACCCCGGACACCCCGGGGCGTGCCGGGTCGCCGGACGCGGTGCGGGCGGGACGGGCCGCCGCTGCGCGCGGGTGGGTCAGAGTGAGGCCGGGGCGGGGGTCAGGTCCGGGGCGGGTGCGTCGGTGGGCGGCGCGGACCGGCGGTGGCGCAGCTCGACGGGGAGCACCGCCAGGGTGACCAGCGCGCCGATCGCCCCGGTCACCACGAACCCCCAGAGCGGCAGCGAGGCGTCGATCACCGCCCCGGCGAGCGGGGCGCCCACCGCGATGCCGACGGTCACCGCCGAGCCGTGCAGCCCCATCGCCTCACCGCGTACGCCGGCCGGGGCGAGCCGGCTCACCGCGTCGGAGGTGGCGGCGATGCTCGGGGCGCAGAGCGCGCCAGCCGGTACGAGCGTCAGGCAGAGCAGCCACCAGTGCGCCCCGCCCAGCCCCACCGGGATGGTGCAGAGGCTCAACGCGGCCACCAGCACCAGCGGGGAGAAGGAGCGGCTGACGGCTCCGTACGCGAAGCCGCCGACCAGCGACGCGACCGCCCACATGGCCAGTACGACGCCGGTCCAGCCGACCTCGCCGCTGGCCCGCAGCACGGCGACCACCGCCACGTCGGTGCCGCCGAGCACCAGGGTGGCCGCCAGGCTGACCGCCAGCACGGCGAGCAGCCGTGGCGTCAACCACTCGCGGCGGGGCACCCTCCGCTGCGGGCCGACCGGCTCGCCGGCGCTGCGGATGGGCGGGTCGAGCAGCCAGAAGCCCACCCCGGCGGCGACCATCCCGGCGCCGACCGCCCAGAGCGTGGTACGCGGGGAGACGGCGGTGGCGAGCGCCACGGCCAGCGCCGGGCCCACCATGAACGACAGCTCCACCGACATCGAGTCCAGCGCGTACGCCGGGCGACGCCGCTCGGCCGGGACCAGCGCGGCCACCGACTGGCGGACCACCGAGAAGACCGGCAGGGCGAGCAGCCCGGCGAGGAAGGCCGCCGGCAGCAGCACCGGGTAGGAGAGCGTCGGGGCGCTGAACCAGAAGACACCCTCGGCGACGGTGGTCAGGGCCAGCACCGGTCGCAGCCCTCGCCGGTCCACCAGCCGCCCGAGCAGCGGGGAGCCCAGCGCCGCGCCGACCGTCGACGCGGCCCCGACCAGGCCGGCCGCGCCGTAGCCCCGGCCGAGGTCGAGGACCACGTGGAAGGTGAGCACCACCCCGGCCGCGGTCAACGGGATGCGCGCCAGCACCGACACCAGCAGCAACGACCGGAGACCGGGCAGGGCGAGCGCCTCCCGGTAAGGCTTCATGTTCATGACGGTCCGTACCTCCGGCGCCATCTTCGACGCCGGGTACGACAGCCGGCAAACCAGTTACCGGGTCATGCGGTACGGATCACCGGCTCGCCGACCGTGCCGACCCCGGCGCCCTCGAACGCCCGCAGCGCCACGTCGAGCGTGGCCGGTGCCACGGCGGCGGTCAGGTCGAGCAGCACGGTGGTGTCGAAGCCCTCCCGGGCGGCGTCCAGCGCGGTCGCCCGGACGCAGTGGTCGGTGGCGATGCCGACCACGTCGACCCGGTCCACCCCGCGCCGGCGCAACCAGTCGGCCAGGCCCTCACCGTCGTCGGCGTGCCCCTCGAAGCCCGAGTACGCGGCGGCGTGCTCGCCCTTGTGGAAGATCGCCTCCACCCGTCCGGTCGCCAGGTCGGGGTGGAACTCGGAGCCCGGGGTGCCGACCACGCAGTGCCGGGGCCACGAGTCGACGTAGTCCGGCGGGTCGCCGAAGTGGGCGCCCGGGTCGACGTGGTAGTCCTTCGTCGCCACCACGTGGTCCCACCGCTGCGGCTCGACGGCCAGCAGCCGGGAGATGCCGGCGGCCACCCCCGCCCCACCGGCCACCGCGAGGGAGCCACCCTCGCAGAAGTCGTTCTGCACGTCCACAATGATCAACGCGTTGCTCATCCGGCTGGCTCCTCGTCAGCTCGCGGGTACGACGGTCACCGGGACGGCCGGGTCACCACCGGAGAGCTTCAGGCCCTCCCACGGGATGGAGATCAGGCACTCCCGCAGGTGCTCCCGGGACTCGTCCAGGGTCGGCAGCTCCACCGGCTCGCCGTCGACGACGAACGAGCGCTGGAGCAGGCGGTCGTTGGGCTGCCGGTCCGGTACGCCCTGCGGCACGATGACCTCCTCGGTCGCGGTGCCGGTCGGCTTGTGCCGGCGGACCGCCACCTTCCGGCCGCCGATGGTGGCCTTGTGCTCGGAGCGCTTGACCACCGGCCGCCCCTCGACCTCGACCAGCTTGTAGACCAGGCCGGCGGTGGGGGCGCCCGAGCCGGTGACCACGGCGGTGCCGGCGCCGTACATGTCCACCGGCTCGGCGGCGAGCGAGGCGATGGCGTACTCGTCGAGGTCGCCGGAGACGATGATCTTCGTCTCGGTGGCGCCCAGCGAGTCGAGCAGCTCCCGGGACTGCTGGGCGATGACCGCCAGGTCGCCGGAGTCGATCCGGACCGCCCGCAGCTCCGGCCCGGCCACCTCGATGGCGTTGCGGATGCCCTGGCTGATGTCGTACGTGTCGACCAGCAGGGTGGTGTCCTTGCCGAGGGTGGCGACCTGCGAGGCGAACGCCGTCTTCTCGTCGTCGTGCAGCAGGGTGAACGCGTGCGCGGCCGTGCCGGCGGTGGGGATGCCGTAGCGCTGCCCGGCGGCCAGGTTGGAGGTGAACCGGAACCCGGCCAGGTAGGCCGCCCGGGCGGCGGCCACCGCGGCCTCCTCGTGGGCCCGCCGGGAACCCATCTCGATCAGGGCCCGCCCGCGGGCCGCGGTCACCATCCGGGCGGCCGCCGCGGCGACCGCGCAGTCGTGGTTGAGCACCGACAGGGCCAGCGTCTCCAGCACCACGCACTCGGCGAAGCCGCCGGAGACGGTGAGGATCGGGGAGCCGGGGAAGAAGAGCTCACCCTCGGCGTACCCCTCGATGTCGCCGGTGAAGCGGTAGTTGGTCAGCCACTCGGCGGCCGCGGCGTCGACCACCCCGGTACGGCGCAGGAACTCGACCTCCTCGGCGTCGAACCGGAAGTCGCGGATCATGTCGACCAGCCGCCCGGTGCCGGCGACCACGCCGTAGCGGCGGCCGGCGGGCAGCCGCCGGCTGAACACCTCGAAGACGCAGCGCCGGTCGGCGGTGCCGTCCCGCAGGGCGGCACTGACCATGGTCAGCTCGTAGTGGTCGGTCAGCAGCGCGGGGCGAAGGGTGCTCACCGCCCCAGCCTAGAGTTCAGGCCGGATCCCCGCCGTCGTGGCCCGGCATCGACCGCAGGGCGGCCCGCAGTTCGGCCCGCCCCGCCACGCCGAGCTTGCTGTAGACCCGTTGCAGGTGGTTCTCCACGGTGCGGCTGGACAGGAAGAGCCGTTCCGCGATCGCCCGGCTGGTCACCCCGTCGGCGGCGAGCCGGGCCACCTGCCACTCCCGGTCGGTGAGCGCCGGCTGCAGCAGACGCAGCGCCGGGGTGGAGATGCCGTCCGCCGCGCCGAGCAGGACGGCGAGGCGTTCCCGCGCGGCACCCGAGGCGGCGGAGCGGGCCCGGGTCAGCCGGTGCAGCGCCAGCGCGGTGGCCTCGGCGGCGTACACGGTCAGCTCCCGGGCGGTGAACCCGTCGGCGGCCGCGAGCAGTTCGGTGGCGGAGCCGGCCGCGGCGGCCCGGGCGTACCGGGCGAGCAGCGGGGGCAGCACCCCGTCCACCTGCTCGGAGAGTTCGGTCAACCGCTGCGCCACCGTACGTCGGGTGCCGTCGGTGCAGGTCGGCCCGACCGGCGCGCTGGCCTGGTCGAGCCGGACCAGGTCGAGCAGGACCAGCACCTCGTGGCCGGCGAGCCCGTCGGCGCGCAGCCGGTCGGCGAGGGCGCCGAGGTGCTTGGCAGGCGCCGGCAGGTCGCCCCCGACGGCGAGGACCGCGCCCCGCGCCTGCTCCAACCAGGGATAGAGGATCGCCATCCCGGGCATGGGTGCGGTCCGCCTCGGCCATCGCCGCCGCGGCGTGCGCCGCGTCGCCGCGCAGGGCCGCCGCCTGGGCCCGCTCGGCGTGCGCCAACCCGGCGTAGACCCGGCTGGTGGCGAGCACCGCACAGGCACCCAGGCTGGTCTTCAGCGCGGTGTCGCTCTGCCCGCGCAGCCGGGCCGCGTACGCCTGGAGGATGGCCAGGTAGCCGGTGCCGAGCCGGAAGTCACCCGCACCGGCGAGGTCGGCGAACTCGTCGGCCACGATCGCGTCGATGCCGGCCAGGTCCCCGGCGAGCGCCAGCCGGGTGCCGCGGGCCAGTTCCATCGCGAGCTGGAGGTAGGGCATGTCGCCCCGCCAGCGGGTCATCTCGGCCTGGACCCGGGCGATCGCGGTGGCGCTGCGCCGGAACCGGCCCTGGGCCGCCTGGAGGTGGGCGAGGGTGCAGCGGGCCAGCTCCCGGGCGGCGACCGGGGCGGCGGGCCGGTCCAGCACCGCCTGGGCCAGGCGTACCGCGGGGTCGGTGTCCAGGCGGTGCAGCCGCATGATCGCCTCGAACGCCCGGACCCGGGTCCGGTGGGCCGGGTCGGCCAGCTCGTCGGCGCGCGCGGCGATCTCCTCCACGGTGGCCTCGCGGCTGAGTCCCCAGTAGCTGACCATGCCCCGCACGGTCAGCCAACGGCTGCGCCGGCCGTCGCAGACGATCTCCCCGGCGACCGAGTCGAGCACCCGGATCGCCTCGTCCGGCCGGTCGCCGAACATCAGGATGGTGGCGAGCAGTTCTGCGGCGTCGAACCCGCCGTCGGCGTCCAGCGCCGCGCGGGCCAGCCGGGTCGCCAGGGGTACGTCGTAGCGGCCGAAGGCCTGCGCCGCGGCGTCGAGGAGCAGGGCCGGATCCTGGGCGGTGCCGGAGTCGAGCCGCCAGACGGCCACCCGGAGCAGGTCGTCCCGGCGGCGCTTGCCGACCTCTTCCAGCAGACCGGCCAGGTTCGCCTGGAGCCGGCGGGTCCGGCTCACCGGGCACTGCCGGCGCATCACCTCGCCGTAGAGCGGGTGGGCCAGCCGCACGTCGAGCCGCCGGTCGTCGTGCACCAGGCTGATCAGGCCGCGCTCCTCGGCCGTTTCCACGTCGGCCGGGTCGACCGCCCGCTCCAGCAGGTGCAGGCCGAGCGGTTCGCCGAACGCGACCAGCTCGACCACCGAACGGACGCCGTCGGTGAGCTGGCCGATCCGGGTGCCGATCAGGTCGGTCAGGCTCGGTGCCAGCTCCAGCCGACCGGTCCACTTCCAGATCCCGTACGTGCGGGTCAGCTCGCCGCCGCCGGCCGCGGCCAGGACCAGCTCGCGCAGCAGCAGCGGATTGCCCGCGGAGAGCCGGAACAGCCGCTCGGCGGACCCGGCGTCGACCGGGCCGCCCAGGATGGCGGCGAGCAGACCGGTGGTCTCGGCTGCGCCGAGCGGGCCGAGCTCGACCAGTTCGACCAGGTCGTCGGTCCAGAGTGCCCGGATCGGCAGCGGGATCTGTTCGCCGTCGCGCAGCGTCCCGACGACGATGGTGTTGTCGGCCCGGGCGAGCAGGTGCACCAGCGCGGCCGAGGGCGGGTCGAGCAGGTGCGCGTCGTCGACGGCCAGCACGACGGGCCGCCCGGCGGCCTGTTCCTGCAGCACGTCCACGGCCCAGCGCAGGATGCCGGCGGGGGAGAGCCCCTGGGGCTGGTCGGCGGGGAGCACCTGGACCAGCCCGCCGAACGGGAGGGCGGCGGTGGCGGCGCTGGCCGAGGCGGACCAGATCGCGTAGCGGTCGGTCGGGAGGGCGGCGACGCCCTCCCGCAGCAGCCGGCTCTTGCCGACTCCCGCGCTGCCGCTGAAGATCAGCCCGCGTCCCCGGGGGCCGCCGACCGCCGACAGCAGCCGGCTGAGCTCGTCCGTTCGGCCGACGAAGTCCCACCGACTCATCCGAGCAGCATATCGACGGAATTCCGTCCGCAGGGGCTCCGTCACGCTCTGAAGTTGAGTAGTCTGGCCATTACTCATGAGTATCGACGGTGTTCAGCGAGCACGTGTGTCGCCCGTACTCTTCCCGCATCCGCACCCCGACACCGGATGAATACGCCGCGATCGGACCGCAACCGATCGCCTGACCGGGAGGCCGCTGATGAAGCCGGGTCCTCTCCCCGCGGTCGACGTGCCCGCCCCGAACGGGGCGGCCGACCCGCCGCGCCCCGCACCGCTGCCCGACCCGTCCGAGGTCGCCCCGCCGGGACCGGAGGAACCGCTGGCCGTCGTGGCCGCCGGTCCGGCCGGCGCGGGTCGGCGCCAGGTGCTCGCCGCCCTGCTCGGGACCGAACCCGGGATGCTCGCCGTGCCCGCCGGCAGCTGCCTGGTGCTCCACCACGCCCGGGTGCCGACCCGGGCCGCGTACGTCCCGGGCTACCGCCAACCACACGCCTACGGCGCCGACCCGACGGCGGCCGGCCCGGCGCTGGCCCGCCCGCCCCGCCGGGTGGAGCTGGGCCTGCCCGACCCGCTGCTGCGCCACTTCGCTGTCGTGGACACGCCGGACACCGGCTCGCTCGGGGTGGCCGGCGCCTGGGTCCTGCTCGACGCGGTCGGGCGGGCCGGCGCGCTGCTCTTCGTGATCTCCGCGGACCAGGCCTTCACGGCCGCCGAGCTGCAGCTGCTGGCCGAGGTCTCGCGTACCCGGTGGAGGTCGTCTTCGCGGTCACCCCGGGCGCGGTCGGCTGGTCGACCGGCTCCGACGGCGCGGCCACGCCGGCGAACGCCCGTCCGGTCGACCCCGTCGAGGTCTGCGTGGCGGCCCACCGCGCCGCGTTGCTCGCCGCCGTGCCCGGCCTCGCCGCCGCCCGCTGGCACCCGATGCACCCGGCGGGGCACGCCGCTGCGCCGGGCACTGGTCGGCTGGGCCGCCGACGAAGGGCTGCGCCGGGCCAGCGCGGAGCCGCCTGAGCCGGCCGGTACGCAGGGCCGGGTGACGGTCGTGGCGGGGCTCGACCCGGGTGATCTGACCGAGCGGCTCGACCGGCAGGCGCGCTCCTGCGCCCAGCGGATCCGTCAGGACCTCGCCCTCGAACTGGCCAACATCCACCTGCGGGTGGTGCAGGAGATCGTCTTCGGGGTCGGCTGCTCCGGCCTGCCGCAGCTGCTCGACCGGGAGATGACGGCCCTGTCCCTGCTGGCCACGACGCAGTGCGACGAGGCCGCCCGGGGCCTGGTCGACGGGGCCGCCGCCCGGGTCTTCGGTGGGCCGCTGTCCGCAGGCGTACGCCGCCGGATCACCCGCGCGGTGCGCTGGGGCCTCGGTGACCACCCGGGCGGCCGGGAGCTGGACCGGGTGCTCCTGGTCACCAGCACCGCCGGGGTGGCCGGACTGGCCGGCGCCGGGGCGCTGGAGGCGCTGGACTGCTTCCCCGGCGCGGAGCGCGACGAGCTGCTGCCCCCGGTCGGGGTGGCGCTCTCCGGCGGCTGCTGGCAGCACTGGCGCAGCCCCGGCAACGACGATCCGAACGGGGCGCGCTCCTGGGCGCAGCGGGCGCTGCGCGAGGTGGAGCTCGAACTCTGCCGCGAGGTGTCCCGCCGGTTCGAGGTGATCCGTCTCTCGTTGGGCACGGTGCTGACCGATGCTGTCGACCACGGCATCCTGCTCGCCTGAGGGCGGCGCGGCCGTCGGCCGTACCGGGCCGTTTCCGTCGGCCCGGGCGGCCGATCCGCGCCGACCCGGCGTTCCGGTTCATCGGTTCCCCGGATCCGGTGGCACGATGGGGGGCATGGCGGCTCCACAGGTTGCACCGGTCGAGACGCCGGACACCGACGAGGTGCCGGTCTCGGACCGGCCGTGGGTGACGATCGTCTGGGACGACCCGGTGAACCTCATGACGTACGTGACCTGGGTCTTCCAGAAGCTCTTCGGTTACAGCAAGGAGAAGGCGGAGCAGTTGATGCTCGACGTGCACCACAAGGGGCGGGCGGTGGTCTCCAGCGGCGCCCGGGAGCGGATGGAGCACGACGCGTCGCAGCTGCACGCGTACGGGCTGTGGGCCACGGTGGACCGGTCATGAGCATGTTCCGTCGCCACGGCGACCGGTACGTCGCCACCTTCGCCGTCGACGAGGTCCGGGTGCTGCGCAAGGTCGCCTCCGAGGTGGTCGGCCTGCTCACCGACGGGTTCGACCACACCGACCCGGTGGTGGGCCGGCTCTTCCCCGAGGTCTACCCGGACGACTCGGCGAGCACCGCCGAGTTCCGCCGGTACACCGAGGGCGACCTGAAGACCGCGAAGATCGACCAGGCCGGCGCGATCCTGGCCGCCCTGCCCGACGAGGCCGGTGGGGAGGTACGCCTGGACGCGGAGGCGGCCGAGGCGTGGCTGCGGGCGCTCAACGACGCCCGGCTGGCGATGGGCGTCCGCCTGGAGATCAAGGACGGCACGGACCTGGGCGAGGAGCTCGACGACGCGGTCGCCGAGGACCCGACCTCCTCCCGGGTGTTCCAACTGTCGGTCTACGCCTATCTCGGCTATCTGCAGGAGTCCCTGCTCAACGCCCTGATCGACTGATCCGTGACGGTTGCCACCTCGCCGGTGGAGACCGGCAGGCGCTAGGCTGGGCGGCGTGCTGAGCATCGACCGGTCGATCATCGACGCGATCGTCGCCCACGCGCGCCGCGACCACCCGGACGAGGCGTGCGGCGTGGTCGCCGGTCCCGTCGGCAGCGACACCCCGACCCGGCACATCCCGATGGAGAATTCGGCCCGCTCCATGACGTTCTACGAGTTCGACTCGATGGAGCACCTGCGGGTGTGGCGGGAGATGGACGACCGCGACGAGGAACCCGTCGTCATCTACCACTCGCACACCGCGACCGAGGCCTACCCGTCCCGGACTGACGTCTCCTTCGCCGGTGAGCCGGGCGCGCACTACCTGCTCGTCTCGACCCGTGAGCCCGACTCGGAGGAGATCCGCTCCTTCCGGATCGTCGACGGCGTGGTCACCGAGGAGCCGGTCCGCATCGTGGATGCCGCCGTGGACCCGCACGCCGTCCAGTCCTACATGTTCGGGCAGAGCCCGGCGACGGTCGACTACGAGTGTTCCGGCAGCTGACCGTTCAGCACCGGCACCTCCACCTGCGTCCCGTCACCCGGCACGACCCGAACAAGGAGCACGACATCATGGCCATCGAGGTTCGCATCCCCACCATCCTGCGCAGCTACACCGGCGGCGCGAAGGTCGTCGAGGGCGCCGGGGACACCCTGGGCGACCTGCTCGCCGACCTGGACTCCCGGCACGCCGGCCTGCGCGGCCGGCTGGTCACCGACACCGGCACACTGCACCGCTTCGTCAACGTCTACGTCAACGACGAGGACGTCCGCTTCCTCGGCGCGCTCGACGCCAAGCTCAACGACGGCGACAGCGTGACCATCCTGCCGGCCGTGGCCGGCGGCGCGTTCGGTTTCGCGGCGGCAGCGGCGATCAGCCAGCACCGTGCGGCAGCCGGGCAGCGCGCGGCCGTCGCCGCCCGCTGAGGGCGGCGTCGTGACGCGGTACGACAGCCTGCTCGACGCCTCCGGCGGCACGCCCCTGGTGGGGCTGCCCCGGCTCTCGCCGACGGTGCCCGACGGGGCGCCGCCGGTGCGGCTGTGGGCGAAACTGGAGGATCGGAACCCGACCGGCAGCATCAAGGACCGGGCGGCCCTGTTCATGGTGCGCGCGGCGGAGGAGGCCGGCCGGCTCCGCCCGGGTGACACCATCCTGGAGCCGACCAGCGGCAACACCGGCATCTCCCTGGCGATGGTGGCCAAGCTGCGCGGCTACCGCCTGGTCTGCGTGATGCCGGAGAACGTCTCCACCGAGCGGGTCCAGCTGCTCCGGATGTACGGCGCGGAGATCATCTTCTCGCCGGCCGCCGGCGGCTCCAACCAGGCCGTCGCCACCGCGAAGCAGATCTCCGCCGAGCACCCCGACTGGGTGATGCTCTACCAGTACGGCAACGACGCGAACGCCCGGGCGCACTACGAGACGACCGGGCCGGAGCTGCTGCACGACCTGCCCACGATCACCCACTTCGTGGCCGGACTGGGCACCACCGGCACCCTGATGGGCACCGGCCGCTTCCTGCGGGAGAAGGTCGACGGGATCCAGATCGTCGCCGCCGAGCCGCGCTACGGCGAGCTGGTCTACGGGCTGCGCAACATCGACGAGGGATACGTCCCGGAGCTCTACGACGCCACGGTGCTCTCCCGGCGCTTCTCGGTGGGCACCCGGGACGCGGTGCTGCGTACCCGGCAGCTCGTCGAGGTGGAGGGCATCTTCGCCGGGTTCTCCACCGGGGCGATCCTGCACGCCGCGCTGGCGGTGGCGCACGAGGCGGTGCGGGACGGTCGCCGGGCCGACGTCGCGTTCGTGGTCTGCGACGGCGGCTGGAAATACCTCTCCACCGGCGCGTACGGCGGCACCCTCGCGGACGCCGAGGAAGCCCTGGAAGGGCAGCTCTGGGCCTGACGGGGCAGCGTGGGACGGGTCGGCGGACGGCCGGTCGGTCCCACGCCGCTCCCGGCCCGTCACCGGACGTGTGCGGGTGTCACGTTGATGACATCTTCCGGCAGATGATTCTTGCCGCGCAGCGCGTCAGCGTAGGCTGCGCAGCGTGGCGTACGCGTCGGTAGAGATCATCGGCGAGGTGGGTGCCGGCGTGTCGACTACTTTGTGTGACAGCGGGACGACATGATGCGACTGACCGTGCTGGGCTGCGCGGGCAGCTTCCCCGGCCCCGAGTCCCCCTGTTCCGCCTACCTCGTCGAGGCGGAGGGCTTCCGCCTCCTGGTCGACTTCGGCTCCGGCTCGCTGTCGACGCTCCAGCGGTACGTGGGGCTGCACGCCCCCGACGCGATCCTCCTCACCCACCTGCACTGCGACCACATGCTCGACGCGGTGTCCTACGTGGTGGTGCGCCGGTACGCCCCGGACGGGCCGTACCCGCCCCTGCCGGTGTACGCCCCCGCCGGTGCGCCGGACCGGTTGGCGGCGGCGTACGGGCAGGAGGACAGCACCGTCGACGACGTCTACCAGTTCTACGCCCTGCAACCGGGCACCTTCCCGATCGGACCGTTCGCGGTCACCGTGGACCGGGTGAACCATCCGATCGAGACGTACGGGGTGCGGCTGGAGCACGACGGGCGGGCGCTCTGCTACTCGTCCGACACCGCGCCCTGCGACGCGTTGCTGCGGCTGGCCCAGGGCGCCGACCTCTTCCTCTGCGAGGCCAGCTATCTCGACGGGGTGGAGAACCCGCCCGATCTGCACCTGACCGGCCGGGAGGCCGGCGAGGTGGCGACCAAGGCGGGCGTGGGCCGGCTGCTGCTGACCCATCTGGTCGCGGCCTGGGGCAGTGAGGCGCACACCGTCGCCTCGGCCGCGGCGGCCTACGACGGTCCGCTCGAGGTGGCCCGCCCGGGTGCCTCCTACGACGTCTGAGCGGCACGGGTGCACCGGGGGGCGGGTCCGACCACGGCACCGCATAGGGTGCAGGGCATGGCGCGACCTGACGGGCGACTGCCCGACCAACTCCGACCGGTGACCCTGACCCGGGGCTGGAGCACCCACCCGGAGGGCTCGGTCCTCGTCGAGTTCGGCGACACCCGGGTGCTCTGCACCGCCAGCGTGACGGAGGGGGTGCCCCGCTGGCGCAAGGGCTCCGGGCTGGGCTGGGTGACCGCCGAGTACGCGATGCTGCCCCGCGCCACGAACACCCGCTCCGACCGGGAGAGCGTCAAGGGCCGGGTCGGTGGGCGTACCCATGAGATCTCCCGCCTGATCGGGCGGAGCCTGCGGGCCGCCATCGACCTGAAGGCGCTCGGCGAGAACTCGATCGTGCTCGACTGCGACGTGCTCCAGGCCGACGGCGGCACCCGCACCGCGGCGATCACCGGCGCGTACGTGGCGCTGCACGACGCGGTGACCTGGCTGGCCGGGCGGAAGTCCCTCGCCGGCAAGGTGGAGAACGTGATGCACCGGTCGGTCGCCGCGGTCAGCGTCGGCATCATCGCCGGTGAGCCACGGCTGGACCTCTGCTACACCGAGGACGTGGCCGCCGAGGTGGACATGAACGTGGTCTGCACCGGGACCGGTGACTTCGTCGAGGTGCAGGGGACGGGCGAGGACGGCGTCTTCTCCCGTCAGCAGCTCGACGCCCTGCTCGACCTCGGCGTGCTGGGCTGCCTGGAACTCGCGGACGCCCAGCGGAAGGCACTCGCCTCATGAACAAGGTCCTGCTCGCCACCCGGAACCGGAAGAAGCTCGTCGAGCTGCAGCGGATCCTCGACGGCGCGCTCGGCGCGCACCGGATCGCCCTGGTCGGCCTCGACGACGTCGAGGAATACCCGGAGCTGCCGGAGACCGGGCTGACCTTCGGTGAGAACGCGCTGATCAAGGCGCGGGAGGGCTGCCGGCGTACCGGCCTGCCCACCATCGCCGACGACTCGGGCATCGCGGTCGACGCGCTCAACGGCATGCCGGGTGTGTTCAGCGCCCGCTGGGCCGGCCGGCACGGCGACGACCGGGCCAACCTCCAGTTGGTGCTGGACCAGGTTGCCGACGTACCCGACGAGCACCGGGGCGCGGCCTTCGTCTGCACGGTCGCGCTGGTGCTGCCCGGCGGCAAGGAGCACCTGGTCGACGGCCGGCAGTCGGGGCGGCTGCTGCGAGCGCCGCGCGGCGAGGGCGGCTTCGGCTACGACCCGATCTTTCTCGGCGACGGTCAGGACCGCACGAACGCGGAGCTGACCCCGCAGGAGAAGGACGCCATCAGCCACCGCGGCAAGGCCCTGCGAGACCTCGCCAAGCTCGTCGCCAAGGTCCTCCCGCCAACCCTCTGACCCCCGCCTGCCCGCGCCCATAACGCCCGCGCCCCGCCGCGTCCGCGCCCCCTTGCGCTGCGCGCATCCAGGTGCCCGCAGTTTCTGGGAAAGAGGGCTCATTCCGCGTGGAATGGCCACTCTTTCCCAGAAACTGCGGTTACGTGCGGGGGCGGCACCGCGCCGCGGGTGCGGCGTGGAGGTCGCGAGTGGGGGCGGGGCGGGTCAGGTGAGGGGGCCGATCTCGCGTTCGATGGCGGCGCGCAGGTCGGGGCCGCGTACCGCGTCCCGGGCGGCCTCCATCAGGGGGGCGAGGAAGACGTCCGGGCCGGGTTCACCGGCCACCTCGCCGAGCGCCGCCAGCGCGGCCCGACCGGCCGGCGACGGCTCCAGCGGGGCGCGGAGCTGGAGGCCGCGTACCCCGGCCAGCAGTTCCACCGCGAGCACACTGGTCAGGTTGTCCAGCACGGTACGCAGCTTCTTGGTCGCCGCCCAGCCCATCGAGACGTGGTCCTCCTGCATGCCGCTGGTGGGCAGCGAGTCGACCGAGGCGGGGGCGGCGAGCCGCCGGTTCTCGGCGACGATCCCGGCCGCCGTGTACTGGGCGATCATCAGCCCCGAGTTGACCCCGGCGTCGGGGGAGAGAAATGCGGGCAGGTCCCGGTTGCGGGCCACGTCGAGCAGCCGGTCGACCCGGCGCTCCGCGATGGCCCCCACCTCGGCGGCGGCGATGGCCAGGTAGTCGGCGGCGAAGCCGAGCGGCGCGCCGTGGAAGTTGCCGGTCGACTCGACCCGCCCGTCGGGCAGCACCACCGGGTTGTCCACCACCGAGCGCAGCTCCCGCCCGGCGACCGTCTCGACGAAGTCGAGGGTGTCCCGGGCCGCGCCGGCCACCTGCGGGGCGCAGCGCATCGAGTACGCGTCCTGCACGGCGTGCGCCAGGTCGTCGCGGTGCGAGTCCATCACCCGGGAGTCCTGGAGCAGCCGGTGGATGTTCGCCGCCGAGGCGGCCTGCCCGGGGTGCGGCCGGATGGCGTGCAGCTCGGGCAGGAACGGCCGCTCCGAGCCGAGCATCGCCTCGATGGCGAGGGCGGCGGTGACGTCGGCCATGGCGAAGAGGTGCCGGGCGTCGCGGATGGCCAGCAGCAGCATGCCGAGCATGCCGTCGGTGCCGTTGATCAGCGCCAGCCCCTCCTTGGCGGCCAGCTCGATCGGGGCCAGCCCGACCCGGCGCAGCGCCTCGGCGGCGTCGAGCCGTTCCCCGGCCGGCCCGAGCACCCAGCCCTCGCCGAGCAGCACCAGCGCGCAGTGCGCCAGGGGCGCCAGGTCGCCGGAGGCGCCGAGCGAGCCGTGCTCCGGCACCCACGGGGTGACCTCGTGGTTGAGCAGGTCCACCAGCGCCTCCGCGATCAGCGGACGGACGCCGGAGCGGCCCAGCGCGAGGGAGCGGACCCGCAGCAGCATCATCGCCCGGACCACCTCGCGGGGCATCGGCGTACCCACGCCGGCGGCGTGCGAGCGGATCAGCGCGTGCTGCAGCTCGGCCCGCCGTTCCGGGGCGACGAAGGTGTTGGCGAGCGCCCCGAAGCCGGTGGAGACGCCGTAGACGGGGCGGCCGGCGGCCTCGATGCCGTCCACGATGGCGCGGCTGGTCGCCATCGCGTCCACGGTGGACGGATCGAGGACGACCTTGGCGGTGCCACGCGCCACGGCGAGCACGTCGGCGGGGGAGACCCCGGTGGGCTGGATGGTCACGGTCATTGCGGCACTCCGTTGTGCAGAACCTGGCGGATCAGGGGAACCCCCGGCCGGTAGGCCAGGTGCAGGTGGGAAGGGGCGTCGAGGATCATCAGGTCGGCCCGGCCGCCGGGCCGCAGCCGGCCGACGTCGGTGCGGCGCAGCGCCGCCGCCCCGCCGGCCGTCGCCGCCCACACCGCCTCCGCCGGGGTCATCCGCATCTCGCGTACGGCGAGCGCGACGCAGAACGCCATCGACGACGTGTACGACGACCCGGGGTTGCAGTCCGTGGCGAGCGCGACGGTCACGCCCGCGTCGAGCAGCCGCCGCGCGTCGGGGTACGGCGACCGGGTGGAGAACTCCGCCCCGGGCAGCAGCGTGGCCACGGTGACGGTGTGCAGGCCGTCCGGGCACATGCAGTCGATCCGGCGGGAGGCCAGCGCGTCGATGTCGGCGTCGGTCAGGTGGGTGCAGTGGTCGACGCTGGCCGCGCCCAGCTCCACCCCCAGTTGCACGCCCGGCCCGGGGCCGAGCTGGTTGGCGTGCACCCGCACGCCCAGCCCGACGGCCTGCCCGCAGGCGAGGATCGCCCGGGCGTGGTCCACGTCGAACGCGCCCCGCTCGCAGAACACGTCGATCCACCGGGCGTACGGGGCGGCGGCGGCGAGCATCGGGCCGCAGACCATGCCCACGTAGTCGTCGGGGCGGTTCGCGTACTCGGCGGGGACGACGTGCGCGCCCAGGAAGGTGGTGTCCTCGGTGAACTCGGCGGCGATCCGCAGCGAGCGGGCCTCGTCGGGAACGGTGAGGCCGTACCCGCTCTTGATCTCGATCGTGGTGGTGCCCTGCCGCAGGGCCTCGGCGCGCAGCCGGCCCACGGTGGCCCGCAGCTCGTCGTCGGAGGCGGCACGGGTGGCGCCGACGGTGGTGCGGATGCCGCCGCCGGTGTAGGGCTCGCCGGCCATCCGGGCGGCGAACTCGGCGGCCCGGTCCCCGGCGAAGACCAGGTGGGCGTGGCTGTCCACGAAGCCGGGCAGCACCGCCGCGCCCCCGGCGTCGATCCGCCGGTCGGCGGCGGGCGCGTCCCGGGCCGGCCCGATCCAGGCCACCTGCCCGTCCTCGACCAGCACGGCGGCGTCCCGGCGGATCCCCAGCGGACCGCTCTCGCCGCCGACGTCGTTGGTGACCAGTTCGCCGATGTTGTCGACGAGCAGGCTGCCGGTGCTGCGGGGCAGCCGCCGGACCGGGTCGCCGGGACCCACCGGCCGGCCCGGGAAGCCGCTCATGAGGTCACCTCCGCGATGGCGTCCCGCAGTTCGACCGGTACGTCCACGGTCAGGTGCCGGCCCTCGGCGACCACCGTCCGTCCGTCGACCACCACCGTGGTCACGTCGGCGGCGGTGGCCGCGAAGAACGCGCCGACCGGTGGCACCCCGGCGGTACGAGCGCTGTCCAGCCGTACGGTGACCAGGTCGGCCCGGTCGCCGACCGCCAGCCGGCCGGCGTCCCCCCAGCCCAGCGCGGCGTGCCCGGCGACGGTGGCGGCGGTGAGCAGCTCGGCGGCGGTGAAGTGCCCGCGCCGGCGGGTCCGCAGTCGCTCGTCCAGCTCGACCGCGCGGGCCTCCTCGAAGAGGTCGACCACGGCGTGGCTGTCGCTGCCCAGGCTGAGCGGGCTGCCCGCCTCGGCCAGCCGGCGGGCCGGTCCGATCCCGTCGGCGAGGTCCCGTTCGGTGGTGGGGCAGAGGCAGATCCCGGTCCGGCTCCCCCCGAGCAGCGTGACGTCGGCGCTGGTGGGATGGGTGGCGTGCACGGCGGTGGTGTGCGGGCCGAGCACCCCGTGCTCGGCGAGCAGCCGGGTCGGGGTGACGCCGTGCACGGCCCGGCAGGCGTCGTTCTCGGCGGGCTGCTCCGACAGGTGCACGTGCAGCGGCACCCCGGCGCGGTCGGCCAGGTTGGCGACGGTCGCCAACTGCTCCGCCGGCACCGCCCGGACGGAGTGGATGGCCGTACCGACGCGGGCGTGCTCGTTCTCCGGGCGGAACGCGGCGACCCGCTCCGCCCAGCGCAGCGCGTCCCCGTCGCCGAACCGCCGCTGCGGCCCCGCGAGCGGCGCACCGTCCACGGTGGCGGTCAGATAGCAGGCGTCCAGCAGGGTGAGCCGGATGCCGGCGTGCGCCGCCGCCTCCACCAGCGCTGCCGACATCGCGTTCGGGTCGTCGTACGGGGTGCCGTCGCGGCCGTGGTGCAGGTAGTGGAACTCGCCGACGCAGGTGATCCCGGCGAGCGCCATCTCCGCGTACGCGGCCCGGGCCAGCGCCAGGTACGAGTCCGGGTCGAGCCGGGTGGCGACGGCGTACATGGTGTCCCGCCAGGTCCAGAAGTCACCCCGACCGGCGTGGGTACGCCCGCGCAGCGCCCGGTGGAAGGCGTGCGAGTGCGCGTTGGCCAGCCCCGGCAGGGTCAACCCGGGCAGCCGGGTCGCGTCGCCGAGCACCTCCACCCCGGCCGCCGGCCGGCTCCCGGCGGTCAACGGCGTGACCGCGGTGATCCGGCCGCCGTCCGCCTCGATCAGCACGTCGGGCGTGGGCTCGGCGTGGTCGGGCAGCCAGGCGTACTCGGCGAGCCATCTCAACGGCATGCCAGCTCCTCCAGCACCCGGGCCAGGGCGGTCACCCCGGCCGCGCAGTCGACGTCGGTGGCGGACTCGGCCGGGGAGTGCGACACCCCGGTCGGGTTGCGGACGAAGAGCATCGCGGTGGGCAGGTGCGCGGCCAGCACCCCCGCGTCGTGCCCGGCCCCGGTGGGCAGCACCGGCGCGGCCAGCAGCGTGGCCAGCCGGTCGGCCAGCCCACCGTCGAACGCCACGAGCGGGGTCGCCGACTCCTCGGTGCAGGTCAGCGTCGTGCCGTCCCGCCTCGCCCGCTCGGTCGCCTTGGCCTGCACCGCCTCCACCAGGCCGTGCAGCGTCGCCGGCTCGGCCGCCCGGGCGTCCAGCCAGCCGGTCACCTTCGCCGGGATGGCGTTGGTGGCGTTCGGCTCGACCGCGACCCGGGCCACGGTGGCGTGCGCGTCGCGCAGCCGGGCCTCCTTGTTCGCGGCGAGCACCGTGAACGCGTACGTGAGCATCGGGTCGCGGCGGTCGGCCATCCGGGTCGTACCCGCGTGGTTGCCCTCGCCGTGGAAGTCGAAGCGCCAGCGGCCGTGCGGCCAGATCGCGCTGGCCACCGCGACCGGCGCGTGCCGCTCGACCAGCGCGCGGCCCTGCTCGACGTGCAGCTCCACGAAGGCCGCGAAGCGGCCGAGCAGGGTCCGGTCGGCGCCCGCCGGCCGGTCGCCCAGCGCCTCGGCGAAGGTCACCCCGGCCGCGTCGCGCAGCCCGGCCGCGCGGTCGACCGCGATCTCCCCGGTGAGCAGCCGCGACCCCAGGCAGGGTACGCCGAACCGCGCCCCCTCCTCCTCCACGAACGCGGCCACCGCCACCGGCCGGTCCGGCGTGACGCCCGCCGCCCGCAACTCGTCCACGGCGAGGAACGCGCTGACGATGCCGAGCGGCCCGTCGTACGCCCCGCCGTGCGGCACCGAGTCGAAGTGGCTGCCGGTGAGCACCGCCTGCCCGGCCTGCGGGTCGCCCCACCAGGCGAAGAGGTTGCCGTTGCCGTCCTGGAGCACCGGCATGCCGCGCTCGTCGGCCTGCTCGCGGAACCAGGCGCGCAGGGTCAGCTCCGGTTCGGTCAGCGCGTACCGCAGGTAGCCGCCGCTGTCGGCGTCCCGCCCGACGGGCGCGATCTCGTCCCACAGCTTGCGGAACCTGTTAGGAAGGGGCCCTTCCTCTACCAAATCCGTTAACAAGGGGCCCTTCCTTACGCCTCGGCCATGGGGATGCGGACGCCGGTGCGCTCGGCGACCTCGCGGGCGGTGTCGTAGCCGGCGTCGACGTGGCGGATGACGCCCATCGCGGGGTCGTTGGTGAGCACCCGTTCGATCTTCTGGCCGGCCAGGGCGGTGCCGTCGGCGACGCAGACCTGCCCGGCGTGGATCGACCGGCCGATGCCCACGCCACCGCCGTGGTGGATGGACACCCAGGACGCGCCGCTGGCCGTGTTGACCAGCGCGTTGAGCAGCGGCCAGTCGGCGATCGCGTCGGAGCCGTCGGCCATCGCCTCGGTCTCCCGGTAGGGGCTGGCCACGCTGCCGCAGTCCAGGTGGTCGCGGCCGATCACCACGGGGGCACTCAGCTCGCCCGACGCCACCATCTCGTTGAACCGGACGCCCGCCTTGTCGCGCTCGCCGTAGCCGAGCCAGCAGATCCGCGCCGGCAGGCCCTGGAAGGCGACCCGCTCGCCGGCCAGCCGGATCCACCGGGCCAGGGACTCGTTCTCCGGGAAGAGGTCGAGGATGGCCCGGTCGGTGGCGGCGATGTCCTTCGGGTCGCCGGAGAGCGCCGCCCACCGGAACGGTCCCTTGCCCTCGCAGAACAGCGGCCGGATGTACGCCGGCACGAAGCCGGGGAAGTCGAAGGCCCGCTCGAAGCCGCCGAGCTTCGCCTCGCCCCGGATCGAGTTGCCGTAGTCGAAGACCTCCGCGCCCGCGTCGAGGAAGCCCACCATCGCCTCGACGTGCTTCGCCATCGACGCCCGCGCCCGGTCGGTGAACTCGGCCGGCTTCGCCTGCGCGTAGTCCCGGGCGTCGGCCAGTTCCACCCCCTCCGGCAGGTACGACAGCGGATCGTGCGCGCTGGTCTGGTCGGTGACCACGTCGATCTCGACGCCCCGGCGCAGCAGCTCCGGAAAGACGGTGGCCGCGTTGCCGACCACGCCGACGCTCAGCGCCCGGCGGTCCCGCTTCGCGGCCAGCACCCGGTCGACGGCGTCGTCCAGCGAGCCGGCCACCTCGTCGAGGTAGCGGTCGTGCACCCGGCGGTCCAGCCGGGTCCGGTCCACGTCCACGACCAGGCAGGCGCCGCCGTTCATGGTGACCGCGAGGGGCTGCGCCCCGCCCATCCCGCCGCAGCCGGCGGTCAGCGTCAGCGTCCCGGCGAGCGTCCCGCCGAACCGCTTCGCGGCGACGGCGGCGAAGGTCTCGTACGTGCCCTGGAGGATGCCCTGGGTGCCGATGTAGATCCACGAACCGGCGGTCATCTGCCCGTACATGGTCAGGCCGAGCTGTTCGAGGCGGCGGAACTCCGGCCAGGTGGCCCAGTCGCCGACCAGGTTCGAGTTGGCCAGCAGCACCCGGGGTGCCCACTCGTGGGTCCGCATCACGCCCACCGGGCGGCCGGACTGCACCAGCATCGTCTCGTCGTCGCGCAGCTCGGTCAGCGTCCGCACCAGCGCGTGGTACGACGGCCAGTCGCGCGCGGCCTTCCCGGTGCCGCCGTAGACGACCAGGTCGTCGGGGCGCTCGGCAACCTCGGGGTCGAGGTTGTTCATCAGCATCCGCAGGGCGGCCTCCTGCGGCCACCCCTTGGCGGTGCGCGCGGTGCCGCGGGCGGCGCGGACGGGCTGGTGCATCTCGTACTCCTCTCAGCCGAGGAACAACTGGCGGCGGGCGGCGGACGACTCGAACGCCTCGAGTCGGGCCTGGGTCTCGGCGGGGGTGGCGTCGCAGATCGCCTGGAGCACCACCATGGCCAGGGTCATCGGGGCGGTGTGCAGGTCGAAGACCAGATCGGTGCCGACGGCGGCGGGGAGCACCACGTCGGCGTGCTCGGTCGCGGGGCTGACCGGGGAGTCGGTGATCGCGACGACGGTCAGGCCGGTGTCGCGGGCCTCCCGCAACGCGTCCAGGGTCTCCCGCGGATAGCGGGGCAGCACGAAGGCCAGCAGCGCGGTCGCCCCGGCCGCGGCGGCCTGTTCGAGCCGGTCGGCCAGCAGGCTGCCGCCGTCGTCGAGCACCCGCACGTCCGGGTGCACCTTCGCGGCGAAGTACGCGAAGTAGGCCGCGAGCGGCGCGGCGGCGCGCAGCCCGAGCACCGGCAGCGGCCGGCTCGCGGCGAGCAGCCGCCCCACCCCGCTGATCCGCTCCCGGTCGGCGAGCTGCCCGGCCAGCCGGTCGAGGTTGCCCGCCTCGGTGCGGACGGCCCGCTGGAGCTCGTTGTCGGCGTCGGCCGGTCCGGCCGCCCCGGTGCCGGTCAGCTCGCGCAGCCGGCGGCGCAGGGCCGGGTAGCCGTCGTGGCCGAGCGCCATCGCGAACCGGGTCACCGACGGCTGGCTGACCCCGGCCAGCTCGGCCACCTCGGCCGCCGACAGGTAGGCCGCCGCCCCGGCGTGCTGCACCAGGCAGTGCGCGATCCGCCGCTGGGTGGGGGTGAGCCGGACCCCGTGGAAGAGGTCGAGCACGCGTTCGGTCGGCGCCGCGACGACACCGCTTTCATTCATGCCGCGACTCTATGCATGAAGAATTTCAAAGACAACCCGTCTCGTACACTGACGTGCCCCCACCCGACCGACCCATCGTCCCTGCCGTTTCGCTGCCCGGAGTTCCGACATGCCCCCTGGTGCGGCCCAGGTACGTCCGCACGCCGTCCCCGCCACCGGCCGCTTCCGGTCGGACATCGAGGGCCTTCGGGCCGTCGCGGTCCTGCTGGTCGTGCTCTGGCACGCGGGCGTGCCCCTGCTCCCCGGCGGATTCGTCGGGGTGGACGTCTTCTTCGTCATCTCCGGTTACCTGATCACCACCGCGATGGCGGCGGAGGTGACCACCCACGGTCGGCTGTCGCTGAGCCGGTTCTGGGGCAGACGGGCCAAGCGGCTGCTGCCCAGCTCCGCGCTCGTCCTGTTCGCCGCCCTCGTCCTCGGCTACCTGTTCCTGCCGGACATCCGGTGGCGCAGCACCGCGTCGGACGTGGTGAGCAGCGCCGTCTACATGATCAACTGGCGGCTCGCCGCGCAGTCCGTGGACTACCTCGCCGCCGAGCAGGCACCCAGCATCGTGCAGCACTACTGGTCGCTCGCCGTCGAGGAGCAGTTCTATCTGGTGTGGCCGGTACTGCTGGCGGTGGTCGCCCGGCTGTCCCGCCGGCGCGGCGGCGCGACGTTCGGCCGGCTCGCCGCGGCGACCGTGGGGGTCGTCTGGCTCGCCTCGCTCGCCTGGTCCGTGCTGCTGGTGCAGACCGAACCCGGTCGGGCCTACTTCGTCACCACCACCCGGATCTGGGAACTCGCCGTCGGCGCGCTGCTGGCGCTCTGGCCGTTCCGGCGGCTGAGTGGTGCGCTCGCCCCGGCCGCCGGCTGGCTCGGCCTCGCCGCCGTCGCGGGTTCGGCCGTGGCGATCGACGCCTCGACGCCCTTCCCGGGCCTGGCGGCGCTGCCGGCGACCATCGGCACCGCCCTCGTCATCGCCGCCGGTCCGGCCGGCCGGTACGGGCCGGTCGCACTGCTGCGCCTCCGGCCGCTGCAGTTCCTCGGCGGCATCTCCTACACCCTCTACCTCTGGCACTGGCCGCTGCTCGTGGCGCTCACCGCGCAACTGGAGACGCCGGGCCTGGCGGCCCGGTTGGCCGTGGTCGCGTTCGCCGCCGTCCTCGCGTACCTCACCAGCCGGTTCGTGGAGCGGCCGATCTGGCGTTCCCGCGCGCTCTCGGTACGGCCCCGCGCGGCGCTCGCGGTCGGGGTGGCCTGCACGGCGTTCTCGATCTGCGCGGGCCTGACCTTCCCCGCCGTCGCGGTCACCCCGACCGGCGGCGCGGGGGGCAGCCGGGGCGGCCCGGCGTTCGTCCCCGACCTCTCGTCGGCCCGCTCCGACCTGCCGTCGGTCTATGCCGACGGCTGCCACGGCAACCAGGCCGACACCACCGTCCGGACCTGCACGTACGGCCCCGCCACCGGCACGCTGACCGTGGCGCTGATCGGTGACTCGCACGCCGCGCAGTGGGTGCCCGCCCTCCAGGCCGTCGCGGAACGGCGCAACTGGAAGCTGGTGACCCACACCAAGTCCAGCTGCCCCGTCCTCGACGTCGAGGTGGCGGTGGCGGCGGGCGCGTCCAGACGCCCCTACGACAGTTGCGTGACCTGGAACCGGGGCCTGGGGCCGGCTCTGGCCGCCGACCGGCCGGACCTGATCGTCACCAGCAGCTACAGCTACGAGGCGATCCGGGCCGGCCGCCCGCTGACCGGCGGGGCGAACGACACCGCCCTGGTCGCCTCGATGCGGCGTACCTGGACCGGGCTGGCCCGGCTGGCCCCGGTGGTGGTGCTCAGGGACACCCCCGCCCCCGGGCGCGACGTCGCGGACTGCGTCTCCGCCCACCGCGAGCAGCTCACCCGGTGCGCCGTCCCGCGCGACGAGGCGTTGGCCGGGATCGGCCCGCTCCAGGTCGCCGCGGCGCAGGGGCTGCCCGGCGTGAGCCTGGTCGACCTCACCGACGTCATCTGCCCGACGGAGCGGTGCGCGCCGGTCATCGACGGGGTGCTCGTCTACCGCGACGCCCACCACCTCACCGCCACCTACGCCCGTACCCTGGCTCCCCGGCTGGCCGAACGGTTGCCGGCGCTGCCGGCCGGAGCGGGATGACGATCGAGGGGGCACCCCGGCCGGTGTCTCCTCGCGTACCGTGAAACCTCCGCCGGGCACCGGGACCCGGGCGACGTGATCGGGGTGGCCAGGTGAAACTCGCGTCCGTGCACACGTACCCGGTCAAGGGCTGCCACCGCCTGGACCACGACGGCGCCCGGCTCGAGCCGTGGGGCCTGGCCGGGGACCGGCGCTGGATGGTGCTCGACGAGCACGGCGTCGGCGTCACCCAGCGGGAGGCGACCGAGCTGGTCACCCTCCGGGCCGTCCCCCGCGACGGCGGTCTGCTGCTGCGCGCCCCCGGCCGTCCCGACCTGGACGTGCCGGAGCCGACCGCCGTCGAGCCCGTCCCGGTGCGGGTCTTCCGCAGTCGGCTGCCGGTCGCCGCGCTGCCCGCCGGTCCGGCCGCCGACGACTGGCTGGGCACGCTGCTCGGCCGCCCGGTGCGGCTCGTCTGGCTCCGCGACCCGACCCGGCACGTGCCCCCGGTGAGCGGGTCCACGACACCGGCGACCGGGTCAGCTTCGCCGACGAGTACCCGCTGCTGCTGACCAACGCCGCCTCCCTCGACGCGCTCAACGGCTGGCTCGTCGAGGCCGGCGAGGCGCCGGTGGAGATGACCCGCTTCCGCCCCAACCTGGTGGTCGACGGCGCCGCCGCGTGGCAGGAGGACGGGTGGGCCGGCCGCCGGCTCCGCGTCGGCGGCGTGGTCCTGCGGGCCGCCGGGCCGTGCGACCGCTGCGTGGTCACCACCACCGACCAGGAGACCGGGGTACGCGGCAAGGAGCCGCTGCGCACCCTGGCCCGGCACCGCAACATCGACCAGAAGCTCCTGTTCGGACTGCACCTCGTTCCCGAGGGGCCGGGAGCGGTGGCCGTCGGCGACCCGGTCACACTGCTCGACTGACGGGTCTTGTCCCTGGTCAGCCGGGAGGAAGATGATGGGGGGAGCGGTCCGTCGACAGAGGAGTCGAGATGCCGGTGATCCATCAACCCCGGGTGGCCTGGGACGCGGCCAGGCTGGTCGTCGACGCGGTGCGGGACGAGGACGTCTTCCGCTGGTTCAGTGCCGCCGTCGGTGACCTGCTCGGCCCCACCGTCGAGGACGCGCTGGAGGTCACCCGGCACCGCCTGCTCTGGGCCGAGCACCAGGCCTCGATCGAAGCCGGCAGGTGGCGGGTACGCCTCGAGGACGCCCTGCGCGACCGACCCGAGGTCGCCGGGGAACTGCACTCGCTCACCGTCATCGCGGCCGGCCTGCTGCGTACCCGGTCCGCCGCACCCGCGTCTTAGCTTTCCCTTAGCCGGCTTGTCCGGTGCCGCCCCGGTCCGGCACGATCGACCGTCGTGACCGACGGTAGCGCTCCCAGCGGCCCGCTCCCCACTCCGCCCGGCTCCGGCCCGCCGGAGCGTTCCCGGCCGGGTCGACGGCGGGCCGGCACCCGCCGTGGCCGCTGGCTGACCGGTGGCGGGCTGGCGGCGCTGGCCGCGCTCACCGGCCTGGTCCTCGCCGTCCGCACCGGCGCCGAACCCGCCTGCGCGGCTCCCCCGGCCCTCGGTGCGCCGATCGCCGCCCCCGCCCTGGCCGCTGCCCCCGTCCTGGCGGCGCCGCCGCTCGGTGGCACCGTCCACCGGGGAAAGGCGACCTTCTACGACTCGAAGGGCGCCGGCGGCAACTGCTCCCGCCCCGCCGCGCCCGCCAACCGGCTGTATGTCGCGCTGGGCCCCGGTGAGTACGCCGCCGGTGCCGCCTGCGGCGGTTTCCTCGACGTCACCGGCCCGAAGGGCACCGTGCGGGTCCTCGTCATGGACCAGTGCCCGGAGTGCGAACCCGGCCACCTTGACCTGTCGGCGGAGGCGTTCGCCCGCATCGCCGACCCGGTCCAGGGCGTCGTCCCGGTCAGCTACCGGGCCGTGGTGAACCCGCTGCTGCCCGGACCGCTCACCTTCCGGATGAAGGAGGGCTCGTCCCAGTGGTGGTTCGCCGTACTGGTCGGGGACCACGGCAACCCGCTGCGCTCCGTCGAGGTGCGCCAGGGCGGGAACTGGCGCACCGCCGCCCGGCAGGACTACAACTACTGGCTGATCGACTCCGGCGCCGGCCCGGGCCCGTACGCGATCCGGGTCACCGACGCCTACGGCCACCGGGTGACGGCCACCGGCATCCGGATGGCCCCCGGACAGGTCCAGCGCAGCACCGTGCGGATGTACGGCAGCGCCGCCCCGGCCGTCTCCCGGTCGGTGCCGTCCGCCCGGTCGGTGGCGCCCGCACGCTCCCCGTCGGCATCCGCCAGCGCCTCCCCATCCGCCCGCCCGAGTACCCCGGCCAGCCCACCGTCCACCTCGACCGACCCCGATCGGGCCGTCGACGCCGCAGCCGTGCCCTCGCTGCCCGGCCTGGCGCGTGCCGGCTGCGGCGAGTGAGTTCCGGTGCCGTCTCTGGGGCTGACCACGAGGGACCCGGGAGCGCGCTGAGCACACTACGAGTCTGATTACATCAATGAATCACCCACGGTGGGCGTATGTGCCCTGGTTCCGATCCTCGGCTGCGTCCGGTTCCGAGGTCTGGGCGACCGCACCCGCGATTCATCTATGACATCAAACTCGTAGCGTCTCGACAGCGGGCACCTCGGCGTCTGGACGCCGCCGTCACGCGGCTCGCCGCGTCGCTCGGGTCTCCCTCGCCGTCTACGGGTGCCGTCGCTGTCCGCCTTGATGCGTCTGTGGCCAGACCGCCGGTCCGTTGTCGCCCTGCCCAGTCGGCCCCCGCCCCGCCCGCTGCGTCCGCCCGCACACGGCGCGCCCACCCCGGCGGGCTACCCGCCCACCCGCTCGGTTCGGTCGGGGCGGGGGCCGCTCCGGAGGAGACGGTCGGCTGGTGACGGGCGGTTCCAGGGGCGTCAGGCGGGTGGCGTGCTCAGGTCGAGCCACATGAAGATCTCGTCCCGGTCGTCACCGGGGGCGACCCGCAGCGCACCCGGCAGCCGACCCACCTCGCGGTAGCCCAGCCGTTCGTAGAACGACTCCAGGCCCAGTCCGCTGCGGACGGTCACGTGCAGCGCCGCCAGGCCCAGTTCACCCGCGATCCGCTCGGCCTCGCGCATCAGCGTGGCGCCGTGGCCGTGCCCCTGGGTGTCCGGGTGCACCATGACGCGCTTGAGCACCCGGTAGTGCGACTTCAGCCGGAACCGGTTGTCCGTGATGATCAGGACAGCCACGGGTCGATCGTCGGCGTAGCCGACCAGCAGCCGGTCGGGCCCGTCCGCGATCTCGGCAAAGGTGGCCTCGGCGACCGGTCGTACCTCGGCTGCCGTCACGGGGGCGACGAAGCCGACCGCGCCGCCGGCGTTGGTGACGTCCACCCAGAGCGCGATGATTCGTTCGCGCAGGTCGGTGGTGAGTTCGGGGTCGAGGACGAAACGCAGGCTCACGACCCCATCCTCGGCGAACGGGCCGGCCGGTGCCGGGACCCGTGATCCTCGTGACAGGCCGTTGGTGCGGGAGAGGGGAGTCGAACCCCCACGTCCTTTCGGACAATAGGACCTAAACCTATCGCGCCTGCCTATTACGCCACTCCCGCGGACCCGCTGAGTCTAGAACGTGGCCGCCACGGTGTGGGGAGCCCGGCCTCGCTCAGTCCAGGCCGAGGTCGCGGCGCAGCTTGGCGACGTGACCGGTGGCCCGGACGTTGTAGAACGCGTGCTCGATCTTGCCGTCCGGGTCGATGACGAAGGTGGAGCGGATCACCCCGGTGACCGTCCTGCCATACATCTGCTTCTCGCCGTAGGCGCCGTAGGCGGTGAGCACCGCCTTGTCGGCGTCCGCGACCAGCGGGAAGGTGATCGCGTCGCGCTCGCGGAACTTGGCGAGCTTCGCCGGCTTGTCCGGAGAGACGCCGACGACCTCGTAGCCCGCGGCCTGGAGGGAGGCGAGCGAGTCGCGGAAGTCGCACGCCTGCTTGGTGCAGCCGGGCGTCATGGCGGCCGGGTAGGCGTAGAGGATGACCCGGCGGCCCCGCAGGTCGGCCAGGGAGAGCGTGCCACCGTCGTCGGTGGGGAGGGTGAACTCCGGCGCGGCGTCGCCGGGGTTGAGGCGGTCGGTCATGGCGCAGACGATACCGCCGCCGTACGGGTCGGCGGCGCCGCCGACGCGCCACCGGTCGTGATCATTACCATGGCTTGTTGCAATAGATTGGCAACAACGGTTGGTCGCAAATAAGCTGAGCCGGCAGGCGTGGACCCACCCGCCGCGCCCCGGGAGGCCACATGAGAACCCTGGCGATGCACATCTCGAACGGGATCATCGACGGCCCCGTCGCCGCGGTCTTCGCCGCCTTCGCGCTCGCCGCGCTCACCCTCTGCGTGCTGCGCGGCCGCCGCGACCTGGACGACCGGCTCGCCCCGATGGCCGGCCTGGTGGCCGCGTTCATCTTCGCGGTGCAGATGCTCAACTTCCCGATCTTCACCGCCGGCGTCAGCGGCCACCTGCTCGGTGGGGCGCTCGCCGCGATGCTGGTCGGCCCCTGGGTCGGCGCGCTCTGCGTGGCCGTGGTCCTCGTCGTGCAGGCGCTGGTCTTCGGCGACGGCGGGGTGGCCATGCTCGGCCTCAACATCACCAACATGGCGCTGCTCGGCACCGCCGCCGCGTACCTGCTGATCGCGGTGCTGCTGCGGGTGCTGCCGCGCACCCGGGCCGGGCTGGCGGTCACCGCGTTCGTCTCCGCCCTGGTCAGCGTCGTCGTCGCCAGCCAGGGTTTCGTCCTGGAGTACTGGCTCGGCGGCACCACCGACCTCGGCGGCAACCTGGCCGGCCTGGCCGGCACGATGGCCGGCGTGCACCTGCTCATCGGCATCGGCGAGGGCCTGATCACCGCCACCACGGTGCTCACCGTCGCCAAGGTCCGTCCCGACCTGGTGTACGCGCTGCGCGCCCGCCGCCCGGTCGCGCCGGCCGCCGCCGTCCCGGTCGCCGGAGGGGTCCGATGAGAAAGCGTTCCCGAGGGTTCCTCGTCGGCGGCCTGCTCGTCGCGCTGCTGCTCGCCGGCGTGGTCAGCAACTACGCCTCGTCGCACCCGGACGGGCTCGACTCCTCCCTGCTCAAGGGCTGCACCGTCGACGCACAGGGGGAGATCACCGGCGGCAGCTGCCCCGCGCAGCAGGCGAAGCACCACGAGCTCTCCGACAGCCCGCTGGCCGACTACGGCATCCGGGGCATCGACAACCGGTTCCTCTCCACCGGCCTCTCCGGTGTGCTCGGCGTGCTGCTCACCTTCGCCCTCGGCGGCGGCCTCTTCTGGCTGGCCCGCCGCCGCGGCACCCCCGCCGCCGAGGACGGGCCCGCACGGGGCGACCGCGCCGCCGGGGACGACCGTGCCGCCGAGGGTGGGGACGCCGCCCGGGACGACGACCGCGCGTCCGCCGCCGTGGCGGCCGCGCCTCCGCCGGCGCGGACGGCCGCACCGGCCCGACCGGCTGACGGGGGTACGCCACGATGGGTGCCGGACACGCGCACGTCCTCTACCGGGAGTCCAGCTCGCCGGTCCACCGCCTCCCGCCCGAGGTCAAGATCGCCGCGATGGTGGTCTTCACCGTCGCCGTGGTCGCCACGCCGCGGGAGGCGTACTGGGCCTTCGGCGGGTACGCCCTGCTGGTCGCCGTCGTGGCCGCGCTGGCCCGGGTCGGTCCCGGTTGGCTGCTCGGCCGGGCCCTGATCGAGTTGCCGTTCGTGCTCTTCGCGTTCGCGCTGCCGTTCCTCGGGGCGGGGGAGCGGGTCGAGGTGGCCGGGCTGCACCTCTCCGTCGACGGGCTGCTCGGCGGCTGGAACATCCTCGCCAAGGGCACGCTCGGCGTACTCGCGTCGCTCCTGCTGGCCGCGACCACCACGACCCGGGACCTGATCGTCGGCCTGGACCGGCTGCGCTGCCCGCAGGTCCTCACCCAGATCGCCACCTTCATGCTGCGTTACCTGGAGGTGCTGGTCGGCGAGGCCCGGCGGATGCGGGTGGCCCGGGTGTCCCGGGGCGACGACCCCCGGTTCCTGTGGCAGCTGCGCGGCTTCGCCGCCGGGGTGGGTTCGCTCTTCCTGCGCGCGTTCGAGCGGGGCGAGCGGGTCTATCTGGCGATGGTGTCCCGGGGCTACTCGGGGCGGATGCCGGCGGTGTGGCAGGGCGCGGGCGCGGCCACCGCCGGACAGTGGGCGACCGCGGCGACCGTGCCGCTGCTGGCCGCCACCATCGCCGCCACCGCCGTCGTGCTGACATGATCGGATCCGTGCAGAACCCTCCCTCCCTGGACGTGCGCGGCGTCCGGTACGCGTACCCGGACGGTCACGTCGCCCTGCACGGGGTGGACCTGACCGTGCCGCGCGGCGAGCGGGTGGCGCTGCTCGGGCCGAACGGCGCCGGCAAGACCACGCTGGTGCTGCACCTCAACGGCATCCTCACCGCCACCGAGGGCACGGTCACCGTCGGTGGCCTGCCGGTCAGTCGGGACCGGGCGACCCTCGCCGAGATCCGCCGCCGGGTCGGCATCGTCTTCCAGGACCCCGACGACCAGCTCTTCCTGCCCACCGTCGCCGAGGACGTGGCGTTCGGCCCGGCCAACCTGGGGCTGCGCGGCGCGGAGCTGACCGCCCGGGTGGACGAGGCCCTCGCCGCCGTGGGCATGACCGAGCACCGGGACCGCGCCCCGCACCACCTCTCCTTCGGGCAGCGCCGCCGGGTGGCGGTGGCCACCGTGCTCGCCATGCACCCGGAGATCCTGGTGCTGGACGAGCCCTCGTCCAACCTGGACCCGGCGGCCCGGCGGGAGCTGGCGGAGATCCTGCGTGGCCTGCCGGTGACCCTGCTGATGGTCACCCACGACCTGCCGTACGCGGCGGAGCTGTGCGACCGGTCGGTGATCCTCGACGCGGGCCGGATCGTCGCGGACGCCCCGACCGTGGAGATCCTCACCGACCCGGCCCTGCTGGCCGCGCACCGGCTGGAACTGCCGTACGGCTTCGACCCCCGCGCGGTCGCCCGCTCTGCCTGACGGCCCCGACGGCTCAGCGGGGCGTCGGCACCGGCCGCGCCGGGCGCGGTGCGCTGCGGGCGGCGGCGTGCAGGCGCAGCACCCCGGCGGCGACCGCGCCGGTCCGGTGGCCAGCACCAGGGTCACCAGGATCCGGGCGGTGGTGGGCGGCCACGCCACCGGCACCACCGACCGGGACAGCACGGCGACGTTGGCGAAACCGCCGAAGGTCGCCAGGCAGGCGCCGGCCAGGGCGAGCGCGAAGTCGGCGGCCTCCCGGCGGGCCAGTGCGTACCCGCCGGCGGCGATCGCGCCGAGCCCGGTGAGCAGCGCCCACACCTGGCCGCCGACCAGCCCGACCAGCACCCCGCCGAGCCCGTCCGCGCCGGCGTCCAGTTCCCGGCCGACGGTGAACGCCACGGCGGCCGCCCCGCCGACGGCGAGCAGCCCGCCCACCGCGCGCAGGGCCCGGGTGCCGACCACCGTGCCGGCGTGGGCCAGCCCGGCCGCCCCGAGCACCAGGAAGCCGAAGGCGGCGGCCACCCACCACGGGTACGCGTCCGGCGGCGGCACCCAGTCCAGGGTGCCCCGGACCTCCACGGTCCGGGTATCGACCCGGACCGGCACCACCCAGTCGCGGATCCGCTGTTCCCGGCCGGGGTCGGCGCTCACTCCGGCCGGCGGGGACGCCTCCAGCCAGCGGGTCCGCTGGTCGTGCCAGCGCACCGAGCGGCCCTGGTCGATCCGCTGCCAGACCGGGGCGGCGGCCGGGTTGGCCTCGGGCGGGAGACTGCTGTCGCCGGCCAGCGTCCGGTTGAGGTACGTGGCCGGGGAGCGGCTGTTCTCGTACACCCCGCCGGGTCCGACCCGCAGGTACGGCTCGCCGGAGTAGCCGAGCACCTCGACGTCCCGCCCGGTCCGGTTGGTCAGCTCCAGCCGCGCGCCGGCCTCGACGACCCGCACGGTCAGCCCGGGCAGGGCGGGGCTGAGCCCGGTCAGCGCGACCCGGTAGTCGGTGCCGTCGGGGCGTCCGCGCCGTGCGCGGCGGCCGGCGTGGCCAGCGCGAGCAGGGCGGCGAGCGCGGCGGTGACGACCAGTGCCGCCCGGCGCAGCGGTACGGGGATCACTTGCCGGCCGCCTCCACGGCCGCCGTGACGCCCGCGGGGCTGCGGTCCTCGACGTCCTTGCCGTTGACCTTGATGGTGGGGGTGCCGGTGACGCCGGCCTTGCTCGCGTCGTCGGTGACGTGCTCGGTCCACCCCTTGTACGTGCCGTCCTTGACGCATGCGCCGAAGTCGTCCTTGTTCAGCCCGACGCCGGCCCCGATGTCGATCAGCTCGTCGTTGCTCAGCCCCGCGCTGCCCTCCGCCGGCTGCTTCGCGAAGAGCGCGTCGGTGAACTCCGTGAACTTGCCGCCCTTGGCGGCGCAGCCGGAGGCGGCCGACGCCCGGGTGGAGTATTCGGTGGTGGAGAAGCGGTTCAGGTAGGCGACCGGGTGGAAGACCACCTTCGCCTTGCCGGCGGCGACCAGCTGCTTGATCGTCGGGCCGGTGGTCTGCTGGAACTGCCGGCAGGCCGGGCAGAGGTAGTCCTCGTACAGGTCGATGGTGACCGGGGCGTCGCCGTTGCCGACCACGATGCCGGTGCCGGGGTCGTTGGCGCCGGGCGGGGCGGTCCAGCTGTCGGACTTCTGGCTGCGCAGGACCGACCAGCCGATCAGCCCGGCGATCACCAGCACGGCCACCGCCGCGACGGACGTCCACAGGGCCCGCTTGCGCCGCTTCTCGCGGGCGATCTGCTCGCGGACCACCCGCGCCGCGTCCCGTTGCCCCTTGCGACTACTCATCCTCGTCCTCCACGGGTGGTTCGCCCGTCAACCAGCCGTCCACCGAGAACGGGGTGCGGGGCCAGATCAGCAGAAATCCGGCGAGCGCCAGGAAACCCAGGTCCCGGAGGATCTCCGGGAGATAGCTCGGGGCCTGCCCGGCGGCGAGCTGCCCGCCGCTGCCGAAGCAGCCGCAGTCGATGGCCAGGCCGCGGCTCCAGGCCGAGGCGATGCCGGTGACGAAGACCACCAGCAGCGCCGCGGAGACCCCGGCGGCCAGCCGGGTGGCCAGCCCGAGGAGCAGGAGTACGCCGAGCGCCAGCTCCACGAAGGGCAGCGCGGCACCGATCGCGGTGGCCACCTCGTACGGCAGGATCCGGTAGGCGTTGACGGCCCGGCCGGAGCCGGCCAGGTCACCGACCTTGGCGCCGCCGGCGATCAGCCAGACGGTGGCCAGCCCGAGTCGGGCGGCGGTGCCGAGCCAGGGCCGTACGGCGGGCCAGCGGCGGGTGCTCGGTGCGGTCACGGTCATTGGTCGTCCTGTTTCCGAGGAAAGTTCCGCATCAGCCGGCGATCGCATCGCCGACCGCCTCGACCAGGTCGCAGCGCGCCCGGGCGACCCGGGAGCGGATGGTGCCCACCGGCACCCCCTCCACCGCAGCGGTCTCCGCGTACGACAGGCCGAGCAGTTGGGTGAGGACGAACGCGGCCCGCCGGTCGGCCGGGAGCCGGCGGACCAGGTCGGCGGCGCCCAGGTGCCCGGCCGGGTCTGGGTGCGGCCGGTCGGTCCAGGCGTGCGCGGCGAGCCGTTCGTCGAGTCGCCGGCGGCGGACCACCGTACGCAGGTGGTCGGCGCAGGCCCGGCGGGCGATGCCGAGCAGCCAGGTCCGGGCGCTGGAGCGGCCCTCGAACGACGGCAGCGACCGGAACGCCCGCAGGTAGGTGTCCTGGGTGAGGTCGTCGGCGCTCTCCGGGTCGACCAGCGCCGCGGCGAACCGCCACACCTCGGCCTGGGTGGCCCGGACGAAGGCGGCCTGGGCGACCGGGTCCCCGTCCCGGGCGGCCAACGCCCAGCGGGTCGCCGACTCCCGCGCAGCCTCGCCCACCGGGTCCGTGGCGGCGGCGGTGTCGCGCGGGGCGGGGATCACGACAGCCAAGGTTACGCGGCGGCCATCCACCGCACAGGGTCCTTCGGCCCGTTGATGGTCCGCGCCACGTCGGGAACTTTTCCGGCCCTGCGCTCGACTACCCCCTCATGACATGCGACGACGTACGCGCGGCGCTGTCGGCGCGGCTCGACGGGGAGGACCCCGGGGTGTCGTCGACGGCACTGGACACGCACACCGACACCTGCCCCGGCTGCCGCTCCTGGCTGGCGCGCGCCGAGCGGGTGACCCGGCTCACCCGGTTGCAGGCGGTGGCCGTACCCGACCTGACCGCGCCGGTGCTGGCCGCGGTCGCCGCCGAGCAGGGCGCGGCCCGACAGGCCGCGACGGCGACCGCCCGGGCCCGGCGGCAGGTGCTGCGGGTCGCCGTGGCGGTGGCCGCGGTCGCCCAGCTCGCCGTGGCGCTGCCGATCCTGCTGGCCGGGCTGGGTGTCGACGCGGACCCGCACACCAGCCGCGAGATGGCCTCGTTCGACGCGGCGCTGGCCGTCGGGTTCGCGCTGGCCGCCTGGCGGCCGGAGCGGGCCCGGGCCTTCCTGCCGGTGGCGCTGGTGCTGGCGGTCTGCCTGGCCGGCACCAGCGCGGTGGACATCGCCAACTCGACCACCGCCATGGTGCACGAGGTCGGTCACCTGGCAGCCGTGGTGCAGGCCGGGCTGCTCTGGGCGTTGGGCCGGACGAGCGGCGACCCGGACCGTCGGCTGCCCGTCGTGCTCGCGGCGGGACGCGGGTGACTCCGGGTGGTCGTCGGCACGCCCGGTCGGCGAGCATGGCGGGCATGACTGCTGCCGTATCCCGCCGGCACGACCGTCGATGGCTCGCCCGGGTGGGCGCCGCCGCCGGTCTGCTGCTCACCGTCGTCGCCCTGCTGCTCGCCCCGGCCACCCCGGCCAGCGCCCATGCCGTGCTGGTCAGCAGCAGCCCGGCGGCCTCGGCGGTGGTGCCGAGCGGGCCCGCCGAGGTGGTGCTGACCTTCAGCGAGGGGGTCCGCAAGGTGCCCGGCAAGGTCCGGGTGATCGCCCCGGACGGCTCCCGCGCGGACCGGGGCGAGCCGTCGTTCCGGGGTGCGGTGGTGACCATCCCGGTGGACCCGGCCGGCGCCCGCGGCACCTACCTGGTCAGCTACCGGGTGATCTCCGCCGACAGCCACCCGGTCTCCGGCGCGTTCACCTACTCGGTGGGTGCCCCGTCGCCGCCCCCGGCCGACTCCGGCAGCGACAACCGCGCCGACCCGGTGGTGGGCAACGCGGTCAAGGTGGCGAAATACCTCGGCTACGCCGGCCTGCTGCTGCTGGTCGGCCCGGCGCTGGTGCTCGCCGCGCTCTGGCCCCGGCGGCTGTCCCGCCGGGGACCGGCCCGGCTGGCCTGGGCCGGGCTGGGGCTGCTGACCGTGGCCACCGTCGCCGACCTGTGGTTGCAGGTGCCGTACACCGCCGGGGGCGGGCTCTTCGACGTGACCGGCGCCGGCCTCGGTGACGTGCTGGGCAGCACCTTCGGCACCGCGCACCTGGTCCGGCTGGGGCTGCTGGCGGCGGCGGCGTTCCTGCTCCGGCCGCTCTTCGCCGGCCCGGTCGGCCGCACCGACGGGATCATCCTGGCCATCCTCGGCGGGGCCGCGCTCTTCACCTGGCCGCTGGCCGGGCACCCGGCCGCCTCGCCCGCGCCGGCGGTCTCCGTGCTGGTGGACGCGGTGCACCTGGGCAGCATGGCGGTCTGGCTGGGCGGCCTGGTGATGCTCGCCGGGTTCCTGCTGCCCCGGGCCGACGAGCGGGAACTGGGGGCGATCCTGCCGATCTGGTCCCGCTGGGCGGCGCTCGCCGTCGCCGCGCTGCTGCTCGCCGGCACCGTGCAAGGGCTGATCGAGGTGGCCACCCCGAAGGCCCTGGTCGACACCACGTACGGGCGGCTGCTGCTTGCCAAGATCGTGCTCTTCGCGGCGGTGATCGGGGTGGCCGCGTACTCCCGGGCGCTGGTGCGGCGGCGGACCGCGCAGGGGCGTCCCGACCGGATGCGGCGGGCGGTCTGGGTGGAGCTGGCGATCACCGCGGTGGTGCTGGGCGTCTCGGCGACCCTGGTGCAGACCACCCCGGCCCGCACCGCCGAAACCGGTGCGGCCGGTACGCCCGCCGGCTACTTCTCCACCACGCTCGCCAGCCCGGTCGCCTCGATCCAGGTGGAGCTGGACCCGGCCGCGAAGGGCAACAACTCCGTACACCTCTACGCGTACACCAAGGACAACCGGCCGCAGCCGGTGCAGGAGTGGAAGGGGACCGCCGCCCTCCCGTCGGCCGGGATCGAGCCGATCACGATCCCGCTGCTGCCGTTGACCGACAACCACGCCACCGGGGAGATCAACCTGCCCGCCTCGGGGGAGTGGCAGTTCCGCTTCACCGTCCGGACGTCCGACATCGACCAGGCAACGGTGACCGTCACCGTGCCGATCAGTTAACGGAAGGCTCTTCGACACATGATCCGTCTCCGGCGTACCGCAACCGCCGCCGCGCTCGCGCTCACCACCGTGGCCACCGCCGTGTTCGGCCTGGCCGGGCCCGCCTCGGCGCACGTCACGGTGAACCCGAAGGAGGCGACCCAGGGCGGGTACGGCCGGTTCGCCTTCCGGGTGCCGAACGAGAGCGACCAGGCCTCGACGGTCAAGGTGGAGGTGGTGCTGCCGGAGAACGCCCCGGTCGGTTCGGTCTCCACGATGCCGGTGCCGGGCTGGACGGTGGCGGTGGAGAAGCGCAAGGTGGACCCGCCGGTCGAGGTGCACGGCAGCCAGATCACCGAGGCGGTCGCCAAGCTGACCTGGACGGCCGCCGCGAACGGCGGCGTCAAGCCGGGCGAGTTCCAGGAGTTCCCGGTCTCGATGGGGCCGCTGCCGCAGGTGGACCGGATGGTCTTCAAGGTGCTCCAGACGTACTCCGACAAGAACGTGTCCCGGTGGATCGAGGAGCCGACGCCCGGCAGCCCGGAGCCGGAGAACCCGGCGCCGGTGCTCACCCTGACCGCCGCCTCGCCCTCGGCGGCCCCGAGCGCCGCCGCCGCTGCGACCGGCGACGACTCGGCGGGTGGGGGAACGGCGTGGGGGATCGCCGGCCTGGTGGCGGGCCTGGCCGGCCTGGTCCTCGGCGGCCTGGCCCTCCTGCGCACCCGCCGGGAGCCCGCGCCGAAGGCCTGAGCGGCGTACGCGGCCGGCGGGCCCACCGGATGATCCGGTGGGCCCGCCGGCCTTTCTGCGGCGTTTCTGGCGCTTACCGTGGATATCCGATTTTTGCGTGGTTCGCGTCGGTAAGGTCGTCCGGGTAGTCGGCTACCGAGGGGGAACGACGCGAATGCGGTTCGTGCGGACGATCGCCGGAATGCTCCTGTTGACCATCGGGATTCCCGCGCTGCTGGCCGGCGGCGTCCTCTGGACGGTGGCCCGGCACGCCGACCCCGACGGCGGCTTCGGCGCCCGCGTCGAGACCGTCCGCACCCCCGGTCGCGCCGTGCTGGTGACCGACGTGGACGAGCTGCTCCGCGCCGAGGCCCCGTTCGTCCGGGCCGGGCAGGCCCGGCTCCGGATCACCGCCGGTACGCCCGACGGTCCGGCCTTCGTCGGGCTGGCCCCCACCGACCAGGTGCGGCGCTGGCTCGACCCGGTCCCGCACGCCACCGTCCGCCGGGTCGCCCTGGCCCGCGGGCCGCTCCCGGTCCGCCTCGACCAGGCCGGCCCGACCGCCGTCACCGCGCCGGCCGCCGTCCCCGGCGACCAGACCTTCTGGGTACGCGACGGGCTCGGCGCGGTGGGAGGAGCCCCGCCGACCTGGCCGGCCGGCGGCTGAGCCTGGTGGTGATGCGTCCCGACGGCGGGGCCGACCTGACCCTGGCGCTGCGGGCCGAGGTGCGGGCCGGCTGGTTCCCCGGCGTCGCCTGGGCGCTGCTGGCCGGCGGGGTGCTGCTGGTGGTGCTCGGGGTTGGCCTGTTGCTGCGTCCGGTGCGGCCCCGTGAGGTGGTCTTCGTGGTCGAACCCGATCAGGTGCCGGTGCTCGCCGGCCGGCTCGGCGTGACCTCGCTGAGCGGGCTGGGCGCGCAGCGGTCGGTCGCGACGGAGCGGCAGTTGGCCTCCGTCGGCGCCGCCCCGGCCGCCATCGGACCCGTCCCCGCCCGGCGTCCCGCGACCCTGGCCGACCTGCCCGACGCCTGGTCCTGGCCGCCGCAGGCGATGGAACGCACCATCGGCCCGCTGCCGGTGGACGGCGCGGGCCGGACCGCCGGCGACGGGGAGGCGGCCGACTGAGGGGGCCGGAACGGCGGGTGGCCCTCCGCGCTGCCGACGCGGAGGGCCACCGTCACCGGGGGATCGGTGCTACCTGGGAGACACTTGAGGTAGTTGGGACCAGATTAGCGCCGAACGAGGCTCAGCGGGTCAACTGTCCATTTGGTGCAAGTTTCCGGGCGTGGTCGGCTCTCCCGGCGTGGCCGCCGCCGGCCGGGCCGGCAGCGCCACCAGCAGCACCAGGCTGAGCAGCACGTACGCGTTCCGGACCACGAACTCCCCGAGGTCGTCCGTCCGCGCCGGGGCTACCCCCCAGTCCTGGAACGTCACCACCCCGTAGATGATCACGAACGCGGTGCCGGCGGCCAGGGCCCACAGCCACCGTCGACGGCGGGCCCCCTCGCGGGTGCCGGCGCCGGTGCCCAGCGCCGCGTCCACCAGCACCACCACCGCCGGGATGAACCAGTACAGGTGGTGCGTCCAGGTGATCGGGCTGACCAGCCCACCGACCAGCCCGGTCAGGGTGAGACCCGCCAGCGCGTCTCCGGCCCGGGCGGCCCGGGCGGCCCGCCACAACCCGTACCCGGTCACCACGGCCACCAGCAGCAGCCAGGGCAACTGGCTCGGCTTCTCCGGCGCGGTGATCCGGCTGAGCAGGCCGAACAGCGACTGGTTGCCGGTGTAGTCGGTTCGCCCCACCCGGCCGGTCGCCCACAGCTCGTGGGTCCAGAACCGCCACGAGTCGGCCGGCGCGACCGCCGCCGCCAGCAGGGTCGCCAGCGCGGCCGTCGCCGACGCCACGGCCGCGGCCCGCCACCGCCGGGTGGCCAGCAGGTAGACGATGAAGATGCCCGGGAAGAGCTTCAGGGCCGTCGCGAGCCCGACGCCCACCCCGGCCCACCGCCGCCCACCGGGTACGGCGAAGAGCAGGTCGGCCAGGATCAGCACGACCAGCAGCATGTTGATCTGGCCGAAGGTGATCGTCTCGCGGGTGCTCTCCACCGCGAACGCGAGCAGCACCGCCACCGTGACGGTGAACAGCCGGGGCAGGTCGTGCCGGGCGATCACCGGTAGCACCAGCCACCGGGTCGTCACCACCACGCCGAGCACGGTCAGCCCGGTGAAGATCGCCACGGTGGCGCCCAGCGGCAGCAGCGCGAACGGCCGCAGCAGCAGGGCGCTGAACGGCGGATAGGTGAAGTAGAGCTCGCCCTGCACCCGGTCCGGCTGCACGTAGTCGTAGAGCGGGTGCCCGGCCGCCCACCAGTCCATCGCCCGCATGTAGATCTTCAGGTCGAAGAAGTCGTGCACCAGCCCCGGCAGGTAGAGCGCCGGCAGCATCGCGGCCAACGCCAGCACCGTGACCACCCGCCGTGCCGTACGGCCACTCCGGTCGTCCTCGGTGACGGCGGGTGGCGCTACGGATTCGGCTGGCACGCAGAAACCCTAGCGGTCCGCTCCGGCCACCGTGCCGAGGCGCGAGCAGGTGGGCTGCGCGTAGTCTGGTCCGGTGGCTGATCTTCTCGTCTGGATCGACTGTGAGATGACCGGGTTGGACCTCGGGCGCGACGCGCTGATCGAGGTCGCCGCGCTCGTCACCGATCCCGATCTCAACGTGCTCGGTGAGGGCGTCGACGTGGTCATCCACGCCGACGAGGCGGCGCTGGCGGGGATGCCGGAGATCGTCCGGACCATGCACGCCAAGTCCGGACTGACCGAGGAGGTCCGACGCTCCACGGTGACGCTGGCCGAGGCGGAGGACATGGTCCTCGACTACGTGACCAGCCACGTCAAGGACGCGCGCAGCGCGCCGCTGTGCGGCAACTCGATCGCCACCGACCGCGGCTTCATCGCCCGCGACATGCCGCGCCTCGACGCCCACCTGCACTACCGCATGATCGACGTCTCCTCGATCAAGGAGCTCTGCCGCCGCTGGTACCCGCGGGTGTACTTCGGGCAGCCGCAGAAGGGGCTCGCGCACCGGGCCCTGGCGGACATCCGGGAGAGCATCCGCGAGCTGGAGTACTACCGGCGTACCGTCTTCGTCCCGCTCCCCGGGCCGGACGTGGAGAGCGCCAAGGCTATCGCCGCGCAGCTCTGACCGGCCCCGGCCGCCCGGTGGGGAACCCGCTGGACGGGCCCCCACGGGGTGTGGCTATTATTGGTCCGCGCCCCGCCCGGGTCGAACCGGCGCGGAGAGCATGGTGGCTGTAGCTCAGTTGGCAGAGCACCGGGTTGTGGTCCCGGTTGTCGTGGGTTCAATTCCCATCAGTCACCCCAGTCGACGGAAGCCCCCTCCTCCGGGAGGGGGCTTCCGTCGTTCCCGGGTACGGCGGGGACACACGACAGAGCCCCCTCCGGCGTCCGGAGGGGGCTCTCGTCGTCCAGCGAGGTCAGGCGGTCGGCGTGGGGCTCGCCTCGTCGGTCGGCGTGTCACCCGTGCCGGGGTCGGCGCTCGGGCTGGCGTCCTGGGCCGGCTGGTACGGCAGGGCGCTGCCCTTGACGTACTCGTCCCAGCTCATGTTCCAGTCGGTCCAGCCGTTGCCGTTCTGGAGCTTGCGCTCGGTGCCGGCGACGGTGATCGGGTCGCCGACCCGGGTGTTGGCGAAGAGCCACGCGCCGTCGGCCATCGACACGTTGACGCAGCCGTGCGACACGTTCGCCTTGCCCTGCACCCCCTCGGACCAGGGCGCGGCGTGGATGAACTCGCCACCCCAGGTGAGCCGCTGGGCAAAGTCGATCTTCGTCCGGTAGCCCTCCTCGGGACCGAGCTCCTCCATCGTGTCGAAGACCGTCTTGCGCAGCTTCTCGATCACCACCATCGTGCCGCTCGACGACGGGGTGGTCTTCTTGCCCAGGCTCACCAGGATCGTCTTGACCACCTTGCCGTCCTTGGTGACCGTCATCTTCTTGGTGCGGTTGTCGACGGTCATCACGAACGAGGAGCCGATCTTCACGTCCACGGTGAGGTCGGAGCGGCCGTACCAGCCGTCACCGAGCGGCAGGCCGCCGGCCTGCACCCGATAGGAGACGACGGAGTTGGCCTGCCAGAACTCCTTCGGGCGGTACCGCACCTCGGTGGGGCTCACCCAGTGCCAGATGCCCTCCTGGGCCGGCTTGGCGGTCACCGACATCCGACGCTGGACGTCGTCCCGGTAGTCCTGCGGGATGGCCCGGCTGAACTTGACGATCAGCGGCATGCCCACCCCGACGACCTGGTTGTCGGCGAGGAAGCTGCTGATCCGGACCTGCTTGCCGGGGCGGGCCATGGTGGTGAAGTGGCTGGTCGCCGTCGCCGGCTTGCCGTCGTCGCCGGTCGCCGTCACGGTCGCGGTGTACGTCTCGCCGTACTCCAGGGCGCCAGCGGGAAGCCAGCTCTTGCCGTCCTCGGCGAGCGTGCCCTCGACGGCCTTGCCGGCCGCGTCCTTGAGCTCGACGGTGGCGTCCTTGGCGTCCTTGGTGGTGAAGGTGATGCCGGTCGACGCCGGCACGTCCTTCGCGTCGGCGGCCGGCGCGGTGATGGTGGCGGCGGCCTTCGGCCCGCTCGCCTCGTTCTCCCCACCGCCCTGCCAGCTCGACGGTTTGTCGCCGCCGCCGGTGCACGCGGAGGTGAACGCCAGCGTGGCGGCGAGCAGGCCCGCCGCCACCAGGCGCCGACGCCCGTCCCGGCGGGCGGTGTGGCGCCGGATCAGCTCGTCCTGGCCAGTACGCATGATTCCCTCACAGTCGTGATCCCCAACCCCATCGTCCCCTACTGACGCGCGCGGGGCGGTGTCGGTTGCCGGGAGTGAAGCGGAACACCTCGTCCATGATGACCGGATCCGCTACGCTGCGACACTCCGCGAGTACGGTTCGCATCGTCCCGGTCGCCGACCGTGGCCCGGCGCACCGGGCCACGGTCGGTCACGACGCCTAGAAGGCCGGTCCGGCGCCGCCGTCCGGCACCGGCAGGGCGCTGCCCTTGACGAACTCCGACCAGCTCATGCTCCACGCCGTCCAGCCGTTGCCCGGCACCAGCTTGCGCTCGGTGCCGGAGACCGTGATCGGGTCACCGATCAGCGTCTTCTGGAAGAGCCAGCGGGCGTTCACCGCGGAGACATTGACGCAGCCGTGCGAGACGTTCCGCTTGCCCTGCGCCCCCTCCGACCAGGGCGCGGAGTGGATGTACTCACCGCCCCAGGTGAGCCGCTGGGCGAAGTCGATCTTCGTGACGTATTGATTCGCCGGATCCGGCTCGTCCCGGGTGTCGAAGACCGTCGACTCCTTCTTCTCCATCACCACCATGGTGCCGCTGGAGGAGGGGGTGCTCTTCTTGCCCAAACTCACCGGCAGGGTCCGGGTCAGCGTGCCGCCCTCGTAGACGCTCATCTTCTTGCTGGCGTTGTCGACCTTCATCACGAAGGAACGCCCGATCTTCGCGGTCGCCGTCCGGTCGACGTTGCCGTAGCGGCCGTTGCTCAACGGCATCCCGGCCAGCCCCAGCCGCACGGTGATCGTGGTGCCCGGCTGCCAGAACTCCGGCGCCCGGTAGTAGGCCTGGGTGCCGTTGTAGAGCCAGTGCCAGGCACCCGGCTGCGGCGGATCGGTCCGGACGAACATCCGCTTCTGCACCGCCGCCCGGTCCTTCTCCGGGATGCCGGGGGAGAACTCGGCGACCACCGGCATGCCCACCCCGTAGGTCTTGCCGTCGAAGAGGTAGAGGCCCGAGCCGATCATCGAGGTCGGCTTCGCCATCGTGGTGAAGGTGCTGGTGCCCTCATGGGTCTGCCCGTCCGTACCGGTCCCGGTGACGGTGGCCGTGTAACGGGTGCCGTACTTCAACGGGCTGGACGGCACCCAGGACGAGCCGTCCCGGCGCAGCCGCCCCTCCACCTTGTCGCCGCCGGCGGCCGTCAGCACCACCTCGGAGACCTTGCCGCCGCCCGGGATCTTCGCACTGATCTCGGTGCTGACCGGTCGCTTGGCGGCCCCGTTCGCGGGGCTCACCTGCAGCGTCGCGCCGGCCGCGGCCACCGGGGCCGACGTGGCCGGTGCGGCGGACGTCCCCGGGGTCGCCGACGCTGCCGTCGGCCCACTGCCGTTGACGAACTCCGCCTTCTTCTGGTCGTCACCGCACCCGGTCAGTGCCAGTGACGCGGTCAGGACCAGGACGCCCACCATCGCCCCGGTCCGCGCGAACCTGCCCATCCCCACCTCTGTTCTCGCGTGCCTGGCGCACATCGTGCCGCATCACTGCCATCACCTTGCGTCCCTCGGGCGGCCGGCCGAGAGGTTTAGGGGTTTCTGCCCGTTAAGCTCGACCGAAGGGTGGAGTGGGGATCGGGTTGGAATCCCGCTCGGCGGGCGTGCTAATGTTCTCCCCGTTGTCAGCGAGCGCCGCTAGCTCAACTGGCAGAGCAGCGGACTCTTAATCCGCGGGTTCGGGGTTCGAGTCCCTGGCGGCGCACCACCACGAAGGCCCTGGTTCCGGTATCACCGGCCCGGGGCCTTTGTCGTTCCCGGGGTCGCACCCGAGGCCCGCGCCGGGCGAGCCGCCGGGCCGGCGGGCGCGACCACCAACCACGCCCGTCAGGGGTACGCCGGGCGGAGGCCGACCCCGGTGCAGGGCCGGTCGGGGTGGTGCTAACGTTTCACCCCGTTGCCGGCGAGCGCCGCTAGCTCAACTGGCAGAGCAGCGGACTCTTAATCCGCGGGTTCGGGGTTCGAGTCCCTGGCGGCGCACCAACGATCAAGGCCCTGGCCCTCGGCCAGGGCCTTTGTCGTCGCCGATGGACCTCCCGTGACGTCGCCGACGTGGTGCTGCCGCACAGGTGGTGGGGACCGGTGCCCGACAGTCGGCGGGAATGGCGGCGTGGCTGTCCTACAGTCCGGCGCATGACGCTCATCGCTCGACTCGCGGGCGGCCTCGCCGTACTCGTGACTGCCCTGGTGGCGGGGCCCGCCGCGGCCTCCGCCGCGCCGGCCGACGGCGGCCTCGGCCTGGAGTTGCGCCCCACCCGACCGGGGTACGCGACGGGTGACGCGGTCCGGTTGACGTTCACCGTCACCAACTCCACCGGCGCGGCCTGCGGGCTGGCGACGGCCCCCGACGGCACCGTCCAGGTGACCTCCGTCCGCCGGGACGGGCGCGACCTGGCGCCGTTCCTCGGCCGCAGCTTCCACGACGACGGCATCGGCGCCGCCGCCACCGCCGGCCTGACGACCGTGCCGCCGGGTGGGACCGCGACGGTCTCCCTGACCGGGGTACGGGTGCACCCGGGAACCGGGGCCGGTGACGTCGTGCTGCGCTCGGTGGCCGCCAATCCCGACGGCACCGGACTGGACACCCTGTGGCCGGTCGGCGCACCCGGGCGGTACGAGGTGACCGCCGGGTACGCGGCACTGCCGGTGACCGGCGCCACGAACCTCTGCGCGGGCGCGACATTCCTGCGGACCGTCACCTTCACCGTCGGTGGCGGTGCCGGCGGACCGGGGGTCGACCGGCGCTGGCTGCTCGGCGGGGCACTGCTGCTGCTCGCCGTCGGCGCGCTGGTGATCCTGGTGCTGATCGTCTTCCTGGCGCGCCGTCGCCGTCGCCGGCACGTGGCCACCGCCGTCGCCCTGCTGCTGATCGGCGTCGGCATCGTCGTCGGGGGTGGCCGGCCGGCGCGCGCCGACTACGAGGTGGACCCGAACTCCGGCGTGCCGGTCAGCGGCGTCGACTTCCAGAAGGCGGTGGACGCCTGCCTCGCCGGGTTCGCCGCGCCCGGTGGCGACCCGGCGGGCATCCTGCCCCGGCTCAGGGACAAGAAGACACCCCGGGTGCGGATCATCCCCACCACCGGCGAGTCGGGCGCCTTCGAGACCCCGACCAGCCCGGAGGGCAAGGGCTCGTCCACGGTGACCTGGAACCCGACGTCGGTCGACCCGTACGGCGACGGGGTGCCCCGGGATCCCTGCGCGGCGCTCTACCACGAGCTCAACCACGCCGACGACATCTCCCGCGACGCGGTGCCGGCGGGCGAGTGCGGCAGCACCGGGATCAAGTCCGCCGAGGTGAAGGCGACCCTCGCGGAGAACCGCTACCGCGCGGCCAAGGGGCTGTCGCCGCGCGTCGAGTACAAGGGCAAGCCGCTGCCGAAGAGCATGGACGAGTGCAAGAAGCCCAAGAAGAAGGAGCCGCCGGCCAAAGGACCGAAGAAGCTCTGCGAGGACGGCGGTCCCGGGTGCGGCGGCACCAACGGCGACCCGCACCTGGTGACCTTCGACCGCCACTACTACGACTTCCAGGCGGTCGGCGAGTTCGTCCTGGTCGACTCGACCGCCGGTGACCCGCTCGGCGTGCAGGTGCGGCAGAGCCCGATGGGGGACTCGCGGACGGTGTCGGTCAACTCCGCCGTCGCCTTCCGGCTCGGCGCGCACCGGGTCACCCTCACGCTGGTCCACGGCACCACCGAGGTACGCGTCGACGGCGCACCCGTCACCGCGCCACCGGCCGAGCTCGCCGTGCCCGGCGGCGGGACGCTCGGCCGCCGGCCCTCCGACACCGGTGCGGCGGACGGCTACGACCTGCGCTGGCCGGACGGCTCCGCCGCCGCGGTCGACCAGATCGGCCCGTACGGCTATCGGTTGCTGATGACGCTGGCGGCCGGCCGGGCCGGGAAGGTGCACGGCCTGCTCGGCGACTTCGACGGCGACCCGAGCAACGACGTCGCCACCCCGTCGGGCGCCGCGCTGACCCAACCGGTGCCCTTCGAGAAGCTCTACCCGGCGTACGCGGACGGTTGGCGGGTCACCGGGGAAGGTTCCCTGTTCAGCTATGCCGACGGCGAGGACACCGGGACCTTCACCGACCGTGGGTTCCCCGACCGGGCGACGACCGCCGCCGACCTCGCCCCGGACCGGCGGGCCCGGGCCGAGCAGGTGTGCCGGTGGGCGGGGTTGACCGACGCCTGGCAGTTCGCCGAGTGCGTCTTCGACGTGGGCGTGACCGGACGGTCGGAGTTCGCGGTCAGCGGGGCCGCCACCGAGCAGGTCGCCCCGCCGGTCGCCGCGCCGATCGTGGCACCGCCGATCGCCACCGCCACGCTGACGGCCGGCGAGGGCCGGCTGGCCTTCCCCGGCCGGCGCGGCGAGGCCGTGTTCGTCGACGTCTCCGCTCCCGGGCTGCCCGACCGGTGTTCCCCGTACCGGCTGGTGGACCCGGCCGGGAGGGAGCTGGCCAGCGGCTGCAACATCAACGGTGTCGGCCACATCGACCGGGTCGAGTTCACCGTGGACGGCACGTACGCGGTGCTGGTCGACGCCGCCGCCGCCGACGGTCGGGGTCGGGCCACCGTACGCGTCTACGCCGCCCGGGACGTCGCCGGCGCCGTCGCGCCGAACGGCCCGGCGGTGACGGCGACCCTCACGCAGCCCGGCGCGCTGGCCCGGTACCGGTTCACCGGCACCGCGGGCCAGCGGATCTATCTGGACGTGCCGGAGAGCAGCCTGCCCGACCAGTGCTCCCCGCTGGAGCTGCGCGACCCGGGCGGCCGGACGCTGAGCAGCGGCTGCGTGATCAACGGCTCGGGCGAGGTCGACGGCACCCTGCTGCCCGCCGACGGCACCTACACGGTGCTGGTGGACCCGGTGGACCGGACCGTCGGCGCCGTCACGTTGCGGCTGGTCGCCACCCGGGACCGGACCGGCGACATCGACGTCGACGGGCCGCCGGTCGTCGCCACCGTGGACCGGCCCGGCGCGGTCACCGCGTACCGGTTCACGGCCACCGCCGGCACCTCGGTGACCCTGGTCGCCACCGCCGCGACCCTGCCCGACCAGTGCTCACCGCTGGAGCTGCGCGCCCCCGACGGCCGGACGTTGAGCAGCGGCTGCGTGGTCAACGGGTCGGGCGGCGTCGAGCCGACCGTCCTGCCGGCGACCGGCACGTACACCGTCGTGGTGGACCCGTCCGGGGCCGCGACCGGATCGGTCGCCCTCGCCCTGCGGCGCTGACCGGACTGTGGAGGACGGCCCCTTGTCGGCGCTCGGCGCCGACAAGGGGCCGCCGTGCTTCAGGTCCTGCCACAGATATTGATAAGAGCCTTTACTGTTAACAAAGTTCAAAGTACCTTCATGGCACGTTCCCCCCGTGCCGACCGAAGGAGTGGCCGTCATGCGTCGAAGAATCACCGTCCCGCTGCTCACCACCGGCGTCGTCGCCGCGACCCTGGCCGTCGCCGCGCCCGCCCAGGCCCACGGTTACGTCTCCGGACCGCCCAGCCGGCAGGCGCTCTGCGCCCAGGGCCGGGTGCCGGACTGCGGCCAGATCCAGTACGAGCCGCAGAGCGTCGAGGGCCCGAAGGGTCTGCGCGGCTGCAACGCCGGGATCAGCCAGTTCGCCGTGCTGAACGACGACAGCCGTGGCTGGCCCGCCACCTCCGTCGGCAGCTCGGTCACCTTCACCTGGGTCAACACCGCCCGACACGCCACCGCCAACTGGGAGTACTGGATCGGCAACACCCGGGTCGCGGTCGTCGACGGTGGTGGACGCCAGCCGGACGCCACCGTCTCGCACACGGTCAACCTCGGTGGCTTCTCGGGCCGGCAGAAGGTCCTCGCCATCTGGAACATCGCCGACACCGCCAACGCCTTCTATTCCTGCGTGGACCTCCAGATCGGCGGGGGCGGCAACCCGACCCCCACCCCGTCACCGACTCCGACCGCCCCGTCGCCCACGCCCACGCCGAGCCCGACGGTGAGCCCGACCGGGTCGCCCGCCCCGAGCGGCACCTGGACCGCCGGCAAGACGTACCAGGTGGGGGACCGGGTCACCTACAACGGGCTGACGTACCGGTGCCTCCAGGCGCACACCGCGCTCCCCGGCTGGGAGCCGCCGAACGTGCCGGCGCTGTGGTCCCAGGCATGACCGCCGCGGGCGCGGCCCCGGTGGGCCGCGCCCGGCGTCGCCCGGCTGCCCGGCCGGCCGGCGCGTCGGCTGCTCGCCGTGGTCGTGCTGGTGGCGCAGCTCGCCACCGCCGGCTGCGTCGCCGCCGCCGACCCGCCAGCCCGCCCACCGCTCCCCGTCGCCTCGGCCAGCAGCGTCGACGTGCTGTTCCTGACCATGATGGTGGCGCACACCGGGCAGACGCTGGAGCTCACCCGGCTCGGCCTCACCCGCGCCACCGACCCGGAACTGCGCCGGTTGCTCGCCGCGATCGAGGTGACCGAGACCGACGAACTCGCCACCATGCGGGGCTGGCTGCGCGACGCCGGGCCCGAGGCGGTGGCCGCCGCCGCCCGGCACGACCACTCCGGACACAGCGACGCCGTCGCCGGGCTGGCCTGGCTCCGCGCGGCCCCCGCCGGGCAGGTGGACGCGGTGCTGGCCGACGTGCTCGGCGCGCACCAGCGGACGGCGGCCGGCCTGGCCCGGGCGCAGGTCACCGCCGGCACCAGCGACCGGGTACGCGAGCTGGCCGGGCGCATCGAGCGGTCCCGGACGGCCGAGGTCGCGCTGCTGGCCAAGCTCGCGGCCCACTGACGGCGGCGGGCCGGCCGCCCGGGCCGGCCCGCCGACGACGGGACCCCGTAGCCGGAGAGTGACCGGTAGGGTCTCCGGGTCGACCGACCAACGGGGGATCCACAGTGAACGTTCACCTTCCCGCCCGGCTCGCGCTGGGCGTATCGCTTCTCACCGCGGGCCTGGTGGCCACGCCCGCGCCGGTGCACGCCGCCGCGCCGGGCGTGGACACCGCCACGCTCGCCGCCGTCACCGAGCAGGACCCGGCCACCGGCCGGAACGTGAAGTACCCGGTCAAGCCGGGCGAGGTCGTACCGGCGTCGCTGGGCGTGACCAACCTCGGCGACGCGCCGGTCAAGGGTCTCGTCGTCCAGGTGCGGGCCGTCGACGACCTCGACCTGGTCACCACGTACGGCAACTGCTGGTACGCGGTGGACAGCAACCTCGACATCGCCTGGTGCGAGTTCGACGACGAACTCGCCGCGCACGCCACGCTGGCCCCGTCCGGGGACCTCATCGTGACCAAGGCGGACGCGCGGGCCGACAAGGTCGTCGTGGTCGTCTACCGCTGGTTCAGCAAGGCGTGGGCCGACGAGCGGGGCGGCGTGCAGAAGCTCGCGCAGAGCGACGCCGACCTGGGCAGCACCGCCGTACGCGGCACCGGGGCCGCGCTGCCGCTGACCGCCCGGGAGCTGCCGCTGCCGAGCGAGCCCCGGCCGACCAACTTCGTGTACGCCACGCTCGTCACCCCGCCGACCACCACGGCGAGCCCGTCGGCCAGCACCAGCCCGTCGACCACGGCCAGTCCGTCGGCCAGTGCCAGCCCGTCGGCCACGGGGAGCCCGTCGGCCAGCACCAGCCCGAGCGGCGTACCCACCTCCACGGCACCGGCCGGCACGCCCGGTGGGAGCCCGGCGGCTCCCGGTGCGGGCGGCGGTGACGGCGGCGGGCTGCCGGTGACCGGCTCGAACACCGTCGGCGCGGTGGCGGCCGGGGTGGCACTGCTGCTGCTCGGCGGCGTCGGCTACCTGGTCGCCCGGCGGCGGCGGACCCGTTTCGTCGCCTGACCCGCGTTTGCGGAACGCCCCGGTCCGTTCGCGGGCCGGGGCGTTCGGCATGCCGTGGCAAGGGTGGCACACCGTCAACCGTTGGTTGACGAATTCGAATCGTCAACCTACGGTTGACGCATGACGAATCCTCTCCCGATCGCCAACGTCCGGCTCGACGAGCTGATCGAGGGCATCAAGAAGGTGCACACCGACACGCTGGACCAACTCGCCAACGCGGTCCTGGTCGCCGACCACCTGGGCGACGTCGCCGACCACCTGATCGGCCACTTCGTGGACCAGGCCCGCCGCTCCGGCGCCTCCTGGACCGAGATCGGCCGGAGCATGGGGGTGACCAAGCAGGCCGCCCAGAAGCGCTCCGCCGCCAAGGCCGAGACCGCCGCCGCGCTCGACCCCAATGCCGGGTTCAGCCGCTTCACCCCGCGCGCCCGCAACGTGGTGATCGCCTCGCAGGACGAGGCGCGGGCGGCCGGTAGCCCCGAGATCCGCCCCGAACACCTCGCCCTCGGTCTGCTCGCCGAGCCCGAGGCGATCGCCGCGCGGGTCATCGTCGCCCAGGGCGTACCGCTGGAGCGGTTCCGGCAGGTCGTCACCGCGAGGCTGGCCCCGGCGGCCGACCAGGTCCCCGACCTGATCCCCTACGACGCGCGCGGCAAGAAGGTCCTGGAACTCACCTTCCGGGAGGCGCTGCGGCTCGGCCACAACTACATCGGCACCGAGCACCTCCTGCTCGCCCTGCTGGAGGAGGAGGGTGGCCACGGCGTGCTGGCCGACCTGGGGCTGGCGAAGGAAGGGGTCGAGGAGGCGATCGCCGCGGTCCTCGCGGAGGTCACCGGGCGGTGAGCCCCGGTGCGGGGGAGCGGAATCCCCCGCACCGGGGAGCACCCGCGCGCTCCCGACCGGCAGAGTTCCTGGTGGGCACGGGTGCGCGGCACGGGGGCGCGCACCCGTGCCGCGGTCAGTCGGCGGTGGGGAAGCCGTAGCGGAGGGCGTGCTCGGGGTCGGTCGGGTCGATCTGGCGGACGCCGGCGTCGGCGAGCCGCTTGTTCACCTCGTCCAGGTGCTCCCGCACCAGCCGGGACTCCTCCTCGGTGACCCGGCCGCGGTGCGGCTTCCCGGCGTGTTCCAGGGTGCCGTAGTCGATCTTCTCGGCGCTCTTGCGGGCCTTCGGCGGCTTCACCCGCTCGGCGGTACGCAGCAGCTGGGCCATCGGCACGTCGGTGGCCATCGCGTCGAACTCGCTGGCGGTCAGCACCACCCGGCGCGGCTCGCCGTGACCGTGCTTGTCGTGGATCTCCACCACCGCCACGTCCAGGGCGGCGTCGTCGATGCTCTCGATCTCGACCGGCGTCGCGTCCAACTGCACGGGGCCGGCGACCAGGTCCGGGTGCTCCAGCACGACGACGCGGACCACCTCGTCGTCCTGCTGCAGAACCGTGCCGCTGAAGTCGGAGACGTGGATCGTCTTCTTGCCCATGCGCGGAGCATCTCCTGTGGTAGGCCGATTTTTCGGACCAGGAGACGCTACCCGACACGTGTGCGAACGGTCCGGCTGGAGCGCCCGGGTGTGTCGTCGCTTTCGTCCGCGTACTCCGGTCAACGGGCGGTCAGGCCGCGCCGGGTGGAGGCGCCGGCGGGCAGCGCGTTCAGCTCGGCCCAGGAGAGCGCCGTCGTTCTCCGGGACTCCCGGTACGGCGGCTGCCCCGGGAACCGGCCGGCGGCCTCGGCCGCGCGCCAGCTCCGCTCGGTGTCCTGCTGGTACCGGTCATTCGGCTGATTAGGCATGACCATTACCGTCCCAGAGAAAGTTGTACATGTATGAAAATAGGTGTGACGTGCGATCGATGTCTCAGGTTCCCGCCGCCGGCAACCTGACCACGAACCGGCAGCCATCGGCGACGTTCTCCACGTCTACCCGCCCGCCGTGTGCCTCAACCAGTCCGCGCACGATCGCCAGTCCCAGACCGCCCGATCCCGCCGCGTCGCCGTTGCCGGGGCGGGGTGTCCGCGCCGGCTCGCCCCGGAACGCCACGTCGAACACGCGCGGCAGGTCGGACTCCGGGATGCCGCCGCAGCTGTCGGCCACCGCCAGCCACGCGGTGTCCGAGTCCCGGCCGGCGTCGACCCGTACGGTGCCGTCCTCCGGGGTGTAGCGCACCGCGTTGAGCAGCAGGTTGCCGACCACCCGGGACAGCTCCGGCTCGCTGGCGGCCACCGTCGGCCAACCCGACTCGGCGGCCACCAGCCGGATCCGGCGGGCGGCGGCCAGCGGGGCGGTGCCGGCCAGGGCGTCGGAGACCACGTCGCCCAGCGGCACCGCCGACAGGGACAGTCGCAGCGCTCCGGCGTTGATCCGGGACAGCTCGAACAGGTCGTCGACCAGCCGGGTCATCCGGTCGGTCTCCACCCGGATCCGGCGGTGGTACTCCTCGACCGTCTCCGGGTCCCGGACCACCCGGTCCTCCAGCGCCTCCGCCATCGCCCGCAGGCCCGCCAGTGGCGTACGCAGGTCGTGCGAGACCCAGGCGACCAGGTCGCGGCGGCCCTTCTCGATCCGCCGCTCCCGCTCCCGCGCCTGGTCCGCCCAGACCGCCGCGGCGGCCAGCCGGCGGCCGAAGAGCAAGCCCACCGCGAGGGTCACCACCGCCGCGGCGGAGACGGTGGTCAGCACCACCTCCAGGTCGTGCGGGGAGAGGAACATCGCCTCCGCGATCACCGCCACCCCGGCCACCACCGCCGAGACGGTCATGGTGAGCAGCACGAAGATGTGCACGGTGATCGACCGGCCGCGCAGCAGTCGCAGCGCCGCCGCGCCCACCAGCCCGACGCCGCAGGCCGCGGCGAGCGCCGTACCGAAGATCAGGGCCAGGTCACGCATCGGTCGGCTCGTAGCGGTAGCCGACGCCCCAGACGGTGACGATCCGGCGGGGGTTCGCCGGGTCGTCCTCGACCTTCTCCCGCAGGCGGCGCACGTGGACGGTCACCGTGGACTGGTCGCCGAAGCTCCAGCCCCAGACCCGGTCCAGCAGTTCCGCCCGGCGGAACGCCCGCGCCGGATGGCGCATCAGGTGGGCCAGCAGGTCGAACTCGCGCAGCGTCAGGGTCAGCTCCCGGCCGTGCAGCCGGGCCACCCGGGGGCCGGTCTCCACCACCAGGCCGCCGTCGGTCAGCACCTGCGCCGTCACGCCGGCCGGCTCGCCGCCGGTCCGGCGCAGCACCGACTGCACCCGCAGCACCAGCTCGCGCGGGGAGAACGGCTTGCTCAGGTAGTCGTCCGCGCCCAGCTGCAGGCCGAGGATCCGGTCGGCCTCGTCGCCGCGTGCGGTGAGCATGACGATGGGTACGCCGTCCGGCCGCTGCCGCAGCCGCCGGCAGACCTCCAGCCCGTCGAGCACCGGCAGCATCAGATCCAGTACGACCAGCTGGGGTGGTTGCCGGGCGACGGCGGCGAGGGCGGCGGCGCCGTCGCCCACGTGGTCCACCCGGTAGCCGGCGTGTTCCAGGTAGCGGCACACCACGTCGCTGACCGTCCGGTCGTCGTCGACGACCAGCACCCGTTGCGTCACGGCGTACCTCCCTCGGTGGGGGCCAGCGTAACGACGCAAGGTCGGGGCGAGGTGTTGCGAGGCCCTTACGTCCGGGAGTGACGGACATCGCTTCGCAGGTTACCCCCGGGGGGTATATGGTCCACGACATGCAGAACTCGAACCTGACCCGGCTGGCGATCGCGGCGACCCTGCACTGCCTCACCGGCTGCGCCATCGGCGAGGTGCTGGGCATGGTCATCGGCACCGCGCTCGGCTGGTCCGGCCTCGCCACGATCCTGCTCGCGGTGGCGCTGGCCTTCCTCTTCGGCTACGCCCTGACCGTCCGCCCGGTGCTCCGCTCGGGCCTGCCGCTGCGTACGGCGATCGGCGTGGCGCTCGCCGCCGACACGGTGAGCATCGCGGTGATGGAGGTCGTCGACAACGCCGTCATGCTGGCCGTGCCCGGCGCGATGGACGCCCGGCTGACCGACCGGCTCTTCTGGGTCAGCCTGCTGGTCGCCCTCGCGGTGGCGTTCGTGGTCACCGTGCCGGTCAACCGGGCGCTGATCGGCCGGGGCCGGGGCCACGCCGTGGTGCACAGCTACCACCACGGGGCCGGCCGCCAGGCGGACCACCACGGCACGGCCGGCCACGACCCGGCGGACCACCCCGGCGCCACCGGACACGACCCGGCCCCGGCCGACCACGACCACCACGCCGGGCGGTAAGCCCGAGCCGGACCGGGCCCGGCGGGCGTACGGTGATCACGATGATGGGTGAGAAGGTGACCACGGCGCTCGACCGGCGGATGTCCCTGCACCTGGCGAGCTGGCTGGGGCAGTGGCCGGCCGGCGCGGGGCTGCACGTGGTCGGCTCGCACCGGCGCGCCTGCCCGGCCTGGGACGGTCGGCTCCGCCTCGCCATCGCGGTCGCCGCCCCGGAGTGCACCGTGCTGTCCGTGCCGCCCGACCGGGTCGCGGCGGTGCGGGCCCGGGCCGCCGACCGGTCCGTCGAGCGGCTGCTGCCCGAGCTGCCGGCGCTGGTCGGGCAGCCGGACTGGCCCACCCACCAGGGCGTCTACCGGTGGTGCGTCGCCCCGGCCCGGCTGGCCGACGCGGGGGAGTGGATCCCGCCGACCACGCCCGGACTGCCACCGTGGCTGCGGCTGTTCGACCGGCCGGTGCTGGTGGTCCGGGACGGCGACGGGCGCTACCTGGCCGGCGTGGGCGTGAAGCGCCACGACGCGTACGGGCACGAGATGGCGGTCGGCACGGCCCCGGAGGCCCGGGGGCGGGGGCTCGCCCGACGGCTGGTCGCCCAGGCGGCCCGCCGGGTGCTCGACGAGGGGGCGGTACCCACCTACCGGCACGATTTCGGGAACGTCGCGTCGGCCCGGGTCGCCGAGGCGGCCGGCTTCCCGGACCGTGGCTGGCGGTCGTACGGGGTGGACCCGCCCTGAGCCGGCCCGGTGCACGGGGTCGGGCTGATCGTCGGGATCGACCGGTTCATGTCGGAGGCGCGGGCGCTGACCAACTTCGCCGGCAACGCCGTCGCCACCGTGCTCGTCGGCACCTGGACCGGTCAGTTCGACCGGGAGCGGGCCGTGGCGGTGCTGCGCGGCGACGACCCGTTCGACGAGGCCACGATGCTCGACGAGGAGCACCGGCCCGAGATGCCGGCGGACGGCACGGAGACCGACGCGCGGGCCGCCGACCCGGTGGCACCCGCCGCGCGCTGACCGGCGGCGCGGACCGTGGATCCCGGGCCGGATCCACGGTCCGCAACCTGTCCCCTCCCAGGTCCGTCACCGGTGACGCTAGGTGCCGCCGGCCCGGTCGACAAGGATTCCCCGGCCGGTCGGGACTGTCCGCTAGCGGACTTGAGCTGGGAAGACGTGCCGACCAGCCGGTCTATCGGCGGGACCGCGCCCGCGCTGCGTCGGTGCGGCCGGGTAGGGTCCCCCTCGGTAATGGGCGGGGGCCGGTAGCGGGCAGAGGTGGGTCATGCAGATCGGCACGCAGAGCACCGAGCCCGGACACGTCACCCTGGCCGTGCACGGCGAGATCGACATGGCCAGTGCCGCGGAGCTGGACCAGGCCCTGGACGCCGTGCTCCGCCGAGCCGGCGTGGTGGAGATCGTCGTCGATCTCACCGAGGTCTCCTACCCGGACTCCACCGGCGTCGGCGCGCTGTTGCGCGGGGTCGCCGAGGCGGTCGGCCGGGCCACCCTCCGGGTCCCAACGCCCGGCCCGTGGTGGCCCGGGTGCTGCGGATCACCGCCGTGGACGGCCTTGCTCGGCCTCCCCGACGACGGCCGGCCGACCAGCCGGCCGGGCCGGCGCGGCCTCGGCTGACCCCGGTTCAGCCGGCCAGGCCCAGCACCTGCGCCGCCGCGCGGCCGTTGGCGTGGCTGGCGCTGTACGTGCTGACGAAGGCCCGGACGCCGGCCGGCCGCCAGCCGCCCGGCCAGCCCATCTCGACCACGGTCACCGTGGGCGGCGGCCAACGCGTCGACCAGCGCCGGGCCGCCCGGCAGCCGGCAGGTGCCGGCCGACCAGCACGATCGGGCGTACCCCGGCGAGCCGGCGCAGCTCGGCGGCGTCGGTCTCGCCGGCCACCACCCGGACCACCTCGGCGTCGGCGAGGTGCGGTCCGAGCCCCCACGGCACCCGGCCCTCGGCGATGGTGGAGGCGGCGTGCACCTGGACCACCAGCGGCGTGACCAGCCCGGCGAGGTCGCCCTCGACCCGGACCGCACGTCGCGCGGCGGCGTAGCCGAGACCGTCGACGGCGGGGGTAGGGGATCCGGCGACGCTCGACCAGCCGGCGAGGTCGGCGGCGCGGCCGGCGGCCTCCTCGACCCGGGCCCGGTCCAGCCGACCGTCGCCGAGCGCGCCGACGATCTCGGCGGCGACCCGTTCGACCAGCTCGGCGTCCACCTGCGCGCCGATGCAGAGCAGGTCCGCCCCGGCGGCCAGGGCGCGGACGGCGGCCGGCCCGACCCCACCGGCGGCGAGCGCGGCGCCCTTCATCTCCAGGGCGTCGGTGATCACGGTGCCGGTGAAGCCGTACTCGGCGCGCAGCAGGTCGACCAGGACCGCGCGACTGAAGGTGGCGGGACCGTCGCCGGTCAGCGCCGGCACCCGGATGTGCGCGGTCATGATCGCCCGGACCCCGGCATCGACCACGGCGGCGAAGGGCGGCAGGTCGCGCTCGCGCAGCACGGCCGGGGACACGTCGACGGTGGGCAGCTCGTGGTGGGAGTCGGCGACGGTCGCGCCGTGGCCGGGGAAGTGTTTGGCGCAGGCGGCGACCCCGGTGGCCTGGAGGCCGGCGACGGCGGCGGCCGAGTGCACGGCCACCCGCTGCGGGTCGGCGCCGAACGAACGGGTGCCGATGACCGGGTTCTCGTCGGCGGTGTTGACGTCGACGGTGGGGGCCAGGTCGACCGTGATGCCGAGGACGGCCAGTTCCGCGCCGATCGCGGCGTAGACCTCGCGGGTCAGCGCCGGGTCGTCGACCGCGCCGAGTGCGGCGTTGCCGGGGTACGGGCTGCCGGTGGCGTGCGCCAGCCGGGTGACGTCGCCGCCCTCCTCGTCGATCGCCACGATGGCGTCGGGGCGGCCGGCGCGCAGCGCGGCGGTGCTCGCCGCCACCTGGGCGGGGTCGTGCACGTTGGTGCCGAAGAGGGTGTGCCCGGCGAGCCCGTCGGCGAGCAGCCGGACCGCCCAGTCGGGCGGGACCGGCCCCGGGTACGCGGCGAGCAGCGTGCCCAGCGCGAGTCGGCGCAGTCCTGGATCCAGCCCCACGTGTTCTCTCCTTCTCCGACGGCACGAGTGTCGCACCGGAGACGACCGTCCCGGGCGGTGTCGCTGACGGGTCGTCCGAGGCTCCGGTTCCGGGTGGCCGATACGCTTACGGACACCCGTTCTACAGGACGTTTAGTAAGAAACAAAGTTTACTGAAAATAGAGGACGTGGCATGAGTGCGACCCGGCTGCCCGGCACCCCCCGCCTGTTGCGGGCGCTCAACGACCGCGCGGCGCTGGAGCTGCTCCTCGAACAGGGTCCCCTCACCCGGGCCCGGCTCGGCGAGCTGACCGGGCTGTCCAAGGTCACCGCCAGCCAGCTGGTCGAGCGGCTGGAGGAGCGTGGCCTGGTCACCCGGGTCGGCGAGCAGGCCGGCGGGCGGGGCCCGAACGCCCAGCTCTACGCCGTCCGGCCGGGCAGCGCCCACGTGGTCGGGGTGGACGTCGGTGCCGACCGGGTGGTGGCGGCCTGCGCCGACATCACCGGCGCGGTCATCGGCCGGGTGGAACAGTCCACGAAGGACACCGACGACCCGGTGGGGGTGGTGCACAACGCGGTGGTCCAGGCCGCGAGCAGCGCCGGCGCGGAGCTGTCGAGCGTACGGCGGATCGTGCTGGGCACCCCCGGCCTGGTCGACCCGGGCACCGGCGACATCACCTTCGCGTTCAACCTGCCGCGCTGGCACAGCGGCCTGCTCGCCGCGCTCCGCGACGACCTGCACACCCCGGTGGTCTTCGAGAACGACGTCAACCTCGCCGCGGTCGCCGAGGCGCAGTCCGGCGCCGCCCGGGGTCTCGCCGACTTCGTGCTGGTCTGGGTGGGGGCCGGCGTGGGTCTGGCGATCATGCTCGGCGGCCGGCTGCACCACGGCAGCACCGGCGCGGCCGGCGAGATCGGCTACCTGCCGGTGCCCGGGGCGCCCATCCCGCGGGACGTCGCCAAGCGGGCCAAGCCGGCCTTCCAGCAGCTCGCCGGCGGCGACGCGGTACGGGTGGTCGCCGGGGAGCACGGCTTCGCCGCCGACACCGCCGCCGACGCGGCACGCCGCCGTCGCGGCCGGCGCCGACGGCGATCCGCTGCTGGACGAACTCGCCCGCGCCGGCTGGCGCTCGGGGTGGCCAGCACCTGCGTGGTGCTGGACCCGCCGCTGGTGGTGCTCGCCGGTGAGGTGGGTCAGGCGGGCGGGGCGGCGCTGGCCGAGCGGGTGCAGCAGGAGGTCGCCGCGATCACGCTGGTCCGGCCGCGGGTGGTGCCGACGGGGCTGACCGAGGAGCCGATCCTGCGCGGCGCGCTGCGTACCGCGCTGGACGCCGTCCGGGACGAGGTCTTCGGCTCGACGGTCGGCTGACCGGCTGCGGAGCCCGTCGACCGTCGTCGTCCTCGTCGCCGCCATGTGAAGGAATTCTTCACGAGCTGGATCAGGCTTGCAAGGAGTTGCCGGGAAACGCGTACGGCCCCCGTCGCCGCCGGAGTGCGGGACGGGGGCCGTACGCCGAGCCTCAGATCAGGTCGCGGCGGCGGAACGTGCTGAACGCCGCCACCAGCAGCACCGCCGTCAGGCCCAGCAGCACCGCCAGACTCGGCGCCCAGGTCACCGTGTAGAAGCCGTCGCAGAAGCCGCTCCCCTCGCCCTGGCAGGCGTGGTAGTTGAGGAACCGGGCCTGTCCGTTCACCCAGGCGGCGATGTAGGTGGAGAGCATCCAGGCGTCCGGCCGGGCCGCGTCGAGGATCTGGAACACCAGCCGCGCACCCAGCTCCCACACCACCAGATAGGCGGCGACCGTGCCCAGCGCCGCCGACGTGTGCCGGCCCAGGGTGGCGATCGCGAAGCCCAGCGCGCCCGCCAGCAGCACCAGCACCAGCCCTCGCCCGTACGTGCCGCCCAGCGACTGCCAGAACTCGCCGTCCAACCGCCCCGGCAGCCCCGCCCCCTGCGCGATCAGCCAGAACACCGACAGGTACGCCGCCGACGCCACCGCGGCGAACACCAGCAGGCCGCCGAGCAGGGTGCCCAGTTTCGCCCCGAGCACCGCCATCCGCTGCGGTCGCCACAGCAGCAGGTTGACCACGCCGCCGGAGTTCAGGTCGGCGCCGATGTAGGAGGCGCCCACCAGGAACCCGAAGAGCACCAGGAAGGCGATGAGGAAGTACAGCAGCGGCCGGGCCTGGTTGGCGAAGACGAGGACCCCGCTGAGGTAGTCCGACACCACCGGGAGCTGCTCCATCCGGGCCGGGTCGATCTCGGCGCAGTCGGCCGGCAGGTAGTCGCCCTCCTCCGGCGCGGCGGTGCCGGCCTTCACCCGGAGACACCGGTCGTGCGCCGCCTCCATGTTGGCGACCTGTTCGTTGACCGCGGCGCGGGCCCGGTCCAGCTCCTCGGTCGACGGCCGGTGCGACCCGGCCAGCGTGGTCGCCGCGGTCACCGCGAAGGCGACCAGCAGCAGCACCACCATCAGCTGCACGAAGCGACGCGCGGTCAGCCGCTCCAGCTCGGCACGGACCAGGTTCACCCCTGCACCTCCCGCATCTCGTCGGCGCGTACGTCCAGGTCGATGACCGCGTCCCCGGGTGCGGCGTCCGGCCGGACCGAGTCGTCCACCTGCCGGGGGATCGCCGGATGCGGCGTGGTGCCGGTCAGCTCGAGGAAGACGCTCTCCAGGTCGGGCCGGAGCGGGACCAGCTCGCGCACCCAGAGCCCCTGCTCGCCCAGCGTGCGGGTGATCAGCTCCGGCTCGTCCACCCCGCCGACCACCAGCTGGTCGGGGTGCTCGGTGACCGCCAGGCCACCGGCGCGCAGCAGCTCCGCCGCCCGGTCGGGCTCGGCCACCCGGACCGCGAACTCGTGCTGGTCGAACCCGGCCAGCACCTCGTCCACCCGGCCGGCGGCCACCCGGCGACCGCGCGAGATGATCGTGACGTGGTCGCAGATCAGCTGGATCTCGGCCAGGATGTGACTGGACAGCAGCACCGTGACGCCGGCGGCGGCCAGCGACCGCATCAGGTCGCGCATCTCCCGGATGCCGGCCGGGTCGAGCCCGTTCGCCGGCTCGTCGAGGATCAGCAGCTCCGGGTCCTTCAGCAGCGCCGACGCCACCGCCAGCCGCTGCTTCATGCCCAGCGAATAGCCCTTGACCCGCTCGTCGCCCCGGTCGCGCAGCCCGACCTGCTCCAGCACCTCGTCCACCCGGGCGGTGGGTACGCCGCCGGCCCGGGCGAGCAGCCGGAGCGTGCGGTGGGCGGTGAAGTTGCCGAAGAACTGCGGGCTCTCCACGATCGCGCCGACCCGCCCGGCCACCGCCGGCAGCTGCTCCGGCGAGCTGGCCCCGAACACGCTCATCCGGCCGGCGTCGGCCCGGACCAGCCCGAGCAGGGCGCGCAGCGTGGTCGTCTTGCCCGAGCCGTTCGGCCCGAGGAAACCGTGGATCTGCCCGGCGTCGACCCGCAGGTCGAAACCGTCGACGGCGACCCGGTGCCCCTGCCGCACGCTGTGGAACGTCTTGCGCAGGCCGTCGATCTCGATCACCGCGCTCATCGGCGCGGCTCCTGGCAGCGGTCGGGCATGAACCGTCCTCCGGGGTTGGTGACCAACGACACGGCGCCCCACCCTATGGCCACCGGGCCGCCCATGGGGGGCACCGCGGCGGTGCGTGGTTGGATGGTCGGGTGAACGTGGACCCGGATCTGGTGGTCAGCCTCGACGGTGTCGGCGTACGCCGCTCCGGCACCGCGCTGCTGCACGACGTGGACTGGCGGGTGGAGCTGGACGAGCGCTGGGTGGTGCTCGGGCCCAACGGCGCCGGCAAGACGACCCTGCTCAACCTGGCGGCCGGCCGGCTGCACCCGACGGTCGGCGCCGCGCACGTGCTCGGCGAGCGGATCGGTCGGACCGACGTCAACGAGCTGCGGACCCGCATCGGTCTCTCCACCGCCGCGCTGGCCGAGCGGGTGCCCGCCGAGGAGCGGGTCACCGACGTGGTGGTCACCGCCGCCTGGTCGGTGGTCGGCCGCTGGCGGGAGAGCTACGACCGCAGCGACACCAACCGGGCCCGGGCGCTGCTCGGCCAGCTCGGCATCGGGCACCTCGCCGAGCGGGCGTACGGGACGCTGTCGGAGGGGGAGCGCAAGCGGGTGCAGATCGCCCGTGCGCTGATGACCGACCCCGAGCTGCTGCTGCTCGACGAGCCGGCCGCCGGGCTCGACCTGGGCGGTCGCGAGGACCTGGTGGCCCGGCTGGCCGAGCTGGCGTACGACCCGGACGCGCCGGCGCTGGTGCTGGTGACCCACCACGTCGAGGAGATCCCGCCCGGCTTCACCCACGCGCTGCTGCTGCGCGAGGGGGGCGTGGTGGCGCAGGGCCTGCTCGCCGAGACGCTCACCGGTGACAACCTGTCGAAGACCTTCGGCCTGCCGCTGGTGGTCGAGCGGCACGGCGAGCGGTACACCGCGCGCGCCGCCTGAGCGACAGGAGTGACGAACATGCGCCAGACCCGGGTGGCCGTGGTGGGCAGCGCCAACATGGACCTGGTGGGGACGGCACCGGCCCTGCCCCGGCCGGGCGAGACGGTGCTCGGCAGCGACTTCGTCATGCTGCCCGGCGGCAAGGGCGCCAACCAGGCCATCGCGGCGGTCCGCGCGGGCGCGTCCTGCGTCTTCCTCGGCGCGATCGGCTCCGACGCCTTCGGGGTCACCCTGAAGGCCCGGATCACCGCCGCCGGGGTGGACACCGGCCAGCTCCGGGTGGTCTACGGCGCGTCCGGGGTGGCCCTGGTCATGGTCGGGGCCGAGGGGGAGAACGCGATCCTGGTGACCCCGGGCGCGAACAGCGCGTTCACCGGGCTCACCGAGGGCGAGCTGCACGCCGTACGCGAGGCGGACGTGCTGGTCGCGCAGGTGGAGGTGCCGCTCGAGACGGTGACCGAGGCGGCCGTCGCCGCCCACGCCGCGGGCACCCGGGTGGTGCTCAACGCCGCCCCCGCCCGCACTTTGCCGGCGGAGCTGCTCGCCGCGGTGGACCTGCTGGTGGTCAACGAGACCGAGGCCGTGACGCTCACCGGCCAGGGGCGGGACGACCCGCGCGCGCTGCTCGCCCTGGTGCCCCGGGCGGTGCTCACCCTCGGTGGGCACGGCGCCTGGTACGTCGACCGGGACGGTGCGACGGTGCACGTGCCGCCGGTCAAGGTGGACGTGGTCGACTCCACCGCCGCCGGGGACGCCTTCACCGCCGCCCTCGCCGTGGCCTGGGGCGAGGGGCGGGAACTGCTCGACGCGGTGCACTGGGCGGCGGCGGCCGGCGCGGCCTGCGTACGCCGGCTCGGTGCCTCGGTGGCGCTGCCCCGCCGCGTCGAGATCGACGAGCTGTACGCCCCGCCGGCCTGACCTGCCGCACGCGTGACCTGCCGGCGGCCGGACCTGCCGGCGGCCCGTGCCGCGGCCTGACCTACGGACGGTCGTGCCACGGCCTGACCTGCCGGTTCCGGCGCGGCCGGCCTCAGTCGTCGGTCAGCTTCTCGCCCCGGCGGCGCAGCATGCCCAGCCCGGGGATGCCGGCGACGGCCAGCTTGAGGTCGCGGGTGACGTCGAGCAGGTCGTGCAGGTCCGGGCCGACCCGGTCGAGGGTGGCCAGGATCGGCAGGATGTCCGAGGTCAGGTGCTCCTTGAGCTTGGGCAGCTCGTCGACGAGCCGGATGGCTGCGGTCACCTCCTCCGGGCTGAGCTGCTCGATGAAGCGGGCCGCCATCGGCGCGGCCCGGCGCAACGCCGGCTCGTACGCGGCCAGCAGTTCGGCGGCGGTGCCGGCCCGCCCGGGCGGCGGCGTCCACGGTGCCGGCGGCCCGGCCGGCCACCGCGCCCGCCTCGCCGACCAGTGCCCCGGCCGCCCCGGCCACCTGTTCCGCCTCGCCGACCACCACGGCGGCAGCGGCCGAGACCCGTTCGGCCTCGCCGACCACCACGGCCGCTGCCGTGGCCACCTCGGTGGCGGTCCCGATGGCAGTGGTCGCGGCGGCGCTGATCACGGCGACCTCGCGGACCGCCGCGTCGGCGTCGTCGAGCACCCGGTCGGTGCGGTCGAGGGTGCCCTCAATCCGGTCCACCACCCCGTTGATCCGGTGCAGCAGCGCCTCCACCCCGTCGAGCACCGCGAACGCACGGGCCGGTACGGCGGCGAACGACGCGGCCGAGCCGAACGCCTGGTCCAGGGCGGAGCGGGTGAGGCCGACGACGGCGCCGGGCCGGGGGAGGGGAATCGCCATGCCCCCAGTGTGCGTCGCGCCGGCCAGCCGCGCCCGGCGGCGGAGGGCGGTCCCCGTCACGTCCCCCGCCCGTCCACCGCCGGGAGCCCTCAGCGCACGCCCTCGAAGGTGACCTGCGGGTCGTTCTGGGCGGGCGGACCCCACACCGCGTCGTCGTACGTGGTGTCGCCGGCCAGGTGACGCAGGAACCACTCGGTGAGCAGCCGCCGGCTCAGCGTGAGCTGGGTGGCCCGGCTGATCGAGCCGCTGTCGCAGAAGAGCGACCCGCTGTCCATGAAGCCGCAGTGGAAGCCGCCGGTGATGATCCGCAGCTGCTTGGCCGGTGGCTTCGCCGTGTAGATGGGTCGCTGGTGGTCGGCCACCCCGGCGATGGTGTCCCGGTCGCCGCCGATCAGCCGGACCGGGATGGTGAGCGTCGCGGCGGCCGTCTTCGCGGACGGGTTGGTCTCGGCGGCGGCCAGGTTCGCCACCGTGACGACCTTCGGGTTGCGGGCGGCGGCGAGGATGCTGGCGCCGCCGCCCATCGAGTGCCCGGACAGGCCCAGCCGGTCGACGCTGACGTGCCCGGCGAACCGCGATCCGCTCGTGGTGTCCTGGGCGACGGCCCAGGTCAGGGCGGCGTTGAGGTCGTCGGCGAAGGCGCTGTGGTCGGGCGAGAAGCCGCCCTGGCTGGTCGGGGCGACGACGATGAAGCCCCAGGTGGCCAGGTGCGAAATGGTCGAGTAGTACTTCGACACACCCTGCAGGAAGCCGTGGCCGAAGGCGATGACCGGGAACCGGCCGGTCGCCACCGGTTGGCCGCTGCCGGCGGTGGTGGCCGGGTAGTAGATCCGGGCCGAGAAGGAACGGCCGGCGGCGCTGACGGTGGTGTCGACGTAACCGGCGGCGTGGGCACCGGGGGCGGACGGGTCGGCGGCGACGGCGGTGGCCGGCCGCCGGCGGCACCGGCCGGGGCGGCACCGGCGGGGGCCGGCAGCACCAGGCTGAGCGCCACCGCTGCCGTGAGGGCCAACTTCCTCATCATGACGGTCTCCCCAGATCGACGGAGGTCTGTCCAATCAGGAGAGCAGAGCGGGCAGGTCCTGCCCACGTCCCGGTTCCGCCATAACCGGGGTTGCGACCGGCCGCGGGCCACCCGGACCGCCCACCAGATCAGCGGGGCCTGCAACGGCAGCCGGCCGTAGGCGACGGCTCGCTCCGCGGCGCTCCGCCGCCGCCAGTCGTGGGCCATCTGCACGTTGGCCGGCAGGACGGCGGCGAAGAGGGCGGCCGCGGCCAGGCCGCCGGTCCGGCGGGTCGTCGTGCGCCACCGCCGCCGCCACCGCCAGCTCCGCGACCCCGCTGGCGTACGTCCAGAAGCGGGCCGGACCGGCAAGCGCGCGCGGCACGATCGGGTCGTAGAAGCCGGGCCGCGCGAAGTGCGTGACCCCGGCGACGGCGAGCAGCCCGGCCAGTGCGGCGGCCTCGCCGCGACGAGTGGTCATCAATGGTCCCCCTGCTGTTCGACGGCGCGCTGCACGGCCCGGTAGATCTGCCCGAACCGTAACGCGTCGGGGGTGCGCAGCAGCATCACCTCCTGCCCGCGGTGCTGCACCCACAGCTCGTGCACCCGGTTGCCGCGCTCGTAGGAGCGGTCCAGCCAGCTCAGCGGAACCTCCAGGAACGGGGTGAGGGCCAGGCCGGCCACGACGAAGGCGGCCAGGATGATCAGCGCCAGCTTCCAGTTGCCCCGGTCCTGCGCGGCCCAGGCCAGCGACACGACGCAGATCAGCGCGACCAGCGGCGGCAGGGAGAGCAGCAGGACCAGCACGCCGCGTCCCAGGACCCGCCCCCGGACCGCCAGGGTGGTCGCCCCCCGGGCATGCCAGACGTACGCCACGTCGGCGAGCGCGATGACGTGCCCACCTGCCCGGATGGACTCGGAGGTGACCTGTACCGCGTCGTCCCGGTAATAGAGGGTCATCATTAACCCTAACCACCCGCCGGCAACCGCCGACCACCTCGGCGCGCGGCGCCGGCGTCGGACGGGGAGGACGGCTACCGCCTGCCGGGCGGCCTCGGGTCGCTGCCGGACGGGCCGACGCCCCGCGCTGCCCGGCCGGTCGGGGCCGGTGCGGGGACGGACTCCATGGCCCGCTGCACCGCCCGGTAGATCTGACCGAAGCGCAGCGCGTCGCCGGTGGCGAGCAGTCGTACCGGCTGGCCGCGCCAGCGGGCCCACATCTCCAACTGCCGGCTGCCCCGGGCGTACGAGCGGTCGAGGTGCTCGAAGAGGAAATCGGCGAGCGGACCGACCCCGAGCCCGATCAGCACCGACGCCCCGACGATGGCGACCGTGACGGTCGGGGAGCGGTGCAGCAGGACCGCCAGCCCGACCCCGAGCAGCGCGGCGACCAGGGGGCCGGCGAGCGCGGCGGCGAGCGCCCCCCGACCGGCGAGCACCCGCCAGGAGCGGCTGCCCCGTCGGTGCCACACCATGCCGATCTCGGCGAGCGGAAAGGCCCGCCCGTCGACCCGTACGGCGGTGGAGGTGACCTGCACCGACCTGTCGTCGTAATACGTGATCATCGGATGACTCCCGGTGGCGGGGCGGACACCAGCCTACTTACCCCAACGACCCGGGTCGTAAGGTTGGCACGCGACTTCGACGAGGAAGTGAGGGCAGCGTGGGCGAGTTCGTTCGGCTGGAGACCAAGGACGGCATCGGCACCATCCGGCTGGAGCGGCCGCCGATGAACGCGCTCAACACCCAGGTGCAGGAGGAGTTGCGCGCCGCCGCGACCGCCGCCACCGCCGACCCCCAGGTCCGCGCGGTCATCGTGTACGGCGGGGAGAAGGTCTTCGCCGCCGGCGCGGACATCAAGGAGATGGCCGACATGTCCTACGTGGACATGGCGGAGCGGGCCGCCGACCTCTCCAGCGCGCTCGGCGCGATCGCCCGGATCCCCAAGCCGGTGGTCGCCGCGATCACCGGGTACGCCCTCGGCGGCGGCTGCGAGCTGGCGCTGGCCTGCGACTGGCGGATCGTGGCCGAGGACGCCAAGCTGGGCCAGCCGGAGATCAAGCTCGGCATCATCCCCGGCGCCGGCGGCACCCAGCGGCTGGCCCGCCTGGTCGGCCCGGCCCGCGCCAAGGACCTGATCATGACGGGCCGGATGGTCGACGCGCAGGAGGCGCTGCGGATCGGCCTGGCGGACCAGGTGGTCCCGGCCGCCGAGGTCTACGAGGCCGCCGTCGCGTACGTGAAGCCGTTCCTGACCGGTCCGGTGCAGGCGCTGCGGGCGGCGAAGCTGGCCGTGGACGGCGGCCTGGACATGGACCTGAACTCCGGTCTCGCCTGGGAGAGCCAGCTCTTCGCGGCGCTCTTCGCCACCGACGACCGCCGGGAGGGCATGGCCGCGTTCGTGGCGAAGCGCAAGCCCGACTTCACCGGCCGCTGAGCCGGCTGCTGAGCCGTCCGGGTCGGCGGCGCGCACCCGCCGCCGACCCGAGAACGGTTCACATCCCCGCTACCGGCCAGTAGCGTGGGACACCGGTCAGCTGACGAAGGGGAGCGGCGATGACGGAACGGGTCGAGGGCCACGGCGGGGAACTGGCGCTGGCGGCGCTGCGCGCGCACGGCGTACGGGAGATGTTCACCCTCTCCGGCGGGCACGTCTTCCCGCTCTACGACGCCGCACACAAGACCGGCTTCCCGATCTACGACGTGCGGCACGAGCAGTCGGCGGTCTTCGCCGCCGAGGCGGTCGCCAAGCTCCAGCGCCGCCCCGGCCTGGCCGTGCTCACCGCCGGACCCGGCGTCACCAACGGCGTCTCCGGGCTGACCAGCGCCTTCTTCAACGCCTCGCCGGTGCTGGTGCTCGGCGGTCGCGCCCCGCAGTTCCGCTGGGGCTCCGGCAGCCTCCAGGAGATGGACCACCTGCCGCTGGTCGCCCCGGTCACCAAGCACGCCGAGACGGTCTTCAGCGCCGACGACATCCCGCGCGCCGTGACCGCCGCCCTCACCGCCGCGCTCACCCCGCACCGCGGCCCGGCCTTCCTCGACTTCCCGCTGGAGGCGGTCTTCTCCGTCGGGGACGCGGAGCTGCCGGCGGTGTCGCCGATCGCGCCGATCGAGGCCGACCCGGACGAGGTCGCCCGGGCCGCCGGCCTGATCGCGGGCGCGAGCCGGCCGGTGATCATCGCCGGCTCCGACGTGTACGCCGCCGACGCGGTCGACGCCCTGCGGGCCGCCGCCGAGGCGTTGCAGGTGCCGGTCTTCACCAACGGCATGGGCCGCGGCGCGCTGCCGCCCAGTCACCCGCTCGCCTTCGCCAAGGCCCGCCGGGTCGCGCTCTCCGGCGCCGACGTGGTCGTGGTCGTGGGCACCCCGCTGGACTTCCGGCTCGGCTTCGGCGACTTCGGCGACGCGCAGGTGGTGCACGTCGTGGACGCGCCCGGCCAGCGCGCCGGGCACGTGCAGCCGGCCGCCGCGCCCGCCGGCGACCTGCGGCTCATCCTCACCGCGTTCGCCGAGCACCCCGGCGACCGGGCCGACCACGCCGACTGGATCGCCCAGCTGCGGGTCGCCGAGGACGCCGCCAAGGCCCGCGACGCCGAGGCGATGGCCGCCGAGACCGACCCGATCCGGCCGGCCCGGGTCTACGGCGAGCTGCGCAAGGTCCTCGCCCCCGACGCCATCACCATCGGCGACGGCGGCGACTTCGTCTCGTACGCCGGGAAGTACCTGGAGCCGGCGCAGCCCGGCACCTGGCTCGACCCCGGCCCGTACGGCTGCCTCGGCACCGGGACGGGTTACGCCATGGGGGCCCGGGTCAGCCACCCGGACCGGCAGATCTGCGTGCTGATGGGCGACGGCGCCGCCGGCTTCAGCCTGATGGACGTCGAGTCCCTGGCCCGGCAGCGGCTCCCCGTCGTCATCGTGGTCGGCAACAACGGCATCTGGGGGCTGGAGAAGCACCCGATGCGCGCCATGTACGGCTACGACGTGGCCGCCGACCTCCAGCCCGGCCTGCGCTACGACAAGGTCGTCGAGGCGCTCGGCGGGGCGGGGGAGACGGTGGAGAAGGCCGCCGACCTCGGCCCGGCCCTGACCCGTGCCTTCGACGCCGGCGTACCTTACCTGGTCAACGTGCTGACCGATCCGGCCGACGCGTACCCCCGGTCGTCCAACCTGGCCTGAGCACGACCCTCCGACCGCCGTCGCCGGGTGACCGGCGGCGGCGGTCGCGTCTTTCTGTTCCCCGCTAAATCGGCGGAATCTCGGCGGGCGTCACCGTAACGTCAGACCCCTCGCGCATCGTTGGGCCACCAGCGACACAGACGGGAGTTCCGATGACCTACGCGATCCGCGCCGAGGGACTGGTACGCCGCTTCGGCGCCACCACCGCCCTCGCCGGAGTCGACCTGGCCGTCCCCGCGGGGACGGTGTTCGGTCTGCTCGGCCCGAACGGGGCGGGCAAGACCACCGCGGTACGGGTGCTCGCCACCCTGCTCGCCGCCGACGAGGGGCACGCCACCGTCGGCGGGTACGACGTCCGCCGCGACGCCCACCGGGTGCGCCAGCTGATCGGCCTGACCGGCCAGTACGCCTCGGTCGACGAGTCGCTCACCGGCACCGAGAACCTGCTGCTGATCGGCCGGCTGCTCGGCCTGGGCCGACGCGACGCCCGGGCCCGGGCCGGGCAGCTGCTCGCCGACTTCCAGCTCACCGACGCCGCCGACCGGGCGGCGAAGACCTATTCGGGTGGCATGCGCCGCCGCCTCGACCTCGCCGCCAGCCTGGTCGGCCGGCCGCAGGTGCTCTTCCTCGACGAGCCGACCACCGGGCTGGACCCGCGCAGCCGCAACGAGCTGTGGGACATCGTCCGGGGCCTGGTCACCGACGGGGTGACCGTGCTGCTGACCACGCAATATCTGGAAGAGGCCGACCAGCTCGCCGGTGAGATCGCGGTCGTCGACCACGGCCGGGTGATCGCCCAGGGCACCCCGGAGGAGCTGAAGGCGCGCACCGGCGGCCAGGTCCTCGCCGTCCGCCCGACCGACCCGGCCGACCTGTCGACCGTCGTGGCGATCGCCACCGAGATCACCGGCACCGCTCCCGAGGTCGTCCAGACCACCGTCTCCGTGCCGGTCACCGACCCGGGCACCATGCCCGCCGTGGTCCGCCGGTTGGACGCCGCCGAGGTCACCGTCGCCGAGCTGGCGCTGCGCGGCTCCAGCCTGGACGAGGTCTTCCTCTCGCTGACCGGTCACCGGGCCGAGCAGGACAGCCCCGCCGACGCCGACCTGGAGAGGATCCCGGCATGACCGCCGCCACCGTCACCGCCCCGCTGGCCTCGGCCCGCCGGCCGGGTCTCGCCGCCGGCGTGCGGCACACCCTCACCCTGGCCTGGCGCAGCCTGGTGCAGATCAAGCACAACCCGATGGAACTGCTCGACCTGAGCATCCAGCCGGTGATGTTCGTGCTGCTCTTCACGTACGTCTTCGGTGGGGCGATCTCGGGCAGCCCCGGCGACTACCTGAAGTTCGCGCTGCCCGGGATCATCGTGCAGAACGCCTTCTTCGCCACCATGACCACCGGGTTCGGGCTGAACAACGACCTGACCAAGGGGGTCTTCGACCGGTTGCAGGCGCTGCCCATCGCCCGGTGGGCGCCGCTGGCCGGCCGGATCCTCGCCGACACGGTCAAGCAGGCATGGTCGGTGTCCCTGCTGATCGGCGTGGGCGCGATCCTCGGGTTCCGGCTCAGCAACGGGCTGGTCGGCCTGGTGGGCGCGTTCGCGCTGCTGCTGGCCTTCTCGCTGGCCTTCTCGTGGCTCTCGGTGCTGGTCGGGGTGCTGGTCAGCGAACCGGAGAAGGTGCAGATCTTCGGGTTCATGGTGATCTTCCCGCTCACCTTCACCAGCAACGCCTTCGTCCCGACCGACACCATGCCGTCCTGGCTCCAGCGGTGGGTGGAGGTCAACCCGGTGACCATCCTGGCCGACGCGCTGCGCGGCATGCTGATCGGCGGTCCGGTGGCCGGGCCGACCGTCAGGTCGCTGCTCTGGGCCGCGGTCATCCTCGCCGTCTTCGCCCCGCTGGCGGTACGCGGCCTCCGACGTCGGGTGTGAGCGGGTTCAGACCTCCGGCCGGTCCTGCTCGCCGTCCCGGCGGCGCAGCTCGTCCTCGCGGCGGCGCAGGTCCTCCTCCCAGCGGCTGAAGAGTTCCCGGTCCTGTTGCCGGGACCGCTCGGCGAGGGAGCTGAGGAATTCGGGGTCGTCGTCCGGGGCGACCTGGCGGCGGCGGTCGGGCTCGGCGAAACCGTTCCCGACCGGCCGGGCGGTGCGGGGGCGGTCGCCGGCCGGCTCCCGGCCGGCGACGAACCAGGCGATCGACCCGACCAGCGGGAAGATCAGGATGATCAGCACCCAGGCGATCCGGGGCAGCGCCCGGATCTGGCCCTCCTCGGCGGAGAGGCAGCTGATCAGGGCGCAGATGCCGAGCACGACCTCGGCCAGGAAGAGAAGCCCGTACAGGCGAACCATGCCGGCCATCATGGACCACCGGGGCGGTCCGGCGCAGCCCGCGGCCGACCGGTCGAGGCATCCGGCCCGGCACCGGCCGGTCCGGTCAGCGCGCCCGGACCAGCACCGGCCGGTCCGGTCAGGGCGTGCGGACCAGCACCACCAGCACCCCGAGCAGGGCCATCCCGGCGGCGGCCAGCGCGGTCAGCGGAAAGGACCAGCGCCGGATCCGGCGGGCCCCGGCGCCGGTGGCCCGGTGCCAGTCCGCCAGGAGCACGCCGAGCCAGATCAGCACGGCCGTCCCGGCCAGCAGCGCGCCGGTCGTGGAGCCGGTGGCGGCGAGCCGGACCAGCAGCGCGACGACGGCGGTGAACGACAGCAGGGTGCGCCGCCAGGCCAGCCGGGTCCGCTGGGGCTGGAGCCCCGGGTCGCCGGTCACCCGATCGCCCGGGCCAGCACGGCGACCACCAGCAGCAGCGCGCCGACCGCCACGGCGAGGGCCAGCACCGCGGGGAAGCGGGAGGCGGGCAGTTCCTCGCCGAGCCGGATGGCCCGTTCGGTACGCGCCCAGTGGTCCACGGCCCGTACCGCCACCGCGCCGCCGAGCAGCAGCAGCGCGACGGCGATCACCTCCCGCAGGTGGGCCAGCGGCAACGGCGGCAGGAACTGGGCGGCGGCCAGCCCGCCGGCGATGAACGCCAGCCCGGTACGCAGCCAGGCCAGGAAGGTCCGCTCGTTGGCCAGGGAGAACCGGTAGTCCGGGGTGGTGCCCACGGAGCGCAGCTCGCGCGGGTCGAACCACCGCCTGATCGTCTCCCACACGAGGTCGATTATCCGCTTTGCCCCCGGCCTAGCCTGAGGGGATGACGGATCTTGACGCGCGGACCCTGCGCGAGGCCTACGACACCCAGATCCGTCCGGAGATCCCTGACCCGCTGCCGGCCGGCGTCACCGTGGAACGGGACGGCCCGCTGGTCCGGATCCTCGGCCTGGACCAGCGCGGGTTCCTCACCTACCGCACCCTCGACGGGCTGGCCGGCGCGGAGCTGGACGCGCTGATCGCCCGGCAGGTGGACGTCTTCCGGCAGCGCGGCGAGGCGGTGGAGTGGAAACTCAACGGCCACGACGAGCCGGCCGACCTGGCCGACCGGCTGCGCGCCGCCGGGTTCGTCCCGGAGGACCAGGAGACCGTCGTGGTCGGCCCGGTCGCGGCCCTGGCCGCCACCGTCCCGCTCCCGCCCGAGGGGGTACGCCTGCGTGAGGTCACCGGCCGGGAGGACCTGGAGCGGATCGCCGCGATGGAGGAGGAGGTCTGGCACGACGACCGCAGCCACCTGGTGACCGGGTTGGCGAAGGAGATCGAGGCCGACCCGCAGTCGATCACGATCGTGGTGGCCGAGGCCGGCGACACGGTGGTCAGCGCCGGTTGGGTCCGCTACCTGCCGAACACCGGGTTCGCCACGCTGTGGGGCGGCTCGACCCTGCCGCAGTGGCGGCGCAGGGGTGTCTACCGGGCGCTGGTGGCGTACCGGGCGCGGCTGGCCCAGCAGCGCGGGAAGAGTCTCCTCCAGGTGGACTGCTCGGAGGACAGCCGGCCGATCCTGGAGCGGCTCGGGCTCGTAGCGGTCACCACGACCACCCCGTACGTCTACACTCCGTGATCATGGAACGGTTGACGGCGGAGGAACAGCTGACCCTCAGGACGGGGGCGTTCGGCGCCGTCTTCCTGGTCTCGAACGCCGATCCCGGGATGCTCGCCATGGTGCGGGAGAGCATCGCCGCGTCGGGGGCCCTCGGCGAGGCGAGCGGGGTGGTGAAGCAGGCCCTGACCACCGGCCCGCTGCCGCAGCTGCCCCGGGACTCCGCGCTGGAGGTCGAGTCGGTGGTGCTGCCGGCGCTGGGTCGGGCGGTGGAGATCCTGCGGGCGAAGTCCCCGGGTGACCTCGACGCGTACCGGTCGGTGGTGCTGGCCGCCGCGGACCGGGTGGCCGAGGCGCACCGCGGGGTGACGCCGGCGGAGGCGGCGGCGATCGGGCGGATCAGGGCCGCGCTGGCCGAGCCGGCGTGACCCGCCCGGCCGACCAGAGCGCCCGCACGACGGCCCGTACGCACCGGTCCCGCACCCGCCCGCAGGCGCAGCGGTAGGTGTCCGGCAGCATCCGGCGGCAGGCCCGGCCGGCCGCGTCCGCCGCACCCCTCGTCCGCTCCGGCATCGACCGGTCAAGTATTTCCGGCATGTCCCTCACCTCCCGATTTCGGAGTTTACCCGGCACCGCCGGTCGTGGTGAGCTGTGTCACGGTGAGGCTCCGGGAAGGCAATGCTACTTGCGGGTAACATTGCGCCGTGGGCAAGTGCACAGCGCCCCGCGGTTGACCGAGCGTTCAGTCACGCGGGAGGCTGCGCCCGAGACCGGGCGAGCAATCGCAACACCAACAGGAGGGTCGTCGAAGCGCGATGAACATCGTCGTACTCGTCAAGCAGGTGCCCGATTCGGGCGCGGACCGCAACCTGCGTTCTGACGACAACACCGTCGACCGCGGTTCGGCGAACAACGTCATCAACGAGATGGACGAGTACGCCATCGAAGAGGCGTTGAAGATCAAGGAGGCGCACGGCGGCGAGGTCACCATCCTGACCATGGGTCCGGACCGGGCGACCGAGTCGATCCGCAAGGCGCTCTCCATGGGCCCCGACAAGGCCGTGCACGTGCTGGACGACGCCCTGCACGGGTCCTGCGCCGTGGCCACCTCGAAGGTGCTCGCCGCCGCGCTCGGGCAGCTCAACGCCGACCTGGTGATCTGCGGCGCCGAGTCGACCGACGGCCGCGTCCAGGTCATGCCGCACATGATCGCCGAGCGGCTGGGCGTCGCCGCCCTCACCGGCGCGCGCAAGCTCACCGTCGACGGCGGCACGCTGACCGTCGAGCGGCAGACCGAGGAGGGCTACGAGGTGGTCACCGCCTCGACCCCGGCCGTGGTCTCCGTCTGGGACACCATCAACGAGCCGCGCTACCCGTCCTTCAAGGGCATCATGGCCGCCAAGAAGAAGCCGGTGCAGACGCTCTCCCTGGGTGACCTCGGTGTCGCCCCGGCCGAGGTGGGCTTCGACGGCGCGACCAGCGCCGTGCTGGAGCACACCAAGCGCCCGCCGCGCTCCGGCGGCGCCAAGATCACTGACGAGGGCGAGGGCGGCGTCAAGCTGGTCGAGTTCCTCGCCACCGAGAAGTTCGTGTGAGGGGTCCGGACATGTCTGAGGTTCTCGTCGTCGTCGAAGCCACCAAGGAATTCGGCGTCAAGAAGGTCACCCTCGAGATGCTCACCCTCGCCCGCGAGCTGGGCACCCCGAGCGCGGTCGTGCTCGGCGGCGCCGGCGCCGCCGAGGCGCTGAGCGCCAAGCTCGGCGAGTACGGCGCGGAGAAGATCTACGCCGCCGAGGGTGACGAGATCGACGGCTACCTGGTGGCCCCCAAGGCCACCGTGCTGGCCGAACTGGTCAACCGGGTGCAGCCGGCCGCCGTGCTGCTCGCCTCCGCCCAGGAGGGCAAGGAGATCGCCGCCCGACTGGCCGTCAAGCTGGACAACGGCATCCTGACCGACGTGGTCGGCCTCGACGCCGACGGCACCGCGACCCAGGTCGCCTTCGCCGGCTCCACCATCGTCAAGTCCAAGGTCACCAAGGGCCTGCCGCTGGTCACCGTCCGGCCGAACTCGGTCAACCCGACCCCGGCGCCGGCCACCCCGGCCGTCGAGCAGCTCACCGTGTCGGTCACCGACGCCGACAAGCTGGCCAAGGTCGTCGAGCGGGTCGCCGAGCAGAAGGGCTCCCGCCCCGAGCTCACCGAGGCCGGCATCGTCGTCTCCGGCGGTCGCGGCGTCGGCAACGCCGACAACTTCAAGCTGGTCGAGGAGCTGGCCGACCTGCTCGGCGGCGCCGTCGGCGCGTCCCGCGCGGCGGTCGACTCGGGCTACTACCCGCACCAGTTCCAGGTGGGTCAGACCGGCAAGACGGTCTCCCCGCAGCTCTACGTCGCGCTGGGCATCTCCGGCGCGATCCAGCACCGGGCCGGCATGCAGACCTCGAAGACGATCGTCGCCGTGAACAAGGACGGCGAGGCCCCGATCTTCGAGCTGGCCGACTTCGGCGTGGTCGGCGACCTCTTCAAGATCGTCCCCCAGGCCGCCGAAGAAATCCGCAAGCGCAAGTAACACCTCCGCCCGGAGCGCCGCTGTCGGCGGCGCTCCGGCCCCGGACCCGCGACAGATACAGAGAAAGAGTGGCCATCCGACGAGGAATGGCCACTCTTTCTCTGTATCTGCGTGCCGCAGTCCCTTCCCGGTGCGGTGGGAAGGGAGCTGATCGGCGGGCCGGGGAGCTGAGCCGGCCCGCCGATCAGCCCGTCAGGGTGCCCCTCAGCAAACTGTCGCCGGAGTGGGCGGGCTGGTTGTCGTACTGCTCGGCGGAGACGTCGACCACCGAGTACGTCCGGATGTCCACGTTGGGCGGTATCGGGAGCAACTCGTCTCCCGAGTCCCGGTTCAGCGTACCGACCGGGAACATCTTCATGGTCCCGGGATCGATCAGCCAGACCTGGTAGTACCCGGAACCTTCGGGAGATTCGCGACGTGCAGGTGCAACTGGTTGTCGCCCAGCACCCGCGCGTCGCCGTTGGCGTCCTTCGGCGTCGACCCGTACGCCGACAGCGGCGCGCTGGCCAGCACCGCCGGCGACGGCGCGGGCTTGTCGGTGCCGGTCGACCGCAGCACGGCGACCGTGCCGACCACCGACCGCGGCGGCGGCCGCCGCGGTGACCGCCGTGACCGCCCAGCGCGACCAGCGACCCCGCTGCCGGGGCCGGGCCGGGACCGCCACCTGCGTCGGCGACCCGTCCGGGGCCTGCTGTCCCCGCCGCTCGGTCAGCGACGGCAACTCCTCGGCGGCCCGGATCTCCGCCATGATGCCCTGCCAGACGTGCTCCGGCGGCTCGGGCAGGTCGCCGAGACCCTGGGTCTCCGCGCCGATCCCGGCCACGTGCTGGAGGTTCTCCAGCTCCGTCCGGCAGTGGTCGCAGCCCTCGAGGTGGGCGGCCTCACCGTCCTCCGCCCCGCTCTCACCGAGCGCCAGAAAGACCAGCCGGTCGTGATCCAGGTGCTGCACCGTCCACCTCCCATCTGCGTTTCAGGCTCGCCATGCCGCGTCGGATGTGGCTCTTGACCGTACCGAGCGGCACTCCGGTCACGGTCGATATCTGCTGGTGCGTCAGGTCGTCGTAGAAGGCCAGCTCCAGCATCCGCCGCTGCTCGTCGGGGAGCCGGGCCAGCTCGTCGGCGACCACCAGCCGGTCGACCACGGTGTCCGGGTCCGGACCGGTGGAGACCGGCTCGGGCAGCTGCTTGACCGTCTCGACCACCCGGGTCTCCCGGGCCGCCGCGCGGAGCCGGTCGATCACCTTGCGCCGACCGATGCCGAGCAGCCAGCCGATCAACGAGCCCTTGCCCGGGTCGAAGGTGTCCCGCCCGAGCCAGGCCGCGACGAACGTCGCCTGGGTCACGTCCTCCGCGTCGCTGCGGTTGGCCAGGGTGCTGGTGGCCAGGTGGAGCACGGCCCGGCCGAAGCGGTCGTACGCCTCCCGCAGGGCGGTCTCGTCACCCGCCCGGAACCGCTGGGCCAGGTCGTCCTCGGGTGGTGGCTCGGGTTCCTGTCGTACCGCCGTCACCGGGCGGTTCGCCTTCCGTGGGGCATGCCCGACTGTAACTCCCACAGCCCCCGCCCCACTTCCCGGTGCCTCCGTGTCCCATCCGTCTCACCTCCTATTCGTCGCCGGGGGGCCGCGCGGATGCGCCGCGGACGAAGAAAAAGAAATTGGATCCGGCTGCATCCGGGGGTCCGGGCGGTGGCGTATCCCGTTCTGCAAGCCAGGCCTGACGAATCAGCACCAATCACCAGGAGGCAGACAATGCAGCTCTCGATCTTCCGTCGGGTCGCCGCGGGCGGCGCGGTGGCCGCCCTCACCTTCGCCGGCGTCGGCGCCGCCACCATGAGCCCCGCGTACGCCGCCTCGTCGAAGGTCTCCGTCGTGCACGGCATCCCGGACACCCCGGTCGACGTCTACGTCAACGGCAAGAAGACGCTGGACAACTTCAAGCCGGGCGACGTGGCCGGCCCGCTGAGCCTGCCGGCCGGTGACTACGACATCGCGCTGACCAAGCCGGGCGAGGCGGTCGACAAGGCCATCCTCAAGGTCGACGACGCCAAGGTGCCGGGTGGCGCCAACATCAGCCTCGCCGCCCACCTGAGCGCCGACGGCAAGCCCGAGATCACCCCGTTCGTGAACGACACCTCCAAGGTGGGCGCGGGCAAGGCCCGGCTGATCGTCCGGCACACCGCCGCCGCCCCGGCGGTCGACGTGCGGGCCGGTGGCAAGCCGGTCTTCGAGGGGCTGACCAACCCGAAGGAGGCCAAGGCGGACGTCGACGCGGGCACCGTCAAGGCCGACGTGGTGCTGGCCGGTACGGACACCGTGGCGATCGGCCCGGCCGACCTGAACCTCAAGGAGGGCACCGCCACGATCGTCTACGCCATCGGTTCCGCCAAGGACAAGAACCTGAAGCTGGTCGCCCAGACCATCACCGGCCTGCACTCGGCGCCGGGTGGCGTGCCCAGCGGCAGCGGCGGCCAGGCCGGCACCGGCGTGGACACCTGGTGGTACGTGCTGGCCGGCGCCGGCGTACTCCTGCTGGTCGGTGGCGGGGCGCGGGTGGCCACCGCCCGGACCGGCCGCAAGTGACGGTGCGCAACCGCGGGGCGCTGGCGGCCATGGCCGCCGGCGTCGCCGCGCTCACCATCGCCACCGTGGTGGCGTGCAGGTCGCAGCCGGCGGAGAACGTCGGCGCCGACGAGCGGCGGCCCTGGCCAGCGCGACGCCGAGCGCGGCACCGACGAGCGCCGCCGCCGGGGACGGCTCCGTGCCGGTGAACGCCGGCACCCTCCCGGCGGACGGGGCGACGGTGCCGCCGGTGAAGCTGGTCATCCCGCCGATCGACGTGGTCGCCACCGTCAACCCGGTCGGCGTCAACCGGCGTACCGGGGAGTTCGAGGTGCCGCCGAGCGTCGACCGGATCGGCTGGTACCGCTACGGGCCGGGGCTGGAGGCGACCAGCGGCTCGGTGGTGATCGCCGGGCACGTGGACAGCGCCGACCAGGGCAAGGGGGCCTTCTTCCGGCTCCGTGAGCTGGATCGCGACGACACCCTCACGGTCACCGGTGCGGACGGCAAGCAGCGGACGTACCGGGTGGTGGCCCGCGAGGAGTACCAGAAGACGAAGATCCCGCTGGACCGGTACTTCGCCCGGGACGGTGAACCGCGGCTGACCCTGATCACCTGCGGTGGCCCGTTCGACCCGAAGACCCGGCACTACCGGGACAACATCGTGGTCACGGCGGTGCCCGCCTGAGGCGGACCCGGTCGGGGCGGCGAGGAGCACCTCCCCGCCCCGACCGTCCGGCCCGCACCGGCCCTCCGGCCTCCGGCGGGCCGTGGCTCGGCCGTTACGCTGAACGGCGATGGCATACCTGGATCACGCGGCGACGACCCCCATGCTCGACGAGGCACTGGAGGCGTACGTCGCGACCGCCCGTGAGGTCGGGAACGCGTCGTCGCTGCACGCGGCGGGCCGGCGTGCCCGGCGGCGGGTGGAGGAGTCCCGCGAGCGGGTGGCCGCCGTGCTCGGCGCCCGCCCCTCCGAGGTGATCTTCACCGGGGGTGGCACGGAGAGCGACAACCTCGCGGTCAAGGGCATCTTCTGGGCCCGCCGGACCGCCCGCGCCGAGCGGATCCGGGTGGTCTCCAGCTCGGTCGAGCACCACGCGGTGCTGGACGCGGTGGACTGGCTGGCCGGGCACGAGGGCGCGGAGGTCGGCTGGCTGCCGGTCGACGCCACGGGTCGGCTCGACCCGGAGCAGCTCCGCGCCGAGCTGGCCGCGCACGCCGACCGGGTCGCCGTGGTCACCGCGATGTGGGCCAACAACGAGGTCGGCACGGTGCAGCCGGTCGCCGAGCTGGCCGCGGTCGCCGCCGAGCACGGTGTGCCGTTCCACACCGACGCGGTGCAGGCGGTCGGCCAGGTGCCGGTCGACTTCGCCGCCAGCGGCGTCGCCGCGCTCACCGTGACCGGGCACAAGCTCGGCGGACCGACCGGGGTGGGCGCGCTGCTGCTCGGCCGGGAGACCGCCGCCACCCCGCTGCTGCACGGCGGCGGCCAGGAGCGCGACGTCCGCTCCGGCACCCTGGACACCGCCGGCATCGTCGCCTTCGCGGTGGCGGTCGAGACCGCCGTCAAGGGCCAGCAGGAGTACGCGGCCCGCGTCGCCGCCCTCCGCGACGAACTGGTCGAACGGGTCCGGCAGGCGGTCCCCGAAGTGATCTTCAACGGCGATCCGGTCGACCGGCTCCCCGGCAACGCGCACTTCTCCTTCCCCGGCTGCGAGGGCGACGCGCTGCTGCTCCTGCTCGACGCGCAGGGCATCGCCTGCTCCACCGGCTCGGCCTGCTCCGCCGGGGTGGCCCAGCCGAGTCACGTCCTGCTGGCGTTGGGCGCCGACCACGACCGGGCCCGCTCGTCGCTGCGCTTCACGCTCGGCCACACCAGCACCCGTGCGGACGTCGACGCCCTGATCGCCGCCCTCCCCGCCGCCGTCGACCGGGCCCGCCGCGCCGCCGCCCTCCGTGCCCCCCGCTGACCGGGCTACGCTCGGTGCGATGAAGGGAGTGGGCCGGTGAGGGTTCTGGCGGCGATGTCGGGCGGAGTGGACTCCGCCGTGGCGGCGGCGCGGGCGGTGGAGGCGGGGCACGACGTGACCGGGGTGCACCTGGCGTTGGCCCGTAACCCGCAGACCTACCGGACCGGCGCGCGCGGGTGCTGCACCCTGGAGGACTCCCGGGACGCCCGGCGGGCCGCCGACGTGATCGGCATCCCGTTCTACGTCTGGGACATGGCCGAACGGTTCCACTCCGACGTGGTGGACGACTTCGTCGCCGAGTACGCGGCCGGTCGTACCCCGAATCCCTGCCTGCGCTGCAACGAGAAGATCAAGTTCGCCGCGGTGCTGGACCGGGCCGTGGCCCTGGGCTTCGACGCGGTGGTCACCGGCCACCACGCCCGGCTGGGCGCCGACGGCCTGCTGCGACGCAGCGTCGACGAGGCGAAGGACCAGTCGTACGTCCTCGCGGTGCTGACCCGCGCGCAGCTCGACCGGTCGGTCTTCCCGCTCGGGGACTCGACCAAGGCGGAGGTCCGCGCGGAGGCGGCCCGGCGCGGCCTGGCCGTGGCCGACAAGCCGGACTCGCACGACATCTGCTTCATCGCCGACGGCGACACCCGCGGCTTTCTCGCCCAGCGGCTCGGCGAGGCCCCCGGCGACGTGGTCGACGCGCTCACCGGCGCGGTGGTCGGCAGCCACGCCGGCGCGTACGCCTACACCGTCGGCCAGCGGCGCGGCCTGCACCTGGACCGGCCGGCTCCGGACGGTCGCCCCCGCTACGTGCTCTCCATCACGCCGAAGACCAACACGGTGACCGTCGGCCCCGCCGAGGCGCTGGAGGTGTCGCAGGTACGGGCCACCCGCCCGGTCTGGACGGGCGGCGAGCGGCCCGACGCGCCGGTCGAGTGCGAGGTGCAGCTGCGGGCGCACGGTGACGTGGTGCCGGCCACCGTGGCGGTGGACGCCGACGGGCTGCACGCGGAGCTGCGTCGCCCGGTCCGTGGGGTCGCCGCCGGCCAGGCGATCGTGGCCTACCGCCCCGATCCCGCCGGCGACATCGTCCTCGGCTCCGCCACCATCGCCGGCTGACCCCGCCGCCGCTCGTACCCACGGCTGCCAACTGCCCGCGCGTCTGCCTGGCGGTCACCGTCCTGCTGCACGTGTCGTGCTGGCCGTGCCGTGCGGTCGCCGTGCCCGCGCCCGCGGCGGGTGGCTTGCGGTCGCCGCCGGCTCGCCCACCGTGGCGCGCTCGTGGGACGAGGGGGTACCCCGCGGCACGCTACAAGTTTGATGTCGTCAATGAATCGGTGCCGGAACGGGCGATGTGTGCGTCCCTTCGATCAGGAGCGGGCGACGGCGGCCCTTGCCGGTCCGGTGCAAGGGAGGGGCCTCCGATTCATTTGCGCCATCAAACTCGTAGCGTCGTGAAGGCAGCCCGTTCCGCGACGCGACGCCGTGCTGCGCCCGTACCCGGCCCTGCCGGGCGGCGACCGGCGCGGCGGATAGTCTTCGGCCGTGACTGAACAGGCGTGGCCCTGGCCGGCCGGGACGGCGACCGGCATCGGTTCCCTCCCCGGCACCGACATCGCCGAGGCGCAGCGGGTGGTGCTGGGCGAGCTGCCGGGCCTGCCGCACCTGCCCGAGCTGCCCGCACGCGGTCCGGGCGCGGACCTGATCGGGCGGACGGGCGGCCTGCTGGTCGAGCTTCCGGTCGAGCTGTACGCGGCCCGCTGGCGGATCGCCCCGCGCCCCGGCCGGGACCTGCGCCGGGCCCGTGACCTGATGGAACGCGACCTCGACCAGCTCGCCGAGCAGGCCGAGGGGTACGCCGGGCCGGTCAAGGTCCAGGCGGCCGGCCCGTTCACCCTGGCCGCCTCGGTGGAGCTGCCGATCGGCGGTCGGCTGCTGCGCGACCCGGGCGCGGTCCGGGACCTCACCGGCTCCCTGGCCGAGGGGCTGCGCGGCCACGTCGCGGCGGTGTCCCGGCGGCTGCCCGGGGCAGCCGTGCTGCTCCAGCTCGACGAGCCGTCCCTGCCGGCGGTGCTGACCGGCCGGGTGCCCACCGAGAGCGGCTTCGGCACCCACCGGCCGGTGGAGCCGGAGGTGGCTCGCACGCTGCTGCGCGCCGTGATCGACGCCGCCGGGGTGCCGACCGTGGTGCACTGCTGCGCCCCCGACGTGCCGCTGGAGCTGATCCGCATCGCCGGGGCGGTCGGCGTCGCGCTCGACCTCGGCCTGCTCACCGAGCTGGACCCGCTCGGCGAGGCCCTCGACGCCGGGTTCGGGCTGCTGGCCGGCGCCGCACCGGCGCTGCCGCCGGCGGCCGGTCGCGCGCCGACCTCGGCCCAGGTCGCCGACCGGGTACGCACCCTCTGGGACCGCCTCGGCTTTCCCCGCCGTCGCCTCGCCGAGCAGGTGGTGGTCACCCCGGCCTGTGGCCTGGCCGGTGCCACCCCGGCGTACGCCCGGGCGGTGCTGGCCGCCTGCCGCGACGCCGGGCGGCGGCTCGTCGAGGAGTGACGTTTGCTGTCGTACCCGCGGGGCAGGATGCGGTCATGATTGGACAGTTGCGGTCAGTGGTGGTCGACTGCCCGGACCCGCGCGCCCTGGCCGGTTTCTATGCCGAGCTGCTGGGCCTGCCGCTGGTCGAGGAGCAGTCCGACGGCGACGACTGGGTGGTGCTCGGCGGGCCACCCGGACACCAACCCCGGATCGCCTTCCAGAAGGCGCCCGACCTGCGTCCGCCGGCCTGGCCCGACCCGGAGCGGCCGCAGCAGTTCCACCTCGACGTCACCGTCGACGACATCGGGACCGCCGAGCGGGCCGCGCTGGCCCTGGGTGCCCGGCGACTGCCCGGCGAGGGCGAGGGCTTCCGGGTCTACGCCGACCCGGCCGGCCACCCGTTCTGCCTCTGCTGGGACTGACCGGCCCCGGCGCGCGGCCGAGCTGACCGGCCCCGGCGGCGGGCGGAGCTTGCCGGCAGGGGGCATGATCGCCACCGTGATCGACTCTCCGCCCCGCCGCGCCGCCGGCTCGCTCTTCGGCCTCGCCTACGGCGACGCCCTGGGCAAGCCCACCGAGTTCCTCACCGTCGCCGAGATCGTCCGCCGGTACGGCCCGGCCGGTCCCCGGGAGCTGGTCGGCGATCCGGCGCCGGTCACCGACGACACCCAGATGGCCCTCGCCGTGGCGTGGGCGCTGCACGACGCGCCCGCGTACGCGCCGGAGGTGGTCGAGCCGTTGCTGCGGCAGCGCTTCGTCGCCTGGTCGGTCAGCCCGGACAACAACCGCGCGCCGGGGATGACCTGTCTGCGGGCCTGTGCCGAGCTGGCCGTGGGCACCCGGTGGCAGGCGGCGACCGTGGCCGGGTCGAAGGGCTGCGGCGCCAACATGCGGGTCACCCCGGTCGGGCTGCTCGACGTCGACCTGGACACCCTGGCCGGGCTGGCGCAGCTCCAGGCCGGCCTGACCCACGGTCACCCGACCGGGCTGGCGGCCAGCGAACTCACCGCGTACGCGGTCCGCCTGCTGCGCGACGGCGCCGCGCTGGCGGAGCTGCCCGGCCTGCTCACCGCGCGGGCCCACGACCAGCGGCGGGTCTACCGGGGTGACTGGCTCGGTGACCTCTGGCAGCGCCCCGGGGTGGCGACGGCCGAGGAGTTCATCGCCCGGGGCTGGGACGAGTGCCGGCACGCCCTCGACCGGCTCGACGCCGCGCTGGCCCGCGGCGACGACGGCGGCGACCCGTGCCGGCACACCGGCGAGGCTGGATCGCCGAGGAGGCCCTGGCGACCGCGCTGCTCTGTGCGTTGTGGCACGCCGACGACCCGGTCGGCGCGCTGGCCCAGGGCGCCACCACCGCCGGTGACTCCGACTCCATCGCGGCGCTCGCCGGCGCCTTCGTCGGCGCGGCCCGGGGCATGCCCGCCTGGCCCGCCGACTGGGCGACCCGCATCGAGTACGCCGACCGGCTCACCGCCCTCGCGGCGGCCACCGGCTGACCCGACGCCGATCCCGATGCCGGGCCGGCGACCTGCCGGAGTCGGAGCCCGGCCGCGCCGGCGGTCAGACCGCCAGGTGGGGCAGCTTGCGGACCTGCCGCCAAAGGGTGGGGTCGCAGCTGCCGGCGCGATCGGCGAAGGCGGCCTCGGGCACGTGGATCGGCTCGCTGACGTCGAGGAAGCTGTCGTGGTCGGCGTCGGCGTCCCAGCTGCGGGTGGGGATCCGTACGTGGTCGTCCCGGTCGGACTTGTCCTGACTGGTGATCTTCAGGACGTCGGCGCCCCGGCCGTCGGCGCGCAGCACCAGGCAGGGGCGGACCTTCGAGCCGGTGCCGTCGGCGTACGGCACGTCGGCCCACCAGATCTCGCCGGGTTGCGGCGCGCCGGCCGGTCGACGGTCCGCCCCACGGGCCGGGGCGGGGCGCTGCTCCGGCCCGCCGGGTCCCGCCGCGTTCCGGTCGAAGCCGGTGCGTCCCGGTCTCCCGCCGCGTCCGGTCGGGTCCCCGTCGTCCGGTCGCCGGTGCCGTCGCCGGGCCCGGGCGCCGGTCGGCCACCCGACGACGCCACTCGCTCCACAGCCAGCCGGCCGCGACGGCGGCCACGATCGCCACCGCCAGAGCACCCAGTCCGGCATCCGTACCTGCCTCTCGCCCGTGGCGGGCACACCGCGCCGCCGTGCGGCGATCGCCGCACGGCCCCGGCCGGTCCGCCCGCCGGCGCGGCGGGTGCCGCCGGGCCTGCTCAGGCCGGGTGCCCGGACGGGTGTCCCACCCGACCGCTACGGTGCGGGGGTAGCACGATCACGGGAGGTCGACAGCGGTGTCCGAAGGCGGCAGGGTGTCCGAAGAAGCGATTCCCCAGCAGGTCAGCCCCGCGCAGGAGGCGGCGGCGGGCGCCGAGCCGACCCCGGAGGTGCGGGAGCGGCACGCCACGCTGAGCCAGGAGCTCACCGAGCACCAGTACCGCTACTACGTCCTCGACGCGCCGACCGTCTCCGACGCCGAGTTCGACCGGCAGCTGCGCGAGCTGGCGGCACTGGAGGCCGAGTTCCCGGCACTGCGCACCCCCGACTCACCGACCCAGCGGGTCGGTGGCACCTTCTCCACCGACTTCACCCCGGTCACCCACGCCGAGCGGATGCTCTCCCTCGACAACGCCTTCGCCGACGAGGAGCTCGCGGCCTGGGCCGAGCGGGTCGAGCGGGACGCCGGCGGCCCGGTTCCCTATCTCTGCGAGCTCAAGGTCGACGGCCTGGCCATCAACCTGACCTACGAGAAGGGCCGGCTGGTCCGGGCGGCCACCCGGGGTGACGGGCGCACCGGCGAGGACGTCACCGCCAACGTCCGCAGCATCTCCGACGTGCCGGCCCGGCTGACCCCGTCGGCCGACTTCCCCGACCTGCCGGAGCTGCTGGAGGTCCGGGGCGAGATCTACTTCCCGGTCGCCGCCTTCGCCGACCTCAACGCGGGTCTGGTGGAGCAGGGCAAGGCCCCGTTCGCCAACCCGCGCAACGCCGCCGCCGGGAGTTTGCGGCAGAAGGACCCCCGGGTCACCGCCTCCCGCCCGCTGCGCCTGGTGGTGCACGGCATCGGCGCCCGCAAGGGATTCCGGCCGACCGCGCAGTCCGAGTCGTACGCGGCGCTGAAGGCGTGGGGGCTGCCGACCAGTGACCGGGTGCGGGTGGTGCCCGACCTGGCCGGCGTCGCGGAATACATCGCCTACTACGGCAAGCACCGGCACGACGTCGAGCACGAGATCGACGGTGTGGTGGTCAAGGTCGACCCGGTCTCCATCCAGGGCCGGCTCGGCTCCACCAGCCGCGCCCCGCGTTGGGCGATCGCCTTCAAGTATCCGCCCGAGGAGGTGACCACCAAGCTGCTCGACATCGACGTGAACGTCGGGCGGACCGGCCGGGTCACCCCGTTCGCGGTGCTGGAGCCGGTCCGGGTGGCCGGGTCCACGGTCGCCCTGGCGACCCTGCACAACGCCCGCGAGGTCGAGCGCAAGGGCGTGCTGATCGGCGACACGGTGGTGCTGCGCAAGGCCGGCGACGTGATCCCCGAGGTGCTCGGCCCGGTGGTCGACCTGCGTCCCGCCGACGCCCGGCCCTTCGTCATGCCCACCACCTGCCCGGCCTGCGGCACCCCGCTCGCGCCCGCCAAGGAGGGCGACGTCGACATCCGCTGCCCCAACGCGCGCGGCTGCCCCGGCCAGATCCGGGAACGGGTCTACCACCTGGCCAGCCGCAAGGTGCTCGACATCGAGGTGCTCGGCGAGAAGGGCGCGGCGGCGCTGCTGGACGCGCAGATCATCACCAACGAGGGCGACCTGTTCCGGCTCACCGCCGACCAGCTCACCGCCGCGCCGTTCTTCGTCAACAAGGACGGCACCCTGGGCAGCAACGCCACCAAGCTGCTGGAGAGCCTGGCCGTGGCGAAGGAACGCGACCTGTGGCGGGTCCTCGTCGCGCTCTCCATCCGGCACGTCGGCCCGACCGCCGCCCAGGCCCTCGCCCGGCACTTCCGCTCGATCGAGGCGATCGACGTGGCCGGCGAGGAGGAGCTCTCCTCGGTGGACGGTGTCGGCCCGACCATCGCCGCGAGCATCAAGGAGTGGTTCGCCGTCGACTGGCACCGCGAGGTGGTGCGCAAGTGGGCCGAGGCGGGCGTACGGATGGCGGAGGCGGCGGTCGACGAGGGGCCGCGCCCCCTGGAAGGGCTCACCCTCGTGGTGACCGGCACGCTGGCCGGGTTCAGCCGTGACCAGGCGTCCGAGGCGATCCAGTCCCTGGGCGGCAAGGTGAGCGGTTCCGTCTCCAAGAAGACCAGCTTCGTGGTGGTGGGGGACAACCCCGGTTCCAAGGCCGACAAGGCGGCCACCCTCAAGGTCCCGGTGCTCGATGAGGACGGGTTCCGGGTGCTGCTGGAATCCGGCCCGGACGCGGCCCGGGAGGTGGCCCGCGTCGAGGGCTGACCCGCCGAGGTGACGCCGGATCGGTCCTGGCGGTGTATACCAACTTAATTACGACTACGACCGATTCGTGGCTGTCGTGTCGGGGAAATCGGGACCAAGGGCGTTTCATTGGTGCACGGCGTGTCACCGGTGCACGCCACGGCCGTCCCCGGGAGGTGCGATGGAGGCCGCCGACCCGCGAAACTCCGTCCCGCCCGGACGGGTGGCGCCCTTCTTCGGCTTCGTCGCGGCCGTCGCCGTCGTGGCCCTCGCCGTCTCGGTGGGGCCGCTGGTCGGGCTGCCCGCGCGGCTGCCCGAACTGCCGGCCGCGTTCTGGACCATGGCGGTGCTCGCCGTCGCCTGCGACGCGCGTCCGTTCGTCCCGCCCGGCCGGCGGCAGACCTCCGCGGTCTTCCCGTCGACCTGCTTCACCTTCGCCATCCTGCTCGGCTGGGGGCTCGGCCCGGCCGTGGCGGTGCAGGCGGTGGCGGTCGCCGTGTCCGGGTGGCGGATGGGATACGCCCCCTGGCGCACCGGCTTCAACGCCGCCCAGTACGCCTGCGCCCTCGGCGCCGGATACGCCTTCAGCCGGTTCGGTCCGGGCGGCATCTTCGACGGCGGCCGGCTGCACTGGACCGACGTGGCGGCGGTCGGTGGCGCCACCGCCGCCTGGTTCGCGGTCAACTACGGGCTGGTGACCACAGCCGTCCGGCTGCGCTTCGGCGACCGCTGGTGGCCGAGCCTGCGCCACGGCCTGCCCTACGAGCTGCTCTCCACCGGCTCGCTGCTGCTGCTCGCCCCGGTGCTGATCGCCGCCGCCCGGGCCGGCGCGGCGCTGATCCCGCTGGTGCTGGTGCCGCTCTTCGCCGTCTACCGGATGGCCCGGCTCTCCACCGAGCACGAGCAGCTCGCCGCCCTCGACCCGCTCACCGGCCTGCCCAACCGCAAGGCGCTGCTGGCGGAGGTGGCCGAGCAGGTGCACCTGCACGCCGAGCGGACCGCCCGCGGCGGGCCGGACGGGCACCTGGCGCTGCTGCTGCTCGACCTGGACCGGTTCAAGCACGTCAACGACGCCCTCGGGCACGCGGTGGGGGACCGGCTGCTGGTGGAGGTGAGCGCCCGGCTCACCGACGCGGCGGGCGGCGACCTGGTGGCCCGGCTCGGCGGCGACGAGTTCGCCCTCCTGGTGCCCCGGCTGACCGGCACCGAGCAGGCCCGCGAGGTGGCCGAACGGGTCGTCGCCGCACTGGCCGAGCCGGTGAGCCTGGACGGCCTGCCGCTGGACGTGGGCGGTTCGATCGGCATCGCGCTCTATCCCGAGCACGGCGAGGACTTCGCCACCCTGATGCGCCACGCCGACGTGGCGATGTACGACGCGAAGCACCGCAACGACACCATCGCCGTGTACGCCGCCGAGTCCGACCACAACTCGGCCGAGCGGTTGAGTCTCCTGGCCGATCTGCGGCGCGTACTCGAATCGCCGGTGCACCGCGCCGGCGCCTCGAGCCCGCCGGCCGAACGGCGGGGCGGGGACGGTGCCGCTCTGGCGCCGACCGGCGGGCTGGCCGACGGGGTCGGCGCGGTCGGTCCCGGCTCGCGGTGCCGACCGGCGATCTCGGCGCGGGCGGGGACGTGTCCGGCCGGTGGCGGTGGCGGCGTCGCCGGGAGCGGATGGAGCTGCGGCCCGACGACGAGCTGATCAACCGGATCGTCACCGGGGCCGATCCGATCAGCGCCGCGCCGGGCGTACCGCCACCAACGGTGTGCGTTCCGCCAGTCCGGTCCCGGCTCCGGGTGGCCGGGACGGGCCGGCCCCGGCCGACGTCGCGGACGAGCTGGTCGCTGCGACGCCGGACCCCGACCGGGCCGGTCACCGGGTCGCCGACAGCGGGGTCGCCGACAGCCGGGTCGGCGGCGGCCGGGTCGGAGTGGACGGCGTGACCGGCGGGTCGGGCCGGGAGGGCGGTGACGACCCGGGCGAGATCACCATGTACTACCAGCCGCAGATCGCCATCGCGACCGGTGAGGTCGTCGGCGTCGAGGCGCTGCTGCGCTGGCGGCACCCCCGGCGCGGGATGGTCGACCCGGGTGAGCTGATCCAGGTCGCCGAGCAGAGCGCGGTGATGCGGCTGCTCACCCGGCGGGTGGTGGACGACGTGGTGGAGCAGCTGGCCACCTGGTCGGCGGCCGGGATCACGCTGCGCGCCGCGCTGAACGTCAGCGTTCGTGACCTGCACACCGGCGAGGTCGCCGACCAGATCGCCGACCGGCTCACCCGGTACGGCGTCCGCCCGGAGCGGCTCCAGGTGGAGATCACCGAGGGGGCCCTGATGGCCGACCCCCGGCGGGTGCTGGCCACCATCTCCCAGCTGCACCGGATCGGCGTGGGCATCGCGCTGGACGACTTCGGCACCGGCTACTCGTCGTTGCAGCACCTGCGCAGGCTGCCGCTGTCGGAGATGAAGGTGGACCGGTCGTTCGTACTCGGGATGGCCGACGACCCCGACGACGCGGCGATCGTCCGGTCGATGATCGAGCTGGCCGGCGCGCTCGGGCTGCGGGTGGTGGCCGAGGGCGTGGAGGACGAGCGGACCTGGCGGCTGCTCCACGCGGCCGGCTGCGACGTGGCGCAGGGTTGGTTCCACGCCCGTCCCATGCCGGCCGAGGAACTGGTCGGCTGGCTGGCCCGGTACCGGCCGGTGCGGCCCGGCGGACCCGGCGTGGAGGTGCCGCGCCGGCCCGGCCGCTGACCTGACCGGCCGGGCCGGCGTCTTCGCCGAATGACGCCCGCAGCGCACCGGAGGCGGGAGATCCTGCAGGGAGGCGGGGGACACCGGCGAGGTGAGGAGAGGCCGTGCGATCGGAGCGCAGGCGGGTCGCCGCGCTGCTGGCGCTCTCCGCCCTGGTGCCGGTGACCGAGGCCGCCGTGATCGCCGCGATCGGCTTCCAGGCCGTCCGTGGACTGTCGCCCCAGTCGAGCGCCGTCTGGCCCTACGGCGCCTACCACGACATGCGCTGGCTGCTGGTCTACCACAGGTCGATCCCCGGCTTCCTGCTGGAACTGCTGGCGATCACGGTCCTGCGCGGGGTGTACTCCGCGGCGCTGGTCGGATTCTCCTGGCCGGCGCAGCAGCCCCGCCCGTCGTGGCGCTGGCTCGTCCGGCGCAACGTCGAGGTCGCGGCGTTGGCCGCGGTGGTCGTCTCGCCGTGGGCCGCGTTCTCGGTGGCGTTCGCGACGGTGACGCTCTCCTGGTTCCTGGCCGCCTCGCTGGTGCCCATGCTGATCCTGTCCCCGTTCCTGATCCGGGCGGGGGCGGTGGACCACTGGTGGCGGGGACTGCCGTCGGCGGAACTGGTCGGCTGGTCGGCGCTGAACGTCGTGCTGCTCACCGCCGCCGGGGCGGTGGCGGCGAGCGTGCCCGGCTGGTGGCCGGTGCCGGTGGTCGCCGTCGCGGGCGTGGCGAACGGGCTGCTGCGCCGACGGACCGTGCACGGGGCCTTGCTGCCCCGCCGGGTGCGGTGGGCGCGGGTGCCGGTGGCGCCGCTGGCGGTCGTCCTCACCGTGGTCCTGGTGGTGCTGGTGCAGGGCGTGGTCGGCGTCGCCGGGCGGGGTACCCGGGGCGAGTGGCGGCCACCCGTCGTGACCCGGCCGCTGCCGCCGCAGGTCCGGCACGCGGTCATCGCGCTCGCCGGGCACGACTCGAGCTTCGACGGGCAACCGCCCGTGGACCCGAGGGTCGAGCGCTTCTCCTACCGGGGCCTGGACGCCCGGGGCCGTCCGATGCCATACCTGCCCCGGGACACCCACCGGTCGCTGCAGTCGAGTGCCGCCCTGCTCGCCGCCCAGGTCGACGAGGTGCACCGCCGCACCGGCCGGCCGGTGGCGCTGCTCGGGCAGAGCGAGGGCGCGATGGTGGTGCGGACCTTCCTCGAACACTTCCCGGGCTCCCCGGTGGAGGCCGCACTGCTGTTCAGCCCGCTGGTCCGGCCCGGGCGGTCCTACTACCCGCCGCCGCAGGCCCGCAGCGGCTGGGGGGTGGTCAGCGGCTGGGAGCTGCGGGCGATCGTCTGGCTGGCGAACCTGGTACGGACGCAGGACCAGTACGCCGACGAGCCGTTCATCCGGTCGATCGTCGACAACGCGCCGTTCTATCGGAACCGGGCGCTCTGTCCCGTGCCCGGGGTGCGGATGGTCGCCTTCCTGCCGACGACGAGCGCCGCCGAGGCCCCACCCGGCCAGTACGCGGGCATTCCCGTGGTCCAGATACCCGGGTTCCACGGCAGCCTGCTCGGCCGGCCGGAGGTCCAGGACCAGATCGCCGACTTCCTGACCGGGGCGAACCTGCACGCGGTACGCCCGGAGTACAGGCTGATCCAGCTCGTGGCCGCCCCCTGGCAGTTGCCGCCGCTGAAGATCTCCCTCAACCCCGTCTGGGGGGACGACGTGCAGAACGATCCGGCGTTCAGCGGCCGGGTCTGCCCGCCCCGGTGACCCGCCGCGGCGACGAGGCCCGCCGTCGCCGCGGGAGCCGCCGACGCCGGGTTCCTCACCGGGTGGGGGGAGTCGGAGGCGTCGACGGGACCGCAGGACAATAGACTCGCTCCGGTCACCGCGCGTCATCTCCCCGACGGCGCGGTCGGCGCACGCAGACGTCTCAGGACAGCCACGAAGGGGGCACCCGATGGCCGCCATCTCCCGCGAGGAGGTCGCGCACCTGGCGCGACTGTCGCGGCTCGCCGTCACGGAGGAGGAGCTGGACACCTTCGCCGGCCAGCTCGACGTGATCCTCCAGTCGGTCGCGCAGGTCGGTGAGGTCGCCGCGGCGGACATCCCGCCGACCTCCCACTCGGTGCCGCTGACGAACGTCCTGCGGGACGACGTCGTGGTGCCGGGCCTGACCCCGCAGGAGGCGCTGTCCGGTGCGCCCGACGCCGACCAGCAGCGGTTCCGCGTGCCGCGGATCCTGGACGAGGATGTGGCCTCATGAGCGAGCGCAGCGAGCGAATCATCAGACTCAGTGTGTTGGTGCCTCATGGCGGCACGGAGCGAAGCGGAGTGCCGGCATGAGCGACCTGATCAAGCTCAGCGCGAGCGAGATCGCCGGCCTGGTGAGCAGCGGTGAGACGAGCGCCGTCGAGGTGACGCAGGCGCACCTGGACCGGATCGCCGCCGTCGACGAGCGGGTGCACGCCTTCCTGCACGTGGACACCGAGGGCGCCCTCGCAGCCGCCCGCGCCGTGGACGAGCGCCGGGCCGCCGGCGAGGAGCTGGGCCCGCTCGCGGGCGTGCCGGTCGCGGTCAAGGACGTGCTCGCCACGAAGGGCGTACCGACCACCGTCGGGTCGAAGATCCTGGAGGGCTGGCGCCCGCCGTACGACGCGACGATCGTGTCTCGGCTGCGCGAGGCCGGCACGGTGATGCTCGGCAAGACCAACATGGACGAGTTCGCGATGGGCTCCTCCACCGAATACTCCGCGTACGGGCCGACCCGCAACCCGTGGGACACCGACCGAATCCCGGGCGGCTCGGGTGGCGGCAGCGCGGCGGCCCTGGCCGCGTACGAGGCACCGCTGTCGATCGGCTCGGACACCGGCGGCTCGATCCGCCAGCCGGGTGCGGTCACCGGCACCGTCGGCGCGAAGCCCACCTACGGCGGCACCTCCCGGTACGGCCTGGTGGCGTTCTCCTCGTCGCTGGACACCCCCGGCCCGTGTGCCCGTACGGTGCTCGACGCCGCGCTGCTGCACCAGGTGATCGGCGGCCACGACCCGCGCGACTCCACCTCCATCCCCCAGCCGGTGCCGGACGTGGTGGCGGCGGCGCGGCGCGGCGCGAGCGGCGACCTGACCGGCGTGAAGCTCGGCATCGTCACCGAGTTCACCGGCGAGGGGGCGGAGCCGGGCGTGATGGCCGCGTTCCGCGAGAACGTGGACACCCTGGCCAAGCTGGGCGCCGAGATCGTCGAGATCTCCTGCCCGCACTTCAAGTACGCGCTGCCGGCCTACTACCTGATCGCGCCGAGCGAGTGCTCCTCCAACCTGGCCCGGTTCGACGGGGTCCGGTTCGGCCTGCGGGTCGGCGACGACGGGAACCGGTCGCTGGAGGAGGTCATGTCGCTGACCCGGGAGGCCGGCTTCGGTCCCGAGGTCAAGCGGCGGATCATGCTCGGCACGTACGCGCTGTCGTCGGGCTACTACGACGCCTACTACGGGCAGGCGCAGAAGGTCCGTACGCTGATCACCCGGGACTTCACCTCGGCGTTCGAGCAGGTGGACGCGTTGATCTCGCCGACCACCCCGTTCGTGGCGTTCCCGCTCGGGGCGCGCACCTCGGACCCCTACCAGATGTACCTGGCCGACCTGTTCACCATCCCGACCAACCTGTACGGCGGTCCGGCGATCTCGGTGCCCGCCGGGCTCTCCGAGGGCCTGCCGGTCGGTCTGCAGGTGATGGCCCCGACGATGGCGGACGACCGGATGTACCGGGTCGCCGCCGCGCTGGAGTCCGTGGTCGGCACGTTCACCCCACCGGCGCTGTGAGGCAGGAGCTCAGATGACCACGACACTGCCCGCGTACGACGAGGTCGTCGCGCGCTACGAACCGGTGATCGGCCTGGAGACCCACGTCGAGCTGGGCACGAACACCAAGATGTTCTGCGGCTGCCCGACCGACTTCGGCGGCGAGCCGAACACCCGGGTCTGCCCGGTCTGCCTGGGCCTGCCCGGCTCGCTGCCGGTGGCCAACAAGGCGGCCATCGAGGCGACCATCCGGATCGGCCTGGCGCTGAATTGTTCCATCGCCGAGTGGTGCCGGTTCGCCCGGAAGAACTACTTCTATCCGGACATGCCGAAGGACTTCCAGATCAGCCAGTACGACGAGCCGCTCTGCTTCGACGGCTACCTGGACGTCGAGGTGAACGGCGAGCTGGTGCGGATCGGCATCGAGCGGGTGCACCTGGAGGAGGACACCGGCAAGACGCTGCACGTCGGTGGCGCCACCGGCCGCATCCACGGCGCGACCGAGTCGCTGGTCGACTACAACCGGGCCGGCATCCCGCTCGTCGAGATCGTCACCAAGCCGGTCCCCGGCACGGGCGCGCTGGCCCCTGAGGTGGCCAAGGCGTACGTGACCGAGCTGCGGGACGTGCTCCGCTCGCTGGGCGTCTCCGACGTCCGGATGGAGGAGGGCTCGCTGCGCTGCGACGTCAACACCTCGCTGAACCTGCCGGGCGAGGAGTGGGGTACCCGCACCGAGACGAAGAACGTCAACTCGCTGCGCTCGGTGGAACGCGCGGTCCGCTCGGAGATCCTGCGCCAGGCGTCGGTGCTCGACGCGGGTGGCCGGATCGTCCAGGAGACCCGGCACTTCCACGAGGACACCGGTGACACCACGTCGGGCCGGTCCAAGGAGACCGCCACCGACTACCGGTACTTCCCGGAGCCTGACCTGGTGCCGCTCGCCCCGGACACCGCCTGGGTGGCCGAGCTGAAGGCCGCCCTGCCGGAGCTGCCCCGGCTGCACCGCCGCCGCTTGCAGGAGCAGTGGGGGCTGTCCGACCTGGACATGCAGTCGGTGCTCAACGCGGGCGCGGTCGAGCTGATCGAGCGGACCGTGGCGGCGGGCACCACCCCGGCCGCCGCCCGCAAGTGGTGGCTGGGCGAGCTGTCCCGCCGGGCCAACGAGACCGGCGTGGAGCTGGCCGACGTCGGGGCCACCCCGGAGCAGGTCGCCGAGCTGCAGGGCCTGGTCGACGCCGGCAAGCTCAACGACAAGCTGGCCCGTACCGTCCTGGAGGGCGTGGTGGCCGGCGAGGGTTCGCCGACCGAGATCATGACCAGCCGGGGCCTGGAGGTGGTCTCCGACACCGGGGCGCTCACCGCCGCCGTGGACGAGGCGATCGCCGCCAACCCGGGCATCGCCGACAAGATCCGCAGCGGCAAGGTCGCCGCCGCCGGCGCCCTGGTCGGCGCGGTCATGAAGACCACCCGAGGCCAGGCCGACGCCAAGACGGTCCGCGACCTGATCCTCTCCCGCCTCGGCGCCTGAAGATGCAAGGAGGGGCCCCCTGTTAACGCCTGGCGATTGCAGGGGGCCCCTCCTAACACCCGAGGGGCTTCGTCGTGACCCGGCGGCGCTCCCTGCCCGGCAAGCGCGCGCGACCCGCGCCACCCCCTCGCGAGGGCGTCAACGGCGACGCCCGGATGGAGTCACCGTGAACCAGCACGACCTCGACGTCCTCGACGAGATCCAGCGGCGGGTGTTGTGGCTCGCCACCCGGATCGTGGACGCGGCCAACCACGACCGGAACGCCGGCGACGGGGTGAAGGTGGGCGGCCACCAGGCGTCCAGCGCCTCCCTGGTCACCGCGATGACGGCGCTCTGGTTCGCCCACCTGGACGCCGAGGACCGGGTCGCGGTGAAGCCGCACGCCTCGCCGGTGTTCCACGCCATTCAATACCTGCTCGGCAACCTGGACCGGTCGTACCTGCCGAGGCTGCGGGCGCGGGGCGGGCTCCAGTCGTACCCGTCGCGGACCAAGGACCCCGACGAGGTGGACTTCTCCACCGGCTCGGTCGGCCTGGGCGCGGCGGCGCCGCTCTTCGCCGCAGTGACCCGGCGTTACGTCGACGCGCACTTCGGTGCGCGGCCGCACTCCCGCTTCGTGGCGCTGATCGGCGACGCGGAGCTGGACGAGGGGAACATCTGGGAGGCCGTCGCCGACCCGGCGACCACCGGCCTGGGCAACGTGATGTGGCTGGTCGACTTCAACCGCCAGTCCCTGGACCGGGTGGTGCCGGGCATCCGGATCAACCAGTGGCGCGGCCAGTTCGAGGCCGCCGGCTGGCACGTCGTGGAGGTCAAGTACGGCCGCAAGCTCGCCGAGGCGTACGCCCGGCCGGGCGGCGAGGCGCTGCGCGACTGGATCGACCGGATGCCGAACGAGCAGTACCAGTCGCTCTTCGGGCTGGCCGGGCCGGCGCTGCGCAAGCAGTTCCTCGACGGCGCCCCGGCGGGCATCGCCGAGCTGATCGCGGACACCTCCGACGACGAGCTGGGACCGCTCGTCACCGACCTGGGCGGGCACGACCTTCAGGCGATGCTCGACGCGTACGCCCAGTGCGACGCGGTCACCGACCGGCCCAGCGTGGTCTTCGCGTACACGGTGAAGGGCTGGGGCCTGCCGATCGCCGGCAACCCGCGCAACCACTCGGCGCTGCTGGGCACCGAGCAGGTCGACGCGCTGCGTACCGCCAACGGGTTGACCGCAGACACCGAGTGGGACCGCCTCGACCCCGCGTCGGAGGCCGGCATCCGGGCCGGCGAACGCCGGGAGGCACTCGCCCGCGCGCCCCGCGAGCGCGCGCTCGGGGTCACCGTCCCGGAGACCACGAAGGTACGCGTCAACAAGCCGATCTCCACCCAGGAGGTCTTCGGCCGGGTGCTGGTGGACCTGGCCCGGGACCCGGCCGTCGCGCCCTACCTGGTGACCACCGCGCCGGACGTGGCCACCTCCACCAACCTCGCCGGGTTCATCAACAAGACCGGCGTCTTCGCCCCCACCGAGCAGCGCTCCTGGACCGAGGACCGGATGCTGCGCTGGACGGAGAGCCCGTCGGGTCAGCACATCGAGCTGGGCATCAGTGAGATGAACCTGTTCCTGCTGCTCGGCCAGCTCGGCCTGTCGTGGGACCTGTCGGGGCAGCCGCTGCTGCCGGTCGGCACGGTCTACGACCCGTTCGTGCTGCGCGGCCTGGACGCCTTCCTCTACGGCACCTATTCCGGCTCGCGCTTCGTGGTGGCCGGCACGCCGTCCGGCATCACCCTCGCCCCGGAGGGCGGCGCCCACCAGTCCACCATCACCGCCTCCGTCGGCCTGGAGCTGCCCGGCGTCACCTTCTGCGAGCCCGCGTACGCCGGGGCCCTGGACTGGCTGCTCTGCGACGCGCTCGGCCAGATCGCGCAGGGCGGGGCGCCGGCCGCGACCGCCGCGCCGGCCGAGGACGGGGCGTACTACTTCCGGCTCAGCACCCGGCCGGTCGACCAGGCGCCCTTCGAGGCGGCCCGGGCCCGGATCGGCGACGCCGTGCTGCGCCGGCAGGTGGTCGCCGGGGCGTACCGGCTGGTGGACGCGCACCAGGCGTACCCGGAGCTGGCCGACGCCCCGGTCGTGCAGCTCGCCGCCTCCGGCGCCGTGCTGCCGGAGGTCCTCGCCGCCGCCGCGGAGCTGGCGGAGGAGGGCGTCGCGGCGCACGTGGTCGACGTGACCAGCCTGGACCGGCTCTACCGGGCCTGGCAGCGCACCCTGCGGCAGGGCGTGCGGACCGCGACCGTGCCGAGCGTGCCCGGCGCGCTGCGGTCGGCCTTCGCGGACCGGGTGCCCGTGGTGACCGTGCACGACGCCGCCTCGCACGCGATGGCCTGGCTCGGCTCGGCCGTCGGTGCCCCGGCGGTGCCGCTCGGGGTGGACGAGTTCGGCCAGTCCGGCAGCGTCCAGGAGCTGTACGAGCTGCACGACCTGCTCCCCGGCAGCATCGTCAACGCCGCCCTGGCCGCCCTCTCCCTGCGCTGACGCCGGGCGGTCCACGACCGGCGGCGCGCTGGACACCGACACCCGCAACGACCGGCGGCGCGTGGACGGCGCGCCGCCGGTCGGCAGTCCGCAGCCGGTGCGACGTCCCCGGGCGTTCGTCACGCTGGGTACGGTTCGGCTGGTTACCCCGAGTAGTCAGTCCTCGGGAGGTGGGCGTCCCACCTTCCGAGCCTTTGCTCTGCAGCCCCATACGCATCAGGTCGCTGACCTGCTGCTCCAGGTTTTCGCCGCTCTGCAGCCATCCGCGCAGCGGTCACCCAACGTCGCTGCTGCGCCGGTGGCTGCAGAGCAAAGGCAACCAGCCGGCACCCCGAACACAGGGATTCGGTCACCTTAAGTAGTCAGAGTGGCGCTCGACGCGGATGGACCTCGCCGCCAGCCCGCCGCGTCCGCCGGCCCGTCCGCCGGCCCACCCTTCCGCCGGCCCGCCTACCGGTCAGCCGGTCGTCGTCGGGCCGGCGGTCGGCGACTCCTGCGGGCCGCCCCGGGTCGGGGTGGGGGTCACCGGCACCTGGGCGCCCTTGGCCGGGTCCCGGATCACGTGCCGCTCCAGGTTCACCTGCGCCTGCCCGGTGCCGCCGACGGTGATGTCGTCGTACGCCTGGAGCAGTTTCTGCTGGTCGAAGTAGAGCACCGTCATCGACAGCGGGGTGGGCTTCTCGCCCTCCAGCCCGCGCAGCCCGGCCCCACCGGTGGAGCCCTCCACCATCAGCTGGGTGGGCTGCTTGTCCGGCACCTGCGGCAGCTTCGACACCTGCCGGGCGTGGGTGTGCCCGGCGAGCACCAGCGGACAGGTCCCGGAGAGCGGCCCCGCCGAGGCCGGGTCGTGCACCAGGGCGATGTTCACCGGGGCCGGCGAGTTGCGGACCGTGGTGGCGAGCTGCTCACCCGCGCCGATCACCTGGTCGGCGACCACCTTGGTGAGCCCGCTGCCGGCCGGTGAGGTCTCCTTGTCCGGGGTGAACCGGGGGTCGGGGATCCCGGCGACGGTCAACCCGGCCACCGTGGTGGTCGTGTTGTTCAGCACGATCGCGTTGGGCTGCTGGGCCACCGCCGCCGCAGTCCGCGCCGAGTCGTGGTTGCCGCGGATGTAGACGTACGGCTTCTTGAGCAGGCCGATCGAGCCGACGAAGGACGCCTCCGGCTCGCTGCCCCAGTCGGTGATGTCGCCGGTGTCGATCACCACGTCGATGCCGAACTGCTCCACCACGGTCCGGATCAGCTGCCAGCCGGTCGGGTTGAGGTGCATGTCGGAGACGTGCAGCACTCGCGTGGTGCCGGGGGCCGGCTCGTAGACCGGCAGCGCGGAGACGGTGGTGTAGAGCTGGCTGACGTTGCCGACCAGCCGCTGGAGCTGCTCGGCGTACTTGGTGTAGTCGTTGGCGATCCGGCGGGCGTCGCCGACGATGGCCGGCGCGTTGACCAGCAGCCCCTCGTAGCGGGGTTCCTCGATGGCCTGCGGGCGGATGGTCGCCGCGGCCAGCCCGAGGCTGCCGGCGGTCACCGCCAGCGACAGACCGCCGGCCCAGGCCGTCCGCCGGACGTCCCGGAACACCAGCGCGGCCAGCAGCAGGGCGGCCAGCACCGCGCCGGCGAGGGTACGCAGCCCGAGGCGCAGCACGCCGGCCCGGACGTCCTGCACGGCGGACTGGCTGGCCCGGCTGATGCTCGCCGGGTCGTCGATCAGCGCCTCGGTACGCCCCTGATCCAGCGAACCGAGCTGCACGGTCAGCCGCGTCGGCCCGTCGTGGCTGTTCAGCAGCAGCGCGCCCAGCGGCGGGACGTTGACGGTGGTGCCACCCTCCAGGGCCGGGGTCAGGCTGAGCTGGGCCCGGAACGGTCCGATGTCGGTGCCGACGTGCCCCCCGGCGTACGTGCCGATGACCGCCCCGGTGAGGGCGACCGCCAGGACGGCCAGCGCCACGCCGAGCCGGCGCAGTCGGCCGCGGACCACCGGCCGCCCGCGCAGCGACCAGCGCCGGGTACGCCCGGTCGCCGGTGTGTCACCGGTGCGCGGCTGCTCGTTCTCCTGACCGTCCATGCTGAGATTCTGACCTGCCCGTAGAAGGATCTTGACAAACCTGCGGTAAGGCGACCCGATTCACCGGGTCTCGGCCCGAGGCGGCGGTTCCCCGGAGGCGCCGGTTCCGCCCGAGGCGGCCCTGCGTCTTCCGCCCGAGGCGGCCCTGCGTCCCGGTCAGCTGCGTCCCGCGCCGCCGCCCGCGAAGACCAGCCGCAGGATCCGGTCGTCCTCCGGCGACGGCTGCCCCCGACCGTCACGGTTGGAGGTGGTGACCCAGAGCGAGCCGTCCGGGGCGGCAGCCACCGCGCGCAGCCGGCCGTACTTGCGGGTGAGCAGTTCGCGGGGCTGACCGAGCACGGTGCCGGTGTCGGTGAGCTCGACCAGCCAGAGCCGCTGGCCGCGCAGGCAGGCGGTGACCAGCAGCCGCTGCGCCGACGCCAGGCCGGAGCAGGAGGCATCCGTCGTGCGCCACTGCACGATCGGGTCGACGTAGCGCTTGTCGCCGGCGCGCCCCTCGACCTGGGGCCAGCCGTGGTTGGCGCCGGGGGTGATCAGGTTGATCTCGTCCCAGGTGTTCTGGCCGAACTCCACCGCGTACATCCGCTTGGCGGCGTCCCAGGCCATGCCCTGCACGTTGCGGTGGCCGAGCGACCAGACCGGCGAGCCGGCGACCGGGTTGCCGGGGGCCGGCTTCCCGTCCCGGGTCACCCGCAGGATCTTGCCGCCGAGGCTCTTCGGGTCCTGCGCGGCCGCCTGCCGGCCGGCGTCGCCGGTGCTGACGTAGAGCTGACCGTCCGGACCGAAGGCGAGCCCGCCGCCGTCGTGGTTGGCTGCGGCCGGGATGCCGGTGAGGATCGGGGTGGGGCGACCGCCCGACTCCAGCCGGGCGACCCGGTTGTCCTGCTTCGTCGTGTAGTAGACGAAGACCGTGCGGTCGGTGGCGTACGCGGGGGAGACCGCGATGCCGAGCAGGCCGCCCTCGCCGCCGGCGGCCACGTCGGGGATCGTCTGCACCACGGTGACGGTGAGCCCTTCCGGCCCGGACTCGGGGCCGACCTTGAGGATCCGGCCGCTGTCCCGCTCGGTGACCAGCGCGCCCCCGTCGGGCAGGAAGGCGATCGCCCACGGCACCCGGAGCCCCTTGGCCAGCACCGTGGCCACCACCTGCTGGTCCGCGCCGCCCGGCGCGGCGGTCGCCGACGGGGTCGGCAGGTTCGGCGGCTCACCGGCCGGGTCCGGCGCCGGCTCGCCGAACGCACAGCCGGCGGTGCCGAGCAGCAGCGCCGCGCACGACGCGGCGAGCGTCGCCGGAGGCGGCCGGTGCGAGGGTACGGGGACGGGCGCTCACCCGGCCCAGCGTAGCCGGCACGGGGCCGCCCGTCCGGGCGCGACGGATCCGAGCGGTGCCGGCCGGGGTCAGCGCGCCCGCAACGCGAGCAGGGCGACGTCGTCCTCGCGGGCGTGCGCGGCGGCGAGCAGCCGGTCGCAGAGCTCGCCGAGCGGCAGCGTCGCCGTGCCGGCGAGCCGGTCGAGCAGCTCGGCGGTGCCCTCGTCGATGGTGCGGTCGCGGCGCTCGGTCAGCCCGTCGGTGTAGAGCAGCAGCGTGTCACCCTTGGCCAGGGTCAGCTCGCGGCTGGCCCGGCTGATCGGGCGGGACAGGCCGAGCAGCGGCTCGCGGTGCGCGTCGAGCACCTCCACCCCGTCGTCGGCGCGGATCACCAGCGGCGGCGGGTGGCCGGCGTTGCACCAGCCGACCGTGAGCCCACCGGTGGCGTTCCGGCGGATCCGGGTCAGCACGGCGGTGGCCACGGTCCCGATCCGCAGCCCGCGGATCGCGTCGTCCAGGTGGGTGAGCAGGTCACCGGCCGCGTCGGTCCGCCCGTACGCGTTGCCCCGGACGAGGTTGCGCAGCTGGCCCATGGTGGCCGCCGCCTCGATGTCGTGACCGGCCACGTCACCGATCGCGGCGATCAGGTCGCCGTCGGGCTGGACGAAGGCGTCGTACCAGTCGCCGCCGACCTCGACCCGGTCGGCGGCGGGCAGGTAACGGGCGGCCAGCTCGACCTCGGTGCTCTCCGGCAACAGCGGCAGCATGCTGTGCTGGAGCACCTCGGCGACGTGCCGCTGCTCGCTGTACATCCAGCTGTTGCCGACCGCCTGGCCGGCGCGGCGACCGATGTCCAGCACGGTGTGCAGGTCACCGTCGTCGAACGCGCGCCGCCGGCCGCCGTTGACCAGGGTGATGCAGCCGATGGTGATGCCCCGGCCGCCGGCCGCCGTGATCGGCACGCTGAGGTGGGAGGCGAACCCGAGTCGCTCGGCCAGCGGCGGCATCTCGGGGTGAGTGGTGCCGCGCACCACGTCGTCGAGGCCGCCGGGGTCGCCCAGCACCGGCCGGCCGGTCCGCAGCACCGCCCGGGTGATCGACTCGGGGCCGAGGCCGGTGAGCATCAGCTCGGCGAAGCGGGCCATCTCGGGGCCCAGCGCCGGGTCGCGGTGCACCGCGGAGACCGTACGGGGGGTGCCGGCCGGGTCGACCAGGGTGATCAGGCACCAGTCGGCCAGCAGCGGCACCATGGCGTGGCCGAGCCGGTCGACCGCGGTGGCGATGTCCAGCGTGCCGGCCAGGGTCTCGCTCATCCCGGCCAGCATGGCGAGCCGGTCGTGTGCCTCCTCGGCCCGTCGCCGGGCCTCCTCGGCGCCCTCCAGCGCGATCCGCAGCCGCAGCTCCGACGAGCAGGCGGCGGCCAGGTCCGCGAGGGTACGCAGCTGCTCGGCCGTCCAGGCCCGGGGCTTGCTGTCGATCGCGCAGAGCGAGCCGAGGACCCGGCCGTCCAGGTCGGTGAGGGGAATGCCGGCGTACGCGATGACGCCCAGGTCCTCGATGGCGAGGTTGCGGCGGACCTGCGGGTAGAGCCGGGCGTCCGGCAGCACCATCGGCACCTCGATGTCGACGACGTGCTGGCAGAAGGAGTGGCTCAACGGGGTCTGCCGGCGGGCCGCCCACGGCTCCGGCAGGCCGACCGCGCCGGGGAAGAACTGCCGGTCGGCGGTGACCAGGCTGACCAGCGCGACGGGCACCTCGAGCAGGTCGCTGACCAGGCGGGCGAAGCGGTCGAAGGCCTCGTCGGGTGCGGCGTCCAGCCGGGTCTCGGCGAGTGCCCGCAGCCGCTCGGGGTCCGCCAGCGCCGCGAACCGCGCAGCGGGACGTTCCGGCGTTCCTTCGGTCATCGACCACCCTGTCTGCACCGCGGAACGCCGGCCGACGCCCCGATCATCCGTTATACCCGGCCGCCGGCGCGATCGCCCTGCCGGAGCCGCCGTCGTCCTGGTCACGTCGAGTGGTACGCCGTCCCGGCGGCACCGACGGCCGGCGGCTAGGGTCGGCGGTCGTGAAGGTATGGATTCCGCACCCCGCCGGCCGGTCCCTCCTCGGCGAGCTGCCGCCGGGCGTGACCGTGGAGCTGCTGGCGGACCCGGCGCGGCTGCCCTCGTCGCCGGCGGACGTACGGTTCTGGGTGCCGCCGTTCCTCGCCGGGCCCGGCACCACCGGGCTGCTGACCGAGCTGCCCGACCTCCGGGTGGTGCAGCTGCTCTCCGCCGGGGCGGACGCCTGGGCCGGCCGGGTCCCGGCGGGCGTGACCCTCTGCGACGCGCGCGGCGTGCACGACTCGTCCACCGCCGAGTGGGTGGTCACGGCGATCCTGGCCCAGTTGCGCGGCTTCGGTCCGCTCGCCCGCGCCCAGGGCCGGGGCGAGTGGGCGTTCGACGAGGTGGCCCCGACGGACGAGCTGGCCGGCAAACGGGTGCTGATCGTCGGCGCGGGGTCGATCGGCGCGGCGCTGCGGGCCCGGCTGGCCCCGTTCGAGGTGACCTTCACGCTGGTGGCCCGGACGCCCCGCCCGGCGCAGGGTGTGCACGGCGTGGCCGAGCTGCCCGCCCTGCTGCCGGAGGCGGACGTGGTGGTGCTGCTGGTGCCGCTGACCGAGCAGACCCGGGGGCTGGTCGACGCGGCGTTCCTGGCCGCGATGCCGGACGGGGCGCTGCTGGTGAACGCCGCCCGTGGCCCGGTGGTGGACACCTCCGCCCTGGTCGCCGAGCTGACCACCGGACGACTGCGCGCCGCCCTGGACGTCACCGACCCGGAGCCGTTGCCCGCCGGCCATCCCCTGTGGGGACTGGAGAACGTGTTGCTCACCCCGCACGTCGCCGGCTCGGTACGCGGCCTGCTGCCGCGCGCCTACCGCCTGGTGGGGGAGCAGCTGCGCCGGTTCGTCGCGGGTGAGCCGCTGACCAACACGGTGGTGGACGGCTACTGACCCGGCCGTCAGCGGTTCGGGTCCGGCAGTTCCTGGCCGGTCGCGGCGACCAGCCGGGGCAGGTCGGCGGCCCGGACGGCGGGCAGGAGCACCTGCTGGCCGTCGTCCAGTCGGGCGGCCACCCGGCCGCGCGGGTCGGTGACCAGCTCGGCGACCCGGTCCCAGGCGATCCGGCGTTGCCCGGCGACGGCCCGCAGGCGCAGCTCGCGCGGGTCGGCGTCGGTGCCGGCGCGCCACGCCCAGACGGCGACGGCGAGCGGGAGCAGCAGCACCCAGGACAGCCACCAGCGGGCGGTGGCCAGCGGCAGCGCGCCGATGAACGCGACGATCGCCGCGACCAGGATCGCCTGGTTGTGCCGGAAACTGACGGTGTCGGCGGGAGTCACGACCCGATGATCGCACCTCGGCCGGTCCGCGTACCGGTCGGGCGGTGGACCGGTGACCGGCGCGACCTATGTGATCGGGGTCACTCAGTCTGAGCCGTAACCACCTCGGGGATGGGTCGTTTGGAGGCGTGGTAGCGCCGGGTCTCCCCGCCCGTCGCTGCGTCCGTGTCCGTTCCGCTCCCGACCGTTCGACCCCGCACGTCGTTCCGCAACCGCCCCGCCCCGTGCCCCTCACGAAGGCGACCGCCGTGCCCGTCGCGTACCCCTCCGGCCCTCCGCGCCGCCGCCCGCTCCTACCCGAGCTCGTCGTGCTCGCGATCGGGGCCCTTTTCGTCCTCGCCGGCCTCGCCGGTCTCGTCCCGCCACCCGCCGCCCTGGCGCTCGCCGTCGCCGCCGGCTGTGCCGTCGCCTGCGTCCGACTCTCCTGGCTGGCCGGCGCCCCACCGACGGTGCTCGTTCCGCGCGCCGCTACCGCCCCACCCGCAGCGCCGGGTCCACGCGCCGCGCCCGGTCCGCGCACAGTGCCCGCTCCGCGCGCCGCGCCCGGTACGCCCCGGCGGAGAGCGCTGCCCCGCCGGGTGGTCGCGCTCCTCGACGCCGCCGTGCTGGCGGTCGGGCTCACCGTCGCCGTGCTGCCGCTGACCGGCCCGGCGCAGCGGGTGCCGGTCGTCCTCGCCGGGCTGGCCGTGGCCGGCCCGCTCTACGCGGCCGGGCTGCTCGGCCTGCCCGGCCGGTCCCGGCTGCCGGCCCGGACCGGCTGCGCCGCGTCGTCGACGTCGTCGGCCTCGGCGTCAGCCTGGTCTTCGCCGGCTGGGTGCTGGTGCCGCCCGGCGTGGCTCCGGTGGCGGCCCGGCTGGCCACCGTCGCCGGTGGGGCGGGGCTCGCGGTGCTGGTGGTGGGCGCCCTCGCCGACCGGCGACGCCGCCCCGGCACGGCGCTCTGCCGCTGCGGCGCGGCGGCTGCCCTGACCGGCCTGGCCGTCCTGGTGGTGCTGCTGGCCTACCGGGCCCCGGACCGGGCCACCCTGGCCGTCGTGCCGCCGCTGCTCGGGGGGTGCTGCTCACCGCCGTGGGCGCCCGCCGCACGGCGGCCGGCGATCCGCCCCGCCCCGACGCTCCGGCGGCGGCCTGGCCCCGGGTGACCGCCCCGGCCGGGGTGGCCGCGCTCGCCGCCGCCGGACACCTCGCGACGGTCGGTGAGTTCACCACCCCCGCCGTCGCGCTCGGGCTGGCGGTGATCCCGCCGATGGTGCTCAGGAGCTGCTGACCGTCGTCGACCAGCGACGCCGGGCGGAGCGGCTCGCCGACCGTGAGGCCCGGCTGCGGGACCTCGTGCGGGACGCGGACGAGCGCGACCGGCTGGCCCGTACGGTGCACCGGCTCGCCGTCACCGACCAGCTGACCGGGCTGGCCAACCGGGCCGAGCTGCTGCGGGAGCTGGCCCGATGGGGGCCGGGGCGCCGCCGGTGCGCTGCTCGTGGTCGACGTGGACGGGCTGAGCGGGGTCAACGACGAACACGGGCACCCGGCCGGCGACCGGGTGCTGGTCGAGGTCGCCCGCCGGCTCCGCGCCGGCTGCGGGCCCGGCGACCTGGCCGTACGGCTGGCCGGCAGCGAGTTCGCGGTGCTCGCCGCCACCGGACCGGTGCTGGCGTACGGGCTGGGTGCCCGGCTGCTGGCCGCGCTGACCGAGCCGTGTCCGGTGCCGGGCGGGACGGTCGTGCTGCGGGCCAGCATCGGGCTCGCCGAGACCGGCGCCGGTGCCCCGGAGGACGTGCTGCGCCAGGCCGACCTGGCCCGCCGCCGGGCGGTGCAACTGGGTCGGGACCGGGTCGAGTGGTACGACGCCTATCTGGAGGAGCAACTGGTCCGCCGGCTCGACCTGGAGCGGGAGCTGCCCGGCGCGGTGGCCCGGGGCGAGCTGGACCTGGTCTACCAGCCGGTGCTCGCGCTCGCCGACCGGCTGCCGGTGGGCACCGAGGCGCTGCTGCGCTGGCGCAGCCCCGCGCTGGGCACCGTGCTGCCGGCGGAGCTGCTGCCGGTGGCGGAGGATCTGGGCCTGGTGGGCGAGGTGGGCCGCTGGGTGCTGGACCGGGCCTGCCGGCAGCTCGCCGACTGGTCGGAGGGGGGCCGCCGGCTCTGGATGTCGGTGAACGTCACGCCCCGCGAGCTGACCGCGCCGGACTTCGTGCCGTCCACCGCGACCGCCCTGGCCGCGTACGGGGTGCCGGCGGACCTGTTGGTGGTGGAGTTGGCCGAGCCGGCGGTGGCCGCCGACCTGCCGACCGTGGTGGCCCGGCTGGCCGGGCTGCGGTCGCTGGGCGTCCGCACCGCGCTGGACGACTTCCGGGCCGAGCACGCCTCCCTCGCCCAGCTCCGTCGGCTCCCGATCGACCTGTTGAAGGTCGGTCCGCACCTGGTCGGGGCGACCGGTGACGGGCACCGTCCGCTGATCGACGTGGTGGTGAACCTCGGTGACCGGCTGGGGCTGGACGTGGTGGTCGAGGGCTTGGAGTCCGATGCGCAGGTCGCCGGGGCGCGCCGCGCCGGTTGCCGTTACGGCCAGGGTTTCGCGCTGGCCCGCCCGGCGACCGCCGAGCGGGTGGAGGCCTGGTTCGAGGAGTTTCCGTCGGCTTCCCACTGACGGTTCGTTCAGTATTTGCTGAACCGGTTCATCTCACCCGGGGCGGTGCGGTGCTGCCGCGCGGCGTGAGGTGCGCCGTCTCGTCCTGCAGGCCGGTCACCGGCTCCCCGGCGATCACCGCCAGCAGCTGCCGGGCGGCGTGCGCGCCGTACGCCGGGATGTCCCGGCCCAGCGCGGTCAGCGGCGGGTGCACCAGCTGGCAGAGCGGAGAGTCGTCCCAGGCGACGATGGAGAGGTCGCCGGGGACGGCGAGCCCCATCTCCTGCGCCACGGAGAGCCCGGCGATCGCCATCACGTCGTTGTCGTAGATGACCGCGGTCGGCCGCTGCGCGGAGCTGAGCAGCCGGCGGGTGGCCCGCGCGCCCTCCTCGCCGGTGTAGTCGGACCAGACGGTCGTCGCCTCGTCCAGGCCGAGCCGCCGGCACACGTCGGTGAACGCGTCGCTGCGGATCTCGGTGTGCAGCAGCGAGGGCAGGCCGCCCACCCGGGCGATCCGCCGGTGGCCGAGCGCGACCAGGTATTCCACGGTCTCCACCAGGGCGGCGGCGTCGTCGGACCAGACGCTGGCCAGCGTGCCGGTGTGGCCCGGGCCGCCGATCACCACGGCGGGCAGTTGCAGCTCCTCCAGGGCGGGCACCCGTCGGTCGTCGGTCCGTAGGTCGCAGAGGAAGACGCCGTCGACCCGCCGCTCGGCCCACCAGCGCCGGTAGACCGCGATCTCGGCGTCCTGGTCGGCCACCACCTGGAGGGTGAGCGCGTACGAACGGGCGGAGAGTTCGGCCTCCACGCCGCTGATCAGCTCCATGAAGAACGGCTCGATGCCCAGTATCCGGGCGGGCCGGCACAGCGCCAGGCCGACCGCCTTGGCGGTGGCGCCGGAGAGCGCCCGGGCGGCGCTGCTGGGGCTGAAGCCGATCTCGGCGGCGATCGCCAGGATCCGTTGCCGGGTCGCGTCCGAGACGCCGGGCTGCCCGTTCAGCGCGTACGACACGGCGCCCTTGGAGACCCCGGCCCGCCGGGCGACATCGGCGATGGTCGGCCGCTTCACCGGCGCTCCTCCACTGTCCGGCCCCTCGGGGCGGGTCGTCGTCCGCCGGGGTGTCCGGCGGTCGTCACGCTACTGCACCGGGCCCGGCCGGCGGGTGGGCGCGCCGGGCCTCCGGGCTGAACCGTGCAGCCCGGCACTTGCGCGGTTAAGCGTACGGCCTCACCCACCGGTCTCCGCCACCCCGGAGGGGCACGAAATTGCGCCGGAGAGCGCTTCACCACGCATGAGCGCGCTCCCACGAACACGGGAAGGTTACGGCACGGCCACGGCGTTAACCGCCCGTTGACAGTGCTAAGACGGGACCGTACGGTGGCCTCACTTATCCGGTTCAGTCAACGTCTCTCGATCTCGGGAGCGTTCCCATATGGCGCGGAGGATGACATGAGACGGTCCTGGTTCCACTGGGCCCGGGCGACGGCGATCGGTGCCGTCAGCCTGGTCATGGTCGCTGCGTGCAGCGGCAACAGCGGCAACGGCGGCAGCTCCGACTCGGCCGGTGGGCCGGTCACGTTGAAAATCAACTTCTGGGGTGACTTCGGCCTCCAGGACCTCAAGACCAAGTACGAGGCCGAGCACCCGAACGTCAAGATCCAGCTGAACTCGGGCGAGTACAACGCCCAGCACGAGGACCTGCAGAAGAAGCTGATCGCCGGCTCCGGCGCCCCGGACATCGCGGCGATCGACGAGGGCTTCATGGTCCAGTTCCGCGGTCAGTCCGACAAGTTCGTCAACCTGCTCGACAAGGGCGCCGGCAAGTACGAGAGCAAGTACCTGCCCTGGAAGTGGAAGCAGTCGCTCACCCAGGACGGCAAGACCCAGATCGGTCTCGGCACCGACGTCGGTGGCCTGGCCATGTGCTATCGGAGCGACCTGTTCAAGGCCGCCGGGCTGCCCACCGAGCGCGACCAGGTCTCCGCGCTCTGGCCCACCTGGGACAAGTTCATCGAGGTCGGCCAGCAGTACACCAGCAAGACCAACAAGAAGTTCATCGACTCGGGCACCAACCTGTTCAACCCGATCCTCGGGCAGCAGCCGGTCGGCTTCTACAACGAGCAGGACCAGCTCCAGATGGACGGCGGCCCGAAGGTCGCCTTCGACTACACCGTCAAGGCCGTCCAGGCCGGTCTCTCGGCCAACCTGGCCAGCTTCCAGGCCGACTGGGACAAGGGCTTCACCAGCGGCTCCTTCGCCGTGCTGGCCTGCCCGGCGTGGATGCTCGGCCACATCAAGGACACCGCCCCCGGCACCCAGGGCAAGTGGGACATCGCCGCGGTCCCCGGTGGCGGCGGCAACTGGGGCGGCTCGTTCCTGACCATCCCCAAGCAGGGCAAGCACGTCGACGAGGCGTACAAGCTGCTGGAGTGGCTGGTCCAGCCCGAGCAGCAGATCGAGATCTTCAAGAAGGTCGGTAACCTGCCGTCGCAGCCGGCGCTCTACGCCGACCCGGCGATCGCCGACTTCAAGAACCCGTTCTTCAACAACGCGCCGGTCGGGCAGATCTTCCCGAAGATGGCGCAGGGCCTCACCCCGCAGTACCTGGGCAAGAAGAACGGCCCGACCCGGGTGGCGGTCGAGAACGTCATCATCCGCGTACAGAACAAGACCCTGAAGCCGGACGCCGCGTGGGCGGAGGCGGTCAAGGAGGCCGACAAGGCCAGCAAGTCCTGACGCACCGGTGACCGGTGGCGGGGTGGGCCCGGCCCGCCCCGCCACCGCCCGGGCGTCGCCGAGTTCCCACCCGTCACCTCACCGGCCCTGGAGTGTCCTATGTCCACCACCCGTGCCGCACCCGCGCCGTCGAGCCACCGAGCCGCGCCGGAGCGCGGCCGCTCCGGGGGCGACGACCGGCGGCTCACCTGGCGCAACCGGCTGTACCGCTTCGACATGCGCTACATGCCGTACCTGATGATCGCCCCGTTCTTCCTGATCTTCCTCGTCTTCGGGCTGTTCCCGCTGCTGTTCAACGGCGTGGTATCGCTGCGCAACTACCGGCTCGACGACCCGACGCTGCCGTACTGGGCCGGCGTGGAGAACTTCAGCAAGCTCTTCGGTGACGAGGACTTCTGGAACGCCCTCTACAACACCTTCGGCATCTTCCTGCTCTCCACGGTGCCGCAGCTGCTGCTCGCGCTGGTGGTCGCCTCGCTGCTCAACCGCAAGCTGCGGGCGCAGACCTGGTGGCGGGTGAGCATCCTGCTGCCGTACGTGACCCCGATCGTCGCGTCGACGATGGTGTTCAGCGTCTTCTTCTCCCGCGACTTCGGCATGGCGAACTGGGTGCTCGGCCTCCTCGGCCTGGGCGGCGGGGACACCCCGATCGACTGGCGGGCCGACAAGCCGCACTCCTGGATCGCCATCGCCACCATGGTCAACTGGAAGTGGATCGGCTACAACGCGCTGCTCTATCTGGCCGCGATGCAGTCCATCTCCAAGGACGTCTACGAGGCCGCCGCGATCGACGGCGCCGGCCCCTGGAAGCAGCTCTGGCGGATCACCGTGCCGTTGATCCAGCCGATCATCGTCTTCACCGTGGTGCTCTCCACCATCGGTGGCCTCCAGCTCTTCACCGAGCCGATGCTCTTCGACCTCAACTCCCAGGCCGCCACCGGCGGACCGAACGGCGAGTGGCAGACCATCGGCCAGCTCATCTACAAGGTCGGCTGGAAGGACCTCAACCTCGGCTACGCCGCCGCGATGTCCTGGGCCCTGTTCGTGATCACCCTGCTCATCGCCGGCCTCAACACCCTGCTGACGAACCGACTGGCCGGAGGGCGCAAATGACCGCCGTGGCACCCCCGCGTCCCGCCGTCGCGGGCAAGCGGAAGCGGCCGACCCTGATGGGACGGGCACCGCAGGACACCCCCGCCGGCCTCTGGACCTATCTGCTGCTGTCGGTGACGTTCCTCTTCGCCGCGTTCCCGCTGTACTGGATGTTCGTCATCGCCACCAGCAACGACGAGGCGCTGGCGAAGCTGCCGCCCGCGGTGATCCCCGGCAACCAGTTCATGGTCAACGTCAACGAGGTCTTCTCCCTCCAGGACGTCTACTTCGCCGCCTCCCTGGTCAACAGCCTCATCGTCTCCACCGTGGTGACCGCCTCGGTGCTGTTCTTCTGCTCGCTGGCCGGCTTCGCCTTCGCCAAGCTGCGGTTCAAGGGCAGCCGGGTGCTGATGCTCATCGTGGTGCTCACCCTCACCGTGCCGAACCAGCTCGGCGTGGTGGCGCTCTACATCGTGATGAGCAAGCTCGGCTGGAACGGCACCCTGCTCGCGGTCATCGCCCCCGGCCTGGTCACCGCGTTCGGCGTGTTCTACATGCGCCAGTTCATCGTCAACACCGTCCCGGACGAGCTGGTCGAGTCGGCCCGGATGGACGGGGCCTCCACCATGCGGGTGTACGCCAACATCGTGCTGCCGGCGATCCGCCCGGCCCTCGCGGTGCTCGGCCTGCTCACCTTCGTGGCCACCTGGAACGACTTCCAGTGGCCGCTGATCACGTTGAGCGGCACCGACTTCCCGACCTCGATGGTGGCGGTCTCCGACCTGGCCAGCGGCAACTACGTGATCTACCGGCGGGTACTGGCGGGCGCGTTCATCGCCACCGTGCCGCTGCTGGTGATGCTGTTCATCGGTGGACGTCAGATCGTCCGCGGAATCATGGAAGGCGCGGTGAAGTCGTGAGCCAGCACGCGTTGCACGAGGGTTGGGTGCTGCGGGCCGTCCCCGGCCCGCAGGTGCCGCCGGAGATCGCCGACCAGGCGGTGCCGGCCACAGTGCCCGGCTGCGTGCACACCGACCTGCTCGCCGCCGGCCTGATCCCCGACCCCTACCTGGACGACAACGAGACCCGGCTGGCCTGGATCGGGCGCACCGACTGGGTCTACGAGACCACGTTCGCCTGGCAGCCCGGCGACGACGACCGGGTCGACCTGGTCTGCGCCGGCCTCGACACGGTCGCCACGGTCACCCTCAACGGCACCGAGGTCGGCCGGACCGAGAACCAGCACCGCGGCTACCGCTTCGACGTGGGCGCGCTGCTGCGGCCCGGCGCGAACACGCTGACCGTCCGCTTCGACTCGGCGTACCGCTATGCGGAGGCGCACCGGGACCGGCTGGGCGACCGGCCGAACGCCTACCCGGAGCCGTTCCACTTCATCCGCAAGACGGCCTGCAACTTCGGCTGGGACTGGGGTCCGACCGTGGTGACCGCCGGCATCTGGCAGGAGATCGGGCTGCACGCCTGGTCCACCGCCCGGCTGGCCACGGTCCGCCCGGTGGTCACCGTCGACGGCGACACCGGGACGGTGGAGCTGCACGTCGAGGTGGAGCGGGCGGCCGACGCGCCGGTCACCGTGCGGGCCGCCGTCGCGGGCGCTACCGGCGAGGTCACCGTGCCGGCGGGGGAGCGCACGGCCGTGCTGACCGTCACCGTCCGCGACCCCGAGCTGTGGTGGCCCCGGGGGTACGGCGAGCAGGCCCTGCACCAGCTCGACGTGACCCTCTGCGCGGCGGACGGCCGTACCCTGGACGCCTGGTCCCGCCGGATCGGCTTCCGCTCGGTACGCCTCGACACCACCCCCGACGCGCACGGCACCCCGTTCGTCCTGCACGTCAACGACGTGCCGGTCTTCGTCAAGGGCATCAACTGGATCCCCGACGACGCCTTCCCCAACCGGGTCACCCGGAAGCGGCTGGCGCAGCGGTTCCGCCAGGCCGCCGACGCCAACATCAACCTGCTCCGGATCTGGGGCGGCGGCCGGTACGAGTCGGACGACTTCTATGAGCTGGCCGACGAGGCGGGTCTGCTGGTGCAGCAGGACTTCCTCTTCGCCTGCGCCGCGTACCCGGAGGAGGAGCCGTTCCGCTCCGAGATCGAGGCGGAGGCGCGCGAGCAGGTCACCCGGCTGGCCGCGTACCCGTCGCTGGTGCTCTGGACCGGCAACAACGAGAACATCTGGGGCTGGCACGACTGGGACTGGCAGGAGCCGCTCGCCGGCCGCACCTGGGGGCGCGGCTACTACCTGGAGCTGCTGCCGGCGATCGTCGGCGAGCTGGACCCGGCCCGGCCGTACTGGCCGGGCAGCCCCTGGTCCGGCAGCGAGGACGTGCACCCGAACGACCCGGCGCACGGCACCATGCACATCTGGGACGTCTGGAACGACGACGACTACACGAAGTACCGCGAGTACGTGCCGCGCTTCGTCGCCGAGTTCGGCTACCAGGCGCCCCCCACGTACGCGACGCTCCGCCGGTCGATCTCCGACGAGCCGCTGGCGCACGACTCGCCCGGCATGGCGCACCACCAGAAGGCGATCGACGGGGACCTGAAGCTCCAGCGAGGGCTGGACGCGCACCTGCCGGTGCCCGCCGACTTCGACGACTGGCACTACCTGACCCAGCTCAACCAGGCCCGCGCCATCCAGCTCGGGGTGGAGCACTTCCGGTCCCACCGGCCGGTCTGCATGGGGACCATCGTCTGGCAGCTCAACGACTGCTGGCCGGTCACCTCCTGGGCGGCGGTCGACGGGGACGGCCGCCGCAAGCCCCTCTGGTACGCGCTGCGCCGCGCGTACGCCGACCGGCTGCTGACCGTGCAGCCGCGCGACGGCGGGCTGGCCGTGGTGGCGGTCAACGAGACCGGCGAGGCGTGGACCGGGCCGGCCACGGTCACCCGGGTCACGCTGACCGGGGAGCCGAGGGCGAAGACCTCGGTGGAGCTTTCCGTCCCGGCGTACTCCTCGGTGGTGCTGCCGCTGCCGGCGGAGCTGGCGCGGCCGGACGAGGCCCGGCGGGAGCTGCTGGTCGCCGAGGCCGGCGACACGGCGGAGCGGGCGCTCTGGTTCTTCGCCGAGGACCGCGAGATCGACTGGCCGGCGGCCGACCTGGACGCGTCGGTGGAGACCGGGGACGGCGGCCAGCGGGTCCGGGTGACCGCCCGGAGCGTGCTGCGCGACCTGGCCCTCTTCCCGGACCGGCTGGACCCGTCGGCGCAGGTCGACCAGGCCCTGGTCACCCTCCTGCCGGGTGAGTCGGTCACCTTCGCCGTGCACGCCGACCGCCCGCTGGACCCGACCGCCCTCACCACCCGCCCCGTCCTGCGCTGCGTCAACGACATCTGAAAGGAGGGGCCCCTTCTTAACGCCTGGTGCATAGGAAGGGGCCCCTGCTAACACGTTCCTTCACTCCGAGAGGAAGTCGATGAAGAGAAGGCTGGCCGGCGTACTGCTGGCCCTGGCCGGGCTGATCGCGGCGACCGGCGTGTCGGCCGCGCCCGTCGCGGCGGCCGCCGACCGCACCGGCGGCGGCTTCGTGGTGCGCAAGGGTGACCAGCTCTTCCTGGACGGCAGGCCGTTCCGGTTCGCCGGCACCAACAACTACTACCTGGAGTACAAGTCGCACCGGATGGTCGACGACGTCTTCGCCGACGCGAAGGCCGCCCGGTTCACCGTGCTGCGGCACTGGGGCTTCCTCGACATCGGCAACGCCGACGACACCAACTCGGTCTCCGGCAAGTCCGACGGGGTGTACCTCCAGTACTGGGACGGCACGAAGCCCGCCTACAACGACGGTCCGGACGGATTGCAGCGCCTCGACTACGTGCTCTACGCCGCCCGCCGGGCCGGCATCAAGGTGGTCGTCCCGCTCACCAACAACTGGCGTGACTTCGGCGGCATGGACCAGTACGTCCGCTGGCGCGGCGGCACCCACCACGACGACTTCTACACCGACCCGGTGATCCGCGGCTGGTACCGGGACTGGATCTCGCACGTCCTGAACCGGGTCAACCCGCTGACCGGCGTCGCCTACCGCAACGATCCGACGGTCATGGCGTGGGAGCTGGCGAACGAGCCGCGCTGCAAGGGCTCCGGGGTCTATCCCACCTCGCCGACCTGCACCACCGACACGCTCACCCGCTGGGCCGACGAGATGAGCCGGCACGTCAAGGCCGTCGACCGGCACCACCTGGTCGGCGTCGGCGACGAGGGCTTCTTCTGCGACGACCCGGCCGCGCCGGAGTGGACGGTCAACTGCGGCGAGGGCGTCGACTCGGTCGCCCTGGCGAAGCTGCCGGCCGTCGACCTGATGGGCTACCACCTCTATCCCGACGCGTGGAGCAAGGACGCCGACTGGGGCACCGCGTGGATCGAGCGGCACAGCCGGGAGGCCGAGGCGGTCGGCAAGCCGGTCGTGCTCGGTGAGTTCGGCCTCGCCGACAAGGCCACCCGCAATCCGGTCTACCAGCAGTGGACCGACGCGGTGATCCGCAGCGGCGGCACCGGCTTCCTCTACTGGATCCTCTCCGGCGTCCAGGACGACGGCACCCCCTACCCGGACTACGACGGCTACACCGTCTACTGCCCCAGCCCGGTCTGCACCACGCTGGCCAACGCGGGCGACGCCATCCGGCGCGGCCCCCGGCCGCGCCCGCCGGTCGCCGACCACGACACCGCGACCACCCAGGCCGGCACGCCGGTCACCCTCACCCCGACGAGCAACGACATCGCGTACGCCGGTCCGGTCCGGCCGTCCACCATCGACCTCGACCCGATCGCGTACGGCCAGCAGCGGGTCGCCCCGGTCGTCGGCGGCTCGTTCGCGCTGACCGCCTCCGGTGCGGTGGTCTTCACCCCGGCCGACGGGTTCCAGGGCAAGGCGGCCGGGCGGTACACCGTCCGGGATGCCGCCGGCCGGGTGTCCAACCCCGCCGACCTGACCGTCACCGTCAAGCCCGCGCCGGGTGACCCGATCCGGCTCGCCTCCTGGGAGACCGGGGTGGAGGGCTGGGCGCCGGGCAGCTGGCAGACCGACGCCGGCACGGTCGCGCAGACGTCGGACTTCGCGACCGAGGGCAGCCACGGCCTGGAGGTGGCGGCCACCGGCGGCGGCTGGTTCGGGGTGACCCTGCCGGCCCCGGTCGACCTGTCGGCGAAGGCGACCCTGAAGTACGACCTGCGGACCTCGGCGACCGCCGGTACCTCGACGGCGATCGCTCTGCAGACCGGCTCCGGCTTCGCCTGGTGCCAGTCGACGTTCGGCTGGGTGGGGCAGGGGACCAGCACCACGGTCGAGGTGGACCTGCTCAACCAGCTGTCCTGCGACGCGGCGGCCCTCGCCGACGTACGCGGGGTGCTGATCTGGGTCAGCCCCGGCACGCACGACCTGGACAACCTCCGCGCCGAGTGACCCGGCCGGCCGAAAGCAATGTCGGCGACGTGGCGGTTTCCCGGACCCGGGCTGCCGCCACGTCGCCGATCTGGCGTCGGCCCCTACTCCGGGACGCGGCGGTAGGCGCCGTCGCTGGCCGAGGTGGCCATCGAGGCGTACGCGCGCAGCGCCGCCGACACCGGGCGCTGCCGGTCGGCCGGGGTGTAGGGGCGGTCGCGCTTCTCCTCGGCGACCCGGCGCGCCTGCAGCTCGTCGGCGGGCACGTTCAGCTCGATGGAGCGGTTCGGGATGTCGATGACGATCTCGTCGCCGTCGGTGACCAGGGCGATCAGCCCGCCCGAGGCGGCCTCGGGGGAGACGTGCCCGATGGAGAGGCCGGAGGTGCCGCCGGAGAAGCGGCCGTCGGTGAGCAGCGCGCAGGCCCGGCCCAGCCCCCGGCCCTTGAGGAAGGAGGTGGGATAGAGCATCTCCTGCATGCCGGGGCCGCCCTTCGGGCCCTCGTACCGGATGACCACCACGTCCCCGGCGACCACCTGCTTGGCCAGGATGGCCGTCACCGCGTCGTCCTGCGACTCGTAGACCTTCGCCGGGCCACGGAAGGTCAGGCACTCCTCGGGCACGCCGGCGGTCTTCACCACGCAGCCGTCCGGGGCCAGGTTGCCGTGCAGGATGGCCAGCCCGCCGTCCGCGCTGTAGGCGTGGGCGAGGTCCCGCACGCACCCGCCGGTCGCGTCGGTGTCCAGCGTGGACCAGCGGTTCTCGGTGGAGAAGGGCTGGGTGGTACGCACCCCGCCGGGGGCGGCGTGGAACAGTTCGATCGCCTCGGGCCGGGCGGAGCCGCCGCGCACGTCCCAGTCGGCGAGCCACTCGCCGAGCGAGGGGGAGTGCACGGCGTGCACGTCCCGGTGGAGCAGGCCGGCGCGGTCCAGTTCGCCGAGGATGGCCGGGATGCCACCGGCCCGGTGCACGTCCTCCATGTGGTACTGCGGCGAGTTCGGCGCGACCTTGGCCAGGCAGGGCACCCGGCGGGAGATCGCGTCGATGTCGGCGACGGAGAAGTCCAGCTCGGCCTCCCGGGCGGCGGCGAGCAGGTGCAGGATCGTGTTGGTCGAGCCGCCCATCGCCACGTCCAGGGCGACCGCGTTCTCGAACGCGGCCCGGCTGGCGACCGCGCGGGGCAGCACCGAGGCGTCATTGCCGTCGTACCAGCGCTTGGCGATCTCCACGACGGTGCGGCCGGCCTCGACGAAGAGCGACCGGCGCGCGGCGTGGGTCGCGAGGGTCGAGCCGTTGCCCGGCAGGGCCAGGCCGATCGCCTCGGTGAGGCAGTTCATCGAGTTGGCGGTGAACATGCCCGAGCAGGAGCCGCAGGTGGGGCAGGCGGAGCGCTCGATCTCGCCGAGCTGGTCGTCGGTGACGGCCTCGTTGGAGGAGGCGATCATCGCGTCGATCAGGTCGATCTTGGAGTGCACGATCCCCTCGATGGCCACCGTCTTGCCGGCCTCCATCGGCCCGCCGGAGACGAACACGGTGGGGATGTTCAGCCGCAGCGCGGCCAGCAGCATGCCCGGGGTGATCTTGTCGCAGTTGGAGATGCAGACCAGGGCGTCCGCGCAGTGCGCGTTGACCATGTATTCGACCGCGTCGGCGATCAGCTCTCGGCTGGGCAGCGAATAGAGCATGCCGCCGTGGCCCATCGCGATGCCGTCGTCGACCGCGATGGTGTTGAACTCGCGGCCCACGCCGCCGGCCTCGGCCACCGCGTCGGCGACCAGGCCGCCCATGTCCTTGAGGTGTACGTGACCGGGGACGAACTGGGTGAAACTGTTGGCGATGGCGACGATCGGCTTGCCGAAGTCGTCGTCGGTCATCCCGGTGGCCCGCCAGAGGGCCCGGGCACCGGCCATCGTCCGACCGTGGGTGGAGGTCTTCGACCGCAGCTCAGGCATGGCTACCAGTCTGACACCGTCACCGGCGGCGCTCCCGGCCGTGCGTGCCGTGTCCCAACAGATGCACACCCGGTCCCCCACCGCAGGGGTGGATCCGGCACAGTTGAGGGCGTGCACTTCCCCCCGGGCATGGTCGCCGCCGCACTGCTGAGCGCGCTCGCCGCCGCCGGCGCAACCGCACTGCTCGCCGCGTCCGCCCGTCGGCGCAGCGGCCCGCACCGGCAGGCCCACCTGCTGCTCGCCACGGGTGCCGGGATCACCCTGCTCAGCCTCCTCGTCGGGGCCGCCGTGACGGTGTTCGACACCGGGCACTGGGCCCAGCACCAGGGGCAGCGGATGGGCTGGGCGGGTCTGGTCTCGGTCGGCACGGCGCTCGGCGGGGCGGCGCTCGGTGCGGCCGTGCTCCGGTTGCCCGGGGCCGCCGCCACCGCGTCGGCCACCGTCCGGCTGCTGCTCGACGCTCTGATCATCGCCAGCTCGCTCTGGTTCGTCGGTTGGGTGGTCTTCTCGGAGCCGACCCGGCTGCTCGGCGCGGCCACGCCGGTGGCCTGCGTACCGATCCTGCTGGCCACGGTGAGCGCGGCGCTCGCCGCCGGACTGGCGCTGATCGTGGTGCTGCGGGCCGCCGGCCCCCGGGGCCGGGTCGCCCTGCTCGGGGCCGGCATCACCGCGACCACCGTCGGCGGGCTCGGTCTCTCCGCCGGGCTCTGCCAGTCCGGCGGGGGGCTGGCGCTGACCGGCGCCGCCCTGCTGGCCGCCGGGCTGCTGGGCGTCGCGCTGGCCGTGCACCGGGTCGACCCGCTCGGCCCGGTGGACGTCGACCTGATCCGCCGCGACGGCGAGTACGCCTTCGTGCCGATGGCCGCGATGGCCGCCTCGGCCATGTACCACCTCTTCCAGGGCGGCCGGTTCGACGCGTTCGGCATCATCGCCGGCAGCATGGAGGGGTTCGCCCTGGTGGCCCGGCAACACCTGACCCTCAGCGACGTGCGCGGCTACGCCGGCCGGCTGGCCGAGCGCGAGGCGCACTTCCGGGAGTTGGCGCACACCGACCCGCTGACCGGCCTGGCCAACCGGCGGGGGCTGCTGCGCGCGCTGCAACGCTGCGCCGAGGCGGACGTGCCGTGCGTGCTGCTCGGGCTCGACCTGGACGGCTTCAAGAACGTCAACGACATGCGCGGGCACGACGTCGGCGACGCGGTGCTGGCCGAGGTGGGCGTGCGGCTGCGCGGCAACCTGCGTCCCGGTGACCTGGCCGCCCGGCTGGGCGGTGACGAGTTCGCGGTGCTGATGCACGGCCGGCCGGCCGACGCGGACACCGTCGCCGAACGGCTGCTCGGGGTGCTCGGGCGTCCGTACGAGGAGCCGGACGGGCCGGTCTTCCTCTCGGTCAGCATCGGCGTGGCCGGGCGTTCCGGCCAGGAGGACGTGGAGCTGCTGCTGCGCAACGCCGACCTGGCGCTGCGCTATGCCAAGCAGCGCGGCAAGAACCGGATCGAACGCTACGACGCGACCTACGACCAGCTGCTGCGCCGGCGTACCCGGCTGGAGCACGAGTTGCGCGGCGCGATCGACCGGGACGAGCTGCGGTTGGCGTTCCAGCCGGTCGCCTCGCTGCCCTCGGTACGCCCGGTCGGTGCCGAGGCGCTGCTGCGCTGGCGTCACCCCGAGCTGGGCAACGTCCGCCCGGACGAGTTCATCCCGCTGGCCGAGGAGTGCGGGATGATCGCCCCGCTCGGCGCCTGGGTGCTGCACCAGGCCTGCTACCAGCTCTCCCGCTGGCTCGCCGACGGCCACGACGTCTGGGTGTCGGTGAACGTCTCGCCGCGCGAGCTGCACGCCCCGGAGTACGTGGTCCAGGTCGCCGAGGCGCTGCGCGCGCACCACGTGCCCCCGCAGCGGCTGGTGCTGGAGGTCACCGAGCACGCCGTCGCCACCGACCTGGACGAGCTGATCCGGCGGCTGACCGCGCTGCGGCTCACCGGGGTCCGGATCGCGCTGGACGACTTCGGCGCCGGCTACTCCTCCCTGGGGCAGCTGCGCCGGCTGCCGATCGACATCCTCAAGATCGACCACAGTCTGGTGGCCGAGCACGAGCCGGTCCGGCCGGTCGGGCAGGACGGCCCGGCCTTCGCCCCGATGGTCGACATCGTCATGCGGCTGGGCCACCAGCTCGGCCTGGAGGTGATCGCCGAGGGGGTGACCAACCCGACCGAGCTGGCCGCGGTGGTCGCCGCCGGCTGCCGGTTCGGGCAGGGTGCGCTCTTCGGCTGGGGGGTGCCGGCCGAGCACCTGGAGGCGATGCTGGAGGCGGCCACCTCGCCGGGTGCCCGCCCGGCGGTGCTGCCGCCGGCACCGCCGGCCGTCCCGGTCCGCCCGGCCCCGTCGCCGCTGCTGCCCCGGCTGCGTTCGCACCCGCCCGCGGTGGTCCCGCCGGTGCCCGCCCAGCGGCCCCCGGTGGAGGGATCCGCGCAGGTGGAGACCGCTGCGAACGACGGCTCCGACCCGACACGCCCACGTTCGTGAACCAAAATGTGGGATCAGTTGACTCATCGCTTGAGATGCGTCAGGCTTGGCCCATGTCGTCGAACCGGTCGCTGCGAGTACTTACCTGAGCGCACTCTCCCCTCGTGAGAGTGCGCTGGCCCCGTGCATCTGCACGAGGGCCGTTTTTGTTGCCGTCGGACTCCACCTCGGGGCGGGCCCCGCCCGCGTCGCACCTTCCTGAACGAGCCTCACCCACTCCAGCCGAAGGCCTGAACCCGCCATGACGAGACCCACGCCAGAGACCCTCGCCCACTCCGCCCGCCGCGCCCGCCCGGCCACCGAGCCGGCGGGTGACGCCGATCACGCTCCCGCACCCCGCGGCGGCGCCGTCCCCGCCGCCCCGGCGGTACGGCAGTCGGCCCCGGCGCAGACCTCCGGCGCCGGTTCGCTGGTGCGGTCGCTCGAGGCGCTCGGCGTCGACGTGGTCTTCGGCATCCCGGGCGGCGCGATCCTGCCGGCGTACGACCCGCTGTACGACTCCACGGTCCGGCACATCCTGGTCCGGCACGAGCAGGGCGCGGGACACGCCGCCACCGGCTACGCGCAGGCCACCGGCAAGGTCGGCGTCTGCATCGCCACCTCCGGCCCGGGCGCGACCAACCTGGTCACGCCGATCGCCGACGCGTACATGGACTCGGTGCCGATGGTGGCGATCACCGGGCAGGTGGCCCGCCCCTCGATCGGCACCGACGCCTTCCAGGAGGCGGACATCCAGGGCATCACCCTGCCGATCACCAAGCACAACTTCCTGGTGCAGACCCCGGAGGAGATCCCGCAGGTCCTCGCGGAGGCGTTCCACCTGGCCTCGACCGGCCGGCCCGGCCCGGTCCTGGTGGACATCCCGAAGGACGTCCTCCAGGCGCAGACCACCTTCGCCTGGCCGCCCACCCTCGACCTGCCCGGCTACCGGCCGACCCTGCACCCGCACGGCAAGCAGATCCGGGAGGCCGCCCGGCTGATGACCAGCGCCCGCCGCCCGGTGCTCTACGTCGGCGGCGGCGTGCTCAAGGCCGGCGCGACCGACTCGCTGCGGCGGCTGGCCGAGCTGACCGGCATCCCGGTGGTCACCACGCTGATGGCGCTCGGCGCGTTCCCCGACTCGCACCGTCAGCACCTGGGCATGCCCGGCATGCACGGCACCGTGGCCGCCGTCTACGGCCTGCAGAAGTCCGACCTGATCGTGGCGCTCGGCGCGCGCTTCGACGACCGGGTCACCGGCCGGCTCGACTCGTTCGCGCCGGACGCCACGGTGGTGCACGCCGACATCGACCCGGCCGAGATCGGCAAGAACCGGCACGCGGACGTGCCGATCGTCGGCGACGCCCGGCACGTGATCGACGAGCTGATCGCGGCGGTCACCACCGAGCGGGCGGCCCATCCCGCCGCCGACCTCGGCGACTGGTGGACCCAGCTCGACGACCTGCGGGACCGTTACCCGCTGGGCTACGAGGAGCCGGCCGACGGCACCCTCTCCCCGCAGTACGTGATCAAGCGGCTGGGCGAGATCGCCGGACCGGACACGATCTTCGTGGCCGGGGTGGGGCAGCACCAGATGTGGGCCAGCCAGTTCATCTCGTACGAGAAGCCGTACACCTGGTTGAACTCCGGCGGCCTCGGCACCATGGGGTACGCGGTGCCGGCGGCGATGGGCGCCAAGGTCGGCAAGCCCGACACGGTGGTGTGGGCGGTGGACGGCGACGGCTGCTTCCAGATGACCAATCAGGAGCTGGCCACCTGCGCGCTGGAGGGCATCCCGGTCAAGATCGCCGTGATCAACAACGGCAACCTGGGCATGGTCCGGCAGTGGCAGACGCTCTTCTACAACGAGCGCTACTCCAACACCGAGCTGGGCACCCACAAGCACCGCATCCCGGACTTCGTGAAGCTCGCCGAGGCGCTCGGCTGCGTCGGCCTGCGCTGCGAGAACGCCGCCGACGTGGACTCCACGATCGAGGCCGCGATGGCGATCAACGACGCCCCCGTCGTGATCGACTTCACCGTCGGCAAGGACGCCATGGTGTGGCCGATGGTGGCCGCCGGCACCAGCAACGACGAGATCATGTTCGCCCGGGGCGTCCGCCCCGCCTTCGACGAGGACGAGCTCTAAATGACTCTGCACACGCTCTCCGTGCTCGTGGAGAACAAGCCCGGTGTCCTGGCCCGGGTCTCCGGGCTGTTCTCCCGGCGCGGGTTCAACATCGACAGCCTCGCCGTGGGCGAGACCGAGAACCCGGACGTCTCCCGCATCACCATCGTGGTGAACGCCGAGTCGTCGCCGCTGGAGCAGGTCACCAAGCAGCTCAACAAGCTGGTCAACGTACTCAAGATCGTGGAGCTGGACCCGCAGGTCTCGGTGGCCCGCGAGCTGCTCCTGGTCAAGGTCCGCGCGGACCGTGCCGCCCGGGCGCAGGTGCTGGAGACGGTCGGCCTGTTCCGGGCCCGGGTGGTCGACGTCGCACCGGACACGCTGACCATCGAGGCCACCGGCACCCCCGACAAGCTCGACGCGCTGCTGCGCGACCTCGAGCCCTTCGGCATCAAGGAGATGGTCCAGTCCGGCACCGTGGCGATCGGGCGCGGCTCGCGCTCCATCACCGCCGGGCCGTCGCTCCGCGCCGCCTGAACCCACCCCATCGCGCCGACGCCGCCGCGCCGCCGGGAAGCACACGCACAAGTCCACGACGGGCCGCTCGGACCGCCGTACGAAAGGGAAGTCAATGAGCGTTGAGGTGTACTACGACGACGACGCCGACCTGGGCCTGATCCAGGGCCGCAAGGTCGCGGTGATCGGGTACGGCAGCCAGGGTCACGCCCACGCGCTGTCGCTGCGCGACTCCGGCGTCGACGTGGTGATCGGCCTGCCGACCGGGTCGAAGAGCCGGCCCAAGGCCGAGGAGCAGGGCCTGCGCGTGCTCTCGCCGGCCGAGGCGGCGGCCGAGGCCGACGTCATCATGATCCTGGCGCCGGACACCGCGCAGCGGACGCTCTACGCCGACGCGATCGCCCCGAACCTGGCCCCCGGCAAGGCGCTCTTCTTCGGCCACGGCTTCAACATCCGGTACGACCTGATCCAGCCGCCGGCCGACGTGGACGTGGCGATGGTCGCCCCGAAGGGCCCCGGCCACCTGGTCCGCCGCCAGTACGTCGACGGCAAGGGCGTGCCCTGCCTGGTCGCCGTCGAGCAGGACGCCACCGGCGGCGCGTTCGCCCTGGCCCTGTCGTACGCGAAGGCGATCGGCGGCACCCGGGCCGGCGCGATCAGGACCACCTTCACCGAGGAGACCGAGACCGACCTCTTCGGCGAGCAGGCGGTCCTCTGCGGTGGCGCGGCGGCCCTGGTGCAGACCGGGTTCGAGGTGCTCACCGAGGCCGGCTACGCCCCCGAGGTGGCCTACTTCGAGTGCCTGCACGAGCTGAAGCTCATCGTCGACCTGATGTACGAGGGCGGCATCGCCAAGATGCGCTACAGCATCTCCGACACCGCCGAGTACGGCGACCTGTCCCGCGGCCCCCGGGTCATCGACTCGCGGGTCAAGGAGGAGATGCGCAAGATCCTCGGCGAGATCCAGTCCGGCGAGTTCGCCCGCGAGTGGGTGGCCGAGGACGAGGCCGGCCGGCCGAACTTCGCCAAGTGGCGGGCCGAGGGCGCGGCGCACCCGATCGAGGAGACCGGGCAGAAGCTGCGCTCCATGATGAGCTGGGTCGACCGGCCGATCACCGAGACGGCCTGACGCTGCTCCGGCACGGTGACGCGTCCGACGCTCTCCCCGGCGTCGGACGCGTCACCGTCGTGCGTTCCATCCCTGTTCAACCCCGGGACATGTCGGGTTTGTGAGGGCGCTCACCCCCTCGTCCCGGACACGCCGGCCGGCCCACGACCTACGATCCCTGTTAGGTGCGTAGCCGGCACCTGACGGCCATGGCACGGCTCACCGCAGGGCGCAGCGCGGCGTCCACCGCCGCAGCCGACCGCTCTGACGACATCTACGAGGACCGATGACTCCTGTCGTACTGATCGCCGAAGAACTCGCTCCCGCCGCCATCGAGGTGCTCGCGCACGACTTCGACGTCCGCCACGTCGACGGCACGGACCGCCCGGCCCTGCTCTCCGCGCTCTCCGAGGCCGACGCGGTCATCGTGCGCAGCGCCACGCAGATCGACGCCGAGGCGATCGCCGCCGCGCCGCGGCTGAAGGTGGTCGCCCGGGCCGGTGTCGGCCTGGACAACGTCGAGGTGCCGGCCGCCACCGCGCGGGGCGTCATGGTCGTCAACGCCCCCACCTCCAACATCGTCTCCGCCGCCGAGCAGGCCGTCGCGCTGCTGCTCGCCGTCGCGCGGAACACCGCCGCCGCCAGCGCCGCGCTGAAGGCGGGGGAGTGGAAGCGGTCCAAGTACACCGGCGTCGAGCTCCAGGGCAAGACCGTCGGCGTGGTCGGGCTCGGCCGCATCGGCGTGCTCTTCGCGTCTCGCATCGCCGCGTTCGGCACCCGGCTGATCGCGTACGACCCGTACATCCAGCCGGCCCGCGCCGCGCAGCTCGGGGTCCGCCTGGTCGGGCTGGAGGAGCTGCTGCGGGAGGCCGACTTCATCTCCATCCACCTGCCGAAGACCCCGGAGACCGTGGGCCTGATCGGCGAGAAGGAACTGGCGATCGTCAAGCCGGGCGTGCGGATCGTCAACGCCGCCCGCGGTGGGCTGGTCGACGAGCAGGCGCTGGCCGACGCGATCGCCGAGGGCCGGGTCGCCGGCGCCGGCGTCGACGTGTACGCCAAGGAGCCGTGCACCTCCTCGCCGCTGTTCGCCTTCGACAACGTGGTGGCCACCCCGCACCTGGGCGCCTCCACCAACGAGGCGCAGGACAAGGCCGGTCTGGCCGTGGCGAAGAGCGTCAAGCTGGCGCTGCAGGGCGAGTTCGTGCCGGACGCGGTCAACGTGCAGGCCGGCGGCGTCGTCGCCGAGGACGTCCGCCCGCTGCTGCCGCTGGCCGAGAAGCTGGGCCGGGCCTTCACCGCGGTGGCCGGCGGGGTCGCCGCCAACGTCACCGTCGAGGTACGCGGCGAGATCGTCGACCACGACGTCTCGGTGCTCAAGCTCGCCGCCACCAAGGGGCTGTTCAGCTCGGTGGTCGAGGAGCAGGTCACCTACGTCAACGCGCCGCACCTGGCGGCCGAGCGGGGCGTCGAGGTGACTCTCTCCACCCAGGGCGAGACGGTCGACCACCCCAACCTGGTGACGGTCCGCGGCGCGCTGCCGGACGGTCGTACGGTCAGTGTCTCCGGCACGGTCACCCACACCGGCGCCCGGGACGTCATCAAGCTGACCGAGGTGGACGGCTTCGACGTGGAGATCGGCGCGGAGGGCATCCTGCTCTTCCTGCGCTACGTCGACCGGCCGGGTGTGGTCGGCACCGTCGGCACCCTGCTCGGCGAGGCCGGCATCAACATCGCCGCCATGCAGGTGGCCCGGCGGGAGGCCGGTGGCGAGACGCTGATGACCCTCACCGTCGACCAGGCGCTCGGCGCCGACCTGCTCACCTCGGCGGCCGACTCGATCGGTGCCGTGGCGGCCAGCGCCGCCGACCTGCGCGACGAGTAGTCCACCCAGGACACCCGAGGGGTCCGGCCGTACGGCCGGACCCCTCGTCGTGCCAAGTCCTCGTGGTGCGCGGTCGCGGGGCGGTCCTCAGGGGCCGACCCGGGCGGGGGGCGGATAGACCGAGCCGTCCTGGACGTCGAAGAGCATCAGGTCGTGCTCGCCGGCCAGCCGCTCGATGTCGAGCAGCACCTGGTCCTCGCAGGTCGGGAAGAGGTTCATCTCGACGTGGTCGCCGGCCGCGTGCAGCGGCGTCACCTCCCACGGGCCGCCGGGCCGGGCGGGATAGGACGCGGTGATCGCCCGGTAGAAGGCGACCACCCGTGGATCGGGGTGGCGATCGCTGTGCCACCCCTGGCGGCACCGTTGCACCGCTGCCCGCACCTCCGCGGGCGTGGCCCCGTCCGGCAGGGCCCACACGCTCAGATCGAAACTCACGGCGGACAGCGTGCCATCCCGAGTGCGCCCCGTCACCCCTGCCCCGCCGCAGGCCAGTGGCGAAAGCGCCGGAACCGCCGCCGCGAAGGTCCGCTGTGGAGACTCTTGCGTCGAGTTGCGTCGATTCGCTAGCGTACCGGTGCGGTCACTGGCTGAGGTGAGGCGTCGGCCCGTCTTCGGGTGACGAGGTGAGACGTCCTGCCGGGCCGGCCCGCACCCCTCGATTGCGCGAGCCACGCGCACTCGTCGCTGACCGGCCCCCACGGTCGTTGCCGAGACCGTGGGGGCCGATCGCGGTCCGCCCGGAGTCGACGGCCGTGATGCGAAACCGGCCGCCGGAAGGGCGTCGGCTCAGCGCCGCCGGTGGGCGAAGAGCGCGCGATAGTCCGAGCCGCTGCGGAACCAGGCGAGCCCGGCCGGGCCGGCGGCGTACAGCGCGGTGGCGTAGGCGTCGGCGACGGCCAGGTCCGGGCCGATGACGGTGGCGGCGACGAGCTGCTCGGCCGGCTCGCCGGTGTGCGGGTCCACCACGTGCCCCTGCCGCCCGGTCACCCCGGAGGTGCCCACCGCGCCGGCCGTCATCTCCAGCACCATCGGGGGGCGCCGCGCGTCGGTCGGGTGGTGCACCGCGACCCGCCACGGGCCGCCGTGCGCCGCGTGTCCGCGTACGGTGAGGTCGGCTCCGGTGAGCACGGCGTAGTCGTGGATGCCGGCGGCGCGCAACCGGGCCGCGGCCCGCTCCACCGCCCAGCCGCCGAGCAGACCGCCCGGGTCGAAGCCGCCGGGCACCGCCCAGGCGTCGAACCACCCGTCGGTGGCGGCCCGCATCGCCGCGCAGCGGTCCACCAGGTCGGCCAGGGGCGGGTACGACTCGGGGGCGATCTCGCCGCGCCGCAGCCGGGAGACGAGGCTGTCGGGGCGGGCCGGCCCGTAGGTGAGGTCGACGGCGCGCAGTTCGGCGACGGCGTCCCGCAGCGCCTCCCCGACGGCCCGCCGGCCGAACCACTCGGGCGCGTTGAGCAGCAGCGAGTATTCCGCCGTCGAGGTGCGGACGGTGTGCTGGGCGCTGATCCGGTCGCCGGCGGTGCCGCCGGCCCGGTCCAGCCGGTGGCTGCGGCTGCCGAGCCGCAGGTCGGGGCGGCGGCTGCGGAAGGCGGTCTGGTCGACCCACCGGGTCCGGGGCTGCTCGTCGGTCCACCGGGACCGGGGCTGCTCGTCGATCCGCATCACACCTGCTCCTTCGCTGACGGTGCCGCAGCGCCGCGGCGATGCCCGTCACGGGCCCCCGCGACCCGTTCACCGCAGAGCCTAGGCAGCGCAGATGACCGCACCATGAATGCCACCTGGGAGCCTCCTGAGCATCTTCGTTTCCCGAATGGTGGAAGACGCGTACCGGGAGGCGGGACGGCGACGTACCGTTGCGCTGACCGACGAGGTGAGGAGCGCCAGGTGGCACGGATCGCGGTGGTGGCCGGGGACGGCATCGGACCCGAGGTGGTCGCGCAGGCCCGCAAGGTCCTCGACGCCGTGCTCCCCGGGACCGAGGCCACGGAGTACGACCTCGGCGCGGCCCGCTACCACCGTACCGGCGAGGTGCTGCCCGACTCCGTCCTCGACGAGTTGGCCGGGCACGACGCCATCCTGCTCGGCGCGGTCGGCGACCCGACCGTACCGCCGGGCGTGCTGGAGCGAGGTCTGCTGCTCAAGCTCCGGTTCGTCTTCGACCAGTACGTCAACCTCCGCCCGTCCCGGCTCTGGCCCGGGGTGACCGGCCCGCTGGCCACCGTGAAGCCGGGCGAGGTCGACCTCGTGGTGGTCCGCGAGGGCACCGAGGGCCTCTACGCCGGCGCCGGCGGTGCGCTGCACCGGGACACCCCGGCCGAGGTCGCCACCGAGGAGAGCCTGAACACCCGGCACGGCGTCGAGCGGGTCATCCGGGACGCGTTCGCCCGGGCCCGGCGGCGCGAGCGGCGCAAGGTGACCCTGGTGCACAAGACCAACGTGCTCACCCACGCCGGGTCGCTGTGGGCCCGCGCCTTCGACGCGGTCGCCGCCGAGCACCCCGACGTGACGACGGAGTACCAGCACGTCGACGCCGCCGCGATGTTCCTGGTCACGCAACCCCAGCGGTACGACGTGGTGGTCACCGACAACCTCTTCGGCGACATCCTCACCGACATTGCCGCCGCGGTCACCGGTGGCATCGGCCTGGCCGCCAGCGGTTGCATCAACCCCGAGGGGCGCTACCCGTCGATGTTCGAGCCGGTGCACGGCTCCGCGCCGGACATCGCCGGCAAGGGCGTCGCCGACCCGGTCGCCGCGGTGCTCTCCGCCGCGCTCCTGCTCGACCAGCTCGGGCACGCCGACGCCGCCGCCCGGGTCACCGCCGCGGTCGCCACCGAGCTGGCCGCCCGCACCCCGGCGCGCCGCTGCGCACCGACGAGGTCGGCGACCGGCTCGCCGGGTACGCCGTAGCCTGACCGGGCCCTCCACCGGCCCGGACCGGGCCGCCAGACCCGCTCCGGGCGACCCCGTGCGGTCGTCCCGCGCCGGAGCGTGCGCGGGACCGGCCTCCCATTCGGAGTGCTCGATCCACCGGGGCGGAGCTATCCGCTGAACGACCGTTCGGGGTAAGTTTCTGGCACCAGATCCGGTGTGCGGCCCCGCACGCCGGCAACCCGCAGGGAGGTCAGCGCGATGAGCGGTGGTGACAAGCTCGATTTCGAGATCCGTCCGAATCCCGCGCCGGTATCCGCCGCCGACCGGGCCGCCCTGCTGGCCAACCCGGGCTTCGGTCGGGTCTTCACCGACCACATGGTGACCATCCGCTACGCCGAGGGCAAAGGCTGGTACGACGCCCGGGTCGAGGCGCGCGCGCCGATCCCGATGGACCCGGCCAGCGCGGTGCTGCACTACGCGCAGGAGATCTTCGAGGGACTGAAGGCGTACCGGACCGACGACGGGTCGGTCACCATGTTCCGGCCGGAGGCGAACGCCGCCCGGTTCATCGCCTCCGCCCAGCGACTGGCCATGCCGGAGCTGCCGGCGGAGACCTTCGTGGAGTCGCTGCGCCGGCTGGTCGAGATCGACCGGGACTGGATCCCCGAGGGTCCGGACGCCAGCCTCTACCTGCGCCCGTTCATGTTCGCCAGCGAGGTCTTCCTCGGCGTCCGGCCGGCCAACGAATACCTCTACTGCGTGATCGCCTCGCCGGCCGGGGCGTACTTCTCCGGCGGGGTCAAGCCGGTCACCGTCTGGGTCTCCCCGGACTACACGCGGGCCGCTCCCGGTGGCACCGGCGCGGCCAAGTGCGGCGGCAACTACGCCACCTCCCTGGCCCCTCAGGCCGAGGCGATCGAGGCGGGCTGCGACCAGGTGGTCTTCCTGGACGCGGTGGAGCGCCGCTTCGTCGACGAGCTGGGCGGCATGAACGTCTTCTTCGTCTATGACGACAACACCCTGGTCACCCCGCCGCTCACCGGCACCATCCTGCCCGGCATCACCCGCGACGCGCTCCTGTTGCTGGCCGCCGAGGCCGGATACCGGGTCGAGGAACGGCCGGTCAGCTTCGCCGACTGGCAGGCCGACGCGGCCAGCGGGCGGCTGCGCGAGGTCTTCGCCTGCGGCACCGCCGCGGTGATCACCCCGATCGGCTGCGTGCGCTTCCCCGACGGGGAGTTCCTCATCGGTGGCGGTGAGCCGGGCCGGTCGACCACCGCGCTGCGGCAGCAGTTGGTGGACATCCAGCGCGGCCGGGCCGCCGACCCGCACGGCTGGGTCCAGCGGGTGCTCTGACCCGTCCCGCCGTCGGCCCCGCGTCGCCCCCGGCTCGGCCGAACCCCGGTCCGGCCCCGCCTGGCCCAGCCCTTGGCCCGGCTGCCCTTGGCCCGGCCGGGACTGGTCCGGGACCTCAGTCCGGCCAGCCCTGGCCCCGCGAGCTCGGCCCGGCCGGCACGCTCCTGGCGCCAGTTGCTCCTGGCGGACGGCTTCGGCCGGCACCGTTTGAGGACGGTGCCGGCCGAGGTGCGGTCGGCGGTCGCTACAAGTTTGATGACGTAAACGAATCACCCGGTTCGCCGCCTGCCGGCATCCGCCTCGGCGGTCTCAGCGGCAACACCCTCGGCGGCGATTCATTTACGTCATCAAAGCTGTAGGGAGACGTTGACAGCATCCACCAGCCCGCGCCGCCGTGCGTGTGCGGGGCGAGGTGTCGCCACAAGCCGGCTGGCAGGCTCGCCCTCACGCGGGCCCGCGCCCGCACCGCATGGCCCAGTTCCCGGTCCCGGTCGGTGCCGGGTCAGTCGAGCAGGTGGTCGCGGAGGGCGGTGAGCTGTGCGTCGGTGACCCCGGCGTGGCGCAGGTAGTCCTCCACCGAGCCGTGGCCGGCGCGCAGTTCGGTGAGGAAGAGCGTCATCGCCTCGGCGGGGGAGGCGAGGAAGGGCGCCGGCGGCTCCTCGGCGTCCGGGAAGGTGGCGGCGACCCAGGCGCTGAACCGCGCCGACGCCTCGGTGCTGAGGGCGTAGTCGGCGGCGATGTCCTCGTCGGCGACGCCCAGCACGGCCAGGGTCAGCGCGCAGACGATGCCGGTGCGGTCCTTGCCGGCGACGCAGTGCACCACGACCGGGGCGTTGGCGCTGTCGGCGATCAGGCCGACCGCCTCGGCCAGCCCGGCGGTGCCGGTCTCGGCGAGGGCGGCGTACCGGTCGGCGAGATAGCGGGCGAGGTCCTGTCCGTCATCGTACGGGACCTGGGCCCAGTCGTGGTGCTCGGGGTGGATGTGCCGGTAGGTGAGCCCGTCGTACTCGGGCACCCGGCCGTCGCGTTCCACCTCGGACGGTCGGCGTAGGTCGATGACGGTGCGGACGCCGAGCGCGGCGAACGCTTCCCGGTCGGGCCCGTCGATCCGGTGCGGTGAGTCGGAGCGGTAGAGCCGTCCCCATCGGACGGATCGCCCGTCGTGGGCGGGATAGCCACCCACGTCGCGGAAGTTGAACAGGCTGTCGAAGGGGATCCGGCGGGTCACTTCGGTCGCGTCCACCCTGACACGGTAACGGCCGGTGCGGCGTCGCCGCACCGGCCGTCGTACCCCGGGTCGGCCGGACCGGGGTGGACTCGTCAGACCCGGGCCGGGCCGTCCGGCGGCAACGACGACCAGCGCTCGCCGTAGTAGCCGCCCAGCCGGTCCCGGTAGGCCGGGTCGGTGTGGCTCGTCTCGTCGTACTCCGGGGCGGCCTTGATCTGGTCCTTCTCCCGGTCGACGTGGACGGTGCGTGCGTCGTGGTCGACGTGGCTGACGGTGCCGGCCGGCAGCATGACCTTCTTGCCGAAGATCCACGGGCCGGTGTCCACCACCAGGTAGCTGTCGTCGACCTCGTGACTGGCGCTGTCGATCTTGCCGATGCCGCCGTCCGTGGCCTCGACCTTGTAGCCGGTGAGGTCCGCGCTGGCGACCCCGGCCTCGTCCCGGTAGCGCCACGGGTCGAAGGCGCCCGCCGGCGCGCCCCCGGCGACGGCACCGCGGCCGTCGTCGAGGATCGGGTCGGTGCTGCCGTGCGTGCTGTGCGGGTCCAGCCCGTCCATGGGTGACTCCTGTCCCGACCGTCGTAGTCGTCGCAGTGAAGACTGACAGCCAGAACTTCTACCCACGGTGTCGGCGTTCACGCCTGAGAACGCCGCGGGGCCGGCGCCGCGATCCGGCGCCGGCCCCCACAGTCGTACGGGTCAGGCGAGCGCGGCCTCGGCGTCGAGCGCCACGGCGGCGGCGTGCACGACGGCGGCGATCCGCAGCGCCTCGTGCACCTGCTCCCGGGTGAACCCGGTGCCGCGCAGGGTCTTCTCGTGCGACTCCAGGCACACCCCGCAGCCGGTGATCGCCGAGACGGCGAGGCTCCAGAGTTCGAAGTCGCCCTTGTCGACTCCCGGCCGGGCGATGATCTGCATCCGCAGCCGGGCCGGCATGCTGGCGTACTGCTCGTCGCCGATGAGGTGCTTGGCCCGGTAGTAGATGTTGTTCATCGCCATGATCGTGGCGGCGCCCTTGGCCGCCTCGACCGCCTCCGGGGTGAGGTGACCGGCCGCCTCGGCGGCGATCTCCCGCAGCACCACCGGGTTACGGGCCGCGACCGCGCAGGCCAGGGCGGTACCCCAGGCCTGCTCGGGCTTGAGCGTCGAGGTGGCGACGGTGGAGCCGAGGTTGAGCTTGATGTCCTTCGCGTATTCCGGCAGGGCGGCCTTGACCGCGTCCAGACCCATCTCAGGCACCGGCGCCGGCGAGCAGCGCGTTGGCGTCCAGGGTCTGGCCGCCCTTGTTCCAGTTGCACGGGCACAGCTCGTCGGTCTGCAGCGCGTCGAGCACCCGCAGCACCTCGGAGACGTTCCGGCCGACGGACCCGGCGGTCACCATGGCGAACTGGATCTCGTTGTCCGGGTCGACGATGAAGGTGGCCCGCTGGGCGACGCCGTCCTCGCCGAGCACGCCGCAGTCGGCGGTCAGCTCCCGCTTGATGTCGCTGAGCATCGGGAAGGGCAGGTCACGCAGGTCGGGGTGGTCCTTGCGCCAGGCGTAGTGGACGAACTCGTTGTCCACCGACACGCCCAGCACCTGGGCGTCCCGGTCGGCGAACTCGCCGTTGAGCCGGCCGAACTCGGCGATCTCCGTCGGGCAGATGAAGGTGAAGTCCTTCGGCCAGAAGAAGACCACCCGCCACTTGCCCTCGTAGGACTTGTGGTTGATCGTCTCGAACGCCTTGTCGGCGTCGAGCGACACGCAGGCGGTGAGTTCGTACTCGGGGAAGCGGTCACCGACAGTGAGCACAGGTCCTCCTTGACAGCGGCTCGTCAGCGGCGCGAGGCCGTTAACTGGATCGGTTCCAGATACTTCCGCAGCGCGGTTCTCGGCTGGTGGCGGCCGGTGGACTTGTGAAGTCGATCACCGACGGTGGGTGTCGCCGGGGCGGTCGGCCGGTGACCGGGCAACGACGACGCTGCGTCACCGTCCCGGCATGTGGATTCCGCCTCCCAAAACCGGGGGCGGGGTGGCAGAGTACCGATCGTGACCAGCACCGTCCTGATTATTGGCAGCTAGCGCGCCGGCCTTCCCTCTCGCCGAGCGCGCAGACCTCCCGCATCCCGCGGGGGGTCTTTTTGTTGCCCCCGCAGCTCCCCGCAGGTTCGAGAAGAGGATCCAGATGACCTTCCAGGTGTACGACACGACGCTGCGCGACGGTGCCCAGCGCGAGGGGCTCACCTACTCGGTGGTCGACAAGCTCGCCGTGGCGCGGCTGCTCGACGAGTTCGGCGTCGGCTTCATCGAGGGTGGCTGGCCGGGCGCGGTACCGAAGGACACCGAGTTCTTCCGCCGGGCGCGTACCGAACTCCAGCTGCGGCACGCGATCCTGGTCGCCTTCGGCGCCACCCGGAAGGCCGGCGTGGCCGTCGCCGCCGACCCGCAGGTGCGCGGGCTGCTCGACGCCCAGACCCCGGCCGTCGCCCTGGTCGCCAAGGCCGACCTCCGGCACGTCGAGCGGGCGCTGCGCACCACCGGCGCGGAGAACCTGGCGATGGTCCACGACACGGTGGCCCACCTGGTGGCCGAGGGCCGCCGGGTCTTCGTCGACGGCGAGCACTTCTTCGACGGCTACCGGCACGACCCGGCGTACACCGCCTCCGTGGTGGAGACCGCCCTCGCCGCCGGCGCGGAGCGGTTCGTGCTCTGCGACACCAACGGCGGCATGCTGCCCTCGCAGATCACCGCCGCCATCGCCGACGTCACCGCCCGGACCGGCGTGGCGCCGGAGCTGCTCGGCATGCACGCCCAGAACGACACCGCCTGCGCGGTGGCCAACACCATCGCCGCCGTCGAGGCCGGCGTCCGGCACGTCCAGGGCACCGCCAACGGGTACGGCGAGCGCCCCGGCAACGCCGACATCTTCGCCGTCGTCGCCAACCTCCAGCTCAAGCTCGGGTTGCCCGTCCTACCGGACGGTTGCCTGGCACAGATGGTGCGGGTCTCGCACGCCATCGCCGAGATCGCCAACATCGCCCCCGACACCCACCAGGCGTACGCCGGGGCGGCGGCCTTCGCCCACAAGGCGGGGCTGCACGCGAGCGCGATCAAGGTCGACCCGTTGCTCTACAACCACGTGGACCCGTCGGTAGTGGGCAACGACATGCGGATCCTGGTGACCGAGATGGCCGGCCGGGCCAGCATCGAGCTAAAGAGCCGCGAGCTGGGTCTGGACTTGGCCGGCCATCCGGAGGCGCTCGCCACGGTCACCAGGCGGGTCAAGGAGCTGGAGGCCGGTGGCTGGTCCTTCGAGGCGGCCGACGCCTCCTTCGAGCTGCTGGTCCGCGCCGAGCTGCCGGACCGCGCGGCGGCCCGACCGTTCGCCCTGGAGTCCTACCGGGTGATCGTCGAGCACCGGGAGGACGGCGCGGTGGTCTCCGAGGCCACCGTCAAGATCCGGGTACGCGGCGAGCGGGTGATCGCCACCGCCGAGGGGAACGGCCCGGTCAACGCCCTCGACGAGGCGCTGCGCACGGCGCTGACCCGGCACTACCCGGAGCTGCGCGACTTCGAGCTGGCCGACTACAAGGTCCGCATCCTGGAGGGCAGCCACGGCACCGGCGCGGTGACCCGGGTGCTGGTCGAGACGGCCGGCTCCGGCCGTGACTGGACCACCGTCGGCGTCCACCCCAACGTGGTCGAGGCGTCCTGGCACGCCCTCGTCGACGCCCTCACCTACGGCCTCGACCGCGCCCGGCGCCCCCTCCGCGCCGATCAAGGAGTTGTGGCGGGTGACGAAAGCTCCGATCCGGGCAGATCGGGCGCCATGACTCCATGATCGACGCTCGGGCGGCGGGGGCGGCGGCGGGGGCGGCGGGGGCGGCGGGGGCGGCGGGGGCGGCGGGGGCGGGGGGCGGTCAGGCGGGCGGGAGGCGCAGCTCGGCGAGGACGGCGCGGTGGTCGCTGCCGGGAAGGGGTGCACCTCGACCGAGTGGACGGCGATGCGGCGGTCGGCCAGCACGTGGTCGATGGTGACCGGCGGGATCGGGTCGCCGTCGTACGGGCCCCAGGTGCCGGTCAGCCCGGCGCCGGCCGCGTCGGCGGCGTCCACGTACCCGGTGCGGATCAGGTCACGCAGCGGGGCGTGGTCCAGGGTGGCGTTGAAGTCCCCGGCGAGCACGCTCAGCTGCCCGTCGGGGGTGGCGTGCGGCTGCGCCCGCAGGTCGGTCCACCACTCGTCGACGACCTCGACGGCGTACGGGGCGGCCGGGTGCGCCGACTCCACCCGCAGCGGCGGCGCGCCGGGCACGGCGAGGGTCCCGTACGCCTGGGTGAAGGCGAACCCCTGGTTGCGCCGTAGCCCCGGCGCGCTGATCGGGAAGCGGGCGTAGAGGCCGGAGCCGGTGGTGCCGACCTCCGGGTTGAGCTGCCGGTAGGGCAGCAGGCCGGCCAGCCCGAGCCGGTCCAGCTCGGCCGCGATCCCCGGGGTGAACTCCTGCACGGTGAGCACGTCCACCCGCCGGGCGCGGACCAGCTCGACGAGGGTGCCCGGATCGGCCTCGCCCTTCAGCAGGTTGGCGGTGAGCAGCCGCAGCACCGGCCCGGTGTCCGCCGGTTGGTCGGCGGCGAGGGCCCGGGGGAGCACCGCGCCGATCAGCACGAGCGCGGTGCCGGCCGCGACCGCCGCCGGCCAGCGGCGCCGCAGGGCGAGCGCCAGCAGCAGCGGCAGCAGCGTCCAGACCGCGACGTACGGGGTGAAGGCGACCGCCTGCACGAGCGGTCCCCGTTCCAGCCCCGCCAGCCGGACGACCGCCCACCCCACGCCGGGCGCGACGAGCAGCCAGCAGAGCCAGGTCCGCACCCGGGTGCGCCGCGCCGGAGCTGGTCGGTCGTCGTCCGTGATCACGGTCGCCACCGTAGCGGCTCCGCCTCGCCGCCGTTGCCTCCGGCGGCCCGCCCGGCCACCGTCCGTGAATTGTCACGCTTTCATGTTTCGCAATTTACCGCCGGGCCTGAAACAATCTGAAACGCCGTGCCACGGCATTGACCTCGCGCTTTGGCCGGTGCTACTTTCCACCTGGTCACAGACCCGGAGCGCATCGGCGTAATGCCTGCTCAGGCCGGGTGAGGAAAGTTCTGAGACAGGAATTTTCCGCAGCCGGTGAGTGGTCGTTCCGGCGGCTTGTCCGCGGTGCTGAAAAGCTCGGAACAAACTGGCTCGTCATTTCGCGGGTCGGTCATGTCGACACGGTCAACAAAAGGGGGACCTGTCATGGCAAAATTCATTTCCCGTAGGGCGGTCGCGGTCACGTTCGGCGCGCTCGTGCTGACGCTGGCCGGTGGCGGGATCGCCGCCGCCCAGACCACCACGGCGGCCCGGCCCGCCGCCCAGACCGGCCAGCCGGGCGTCGGTTCCGGTGCCGCCGCACGATCCGGCCAGCCGCCGGTGACCCCGGCCCGGGCGGCGGCGGCCAAGGCGGCGCTGAAGAAGGGGGTCAGCCCGTCCTTCATCAACGGCGCCACGTCCTTCGGCGTCGTCAGCAGCGCCGGCACCCTGCTGCGTTCGCGGGACGCCGTCTCCGCGACCAAGTTCGGCGCCGGTCAGTACGAGGTCATCTTCAACCGCAGCCTGACCCGCGCCGCCTACGTGGCCACCGTCGGCACCACCCAGGACTGCTGCATCCCGCCGGCCGGCGAGATCTCGGTCGCGCCGCGGCTGTCCACCCCGAACGGCGTCTTCGTGCAGACGTACGACTCTGCCGGCAACCCGGCGGACCTGCCGTTCCACCTGGCCGTGTTCACCCCCTGATCCCTGCCCGACGAAAGGCGCCGGTCCCGGCGACGGGGCCGGCGCCTTCCTGTCGTCCCGCGATCGCCGGTTGCCTCCGGGGCCCGCGCGACGCTCGTCCCGGTTAGGGGCGCTACGGCCCCGACTGGGGCCGGGAGTCCGACGTTTGCCCGCCCACCGGCCCGGGAAGCAAGCACCGTGACGGACATCTCGGACACCCTGGTCACCGTGCCCAGTCCGGCCGACGCCGAGGCGAGCGGCGCCGCGCTGGAACAGACGCTCTTCGAGGTCAAACGGGTGATCGTCGGGCAGGACCGGCTCGTCGACCGCCTGCTCACCGCCCTGATCGCCGACGGGCACTGCCTGCTCGAGGGCGTGCCCGGCGTCGCGAAGACGCTCGCCGCGCAGACCCTCGCCACGGTTGTCGGCGGCACCTTCTCCCGGATCCAGTTCACCCCCGACCTGGTCCCCTCCGACATCGTCGGCACCCGCATCTACCGCGCCTCCACCGAGACCTTCGACGTCGAGCTGGGCCCGATCATGGCCAACATGGTGCTCGCCGACGAGATCAACCGGGCCCCGGCCAAGGTGCAGTCGGCGCTGCTGGAGGCGATGGCCGAGCGGCAGGTCTCCATCGGTGGCCGCAGCTGGCCGGTCCCGGACCCGTTCCTGGTGCTGGCCACCCAGAACCCGATCGAGTCGGAGGGCGTCTACCAGCTCCCCGAGGCGCAACGCGACCGGTTCCTCATGAAGATCGTGGTCGACTACCCGAGCGACGCCGACGAGCTGGCCATCCTCTACCGGATGAGCGCCGACCGGCCCAGCCCCCGCCAGGTGCTCGACCCGCCCCGACTGCGGGACCTCCAACGCCGGGCGGGCCACGTCTTCGTCCACCACGCCGTCGCCGAGTACGTCGTCCGGCTCATCCTCGCCACCCGGGACCCCGGCCGGTTCGGGCTGGCCGAGCTGGCGCCGCTGCTGGCGTACGGGGCGAGCCCGCGGGCCACCCTCGGCCTGGTCGCCGCCGCCCGCGCCCGGGCGCTGCTGCGGGGCCGGGAGTACGTGCTGCCCGAGGACGTCCGGGAACTCGCGGTGGACGTGCTGGCGCACCGGCTGGTGCTCTCCTTCGACGCGGTGGCCGACGGCATCTCCGCCGAGGCGCTGGTGCGTCGGCTGGTCGAGGCGGTGCCGCCGCCCCGGATCGCCGCCGGCCACCCCGAGGCGGCGCCCGACCTGGCGGCGGCATGAGACGGGCGGCCCCGACGCTCCCGGCCGACGCGCCCGGCCTGGCCGACCTCACCCCCGACCAGCGGCTGCGCCGGTTGGAGCTGACGGTGACCCGGCGGCTGAACGGCATGCTGCACGGGCAGCACCACGGCCTCCTGCCCGGACCGGGCAGTGAGATCGCCGGCAGCCGCGAGTACCGGCCCGGCGAGGACGAGGTGCGCCGGATGGACTGGGCGGTCACCGCCCGCACCACCGTCCCGCACGTCCGGGAGGTCGACGCCGACCGGGAGCTGACCACCTGGCTGCTGGTGGACACCAGCCCGAGCATGGAGTACGGCACCGCCACACTGGACAAACGCGAACTCGCGGTGGCCGCCGTGGCGGCGGTCGGCTTCCTCACCGCCGGGGTCGGCAACCGGCTCGGCGGGCAGCTGCTCGGCCCGAGCGGGCTGCGCCGGTTCCCGGCCCGCAGCGGGCGTACCCACCTGCTGGGGCTGTTGCGGGCCCTGCTCACCGCGCCCCGCACCGGCGGGTACGACCACCCGGACACCGCCCCACTGGCACCGCCCACGCTCACCGACGGCATCGACGGCGTGCAGCGGATGGCCACCCGGCGCGGCCTGGTCGTGCTGGTCTCCGACTTCCTCGACGGGCTGCCGGACGACCCGGCGGGCACCGCGCCGTGGGAGGCCGGGCTGCGCCGGCTCGCCGCCCGCCACCAGGTCCTCGCCGTCGAGGTGACCGACCCGCGTGAGCTGGAACTGCCGGACGTCGGCCTGATCACCCTGGTCGACCCGGAGACCGGCCGGCGACGCGAGGTGTGGACCGGCGACCGGGCCCTGCGGGAGCGCTACGCGGCGGCGGCCACCGCCCAGCGCGACCAGGTGCGCCGCGCGTTGCGCCGGTCCGGGGCCGCCCACCTGGGCCTGCGTACCGACCGGGACTGGAGCGCGGACATCGTCCGGCACGTGCACGCCCAACGCCGGCTGGCCGCCGCGCCGGCCGCCGCCCGGGGAGGTGTCGGATGACCTGGGAGTCACCCGCCCGACTGTGGCTGTTGCTTGGCGTGGCCGCCCTGGTCGTCGGCTATCTGGCGATGCAGCGCCGGCAGAGCCGGTACGCCGTCCGCTTCACCAACCTGCGGTTGCTGGACCGGGTCGCCCCGCGCCGCCCGGCCTGGCGGCGGCACGTCCCGGCCGGACTCTTCCTGGCCATGCTCGCCCTGCTGGTGGTCGGCTTCGCCCGGCCCAGCGCCGAGGTGCGGGTGCCCCGGGAACGGGCCACCGTGATGGTCGCCGTCGACGTCTCCACCTCGATGCTCGCCGGGGACGTCGACCCGGACCGGCTGACCGCCGCCAAGCACGCCGCCCGCCGGTTCGCCGACGGGCTGCCGGACGAGTTCAACGTCGGCCTGGTCGCCTTCGCCGGCAGCGCGGCGGTGGTGGTGCCGCCGTCGACCGACCGGGAGGCGTTGCACGAGGGCATCGAGCGGCTCGACGAGGGCATCACCGGCGTGCAGGGCACCGCCATCGGCGAGGCGATCAGCACCTCGCTGGGCGCGGTGAAGAGCCTGGACAGCACGGCGGCCAAGAACCCGCCGCCGGCCCGGATCATCATCCTCTCGGACGGGGCGAACACCTCCGGGATGGACCCGATGGAGGCGGCGGCGCAGGCCGTCGCCGTGAAGGTCCCGGTGCACACCATCTCGTTCGGCACCCCGTCCGGCACCGTCGACCGGGGCGGGCGGGCGATCCAGGTGCCGGTGGACGGGCAGACCCTCAAGGCGGTCGCCGAGGAGACCGGCGGCGGCTTCCACTCGGCGTCCACCAGCGCGGAGTTGCGCGCCGTCTACGAGGACATCGGCTCCTCGGTCGGCTACCGCAAGGAACGGCAGGACATCTCGGCCCGCTTCATCGGCCTGGGACTGGTGCTCGCGATGGGCGCGGCGGCCGGCTCCCTGCGCTGGTTCTCCCGGCTGCCCTGACCCGCAGCACCCACCCGAGAAGGAGCCACGTATGGCAGTGCAGACCGGACTGGGCGAGCCGCGCGGTCCCTGGTTCATCTCGCCCGAGCTGGACCCGGACGGACGCGGGCGGTGGGACGTACCCGGATCGGAGCGGGCCGCCGGGCCACGCGGCTGGCGCGGCCGGCTGCTGGCCGCCGCCGCGGTGGTGGCCCTCTCCACCCTCTCCGGCGCGGCGGCCGGCAGTTGGGTCGCCGGGCGGGACGGGCCCGGGCCGGCCGCGGCGTCGGCCGCGCCGGTCCCGGCGGAGCTGGTGACCGCGGCCGGGAAGACCGTGCCCGGCGTGGTGTCGGTGCTGGTCGGCGGCGCGTCCGGGGCGTCCGCCAGCGGCTCCGGGTTCGCCATCGACAACGAGCAGCACATCGTCACCAACGACCACATCCTGGCCCGGGGCGGTGCGGGACCGGTGACCGTGGAGATGCCGGACGGCCGGCGGTTCACCGCCGAGGTGGTGGGCCGGGAGCCGGCCAGCGACCTGGCGGTGCTCAAGGTGCCCGCCACGGCGGGGCTGGCGGCGCTGCCGCTGGCCAAGCCGAACTCGACCCGGGTGGGTGAGCCGGTGCTCGCGGTCGGCTCGCCGCTGGGGCTCTCCGGCACGGTCACCGCCGGCATCGTCAGCGCGCTCAACCGGCAGGTCCGGATCGGCTCGGGGCGGCACACCGCGGTCCAGACGGATGCCTCCATCAACCCCGGCAACTCGGGCGGACCGCTGGTCAACGCGCGCGGCGAGGTGGTCGGGGTGAACACCGCCATCGCCACCATCGACGGCAGCGGCTCGATCGGGATCGGGTTCGCCATCCCCATCGACCAGGTCCAGCAGACCGCCGACACCATCATCGGCCGGGGCGGCTGACCGGCCCCGCGGCCCTGACCTGTGGAAAGTCGCCGCGCTGTCAACGTCCGAACGGGAAAAGTGTCGGATATCCGGCGTGGGACCATCGGGCCATGGAAATATTACGCTGAGTATGGATACTGGCGTGGGTGGAGCAAGCTGTCATCGCGGCCCTCCTGGTGGTGGGCCTGATCATCGGATGCGGGGTCGGCGCGGCGTACGCCCGCGCACGGCGCGGCTGGACCGACTACACGGCGGCCAAGAAGACCGTTCCGGGTGCCCGGCGCACCGCCTGGCTGGCGATCCGGGCCGTGGTCACCAAGCTGGGCGTGATCGCCCTGCTGCTGGTCGGCGCGGCGGCCTACGCGGCGGCCGGCTCCGACGAGGAGCGGGCCGGCCCCGCGCCGACGCCCACGCCCACGGTGACCGCCACCCCGGTCCACCGGGTCGGGCGCTAGCCTCGTGGGGTGGACGACGGACTGCGGGTCAGCGAGCGGGTGCTGGTCCCCGGGGCGGAGCTGCGGGAACGCTTCTCCCGCTCGTCCGGCCCGGGTGGCCAGGGCGTCAACACCACCGACTCGCGCGTCGAGCTGAGCTTCGACCTGGCCCGTTCGCCCAGCGTGCCGGAGGCACTGCGCGCCCGCGCGCTGGAACGGCTGGCCGGCCGGCTGGTCGACGGGGTGCTCACCATCGCCGCCAGCGAACACCGGGCGCAGCTGGCCAACCGGGAGGCCGCCCGGGAGCGGATGACCGCGCTGCTGCGCGAGGCGTTCGCCCCACCGCCCCGGTCACGCCGCCCCACCCGCCCGTCCCGGGGCGCCAAGGAACGCCGGCTGGCCGAGAAGAAGCGGCAGTCCCAGCGCAAACGCGACCGCCGGGTCGACGGCGACTGAAGCCGGGGCGACCACCGGGCCCGCGCCGCGCAGCCTGACGCCGACCTCGACCAGCACCACCCCGCCGGCCGGCGCGACGCGTGCCGGGAGCAGGCGGGGCTGCCTTGCCGCCGGCGGACGCACGTCCTCGGCCCGCTACCGGGCGGTCAGTCGATCGCGGCGAGCAGGCGGGCCCGCAACGGCGCGGCCCGCTCGGCGAAGCCGCGCTGCGCGGCGGCGTACTCGGCCCGACCCTCCGGGGTCTCCACCCGCACCGGCGGGTAGCCCAGGTCGGCCAGGTCGTAGGGGCTGGCCCGCATGTCCAGCGTGCGGATCTCCCGGGCCAGCGCGAAACAGTCGGCGACCAGCTCCGACGGCACCAGCGGCGAGAGCTTGTACGCCCACTTGTAGAGATCCATGTTGGCGTGCAGACAGCCCGGCTGCTCCAGCTCGTGCTGACTCTCCCTCGTCGGGGCGAGCAGGTTCAGCGGCCGGGCCGGCGCGGTGAAGAAGCGGAACGCGTCGAAGTGGCTGCACCGCACCCCGCGCTCCTGCACCACCGCCGCCGTCTCGTCCGGGCTCAGCCGCAGCGGCCAGGCGTTGTGGCGTACCTCCTGCTGGGTCTGGCGGTAGACCATCGCCCACTCGTGCATCCCGAAGCAGCCGAGGTGGGCGGGGCGGCCGGCGGTCGCGGCGAGCAGCCGGCGGATCCAGTCGAGCGACTCGGCGCGCCGCGCGCGTACGCGATCGGTGTCGACGGTGAGACCGGCGGGGCCGGCGCGGTAGTCGCGGCCGAACTCCGCCGGGTCGGCGTCGCGCAGCGCGACGCCGGCACCCGGATGCCAGCGGCGCAGCTGGGCCGGGCGGTGCGAGTAGTAGGTGAAGAGGAAGTCCTCCACCGGGTGCTTCGCCCCGGTGCGGCGGCGGGCCAGGTGCGGGTCGAGCCAGGCGTCCACCCGCTGCTCGTGGGCCCGCCGCCGGGCCTGCCAGTCGGCCCGGTCGAGGGCGGCGGGGGCGAGGGCGGCGGTCACGGACCCCAGGGTACGACCGCCGCCCGCCGACCGGTCAGGGCACGTCCACCCGCACCCCGGCGGAGAAGACCCCGCTGCGCAGCTCCAACTGTCTGGGTGGGGTGCTGCCCGTGCTGAAGACCAGCGGGAGCACCACCCGGGTGCCTGCGGCGACCGGCTGGGCGAAGACGTCCCGACCCAGGTTCGCCAGCCGGGTGGCGTCCTCGTCGGTGCTGACCCAGTTGCCACCCGGCAGGTACGCCCGCTGCAGCTGGCCGTGCCAGGTCTGCTCCTCCGGCGTGAGGTTCCGCACGCCCACGGTGGCCTGGCACTGCCGGCCGCCGGCCGCCCCGGTCGTGCCCGTAGCTCCGGTCGTGCCCGTCGCTCCGGTCGTGCCCGACGCGGTGTCGCAGGCGACCCGGTAGACGGTGAACTCGAACGCCGACTCGCGCAGCGGCACGCCGAGCCCGCCGGTCACGCTCTGCCCCTGCCACGCGCCGCTGGTCGGCTGCTTCGCGGTGTCGATCGCGGCGACCCGCTGGGTGGCCGTCCAGGCCGCCGCGCCCACCACCCCGGCGAGCACCGCCGCCGCCACCGGGACCACCAGCCAGACCGACGGGGTACGGCGCCGTACGCCGGGCGCCGGCATCGCCGGGCGCGGATAGACCGTCCCACCTCCCGGCGGGACGCCGGCCCCACCGGCCATGGTCGTCGTGCCGGGCCGCGCCGGGCCACCGGAACCACGGCGCTGCCGCCACCACCACAGCACGCCGCCACCGACCACCAGGAGGGCGGCGAGGGCCGCGAAGAGCACCGGTGGGCGACGCCACACCGGGGTGGCCGTCTCCTGCGCCACGGGTACGGCCGCCGCCTGCCAGGTCGCGGTGCCGCAGTCGTACGGGCGGGTGCCGTCGGTGCCGTACGCGCAGGCGGGCGCGGTGGCCGGTCGGTCCGCCGGGGCACGCAGCGCGGTGTGCAGCGTGGTGCTGCTGTGCGCCGGCAGCTTCAGCCGCCAGGTCACCTCGCCCGCGGTGGCGGCACCGGCGGGGCGGCTGGTCCGGCCACCGGCGGTGACCGTGGTGGCCGACGACCCGGGCGGAGTTCCTGCCGGACCATGGTGTCCACCGGCGTGTCCCCGGTGTTGCGGACGTTGATCCGGTAGGCCGGCGCCGGGGTGCCGGCCGGGGCCACCGCCACGGTCACCGGCGACGGTGCCGGACGCAGCGGCGGCGGGCTGCTCGTCGGCACCGCCGGTGGGGCGGCCGGCATGCCGGACGGCGCGGCCGGCGCGGTCCCGGCGGCTGCCGGGTGCACGGACGCCGTCGGGCTGCCGGGTGCGCGGACGCCGCCTCGGGCGCCGGACCGGGCAGCGCCGGCACGGCGGCGAGGACGCCCAGGCAGTTCACGAGCACCGCGAGGGCCCTGTGGTGTCGTCTCGATGCAGGCATACGAACGCACCTCCGGACCCGAAGCTATGGGGCCGGCCCCGCCGTGCGGGTACGAAGTCCGCATTCCCGCCCCCGCCATGTCGCGACGGCCTATGCTGCGCCCCACCTCGCGGTGGAGTGTCTCGCGGTGGCGTGTGCTGTGCTCCGCCTCGCGGATGTGCCGCGCGTCGCCGGGTGCCGTGGGTGACCCGGGGTCGGGGATAGATTGGCCGGGTGCGTATCGCTCGTTTTGCTCATGCCAAGGGAATGTCGTTCGGGGTCGTCGAGGGCGAGCCGGAGGCCGGGCCGCAGGGCCTGACCATCGCCGAGATCGAGGGCCACCCGTTCGGACAGATCCAGTTCTCCGGTGCCCGCTGGGCGCTCTCCGACGTGCGGCTGCTCTCCCCGATCCTGCCCAGCAAGGTGGTCTGCGTCGGGCGCAACTATGCCGAGCACGCCGCCGAGCACGGCAGCGAGGTGCCCAAGGAGCCGCTGCTCTTCCTCAAGCCCTCCACCTCGGTGATCGGCCCCCGGGACGCGATCCGGCTGCCGATCTTCTCCAAGCAGGTGGAGCACGAGGCCGAGCTGGCCGTGGTGATCGGCGCGCCGGGCGCGCGCCGGGCCGACCGGGCCGCCGCCGAGCGGGCCATCTTCGGCTACACCTGCGCCAACGACGTGACCGCCCGGGACCTCCAGCGCTCCGACGGCCAGTGGACCCGGGCCAAGGGCTTCGACTCGTTCTGCCCGATCGGCCCGTGGATCACCACCGGCCTGGACGTCTCCGACCTGGAGATCCGCTGTGAGGTGGGTCGCAACCCGGAGGAGATGGAGGTACGCCAGCTCGGCCGGACGAAGGACATGGTCTTCGACGTCGCGGGCCTGGTGTCGTACATCTCCCACGTGATGACGCTGCTCCCCGGCGACGTGGTGCTGACCGGCACGCCGGCGGGGGTTAGCCCGCTGACGGAGGGGGATACGGTCACCGTGCGGATCGAGGGGATCGGCGAACTCAGCAACCCGGTGGTTCCGGTCTCCTGACCCGTACGACGCCCCGTTTTCGCTGGTCAGAGGCGGTTCGGGGGGTTGGATTTGGCCTGTCGGCACCGGGAGGGTAAAGTTCATTCCCGGCGCCGCAAGGGGCCAATGGGGTATGGGGTAATTGGCAGCCCGACTGATTCTGGTTCAGTTAGTCTAGGTTCGAGTCCTGGTACCCCAGCGCAACTGCGGGTTCGTGAGAACCCCGGACGCTGGATTCTGACGAGTCCCACTCCGTCCCCTCGGGGGCGAGGGGTGAGCTCTGATAGAGTGCAGCTTCCTCACCACCAGAGTGAGGAAGCACAAAGTTCTGGCCCCGTCGTCTAGCGGCCCAGGACGCCGCCCTCTCAAGGCGGTAGCGCCGGTTCGAATCCGGTCGGGGCTACAGCGCTGACAGCCCGTTCCACCTCGGTGGGACGGGCTTCTTCGTGTCCCGGCGCCGCTGTTCCGCTACCGCTTGTCCCCGTGCCGCTGTTCCGGTCTCACGGGGCCGGTCTCACGGGTCCGGTGTCCGGTGTCCAGGTCCCGGCCCGGCCAGCCGTCCCAGCCCAGCCCAGCCCGGTGTCCGGTGTCCCGGCCCGGTGCCAGGTGGTTCGGTCCGGCGGTGTCCGGTGGTTCGGTCCCGGCCCGTGTCGGTGCGGCCCTGGGCGGGTGGGCCCGCGGTTGCGGGGACCCCGTCGTGGGCGGGGCGTACCGTGCCGCTAGACTACTGCGGCACCGCTCGTCAGGGCGGTGAAGCAGGAAAAGTGCCTGGCCCCGTCGTCTAGCGGCCCAGGACGCCGCCCTCTCAAGGCGGTAGCGCCGGTTCGAATCCGGTCGGGGCTACAGCTCGAACGGCCCGTCTCGCCCCGCGAGACGGGCCGTTCGCCTTCCTACGCGCTCCGCGCCCCACGCGCTCCGCGCGTGACAGCCATGGCGTTCCACTCACGCCCCGTTGGCGCGTTACCGCCCGGCCCCCCGCTGAGCCCCGCCCCACCCGCCCCGCAGCGGGCCGAGCGGGCGACGAGCAAGAGGTTTGCGTCGTCGGAAGGCGGATCCACGACGCAAACCTCTTGATCAACGCGGCCGGGGCGGGTGGCGGGGGTCAGCAGGGAAGGAGGGAAGGAGGGGGTCAGAGGCCGGAGAGGCGTTGGCCGGCGCGGACGACGGCCATGGCGTGACGTTCGCCGGGGCGGCGGCCGAGGCGCTCGATCGGGCCGGAGATGCTGATCGCGGCGATGACCCGACCGGTGCGGTCCCGGATCGGCGCCGAGACGCTCGCCACACCGGCCTCGCGCTCGGCGACGCTCTGCGCCCAGCCTCGGCGGCGTACCTCGGCGAGGGTGCGGCCGGTGAACTTGGAGCGGGGCAGCAGCGGCATCACCGCCTCGGGCGGCTCCCAGGCGAGCAGGATCTGCGCGGCGGAGCCCGCCGTCATCGGCAGCACCGAGCCCACCGGCACGGTGTCCCGCAGGCCGCTGGCCCGCTCGGCGGCGGCCACGCAGATCCGTTCGTCGGCCCGGCGCAGGTAGAGCTGGGCGCTCTCCCCGGTGGCGTCGCGCAGCGCCGCGAGCAGCGGCTCGGCCGCGGTCAGCAGCACGTCCGGCGCGGCGTTGGCCAGCTCACCGAGCCGGGGCCCGGGGCGCCAGCGCCCCTGGGTGTCCCGGACCAGCATCCGGTGTATCTCCAGCGCCTGTGCCAGCCGGTGCGCGGTGGCCCGGGGCAGCTTGGTGCGTTCAACGAGTTCGGCCAGGCTGGCGCCGTCGACACAGGCGGCCAGGATGACCACCGCCTTGTCGAGAACGCCGACACCGCTCATACTGTGTCCCACAAGCCGAAATTTACCTCCCAGAATTTAGGATGTCCAGATGGTGGGAGTCACTCAACCGAGGACCCTGGCCGAGAAGGTCTGGGACGCACACGTGGTCCGGTCCGCCGAGGGGGAGCCGGATCTGCTCTTCATCGACCTGCACCTGCTGCACGAGGTCACCAGCCCGCAGGCCTTCGACGGCCTCCGGCTGGCCGGCCGCCGGGTCCGTCGTACCGACCTGACGATCGCGACCGAGGACCACAACACCCCGACCGGGTACGCCGACCCCGCGTTCCGCTCCCGGCGCGGCGACCTGCTCACCATCGCGGACCCCACCTCCCGCACCCAGATCGAGACGCTGCGCCGCAACTGCGCCGAGTTCGGCGTACGGCTGCACCCGCTGGGCGACGAGAACCAGGGCATCGTGCACGTCATCGGCCCGCAGCTCGGCCTCACCCAGCCCGGCATGACCATCGTCTGCGGCGACTCGCACACCGCCACCCACGGCGCGTTCGGCGCCCTCGCGTTCGGCATCGGCACCAGCGAGGTCGAGCACGTGCTGGCCACCCAGACCCTGCCGCAGACCCGCCCGCGGACCATGGCGGTGAACGTGGTCGGCGAGCTGGCCCCGGGCGTCACCGCCAAGGACCTGGTGCTCGCCCTGATCGCCCAGGTGGGCACCGGCGGCGGGCGCGGCCACATCGTGGAGTACCGGGGCGAGGCGATCCGGAACCTCTCCATGGAGGGGCGGATGACCATCGCCAACATGTCCATCGAGTGGGGCGCCAAGGCCGGCATGATCGCGCCGGACGAGACCACCTTCGCGTACCTGAAGGGGCGGCCGAACGCGCCGCAGGGCGCCGACTGGGACGCGGCGCTGGAGTACTGGCGGACGCTGCCCACCGACGACGGCGCGACCTTCGACGCCGAGGTGACCCTGGAGGCGAGCCGGATCACCCCCTTCGTCACCTGGGGCACCAACCCCGGCCAGGGTGCCCCGCTGGACGCGGCGGTGCCGGACCCGGAGGAGTTCGTGACCGAGGCCGAGCAGACCGCCGCCCGGCGCGCCCTGGAGTACATGGACCTCACCCCCGGTACGCCGCTGCGGGACCTCGCCGTCGACGTGGTCTTCGTCGGCTCCTGCACCAACGGCCGGCTGGAGGACCTGCGGGCCGCCGCCGACGTGCTGCGCGGCCACCGGGTCGCCGACGGCGTACGGATGCTGGTGGTGCCCGGATCCGCCCAGGTGCGCGAGGCGGCCGAGGCGGAGGGGCTGGACAAGGTCTTCGCCGACGCGGGCGCCGAGTGGCGCTTCGCCGGCTGCTCCATGTGTCTGGGCATGAACCCGGACACGTTGCAGCCCGGTCAGCGCTCGGCCTCCACCTCCAACCGCAACTTCGAGGGCCGCCAGGGCCGGGGTGGGCGTACCCACCTGGTGTCCCCGCCGGTCGCCGCCGCCACCGCCGTGGCCGGCCGGCTGGCCGCCCCCGCCGACCTGTAGAAGGGCAGAGCTGCTCCCGATGGACAAGTTCACCGTTCACACCGGCACCGCGGTGCCGCTGCGCCGTTCCAACGTGGACACCGATCAGATCATCCCCGCCGTGTACCTCAAGCGGGTGACCCGGACCGGTTTCGCGGACGGGCTCTTCAACGCGTGGCGGGAGGACCCGTCATTCGTGCTCAACGATCCCGTTCATTCCGGTGCGTCGATTCTCGTGGCAGGCCCGGAGTTCGGCACCGGCTCGTCCCGGGAGCACGCCGTCTGGGCGCTGCGCGACTGGGGCTTCCGCGCGGTGATCTCGCCCCGCTTCGGTGACATCTTCCGGGGCAACGCCCTCAAGGAAGGGTTGCTCCCGGTCGAGCTGGAATTGAAAGCGGTCGAGGAGATCTGGGACCGGATCGAGGCCGACCCGACCACTGCGGTGACCGTCGACCTGGCCGCCCGCGAGGTTCGGGTCGGGGAGTCGACCTGGGCGTTCCCGCTCGACGACCACAGCCGCTGGCGGTTGATGGAAGGCTTGGATGACATTGGACTCACCCTCCGGCACGAGGCCGAGATCAGTGCCTTCGAGGTGACCCGACCGTCGTTCCTGCCTTCCGTCGCATAGCCGTACGCCCGAGGCGTACATCGGTTTTCGCCCCCACCGGCCCGGCCGGTGGGGGCGAATCCGTTACGACACAAGGGCTTTTTTCGACCGAATGTTTGTGTCCAGGCAGCACAGGGCATACCGTGCGCGCAGAATGGCTCGCGTCGAGTCAGTTGCACAATCGGGAGGAAGTCGTGAACAAGGCCGAGCTCATCGAGGCGCTCGCCGTTCGCCTGGGGGACCGGAAGACGGCGACGGCCGCGCTCGACGCGGTCCTCGCTGAGGTCCAGGCGGCGGTCACCAAGGGCGAGAAGGTGGCGATCACCGGATTCGGAGCGTTCGAAAAGCGTGTCCGGGGTGCCCGAACAGCCCGTAACCCGCGGACCGGCGAGGCGGTGAAGGTCAAGAAGACCTCCGTCCCGACGTTCCGCCCGGGTGCCGGATTCAAGGAGATGGTGGCCAGCGGCAAACCGCCGAAGGTCGCGGCAGCCGCGAAGAAGACCACCGCGGCCGCCACCGGTGCCAAGGCCACCGGCGCCAAGGCGACCGGCACGAAGGCCACCGGCGCCAAGGCGACGGGGGCGAAGGCGACCGGTGCCAAGGCCACTGGTGCCAAGGCGACCGGCGCGAAGGCGACCGGCGCGAAGGCGACCGGCGCGAAGGCCACGGCGGCGAAGAAGACCACCGCCGCGGCGAGCAAGAAGGCCGCACCCGCCAAGGCCACCAAGACCACGGCCGCCACCAAGAAGGCGGCTCCGGCCAAGAAGAGCGCGGCGGCCACCAAGACCACGGCGGCGAAGAAGACCACCGCCGCCACGAAGAGCGCCGCGGCGAAGAAGACCACCGCGGCCAAGAGCACCACGACGAAGAGCACGGCGGCCAAGAAGGCGCCGGCGAAGAAGGCCCCGGCCAAGAAGGCAGCCACCAAGCGCTGAGGCGTCCCGGCCCTCGAAGGGCGTCCACCCGCGTGGGGTGGGCGCCCTTCGTCGCGTACGGCCGCCGGCCCGCTGGTCCGCCGGGACGGACGGTTGACCGGCGAGCCGGGCCGCGCGCAGAATCGCCGTGCCGACCCACCCCTCGGGTCGGGGAGGAGAGGGCGCCCGTGCGCCACCGTCACCTGTCCACGGCAACCCTCGCCGTGGGCGTCGTGCTCCTGGTGGACGTGCTGCGGGTCTGGCTGCCGTCGATCATCACCATCTTCGGGCAGGCCGCCTCGACGCCGGCCGAGCTGATGGGGGCGTTCGCGCTCGGCTGGTTCCTGCTCGCCCTCGCCGTCCCGCCCGTCGTACACCGGCTCGGTGCCCGCCCGGTCGGCCTGGCCGCGGCGGTGGTCCTGGCCGGGGCGCGGTTGTCCCTCACCGCCGCACCCGGCGGCCGGGCCCAGTTTCATTGCCTGCGCCGGCCTGCTGGCCGGCTTGGCCTGGCTCGCCGCCACCGCCGCCGGTACCGACCGCCTCGGTACCGGGGCTGGGCGGCGGGCTGTTCGCCGCCGCCGGGGCCGCCCTGTTCGGCACCGAGGACCTGGTCCGGTGCGGCGGCGCAGCGTCGCCTGACGCTGAGTGCCCTGCTGGTGGTGGTCTTCCTGGTCGGTCGCGGCGCTCGCGCCCACGCCGACCGGGTCTCGCCTCGCCGGTCCTGCCGACCGGCTCCTTGCCCCGCCGGGCCTGGTGGGCGCAGCGGACGGCCCGGTCCGGTCCGCGACTGCCGACGCCGGTGCGCCGCGACGTGTCGGTGCGCCTGTTCCCGCCGCCGTGCCGGTGGGTGGCGGTGGGGTCTGCGCGTGGCTGTCGGCCGGTCCGGCCCTGCTGCTGGCCGGGCAGGTGGCGCTCGCCCCGGCGGTGTGGGACGCCGCGCTGTCCTACCGCACGGCTCGCTCCGCGCTGCCGGGGCTGGGTCTACCCCGGAGGGCGCTGTCGGTGCTGCTGGCGCTCGCCGTCGGACTGTTCCTGCTGGGCCTCTCCGGGCCGGCCGGCGGTCGGGCCGCCCGGTTGCTCTGGCCGGCCGCGCTGGTGGCCGGTGCGGTCCTCTTCGCCACCGACCGCCCGGCCTGGCTGGTACCGGCCTTCGTGCCCACTGCCGCCGGTCTCGGCGGCTGCCTGCGCCTGACCGGACACCCCGGCCGGCGGAGCACCCGGCACAGCCTGGCGGCCGGCCGCAGCGTCGGGGCGCAGCCCGCAGGTCGCGTTCGCTGCGGCGGGGCTACGCGGCCGTCGGCGGGATGCTCCTCTTCGCGGTCGGTGCGGTGGCCTACTACGCCGCCTACGACCTCGGCTATCCCAACGGGTGGGTGCCGGTGGGAGCGGCCCTGTTCGTCGCCCTGGCGGCCGTCCGAGGGGCGGAGAACGTCGCCCTGCCGGCCGTCGGGGGGCCGGAGAAGGCTGTGCCGGCACCCGCCCGGGACTGGCTGGTCGTGTCGGTGGTGCTGGTGACCGGCGCGACCGGGTGGCTGCACCGGCCGGCCGTGCCGCCGCCCGGCGACGGGCCGCCGCCGAGCGTGCGGGTGGTGGCGTACAACATCCGGATGGGCTTCGGGCTGGACGGGCGGCTCGACCTGGCCGGCCTGCATCGCGCGCTCACCCGCACCAGGCCGGACGTGGTGGTGCTCAGCGAGGTGGACCGGGGCTGGCTGCTCAACGGCGGCCACGACACGCTCGCCCTGCTGGCTGGGCGGCGGCTGCGCATGCGGTACGTCTTCGCCTCGCCGCCGACCCGGTCTGGGGCGACGCGGTGCTCAGCCGCTGGCCCGTCCGGCACCGGTCGGACCTGGCCGTTGCCGCGCTCGGCAGCCCACCGGGCGCAGGCCTCGGCGTGACGCTCGACCTCGGCGGCGGTACGCGGCTCGCGGTGGTCGCCACCCACCTGCAACCACCGCCGGGCCGGGGACCGGCATCCAGGCCCGCGAGGTCGCCGCCTTCGGCCTGGTACGCGGCCGGCGCTCCGCTGGTGCTGGCCGGCGACCTGAACACCGAACCGGGTGACCCGGCGTTCGGCGAGTTCACCGCCGCCGGGCTGGCCGACGCGCTGGTGGCGGCCCGCCCGTTGCCGGACCAGCCCCGCCGACCGGCCCCGCGAGCAGATCGACCACGTCCTCGTCTCACCCGGCGTCACCGCCACCGACGCCACGGCCCCGCCCGGCACCGCCAGCGACCACCTCCCGGTCGCGGTCACCCTCACCCTGCCCTGAACCACCCGCCCGCCCCGCCGCCCCGGCCGACATTGCGGCACGGTCCGACAGCGCCGCGGCCGAAATTGCCGCCGGCCCGACGTCGACCGGGGTTCCTGCGCCACCCGGCGCCGGCCGGCCGATCAGAGGCGGTCGGCGGCCAGGAGACGGTCGGTGGTGAAGGCGAGGAGCCAGCCGCCGCCCTTGGGGGTGGTGAAGTCCTCGTCGGCGCGGCCGGTGAGGCGTTCCAGCGCGCCGGGGAGCACCTTGCCCTGGCTGCACACGGCGACCGGTGCGCCGGCGGCGGCCAGCTCGGCGAGGCGGGCGGCGGCGGCCAGCGCGCACTCCTCCGGCTGCTGGCCGGGCTTCGGCTCGTCGAAGTCGCCGACCACCTCGATCGGGAGGTCCAGCAGGGCGGCGGCCGGGTCGTGGTCTGCACGCAGCGGCGGGCCGAGGCGGAGAGCAGGCGTACCGGGCGGACCAGGGCCACCAGCGGGGCCAGGGCGGAAGTCGTCATGTCCGGCCGGCGGCGTCCAGCGGGCGGCCGGTGTCCGGACTGACCAGGCCGGCGTGCGCGTGCCGGACCACCGCCAGCACGGCGGTCACCTCGGGCAGGGCGGCGAAGGCGCGCAGCACCTCGGCGTCGTGCGGATAGCTGACCAGGCGTACGGCGTCGTCGACGGGGAGCCAGCGGACGTCGTCGACCTCGGTGCCGGGCTGGAAGCCGCCCGCGCCCACCGCCCGCATCGACCAGTAGTCGACGGTCTTCGGGCGGCCCTCGCTGCGGTAGTGGACGGTGGGCAGGCGGACCTGCGGCACCGCCCGTACGTCGCTCTCCTCGGCGATCTCGCGGACCGCCGCGAGCAGCGGATGCTCACCCCGTTCGAGCTTGCCCTTCGGCAGCGACCAGTCGCCGTAGCGGGGGCGGTGCACGAGGCAGACCTCGACCCCCCGGGCCCCCGGCCGCCAGGCCACCCCGCCCGCCGCCCGGATGCCCACCGGCTCGTCGTCCGTCATCCGCCCACCGTAAGCCCGGCCACCCCGCCCGGACCCGTCACGCCGGTCAACCCGCCGTCCCGCCGACCCGGCGCAGCAGCAGCTCCTGCAGGTCGGTCAGCGGCACCCCGTCGGCACCGGTACGCCGGGTCCAGCTGCCGTCCCCGGCCAGCTCGAACGCGTCTACCTCGGGGCTCATCGCGGTGGTCAGCACGTGGTCCAGCTCGGCGCGGGCCACCGGGTCGCTCACCTGCACCAGCGCCTCCACCCGTCGGTCCAGGTTGCGGTGCATCAGGTCGGCCGAGCCCATCCAGAACTCGGCGTCGCCGTTGTTGCCGAACCGGAAGATCCGCGAGTGCTCCAGGAACCGGCCGAGGATCGAACGGACCCGGATGTTCTCCGACAGGCCCGGCACCCCGGGCCGCAGCGTGCACATGCCCCGGATCAACAGGTCGACGTGCACGCCGGCCCGCGACGCACGGTAGAGCGCGTCGGTGACCTCCTCGTCGACCAGCGAGTTCACCTTGAACTGGACGAGGCCGGGCATGCCCAGCCGGACGTGCGCGATCTCCCGTTCGATCCGTTCGACCAGGCCGCTGCGGATGCCCTGCGGGGCCACCAGCAGCCGCCGGTACGCGGTCTGCCGGCTGTAGCCGGTGAGCACGTTGAACAGGTCGGTCAGGTCGGCGCCGATCTCCGGGTCGGCGGTGAGCATGCCGAAGTCCTCATAGAGCCGGGCGGTCTTCGGGTGGTAGTTGCCGGTGCCGATGTGGCAGTAGCGGCGGATCTGGTTGCCCTCCTGGCGTACCACCAGGGCGGTCTTGCAGTGCGTCTTCAGGCCGACCAGGCCGTACACGACGTGGCAGCCGGCGCGTTCCAGGGTGCGGGCCCAGCCGATGTTGGCCACCTCGTCGAAGCGGGCCTTCACCTCCACCAGCACCACCACCTGCTTGCCGGCGGCGGCGGCGTCGACCAGCGCGTCGACGATCGGGGAGTCGCCGCTGGTGCGGTAGAGCGTCTGCTTGATGGCCAGCACGTCCGGGTCGGCGGCGGCCTGCTCGATGAAGCGCTGCACGCTGGTCGCGAACGAGTGGTACGGGTGGTGCACCAGCACGTCCCCGTCCCGCAGGGTGGCGAAGACGCTGCGCGGCACCTCACCCTCGGCGAGCCGGGGATGGGTGGCCGGCACGAACGGCGGGTCCTTCAGGTCGGGGCGGTCCGCCTCGCCGTACACCTGCCAGAGCGCGGAGAGGTCGAGCAGGCCGCGCACCCGCAGCACGTCCTGGTCGTCCATGTCGAGCTCGCGGACCAGCAGCTCCAGCATGTGGTCGGAGATGGAGGCGGCGACCTCCAGGCGTACCGGCGGGCCGAACCGGCGGCGGGCCAGCTCCCGTTCGAGGGCCTGGAGCAGGTCCTCGTCGCGGTCCTCGTCGACCTCGACCTCGGCGTTGCGGGTGACCCGGAACAGGTGGCACTCGACCACCTGCATGCCGGAGAAGAGTTGGCCGAGGTGCACCGAGATGAGGTCCTCGACGGGCAGGAACCGGACGCCGGGGGAGTCCCGCGCCACCCGGACGAAACGCGGCACGTTGTTGGGCACCTTGACCCGGGCGAAGAGCTCCGAGCCGCCGTCCGGGTCGCGGACCGCGACGGCCAGGTTGAGCGACCGCCCCGAGATGTACGGGAAGGGGTGCGCCGGGTCCACCGCGAGCGGGGTGAGCACGGGGAAGATGTGTTCCCGGAACCAGGTGCGCAGCCGTTCCCGTTCCGGGTCGTCGAGTTCGCTCCAGCGCAGGATCCGGATGTCCTCGGCGGCCAGCTTCGGCAGCACGTCGTCGACGAAGCAGGTGGCGTGCCGGGAGACCAGCTCGGCGGTCCGTTCGGAGATCAGCTCCAGTTGGGTGCGCAGCGGCAGCCGGTCCCCGCCGCGTACCGGCAGCCCGGCGGAGAGGCGGCGCTTCAGCCCGGCGACCCGCACCATGTAGAACTCGTCGAGGTTGCTGGCGAAGATGGCGAGGAACTTGGCCCGCTCCAGCAGCGGGGTGCGCTGGTCCTCGGCCAGGGCCAGCACCCGGGAGTTGAAGTCGAGCCAGGAGAGCTCCCGGTTGAGGAACCGGTCCTCGGGCAGCGGCTCCGCCGCCGACTCCGCCGGCTCGGCCTCCGCCGGGCGGCCCGGGCTCTCCACCGGGTCGAGGACCTCCTCCAGGCCGGCGGACGCCGCCGCCAGGTCCGGCGCGGCGGCAGCACTCTCCTCCGGGGGACGAACCGGACGGAACCGGCCGTCGGTGCCCCGGGTCCGGGCGCCGTTGCGGGGCGGAGCCGGGTCGAGGCGCGGCGGGGTCTCGGGGTGCTCGCGAGGGGTGCTCACCACCTCATGATTCCCCGATCCGGGTGAACGGAAAATGAACTCGGGGCAGGTTGTTCACGCCATCGTCGGCAATGTCACCCGGACGACCTCGCCGGTGCCGTCCCGGTCCACCCGGAGCCGCTGGCCGAGCCGGAGCAGCCGCAGTCCGGAGGCGTCGAACGCGCGGGCCGGGAAGGCCAGTTCGGTGCCGTCGTCGAGGAGCAGCACGCCGCTGCGGGTCGACGCGTCGAAGGTCGCCACGGTGCCCTGCATGCCAGCACCGTACACCGGGTGGGTCAGCCGGCGGTGCGGGCGGCGCGGGTGGTGACCAGCGCGGCGGTGCGCGGGCCGAGGCCGAGCAGAGCGGCGTCGGCGAGGTCGGCGGCGGTGTCCACGTCCCGGCGCAGGGTCGGCCAGGCGTCGTCCAGCGACAGCGCCCCGCTCGCCGCGTGGGCGGCGGCCGAGCCCACCCCGAACCGGGGCTCCAGGGGCACCCCGGCCGGCGTCGTGAGCAGCACGGTGCCGCTGCCCGGGGCGTCGGCCACGAACCGGCGTACCCCGGGGCCGGCGGCGGCGGTCCGCAGCGCCGCGGCCAGCTCGACCGGGCGCAGCGCCGGCAGGTCGGCGGTGAGCGCGGCGACCGGGACGTGCGGCCCGGCGACCGCGGCGCCGTGCCGGAAGGCCGCGTTGAGCCCGGCGTCCGGGGCGTCCGGCACGGTCCGCGCGCCGGCCGCGCGCAGCTGGGCGCCCATCCGGGGGTCGTCGGTCACCACCAGGACCTCGGCCACCGCCGGGCAGGCCCGCACCGCGCGGACCGTGTCGGCCGCCAGGGCCAGCGCCAGCTCCGCGTGGGGTACGCCGGGCAGCGCGCCCCGCAGGCGGCTCTTGGCCACCTCGAGGCGCTTCACCGGCACCACCACGGTCCACCTCGGCTCGGGCACGCGACAATCCTGCCAGTCTCCGCGGCGGTACCCGCACTGGCCGTACCCAAGGCGAGCAGGCATGATTTCGTCGCGGGACGTGGGCGCGCGGGCTCGGGGCAGCACGAGGAGGCAGGGTGACACGGCGGAAGCTGGGGTTCTGGCCACGGTTCGCCGTGGTGCTGGTCAAGCCGGTGTTGACCGTCTGGACCCGGCGCACCTGGCGGGGTGCGGAACGGCTGGCCGGCCCCGGCGGGATCATCATCGTGCCCAACCACATCTCGCACGCCGACCCGCTGGTCGCCGCGCACTTCATCCACGACGCCGGGCGCTGGCCCCAGTTCCTGGGCAAGGCGAGCGTGTTCCGGGTCCCGGTGATCGGCTGGATCATCGGCAAGTGCAAGCAGATCCCGGTGGAACGCAACACGGTCGACGCGGTCAAGTCGCTGGACAAGCTGGTCGCCGCGCTGGACGCCGGCGGCGCTGTGGTGATCTACCCGGAGGGGACCATCACCCGGCAGCCGGAGCTGTGGCCGATGAAGGGCAAGACCGGGGCGGCCCGGCTGGCGCTGGCCACCGGTGCGCCGGTGATCCCGGTGGCGATGTGGGGGCCGGAGCGGATGTTCGACCCGCGGACCAACCGGTTCGACGTGCGGCCCCGGATCCCGGTGACCGTCGTCGCCGGCGAGCCGGTCGACCTCACCGCCTGGGCGGGCGCCAGCCCGAACCGGGCGGTGCTGGAGGAGATGACCGAGACCATCATGCTGCGGCTGCGCGACCTGGTCGCGGAGATCAGGGGCGGCACCCCGCCGCCGCTGTGGGAACGTCCCGCCCGTACGCGTACTCCCGAGGTGACCGAATGAGCGGGCACGTGGCCGTGCTGGGGGCCGGGTCCTGGGGGACCGCCTTCGCCAAGATCCTCGCCGACGCCGGCCGGGACGTGACCGTCCTGGCCCGCCGGGCGGCGGTCGCCGAGGCGATCCGGACCGGGCGGCACAACCCGGACTACCTGCCGGACGTGCGGCTGCCCGAGCGGGTCACCGCCACCGGTGACGCCGAGGAGGCGATCGCCGGGGCCGAGGTGGTGGTGCTCTCCGTGCCCTCGCAGACCCTGCGCGGCAACCTGGCCGAGTGGACCCGCCACCTGGACCCGGACGCCACGCTGGTGTCGCTGATGAAGGGCATCGAGCTGGGCACCACCAAGCGGATGAGCCAGGTGATCATGGAGACCGCCGGGGTGCCCGCCGACCGGGTGGTGGTCGTCTCCGGGCCCAACCTGGCCCCCGAGATCGCCGCCGAGCAGCCCGCCGCCACCGTGGTCGCCGGCTCCGACAGCCGCCGGACGGCCCTGGTGCAGGCGTCGATCCGGACCCCGTACTTCCGCCCGTACACCAACGACGACGTGATCGGCTGCGAGCTCGGCGGAGCGGTGAAGAACGTGATCGCCCTGTCGTACGGCATCGCCACCGCGATGGGCTTCGGCGACAACACCCGGGCCATGCTGATGACCCGGGGGCTGGCCGAGACCGCCCGGCTCGGCGTGGCGCTCGGCGCCGACCCGATCACCTTCGCCGGCCTGGCCGGCATGGGCGACCTGGTCGCCTCCTGCTCGTCGCCGCTGGCCCGCAACCGCACCTTCGGCGAGCACCTGGGCCGGGGCGAGAGCCTGGAGCAGGCGCAGGCCGCCACCCGGCAGACCGCCGAGGGTGTGAAGAGCTGCCTGGCGATCCGTGACCTGGCCCGGGCGCACGGCGTGGAGATGCCGATCACCGAGCAGATCGAGCGGATCTGCCACGAGGGGATGGACCCGCGGCTCGCCGTGGACGCCTTGATGAGCCGGACCGCCAAGCCCGAGTCGTACGAGTGAGGCGACGATGACCGAACCCGGGGACGGCACCCGCTGCGTGCACGCCGGACTGCCCGCGCCGACACCGGGGGAGCCGTTCCTGCCGGGGCCGGTCTTCGCCGCGCCCTACCACCTGGACCCGTGGCAGGGCCCGTCGGCGACACCCAACGGGTACGGGCGGCCGGACAACCCGACCCGCCGGCTGCTGGAGGCGGCCATCGGTGAGCTGGAGGGCGGTGACTGCCGGGTCTTCGCCAGCGGTCAGGCGGCCATCACCGGGCTGCTGCTGGCACTGCTGCGCCCCGGGGACACCGTGCTGCTGCCCGCCGACGGATACTTCCCGGTCCGGGCCTTCGCCACCGACACCCTGGCCGCCCTCGGCGTGCAGGTCGGCTTCGTGCCGACCGCCGGGCCGTACCCGTCGTTCGACGGCGTCCGGCTGGTGCTGCTGGAGACCCCGGCGAACCCGGGCCTGGACGTGGCCGACGTGCCGGCGCTCGCCGCGCGGGCGCACGCCGCCGGCGCCCTCGTCGCGGTCGACAACACCACCGCCACCCCGCTCGGGCAGCGGCCCCTGGACCTCGGCGCGGACGTGGTGGTCGCCTCCGGCACCAAGGCGCTGACCGGGCACTCCGACCTGCTGCTCGGCTATCTGGCCACCCGCTCGGCGGAACTGCTGGACCCGGTGACCGCGTGGCGGACCACCACCGGTGCCGTCCCGGGCGCGTTCGACGCCTGGCTGGCCCACCGCTCGCTGGCGACCATGGACCTGCGGCTGGCCCGGCAGTCGGCCAACGCGGCGGCCGTCGTCCGACTGCTCGACGGGCGGGCCGACGTGACCGGGCTGCGCTGGCCGGGGCTGCCGGGCGACCCGGCGTACCCGGTGGCCTCGGTCCAGATGCGACGGATGCCCGGCGTGCTCTCGTTCGACCTGGGGGACGCCGACCGGGTGGCCCGGTTCCTCGACGCCGCCCGGCTGGTCGCCGCCGCCACCTCGTTCGGCGGCCTGCACACCACCGCGGACCGGCGGGCCCAGTGGGGCGACGACACCGCCCCCGGGTTCGTCCGGCTCTCCTGCGGCATCGAGGACCCGGCCGACCTGGTGGCCGACATCGCCGCCGCACTCGACGCCAGCCGGGCCTGACGGGCGGCGGACGGGGTGGCCGCTGCGCTATCGTGAGCGCGGCCCTGAGCCGCCCGGCCCGTACGGGCCCCGACCGGAGGAGGTGAGACCGATCCGACAGACAGGACCGGCGCTCCCCTCCGCGTCCGCGTCGCCGGGAAACTAGGCGACGCCGGGAGCGCCGACGAGCGTTCCCGGAGGTTTCCCATGGCACCGTCCCCTTTTTCGCCCGACCGTCCCGCCCTGGTGCACCGGCTGCGCGCCGCCGGCTGCGTCTATGCCGAGGACGAGGCGGACCTGCTGATCGCCGCCGCCGACTCGGCCGAGGCACTGACCCACCTGGTGGACCGGCGGGTCGCCGGCCTGCCGCTGGAACACCTGCTGGGCTGGGCCGAGTTCTGCGGCCTGCGGGTCGCCGTCGACCCGGGCGTCTTCGTGCCCCGGGGGCGGACCGCCCTGCTGGTCGGCCGCCGCCGCCGCGGTCGCCGGTCCCGCGCCCGCCGTGCTGGACCTCTGCTGCGGCTGCGGCGCCGCCGCGCTGGTGCTGCACGGGCGGCTGGCGCCCTGCTGGCTGGCTGCCGCCGACATCGACCCGGTTGCGGTGGCCTGCGCCCGCCGCAACCTCGCCCCGCTGGGCGTGCCGGTGTTCTGCGGCGACCTGTTCGCGGCCGTACCGGCGCAGTGGCGGGGCGAGCTCGACGTGGTGGTGGCGAACGCCCCGTACGTGCCGACGGAGGCGGTCGCGCTGATGCCCGCCGAGGCCCGCCTGCACGAGGCCCCGGTGGCGCTCGACGGGGGCGCGGACGGGCTGACCGTGCTGCGCCGGGTCGCCGCCCAGGCGGCCGGCTGGCCGGCCCCGGGCGGTCACCTGGTGGTGGAGATCAGCGACGGTCAGGTCGATGCCCTCTGCGGGGCGTTCGCCGCCCGTGGCCTGGAGCCGACGGTGCTGCGCGACGACGAGGTCGACGCCACCGCGGTCACCGCCCGCCGCCCCGCCTGACCGTCCCCGCCGCTGTCCCGGCCGTCCGCGGCGCTGTCCCGGCCGACCGTCCACGCCGCCCGCCGGCCGGCCAGCACGCCGTTCCGGCCCTCCGCACCTTTGCACCGGGCCGTCCGTGCCGGCCGGCCCGGTGCGCGCGAGGCGTGGCGGGACGGTGGACGTGGAACTAGCCTCAGGACGGGACCGGTCGGCGGGAGGCGGTGGCGGATGGGCAGCGCGGGTGTGCCGGTGGTGGTGGGCCTCGACAACGGGGGGACCAGCAACAACGCCACCGTCCTGACGGTCGACGGCCGGTTCCTGGTGGACGGCCTGGTGGAGATCCCCAGCGAGGTGCGGGCCGGCCCGGAGGCGGCGATCGAGGCGCTGGCCCGCGCGCTGGACGGCGTCCTCGCGCTGACCGGTGTGCCGCGTGAGCTGGTCCGCGCGGTCGGGCTGGACACCCCCGGCCCGGCGAGCGCCACCGGGGTCATCTCGTCGCGCGGCTCCACCAACTTCGCCCAGCCGGCCTGGCGCGGCTACGACGTGCGCGGCGCGCTGGAACGGCGGCTCGGCCTGCCGGTGATCTACCACAACGACGGCAACGCCGCCGCGCTCTACGCGCACCACGTGCACTTCGGCGCGGACGCCATGCGCCGTTCCTCGGTCTCCGCCATCGTCGGCACGGGCCTGGGCGGCGGGGTGGTCGAGGACGGCCGGGTGGTGACCGGCGCGGCCGGGATGGCCGGTGAGTTCGGGCACGTGCACATCCCGCTGGACGCGCTGCTGGCGCCGGGCCAGGCGGTGCCGACCTGCGCGTGCGGCTTCGCCGGGGACGCGGAGAGCGTCGCCTCGCTGACCGCCATCGAGCACAACCTGCTGCCGTACTGGCTGGGCCGGCACCCCGGGCATCCGCTGGCCGCCGAGGAGCCGGGCCGGGCGGCGAAGCTGGTCCGCGGGTACGGCGAGCGCGGCGACGGCCTCGCCCGGGAGCTCTTCACCCAGCAGGCGATGGCGTTGGGCCGGCTCTTCACGATCGCCGCCAACTTCACCGACCCGCACGCGTACTTCGTCGGCGGCGGGGTGGTGGAGGCGGCGCCGGAGTTCCGGGACTGGTTCCTCGCCACCGTGCGGGAACACACCGTCCTCCGCGACGAGCAGGCCGCGGTCGCCGCCTTCGCCCTGGTGCCGGAGCGGGACATGGCCGGGGCGCGTGGGGTGGCCATCGCCGCGTTGGAGACCCTGCGGGCCGGCGCTCCGGCCGGCCCGCTCGTCACCGGCTGACCACCAACGCGACCGCCACCACGCGCCGGCACCCTGGGCCGGGCGGCGCGACCTCGCCGGGCGGCGGCGCAGGGTGGCGTCGGGCCGGTCAGCGGCGGGGTGGGGCGCCGGCGAAGGTGGTCCAGGCGGCCGGGGTGAAGCGCAGCGTCGGGCCGGCCGGGTCCTTGGAGTCGCGGACCGCGACCGCCCCGGGCAGCACCGCCATCTCGACGCAGGCGCCCTCGTCGCCGCTGTGGCTGCTCTTGCGCCAGGCGACCGGATCCGGCTGCGGGCTGGTCGTGGAGGTCATCGGTTCTACCGTCCCTTCAGAAGTTGGACCAGCTGGTCCCGGCTGTCCGCCGGGCTCAGCGCGACGGTCCGCAGATGCTCCATGATCTTGGTGCAGGTACGCAGGTCGCCCGGCCGGTCGAGGACCATCTGCCCGGCCACCGTCTCCACCGAGGCGATGATCGGGTCCTCCGGGTCGGCGAACTCCAGGATGTGCAGCGACCCCCGGGTGCCCCGGTGGTAGCCGGCCGCGAGCGGGATCACCTGGACGGTGATGTTCGGCAGCTCACCCATCTTGAGCAGGTGTCGTAGCTGCCCCTCCATCACGGTGCGGTCGCCCACCGGGCGCAGCAGCGCGCCCTCGTCGATGATCGCGTCCAGGATCGGTGGCTCGTCCGAGGTGAGCCGCTGCTGGCGGTCCAGCCGCAGGTGGACCCGCTGCTCGACCTGGTCGTCGCTGAGGGTGTGCGGGCCGCCGCGCATGACGCCCCGGATGTAGTCCGCGGTCTGCAGCAGGCCGGGCACCACCGACGGTTCGAAGTTCGCGATGCCGGTCGCCTCCGCCTCCAGCGCGATGAAGTCGATGGTGCGCCGGTCCAGCAGGTAGGAGTACGAGACCCACCAACCGGGTTTGCGGGCGTCCTTGGCCAGCTGCACCGCCGCCGCCACCTCGTCGGCGCCCACCCCGTAGAGGGTGAGCAGGGCGCGGACGGTGGCCGGGTTGACCAGGGTCTGCGCGTTCTCGTAGCGGGACAGGGTGCTGCGGGTGCTGTTGATCTCGTCGGCCGCCGCCTCCAGGGTCAGGCCGGCGGCTTCCCGGTGGGTACGCAGGGCGATGCCGAGCCGTCGGGCCCGGGCCGTCTTCGGAGCCATGAATCGATGGTCGCACATCGATGGGAACATCGGCGTGAGAGAACGTCGATGAGAGTTGCATTCACGCGTGTCCACCTGTCAATCTGTGACCAGGTCCTCACCGCCGGTTGTCGTGGCGACGGTGGTGGTGGGCGACCGGAGGGGATGGGGCGCGCGGCGATCGGGTTTTTCTCCCCCACGACCCGATCGCCGCGTGCCCCGCCATCGCCGAGCGACGGAAGGGGTGGGCATGACGTCGACCGGAGGCCGTTCCCGGAAGGTCGGGTCCGTCGCCGCACCACCGGCCGGAGGTGGCCGGCGGTGACCCGGTTCCTCGTGGTGCTCACCGATGTCCGGCCCGTCGAGGCGCTGGGCCGCAACGAACGGACCAGCCCCGAGCGGCGTCGTCAGGTCGTCGGGGCGACCAGCCGGGAGGCAGCCGACCGGATCGCCGGCGCGTTCATGGCGCTGGGCATGGTCCGCGCCGGCCGGCAACGGGTGAAGGTCATCGCCGTCGGCCGGCGACCCAAGGATCCGGAGGCGATCCACTGAGCCCGTCGCCGACGGTCGGCGCGCTCCCCGCCGACCGTCGGCGACGACGTCAGAGCAGCTTGCGCCGCTTCAGATAGGCCACCAGGTCGTCGTAGACGCCGCCCTCGTTGGCGAACATGGCCACGTTGCGGGCGGTGGAGAGCCAGGGCCGGGTGGAGGGGCGGACCTCCTTCAGCGCCCGCTCCAGGTCCCGCTGCTCGATCATCCGGACCTCGCCGGTACGGACCGAGTCGGCCATCGCGAACTCGGCGGCCGTCTCGCAGAGATGGGCCAGGTCGGCGCCGGAATAGTCGTCCGTCCGCGCGACCACCTTGCGCAGGTCGATGTTGGCGATCGGGCGCTGCCGCAGGTGGTACTCCAGGATCGCCGCGCGGGCCTCGGCGTCCGGCGGCAGCACCAGCACCACCCGGTCCAGCCGGCCCGGCCGGCGCAGCGCCGGGTCCACGTCCCACGGCGTGTTCGTCGCGGCGAGCACGAAGACCCCCTCGTTGCTGCCCTCCATGCCGTCCAGCTCGGCCAGGAGCTGGTTGCCGAGCGTCCGCATCGAACTGGAACCGACCTGGGAACGCTTGTGGCCCAGCGCGTCGACCTCGTCGAGGAAGAGCACGCAGGGCGCGTTGCGGCGGGCCGCCTCGAACAACTCGTGCAGGTTCCGCTCCGAGTTGCCGATCCACATGTCCAGCACGTCCACGATGGACAGGGAGAGGAACTTCGCGCCCATCTCGCCGGCCACCGCTCGGGCCAGGAAGGTCTTGCCGCAGCCGGGCGGACCGTAGAGCATCAGCCCGCCGCGCAGGCTCTTGCCGTACATCCGGCGCAGCTCGGGGTTGCGCAGCGGACCGAGGAAGGCCAGCTCCAGCCGCTCCTTCACGGCCGTCATGCCACCCACGTCGGCCAGCCGGACGGAGGACGACTCCACGTCGTACACCCGGTCGGCCTCGCCGGTCACCGGCTCCGGTTCGTCGCCGGCCCGGGCGAAGCGCGGCGGCACGACGTCGGCCAGCTCGCGCTCGTAGGCGGCCAGCGGGTCGTCGGTCGTCGGCCCGGCCGGCGCCGGTCGCGCCGGTGCCGGTGCCTCGGGTACGGGCGCACCCAGCGCCCGCTGCATCAGGGCCTGCGCCTGCGCGTTGCCCGGGTCCCGGGCGAGCGCCTGCCCGATCTGGGCGATCGCCTCCCCGCCCCGGTCGGCGTCCAGCAGCAGCCCGGCCAGGTGCAGGCGCAGCGGCAGGTCGTCCGGGCGGGCGTCGAGGGCGGCCAGCAGGCTGTCGACGAGCGGATCGGGGCTCATAGGACGAGCAGCGTAGTAGCTGCCGGCGCGGCGCTGGTGCCCCCGGAAGTCGGTTACTCCCTGTATATGGTGCGTTGACCGGTTGCGCCGGCCGGAGCGGTCTCCCCGGGTATCGGCATCGGCCGCCCGCCACGCACAGTAAGGTCAACCGGGTGAGCGCCACCGGCGAGCACGGCCAGCCGCAGTCGCGAACGAAGAGGTGACCTCCAGTGACCACCCCAGGCAAGACCCGTGTCGCGATCGTCTTCGGCGGCCGTAGTCCCGAACACGGCATCTCCTGCGTCAGCGCGGGCAGCGTGCTCGGCGCCCTGGACCCGGACGAGTTCGAAGTGGTGCCGGTCGGCATCACCCGGACCGGCCAGTGGGTGCTGACCAGCGGCGACCCGGCCCAGCTCGCGATCCGGGCGCGGAAACTGCCGGAGATCACCGCGAGCGCCGGCACCGAGGTGCTGCTGCGCGCCGAGCCGACCTCGGGCGGCCTGATGGTGCTCGACCCGACCGAGGCCCCCCGGGCGCTGGCCGACGTGGACGTCGTCTTCCCGGTGCTGCACGGCGCCTACGGCGAGGACGGCACCATCCAGGGGATGCTGGAGATGGCCGACATCCCGTACGTGGGGGCGAACGTGTTCGCCTCGGCGGCGGCGATGGACAAGGAGTTCACCAAGAAGCTCTGCGCCGTCGAGGGCATCCCGGTCGGCCCGTACGCGGTGCTGCGCAACGGGATGACGCTGAGCGAGGAGGAGAAGGAGCGGCTCGGGCTGCCCGTCTTCGTCAAGCCGTCCCGGGCGGGGTCCTCCTTCGGCATCACCAAGGTCGACGACTGGTCCCAGCTCGACGCGGCCGTCGCCACGGCGCGCGAGATCGACACCAAGGTGCTGGTGGAGGCCGCGGTCGTCGGCCGGGAGATCGAGTGCGGCGTGCTGGAGGGTGAGGCCGGCGGGGCTCCCGAGGCCTCCGTGCTGGCCGAGGTGCGGGTGATCTCCGGCCACGACTGGTACGACTTCGAGGCCAAGTACATCGACGACGCCTGCGAGTACGACATCCCGGCGAACCTGCCCGAGGCGGTCACCCGCCGGGTGCGCGAGTACGCCACCCGGGCGTTCACCGCGCTGGACTGCTCCGGCCTGGCCCGGGTCGACTTCTTCGTCACCCCGGAGAACGAGGTCTACCTCAACGAGATCAACACCATGCCCGGCTTCACCCCGACGTCGATGTTCCCCCGCATGTGGGCCGCCAGCGGCCTGGAGTATCCCAAGCTCGTCAACCGTCTCATCCGCACCGCCCTGCACCGCGACACCGGCCCCCGCTGACCCCGCCGCTGTCCGGCAACCGCCCGAATACACGGAAAGAGTGGCCGTTCCCGCTCGGGAGGCCACTCTTTCCGTGAAACTGCGCGCCGAGGCACGGCCTGCGGCGGGTGAGGGGTGGGGGTCAGGGGGTGCAGCCGGCGGGGGCGGTCTTCGCCGAGGGGACGGCGGAGACGATCGCGTCGGCGATCGGGGCGACCCACTGAAGAGGTTGGGCGTAGTCGCGGGGTATCCGGACCCGGACGGGGGTCTCCCGGTCGACCGTGGTGAGCACGGTGGCGTCGGCCTCCTCGACGGGATGCCAGCAGACCTTGTTGACCGTCCACACCTCGTCGGTCTTCGCGAAGACCGGTGGGCTGCCGCCGCAGGCGACGGTCAGCGCCGGATCACCGTACGCGGCGTTCTGCTCGGGACCGGACGTGACCGGGCGCTGCCGCAGGTCACGCACGCTGTCGGGAAGCTGCGACACCAGCGCCCGGCAGACGACGGCCGGCCGTTCGGCGAGCGTCGGCGCGGGCAGCTCCACCGGGGCGGTCGACTGCGGCCGGGCGGCGGTCGCCGACGGGCTCGGCGCGGCGGCGGGGGAGTCCGGGGAGAGCTTCGCGAAGGTGATCCCGGCCACGGCCACGGTGATCGGCAGGGCGACCAGGGTGGCGATCAGCGCCGCGCGGCGGGTCGCCCGGTCCCGGCGGGGGGCCTGGTCGGCCGGTCGGGACTCCTCGGGAGCGGGGGAGGAAGTGATCTCGTCCACTTACAGGCGCACCACCGAACACGTGAGGGTGCGGGTGATGCCGGGCACCATCTGCACCTTGCTGACGATGAGTTTCCCGAGCTCGTCCACCGTGTTCGCCTCGGTGAGCACGACCACGTCGTACGGCCCGGTGACGGCGTCGACGCGCACCACGCCGGCCAGGTCCGCGATCAGACCGGCCACGTCACGCGCCCGCCCGACCTCCGTCTGGATGAGGATGTACGCCTGAACCACGACTCGACCTCCGTCCGTCGCCGCCTGGGGCGGCCCGAAGGGTGAAACTACCTTACGGAGCAGGGCTGATCCCTATCGGTCGTCGGTCGGACGCGGTGAGCGAGCACACCCCGACCCGGGCAGGGGCGGGCGACGAGGATGAACGAGCGCGACGAGAGGACACGATGACGGTCGCGGGTGTCGGGGAGTTCGGACTGATCGACCGGGTGACCGCCCGGCTGACGTACGGGGAGAGTTGCCTGCTCGGCCCCGGCGACGACGGCGCGGTCGTCGCGGCGCCGGACCGGCGGGTGGTGGCCTCCACCGACGTGCTGGTCGAGGGGCGGCACTTCCGCCGGGACTGGTCCGGCGCGCGGGACGTCGGGCACCGGGCGGCGGCGGCGAACCTGGCCGACATCGCCGCGATGGGCGCCACCCCGACCGCCCTGCTGGTCGCCCTCTGCATGCCGGCCGAACTGGAGACCGGCTGGGCGGAGGAACTGGCCGACGGGCTCGGCGCGGAGGCCGCCACGGTGGGCGCGAGCGTGGTCGGCGGGGACATGTCGGCCAGTCCCACCCTGACCATCGCCGTCACCGCCCTCGGTGACCTGGCGGGCCGGGCCCCGGTGGTCCGGTCCGGCGCGCGCCCCGGCGACGTGGTGGCCGTGGCCGGGCGTACCGGCTGGGCGGCGGCCGGCTGCACCGTGCTGTCCCGGGGCTTCCGTACGCCCCGGCTGCTGGTCGAGGCGTTCCGCCGCCCCGAGGTGCCGTACGCCGAAGGCCCGCACGCCGCCCGGCTCGGGGCCACCTCGATGATCGACGTGTCGGACGGGCTGCTGGCCGACCTGGGGCACGTGGCGAAGGCCAGCGGGGTCGCGATCGACGTGCGCCGGGACGCCTTCGAGGTGCCCCGGCAGATGCGGGACGCCGCGCAGGCGCTCGGCGTCGACCCGTACACCTGGATCCTGGGCGGTGGCGACGACCACGCGCTGGCCGCGACCTTCCCGGAGTCGGTGGCGCTGCCCGCGCAATGGCGGCCGGTCGGCCGGGTGGCCGACGGCGCCGGGGTGACCGTCGACGGCGCGGCCTACGACGGGCCGGCCGGCTGGGACCACTTCCGCTGAGTGACGTACGACCGACCGGGCCCGCCGGCACCGGTCCGGGACCGGCCACGGTCGTACGCTTCTGCGGTGAGTGAGATCGAGATCCTTCCCCGGCCGTTCGACGCGCCGGAGTCGCAGGCGCTGATCCGGGCGGCCCTGGCCGACCTGGGCCGACGGTACGGCGGCAGCGGCGACGAGACGCCGGTCGACGCGACCGAGTTCGAGCCGCCGGCCGGCACGTTCCTGGTGGCCTACCTCGGCGGGGAGCCGGTCGGCTGCGGCGGCTGGCGCAGCCACGGCGACGACGGCGAGACGGCCGAGCTGAAGCGGATGTACACCAGCCCGGCGGCCCGGGGCCGGGGCGTGGCCCGCGCGGTGCTGGCCGCGGTCGAGCAGTCGGCCCGGGACGCCGGCCGTAAGCGGATCGTCCTGGAGTGCGGCGACCGGCAGCCCGAGGCGATCGCCATGTACACCGCGGCCGGCTACGAGCGGATCCCCAACTTCGGCTTCTACGCCGACGAGCCCGGCTGCCTGTCGTTCGGCCGCCCCCTCTGACCCGCCCCGCCCGCGCCCGCACGTCGTGCCCCGTGCGCGCCGCCCGCCAAGATCGTGCTCGATCCAGGAAACAGTGGCCTCGTGCGATGCGGGAGGCCACTGTTTCCATGTTCGGGCGCGGGGCGCGGGGCGCGGCGACGCCGGCAGCGCCGGGTGCGCCCCGGCGCAGGCGGGCCGGGTCTTCGACCGGAGGTGGTGGAACGTTCGCCGGACACGACAGCACCGGCGGACCGTGACGGTCCGCCGGTGCCGGCAGTCTTCGAGGTGGAGGCGCTACCGCGTCAGGCGCGGGTGACCTTGCCGGCCTTGATGCACGAGGTGCAGACCTGCATCTTCTTGGTGTTGCCGCCACCGGCCGGGGTACGCACCGACTGGATGTTCGGGTTCCAGCGGCGGTTGGTCCGCCGGTGCGAGTGGGACACGTTGTGGCCGAAGCCCGGTCCCTTGCCACAGACGTCGCACACGCTAGCCACGGGATACTCCTGGGATTGATACGTTCATGAGGTCGCCAGCAGGCGCTGCCCGGGCAACCTGGTCAGGTTACCCGATGACCCACCGGTCCGCCCAACCGGCCTGGTCGACCCGGCTGCGGCCCGGCCCAGCGTACCGGTGCCGGCGGGGCGCGGGCGGCGGGCCCCGGGCCGTCGGACACGCCGACGGGGGCCGGTCGGCCCGGGCGGGTGTCGGTGTGCGCCAGTAGGCTTCCCGACGTGCTGGAGACCCTCGACGCCGCCGCGGTGCGCCGCTGGTGCGCGAACGGGCTGGCCGCGCTGCAGCGGCACCAGGGCGAGATCGACGACCTCAACGTCTATCCGGTGCCCGACGGCGACACCGGCACCAACCTGGTGCTCACCCTCACCTCCGCCCAGCAGGCGCTCGCGATGGACCTGGGCACCCTCCCCGACGACGGGCACACCCCGCACGGGCACGCACTGCGGCTGATGGCCCGGGGTGCGCTGCTCGGCGCGCGGGGCAACTCCGGGGTGATCCTGTCGCAGATCCTGCGCGGTTTCGCCGACGCGCTCGCCGCCGCCCCGGAGGTGCGCGGCCGGCAGCTCGCCACCGCGCTGGGTGACGCGACCACCGCCGCGTACGCCGCGGTCGCCCGGCCGGTGGAGGGCACCCTGCTCAGCGCGTCGTCTCGGCCGCCGCCCGCGCCGCCGAGCAGGCGGACACCGACGACCTGCGCGCGGTGGCCCGGGCGGCGGCGGGCGGGCGGCCCGCGCGCTGGCGCGTACCCCCGAGCAGTTGCCCGCGCTGGCCCGCGCCGGCGTGGTCGACGCCGGCGGGCGCGGCCTCTGCCTGTTGCTCGACGCGCTGGTCGAGGTGGTCACCGGGGAGCGCGTGCCCGAGCCGGCAGCCCGCGCCGCCCGCGGTCCGACCGCCGGCCACCGCCGTCCGGGGAGACCGGCTCCGACGCGTACGCCTACGAGGTGCAGTACCTGCTCGACGCCACCGACGAGGCGGTGGCCCGGCTGCGCGGCGAGCTGGACGCGCTGGGCGACTCGCTGGTGGTGGTCGGCGACGGCGGCCCCGGCGTCGCCACCTGGAACGTGCACGTGCACGTCAACGACGTAGGCGCGGCCATCGAGGCGGGGTGACGGCGGGTCGCCCGCACCGGATCTCGGTGACCCGCTTCGCCGACCAGGTGGCCCCCGCGCCGGCCCTGCCGGCGGTGCTGCCGGACGGGCGGGCGGCGGTGGTGGTGGCGACCGGCGCGGGCATCGCCGAGCTCTTCGCCGGTGAGGGCGCGACCGTGGTCCCCGGCAACCCGTCCACCGGCGAGCTGCTGGACGCCGTCCGGGCCAGCGGCGCGGCCCGGGTGGTGGTGCTCCCCAACGACCCGAACACCCAGTCGGTGGCGAGCGCCGCGGCCCGGGAGGCGCACCGGCTCGGCGTCAAGGTGAGCGTGGTCCCCACCCGCTCCCCGGTGCAGGCCCTCGCGGCCCTCGCGGTCCGCGACCCGGGCCGGCGCTTCGAGGACGACGTCATCGCGATGGCGGAGGCGGCCGGCGCCTGCCGCTACGCCGAGGTGTGCCACGCCAGCCGGGAGGCGCTCACCGTCGCCGGCCCGTGCCGCCCGGGTGACGTGCTGGCCCTGGTCGAGGGTGAGGTGCACCTGATCGGCGCCGAGCTGCTCGACACCTGCACCGCGGTGGTCGACCGGATGCTCGGCGGCGGCGGTGAGCTGGTCACCCTGCTCTGCGGGGCGGACGCCCCGGCCGGGCTGGCCGACCGGGTGCGCGAGCACGTCGAGCGCGCCTGGCCGTTCGTCGAGGTGCAGGCGTACGAGGGCGGTCAGCCGCACTATCCGCTCCTGATAGGGGTCGAATGACGTCCGATCCGTCCACCGTGGACACGCCGCTGAAGAAGCTGGTCGGGGAGAAGACCGCCAAGGCCCTGGCGAGCCACCTCGACCTGCACACCGCCGGGGACCTGATCTACCACTTCCCCCGTCGGTACGACGAGCGCGGCGAGCACACCGACATCCGCTCGCTCGACGTCGGTGAGCAGGTCACCGTGCTGGCCCAGGTGCAGCGCACCGCCGTCCGGCCGATGCGGCAGCGGCGCGGCAACCTGCTGGAGGTGACCGTCGGCGACGGCTCCGGTGGGGTGCTCACCTGCACCTTCTTCGGCAACCAGGCGTGGCGGGAGCGGGAGCTGCGCCCCGGGCGGTGGGGGCTGTTCGCCGGCAAGGTCACCGAGTTCCGGGGCAAGCGCCAGCTCAACGGCCCCGAATACGTGCTGCTCGGTGAGGGCGGCGACGGCGAGGCGGCGGCCAACGAGGAGGTCGAGGAGTTTGCCGGGGCGCTGATCCCGGTCTACCCGGCCGCCGCGGCGGTGCCGACCTGGGTGATCGCCCGCTGCGTCCGGGTGGTGCTGGACACCTTCACCCCGCCGGAGGATCCGCTGCCGGCCACCGTGCGGGCCGACCGCAACCTGGTCGGCATCGGGGCGGCGCTGCGCGAGATCCACCGACCCTCCAGCAAGGAGGAGCTCTATCGGGCCCGCCGCCGGCTCAAGTGGGACGAGGCGTTCGCGGTGCAGCTCACCCTGGTGCAGCGAAAGCACCGGGCGGCGGACTGGCCGGCGAAGTCCCGGCCCGGCCGCCCCGGCGGACTGCTCGACGCGTTCGACGCCCGGCTGCCGTACGAGCTGACCAGCGGCCAGCAGGACGTCGGCGTGGAGATCGCCGCCGACCTGGCCGCCGCGCACCCGATGCACCGCCTGCTGCAGGGCGAGGTCGGCTCGGGCAAGACGGTGGTGGCCCTGCGGGCCATGCTCCAGGTGGTCGACTCCGGCGGGCAGGCGGCCCTGCTCGCCCCGACCGAGGTCCTCGCCGCGCAGCACCACCGGGGGATGCTCGACCTGCTCGGGCCGCTGGCGCAGGCCGGCGAGCTGGGGGCAGCCGACGGCGCGACCCGGGTGGAACTGGTCACCGGCTCGCTCGGCGCGGCGGCCCGCCGCCGGGCCCTGGCGGAGGTGGCCGGCGGCCGGGCCGGGATCGTGCTCGGCACCCACGCCCTGCTCTACGAGGGGGTCGACTTCGCCGACCTGGGCCTGGTGGTGGTGGACGAGCAGCACCGCTTCGGCGTGGAGCAGCGCGACGCGTTGCGGGCCAAGGCCGACCAGCCGCCGCACGTGCTGGTGATGACGGCCACCCCGATCCCGCGCACGGTCGCCATGACCGTCTACGGCGACCTGGAGGTCTCCACCCTCTCCCAGCTGCCGCAGGGCCGCTCGCCGATCGCCTCGCACGTGGTGCCGGCCGCCGAGAAGCCGGCCTTCCTCGACCGGGCCTGGCGCCGGGTGCGCGAGGAGGTCGGCAAAGGCCACCAGGCGTACGTGGTGTGCCCGCGCATCGGTGAGGGCCCCGGCTCCGAGGAGGAGCCGCCGCGTGAGGACGACAACGGGAAGCGGCCGCCGCTGGCGGTGACCGAGGTGGCGCCGCTGCTCGCCGAGGGCCCGCTGCACGGGCTGCGGATCGGCGTGCTGCACGGGCGGCTGCCCGCCGACGAGAAGGACGCGGTGATGCGCTCCTTCGCCGCCGGCGAGCTGGACGTGCTGGTCGCCACCACCGTGGTCGAGGTCGGCGTCAACGTGCCCAACGCCACCGTGATGATCGTGCTGGACGCCGACCGGTTCGGTGTCTCCCAGCTGCACCAGCTGCGCGGCCGGGTGGGCCGGGGCTCGGCGGCGGGGCTCTGTCTGCTGGTCACCGAGGCGATGGAGGGCTCGTCGGCCCGGGAACGCCTCGACGCGGTCGCCGGCACCACCGACGGGTTCAAGCTCGCCGAGCTGGATCTGGAGCAGCGCCGCGAGGGTGACGTGCTGGGGGCCACCCAGTCCGGCCGCCGCTCGCACCTGCGGCTGCTGTCCCTGAGACGCGACGCGGACCTGATCCGGGACGCCCGGGCGGAGGCGATCGCCCTGGTCGAGGAGGACCCGGAGCTGACCCGCCATCCGGCGCTGGCCGCGTCGGTGGCCGCGCTGGTCGACTCCGAACGCGCCGAATACCTCGAGAAGGGCTGACCCTCGCCGGCGCTCCACGGCGGCGCCCTGGTGGCGTCCAGCGCAGGGACACCGGCCCGTCCCCGAGCGAGTCCACTGTGGTCGGTTCCCGGCGCGCCTCGCGGGCGATCCTCTCGGCGGCGGTAGCCCGGACGACCGGGTCCGGCAGTGTCGGCGGGAGTGGCTGCGTCGCCCGTGGCGGCGTGACCGCTGCCCCCACCCCGGTGGGTCGACGCGCCTAGGATGCGGCGATGTCGACTCCTTCGCTCGCGCGTGGTGTGCTGCTGTTGGCCCGAGGTGACCGACTGGTCGTGGAACAGGTCGGGGGCGCCGGTGACGACGCCCTCTCCACGCCCTGCTCCCGCCGGACGCGGTTCCAGATCGCGTCGATCAGCAAGCAGATGACCGCGGCGGCGGTGCTGCTCCTGGCCGAGCGGCAGACGCTCGACGTGACCGACCCGGTCGAGCGCTGGGTGCCCGACTGCCCGCCGGAGTGGCGCGGGATCACCCTGCACCACCTGCTGAACCACACCTCGGGGCTGGGCCACTGGGAGGACTACCCGCTGATCGACCTGGCCCGGCGTACCGGACCGGTGGAGCTGCGGGCCCTCTTCCGGAACGTTCCGCCACTGTTCCGTCCGGGGGCCCGGTGGCACTACAGCAGCCCGGGTTACGTGCTGCTGGCCCACGCCGTCGAGCGGGCCGCCGGCCGCCCGTATGCCGATTTCCTCGCCGCCGAGGTCTTCGCGCCGCTGGGGATGACCGACAGCTTCGCCGGTGCGCCGGGCGACCGCCCCGACGTGGCGGTCGGGCACTCGGCCGGACGGCCGGTCCCGTCCTGGGACCTGGACATGGTGAACGTCGGTGCCGGGGACGTCTGGTGCTCCGCTGACGACCTGCTCACCTGGCTCGACGTGCCGAGGCGGGGGCGTCTCCTCACCACCGCCTCGGTCGCGCGGATGACCACGGCGTACGCGCCGACCGGCTCGGCCGGGACGGCCTACGGCTACGGCTGTTTCCTCGGGCCGCTGGCGGGGGAGCGGGCGGTCCACCACTCCGGGGAGAACGCCGGGTTCCGGTCGTTCGCCGCCTGGCTGCCCGACTCCGACCGTCGGCTGGTGCTCCTCACCAACGAGGACACCGCCGCCCTCTCGCTGGTCGACCAGGTCCTCACCGCCGCCTGACCGCGCCCCGCTCGCCCGTGCACCCACCCCTCCCACCGGCGCTGTCCGCGCGCTGCCCCGCCGAGGTCGCGCTCGATCCGGGGAACAGTGCCCACCCGCGCCCGAGGCCACTGTTTCCCGCTTCGAGCGTGATCTTGCAGGTCGGGCTCGCGGAGGGTGGTGCTGCGCGGAGGGCGCGCCGACCGGGTGGTCGACGCGCCCTCCGGCGATCCGGGCAGGATCAGGCGGTGAAGCGGACCCGACGGCGGCGGGCCACCACGAAGAGCACCGCGCCCGCGGCGAGCAGCAGGACGGCTCCACCGGCGATGGCGCCGGCGGCCGGGCCGGTGACCGGCAGGCCGCCACCCTGGCCCGAGCAGTCCTTCGGCTGGGTGTACGGGATGGTCTCGGCGTCCTCGACCACGTCGTACTTGGCCGTGACCTTGAGGCCCCGGTAGGCGTCGAAGCTGACCGAGGTGGTCTTGCCCGGCTCGGAGACGAGCTTCTTGGTGACGCCCTTCTCGGTGGTCAGCGTGGCGGTGAAGGGGATGCCCTTCGCCGGGTTCTCGACGATGAAGGTCATCGTGTCGCAGGTCTGCTCGAGCTGGAACACCGGTTCGGCCGGCTCCGCCGCGGCGGGCGGCGTCGCGGACGGGCTGGCCGGGCGGGACGCGGACGGCGACGGGGTGACCTCGGGCGACCGGCTCGGCTCCGGGGTGGCGCTCGGCGCGGGGGAGCTGGGCGCCGGGGAGCTGGGCGTGGGCGACGGCGTCTGAGCCGGGCCGCAGTCCTGCGAGGGCTGGGCGACGACGCTCTGCCAGGTCTGGATGACCTTGTCGTCGCGTACCCAGCGGGCCTCGACGGTGAGCTTCAGCTCGGGGATCGCGCCCTCGAAGGTGTGGGTCTGGCTGCCGGTCAGCGGCTCGCCGCCCTCTTCGTTCAGGGTCGCCCCGACGGCCAGGCTGCCGGTGATGTCACCGGGCACGGAGGACTCGATCCGGGTGATCTTGCCGGTCAGGTCGGGCACGTTGCTGCCCACCGACCAGTTGACGGTGACCTTGCCGTCCCCGGCCGCGCAGTAGCTGCCGGAGGGCTGGGGGTGGTGGGCCAGGGCCGGGCCGGCGACGGTGGCCACGCCCGCGAGGCCGATCAGCGCGCCGGCGGTGAGGACGGCGGCACGCCGGAGGTGGAGACGGTGCACGTCTGCTCCTGATGAGGGGAGGATCGGAGGGTGCGGCGGACGGATCGGGACCTCGTCCGCGCGGCAACCCGGCAGACACTAGCGAGATCCGTTCGCCGGACGTCACGTCGATCGACGCCTCGTAAAGGGTCTGTTATATATCTGAGATCATTGATGTACGCGGGGTGATCGAACGGTGGCGTCAGCGGCGGGTCGCCCGGCCTGCGCCGGCCGTCGCGTAGCGTCAGAGGCATGCGCAGGAGCAGACGGTGACCCGGATCGTGGCCGGCACGCTCGGCGGCCGGCGGCTCGCCGCGCCGCCCGGCGCCGGCACCCGACCCACCTCCGACCGGGTACGCGAGGCGCTGTTCAGCGCGGTGCAGGCGCACGTGGACCTGGTCGGGGCGCGCGTCGCCGACCTCTACGCGGGCTCCGGCGCGGTCGGGCTGGAGGCGCTGTCCCGGGGCGCCGAGCACGTGCTGCTGGTGGAGTCCGACGCCCGGGCGGCCCGGGTGATCCGGGAGAACGTCGCCGCCCTGCGCGCCGCCCCGGCCGCCCGACTCGTCACCGGCCGGGTGGCCACCGTGCTCGCCGCCGGCCCGGACGGCGACCCGTACGACGTGGTCTTCGCCGACCCCCCGTACGCGGTGCCCGACGAGGAGGTCACCGCGATGCTCGCCGCGCTGGTCGACGGCGGTTGGCTGGCCCCGGACGCGCTGGTGATCGTGGAGCGGTCCAGTCGCAGCGGCCAGGTCACCTGGGTGGAGGGGATCACCGCCGAGCGCAGCCGCCGCTACGGCGAGACCACCCTTTGGTACGGTCGCCGATCATGAGACGTGCGGTCTGTCCCGGCTCGTTCGATCCGGTCACCAACGGACACCTCGACATCATCGGCCGGGCCAGCCGGCTCTTCGACGAGGTGATCGTCGGAGTGCTGGTCAACCAGTCGAAGAGCGGCCTGTTCACCGTGGACGAGCGGATCGAGATGCTCCGCGAGGTCACCTCGTCGTACGACAACGTGCGGGTGGAGTCGTTCCGCGGGCTGCTGGTGGACTTCTGCCGGGCCCAGCAGGCGAGTGTGCTGATCAAGGGCCTGCGGGCGGTCAGCGACTTCGACTACGAGCTGCAGATGGCGCAGATGAACATCGGCCTGGCCGGCGTGGAGACCCTCTTCATGCCGACCAACCCGCTCTATTCGTTCCTCTCCTCCAGTCTGGTCAAGGACGTCGCCAAGTGGGGCGGGGACATCTCCTCCCACGTCCCGGACGTGGTGCGCGAGCAGCTCCGGGCCCGGCTGACGCCGCAGCAGCCCGGCTGACCCGGCCACCGTGACGCCTCCGGCGCGACGCGCCGGGCCGGGGCGGATGGCCCACCTGTCGCCCGCGCACGACATCATTGGTGGAGCGGGAACCCGGCCGTAACCCGCATCATGTAGGTCGGCCGACGAACGACAGGAGTGAGGTACCGGTGGACCCGCTCGATCGCATCGACGAACTGATCGCCATGGTGGAGCAGGCCCGCTCCGTCCCGATGTCGCGCAACAACTGCATGCTGGACCGGGGCGAGCTGATCGCCATCCTCGACGAGATGCGCGCCGACCTCCCCGCCGACCTGCGTCGGGCCGCCGCCCTGCTGGAGGAGCGGGACAAGATCATGGAGGCCGGCAAGCGGGAGGCCGACCGGATCATCAGCGAGGGTGAGGCGGAACACGCCCGCCTGGTGTCGGTGAACGAGATCACGGTCTCCGCCGAGCACGAGGGCGCCCGGATCATCGCCGAGGCCCGGGCCGAGGCGCAGCGGCTGCGGGACGAGGTCGACGACTACGTCGACACCGCGCTGGCCAACTTCGAGCAGTTCCTCACCCGGGCGCTCGCCTCGATAGAGCGGGGCCGGGACAAGATGCACGCGCTGCGGGAGATCGGGACCTTCGCGGGCGACGAGGCGGATCGCCCGCTACCCTTCTGAGCGGCACCCCGGCAGCCGACAGGCGGGGCACCCGACGCCCCCGGTTCGACGGTCGGGTGGTCGCCCAGGTAACCTTTTTTGTCGGCCTCTCACCGGCCGGAGTCTGACTATGCCCAAACACTCGTCTTCATCACTCAACCCCAGGTCGCCGCTGGTCCTCGACACGAGGGACCTGCCGCGCCGACCTGGTGCGTTGCGTACGGTCAAGCGGGTGGTGCCGGCACCGGCGGACCTCGGCGTGGAGTTGATCGGCGTGCCGGAAGGCGCGGACCTCGACCTCGACCTGAGGTTGGAGTCGGTGTCCGAGGGCGTGCTCGTCTCCGGGACCATCACCGGTCCCGTCAAGGGCGAGTGCGGCCGCTGCCTACGCGAGATCGACGACTCGGTGGTCGTGAACGTCCAGGAGCTGTACGCGTACGAGAACAGCACCACGGACGCCACGACCGACGAGGACGAGGTGGGCCGGATGCAGGACGATCTGATCGACCTGGAGCCGGCGCTGCGGGACGCGGTGGTGCTCAAGCTGCCGACCAACCCGCTCTGCCGGGAGGACTGCCCAGGCCTGTGCCCCGAGTGCGGGGTGCACTGGGACGACCTGCCGGCCGACCACAGCCACCAGGAGATCGACCCGCGTTGGGCGAGCCTGTCGCAACTGAACCGTACAGAGGAGTAGGAACCGTGGCCGTCCCCAAGCGCAAGATGTCGCGCAGCAACACCCGGTCCCGCCGGGCGAACTGGAAGGCGGCCGTGGTCGCGACCGTGGCCTGCCCGCAGTGCAAGTCGCCGAAGCTGCCGCACGCGGCGTGCTCCGTCTGCGGCACGTACAACGGCCGCCAGGTTCTCGAGGTCTGACCTGGACGCCGAGTGACGCCCCCGACCGTGGGTCGGGTGGCGCGCGCACCCTGGCAGTCCCCCGGTGTCCCGGCTCCCTCCGACGCCGACCGCGACGCGGTCGACGGGTCGACGGAGCCGGGCACCGCGCGGATCGCCGTTGACCTCCTCGGCGGGGACGATGCTCCCGACGTCGTGGTTGACGGCGCTCTGCGGGCGGTGCGTACCGACCCCGACCTGCAGCTGCTGCTCGTCGGCCCCGCCGAGGTGGCCGGCGGGCTGATCGACGCCCTCGACCCGGCCGAACGCGCCCGGATCACGGTCCGCCCGGTGCGGACCGTCGTCGGCATGGGCGACCATCCCGTCGCCGCCCGCGGCCACAGCACCGTCCGCGCGGCGGTCACCGCGGTCCGCGACGGTCTTGCGGACGCACTCGTCTCCGCCGGCTCGACCGGCGCCACCGTCACCGCCGCCGCGCTCGGCCTGGGCCGGTGGGCGGGCGTGCGCCGGCCCGCCCTGGTGGCCACCCTGCCGGCCGTCGCCGGCCCGGTGGTCCTGCTCGACGTGGGCGGTTCGCTGGAGCCCCGCGCGGCCACCCTCGCCCGGCACGCCGTCCTCGGCGCCGCCTACGCGGCGGTGGCGCACTGCGTGGCCGCGCCCCGGGTCGGCCTCCTCTCCGTCGGCACCGAGGCCGGCCAGGGCGACCGCCTGCGCCGCGCCGCCGATCCCATGCTCGCTGCCGCGCCGCTGCCCTGCGGCGCCCGCTACGTGGGCCTGGTCGAGGGGTACGACGTCGCCCTCGGCACCCGCGCCGACGTGGTGGTCACCGACGGCTTCACCGGTAACGTGCTGCTCAAGGCGATCGAGGGCGCGTACGCGATGGCCGGCGGACCACCGGCCAGCGGCGGCGCCCCCCGGGCGGCCGCCCTGCTCGGCGTCTGCGGCACGGTGGTCGTGTGCCACGGCGCGGCCCGACCCGACGACGTCGCCTCCGGCATCGCCCTCGCCGCCCACCTGTGGCGACGGCGGGCCACCGACCTGATCTCCGGCCTGCTCGACGGCATTCCGCAGGATCCCGCACACGGCAACGAGGTAGGACCATGACGAACGACAAGCGGCGACGGGCTCCCGTCAGTCACCTGGAGGCGGCCTTCGGGGTGTCGCTCGACCCGGAGCTGCTGGAGCGCGCGCTGACCCACCGCTCGTACGCGTACGAGAACGGTGGCCTGCCCACCAACGAGCGGCTGGAGTTCCTGGGCGACTCGGTGCTCGGGGTGGTGATCACCACGGCGCTGTTCCAGAACCACCCGGACCTGGCCGAGGGACAGCTCGCCAAGTTGCGGGCCAGCGTGGTGAACATGCGCGCCCTCGCCGACGTGGCGCGCGGCCTGGGCCCGGACGGGCTCGGCGCGTACCTGCTGCTGGGCAAGGGCGAGGAGAGCACCGGCGGGCGGGACAAGGCGAGCATCCTGGCCGACACCCTGGAGGCGCTGCTCGGCGCGATCTACCTCCAGTACGGCCTGGACACCGCCGCCATCGTGATCCACCGGCTCTTCGACCCGTTGATGGCGGAGTCGGCCGGCCGGGGCGCCGCCCTGGACTGGAAGACCAGCCTCCAGGAGCTGACCGCCGCGCTGGGGCTGGGCGTTCCGGAGTACCGGATCGAGGGCACCGGGCCGGACCACCTGAAGACGTTCACCGCCTGGGTGGTGGTGGCCGGCAACCGCTACGGCGGCGCGGACGGCCGCAGCAAGAAGGAGGCCGAGCAGCGGGCCGCCGAGTCGGCCTGGCGGATGCTCACCGAGCAGGCCGAGGCCACCGCGCAGGCCGAGGCGGAGGCCACCGCGCAGGCCGAGGCGGAGGCCGCCGCGCAGGCGGAGGCGGACGCGACCGCGCACAGCGGGCGGAGACCGCCGCGCAGGCCGGGGTGGAGGCGGACGCCGCCGAGGCGGCGCCGGCCGTGCCTGAGCTGCCCGAGGTCGAGACGGTCCGGCAGGGCCTGGCCCAGTGGGTGACCGGCCGGCGGATCGCCTCGGTCGAGGTGCGGCACCCCCGGGCCGTACGCCGGCACACCCCGGGCGGCGCGCACTTCGCCGACGTGCTCGCCGACCGGACGGTGACCGACGTCCGGCGGCGCGGCAAGTACCTGTGGCTGCCGCTGGACAGCGGGGACGCCCTGATCGGCCACCTCGGCATGTCCGGCCAGCTGCTGCTCCAGCCGGTCGGCGCGGCCGACGAGCTGCACCTGCGGGTCCGGTTCCGGTTCGCCGACGACGGTCCGGAGCTGCGCTTCGTGGACCAGCGGACGTTCGGCGGGCTGTCGGTCTCCGCGGGCGGCGCGGAGCTGCCCGCCGAGATCGCCCACATCGCCCGGGACCCGATGGACCCGGAGTTCTCCGACGACGCCTTCGTGGCGGCGCTGCGCCGGCGGCGTACCGAGGTGAAGCGGGCGCTGCTGGACCAGACCCTGGTTTCCGGGGTGGGCAACATCTATGCCGACGAGGCGCTGTGGCGGGCGAAGCTGCACGGTGCCCGGCCCACCGACGCGCTGACCGTCCCGGCCGCCCGGCGGCTGCTCGGGCACGTCCGGGACGTGCTGGGTGAGGCGATCAAGCAGGGCGGCACCAGCTTCGACGAGCTGTACGTCAACGTCAACGGCGAGAGCGGCTACTTCGACCGGTCGCTGAACGCGTACGGCCGGGAGGGGGAGCCCTGCCCGCGGTGCGGTGCGCCGATCCGGCGGGAGGCGTTCATGAACCGGTCGTCGTACAGCTGCCCGCGCTGCCAGCCGCGGCCCCGGGGGACCCTCCGGGGTTGACCCCGACGGCGGCTCGGGGTTGCGCCGGTGTGCCTCGGCCGACGCTCCCGGCGCGTCCCCGGGTCCGTACCGGTAAAAGTCCTTTCTGTCCGGTTGGCCGACCCCGGTCGGACCGGCCGGCCGGTGCTTCCCGGATCGGGGACGAGCCGGGGCCGATCCCCGATGTCCGGGCCCGCCGCCCTGCCTAGCGTCAGCACCGTCGGTGCAGGACCGGCGCGAGGAGGGGGATCGGCGGGCATGGGCAGAAGACCGGTGACGGTGCGGTTGGCGCGGTGGAGTGCGGAGCACCCGTGGCGGGCCATCGGGCTCTGGGTGGTGTTCGTGGCGGTGTGCTTCGTCGGCGGCAACGCCGCGGGCCTGACCGAGGCGACGGACAGGGACATGGCGATCGGCGAGACGGGCCGCGCCCAGCTGATCGTCTCCGACGGGAACTTCGGCGAGCCGGCCGTGGAGAACGTGCTGATCACGCCGCGCGCCGGACGCTCGACCCGGCCGCGGCGAAGGCGGCGGCCGACGACGCGACGGCGCGGCTGCGGCAGGTCGCCGGGGTCGCCTCGGTCGGCACGCCGGTGCCGTCCCGGGCCGGCACCGCGCTGCTGGTGCCGGTCACCATGTCCGGCGACCCGGAGACCGCCGCCGACCGGGTGCAGCCGCTGCGGGACGCCACCGCGCAGGTCCAGGCGGCGCACCCGGGGCTGCGGATCGAACAGGTCGGCGGCCCGTCGATCAGCCGGGCCCTCGACGACACCCTCGGCAAGGACTTCAAGCGGGCCGAGCTGCTCAGCCTGCCGGTCACCCTGGCCATCCTGATCATCGCGTTCGGGGCGCTGATCGCGGCCGGCGTGCCGGTGCTGCTCGCACTCAGCTCGGTGGCGGCGGCGATGGGGCTCTCCACCCTCGCCTCGCACCTGGTGCCGGCCACCGACACCACGTCCAGCGTGATCCTGCTGATCGGCATGGCCGTCGGCGTCGACTACTCGCTCTTCTACGTGCGGCGGGAACGGGAGGAACGCGCCAAGGGCCGCTCCGGCCTGGCCGCGGTGGAGATCGCCGCGGAGACCTCCGGGCACGCCGTGGTGGTCTCCGGCTTCGCCGTGATCATCTCGATGGCCGGGCTGCTGCTCGCCAACGACGCGGTCTTCTCGTCGCTGGCCGTCGGCTCGATCCTGGTGGTCGCGGTCGCGGTGACCGGCTCGCTGACCGTGCTGCCGGCGCTCCTGGCCAAGCTGGGCCGCTGGGTCGACCGGCCCCGGGTGCCGCTGCTGTGGCGGCTCACCGCGCCGCGTACCGGGCGGGGACCGCGGTTCTGGCCGGCCGTGCTCCGACCGGCGCTGCGGGCGCCGCTGGCCACCCTGGTCGTCTCGGTGGGGCTGCTGCTCGCCCTGGCCGCGCCGGCGCTGGGCATGAAGCTGAAGTTCCCCGGCATGGAGGACCTGCCCCGGACCACGCCGGCGATGCAGGCGTACGACCGGCTCACCGCCGCCTTCCCGAGCACCGGCACCACCCACACGGTGGCGGTGCGGGCGCCCGCCGCGCAGGCCGACCGGGTGCGGGCGGCGCTCACCGACCTCGCCGGGCGGGCCGCCGCCGAGCCGATCTTCGCGCCGGCCGAGGGGACGGCCCGAAGATCATGGTGTCGGCCGACCGGCGGGTGTCGGTGCTGGAGGTGGCGACCCCGTACGCCAGCCGCACCGACGAGGCGACCCGTTCGCTGCACCGGCTCCGCGACGACCTGGCCCCCGCCGCGCTGCGCGGCGTCCCCGGCATCGAGTACGCGATCGGCGGCGGCGTCGCCGACAGCGAGGACTACGCCGCGCACATCCGGGAGAAGCTGCCCCTGGTGATGGGCTTCGTGCTGGTGCTGACCTTCCTGGTGATGGTGCTGACGTTCCGGTCGGTGGTGGTGGCGCTCACCTCGATCCTGCTCAACCTGCTCTCCGCCGGGGCCGCGTACGGGCTGCTGGTGCTGGTCTTCCAGGGCGACTGGGCCGGTGGGCTGCTCGGGTTCACCTCGATGGGGGCGATCGTCTCCTGGCTGCCGCTCTTCCTCTTCGTGGTGCTCTTCGGCCTCTCCATGGACTACCACGTCTTCGTGGTCAGCCGGATCCGCGAGGGCATCCGCACCGGCATGACCAACCGCGACGCCGTGGCGTACGGGATCACCTCGTCGGCGGGCGTGGTGACCAGCGCGGCGGTCGTGATGGTCGGGGTCTTCGCGATCTTCGCCTCGCTGAGCACGATCGACATGAAGCAGCTCGGCATCGGTCTGGCCGCCGCGATCCTGCTGGACGCCACGATCATCCGGGCGGTGGTGCTGCCGTCGGTGATGACGCTGCTCGGTGACGCCAACTGGTGGGCGCCGCGGTTCCTGCGCCCCCGGGCGGTCGTGCCGCCCGCCGACCCGCCGACGCCCACCCCGGAGCTGGTCGGCGCCCGCTGAGCGGTGCGGGCAGGGCCCCGGTCGACGCCTCGGGCATCGACCGGGGCCCTCGCCGTCACAGACAGGATTAGCGGACCTGGCGGCTGGGCATCTGGGCCGCCATGGACGAACAGCTGGAGCCGGCGGCCCGTCGTAGCGCCCCGGCAACCCCCGATTCCCCCCGGAGCGCGTCATGAGCACCGACGTGCGGACCGGCACCGTACGGACCAACGTCCCGGCCCGGCTGGACCGGCTCCCGTGGTCCCGCTGGCACTGGATGATCGTGATCGGCCTCGGCACGGTGTGGATCCTCGACGGGCTCGAGGTGACCATCGTCGGCAACCTGTCCGGCAAGCTCGCCGAGCCGGGTAGCGGCCTGGCCATCAGCCAGAGCCAGGTCACCGGCCTGGCCGCCGCGCTCTACGTGGCGGGCGCCTGTGCGGGTGCGCTCTTCTTCGGCTGGTTGACCGACCGGTTCGGCCGCAAGAAGCTGTTCCTCCTGACCCTCGGCCTCTATCTGGTCGCCACCGCGATGACCGCGCTCTCCTTCGACACCTGGTGGTTCTTCCTGTTCCGGTTCCTGACCGGCATGGGCATCGGTGGCGAGTACGCGGCGATCAACTCGGCGATCGACGAGCTGATCCCGGCGCGACACCGGGGCCGGATCGACATCATCATCAACGGCACCTTCTGGCTGGGCGCGGCCATCGGCGCGCTGCTGACCGTGCCGCTGCTCAACGGCCTGCCGACCAACCTGGGCTGGCGGGTCGCGTTCGGGCTGGGCGCGGTGCTCGGCGTGGTGATCCTGATCGTGCGCCGGCACGTCCCGGAGAGCCCACGCTGGCTGTTCATCCACGGCCGCGCCGACGAGGCGAACAAGCTGGTCGACTCGGTCGAGGCCGAGGTCGAGCGGGAGACCGGCAAGGACCTCGCCGAGGCCGACAGCTACATCGAGATCCGGCAGCGCAAGAGCACCAACTTCCTGGACATCGCGAAGACGCTCTTCGCCCGCTACCCGAAGCGGGCCGTGCTGGGCTTCTCGCTCTTCATCGGCCAGGCGTTCCTCTACAACGCGATCACCTTCGGCTTCGCCCAGATCCTGCAGACCTTCTTCGACGTCCCGCCGGGCAACAGCGGCTACTACTTCGCGGTGATCGCGGTCGGCAACCTGCTCGGCCCGCTGCTGCTGGGCCGGCTCTTCGACACCGTCGGCCGGGTGCCGATGATCGCCGGCTCGTACATCGGCTCCGGGGTGCTGCTGCTCGGCACCGCCTGGCTGTTCCACTCCGGCGTGCTCAGCGCGGTGACCATGACGGCCTGCTGGTGCGTGGTGCTCTTCTTCGCCTCGGCGGGCGCCAGCGCGGCCTACCTGACCGTCAGCGAGATCTTCCCGATGGAGACCCGGGCGATGGCCATCGCGTTCTTCTACGCGATCGGCACCGCCGCCGGTGGCATCACCGGCCCGCTGCTCTTCTCGAAGCTGGTCGGTAGCGGCAAGGTCGGCGACACCGTGCTGGCCTTCGTGATCGGTGCCAGCATCATGATCATCGGTGGCATCGTCGAGCTGGTGCTCGGCGTGAAGGCCGAGGGGAAGTCGCTGGAGGACCTGGCGACGCCGCTCAGCGCCGAGCACGGCGACATCCCGGCGCAGCGCGGCGGGTCCGGCACGCCGACCCCGGCCGCCACCACCGGCTGACCTTCGTCCCGTCCCGACGCCGCCCCCGCCCGCCCCGGCGGGGGCGGCGTCACCCTTTTCTCCGGTACGCCCACCGCCCGCCCCACCGGCTGCGCCGGCTCCCGGCCGCCCGGGTCGTCCGGTCAGGGCAGCGGGCAGGACTCCCGCCACGCGTCCAGGCTGCGGTCCTTGCGGATGGAGGCGAAGCCGTACCCGACGGTGGTGACGCAGAACGTGGCCGGGTCGCCGGTGTACTCGACGTGCAGCACCGGCTTGTGGGCGTCGGCGAAGGGCAGCAGCCGGGCGCACTCCCGCCGCCGTACGCACTCCTGGTTGACCGCGAAGTCGAAGTCCGGCGCGAGGGCGGCCACCTGCGGCACGGCGTCGACCAGACCGGGGGAGAGGCCGAGCGACCGGGCCAGCGTGGCCAGCCGGCGGTTGACCAGCAACTGGTCGTCGAAGGTGACCGGGAAGCCGGGGCGGTGGGCGTACCCGTCGGCGTCGCTGAGCGCCACCGCGCCGAAGCCCTTGCCCCGGCAGAGCCGGAACCGGTCGGCCAGCACCGGGGCGAGACTGTCCCACCGTCGTACGTCCAGCCAGCGGCTGCCCGGCCGGCCGGCGACCGGGGCGCCGCGTATCGCCACCGGCCAGCGGTTCGCGTCCGGGTCGGTCCCCGCGTACGTCCCGACGGGCACCTGGCAGACCAGCCGGCGGTGTCGGGCGCGGAGCGCGGCGGTCTCCGCGGTGGTGGTCGTCACCGGGTCGAGCAGGAAGACGTCCGCGTCGACGGTCACGTCGACCGGGCCGGTGAGCTGCCACTGCCAGCTCCGGACCGACCCGGCGGGCCAGGCGGTGGGCGTCGCGGGCTCGGCCCGGCAGGCGACCAGCGGGGTGAGCAGGACGAGCCCGAGCGCCACCGTCCGGCGCGCTCCGCGCCGGACGACCCGCGCCGGCCGGCCCGGCGGCACGGGCCACGGCAGCCGGTTCCGCATCGGCAGTTCTCCCGGGTCGCGGGCGGCCCCGTGGGCCGCCCGAGGAGGTACGCCCGTACCTCCCTCACCCGGTTGAACGACGACGCCGCCCCGGACGACGCGCGGTCAGCGCGGCGTGCCGAAGTCCTGCGTCCAGTACGGCCCGTTGCTCCGCGCCACGCCCACGCCGATCTGGGTGAACGAGCAGTTGAGGATGTTCGCCCGGTGACCGGGGCTGTTCATCCACGCGTCCATCACCGCGGCCGGGGTCTGCTGGTTCCAGGCGACGTTCTCGCCGTAGCCGCGCCAGGCGTAGCCGACCCGGTCGAGCCGCTGGCCGACGTCGCTGCCGTCGCTGCCGTCGTGCGACATGGTCCGGTGGTCGGCCTGGTCCTGGCTGTGCCGCTGGGCGGCGGTCATCAGCTTGCTGTTGACGCTCAGCGCCTTGCAGCCGGCCTTGGCCCGCTCGGCGTTGACCAGGTCGACGACCTTCTGCAGCTCGGCGGTGATGCCGGTGCCGGTGGAGGTGGTCTTCGCCTTGGTGGTGGTGCTCGGCGCGGAGCTGCGGGGCAGGTTGCGCGACGGCGCGGTGGTGCGGCTGGGCGCCGGCTTGACCGTCCGGCTGGGCGACGGGCTGGGCTTCGCGGCGCTCGGCGACGTGGTCGGCGAGGGGGCGGCCAGCGCGTCGGCCGGTGCCGACGAGGCGTCCGGGACGGCCGGGGCGGCGGCGACGGTGTCGTCCACGGTGGTGGTGTCGGAGCGCGGGTCGCTCCCCGGCAGCACCAGGGCACCCACGCCCAGGCTCACCACGAGGGTCGCCGCGGCGGCGGCCCCGCCGATCAGCAGTGGACGGGGGAAGCGCCGCCCGTTGCGGTGCCGCCCGTCGGCCGGCCCGTCCGCACCGGTGGCCCGTACGGCGGCCAGGTCCACCGGAGCGGTCCGGTCCTGCGCGGCCCGCTCGAAGGGCGCGACGGGGTAGGGCAGTTCACCGGTCCGGTCGTGCGCGGCCCGCTCGAAGGGCGCCACGGGGTAGGGCAGTTCACCGGTCCGGTCGTGCGCGGCCCGCTCGAAGGGCGCCACCGGGGGCGGCAGCTGCCCGGTCGGCTCCGACTGCCACCGGGGCGGCTCGGTGGGCTGCTGCGGCTCGTCCCCGAAGAGGTACGACGACCGCGGTTCCGGTCGGTCGGTGAGCCACGCCGGCGGTTGGTCGGTCGGGGGCTCGGGGCGCCGGGGAGCGCCGTCCGGGTCGATCGGGTCGGTCCAGCCGTACACGCCTGTCGCCTCCATGGGTGGGTTGCGGGCCGGGGTGACGCTACGGGTGGGCGGAGAGCTGCGGCAACGTGGCTAAGAAAGAGTTAAGGCGAAGTCGACTCGCGACGTGACCGCAACCACAATGCCGGGCGTACAGTAAAGGCGTCCGGACAGAGCGTGTCCGCGCCTTGTGGCAGCCCCCCGACAAGTGGTCAGGTCGACGTGGAGATGATCTACGGCCTGCGGGAACTTGACGAAGGAGGGGTTCTCGGCTCAATATATAGGTGTCGCCAGTCGCGCCCGGTCATGCCCGCATATCGTCGGGCATGAGAGCCGCGAACACCAGGGCGCGCGTTGGCCGGCCTTTCCGGCAGCGCATATCAAGGAGTCAGCATGGCGAAGGCCCTCTACGGCCACGTAGGTGCAGCGCCCGACCGGCGTCTGCTCGACGAGGTCACCCGACTGCGTGCCAGGGTTCAGGCACTGGAGTTCGAGATCACGCGTCTGCGTGCCGACAATGATCGGCTGGCGGCGGCTGCGGCGGAGGCGGACGACCTCCTCCGACTGGCCGAGCCCGCGCTGACCTGAACACCGGTTGTCAGAAAACTGAATCGCACCAACCAGGAAATCGCGCGCCGACACTGAAAGTGCCGGCGCGCAGCTCTGTCCGGACAATTCTCCGGTCCACATTTCCGATCTTGCGTGCCGGCCGGAAACAATGCGCCCGGCGGCGCGCCGCTAATTGCGATCTTGCCGCCCGCCGCCGATCCGCCGAACCGCGCGAGGTGGGTCGCGTACCGGGGTGTCGGCACTCCCGGGTTAGTCTGCGGGTTCACCAGGTCCGCGCAGCCGGCGACGGTACGGCGGCCACCGGACGAGGATCGAGAAGGTGCATCTCAAGAGCCTGACGGTGAAGGGCTTCAAGTCCTTCGCCTCCGCCACGACGCTGAAGCTGGAGCCGGGGATCACCTGCGTGGTGGGCCCGAACGGCTCCGGCAAGTCCAACGTCGTCGACGCCATCGCCTGGGTGCTCGGCGAGCAGGGCGCGAAGGCGCTGCGCGGCGGCAAGATGGAGGACGTCATCTTCGCCGGCACCGCCGGCCGGGCTCCGCTGGGCCGGGCCGAGGTCACCCTCACCATCGACAACACCGACGGCGCGCTGCCGATCGAGTACACCGAGGTCTCCATCACCCGCCGGATGTTCCGCTCCGGCGAGAGCGAGTACGAGATCAACGGTGACACCTGCCGGCTGCTGGACATCCAGGAGCTGCTGTCGGACTCCGGCATCGGCCGGGAGATGCACATCATCGTCGGGCAGGGCCGGCTCGACGGCATGCTGCACGCCAAGCCGGAGGACCGGCGGGCGTTCATCGAGGAGGCGGCCGGCGTCCTCAAGCACCGCAAGCGCAAGGAGAAGGCGCTGCGGAAGCTCGACGCGATGCAGACGAACCTCAACCGGCTGACCGACCTCACCGCCGAGCTGCGCCGCCAGCTCAAGCCGCTGGGCCGGCAGGCCGAGGTGGCCCGCCGGGCCGCCGCCATCCAGGCCAACCTGCGCGACGCCCGGCTCCGGCTGCTCGCCGACGACCTGCACACCCTGCGGACCACCCTGGACAAGGAGATCGCCGACGAGACCGCGCTGCGCGAGCGGCGCGAGGAGCTCGACGCCGAGCACGGCGAGGTGCAGTCCCGCCTCGGTGAGCTGGAGGCCGCCCTCGCCGAGGACGCGCCGCTGCTCGCCGCCGCCCAGGACACCTGGTACAAGCTCTCCGCCCTGTCGGAGCGGTTCCGCTCCATCGAGCAGCTCGCCCGGGAGCGGCTGCGCCACCTCAGCGCCACCCCGGACGACGAGCGCCCCGGCCGTGACCCCGACCAGTTGGAGGCCGAGTCGCAGCGGGTCCGCGAGCAGGAGGAGGAGCTGCGGGCGGCGCTGACCGACGACCAGATCCGGCTCGCCGAGGCGGTCGAGCACCGGCAGGAGCTGGAACGCCAGCTGGCCGCCGCCGAGCGGGAGCTGGTCGCCGCGGCCAAGGCGATCGCCGACCGGCGGGAGGGGCTGGCCCGGCTCACCGGCCAGGTCAACTCGGCCCGGGCGCGGACCACCAGCGCCGGCGAGGAGATCGAACGGCTCGCCGCCGCGCACACCGACGCGCTCGCCCGGGCCGAGCAGGCGCAGGCGGAGCTGGACGCGGTCGCCGAGCAGTCATCCGAGGCGGACCGGGACAACGCCGACCTGGACGCCCGGCACGCCGAGGCGGTGGGCGTCCACGAGCAGGCCCAGGCCGCCGTCCGGTCGCTCGCCGACGCCGAGCGCGCCGCCGAGAAGGACGCCGCCACCTGGAAGGCCCGCGAGGAGGCGCTCGCCCTCGGCCTGCGCCGCAAGGACGGCGCGGGCGCCCTGCTGGCCCGTGCCGGTGACGTACCGGGTCTGCTCGGCAGCCTGGCCGGGCTGCTCACCGTCGCCCCCGGCCACGAGGCGGCGCTGGCGGCGGCGCTCGGCGGGCTCGCCGACGCGGTCGCGGTCAGCGGCGTCGACGAGGCGGTCGAGGCGATGCGACTGCTGAAGATCTCCGACGCCGGCCGGGCCGGCCTGCTGGTGGGCAGCCCCGCCGGACCCGGCATGGACGGCCCCGCCGACGCGTTGCGCCCCAAGCTGCCCGAGCACGCCCGCTGGGCACCCGACCTGGTGGAGTGCGCCGCCGAGATCCGCCCGGCCGTGCACCGGGCGTTGCGCGACGTGGTGCTCGTCGACGACCTCGCCGCCGCCGCCGAACTGGTCGCCGACAACGCGGAACTGCGTGCGGTCACCCCCGACGGGGACGTGGTCGGGGCGTACGCGGCGGCCGGCGGGTCGGCGAAGGCACCCAGCTATCTGGAGGTGCAGGCCGCCGTCGAGGAGGCCCGGACCAACCGGCTCGCCGCCGAGCGGACCGGCGCCGAGCTGCGCGAACAGCTCGTCGACGCGCGCGCCGAGGTGGCCGTGGCGAAGGAGGCCGTGCAGCACGCGGCCGCCGCCAAGCGGGAGGCGGAGAGCCACCGCAACGCCGCCGCCCGCCGGCTCGCCGAGCTGGGCGCCGCCGCCCGGTCGGCAAAGGCGGAGACCGACCGGCTGGCGAGTCGCGGGCCCGCGCCGAGGCGGCCCGCGAACGGGACCTGCTGGCCCTGGCCGAGCTGGAGGAGCGGCTGCGCTGGCCGAGGACACCCCGATCGACGCCGAGCCGTCCACCGAGGAGCGGGACCAGCTCGCCGCGACGGTGCCGCAGGCCCGGCAGAACGAGATGGAGGTCCGGCTCGCGGTGCGTACCGCCGAGGAGCGGGTGTCCTCGATCGCCGGCCGGGCCGACTCCCTGGCGCGGCAGGCCGCCGCCGAGCGGTCCGCGCGCGAGCGCGCGGCGGCCCGGCGGGCGGCCCGCACCCGCGGCGCGGCGATCGCCCGGGCCGTGGTCGGCGGCGCCCGTGAGGCGCTGACCCGGCTCACCGTCTCGATCGGGCAGGCCGAACAGCAGCGCGACGCCGTCGCCCGGCAGCGCGCCGCGCGGGAGGCCGAGCTCCAGGAGGTACGCGGCGCGGCCAAGCGGCTCGGCGCGGAGCTGGAGCGGCTGACCAGCCAGGTGCACCGGGACGAGGTGGCCCGGGCCGAGCAGCGGATGCGGATCGAGCAGTTGGAGGCGAAGGCCGCCGAGGACTTCGGCCTCGACGTGGCCACCCTGGTCGCCGAGTACGGCCCGGACCAGCTCGTCCCGCCCACCCAGGTGGACGTCGCGGCGGCCGAGAAGGACGGCCTGCCGGTGCCCGAGCCGGTCCGGTACGAGCGCCCGGTGCAGGAGAAGCGGGCCGCCAAGGCGGAACGGGAACTGGCCCTGCTCGGCAAGGTCAACCCGCTCGCCCTGGAGGAGTTCGCCGCGCTGGAGGAACGCTTCAAGTTCCTCTCCGAGCAACTGGAGGACCTCAAGGCCACCCGGCGGGACCTGCTCACCGTGGTCAAGGACGTCGACGACCGGATCCTGGAGGTCTTCGCCAGCGCGTTCGCGGACACCGCCCGGGAGTTCGAGCAGGTCTTCACCGTGCTCTTCCCCGGCGGCGAGGGACGGCTGATCCTCACCGACCCGGACGACCTGCTCACCACCGGCGTCGAGGTGGAGGCCCGGCCCCCGGGCAAGAAGATCAAGCGGCTGTCGCTGCTCTCCGGCGGCGAGCGGTCGCTGACCGCGGTGGCGATGCTGGTGGCCATCTTCCGCGCCCGGCCCAGCCCGTTCTACATCATGGACGAGGTGGAGGCGGCCCTCGACGACGTCAACCTGGGCAGGTTGATCACCCTGCTGGCACAGTTGCGGGAGAAGAGTCAGCTGATCGTCATCACCCACCAGAAACGGACGATGGAGATCGCCGACGCGCTCTACGGCGTGACCATGCGCAGCGGGGTCACCCAGGTGATCAGCCAACGGCTCAACCGGGCCGACGACGAGCGGCCTGGCCGCGGCGAGGAGAACGACCAGTGACTCGGGAACGCGCGACCGCCCTTCTGATCGACTTCGACGGGGTGCTGCGCAGGTGGGACCCGGCGGTCGCCACAGGCGTCGAGCGGGCGTACGGGCTCTCCGAGGGGGTGCTCGGCGAGATCGCCATGTCGTGGGACGTGCTCCAGCCGGTGCTGGTCGGCAAGGTCAGTCACGCCGAGTGGATGAGCAGCGTGGCGGACGCGCTCACCCCCTCCGTCGGCGACGCCGGGCGGGCCCGGGAGGCGGTGGCCGAGTGGCAGCGCTACCGGGGCGAGGTCGACCCGGAGGTGCTCGCGTTCGTCCGCGAGGTGCGGGCGGCCGGCGTACCGGTGGGACTGGGCACGAACGCCACCGACCAGCTCGACGCCGACCTGGCGACGCTGGGGCTGGTGGGCGAGCTGGACGTGGTGGTCAACTCGTCGGTCATCGGGGTGCACAAGCCCGCGAAGGAGTACTTCCAGGCGGCCTGCGAGGCGTTGGCGACGCCACCGGCCCGGGTGCTCTTCGTCGACGACGAGCCCCGGGCGGTCGCCGGGGCCCGGGTGGCGGGTCTGTCGGCGCACCGCTGGGGCGGTCCGGGCGACCTGCGCTACCTGCGGGCGGCGCTGGCGTACTGACCGGCCGAGGTGCCCCCGGATGTGGTAGATCCCATTATCTGGTTGTCGGGGAAACGCGAGATCCCGTGGTTCGGATGAGCCGTCGGGCCGGTTTCCTGATCCGGTGAGGATGATCGGCGGGCTCAAGGCCCGCGAGGTGTCGTAGGCCCTCGGTTCACCGCAGCACGGTCCGCCGACCCGCATCAGTCGCCGGTCGCGCCGTCGATGCGTTCGCGGATCAGGTCGGCGTGGCCGTTGTGCCGGGCGTACTCCTCGATCATGTGGACGTAGACCCAGCGGAGGTTGAAGGTGCGGGTGGCGCCGTCGCTGCGGCTCATCGTGAACGTTTCGTCCAGGGACCGGCCCACGGTCACGGCGCGCGCCGCCTCGACCTCGGTCGCGAAGGTGGCGAAGGCGGTCTGCGGGTCGGCGTCGGCCGCCGCGTGGAAGTCCGCTTCGTTGTCGCTGTCGAAGTCGTACAGGTCGGGCAGGTCCGCACCGGCGAAACACCGACGGAACCAGGACCGTTCGACGTCGGTCAGGTGCAGGACCAGGCCGAGCAGGGTGAGGCCGGACGGTTCGACGCTGGGGGTCCGCAACTGCTCGGCGGTCAGACCGGCGCACTTGAGCAGCAGGGTCTGCCGGTGGTAGTCGAGCCAACCTTCGAGCATGGTGCGCTCGTCGCCGACGTACGGTTCGGTGGTCCGGGTGATCTGCGGTGCTCTCCAGGTCATGCGCGCATCCTCGCGGCCCGGTCCGACAATCGGCGGCGTCCAGGGCTGCCGGACGGCGTCGGCCGTGGGCGGCCGGGCTGAGCCGGGCCGCCACGGCCGGTCGGGAAAGGCGCGGCGTCAGTCGCCGGTGACGCCGTCGATGCGTTCCCGGATCAGGTCGGCGTGGCCGTTGTGCCGGGCGTACTCCTCGATCATGTGGAGGTAGACCCAGCGGACATTCCTGGTCTCGGCGGTGCCGTCGCGGCGCGGACGTCGGAAGGTGTCGTCCAGCGACAGGTCGGCGGCGGCCTCGCGGGCGGCCTCGACCTCGGCGGCGAAGGTGGCGAAGTCGGCCTCCGCGTCGGCGTCGGCGACGGCGTTCAGGTCGGCGTCCGGGTCCTCGTCGGACTCGTAGATGCCGGGCAGGTCCTGGCCGGCGGCCCGGATCCGGAACCACCAGCGCTCCACGTCGGCCATGTGCCGGACCAGGCCGAGCAGGGTGAGGCCGGAGGGCTCGACGCTGGGCGTCTTCAGTTGCTCGGCGGTCAGGCCGGCGCACTTGAGCAGCAGGGTCTGCCGGTGGTAGTCGAGCCAGCTCTCCAGGGACGCGCGCTCGTCGCCGTTGGTCTGTTCCTTGGTCCGGTTGATCTCCGGTGCTCTCCAGGTCATCCGGGCATCCTTGCCGACCGGTCCGACACTCCGCGACCGGTATTCGTCCGGCTCAGGGGACGACGACGACGGGCCAGCGGCCGGTGCGGACCAGGCGGGTGGCGACCGAGCCGAGCAGCCGGTGCCCGGCCTGCTCGGAGGAGCCGACCACCACCAGGTCCGCCCGGGCCTCGTCGGCCGCGTGGCAGAGTTCGGTGTACGCGTCCCCGCGCCGGCACAGGAACGTCACCGGCACGCCGAACTCCTCCGCGCCGCGCCGGCACTCCCGGCGCAGCTCGTCGGTCAGTTCGTCGTGGGTGCGCTGCACCGCCCCGGCGTCCACCCCGGGCACCAGGGCGGCGAAGCCGGCGGGCGAGCTGACGAAGACGACGACCAGGGCGGAGCCCTGCCGGCGGGCCAGGCCGGCGGCGTACCAGCCGGCCCGCTCGGAGGTGCGGGTGCCGTCCACGCCGACCAGCACCACCCGGGGCCCGTCCGTGCCGCGCTCGTACGGCAGCGGCCGGGCCTCCGGGCCGTACTCCTCGCGGTCGTCGACCGGAGTGCTCATCCGGCTCAGTCCCGGATGCCGGTGCGGACCACCGCCGCCCCGCCGCCGGCCGCGACGCCTGACTCCTCGTCCACCTGGTCGGCGAGCGGGTCACCGTTGTGCCGGCGCAGCGGGATCTCCTTGATGAAGCAGACCGCGATCAGGGCGACCAGCCCGAAGGGGGCGGCGGCCAGGAAGATGTCCCCGGCACCGTGCCCGTACGCGGACTCGACCACGGCCCGGATCGGGGCGGGGAGAGTGTGCACGTTCGGCAGGACGCCGCCGCTGCCGGAGCCGGTGCTCGGGATGCCCAGACCGGCCAGGCCGTCGGCGATGTAGCCCTTGACCTTGTGGCCGAGGATCGCGCCGAGCGCGGAGACGCCGATCGCGCCGCCCAGGGTACGGAAGAAGGCGACCACCGAGCTGGCCGCGCCGAGCTCGTGCGGGCCGACGGTGTTCTGCACGGCGAGCACCAGGTTCTGCATGGTCATGCCGAGCCCGATGCCGATCAGCGCCATGTAGATGCTCATCTGCCAGTACGGGGTGTCCGCGCGGAGCGTCCCCATCAGCGCGAAGCCGACGGTGAGCAGGGCGGAGCCGGCGACCAGGTAGCGCTTCCAGCGGCCGGTGTTGGTGATGATCCGGCCGACGACCGTGGAGGCGACCAGCAGGCCGCCGATCATCGGCAGCGTCATCAGGCCGGACATGGTCGGGCTCTCGCCCCGGCTGATCTGGAAGTACTGGCCGAGGAAGACCGAGGCGCCGAACATGCCGACGCCGACCGCGATGCTGGCGACCACGGCGAGGGTGATGGTGCGGTTGCGGAACAGCCGCGGCGGGATCATCGGCTCGGCGGC